>CAVRXC010000006.1:0-486535 GCA_963724995.1 uncultured Actinomycetes bacterium
TCTCATTGCCGCGGGGATGTGGCGCTGGGCCACGGGAGACATCGTGATCGCCGCCGCGGAAGGCGTCCCGATGCACGCCGGCACCACCGCCCTCACCGCCTTTCTCGTCCTGCGCGCGTTCGCGAACGGTTGCACCGCCATGACGGGCGTGGAGGCCGTGTCGAACGGCGTGCCCGCCTTCGTCCTCCCGAAGCCAAGAACGCCGCCGCGACGCTCCTGGCCATGGCGGGGCTCGCGGTCACTCTCTTCGTGGGCATCACCCTCCTGGCCCAGGCGTATCACGTCCTGCCGCGCGAGGAGGAGACCGTGGTCTCCCAGCTGGCGCGCTCCATCTTCGGCGGACGCGGCGTCCCCTACTACCTCGTCCAGGTGGCGACCATGCTCATCCTGGTGCTCGCCGCCAACACGGCCTACTCGGACTTTCCGCGCCTCGCGTCCATCGTGGCCCGCGACAAGTACCTTCCCCGCCAGTTCATGAACCAGGGCGACCGCCTGGCCTTCTCCAACGGCATCGTGGTGTTGAGCGTGCTCGCGGGCGTGCTCATGGTCGCGTTTCGGAGGCGACACCCACGCCCTCATTCCCCTCTACATGATCGGCGTCTTCGTGTCCTTCACCCTGTCCCAGGCGGGTATGGTCGTTGCGCTGGCGGCGCGAGGGCGGTGTCCCGGCTGGCGGCGCCACGCCGGGCGGTCAACGCGGTGGGGGTCTCCCTGACCTGTCGTGGTTCCTGCTCATCGTGTGGGCCGTGACGAAGTTCAGCGAAGGCGCCTGGATCATCCTCGCCCTCATTCCCATTCTCGTCGTGCACTTCAAGGCGGTGCACCGCCACTACGAAGGGCGTGGCGGCGAGCAGTTCTTCTCCCTGAAGGGCTGGCTTCCCACGGGCACCCGCCGCAACCGGGTGATCGTTCCCATCAGCGGCGTCCACCGGGCGGTGGTGGAGGCCCTGGAGTACGCGCGGAGCCTGAGCCCGGACGTCCGCGCCATCTTCGTGGACACCGACCCCCGCGCCACGGAGCAGGTGCGCACGGAGTTGGGAGCGCGTGGGGCGAGGGCGTGCCGCTGGTCGTCCTCGATTCACCGTACCGCTCCGTCCTCGAGCCGATCATCGGCTACATCAACGACCTCGAAGCCCGGGAACCTGACGCCTACGTCACGATTGTCCTGCCCGGAATTCGTGCCCGCGCGCTGGTGGCAGCACCTGCTCCACAACCAGCGGGCGCTGATCCTGAAGGGCACGCTGCTCTTCCGGCCGAACACGGTCGTGACCAACGTGCCCTTCCATCTGCGGAAGTAGCGCGGACGAGGCGCGCCCGTGCGCGCTCGGCGCCCGTGCGCGGCCGACTCAGTATTTCACCCGCACCCACTTGGTGCGCATCGACTGATAGCCCGCGTCGAGGATGGAGTTGACGATGTAGCCGTCTTCGTAGGTTTCGCGCGGCGGTACTCCGTCGCGCACGCACTCGACGAAGTGCCGCATCTCGGCCTGATAGCCGTAGGCGAAGGCCTCTTCGGGCAGACGGGCGCGTCCAGCCGAAATCGATGTCGGCCTTCTCGACGACGTAGCCCGCGGACTTCGTCGGTGAAGCGCGGCGATGGGCGTGCCGCGGGTGACGTCGGTGAAGATCGAGCCCTCCGAGCCGTGGACCTCGTTGCGCAGGTCGAGGCCGCCCTTGGTGGTCCAGGACAGCTCGCAGTGGCCGATGCCGCCGCTGGAGAATTTCAGCACCAGCAGGGCGTTGTCCTCGCCCTTGGTCTTCTTGCGGTGGACGAGGCGTGGCGCCCCAGGCCATCACTTCGACGATCTTGTCTTCTTTGCCGAAGAAGTAGCGCGCGGCTTCGATGCAGTGGCAGCCGAGGTCGTTCATCGCGCCGCCGCCGGTCTTCTCGACGTCCCAGAAGTGCGGGCTGTGCGGGCCGCTGTGCGATTCGCGCGAGCGCACCCACAGGACGCGGCCGATGCCGCCCGCCTCGATCATCTCGCGGGCCTTGACCACGCAGGGCGCGAAGACCTCGGTCTCGGCGTAGCCGTGCATCGCGCCCGACTTCCGGGCGGCGTCGAACATCTGCCTGGCTTCGCGCGCGTTGCGGGCCAGCGGCTTGGTGCAGACCTGGTTGCGCTTCGCCGGCGAGAGCTGGAGGCGACGGGCAGGTGCGATCTCGTTCGGCAGCGCGATGATGAACAGATCGATGTCGTCGCGCGCGATGAGCGGCGTCGAGGTCGGTGGTGGATTCCGGGATCGCCCAGCGCCGGGCGAAGTCGCGCGCGCGCGCTTCGAGCGCGAGTAGTTGACGACCACCTTGTGGCCGTTCACGTTGGCCAGGCCCTGCATGTAGAATTCGGCCACGAAGCCGGAGCCCAGCATCGCGATACGGATCTCTCTCATGGCGGCGATTATCGCCCCGGAAGGAGGGGATCGCTCGCTGGCGACGGTACACTCTGACCGTGGCGCGTCGAGGGACGGACGACCGGTTGATCTCCGGCAAGCTCCGGGGCAAGGCCGCACGCAGCGGTGCTTCGGCCACCACCGTCTCCGTGGACGGGACGACCTACGCGTGGACCTATCGCCACGGTTGGATCGTCTGGGGCAAGGGCATCAAGGCCCTCTCGATCTCCGTCTCGCTGCATCCCGAGCGCACGCGAGAGCTGATCCTGGATTTCACGCTGAGGGTGAACGTCGAGGACGATCTACCGTCCGAGGCCAGGGTGGCTCGCGCGCTGGAGGCGGGCATAAGGGCGGCTCGGGAGGCTGGATGGGCTCCCGAGTCTCGGGGCCGCGCGTTCCGCTACGAGATCGCGGAGACCGTCTGAGCGGGAGCGCTCGGCCCCCTGCCGCCGAAAACGAGTAGAGCCCGTCCCGAAGGACGAGCTCTACCGGCTGCGAACGTGATCGTCGTAGAGGTCAGGCGCGCTTGCGCCACCAGGACAGTCCGGCGAGGCCGATGCCCAGGAGGGCCAAGGACGCCGGCTCAGGCACCACCGGGCCGGGTGTGACGCTGCCAAAGGTAACGTCATCAAACACGACCTGGTCGGCACTACCCGCGAAAGAGACGGACATCGCAGTGCCGGCGAAGGCAATCCCCGTGGCGACGAACGGACAGAAACCGGCGCCGTAACCAACACAGGGACCGCTGGTCGTTGTCGGCAGGAGCAACACTGCGCGAGCAAATTCCCGGTCCCATTGAGGCCGTCGTAGACGCTGACGCTACCCGGCACATTGATCGCGGTGTAGAAGAACGAGAAACCAGTGTCGAAGCCCGCCGCGACGTTCATGAAGGTTTCCGCTCCCGACAGGAAGAACAGGGCACCCTCGGCGGAGTTGGGATCGCCCTGGCCGCCTCGCGAAGTGTTGGAGCAGAAGACTGAGGTGCTGTTCAGGCAAATCGCCTGAGCGTTAGCGGTGAAATCGATGCCGAAGTTGGGGCCGGACGTGCCGACGCTGCTCACGCCACCGTTGTAGAACCCCCCGATGAACGCGAATCCCGAGGGATAGGTAGCATTGATCCCCTCGAATCCAAGACGATGACCGCGGCCTGGGCCGAACCGGTCAAGCAGGCCAAGGCCATGGTGCCGGCCGCCAGCCACCTGTAGGTTCTTGTCAGCATGACCTCGTCCTCCTGTCGTTTTGGGGAAGTAGTGTGCAAGTTACAGAATGTGTAGCAAGCTGCGCGCCAACCCCCCAATTTCATTGCCGTCACTAACTTGGCGGCGGTGGCGGGGCGGCACCTGATTCGGGGTGTAAAGGACTTCGACACGGCCAAGGCGTTCGTTCAGGCCGCCGATGCCTGCAAGGCGCTGTTCTGCAAGCAGTTAGCGTCGCCGCCGACCGTTCGGAGCAGGCTGTAAGGATCTTCGACATCCGCGGCGAAGGGCCGCGTCCCGAAATGGCACCACCCTTCGCGGCGGCGAACACCCGCGCCCTGGTTTCCGATAGCCATCGACGCTCGCAACCGCGACCTCATGGTGGCATTGCGCTGCGAGTAGCCGGTTCGCCTCGTCCTCCGCATTCGTTCGAACGGGAGCGTTAAGTCCCGGACCATGCGCTACCGCAGGATGCCGATCGAGGTCGAATCGCCGGAAGAGGTCGGCTACGGCTCCATCCGCTGCAACCTCACCGAGAGACTCGATGCGCGACCGCGTGCTCGGTGACCTGCGGCTGGACGTGGACCTGGCGAAGACGATCCTGCTGTACGGAGACCATCGAGGGCACCCGCCGCTGCGCGCGTTGCTGGCGGCCGAGGGCGGCTGTGATCCTTCCCAGGTTCTGCTGACGCCCGGCGCCGCGGGAGCCCTGTTCATCGTCTCCACGAGCCTTCTCTCGCCCGGCGATCACCTGGTGGTGCTGCGCCCAGACTACGCGACGAACATCGAGACCCCGCGCGCCATCGGTTGCGACATCTCGTTCGTGGATCTCGCCTTCGAGCGGGGCTTCCAGTACACCGCCGCCGACATCGCCGCGCAGATGACGTCGAAGACGCGCCTGGTGAGCCTCACCACACCCACAACCCCACGGGCACGGTGCTGAGCGACGCCGAGCTCCGGCGCATCGCGGAGGACGTGGCGGGGCGGGGGGCCTACCTGCTTGTGGACGAGACGTACCGCGACCTCACCGTCAGCACGCCCCGGCCCTTCGCAACCACCCTGAGCAATCGGGTGATCAGCGTGGCGTCGCTTTCCAAGGCCTACGGCCTGCCCGGGCTCCGTGTGGGGTCGCATGACTCCCGCGATGCGACCCTGAAAGACGAGACCTTCCTCGCCGCCAAGGAGCAGATGTCTGATCTGCGGCCCCGTTGCTTCGACGAGGAGGATCGCGGCACCGGGTTCTACGCACGGCGCACCGAGGAGCTTCCCCCGCATCTGGGCGGACGAGGTGCGGCGGGGCCTGGCCACGCTCACTGCGTGGATGGAGCCGCGAGCCAGCCCTGGAGTGGGTTCCGCCGGCCGGTGGGGTGGTGGCGTTTCCGCGCATTCGCGCCGACGCCGGGGTTCGACGTCCCCCGGTGTTCTAGCGAGACCTCCTGAACGGTACGTTCGCGACCTTCGTCGGACCGGGTCACTGGTTCGAGCAGGACGACCCGCTTCATGCGCCTGGGCTTCGGCTGGCCCACGCCCGCGGAGCTCGCGGAGGGACTGGCCAACATCAGCGCTTCCCTTCGGGTCGCGCGGAGCTGACACATCGTTCGGCGGTGGAGACTTCCCTCTCCCCGCTGCGCCGAGGCGGTGCGCGTGGTAGCTTCACGATGTGCGTGGTGTCCATGGCGGGCCCAACATCCTGAGTCAGCTCCAGCTCCTCGTCCCTCGCCTCAAAGCGACCTTTGCCCTGCTGCTCCTGGCCAGGCTCGCAGCCGGAGGCACCGTCGAGCGTGTCGAACTGGATACCGCTTCGGGTGTTTTCGCCCAACGGTTGCCCTTCGACGTTCCGTTCGTGGTCGAAGGGCAGGCCCCGCCCGCCACGGTGAGCGTAGAGGTGAGATATGCGAGCCGGCGAGGCTCCGATTCCGACTTCGGCCCGCTTCTACCGGCCGCTCCCCTCGTCTCCGGGGTCGATGCGCAGGGCCGCTTCAGGGTGCAGATGCCGCGCAGCCCCCCAACCAGCAGCTCCAATTCCATGTGACCTTCGAGCGCCGCCTGACGGCAGCCGGTCAGTTGCGCGCCGACATCGAGGAAGTGCTCCGGCGCGACCTTTCCCTGGACGGCTCGGACCTTGCGGCCGGGCAGGCGACAGCGCTCCGCTCGGCCCTTTTGGCGCGCTACGAGCTGGCCTTGAACGCTGGCGCCGCCTCGTCTGGGCACGTCGAGACCACGCGTCTGGGGACGGACGCGCTACTGGACGCGACGGCCTCGGAGGACGCCGTGCAGCGGGTGGCGAGGACCTCGGCCGGGATGCGCTGGCGGCGGGTGCCGCGCGCCGGGACGCGATCTCCCGTTGGCGAGAGGTGTCGCGGAGCCTGGAGGGTCAGCTTCAGGCCGTCGCCACCTCGTCGGAGCTGGCGATCGTTACTGGCGGGCTCCAGCTCCGGCCCGAGACGGACCCCCGCAACGGAAGCAACCGGGTGGCTCTTTCGAGCGCCGCGCGGCGGCTCTTGGATCTGGAGGCCGGGGGCCGAGCCTCGGTGGCCGCGGGACGACCGGCGAGCGAGCCCGCCCGATCGATCTCGAGACGGCCCTCGTGCCCGAAGACGCCGATGCGGTCGCCGAACGGTACCGCTCGACCGCGGCCGCGCTCCAGGAGCTGCGGGAATCGATCCAGGGCTTCGTGCTCGTGACCGGCGAGAACCAGCGGATCGCGGACGATCTGGTGAGGTCCGGCGATTTCTCGACGGCGCGCTCGAGAGCCTGCGCGCCTTGTCCTCCCCTGGGCGCCATCCACCGGGCCGAGCGATGGGCCGAAGCGCTGGCCGCATCCGCGCAAGACGTCGCGCGTGCACTTCGGGCCCGGGATCAAGCGGTCGTCCGGATGGCGTCGGCCCTGGAGGCTCGCGCTCTGGCCATCCGGCTGCGTCAGACCCTCGTCACCGAGGCGGGTTCGACGGAGTCCGGCATCTACGTCGGCCTCGACCTGGGCGTCCTCTACCCGCCGGAGCTCGGACCGGGCGTCCCTCTACATCGGGGCCAACTTCTATTTTCGTCCCATCAACAAGCGCGCTCCCCTGGGCGGTGATGGCGGCTTGGCCGCCGCGTCTCCCTCACCTTCGGTATCAGCCTCAACGACCTGAAGCTCGAGGAGGGGGACCGAGGTTCGAGCCGCTCCTCGGCGATCGCTCCAATCTCCTGGTGGGCGCTGGCCTGCGGGTCTCGCGCTCGCTCAGGGTGAGCGCGGGGGCCTTGCTCTTCCTGAAGAACGACCACAACCCGCTGGTGACGGACCGGTCGCTCGCGGCGACGCTCTACGCGGGCGTGTCGTTCGATGTGGACGTGGTTCGCGCATTGCGGTCGATGGGACAATGAGGCAGACCCGTCATGCGCCTGGTCGGGGTTTCCGCCGCGGCTGTCCTGGTCCTGGTGCTCCCCGGGGTCGTCCAACCTCGACGCCACCGCGGACCCCAACACCGTTCTTCTCTTGACCCTGACCCCAGCGGCGTTGCCCGCCGACGGATTCACCACCGCCACCGTGGTGGCCGACTCGATCCGCGCACCGCCGAGCGTTTTCGCGACGTGAGCTTCTCGACGACCCTGGGCAGCTTCGTGGGAGGCACCTCGGCGCGCGACACGACGCTGGTGGTGCCCGCCGACAGCAGCGGGCGAGCCGTCACCACCTTGAGAAGCTCTACCACGGCGGGTACGGCCGTGGTCACCGCGGAGATTCGCGACGGAACCACGGTGAAAGTGACGAGAAGCATCGACGTTCCCTTCGAGCAGGTGCCCGCCTCGAACGTGCTGAGCATCAACCTCGGCTCTCTGGAAGCACCCGCCGACGGGGCGACCGTGACCAACATAGTGGCGCGCATCGCGTCCGACGTCGTTCCCACCGAACGCACGGTGACCTTCACGACCACCGCCGGGTCTTTGGGCGCCTCGAACGTGCGCTCGGTGGACGTCCGCGCCAGCACCGACGACCTGGCCAGCGTCGGCCTCATCAGCCCTCGCGAGGTGGGCCGAGCCATCGTCACCGCCACCCTGAACGGGGTTTCCGTGCGCGCGGGCGTCGAGTTCTCCGCGGCCATGCCCGATTCCGCGACCTTGTCCGTTTCCGGCAGCTTTCGCATCGCCGCCGCCTTCACCACCAAGGTGATGCTGCAGATGGAGCTCTTTCAGGGACGTGGGCACGGTGACCCGGGGGGCGGAGGCCACGTTCACCGCCACCGACGACAGCACCGGCCGTGACTTCGGCATCTTCAACACCGTGAGCCCGAGCGATGCGAGCGGCGTCATCAACGCCGAGTTCACGCCGGGCAACACCCTCGAGCGAGGCCAGGCCACCATCCGCGCGAAGATCCGAGGCAGCAACGTGTCGGCGCAGGTCACGGTGGAGGTCGTGGATCCCTAGCTCGTCCTGGCCGCGTCCATCTGGGCCAAGCGGCGGGGCCGAAATGCCCGCGACTCGTCGTCGCGATCCAGGGGGACCGTGCGCTTCCGGATGCGATCAGAGGGGCGGGCGGCGCGAGTGCCACTCGGTCGCGGCCTCGTACGCCTGGGCCAACGCAAGGATGCGGGGCTCGGCGAGCGGGGGGCCGCCGATGAGGATGCCGATCGGGAGGCCCGATCGCGAGAAGCCGCAGGGCAGGGAGAGCGAGGGCCAGCCCCCCAGGCTGAACGTGAACGTGCAGGTGTCGAGCGCGAACGGCTCGGTCGCCTCTCGAACGAGCAGGGGCAGCCCGGGAAGGGTCGGGAGAACCACGAGGTCGACGGCCGCGAACGCGTCCGGGATCGCGTCGCGGTACCGATCGAGAGCCTGGCGCAGTCGCAGTGACTCGGCCGCGGAGATCGCCTCTCCCTCGAGGATGACGCTTGCGTGTTCGCGGGTCGTACAGCTCGGGCGTCCTGGCCAGGCGGGCGGAGTGAAAGGCGTACGTCTCGGCCGCGATCAGGTTTCCGAGGTCGGGCATGGGCAGATCGACGTCCCGCATGGAGGCGACGAGCGAACGAAGCACCACGACGGCAGCGTCGAACGCCGCCTGAACCTCGGGGATGACCGGCGCGTCGCACAGGGGTGGGTCGGTGCGGACCACGCCCACGCGAAGCCCGGATACGGAGGGCGGAGCCTCCGGGTCGAATGCCCGCGCCACCCGGTGATCCGTCATCGCGCGAAACATCAAGGCGGCGTCCGCGACATTGCGGCACAGGGGCCCCACGTGATCGAAGGACGCGGAGACCGGAACGGTGCCCCGCGCGCTGACGACGCCGTAGGTCGGCTTCAAGCCGACGACGCCGCAGCAGGCCGCGGGAATTCGAATCGAGCCTCCGGTGTCCGTCCCTACCGCCCCCAGGCAGAAGCCGGCGGCGACGGCGGCTCCGGAGCCCCCGGACGAACCACCCGCGATCCGCGCGAGATCCCACGGATTGCGCACCGGGCCGAAATGGCTGATCGCCGAGGTCGTACCCAGCGCGAGCTCGTGCATGTTGAGCTTGCCGAGCAGGATCGCGCCCGCGGCCTTCAGCTGCCGAACCACCTCCGCGTCCTCCGTGGGCACGCGGTCGGGCGAACGCCGCGCTCGCGGCCGTCGTGAGGACGCCGCGGTGTCCACGTTGTCCTTCAAGGCGATGGGGATGCCGTGCAGGGGACCGCGCCATCGTCCCCTCGCCACCTCGCCTTCGGCCCGGCGTGCCTCGATCGCTCGGCCGCTTCCGCGGCGACGGTGATGAACGAGTTGACGCGCGTCGTCGAGACGCGCGATGCGCTCGAGGCACGCGCGGGTCAGGTCCACGGGCGAGAGAGATCGCGCTGGATGGCGACGGGCGGCGTCGCGCAGGCTCAGTTGGGCCGGATCGCTCGAGGTGCGGGACGACGGAACGAGCAGCCGAGCCCGCGCCGAGGAGGCTGGCGCCGGAGCGGCGGCAGCCGGCGAGGACACGCCGGCGCGAGATCGAGGTCATCGGGAGTGAGGAGGATACACCGGGCAACGAGCCTCCCTCTTCTGCCCGCGAGCGAGCCTTTGCGGAGGAAGGTGCTCGCGCTGCGCAGTCGAGATAGAGTGGCGCCTCTCGAGGAGGAATGGATGTCACTGTTGAGATCGCCGCTCGCCGTCGCGTTCGTGGCCCTGAGCCTGGTCCGTTCCCGCCGCGAACGCGGGCAACGAGGCGCTCGTGGGCAAGTGGGCTTGTGTCGCCCAGACGCCGGACGGCGATCTGCCCTCCACGTGGACCATCACCGAGAAGGCCGGCGCCGTGACGGTCGACATGGAGATGGGCGGGGTCACGAACCCGGCCCAGGACGTGAAGGTCGCGGACCGGACCTTGACCATGAAGGTTGCGTACCAGGGTGGCACCTACGACGTTTCCGTGACCGTCGAGGGCGACGCGCTCGCGGGCACCTGGTCTGGGGACGGACGGCAGGGCGCCATCAAGGGGAAGCGCCTCTAGGCACCCCGTACACCCGGCCGCAACTTGACCGGCGACGTCCCGCACCCTAGTCTCGTGCGCGTTTCGCGTCGCCCGACCGCGGCGGCGCCCTAGCCAGAGGAGCGTGCATGCTTTCCTTCCGCCCGGTCCGCGCCGTCGCCGTGGTGTCTGCCCTGGTTCTCGGCTTCGGAGCGGGAGGCCGCGCCCTCGCCCAGGAGGACGAGCCCAAGCCCATCCTGAAGGCGCCGCCTCGCGCCGAGGGCGAGGGACCGTGGAAGAAGCTCATCCTGCGCGGGGTCACCCTCATCGACGGCACGGGGGCGCCGCCCTTCGGCCCGGTGGACATCGTGATCGAGGGCAACCGCATCACGAACATCCGCAACGTCGGCTTTCCCGGAGTGCCCATCGACCCCACCAAGCGCCCGAAGCTCGAGGCGGACGGCAAGGAGATCGACCTCTCGGGCCACTACGTGCTGCCGGGCTTCATCGACATGCACGGCCACATCGGCGGCTTCGAGCAGGGCACGCCCGCGGAGTACGTCTTCAAGCTGTGGATGGGCCACGGGATCACCACCGTGCGCGATCCCGGCTCGGGCAACGGGCTGCCCTGGACGGTCGAGGAAAAGCAGAAGAGCGCGCGGAACGAGATCACGGCTCCGCGGCTCGAGGCCTACATCTTCTTCGGGATGGGCAGCAAGATCCCCATCACCACGCCCGAGGAGGCGCGCGCCTGGGTGGCCGATCAGGCCAAGGGCGGAGCCGACGGCATGAAGCTCGGTGGGCTTCGCCCCGACATCCTGGCCGCCACCCTCGACGAGGCGAAGAAGCACGGACCTGCGCTCGGCCTGCCACCACGCCCAGCTCAACGTGGCCTGGAACAACGTGCTCGTGTCGGCCCGTCTCGGCCTCACCTCGATGGAGCACTGGTACGGCCTGCCCGAGGCGCTCTTCGACGACCAGACGGTGCAGGACTATCCGCTGGACTACAACTACAACAACGAGCAGGACCGCTTCGGCCAGGCCGGCCGTCTCTGGAGGCAGGCGGCCAAGCCGGGCAGCGACAAGTGGAACGCGGTGATGGACGAGCTCATCAAGCTCGACTTCACCCTCGTCCCCACCCTCACCATCTACGAGGCCAGCCGCGACCTGATGCGCGCGCGTCGCGCCGAGTGGCACGACGAGTACACCCTGCCCTCGCTCTGGGACTTCTACGCCCCGAACCGCAAGTCCCACGGCTCGTACTGGTTCTACTGGACGACCGAGGACGAGGTCGCCTGGAAGGACAACTACCGGCTCTGGATGACCTTCCTGAACGAGTACAAGAACCGGGGCGGCCGCGTGGCCACCGGCTCCGACTCGGGCTTCATCTACAAGCTCTACGGGTTCGACTACATCCGCGAGCTCGAGCTTCTGCGCGAGGCGGGCTTCCATCCCCTCGAGGTGATCCGCGCCGCGACCCTGAAGGGCGCCGAGGCCCTGGGCCGGAGCAAGGACATCGGCACGGTCGAGATCGGCAAGCTGGCCGACCTCGTGGTGGTCGAGGAGAACCCGCTCGCCAACCTGGCCTCGCTCTACGGCACGGGGGCCATCAAGGTCAACGACAAGAACGAGCCCGTGCGGGTCGGCGGCGTCCAGTACACGATCAAGGACGGCATCGTGTACGACGCGAAGAAGCTGCTGGGCGACGTGCGCCGGATGGTGCGCGAGTCGAAGGAGAAGGAAGGCAAGCCCACGCTCGTGCAGCCCGGGTTCGAGGCGCCTCCGGCCCGCTAGAGTCGCTCCGAGGGGAAGAGTCGCCTCGCGCCGGGCGGTCGGCGATTACTTCATGGCCGTGAAGGCGTCGACGGTTCGCGCCAGCACGACCATGGGGACGCCGCCGCTCTTCACGACCAGGTCGTTGAACAGGCGAAGGTCGAACTTCGCGCCCAGGGCCTGTTGCGCCCTGGCGCGGAGCCGGTTGATCTCGCTGTGGCCCACCTTGTAGCCGCAGGCCTGGCCCGGCCACGCGCAATAGCGATCGACCTCGCTCGTCACCTCGTCGACGCTCGAGCCGTTCGTCGTGACGAACCACTGGATGGCCTGATCCCGTGTCCAGCGCTTCGCATGCAGGCCCGTGTCGACGACGAGCCGACACGCCCGGAAGGCGATGGATTGCAGATACCCCAGGCGACCCACCGGATCGTCGTCGTAGACGCCCAGCTCCGCCGCGAGCTGCTCGGCGTAGAGCGCCCAGCCTTCCGTGTAGGCGTTGAAAGCCAGGAGCGAGCGGCACAGCGGCAGCTTGAACGTGTACTCGCCCTGCCACACGTGGCCCGGGATGGATTCGTGATAGGTGAGCGTCGGCAGGTTGTAGGTGGTCCAGTTGCTCAGCGTCAGCAGGTTGATCCAGAACTTGCCCGGCACCTTGCCGTCGATGGTGCCCGGGCCGCCATAGGCACCGGGAGCGCCCGGCTCCACCTCGGGCGCCATGCGCTTGACCTCCATGTTTCCCGGCACCAGCGTCGCGAACGCACGGGGGAGCCGTGAGCGCATGTCGGCCACCCGCTGCTCGATGAAAGCCATGACGCGCGCCCGGCCTGCGTCGTCGTCGGAGAAATGGAAGCGCGGCTCCTTGTCGAGCGCGGTCATTCGCTCGCCGACGGAGCCCTGGGTCAGGCCCTGGCTCTTCAGGATGGCGTCCATCTCGGCCTGCAGGGCGCTCAGCTCGTCCTTGCCCCGGCGTGAATCTCTTCCGGCGTCATTCGCGTGGTGGTGCCGGCCCTGAGCGCCCACGCGTAGTACTCGTCCCCGCGCGGAAGCTTCCACACCCCGGCGTCGCTCGTGGCGCGCTGGCGATGGGCCTGGAGCTCGGCGATCTGGCGGTCGAGCGCGGGAGCGATCTTGTCGGCGGCGATCTTCGCCGCCTTTGCGGCGTAGTCGCCCGGCATCTCTTTCGTCCGCCTCGCCAGGGACGTCACGAGCGACCAGCTCGCGATGTTTCCCCCGCGTGCCATCTTGATCTGGCTGAGCGTCTTGTCGAGCAGGAAGTCCGGTGCGATCACGCCCTGCGACGCCGCGGCCTTCAAGCGTCCGGTTTCGCCATCGAGTTGACCGGCGTAGGCCTCGAGTCGCGAAAGGTACGCATCCGCATCCGCGCGTGACTCAACGCTGTGCTGCGTGTCCAGCATGCTGGGTATCTCGAGGAAGGCGCCGGTGTTCTGGGCGACCACGTAGGGAGCGTTGCGATACGACCAGTTCTGATCGAGCACCGCCGAGTCGCCGTAAGGGAAGGCGAAACCATCGCTGGCATATTCATGGGCCGTGCGCGCTACGTCCACGTCGATGCGCGCCTCGTTGCCGAGACGCGAGGTGTCCATCGACTTCATCCGCTCCAGGCGCGTGGCCACCCGCCGGGCGATCGCCTGTTGCCCTGCCGCCGAGCGGTCGGACAGCCTGGTTTTCAGGCCCGCACGGCGGCCGGTATCGATGCCCAGTCCGGTCGCGCTCTCCGGATAGTCGACGAGCAGCTCCTCGGCAAACTCCGCCAGGAGGCTCTCGGCGGCCGCGTCGTCGGCGCCGGCCGCGTGGGCGGGCAGCTGGGCAGCGGCGAGGGCCGCTCCGGTGCCCAGGATGAAATCGCGTCGGCTCGTGGTCATTCGAACTCCTTGGGGCGTCGGGGGATTCAGCCCTTGCCGGCCAATGATATGTTGCCTGCTGCATGGACAAGGTCGAGGCCGTCGTGCTCTCGGGACCGGGCCGTCCGCTCGAGCGCCGGCAGTACGCGCCGCCGCGGCCCGAGCCGGGCGGTGCCATCCTGGAGATGGTGGCGAGCGAGGTGTGCGGCACCGACGTCCACCTCTTCCACGGCCACCTCGCGGGTGTGCCCTATCCCATCATTCCCGGTCACGTCAGCGTGGGCCGCGTCCTCGAGACCGGCGGACCGCTCTTCGACCTCGAAGGGCGGCCCATCGCGCCCGGGCGGCTCGTCACCTTCTACGACGTGTTCCGCATCTGCGGCCAGTGCTGGCACTGCCTCGTGGCCAAGGCGGGCACGCGCTGCCCGCACCGCAGGGTCTACGGCATCACGACCAGCGCCGACGAGGGCCTGCTGGGCGGCTGGGCCGAGCAGATCGAGCTGAAGCCGGGCGTGCGGGTGTTGCCGCTGCCCGAGGAGCTGTCGGTCGAGGACTTCATGGGCGGCGGCTGCGGCCTGCCCACGGGCTTCCACGCCGTGGAGCGCGCCGGCATCGCCCTCGGCGACACGGTGGTGGTGCAGGGCAGCGGGCCCGTCGGCTTGAGCGCCCTCGTCTTCGCTCAGCTTGCGGGCGCGCTGCGCGTGCTCGTGGTCGGAGCACCGACGGCGCGCCTCGACGCCGCGCGCCGTCTCGGCGCCGAGGACACCCTCGACGTGCTGGAGGAGCGCGACCCGGCTGCGCGCGCGCGCTGGGTGCACGAGCGGACGTCGGGGCGCGGCGCGGATGTCGTGATCGAGGCCTCGGGCAACCCGGCCGCGGTGGTGGAAGGCCTCGAGATGATGCGCGACGCGGGCCGCTACGTCGTGGTGGGGCAGTACACCGACGCGGGCGACGTCGGCCTCAACCCGCACCGCCACCTGAACCGCAAGCACGTCACCCTCACCGGCTGCTGGGGCTACGAGTTCACCCATCTCCACCGCTCGGTGCAGATGATGGCCCGCTTCAAGGACCGCTTCCCCTGGCGCAGCCTCATCACCCGGGAGTATCGTCTGGCCGACGCGGCCGAGGCGCTGCGCGACATGGAGCGCCTGGCCGTGGTGAAGGCGCTCGTTCGACCCTGACCACGAAGGAGAAAGCATGATGCGACGCTTGTTCGGTCTGGCCCTACTGGGGCTCTCTTGTTCGGCGTGGGCGGCCGACTCTCCCGAGGCCGAGGTGAAGAAGGCGGAGGAAGCGCGGATCGCGGCGACGATCAAGGGCGATGTCGCGGCTCTCTCCGCCCTCTTCGCCGACGGCATGACCTACGTCCACTCGAGCGCCAAGCTGGAGACGCGCCAGGAGTTCCTGGACCTCATCAAGTCGGGCTTCTACCAGTACAAGTCCATCGCCACCCACGACGTCACCGTTCGCGTGTACGGCCAGACCGCGATCCTGGCTGGGCTCGCCGACATCGAAGTGGTCTCCGACGGCAAGCCCGTGTCTCCCAAGCTGCGCTTCACCGAGGTCTGGGTGAAGGGAGCCCACGGCTGGCAGCTCGTGGTCTGGCACTCGACCCGCCTCCCCGCACCGCCCACGCCGTAAGCTCCGGACGCCGCTCGCATCTGCACGTGGGTCAGCCCGCCGATTGAGCCCATCATGAAGTCCAGACGGAAGATCATCGTCTACATCGCGACGAGCGCGGATGGGTACATCGCCAGACCCGACGGCGATGTCGAATGGCTCAATCGGCGGCCACACCGTCGACTACGGCATGCGCGCGTTCTACTCGACGATCGACACGATCCTGTTGGGACGCAAGACCTACGACTGGCTTCTCGACTACTACAAGAAGAAGCGGCAAGACGCGAGGGCCTCTTCGACACGAAGGTGGCGAACTACGTGTTCTCGCGCAAGCCGCCGAGACGGGTGACGCCGGCGTGAAATTCGTCACGGAGCCGGTCAAGGCGTTTGCGCAACGCCTGCGCGCGACGCCCGGAAAGCACATCTGGATGATGGGTGGCGGAGGACTGATCGCCTCATTCCTCGACGCCGGCGAGATCGACGAGTTCGACATCCATGTCATCCCGGTCTTCATCGGCAAGGGCATTCCGCTCGTGGCGCCCCGCCATCGCGACGTGCCGCTTCGGTTGCGGTCATCCCGGAAGTATCCGGACGGCGTCGTTCGCCTACGGTACGCGGTACCGCGCTAAGACCAGCGAGACTGGATGGCTGGCCACAGCTGACCGAGCCGCCGCCCTTCTCGGCCGGCGGACATATACTGGACGAGAAGAAGGTTGAGGAGCGCGTGAAGCGATCGCTGGCAAGGCTGAAACGGCCGCGAACGGCCAAGGCTGCCGCCCCCGAGCGGGTGTGGGCGCCCCTACCCGACCCCGCGCCCGGGGCGAAGGATCCGCTCTACGTCTCCTTCCCCTCGCCACCCGACCGCGAGGCCCTGGCCGAGGCCGCGAGCTACGTGGCGACCCTCGAGGCCAACCGGCAGATCGCCCGAAGCCCCGACCAGTCGGACGCGGGCGCCACCCATGCCATCGAGCGCGACGCCAAGGGCCATCGCTGTCTCGTTCGCAAGCGTTTCTCCGCCAGCTGATCCCGCGCGGACGCGTCGGGCCGGGCTAGCTCGCCGCAGGCGAAGCGTGTACGGGTGAGTACGCGCCGTCCGCCCAACGAACGGATGGCGTGGCTGTGCCAGGTCACGAGGCTACGACGGGCCAGGTGTTTCGGGCCGAAGTCGATACGGTCGTGGGTCAAAAGCGAGTCGACGAACGACTCGACCTCGTCGGTGGTCGCGCTCGCATCGGGCAGCGCGCCGAGCACGGCCGCGCGGCGACCGGAACCGCCGACCAGCACGCCCTCGGGGGCGAGGGCCACTACTCCCTTGAGCCGGGGGCTGATGCCACCGAGCGGCACCTCGCGCTGATGCACGGCCTGCACTATCGCCGCGCCGCCGAGGTCGCGTCGTCTCACGACCATGCGCGCGTGCGCACCGGCGCCCAGGCGGTCTCTCAGGTCACGTCGCGTCGCGGCCGAGAGCGATGGGGCTCCTCCCCGGGTCGGAGACGGTCCGTCGAGCTCGGCCACCGGGGCCAGCATCGCGTTGCTGCCCAGGGCGATGCCGTGGGCGGCGAAGGCGTTGCGGATGGCCTCGTGGTGACGGCCGGCGTGCTCGTCCTCGTCGGCCAGGACCATCGCGCGGCCCACGGCCTGGAAGAACCGAGCGTCCTCGGGAGCCGTTGCCGCGCCGCGCAGGAGGAGCGTGGCCGCCGTATGGGTGGCGGCCTCGAGAGCCGCGCTCGTACGTCCGCTCCCCAGCAGGTTGCGCAGCAAGTCCCAGAAGCAGCCCGCGAAGATCCGGGCGAAGCTGTGGCTCTCGTTGATGAGCACGCCCGGCCCTCCGTCGGAGGGCAGCGTGGTGGGCAACTGCCAGGCCAGCGTGTTGCGCGCGCGGCGGGGCACTGCCGCGTTGTGACGTGGGTCGATGCGGCGGATGGCGTCCGATAGGTCTTCGGCGGTGGTCTCCACGAAGTTCCTCTTGCCGAGACCGACCTTGAGGAGAGCCGAGCGCGTGGGCGCGTCTCCGAGGGCGACGAGCAGGGAGAGGCAATCGCCGAACGCTTCGTGGAAGGCGTTGACCTCGAGAAAAGGCGTATCCCAGAGATCGGGTCGGATCGTGTCGAGAAGTCCGTGGCCCACCTCGTGGGCCACGACATCCGTGCTGGCCCCGGCCAGGGTCGTCTTGCCGGACCGCGTCGACTCGAAGAAGAGGAAGCCCGTCCGGTCGTAGAACGCATTGGGCTGCGCCGGCCGCCCCAATTGCCGGACGGCATTCTGGACGAGGTCGAGGCGACGCCTCCGGCCCTGCCACGCCCGAAGGGGCCCTGCGTGGCGTTCCCAGCTCTGGAGCGTCAGCAGGGCGGCTTCGCGGCATTGCCAGAACAGGAACCCGGGGCTGCCAGGCGGGTGAACGCCCTCGGGCTCGGGATCTCGCAGCGTGAATCCCGCGCGCCCGGCGAGACGGTCCTTCAGCGGAGTCTTGCGCCTCGGAGGGGGCGCGCCCGCCCCCGCCATCGGGTCGTTCGGAATGAAGCGGATCGGCACCAGGAGCCCCCTGCGCCCCTTCGATCAGAGGGTCTCGAGCACCTCGTTGAACCGGCCCGCTACCGCCTGGAAGCCCGACTCGGTGGGGTGAAGCTCGTTGCCCCACGACTTCTTATAGGCCCCGCCCGCCACGGTGTTGGAGAGCAGGTCGCGCACATCGACGTACTTCACGTGCTCGAGGCCGGGCCCGCCCGCGATGCTCTTCTGGACGCTGTTGAACTTGTCGATCAGCTCGACCATCAGGTCGGTGCATTCCTGCAGGTTGCTGTAGCCCTTCATGCGGAAGCCGGGCTCGAGCCAGGGGCCGGGGAGGATGGAGAAGCCGCCCAGATACCCGCGTCCGTCGGGCACCGGATGGCCGTAGCCGTGAATGAGGATGGGGAGTGGCCCTCCGAACGTCACATGGCACAGGTGGGTCACGGCGCCTGCCAGCTCGATCATGGCCACGCGCAGCCGCGTGTCGAACACGCCGGACACAACCTGATCGTTGATGGCGGGCAGCCCCGAGTCCTTGTGGTTGAGCAGCACGCCGAACTCCGTGCCCGCGATGTCGTTGCCGCCGCCCGAGAGCAGGATCGCCTTCGGAGTCTTGCCGTCGGCCTTCACCTTCTGGAGCGCGCGCGCCAGCTGGTCGACCTGGCCGAGGTCGTAGACCATCTGCTCGAGGGTGTCTCCCTTGTGGGCGACCGACTCGACCTTGTAGTTGAAGCCCTCTTCGAGCTCCTGGAGGACGTCGAAGAAGGGGTAGTCGAACCAGGAATCGCCTTCGGCCACGAGCAGGCCCCCGAGGCCTCTCGCGGCGCCGCGTACCGCCCGGCGGCGAGCCCGCCGGGCCAGGGCCAGCTCGGCCTTCTCCTGGCCCCGCTCCAGGGCACCCGCCCACTCCTTCGTGGCCTGCGCCTTTCGCGCGGGAGCCTTCTTCGGCCTGGCCTTTGGCTTTTTCGCGGCGGCTCGTTTCGGCATGTGGCCTCCATCGGGCAGATCGGCTCCCGCACGCATGGGCGCGAGGGCGTTCGAGCGGGGAGGAATAGGGACGGGACGGAACCGACTCGGGTCAGAAATTAGGCAAAAGGCGGCCCGCCGTCAAGGCCCTGTGGAACAATCCGCATCAGAACGGTCGTTGGAGTGCGCGGCATCACTTGTGCCTGGCGTTGCCGTTATCCATGTCCGAGAAGATGAGCCATCGACCCTCGCGGCCTTTCCGCAACGTGAGCGTGAATTTTCCGTCGTCGGGCGCCCCCTTCTGGCCGGCATACCCTCCGAGGATGAAACCCACCGAGCCTTCCTCTGCGACGGCGATCGCCCGTAACGCGAGAGGGCCGCCGTGGCCTTCGTAGTAGGCCGCGATCGCGGCGCGGCCCCGAACCGGCGGGTGGCCGCTCGCCATGACGAACCCGTCCTCCGCGAAGAGCAGGGAGAGCGCCCGAGCGTCGCGGCGGCTCCAGGCCGCCTCGTAGTCGGTGAGCACCCGGGCCAGCGCCGGAGAGAGCGCGACGGTCGGCTCCGGAGCCGGAGCGACCTCGGACTGGGCGCGAGCGCTTGCCGCCGCGCAGAGCAGCACTCCGATCATCCATCGCCTGTTGCCCATGTTCGTCCTCCACGCCGATGGTGCCACGTCTCGTCGCTTCGCCGAGCGCCTCCAGGACGTTGAACTCGTACTCGCGGCCCGGCGCCACGAGTAGGCGCGCCGCGCCGCACGAACCCGCGTGATAGGCTGCGCGGCCATGACGCGCTCTTCGACGCCTTTTTCCTGGCACCCGGAGCCCGAGCTCATCGGCTACCGTGATCCGGCCACGTCCCGCGCGGCCCTCGAGAAGCTCGGGGCCGATTCCTGGGCCGCCTGCCTCGACTACCTCTATGACGAGGCCATGCGCCGGCCGGTGGGTCCCGACGCCTATCCCGAGATGCGCCGCCGGGTGTTTCCGGGAGGGGTGCCGGCGCCGGCGCCGCTCTCACCCTCGCCGTCCGCAGCGGTCCTGGACGAGCTGCGCCGGATCGCGCCGTTGCAGTACAACTGCCACCACCCCCGGTCCTTCAGCTACTTCTCTCCGCCTCCGCTCGCGTTGTCGATCGTGGGCGAGCTCTTCTGCCAATGGGCCAACCAGGGCGTCGACATCTTTCACGCCGGGCCCGGAGCGGCCCTCGTGGAGGAGGAGGTCGTGCGCTGGCTGACCGGTCTCGTCGGCTACGGGCCGGAGAGCTTCGGGGTGCTCACGTCGGGCGGAGTGATGGCCAACGTCATGGCCTTGACCATCGCGCGCGACGTTCACCTGAAGGCGATGCGGGGCGACCTGCCTCGGGGTCGCCTGCTCGACGGGGTGCGGGTGTACGCGTCCGACCAGGCGCACTTCTCGATCGCACGCGCCCTCGACTTCCTCGGCTTTCCCGAGGAGGCCCTCCACATCGTTCCCTCCGACGACCGCTTCCGGCTGCACGGCGCGCCCGTCGCGGCCGCGGTCGCCGCGGACCGGGCCGCGGGCCTCACCCCCCTGGCCATCGCCGCGGTCGCGGGCTCGACCAACACGGGGTCCATCGATCTCGTCGAAGAGCTGGCCGACGTGGCCGAGCGCGAAGGTCTCTGGTTGCACGTGGACGCGGCCTACGGAGGCGGCGCACGACTTTCCAAGCGTCTCGCCCCCCGGGTGCCCGCCCTGGAGCGCGCCCACTCCGTGACCGTCGACCCGCACAAGTGGCTCTTCCAGGCCTACGACATCGGCGGGCTCCTGGTGAAGCGGCGGGCAGACCTGCCCGCCACCTTCCATCGCGAGCCCGAGTACTACCGCACCAGCCGCCCCGAGGAGGAGCCGCTCAACTGGTACCAGTATTCGTTCGAGGGCACGCGGCGCTTCCGCGCCCTCAAGCTGTGGCTCTCGTGGAAGCACCTCGGGACGGAGGGACTCGCCCGGCTGGTCGAGATGAACTTCGATCTCGCCCAGTACCTGGCCCGACGCTGCGCCGAGAGCGACGACTTCGAGGCCACTCCCACCGAGCCCGAGCTCTCGGTGGTGTGCCTGCGCCACCTGCCGGGCGGCCGCGCGGCCGCCTCACGCCTGGCCCCCGAAGCCCTCGACCGTCATCAGGACAAGCTCCAACGCGCCCTCGAGGTGTCGGGGGAGGGGTGGGTTTCCACCACGAAGCTGCGCGGCCGGACCTATCTGCGGGCGGGGATCGTCAACTATCTGTCCACCGAGGACGACGTCGACCGCCTGCTCGCCGTGTTGCGTGAGCTCGCCGCCCGCGGCTGACCGAACCTTAGGGCTTCGCGGGAGCCAGGCTGGTGGTCCAGATGTCGCGGTGGAGCTTCCACTGCGTGCCCACCTTCTTCCAGATCACCACGTACTTGCCCTTGTCGAGGGTCTTGCCCGCCTGATCGCGGAGCTCGTATTGCCCGACCTCGTGGGCGACCATGCCGTGGCCTTCCACCTCCACGGTCTTGAGCGCGGCCCCTTTGATGCCCGAGTCGAGCACCCCCTGCCAGAATTTCTGGATGGCGACGGTGCCGCTCACGAAGTCGCTCCCCGCGGGAAGGAGCTGGGCATCCGAGGTGTACAGGGCGGCCAGGGCGGCACCATCCCCCTTCGCGGCCGCGTCCTGGAACTTCTTGTTGCCGGCCTCGATCGCCGCGCGAACGTCTTCGGCATACGCGGGGACGGCCAGCGAGCCGGCCAGAACCAGTCCCCAGGACAGCCCAACGGCCTGCCGGAATAGCTTCCTCATGCGACCTCCTCCAAGTGAGACGCGGGACACCGTGACCTGGCGGATGATAGCAGCGGCCATAGTGTCGTGCAGGTTCGCCGCCCCTCGATCCCGCCAACAGCACGCTCATTCCTCGGCCCGCCCGTCATCCTCGAGACGTCGCACCCTCGTAGGGACGAGACTCTGAGCCCGACGCGCAGTGCCGCAACCGCACAGCGGGCGTTTCGATTTCGAACGGGCTGACGCGCGCTTTGCCCTCTTTTCAGCGAACTTCGCTGGCATAACGTTTGCTGCGTTGGTTCGAGGTGGTCTAGCCATCGGCCATACGCTATTCAAACGGGAGGACGCGGCGTGAACGTCTGGACCCAGGCCGTGCGTCAGCTGCTCCGTGCGCCGGCCTTTGCCATCGTCTCGGCCCTCGCCCTGGCGCTGGGCATCGGCTCCACTACCACCATCTTCAGCATCGTGCAGGCCGTGCTGCTGCGCGCCCTCCCCTATGCGGAGCCCGAGACCCTCGTGCAGCTCAGCTCCTCGGTGCCCGAACAGCAGATCCAGGGCGCCGCATTCTCCGTGCCTCGCTTCGAGGCCGTTCGTGATCGCCAGACCGTCTTCAGCGGCCTCTCGTATTCGGCGTTCACGGCGTTCACCCTCACCGGCCAGGGCGGTGAACCGGAGCAGGTGCAAGGCGTGCGGGCGGCCCACGACTTCCTGCCGTTGCTGGGGCTGACTCCAGCCCTGGGGCGCGGGTTTGCGGCGGACGAGGATCGCCCGGGCGGAGCGGATGTGGTTGTTCTCAGCCACGGCCTGTGGCAACGAAGGTTCGGCGGAGCGGCAGACGTGGTGGGGACGACGATCGACCTCGATGGCCACCCTCACACCGTGATCGGCGTCATGCCCAGGGCGGCCAGCCAATTCCCGATGAATCAGGTGGCCCTCTGGACGCCGCGTCCCCAGGACGTCTCGTTCCTCGTTCGCGAGCAGATCGAGGGCGGCGGGTTCTTCTTCCAGGTCATCGGCCGATTGAAGCCCGGCACGACTCTCGCGGCGGCCCGCGCGCAGGTCGCCGACATCGCCCGCGCCTACTCGGTGACGCACCCTTCGAACGCCGACGTCAAGGCGAGCGCCGACGTGAATCCGCTCCTCGACGCCCTCGTCGGCGACCAGCGCGAAGCCTGTGGGGTGCTTCTCGCGGCCGTGGCCTGTCTGCTCCTCATCGCGAGCGCCAACGTCGCCAACCTCACCCTCGCGCGCTGCGCCGCGCGCCGGAAGCAGATCGCGATCCGGTACGCCCTGGGAGCCGGGCGGCGCCACATCACGTGGGAGCTGGTCGCGGAGAACATCGTTCTCGCCCTGGCCGGGGGCGGCCTGGGCATCGGCCTCGCGGGGGCGAGCCTGGGCCTGGTGAAACAATGGGCCGGGGACCGGATCCCGCGTGTCGAGGAAGTCGCCCTCGATCCCACGGTCATCCTGTTCTCCCTGGGTGTCTCTCTCCTGACGGGATTCGTCCTGGGCCTCCTGCCCGCGTGGCACGCCGCGAAGCCGGATCTCACGAGCGCGCTCAAGGACGGGGGCAGGGATCCGGCGGGCGGAAGAGGAAGCAGCCGCCTGCGGTCGACGCTGCTGGTCGCGGAGGTCGCGGTGTCGTTCGTATTGCTGGTCGCGTCCGGGCTCCTGGTCGCGAGCTTCCTGCGGATCCAGAGGGTCGACCCGCAGTTTCGCGCGACGGGAATCCTGGTGGCCGGCCTCCAGCCGCCCACGGTTCGATATCCCGACGGCAGCGAATCCCTGGCCCGGTTCTACGAGCGGGTGATCGAGCGCACTCGGGATCTCCCGGGGGTCACGGGCGTGGCCATAGGGGATTCTCCGCCGCTGGTCGGCGGTGGCGGCGGCCAGTCTCCGTTCGCTGTCGTGGGCCAGCCGATACCACCCATCGGCAAGCAGGCGGTGGCCTTGCGACACATCGTCAGCGAGGGATTCTTCGACCTCCTCGGCGTGCGAGTGACGGCCGGCCGGCGCTTTGGCGCCTCCGATACCCGAGAGAGCCCGCAGGTGGTCATCATCAACGAGGCCATGGCCCGTCAGGCGTTTCCCGATCGGGATCCGATCGGGCAGCGGCTCCTCACGGGCATGCTGCAAAGGCAGGCGGAGGTCATAGGCGTCGTGTCGAACACGCGGTCCGTCGATCTCGCCACGGCTCCCGTCGCCGAGATGTTCTATCCCGTGCTCCAGCGTCCCGAGAACTTCACGAACCTTCTCGTGAAGACCGGCATGGGCGAGCCGCTGGCCCTTCTGGGCTCATTGCGCAAGGCCCTGGCCGAGGTGGATGGGGACATCCCTCTCACGAATCCAGATCGCTACGAGACGCGGCTGGCCCAGAACACCGCGGTTCGACGCATGATCATGACGCTCCTGACCGCGTTCGCCGCGGCCGCTCTCCTGCTCTCGATGTTCGGCGTCTACAGCGTGATGGCGTACGCCGTCGGTCAGCGAACGAGTGAGATCGGCGTGCGCATGGCCATGGGCGCCTTGCCGGAGCAGGTCCTGGCGATGGTGGTGAAGCAGGGGCTGGGGCTTGCCGGGATCGGAGTCGGCGTGGGGATCGGGGGCGCCTTGCTGGCGACGCGGTTGATGCAGTCGCTGCTCTTCGAAACGCCGGCCGCGGATCCCATCATCTATCTGGGCATCACGGCGCTGCTGGTGGCCACCGCCACCCTCGCGTGCTGGCTCCCCGCGCGACGCGCGGCCGCGATCGATCCCCTCATCGCCATTCGCGAGCCGTGAGCCGCCAGCATCGCGGCTGAATCTCGGCAACGAAGAGGCGCGGCCGGACAGGCCTGCCGGCGCAGGCGGTGGGCGTCGCGCGGCTAGAGCGCGATGTCGTCGAGGAAGCGGTGCATCACGAACGCGTCCACGAGGCCCCGCTCCCGATGGCGAAAGACCTTCGGTAACGTCCCCACGATGGTGAAGCCCAGCTTCTGCCAGACGGCGACGGCCGCCTCATTCGTGCTCACCACGAGGTTGAACTGCATGGCGAGGAAGCCAGCCCTTCGGGCCTCGCGCAGGCAGTGAAGGCCCAGGGCCTGGCCCACGCCGCGTCCGCCCTCGCGGGGATCGACCATGAACGACGCGTTCGCCACGTGGGCCCCGAGGCCGGGTTGGTTCGCCACGAGCTTGTACATGGCGACGATGCGACCCTCCACCTCCGCGACGTACGACGCTACCCCGGGGCCGAACCAGTACAGCAAAGCGTCCTCGCGGCGGGTGTCGGGAGCGAACACGTAGGTGGTTTCGGTGGCGACGACGGCCTGGAAGATCGGCCACATCGCCTCGAAGTCGTCTTCGGTCGCGCGCCGGATGTGCACGACGGCCCCGCCCTAACGTGACCTTCCGTCGACCACGTAGGACCGGTCGATCTCGCCGATACGGCGCGTCCCCGCCTGCCGCATGATCAATTGCAGCTCTCGGCGCAGGATGTCGAGGACTGCCTCGACCCCAGGCTGGCCGAAGGCCGCGAGGCCCCAGACGTACGGGCGCCCGACGCACACCGCGGTGGCGCCCAGGGCGAGCGCCTTGAAGATGTCGGTGCCCCGGCGGAAGCCCCCGTCCACGAGCACGGGCATCCTGCCCCGCGCGCCTTCCACGACCTCGGGCAGGCACTCGATGGTGGCGCGGCCGCTTTCCTCTCCGCGCCCACCGTGGTTCGAGACGATGACGCCGTCGATTCCGTGCCGCACGGCCAGCTCGGCGTCCTCCCGGGTCACGATGCCCTTCACCAGGAGCTTGCGCGGCCACACCCCACGCAGGCGCTCCAGGTATTCCCACGTCATGTCGAGCGGGGTGAGGCGCGTGACCCCCGAAACGTCGAGCCCCGCGAACATGGGCTTGCGCGGCACCCGGGTGAGGATCTGCAGGGGGTCGCCGTCGTGGCACGCCGTGCAGTCGCGCGTGTCGTGCCGCCGTGCGCGCTCGAGCGACTCCCGGTTCGAGCCGCCCTGCAGGTCGACGGTGACCACCAGGGCCGGGCAGCCCGCCGCCTCGGCCCGCCGCACGAGGCCCTGCGCGACCGACCATTGGTCGGTGGCATAGAGCTGATACCACACGGGAGTGCCGCGGGCGGCCGAGACCTCCTCGACGCTCGTCGACGCGACCGTCGATAGGATCTGCAGGTGCTTCCGGGACCGCGCGGCCTTCGCCGAGCCGATCTCGCCCTCGGGATGGAACGCGCGCTGGCTGCTGACGGGCGCGAGCACGATGGGCGAGTCCCAGGCCGTCCCGAGGAGCGAGACCGACGTGTCCACTTCGCGCACGTCGACGAGCCGCCGCACGCGCAAGCTGAAGCGAGAGAATCCCTCGCGGTTCGCGCGCAACGTCGCGTCGTCGTCGACACCCGTGGCCATGTAGCCGAAGTGGGCGGGGGGCAGGTTCTTGCGGGCCACCGCCTCGAAGTCCATCACGTTCAGCGCCTGCTCCGGCGTCGTGATCACGTCGTCGCCGGCTTGCGCCAACGCCGCGAGGGCGCTCCTTGAGCCGGCCAGGAGAGGGCTCCCCAGGAGAAAGCGTAGAAAGCGTCGGCGATGGGCCGCGTCGATGGTCATCGGTCCTCCGGTAGGACGGTCACGTCAGCGTAGGGGGGCAAGGCTCAGCCCGTGTTGCGGAGGCCCGCGGCGATGCCGTTCACGCTCAGGAGTACGGCGTCGCGGAGGGCGTCGGCGTCGGGGCCGTCCGGCTCGGCCCGCAACCGCCGCAGCAGCGCGACCTGGGCGTAGTTCATGGGGTCGATGTAGGGGTTGCGGAGGCGGATCGAGCGTTGCAGCCACGGCTCGTTGTCCATGAGGTCGGCCTGGCCGGTGATGCGCTCGATGGTCTGCTCGGTCAGCTCGTATTCGGCGCGCAGGCGCGGGAACACCTCGGCGCGATCCGCCGGGCTGGCCAGCGACGAGTAGACCTCGGCGATGAGAAGGTCGGCCTTCCGCAGCGACAGCTGGGCGTTGTCGACCAGGGTGCGGAAGAACGCCCAGTCGCGATAGGCCGAGCCCAGGTCGCTCCAGCGGGAGTCGTCGTCGCCGGCCCAGCCGGCGACGGCGGTGCCGAGGCCGAACCAGGCGGGAAGGTTCACGCGGCTCTGCGTCCAGGCGAAGACCCAGGGGATGGCGCGAAGGTCGGCGATGTCGAGGCCGGCCTTGCGCCGCGCGGGGCGGCTGCCCAGGTGGAGGAAGGCGATCTCGTCCACCGGCGTCGCGGCGTGGAAGTACCCGACGAGTGCCGGCCGGGCATGGACGAGGGCGCGGTACGACCGCTCCGCCTCGGCGGCCACGGCGGTCATGATGGAGTGCCAGACCGCCTCGCGGGCCGGGTCGGGGCGCTCGCGGGAAAGGCTGGTGACGAGCACCGCGTGCACGAGCTGCTCGAGGTGCCGCTCGGCGAGATCCCGGCTGGCGTACCGGTTGGTGATGGCCTCGCCCTGCTCGGTGAGCCGGAGCCGGCCGGCCACCGAGTCCTTGGGCTGGGCCAGGATCGCCCGGTTCGTGGGACCGCCGCCCCGGCCCACCGAACCGCCCCGTCCGTGGAAGAGGAGGAGCGACACGCCCTGGTCGCGGCAGACGTCGGCCAGGGTGCGTTGGGCGCGCTGCAGCTCCCAATTGGCCGTCACGTAGCCCGCGTCCTTGTTCGAGTCGCTGTAGCCGATCATCACGGGCTGGCCGCGCTCGCGCCGCGCGAGGTGCGGGGCATAGGCGGGGCTCGTGAAGAGCGTGGTCATGACGGCGGGGGAGTTGTGGAGGTCTCTCACCGTCTCGAACAGGGGGACGAAGTCGAGTCCGTCGGCGCAGCCGGCGTCGCGGGCGAGAAGCAGGGGCGCCAGCACGTCGCTCGCGCCCCGGGCCATGCTCACGATGTAGACCCCCACCGCCGCCGGTCCCAGGCGCACCTGGGCCCGCCTCGCTACGCGGAAGGTGAGGAGGGTCTCGTTCGTGTCCTCGGAGAAGTCGAGCTCGGCGGGGGCGAGAGGCCGTGGCTGGGCGAGCTCGCGACCAAGGATCTCCAGCTTCCGCTCCTCGGGAAGGGCCGCGTAGTCGCCGGCCAGGCCGTAGCGAGCGAACACCTCCTGAAGCGCCGCCGTGTGGCGCTGGGCGTGCTGCCGCAGGTCGAGGCTCGCGAGGTGGAAGCCGAAGGTCTCGGCCTGCTCGCGCAGGACGCCGAGTCGGCCCTCGGCCAGGCGCTCGCCCCGGTGGGCGCGCAGGCTCTCCTGCACCACGGCGAGATCGGCCACGAAGTCGGCGGCGGTGGCGTAGGTGCCGGGCCGGGGTCTGTACTCGTGGCGCCAGGCCCGCCCGCTCTCCTCCAGGGTGGCGCCCGAGCTTCCGATACACGAGAGCCATCTTCTGGCGGTAGATCTGACGGGGATAACGAAAGGTGGCGCGGCGCATGTCCTCGGGGAAGAGCGCTTCGTCCGCGGCCAGGCTCGCGCGCAGCGCCTCCGTGACCCCGAGCGACTCGGCGCTGCTCAGAAGCCCGCGCATGCGGTCCATCGCCGTCTGATAGAGGCGCAAGGCGGTGCTCTTGTGCTCGCGCAGGGCGGCTTCGGTGACCCGCGCCGTGACGTGGGGGTTGCCGTCGCGATCGCCGCCGATCCAGCTCGCGAAGCGGAGGAACACCGGCACCTGGAAGGCCTGGCCCGGGTACTCCCGCTCCAGGGCCTCGCGCAGCCGCCGTCGCAGCACGGGCACGAGATCGAAGAGCGTGGTCTCGAAGTAGTAGAGGCCGTTGATGACCTCGTCCATCACCTCGAGGCGCTGGTGACGCGTCTCTTCCGTCTGCCAGAGCGACACCACCTCCTCGCGCACGAGCTCGACCATGGCCTTCTGCTCGTCGGGGGTGGGCGAGGCGAAGTCGAGCCGGCGCAAGGTCTCGGCGATGCGGCCGAGCTTGGTGAGCACGGTCCGGCGCTTGGCCTCGGTGGGATGAGCGGTGAAGACGGGCATGACGAGGAGCCGGCCCACCAGGGCCTGGATCTCCGCGGCCGACACGCCTTCCTCGCGGAGCAGGCGGACCGCCGCGGCGATGGTCTCGCCCATGGGCTCGCCGCGGGCCTGGGCCTCGTGGGCGCGCCGCCTCAAGATGCGGATGCGCTCTTCTTCCTCGGCCAGGTTGACGAGCTGGAAGTAGGCCGCGAACGCCTTCACCACCCCTCGCGCCTCGGCGAGGGGCAAGGACTCGATGCGCTCGAGCAGGCGCAGGCCCGCGGCGGCGTCGCCTGCGCGATGCGACTTGGCCAGGGCCCGAACCTCCTCGACGCGGTCGAAGAGGGCCTGGCCTTCCTGCTCGATCAGGGTCTCGCCCAGAAGGTCGCCGAGGCGATGAACCTGCTCCGAGAGGGCGTCTGCCATGGGCGGAGGCGGAGCTAGCGGTCGATCTGGCCGGGCCGGTATTCGCGCCGCACGTGAGCGCGCACATCGGCTTCGTCGAACCACAGCGGGCTTGAGCGCCATCTGGGCGAAGAGGGGGGCCTGGTCGGCGTAGTGCGGAGAGTCCGCGTCGAGGGTGGCCGAGCCGAACGGTTGGATCGAGCGCGAGTGGACGCGGCCTTCGCGGTCCCACTCGACCTGCAGGATGTACGAGTCGCCTGAATGGGCCTTGAGCCGACCGTCCGGGGCCACGCGTCCGTAGATGGCGTGGAGCACGTCCGGGGACCCGCCGAGGGGCAGATCGAGGGCGCCGCGGCGCAGGCGGAGCACCTCGCCCCAGGGCACGTCGATGCGGCCGAAGGTCCGCTGGAGGTGCTCGGCCGCGGCCTCGAGGGAGCGCAGGAGGTCGTCTCGTCCCACCGCGGGCATGTGATCGTCGTGTCGCGGCTTCAAGGTGAGGAGGGCCAGGGCGGCGAACGGATTCAGGGCGTCCGTCCTCAGGTCCCAGCGGCCGAGCGCCTCGACGGCCGCGCGCAGGGCGGGGCTCTGGGGCGGCGGCCCGTCCACGATGGCGCGCACCCGCCGGGCCACGTTGGACTCGCGGGAGTAGGCCGTGTCGAACTTGTACCGGTCGAAGGCTTCGCGCGTGATCGCGAGGTCGGCGCCCAGCAGCTCCTGGGCGCGCAGCGCGCGGTTGGTGAGATGGGTCTCGATGCCCAGGGTGGCGGGGTAGCGCGCGGGGTCGGGGTTGCCCTCGCCGAGGGTGGCCACGAAGGGCGTGCTGTTGGCGTTGAAGACGACGCCGGAGGCCGGGTTCACCACCCGGGGCAGGTCGTCCCAGGGCAGGTACTCCGTCCAGAGCGTCTCCGAGGTGTCGCCGGGCAGATAGGCCGACCAGTCGTAGCCCGGCGGCACGCTTGGGCAGGCGCGCGTTGTAGAAGTAGGCGATGGTGCCGGTCGCGGTCGGCATAGCCGACGTTGAACATGGGCAGGGCCCCCGGCCGGAGGGCCGCCTCGAACTCGTCGAGGTTTCGCGCCTTGTTCATGTGGTACCACGCCTCGACCATGCGCACCTCGCCCATGTTGGCGAAGCGGATGGCGTAGGTGCCGTGGGGGCGGCGCAGCACGGGGCCGTGCACCGACCAGAGCACCTCACGATGAGCGTTGACATGGAGGCCGCGCCAGATCTTCACGTCGATGGGCGCGTCGCGCACCTCGAGGTCGCGCCACTGGCCGTCGAAGCGGTACTGGTTGGGGTTCTGCGGGTTCGATCTCCAGCACGTACACGTCGATGAGGTCGGGCTGGTTCACGGTGTGGGCCCAGCCGAGATCGCGATTGTGGCCGTGGAGGACGACCGGCGCGCCGGGAAACAGGCCTCCCGCCATGTTCCAGCCCTCGTCGGAATGCACGTGGGCCTCGTACCACGCCACGGGGCCGGCCCACGGCTGGTGCGAGTTGACGGCCAGACGGGTGAAGCCGTCGGCCGATCGGCCGGGCGCCACCGCCATCGCGTTCGAGCCGAAGGGCGCGTCGTCGTCGCCCGCGAGCGCCGCCGCCACCGCCGTGGCTTCGCCCTTGTGCGACACGCCATGGACGCGGGTGTCGCCCATGAGCTCGGCCAGGACCTTGTCGAGGCCGAAGAACAGCGGCAGCTTGTGCACGAAGCCCGCCACCACGTCCTTGCCACGAACGGGGAAGAGGCCGGGCAGGGCTCCCTTGGGATGCAGCGCGGCGTAGCGGTTGATGCCGGCCGCATAGGCCTCGCAGAGCGCGCGCGTCTCGGGGGCCAGGTCTTTTTCGTATCTCGCGTCCACGAAGTCCCAGACGCGGAGCAGGGCCACCATGTAGTCGTTGGGGGCGCCGCTCTGGCCGTAGACCGAAGCCAGCTTCCCTCGCGCGGCGAGGAGCGCGCCCTGGATCGTCGCGAAGTCGTCTTCGGCGTGGGCGTAGGCCAGGCCGAACGCCGCGTCGGCGTCGGTCTTGCCGAACACGTGGGGCACTCCCCACTCGTCGCGGAGCACGCGCACGTCGTGCTGCTGGCCGGCGTTGCGCAATCCCTCGAGGCGCGCGCGTCCGGGCGGAGGCGGGAAGCAGCGCCACGCTGAGGGCGAGGCCCGCGGCCAGCACGGCGACGAGAAGGCGCAACGGGTGGCGTTGCCCGAGGGGCCATGGTTCTTCCGGGAGTCCAAGAGCCCGCGCAGTTTACCAGAGCGTCTCCGAGGGGCGATACTCCGCGGCCATGAGCGACGAGCAGCACTTGGCCGGCCGTCTCCTCGAGGCGGTGGACCTGGCCCAAGGCGGTGATTGGCAGGGCGCTCACCTCATCGCCCAGGACCACGAAGACCACGAGCTCGCCAACTGGATCCACGCGGTGGTGCACCGCATGGAAGGCGATCTGGGCAACGCGCGCTACTGGTACGACCGTGTCGGCCGCTCCCTGCGCCAGGACGTCACGACCGAGGCCGAGCTTCGGGAGATCCGCGCCGCCCTGACGGGCGGCGGCTGAGCGACCCCTCTACTTGGACGGCGGCTCCACCGTCACCGCGATGGGGGTGCGGAGCCGGACGTCGAGGGCGGTCCCCTCCGGCAGCACCACCTCTTCTCCCTTGGTGGCGAGGGCGACTCCGCCCCCGGCCGCGGCCCCGGCGGCGCCTCCCACCGCGGCGCCCTTGCCGCCCCCGACGATTCCTCCCACGAGGGCCCCCAACCCGACCGCCCCCGCGACCCGCGCCACGTCTTTCTTGACTCCCGATCGCGCCCTGCGCTGCAGGGGCTCGGTCTCGATGGCGCTCGCGGCGCCCGCGGGAGTGACGATGCGGTCGAACTCCAGGGTCAGCTCGCCTCGGCCCGAGACCTTGCCCGACCCCGCGGCGTGGGCCAGGTGTCCCGTCATGCGGCTTCCCGCGGGAAAGGCTTCGAAGCCGTCGATGACGAGCGACGAGCTGGTCGTTCCCGTGATCTCCTGGCCCGCCTCGGCGGTTTCCGACGACAACGGGGTCTCCAGGCGCACGTGGAGGGTCGACCCGTCGGGGACGGTCACGGTGAACCGAGGCTGCGTGCCCAGCATCCGGCCCACGAAACCCGGCTCCTCCTTGGTGACGAATCGCGAGACCCTCGCGGGGGCCGTGCGACCCGCGGATGCGCTCGCGGCCCAGATCGCTCCCGTCAGGACCACCAGGATCGCAGCGCGCCCAGCCCGACCTTCGCCGAGGGCCAGGCCGCCGCGTCGGGTCACGGCCGGCAAAGGCGCCGCCGCTGGCGTGGTCGGCGCCGAGACCAGGGTGGCCGCCGCCGGCCCCGGGGCGGCGCGCCCGCTCGCCACGGCCTCGACCGCGTCGACGAGGTCCTTCCCCGAGGGGTAGCGGTCTTCCGGAGCCTTGGCGAGCGCTCGCCGGAGCACCTCGCCCAGGGGGGCGGGCAGCTTCAAGGCGTCCAGGTTCGCGGGCGCCGGCGGCTCGCCGATGATCTTCATCAGGATCGCGGTGACGCTGTCGCCCACGAACGGCTTCTGTCCGATGAGGCACTCGTAGAGCACACAGCCCAGGGAGAACAGGTCGGCGCGGCCGTCCACCGGGGTCCCACGGGCCTGCTCGGGCGCCATGTAGTTGGGGGTGCCCATGATGGCCCCGGTCCTCGTGATGTTCCCGGAGGTCGAGGCCTTGGCGATGCCGAAGTCCATCACCTTCACGTGGCCCGAGGCATCGACCATCAGGTTCGCGGGCTTGATGTCGCGATGGATCACGCCGTTGGCGTGGGCGAAGTCCAGGGCGGACGCGACCGCCTTCACGATGCGGAGGGTCTCCTCGAGGCCGAGGCGTCCCTTCTCGCGGAGCAACGCCTGCAGGGTCTGGCCCCCCACGAGCTCCATGACCATGAAGCTCGAGGAGCCCCTGGCCCCGATGTCGTGGATGGTGACGATGCCGGGGTGGCGCAGCTTGGCCGCTACCTGGGCCTCCTGGAGGAAGCGCTGCTTCACCTCCTCGAGCTCGGGGCCTTCGGCGAAGGCGTCGAGGCGGATGCGCTTGACCGCCACGTTCCGGTCGAGCGACGTGTCGCGCGCCTCGTAGACCTCGCCGAACGCTCCGGCGCCGAGCTTCCGCACGATCTCGTAGCGGTCGCCCAGCAGCTCGGCCACCGCCTGCCGGCCAGTAGCCCGGGGGCAACCCCGAAGAGGCCACGGTCGCGGGCACGTCGTCCTCAATGGCCACGGGTTCTCCTCGCCGCGGACACGTCCGCGAGCCACCAGGGTGATCGTAACGCCAGGCGCTTCGAGCGGGCAACGGGAGGGCCGTGGAAGTGGAACAATGCCCCCATGCAGGATCTCGAGCCGATCTTCCTGGGCCGGACCTTCGACGACTTCCTCTTCCGGCCCCAGCACAGCCCGGTCGCGCGCCGCCGCGACGTCGACCTGAGCCTCCCCCTCACCCAGGGGCTCGACCTGTCCTTGCCCGTGGTCGGCGCCAACATGGACACGGTGGTGGGCGAGGAGATGGCCAAGACCCTCGCCCTCGAGGGTGCCCTGGGCTTCCTCCACCGGAACGCCACCATCGCCGAGCAGGCCGAGCGGGTGCGCTACGTCAAATCGCGCCACTCGTACGTCATCGATCGGCCGGTGGTCCTCGAGCGCGACGCCACCGTGGCCCAGGCCCGCAAGGTGATCCGCAGCCACAGCGCGAGCGGCATCCTCATCGAGGAGACGAAGGGCAGCGGCCTCCTTGCCGGCATCCTCTCGCACCGCGACATGCCCCTCGACCGCCGCGCCGAGGCCCAGCCCGTGTCCGACTTCATGACTCCTCGCCCGCGCCTGGCCACGCGGCCGCCCAACGTGACCATCGAGGAAGCCGAGCAGGTCATGTTCGCCCACCGGGTGGAGAAGCTTCCCCTCGTGGACGCGGACAACCGGATCCGGGGCCTCATCACCATGCGCGACCTCAAGCTCTACAAGCAGAAGCCCTACTCCAGCAAGGACGCCCGCGGTCGATTGCGAGTGGGGGCAGCGGTGGGAGCCATGGGCGACTACCTGGAGCGCACCGAGGCCCTCCTGGCGCAGGAGGTCGACGTGATCCTCCTGGACGTGGCCCACGCCGACGCGGACGTGGTGGAGAAGGCCGTCAAGGCGATCCGCGGCCGCTTCAAGGACCTGCCCTTCGTGGTGGGGAACGTGGCCACGCGGGAAGGAGCGCGCTTCCTGGCCGGCCTGGGGGTCGACGCGATCAAGGTGGGGGTGGGCCCGGGTCGCGGCTGCCGTACGCGCCTGGAGACGGGAACGGGGGTGCCGCAGCTCCAGGCCGTCCGCGAGGCCTGGCTCGGCGTCGAGGGCAAGGTGCCGATCATCGCCGACGGGGGAGTGCAGAACGACAAGGACATCTTCCTGGCCATCGCCTGCGGCGCGTCCACGGTCATGCTGGGCAGCCTCCTCGCGGGCACCGACGAGTCGCCGGGAATGGTCGTGGAGGATCCGGCCACCCGTCAGAAGATGAAGCTCTACCGCGGCATGACGTCGCCCGAGGCGGTGTTCGACGGGACCCTCAACGAAGAGGAGACCGCCGAGGCCCTGCGCACCCCGGCCGAGGGACAGTCGGTGCGGGTGCCCTACGTGGGCAGCGTGGTCTCCACCCTGGCCCGGATCCGAGGGCACCTGCAGTCGGCCGTCAGCTATGCGGGGGAGAAGGACCTGAAGAGCGCGCACCTGAAGATCGCTCGCGATCCCGGCCGCTACCTCATACCGTTGTCCGCGGCCTCGCGGCGCGAGTCGTTCGTGCGCTGATCAATGCCCTGAATACGGGCGGACGTTCTGGATCGCGGCTCGGCTCAAGCCCGCGGGGAAGGCGACCGGGGCATGAGCCTGCCCATGAGCCAGTCGTAGAGCCGGTCGGGCATGTTCCGCCCCACGTACTTCATGAAATGGGAGAGCGGCCACGGGAAGTGGACCGTGGGTGCCTTCCGATCGATGCCGGCCAGGATGCGCCGGACCCCGTCCTCGAGCTCGAGGACGAATGGCTTCGCTCCTCCTCGCCCGGCCGCGCGTTTCCATTCTTGATGAATCCCGGGAAGACGGTCACCACGTCGACGCCCGTGCCCCGCAGGTCGACCCGCGCCGATTCGAGGAGCGCCGCGAGCGCGGCCTTGCTCGCCGAGTAGGCGCCCGCCCGGGGCAGGCCTCGCCATGCGGCCAGGCTGGAGATGCCGGCGACGGTCCCGCGGCCGGCCGCGACCATGTCGGGCAGGACGACCTCGAGCCAGTTGAGGGCGCCTCCGACGTTGGTGGCGAGGACGCGGCGAAACGCGTCCCCGTGAAAATCCCGGGCGTCCGTCGCGTCGCCGATGCCGGCGTTCAGGATGAGCCAGTCGAGGCCCGCCCAACGCTCGCGGACCGCCGCGTAGTGACGCTTCACCGTTTCCGGCTCGGTGACGCTTCCCACGAGCACCAGGCATTCGGCGCCTCGCGACTCCACGTGCTGCGCCACCGCCCGGAGCTCGGTCTCGCGACGTCCCGTGACGGCGATGCGCCAACCGCGTCCCGCCAGCTGGCTCGCCATCTCCCGTCCCAGCCCCGAGCTCGCGCCGGTGATCAGCACCCGGGGCCTGGGCTCCGTCAAGATCAGGCCGCCCCGAAGGGAGGAGGCGCCGCCGTGTCGTCGGTCTCGGGCCGGGTCCAGGGGGACAACGCCTCGCGCTGACCCTCAGGGACCCGAGTGCGCGCGACCACGTCCCATATGCCGCTCGTGATGCCGTAGGCGAGCCCCACGCCGTGGCGGCTGTGATGAAAGAGATGGCGGCGCCTGATGTACTGGAAATAGGGTGACTTCAGGTTCCAGAAATGGAGCGCGTGGTGGGTCCATTCCTCGGTGAGGAAGCACATGAAGACCGTGGCCACCCACACCGGCGCCGTGTAGTGCGGGGCCAGAAAGCCAAGCGGGAACAAGATGAGGGCCACGAAGAGCGTGTCGACATGCCCGTTGATGTGCATGCCGTCCCAGGGCCGTGCGTGATGGTCCGCGTGCGACGCGTCGAAGAGATGGTGCAAGGCGCGGGAGAGCGGGTCCTTTCGCTTCGGAAAAACACCGTGAAGGAGGTAGCGGTGGACGTGGTACTCCAACGGAATCCAGGTAAGGAGACCGAGGGCCACGAATCCCAGAGCGACCAGGGTGTGGTGGGAACGCACGGCCAGTACCAGCAAGAAGGTGAAATAGAGCGGATAGATGGCGGTCACGGGATAGAGACGGCGCCGCGCCTTGCGATCCTCCGCCGGCAGGTCGATCCCCGGGGGAAACTCGGGCTCGGGGAACGGACCTACCTCGGACTTCAGCAGTGTGTACACCGGCTGTTCACCTCCCTGAGCCCCCGCTCTCGCCCGGCGTGGTCGGCCCGAGCCGCTGCCTGAATTGTAGTCCTGTCGGCGATCGAGACTCCCCTCCGGGCGTAGGGCAGAGGGAGGCCCGAGGTCCGGGCGGACCGAGGTCCACGCTCCGGGGAGCGAACTTTGTTACCATTCTCCGCAACCCGAATGAGAGCGAGCGCTCGATCGTCGGTCCGGCCGACCGAGTTCGATGTCTGGGGCTGCCGAGGCTCGCGCAGCCTCGTGCCGCACTGCTCCGAGATCGGCAACTACACGTCCTGCTATTCGGTCCTCTACGACGAGGACCTGTTCGTTCTCGACGCGGGCCGCGGCCTGGCCGCGCTGGCCCGAGCCCTCTTCGAGAAGGCCCGCTTCGCCCGGGTGCGCCGCGTCCATATCCTCTTGAGCCACGCCCACATGGACCATTGGGAGGGGATCAAGGACGCGGAGTGGTTCTGGGAGCGGAGCAACCGCGTGGAGGTCGAGATCCTCGGCACCGCCGAGGCGCTCGGGGCCGTGCGGACGGGGTATTCGCACCCCATGTACGTGGCCCTGGAGCTGCTGGCCAAGCGGACGGTGAAGGGTCTCAAGTGGCGCATGCTCCGGGCGGGCGACCGCAAGCGCATCGCGGGCTTCAGCGCTGCGCACCGGGCCCCTCTTCCACTACAGCGGCGAGGGGCGGAGCTACCGGGTGCTCGACGCCATCGGCTTCCGCCTGACCACACCCGACGGCGCTTCCATCGCCTATCTCTGCGACCACGAGCCACGACCCGGCACCGCCGCCGCCGAGCGGGCCCTCGTGGAAGGCGTCCAGCTCGCCGTCTACGACGCGCACTTTCCGAACGTCCGCGACCACATGCACGGCCACGGCTCGCAGGAGCACGCAGCGCGCATGGCCCGCGACTATCCGGGGGCCCTGGTCCTGGCCGGCCATCACGGTCCGGCTTTCTCGGACCGGCAGATCAGGGTGGCCTACCGTCGCCACCGGAGGGGCACCCCGAACTTCGAGCTGGCGGTGGAAGGCGATACCTACCGCTTCGATCGCCGCCGCGGAGCGTTCGTCCGGCGCAAATCGGCGGGCCTCTAGCGCGCGGATGAGCGAGTCGACCGGCCGCAAGCCCGACCCCCTGGCCCAGCTCCGCCACGACCTGCGGACGCCCGTCCACCAGATCCTGGGTTACAGCGAGCTCCTTCAGGAGGAGGCCCAGGAAGCGGGCCAGGAGAGCCTGGTCGCGGACCTGGGCAAGATCCAGCTCGCGGCCCGGCAGCTCCTGAAGATCGTGGATACGGCGCTCGCTTCGCCAGGCTCGCCCCTGGCGGCGGCGGTGGCTCCCGCGGTGGCGCCGCCTCCGGTCGTCCCGCCGCCTCTTCCCCCTCCGTTGCCCGTGGTGTTTCGCGAGGACAAGGGCGCGGCAAGCGAGGGCGGCGAAGACCTCTCCGGCGCCGCGGGCCACGTCCTCGTGGTGGACGACAACGAGATGAACCGCGACATGCTGTCGCGCCGTCTCGCGGGCCGGGGCTACCGCGTCACGGGGGCGCGCGACGGCCGCGAGGCCCTCCGCCTCGTCGACGAGGGCTTCTTCGACGCCATGCTCCTCGACGTGATGATGCCCGACCTTTCGGGGATCGAGGTGCTGACACGCATCCGCCGCACCTACTCGCAGTCGGATCTTCCCGTGATCATGGCGACCGCCCGCGACGCCAGCGAGGACGTGGTGGAGGCGCTGCGCCTGGGGGCCAACGACTACGTGACGAAGCCCCTCGACTTCCCGGTGGTGCTGGCCCGCCTCGAGACCCAGCTGGCGGTGAAGAAGCAGAAGGAGCAGATCGCGAGGCTCGCCACCGACCTCGAGCTCAGGAACCGGTTCATCCAGAACACCTTCGGCCGCTATCTGAGCGACGACGTGGTGAAGAGCCTCCTGGAGTCGCCCGAGGGCTTGAAGCTCGGGGGCGAGCGGCGCAAGGTCACCATCCTGATGTCGGACCTGCGGGGCTTCACCTCGCTCTCGGAGAGCCTCGGTCCCGAGGAGGTCGTGCGCACGCTGAACGGCTACCTCGGAGCGATGGCCGACGTGATCCTGCGCCACCAGGGCCTCATCGACGAGTTCATCGGCGACGCGGTGCTGGCGATCTTCGGCGCGCCCGAGCCGCGGCCCGACGATGCGCGCCGGGCGGTGGCCTGCGCGGTCCACATGCAGCTCGCGGTGGACGCCCTGAACGAGAAGAACCTGGCCCTCGGCCTGCCCCGCATCGAGATGGGCGTGGCCATCCACACCGGCGAGGTGGTGGTGGGCAACATCGGCTCGGAGCGGCGGGCCAAGTACGGGGTGGTCGGGGCCCCGGTGAACCACGCGGGAAGGATCGAGTCGTTCACGGTGGGCGGCCAGATCCTGGTCTCGGAGGCTACCTTGCAGCAGGCCGGCGGCGAGGCCACGGTGGGCGAGCGGTTCAGCATCGACGCGAAGGGCGCCCGCGAGCCCCTGGTGGTCTACGACCTCCTGGGCGTGACCGGAGAGAACGCGGTGTCGCTGCCCGCCCGCTCGGAGGCCTTCGTGCCCCTGCGCGCCGAGCTCGGAGCGGAGTTCAGCGTCATGGCCGGGAAGACGGTGGGCGCCGAGAGGTTCCCGGGCGGCTTCGTGGAGATCTCGGCGTCGGGGGGCGTGCTGCGCTCCGCGCGCGGGCTACGCGCGCTCAGCGACCTCAAGATGACCCTCATGCCGGCGGGCCGCGCCCCCGTTTCCGAGCTCTATGCCAAGGTGCTGGGCTCCCGAGGCAAGGAAGCCGACCTGTTCCGCGTGCGCTTCACCTCGGTGCCGGCCGAGGTGGCGGCCCTGCTGCGCGACCTCCTGAACGAGGCCCCCACCCGGGGCTAGGGCCGAGCCGCCTAGCCGCGAGCAGCGGCGCGACGCAGGCGGTCGAGGATCGCGCGGCCCAGGCCTTCCTCCGGCACCGGCTCCGCGACCAGGCGGTCGAGGCCGAGGGCGTCGAGGCGCCGCAGCGCCGCGAACAGCCTCGCCGCGGCCGTGGCCAGCCGGCCGTCCTCGGCCAGCACCTCGACCGCGGCGTACCCGTGCCCGGCGGGCGCGCTCGCCAGGGCCAGAAGACCGATGCGCCCGGGAGCCGAGGGCCGGGCAGGAGCCGGGCCGTCGAGCAGGTCCAGGGGTGTTCTCGTGGCGTAGTGACGCTCGAGCTGGCCGGGCGAGACCGGGCGCGACGACGACGCGCGCACCTCGACCTTGTGGCCGAGCGTGGCCTCGAGATCCTCGCGGGTGACTCCGCCGGGGCGCAGGACGAGGGGCCGCTCGCCCAGAAGCGAGAGCACGGTGGATTCGACTCCCACCGTGCAGGGACCGCCGTCGAGGATCACGTCGACGCGCTCGCCCAGGCCTTCGAGCACGTGGGCGGCGGTAGTGGGGCTGACGGCGCCGAAGGGATTGGCGCTGGGCGCGGCTATGGGCACGCCGGCGGCGCTCAGGAGGGCGCGGGCCATGGCGTGGCCGGGGACCCGAACGCCCACGGCGGGCAGGCCGGCCGTGACCAGGTCGGGCAGCTCGGGCCGCTTCAAGAAGACGAGGGTGAGCGGCCCCGGCCAGAACCGCGCGGCCAGCGCGGGCAGCCTGGGGTCGTCGGCGAACGCGACTCGACCTACGTCGGCGACGGAAGGCACATGAACGATGAGCGGGTCGAACGAGGGCCGGTCCTTGGCCGCGAAGATTCGCGCGACCGCTCCCGTGTCGAAGGCGTTGGCCCCGAGGCCGTAGACCGTCTCCGTAGGGAAGGCCACGAGGCCACCCTGCTTGAGCACGGCGGCCGCTTCGGCGATGGCGCCGGGATCGGTCGCGGGAAGGATGCGCGCGCTCAGGCGGGCAGGGCCTCGCCGCCCCGGGCCTGGCCGGCCAGCATGCCGCAGGCGGCGTGGATGTCGGGTCCGCCCGAGTAGCGGCGCACGAACCCGATGCCTTCCGCGGCGAGCGCGGTCAGGAAGCGGCCGCGCTCGTCGTCGTCGGCCTGGCGGAAGTGGCGCCGCGGGTCGTTCACGTCGATCACCGACACTCGCACGCGGACGCCGCGGAAGAGCCGGCCCAGCGCTCGCGCCTCCTCGGGGTCCGTGTTCACCCCCGAGAGCAGCACCCAGGCCAGGTTCACCGGCCCGCCGTGGCGCTCCGCGTGCCGCCGCATGGCCCCGGCCAGCGCCTCGAGCGTCGTGGACCCGGGCCATGGGGACGAGCTCCTTGCGCTTCTCGGGCAGGGCCGAGGTGAGCGAGAGGATCAGCCGATACGGGTGCCCTTCCTCGGTGTAACGCTCGATCATGGGCAAGAGACCCACCGTCGAGATCGTGATGCGGTCGCCCCGGATCCGTCCTCCCCAGGGGGCGCGCAGGATCGCGGCGGCTCGTATCACGTTCTCGTAGTTCTGGAAGGGCTCGCCCTGCCCCTGGAACACGACACCCGTGACCGGGCGCTCGGGCGACTCGCGCCTTATGGTCAGCACCTGCTCGACGATCTCCCAGGGCTCGAGGTTGCGCGAGTAGCCGAGCCGCCCCGTCTCGCAGAACGTGCAGCCGAGGGCGCACCCCACCTGCGACGAGACGCACACGCTGTAGCGGGGTCGCTCGAGGGGAATCCGCACCGACTCGAAGACCAACCCGTCGGGGGCGCGGAAGAGGAACTTGGCAAAGGGATCCACGAGGCTGCGTCGGCGGTCGGCCACGTCGAGTCGTTCCCTGCCGTAGGAGGCTTCGATGGCCCGCCGGGCGGCGCTGCTCAGGCCCCGGACGCCGACCAGGTCGTCGGCATCCTCGAAGATCGCCCGCCCCAGCACCCGCCGAGCCACCTCCACGGGCAGGCCGGGGACGGCGGCGGCAAGGCTCTCCGGCGTCTCGTTGCGCAGATGGCTCACGAGGCGAGCGTACACTAGCGGGGTCGCCAAAACCCGACGGGCGGGCCGCCGCCGATTCGGGGTCGCCCGGCCCTTCGACCTTGGGGGTCAAGGCCATGCTCTCGATCCTTCTCGCCGCCTCGGTGGCAACCGCCTATCCCCAGGAGCGACCCACCCTCGAGTTCGGCGCCGACGTCCGCATGATCCGGCTCGACGTGTCCGTGGTGGACGGCAAGGGACGGCCCATCGTCGGGCCTCGGCGCCGGCGACTTCCAGATCCTGGAGGACGGGAAGCCGGTGGAGGTGTCCCTGTTCGAGGCCGTCTACGAGGGCTCGCCACAGTCGGTTTCGCCGACCGACGACGGCGGCCTCGTGGTCGAGCCCCGGCCCCGACTCGATCGGCGCCTTCTCATCCTGGTCGATACGGCGGCCCTGTCTCGCGGGCAGCTGCAACGGGCGCGCGACGGCACCTCGAGGTTCCTGCGCGAGTCGGCCCGGAACGGCGACTGGGTGCGCCTCGTCAACCTCTCGACGGGAGAGGCCTGGGACGGGACGGTACCCCACGACCGGGCGGCTCTCGCCGCCGTCGCTCGGGGTCTTCGCGCGACCGGCTCGCCGTGGGCGGGAACGAACCTGCCCGACGCCATCGCCGAGCGCACCGAAGGCCGGGCCGGCCCCGCCACCGAGACCGCCACGACCGGCCAGTTCCTCTCGGTGTTCGCGCAGGCCACCGGCCTGCTCGGCACCCTCGAGGCCCTCCTTCTCGAGCTCGACGGTGTCGCCGGGCGCAAGGCCGTAGTGCTCGTGTCTCCGGGCTTCCCCCAGGTCATGGGCCTCGACGCGCACCTGCAGAAGGTGGCGTCGCTGGCCCGTCTCGCCGCGACCACGGTGTACTTCGTGGACGCGGCCGGCCTCGACGACCTGCTGCCCGAGCCCGGAGGAAAGATGCTTCCCGCCTTCGAGGTGGCGTGGAGCCGGTCCGGCGGAGCCATGGACCTGGCCACCGCCACCGGAGGCTTCACCTCGCGGTTCTCCAACACGCTATTGCCCGCCCTCGACCGCGTGGGCAACGAGATGCGGAGCTACTACGTGGTGGGCTACGTGCCGCCCCGGCCCGACGACGGGCGCTTCCGCTCGGTCAAGGTCGTGGTGAAGGCCGCCGGAGCCACGGCGCGCACCAAGAAGGGCTATCTCGCGGGCCGACCGCGAAAGCCGTAGGAAAGCGCTCGCTCGAGCCTCGAAGAGCGGCGGCCCGCGAGCAGCGGCTCAGCCCATGCGGAGGTCGGCGGTCTCGCGGAAGCGGGGCGGACGACGCGCCCGGGTGGCCTGCTCGAACGCATACGCGAGGCGAATCAGGGAGCCCTCGCTCCACGCACGGCCCATGAACGAGATCCCCACGGGCAGGCCGAAGGCGAAGCCGGCGGGCACGTTGATGTTCGGATAGCCGGCCACCGCGGCGGGCGTGGAGCTGCCGCCTCCGAAGTGGTCGCCGGTGAGGCAGTCGGTGAGCCAGGCGGGCCCTCCGGTGGGGGCCACGATGGCGTCGAGCCGATGCTGGTCCATGACCGCGTCGATGCCCTCGGCCCGCGACAACCGGCGGTTCTTCTCGAGGGCGTCGAGGTAGGGCTTCTCCGTGAGCGGGCCCTTCGCCTGTGCCTTCAGGAACTGCTCCTGGCCGAAGTAGGGCATCTCCTCGGCGGCGTGGGCCTCGTTGAACGCGATGACGTCGGCCAGCGTCTTGACCGGGGCCTGGGGGCCGAGGGCCGCGAGGTACGCGTTGAGATCGGCCTTGAACTCGTAGAGGAGGACCTCGCCCTCGGTCTCGTAGTACTCCTCGGCGTGAGGGATGTCGGCGGGATCGACGAGCACGGCGCCCTCGCGCTTCAAGCACGACGAGCGCCTCCTCCATGATGCGGTCGACGTCGCGGTGGAAGCCGAACGTCTTGCGGTAGACCCCGATGCGCGCGCCGCGAAGGCCGCCCTTGTCGAGGACGCGCGTGTAGTCGGAGAGGGCGCGGCCCCGGCTCTCGGCCGTGACGGGGTCGTTGGGGTCGAAGCCGGCGATGGCTCCGAGGACGATCGCCGCGTCGCGCACGGTGCGGCACATCGGCCCCGCGGTGTCCTGGCTGTGGGCGATGGGAATGATCCCGGCTCGGCTCACCAGACCCAGCGTGGGCTTGATGCCCACGATGCCGTTGGCGTTCGAGGGGCAGACGATCGAGCCGTCGGTCTCCGTGCCGATGGCCACCGCGCAGAGGTTGGCGGCGACCGCGGCTCCCGAGCCCGAGCTCGAGCCGCAGGGATTGCGGTCGAGCACGTAGGGGTTGCGGCACTGGCCCCCGCGGCCGCTCCAGCCGCTCGTGGACTTGTTCGAGCGGCAGTTCGCCCACTCGCTCAGGTTGGTCTTGCCCAGGAGCACGGCTCCCGCCTCGCGCAGCCGCTGCACCACGAAGGAGTCGCGCGAGGCGATCGAGCCTTGGAGGGCCAGCGAGCCGGCCGTGGTGGTCATGCGGTCGGCCGTGTCGAGGTTGTCCTTGACCAGCACGGGAATGCCGTGCAGCGGGCCACGAGGGCCCTTGGCCCGGCGCTCCTGGTCGAGGGCCTGGGCGATGGCGAGAGCGTCGGGATTGGTCTCGAGGACGCTGCGCAGCGTCGGTCCCTGCCGGTCGAGGGCACTGATGCGCTCGAGATAGGCCTGGGTCAGGTCTCGGGCGCTGAGGGCCGAGCCGCCGAGCCGCTCCTGGAGCGAAGCGATGTCGGCCTCCTCCAGGGCGAACGGCGCCGCATCGTCGGATCGCGCCTTGGCGCCGAGCAGGGCCAGGGCTCCGGTGGCCGCGCCCGCGCGGAGGAGCTCGCGGCGCTCCAGTCGGATCTTCTCGTCCTGGGTCATCGATGCCTCTCCCGTGCTCAGGGCGTGGGGGCGAGCGTGTACTCGAAGACGTACGAGTGCTTTCCGTCGGCGACGTTGATGGTCATGCGGCCCGCGAGGCCCGCCAGCTGGCCCGTGCCCGAGTCGGGGACCACGGTGACGCTCAGCTGGGGTTCGCCTCGCGTCATCATCCCGTTGTGCTGCAACGCGAACGACCCCGTCTTGCCCTGCAGGGTGCCGCTGACCCTCTCGAGCGCGACGTAGCCCGCGGAGCCCTTGACGTCGGTCATGGCCGCCAGCATCTGGCCCTGGCTCGTGCCCTCGAGGTCGCCGTGGAACTGCTTGTCGATGGACATCCTCCCGATGGGCGCCTCGACGGCCGGGTCGTCCGGGGGCTGGGGGATGAGCTTGACGTCGAAGGTTCCCTGGGCGGCGATCGTCATGACTACCTCTTCTAGAACCGGATGACCCGCCGCTTGCCGTTCACCTCGACCTCCACCTCGGCCTCGCCGATGCGGATCACGTGGATGCCGTCGAACACGTCGCCCTCGCGCACCACCCGGTCGTTCAAGACCGCGACGGGCTGACCGTCCTGCTGCGTGATGGCATTGAGGCGCACGTCGACGTCACCCGCGACGGCAGGCGAAGGTGATGACGGCGCAGGCAGCGGTGTCGTCGTCGGCTCTCGGCCAGGCGCCGAGGGTAGCGACGCGGGGTCTCGGCGGGGAGCGACCTTTGGGGCCACGGCGCTCTGCGGAGCTGCCAGGGAAGGCGCCGGGGACGCGGGCGCCGGCGGGAGTGGCGCGGACAAAGCGGGGAGCGAAGGCGGAAGCGCGAGGGGAGTGCCGAGGGGCGTCGGGACCGCGTGCGGAGCCTTGGCGATCGTCGGAGGCGTGCTCGCGCCCGCGCAGGAGCAGGAGCGCCACGAGCCCGATCAACCCGAGGGCAAGGCCCGCGACGAGCCAAAGCGAGCGTGCGGTCGGACCCGCGGGCCAGGGCACGTGGGCCACGACCAGGAACCCGCGGTCGGGGGCTTGCTTCTCCCTCTCGAGCTTCTTCAGGGCCTCGAGGATCAGGCTCACGAGGCGCCTCCGCCCGCGGCCGCAAGCCGCGGCCGTGGCCAGGGGCCGCGGCTGTAGAGGGCCATGAGCGTGCGGCTGCCCACGACGCCGTCGGCGATGAGGTCGCTCTCCTGTTGGAAGCGGAGGACCGCCGCCTTTGTGTCGGCGCCGTAGCCGAGGCGCTCGAGCTGCGCCCCGCACCCAGACCGCGGTGCGGTCGGGCTCGGCCTGGCGGGCCACCGCGTCGAAGTCGCGCCAGAAGAAGACCGCGTCGCGGGTCCAGTAGCGGTCGAGCTCGGCCAGGGACAGGCGGGTAGGGCGGCTCGTCGCCCACGGCCACCGTGGCCTCGTCGCCCTCGATTCCGAGCAGGGCCACGAAGCAGGTGTCGCGCCGGGCCGGGTGGAACATCTCGAGGAGCACGGGAAGATCGAGGCGGCGGAGCTGGGGCAGGTGCGTGCGCAGCGTGGTCTTCTCGACGGGAGCCCCGCCCCAGAGGGCCAGGATGCGGGACGCGCCCGCGCCATACGAGGAGTCGCGCGACAGGGTGAGGAGGCGCTTCTCGAGGACGTCCGGGGTCGTGGCGAGGGAAGGCGCGGCCGTGGGTGCGGGGGCAGCCTGGGGGACCGCCGGCGCCGGCGCCGTGGGCGGGGAGTCGCGGGAGCCGACGCGTCGTCGCTCGGAGCCGACAGCGGCCGGGGAAAGGCCAGGGCGTAGACCATGCCCGCGGCCACGAGAAGGCCGACGACCAGGGCCGCGTAGTGTTGCAGGTCGAAGCGCGCGCCGACCCACGCCCACGGTCTCGGTCGCGGCCTGGCGGACCATGGCCGCCTCGATGACCCGGGTGCCCCGGACGTACCCCGCGAGCAGCGCGCGATCGCAGATCAGGTTGATGAGCCGCGGGATCCCGCGACGACAGGCCGTGCACGGCGGCGAGGGCGCGGGGGGTGAAGGTCGACCTTGCCCGCGCCGCCGGCCACGGCCAGGCGATGGCGCACGTAGTCGTCGGTCTCCCGCCGCGGACGAGCGGGGCCAGGTGGTAGCGCGCGGTCACCCGCTGCGCGAGCTGGCGCAGCTCGCGCCGTCCCAGCATCTCGGCGAGCTCCGACTGGCCGATGAGCACGATCTGGATGAGCTTGTCGGTGTCGGTCTCGAGGTTCGAGATGAGGCGGATCTGCTCGAGGACCTCGGGCGAGAGGTCCTGGGCCTCGTCGATCAGGAGGACGACGTCGCGGCCTTGCGCGCGGGCCTTCAGGAGGAAGCGGTGGAGCGCGTCCACCAGCTCCTTGAGCGACGTGCCCTCGCGCGGGGCATGGAGGTCGTCGAGGATGGTCTGCAGGAGCTCGGCGGCGGTGAGGGCGGGGTACAGCACGACCGCCGTGGCCGTGCCCTCGGGCAGCCGGCCCAGGAAGTAGCGGGCGAGGGTGGTCTTGCCCGTGCCCACCTCGCCCGTGATCACGATGAAGCCTCCGCGTTCGCGCCGGCCGATACTCGAGGTGGGCCGACCGCCTCGGTGTGCCGCCGCGACTGGTAGAGGTACTTGGGGTCGGGCGTCAGGTTGAACGGCTTCTCGGTGAAGCCGTAGTAGGCCTCGTACATCGCGCCTTCGGGCTCCCTTCGGGCCGAGTGTAGCTCAGCGCTAGAATCCGTTCTCGTGGGCGAGGTCAGCATCGTCACGCCGTCGGGAACGGTCTCGGCCTCCGTCCATGGCTCGGGCGATCGGGTGGTGGCGCTCGGCCACGGGGCGGGGAGCACGCGCACCTACCCGGCCCTGGTCGCCCTGGCCGAGGCGATCGCGGCCTCGGGACGGACCGCCCTCCTCTTCAACTTCCCCTACACCGAGGCCGGAAAGGGCCGGCCGGATCCTCCCGACGTGCTCGAGGGCACCATTCGCGGCGTGGCCGACTACGCGCGCCAGGCCCTGGGCGCGCGTAGCCTTGTGCTCGGCGGCCGGTCGATGGGCGGACGCATCGCCTCGCAGGCCGTGGCGAAGGGTGTCGCCGCCGAGGGCCTCGTGTTCCTGGCCTACCCCCTGCACCCGCCGGGCCGCCCGGAGCAGCTGCGCGACAAGCACCTCCCGGAGATCCGGCCCCGATGCTGTTCGTGCAGGGGACGCGCGACGACTTCGCGCGCTGCCGACCTCCTGGAGGCCGTGCTCGCTCGCCTGGGCGAGCGGGCGACCTTCCATTCCGTCCGGGAAGGAGACCATTCGTTCGGCGTGCTCAAGCGCTCGGGTCGGACGCCGGCCGAGGTCCGCGAGGAAGTGCACGGCACGGTCCTGGTCCTGGCTCGAAGCGCGGGGACTCTAGCCGCCCCCTCGCTTTGTTTCCCCTGCCCCTTGTGGTTTCATCGCGCACCGGAGGACTCTTGGAAACGAGCTGGTGGCCGGTCGCCCGGCGCGGCGACCTCGTCTCCTACCTGACCGAGGAAGAGCACGCCCGCCTGCTCCGGGCCATGGAGCCGTGTACGGCCGCGGCCGGCGACCTGGTGCTTCCAGAAGGGCAGCCCTTCGCGGAGCCTCCTCATGGTCGACGACGGCCAGCTCGAGGTGTTCGACGAGGTCCTGGGAAACGACGTGGTGCTGGCGGCCATCGGTCCGGGCGAGGTGGTGGGGGAGGTCGGCTTCATCGACGGCCAGACCCGCACGAACAACGTCCGCGCCCGCGTCGACTGCCGCCTGCGCCGGCTGACCCGCGAGCGTCTCCTCGATCTCGTGAAGGACGATCCGCAGCTCTTCGCCAAGCTCACGATCGCCCTGGCCCGCCTCGTGGCCCAGCGGTTCCGGGCGGCGGTGGACGAGCTCGAGCCGGTGCGCGCGTTCGCCGCGTCGCTGCGCGAGCCCGAGGACCTGAGCGCAGCTTCCGCCTCGAGCTTCGACGAGATCGACGAGCCCCTGCCCGAGGAAGATCCCGCGGAGCCCGATGCGGCCGAGGCCGTGAAGCTCATCAAGGACGTGGCCCGCAAGGGCCGCAAGCGCAAGAACTCCGCCGCCGTCTAACCAGGGTGACCCGATGATCGCGACGCTCCTCCTCGTCCTCCTTGCCGCGCCCAGCCGGCCCGAGCTCGCCCCCGGAACGCGCTACGACCCGCGCATCCCCACCCTCCTGCAGGTGGCGGGTCACGAGATCGGCGACGCCATCTCCACGCCGGAGCAGATCACCGCCTACCTGGAGGCGCTGGCGAAGGCCGCCCCCGAGCGCACGCGCCTCTCGAAGTACGCCGAGACCTGGGAGGGCCGGCCCCTGCACGTGCTGGCCATCGGCTCGGCCGAGCGCATGGCCCGCCTCGACGAGGTGAAGGCGGGCCTGCACAAGCTCGGCGACCCCCGCGGGCTCTCGTCCGCGGACGGCGATCGGCTCGTGAAGGATCTCCCGGCCGTGACCTGGCTCCTCCACGGCGTCCACGGCAACGAGATCTCCTCGTGCGACGCCGCGCTGGCCCTGGCCTACCACCTCCTGGCCGCCCAGGACGACGCCGAGGCAACGCAGATCCTCCGCGACTCGATCGTGCTCGTCGACCCGAGCGAGAACCCCGACGGCCGCGCGCGCTTCCTCGCCTCGAACCGCGCTGGCCAGGCCGCGACTCCCGATTCCGAGCCCGTGTCCCTCGAGCACGACGAGCCCTGGCCGGGGGGACGCAGCAACCACTATCTCTTCGACCTGAACCGGGACTGGTTCGCCATGAGCCAGCCGGAGACCCGCGGCCGGGTGCGCGTCTTCCTGGAGTGGTTCCCCCAGGTGACGGCGGACCTCCACGAGATGGGCGGCGACTCGACCTACTACTTCGCGCCCCCCGCCGATCCCCTCAATCCCCATCTCACCGCCACCCAGAAGGCCTGGTGGCAGGAGCTGGGGCAGGCGATCGCCTCACGCTTCGACGCCCGCGGCTTCCCCTATTTCGTGCGCGAGGTGTTCGACTCGTTCTATCCCGGCTACGGCGAGAGCTGGCCCCTCTACCAGGGGGCGATCGGCATGACCTTCGAGCAGGCGAGCTCGCGCGGCCTCGTGCTGCGGCGGAGCGACGACTCGCGGCTCACCTACCGGGACGGCGTCGTCGACCACTTCACCGCCGCCCTCACCACGGCCGCGATCGCCGCGAAGGGCCGCGAGAAGCTGCTCCGCGACTTCCTGGCCTACCGTCGCTCGGCCGTGGCCGAGGCGGAGAAGGCGGCGGTGCGCGAGTACCTGCTTCTCCCCGGAGCCGACGCCTCGCGGGCCACCCGCCTGGCCGACGTCCTCGTGGCGAACGGCATCGAGGTGCGCCGCGCCGACGAGCCCCTGAAGGCCGGTGCGCGCAGCCTGCCCGCGGGCACCTACGTCGTGTCCGCGGTCCAGCCTTCGGCGCGCATGGTCCGCAACCTCCTCGAGGCGCAGACCTCGATGGACGAGGCGTTCGTCAAGGAGCAGGACCGACGGCGCAAGATGCGGCTGCCCGACCAGGTCTACGACATCACGGCCTGGAGCCTGCCCACCTCCTTCGACGTGGAGTGCGTGCCGGTTCTCGCCTCCACCGGGCGCACGAGCCCGTACACTGGATCCGGCACGGTCTCGGCGGAGGGCCTCGGCCTGAAGGCGGCCGCGGGCGACCCTTCCGCTCTTCCTCCCGCGAAGGTCGCCTACCTCCTGCCCTGGGGCTCCGCGCCGGCCGCGGCCGTGGGAGAAGCGCTGCGGAGCGGCCTCAAGGTGCGGGTGGCCGAGGGTGCGTTCACCCTGGGCGGACGGGACTACCCGGCGGGCACCGCCATCTTCCGGGCCAGCGACAACGACGCCAGCCTCGCGGACGCCCTGGGTGCGCTGGCCCGGCGCCACGGCCTCTCCGTGCAGGCGACCGACAGCGGCTACGTCGAGAAGGGCATCTCCCTCGGCAGCAATCAGGTGCGTCCGCTCAAGGCGCCGCGGGTGCTGCTCGCCTGGGACGCGCCGACGCAGAGCCTGTCGGCGGGCTGGGCCCGCTACGTGCTCGAACGGCGCTTCGGCCAGCCCGTCACCGCGGTGCGCGTGGGCTCGCTCCGCCGAGTGGATCTCGCCCGCTACGACGTGCTCGTGCTGCCGTCGGGCGACTACTCCGATGCCCTGGGCGAGGAGGCGGTGAAGCGGCTCAAGACCTGGGTCTCGCGAGGGCGGCACCCTCGTGCTCATCGCCGAGGCGGCGCGGTGGGCGGGGCGCGAGAAGGTGGGCCTCCTCGCCACGCAGGCGGAGCTGCGCGACGGGAGGCCCGATGCCGAGCCGCGGCGGAGAAGCGGACAAGGACAAGGACGCGAAGAAGGAGCCCCAGAAGCCCTTCGACTACGACAAGGCCATCCAGCCCGAGCGCGAGCGGCCCGAGGACAACTACGGGGCGATCCTCCGCGTCGTGCTCGACCGCGACCACTGGCTCACCGCGGGCACGGACGGCGAGATCGGGGCCATGGTGAGCGGACCGCGCATCTTCACGCCCCTCAAGCTCGACAAGGGCCGGAACGTCGGCACCTACGCGGCGAAGGACCAGCTCGTGCTGAGCGGCCTCGTGTGGGACGAAGCGAAGGAGCCGCTCGCCCGGAAGGCCTTCCTGATGGAGCAGCCCACCGGCCGGGGCCACGTGATCGCCTTCGCGGAGGACCCGAACTTCCGGGCCTACGCCGAGTCCACCGAGCTGCTGTTCCTGAACGCGGTGCTCCTCGGCCCCACGTATTGATGGCTTCCGCGGCGGACACGGCGAGCGAGCCCGTCGTCGTCGTCTCCGGGCTCACCAAGAGGTTCGGCGCGTCCACGGCGGTCGACGGAGTCTCCTTCCAGGTCGAGACGCGGCGAGATCCTGGGCCTCCTGGGACCGAACGGCGCGGGGAAGACCACGACCCTGCAGATGCTCCTGGGCCTCACCACCCCGAGCGCCGGTCACGCGAGGATCCTCGGTCTCGACCTCGCCACGGAGCGCCGCGCCATCCTGCAGCGGGTGAACTTCTCCTCGGCCTACGTCAACCTCCCCTTCAACCTCTCGGCCTACGAGAACCTGAACGTGTTCGCCCGGCTCTACGGCGTGCGCCGGCCCGCCGAGAAGATCCGCTCCCTGCTCGAGCTCTTCGAGATTCCCGAGGCCCGGGACAAGGTGACGGGCGCCCTCTCCACCGGCCAGCAGACCCGGCTCAACCTCTGCAAGGCCTTCCTCAACGACCCCGAGGTGCTGTTCCTCGACGAGCCCACCGCGAGCCTCGATCCCGACATCGCGGACAAGGTGCGGACCACCCTGGTGCGACTCCAGCGCGAGCGCGGGCTCACCATGGTCTACACCTCGCACAACATGCACGAGGTCGAGCGGCTGTGCGACCGCGTGACTTTCCTCTCGCGCGGCCGCGTGGTGGCCGAGGGAACGCCGCAGGAGCTCCGCGATCGGGTGAGCGGCGGCAGCCTCGACGAGGTGTTCATCAAGGTCGCCCGCGACGGTCACTTGCTGGAGCCCTCGTGACCCATCGCATCTTCGGCCTGCTGCTGCGCTATCTGTACCTCTACCGGCGCAGCCTGGCGCGCGCGATGGAGATCTTCTTCTGGCCGGTGATGGATCTGCTGGTCTGGGGTTTCCTCTCCACCTACCTGCAGAAGGTCGCGGCCCCCGCGGCCGTGTCCTACCTGCTGGGAGCGATGATCCTGTGGGACGTGCTGTATCGCTGCCAGCAGGCCATCACCCTCGCGTTCACCGAGGACATCTGGACGCGGAACATCCTGAACGTGTTCGTCACCCCCGTCCGAACCTTCGAGCTTCTGGTGGCTACGAGTCTGCTCGGGGTGATCAAGTCCCTGATCCCCGCCGTGCTGCTCGGAGGGCTGGCCTATGGCTTCTACTCCTTCGACGTGCGGACCATGGGTCTCCACCTCGCCCCGTTCCTCTTCAGCCTGCTCCTCTTCGGCTGGGCGGTCGGCATGTTCACGGCCGCCCTCATCCTCCGCTTCGGCCAATCGGCGGAGGCGTTGGTCTGGGGTGTCCCCTTCCTGATCCAGCCCATCTCGGCGACCTTCTACCCCGTGGACGTGCTGCCCGGCTGGCTCCGGCCGGTGGCCCTGCTCCTGCCGTCGACCCACGTCTTCGAGGGCATGCGCCAGGCCCTCCGCGGGGAAGCCGTCGACACCGGGTCCTCGCTGGTGGCGGCCTTCGGCCTCGACCTCGTCTACCTCGGCGCGGGCGCGCTCTTCTTCACCTGGATGCTCAGGCGGGTGCGCGAGAAAGGCTATCTGGGCCGGCTCGGGATGGAGTAGGCGGAGAGCCCCACCTCGGCCTGCTCCACTTCCGTCTGCACCATCTCCCACTGCGACAGGAGGTCGCCTACTTCCCACATGAGGGTCTTGTGGTCGGTGGCGGCCTTCTCGGCCTGGGCGCGGTCGTCGTAGAAGCCGGGCGAGGCCATCTGGGCCTCGAGCGTCTTGACCGCCTGCTCCTTCTCGGCGATGCGCTTCTCGAGATCGGAGAGGCGGTTCTTCAGCTTCTTGAGCTCGCGTTCGCGGACCTGGCGTTCCTGGCGGTCCGGGGGAGTGGCGGCGGTGCGGAGTCGCGGGGCCATGGGGTCGGCGGCGGGCCTTGGGACCCGGTTGGCCGTTGCCGCCCGGTGCAGGCCGCCGCGCCCTTGGGCTCGGGCAGTCGCGGCGCCGCCGGCGCAGCGCCCCGATGGAGCGGACGCGCGGCCCGGGCGCGGGCTGCGGATCGGACTTCGACGCCGGGCTTCGGCCGCCGGGCCTCGCCCTCGCGGGTTCTCGTCGTCGATCGAATGGCGCACCGTGGGCTTCGGCAAGCGGCGCCGCCAGACCCGCCTCCCGCTGCTTCTTCCAGTAGACGAAGTCCTCGTAGCCCGCCCGGGTAGAGCGGGGCCTGGCCGCCGCCCACCTCGATGACCTTGGTGGCCAGGCGGTCGACGAAGTAGCGGTCGTGGGAGACGAAGATCGAGGGTGCCGTCGTAGTCGGCCAGGGCGTCGAGCAGCACCTCCTTCGAGTCGAGGTCGAGGTGGTTCGTGGGCTCGTCGAGCAGCAGCAGGTTGCTCGGGTTCAGCAGCATCTTGGCCAGGGCCAGGCGGTTGCGCTCGCCGCCCGAGAGCACCGCCACCTTCTTGGTGACGTCGTCGCCCGAGAAGAGGAAGCCCCCCAGGATGGTGCGGATCATGGGCACCATGGTGTTCGGGCTCTTCGCGGTCATCTCCTCGTAGATGGTGTCGCCCGCGTTCGAGGACCGCGGCCTGGTCCTGGGCGAAGTAGTCGATGACGACGCGATGTCCCTCGACGCCGCGCGCCCGAGTCGGGCTGGTCGACGGCGGCCAGGATCCGCATGAGCGTCGACTTGCCGGCGCCGTTGGGCCCCACGAGGGCGATGCGGTCGCCCCGCTCGATCAGGAGGTCGATGCCGTCGAGCACGGCCTTGTCGCCGTAGGACTTGCGCACGCCCTTGAGCTCGAGGACGACCCGGCCCGGCTTTGGGCGCGTCGGGGAACTTGAAGCGGATCTTCTTGCGCTCGGCCGGGATCTCGATGCGCTCGACCTTGTCGAGCTGCTTGATCCGGCTCTGCACCTGGCGGGCCTTGGTGGCCTGGTAGCGGAAGCGGCTGATGAAGGCCTCGGTCTTCTCGATCTCCTCGCTCTGCCGGCGGTGCGACTCGCGCAGCCGCTCCATGGCCGCCTCGTGGTCGACCACGTACTTGCGAGTAGTTGCCGTGGTAGTCGGTGAGGGTGCGCAGGCCCACCTCGGTGATGCGCTTCACCGTGGCGTCGAGGAAGTAGCGGTCGTGGGAGACCAGGACCACCGAGCCCGGGTAGTCGGCGAGGTACTCCTCCAGCCAGTTGCGCGCGGGCAGGTCGAGGTGGTTCGTGGGCTCGTCCATCAGCAGCAGGTTGGGCCGGGCGAGGAGGAGCTTGGCCAGGGCGATGCGCATCTGCCAGCCGCCCGAGAACTCCTCGCACCGGCGCTGCTGGTCTTCCAGGGAGAAGCCGAGGCCCTTCAGCACGTCGGCGACGCTGGCCTCGATCTCGTATCCGCCCCGGTCCTTGAAGCGCTCGGTCACCTCGGCGTAGCGGGTGAGGAGGCGCTCGTGGTCGGCGTCGTCGCCTTCGTGGGCGAGCTGCGTCCTCGATGCGGTGCTGCTCTTCCTTGAGGGCGAGGAGGGGGGCAAAGGCCATCACCACCTCTTCGTGCACCGTCTTGCCCTGGTGGACGATGCCGTCCTGGGGCAGGTAGCCGATGGTGGTGTCCGAGGCCATGCGGATCCGGCCCGCGTCGGGCTCCTCGAGGCCGGCGAGCATGCGCAGCAGGGTGGTCTTGCCCGAGCCGTTCGGGCCGGACAGGCCGATGCGGTCCTTCTTCTTGACGTGCCAGGACACGTCCTCGAGGAGGACGCGGTCGCCGTAGCGCTTGGTGAGTCCCTCGACGTGGATCATTCGGGCAGGTTCAGGTTCTTCTGGTCGAACAGGAAGTCGAGCGTGGCCTGCTTGAGCATCTCCCGGTGCTGGGGGTCCATGAAGTTCAGGCGGTACTCGTTGATGACCTTGATCTCGGTCTCCTCCCAGTCCTTCCAGCAGTCGGCGCAGATGCCCGCCAGGACCCGGTCCTTGTCGGGCCCGGCGAAGCCGATGCGGTGGGCGGGCGGGGGATCGCCGGGCTTTGCCGCAGCGGGTGCAGGTGAGGGTCATGCGCGCATCTCCAAACTCTTAATTGTAGCAAATGAAGGGCCGGCGGTTGCGGTGGCGGTGACCCGCGGGCCGATAATGGTCGTTCATGGAAATCGCGACTACGCACGCAGGCTTCGCCGCTCTCGAACTGTCGGCCCAGACCCTGGCCAGCCTCGAGGCCAAGGGCTACAAGGCCCCCACCGACGTGCAGGCCGAGGCCATCCCCCGGGCTCTCGCCGGGAAGGATCTGGTGGTGCAGTCGCGCACGGGCACGGGAAAGACCGCTGCCTTCGGCGTTCCCATCGTGGAGCGGATCGACCTGGCCAAGGAAGGGGTCCAGGCGGCGGTCCTCACCCCCACCCGGGAGCTGGCCCTGCAGGTCGCCGAGGAGCTGAGCGATCTCGGGCGGGGACGCGGAATCAAGGTCGAGACCATCTACGGCGGCGACTCCATGGACCGGCAGCTCGAGGGCTTGCGGGCCGGAGCCCAGGTCGTGGTGGGAACCCCGGGCCGCGTCCTCGACCTCCTGCGCCGGCGCAGCATGCGCTTCGACGGGGTCAAGATCCTCGTCCTCGACGAGGCCGACCGCATGCTCGACATGGGCTTCGCGGTCGAGATGGGCCAGATCATGGAGTTCATGCCCGCGGAGCGGCAGACCCTCCTCTTCTCGGCCACCGTGCCCCTTGGGCATCCGCGGCCTCATCTACCACTACCTGACCGAGCCCGAGTGGGTGCTGCTCTCCGAGGACCAGATCTACGTGAAGGAGGTCGAGCACCTCTACACCCTGGTCTCGCGCCTGCACAAGGAGGCCACCCTCTACAAGCTCATCGAGTACGAGAACCCCGCGTCGTCCATGATCTTCTGCAACACCCGCGAGGAGACCCGGCTCGTCTATACCTTCCTCGCCAAGCGAGGGGCTGCCCGCGGCCATGTTCTCCTCGGACCTTCCCCAGAAGAAGCGCGAGAAGGTGCTGGCTGGGCTTCCGGTCCGGGGACATCCGCCACCTCGTCACCACCGACGTGGCCTCGCGGGGCATCGACATCGCCGACCTCTCCCACGTCTTCATCTTCTCCTCGCCCGATTCTCCGGAGCAGTACATCCACCGCGCCGGGCGCACGGGGCGGGTGGGGAAGAGCGGGCGCGCCATCAGCCTGCTCTCGGCCCACGACCTCATGAACTTCAACCGCGTGGTGAAGCGCTATCACGTCGAGGTGCGCGAGCTGAACGTGCCCTCCGACGAGGAGGTGCAGGAGCGCAAGGTCGAGCGGATCGCGGCGCGGCTGGCCGCGGAGGGGCAGGAGCTGCCTCTCGAGGACTACGCGGAGTTCTCGCCCATCGCCCGCCGGGTGGCCGCCCACGAGCAGCGCGACCGGATCGTCGCCCTGCTCCTGCGCAAGTACTTCGAGGCCCCGCCGGCCGAGCCGGAGGAGGAGGAAATCGCTCCCGGACCGGGTGCCGGTGCGCCCAGCCGGCCGCCGCGCAAGGGCAATAGCTTCGACTCGCGCCGTCGCCGCCGTCGCTAGCCCCCTTCCTTCGGCCAACCCGCCGACCAGCATCCCGTTCCGTGGTCGATAGTGATACGGACCCGGGGGAGCGCTCTCTTTCGGTCGTTCACGGCCTCTACAGTCGCCTGATTCGGCTGGCTCGCTTGTGAACGATTGGGCGATCCTGATTGCGTATCCACTTTGCATCATCTTGGAAGTGGTCCTGTTGGCAAAATGGAGCGATGCCGTCATACGATCGCTCACCCCATGTGCTGGCGACCCTGTAAATAAAGGGCGAAAGCGCTTCGATCATTCGCGTATACAGTTCGCGCCAATTCAAAAGGCATTGACAGCAACGCGCACCTGAAGTCTTATACAGCACGGCGTTCAACTGGGTTTTCGTGGTGGCCGCACAGCGGGTGCGGCAACCGTCATCACTGGAAATGTGACGTTCGGACCGGTTCGCACGCGAAGAGCGGTTTGCGGACCGGAGTACTGCACACAGCGAATTGCTGGAGGTGCGTTTTGTACGGGTATAGCTTGTGAGCGGCCTGGAAGATCCAGGCTGGCCGTACCTTGGTGTCGTCCTCGCCGGCACCTATAGCTGGGGCGAGGCGCCGCTAGAGCGCCTGCTGCCTCGTCCGCTGCTTCCGGTGGCCGACACGCCGCTGATCTGCTACGCGCTGCGTTGGCTCGAGGCGGGCGGCATCGACCGTGCCACCATCTGCGCCAACAGCTCCTCCGACCGGGTGCGCACGCGGGTTGGCGACGGCGCCAGCCTGTCGATGAAGATCCGGTACTACGAGGACCTCACGCCCCGCGGCGCGGCCGGCTGCGTGCTCGACGCGGCGAGGGGCTGCGACGCCAAGACCCTCGTGGTGGTCGACGGCACCGCCATTCCCACGGTGGAGATCGACCAGCTGCTCGCCGCCCATGTCCTGGCCGGCGCCGCGGTGAGCGTCGTAGGCCATCGCGATCCGGGACACAGCGTCCAGGGTTACCGGCCCCTGACTCCGGCCGGCATCTACGTGATCGACCGGCGGGTGCTCGACTACATTCCCGAGAAGGGCTTCCAGGACATCAAGGAGTCCCTCATCCCGCGGCTCTATCAGGCGGGAGAGCGGGTACTGAGCTACGCCGCGCGCGGCGGATGCCCGCGGGTCTTGAACGCCGAGACCTATCTCGCGGTGAACCACTGGATGATCGAGCAGATCGCCCGGAAGTCCACGCGTCACGAAGTCGACCGGGGTCAGGAGAGCGTCATCCACGCCAGCGCCCGCGTCGATCGCGACGCGACCCTGGTGGGGCCGGTGCTCGTCGGCCCGGAGGTGGTGGTCGAGGCCGGGGCGATCCTGGTGGGTCCCACCTCGGTGGGCCTGGGCTCTCGCGTGTGCTCGGGCGCCCTCGTCTCCCGCACGGTGATCTGGAGCGATTGCGTCGTGGGGCGCGAGGCCGTCGTGGATCGCTGCCTCCTGGGCGACAACACGAGGGTGGCGGCCCGAGCCGCGCTCGTCGGCTCCCTGAAGGTCGACGAGTTCATGTCGCCTTCGGTGGCCTTCGAGGGCGATTGGCTCTCCGATCTGAAGCTCGGGCCCGCGCGCGAGATCCGTACGCCGGGATTTGCCATCGCCTTCCCGGGGCGCATGGGAGTGGCCTGAAGGCGCCGTTGACCGAAGCCCACCCCCAGATCGACCGGAGTAGCCGCCTTTGAGGGTCTTTCCCGTCCTCATCGACACGAAGCCGCCCTACCTCGAGGGCGGGATCGACCCCACGTCGCTGCTCCTGGCCCCGGTCGGCTCTTCGACCCTGGTCAGCCAGTTCGGGGCCTCGTTCTCGGAGGTGAGCCAGAATCCGCTCATCGTCCTCACCGCTTTCGAGCCGAGCCCGGGGTACGAAGAGACGCTGCGCAGCGCCTACAAGAGCATCGACTACGTTCTTCCCGCCCAGGATTTTCGCGCGCGGCTGTCGAGCTTCGAGCCCTCCGACTGGCTGCTCCTCGCCGACGCCCGTCGCGTGCCCGCTCGCGGCCTCGACTTCGCGGGGCTGCTGAGGGAGATCGGCAACGACCCCCGGCGCGTGCGCCACCAGGTGGCCCTGGAGAACTCCGTGGGCGGCACCAAGGAATGCATCCAGGCGGGGCCCGAAGGCCGGGTCATGCGCCTCCAGCGTTACTACGAGAGCGTCACCTGGCCCTTCTCGGAAGGCGTGCCGTGCTCCTTCGTGCCCGTGGCCAGCACGGTGGTGGCGAGAGACCTGCCCTTCTTCTCCCTCGATCGGCTGCGCGCGGCCCTGAGCGCTCTCGGGGTGCCGAGCGGAGACCTGACGGTGGCGGGGGGGGCCTTCGACCTCTTCGACCCCCGAGCGCTGCTCGCCCTCAACGAGCGCACGATCATGCAGCTCGCCTGCTTCCGGGAGGGTGCGCCCCACCCGCACAAGCCGCTCCTGGGCCGGCGCTGCGAGGTCGACCCTTCCGCGCGCCTGATCGGCCCCGTGGTGCTCCACGACGACGTGAAGGTCGGCGCCGGAGTCACCATCGTGGGCCCCGCCCTGCTGGGCGCGGGCTCGGTCATCGAGGAGGGCGCCGTCGTCGCCCAGAGCCTTGTGTTTCCCGAGGCGGTGGTGAAGGCGAACACCACCGTGAGGCAGCGGGTGGTGGCCAACCGCATCCCCGAGGTAGAGGCGCGTCCGCGCACTTCCTCCCGGATGCGGACGACCGAGCCTTTCGTAGGTCCCCCGGGGGGCTACCACGAGCCCCTGGCCGACGTCTCCGAGCACAAGCGCCACTCCGTGTATCCCTCCGTGAAGTTCGTGGTGGAAGCCTTCGATCGCGTTCCGTGGGCCTCGTGGCCCTCTCGCCCGCTGCTGCTCCTCACCGCCGTGCTCATCAAGCTCGATTCAAGGGGCCCGTCTTCTTCCGCGACCGTCGCGAGGGAGGGGCGGCCGCGTCTTCGAGTGCTTGAAGTTCCGCACCATGTACGTGGGCGCGGATGCCCAGCAGCGCGGCTGATGGCCAAGAACCAGGTCGACGGCCCCCAGTTCAAGCTGGACCATGACCCGCGGGTCACCCGCCTCGGCCACTTCCTGCGCAAGGCGAGCCTGGACGAGCTGCCTCAGCTCGTCAACGTGCTCCTGCTGGAGATGAGCCTGGTCGGTCCCCGTCCTTCCCCGTTCCGCGAGAACCAGCTGTGCGTCCCGTGGCGGGATGCCCGGCTCTCGGTGCGTCCCGGCATCACCGGGCTGTGGCAGGTGTGCCGCCACGACCGGAAGCAGGGCGACTTCCACCAGTGGATCCATTTCGACCTGCTGTACGTCCGCCACATGTCTTTCCTCGCCGACCTCAAGATCCTGGTCGCCACCGTCTTCACCATGGGCGCTGATGGGCGGAATCTTCGACATTGCTCGCGTCGAGAAGTCCGACGAGGCGCTCGCCGCTCTCGGGACGGCAATTCCACCGGAATCGACCGCCGTGATCGCGGGCGTGGAAGAGCCGGCGGTCGAGGTGATCGACGGCGAGATGGCCAAGCTCGGCGGTGAAGTGACGCGCCGCCCGCTCGGCGAAGTCATCGAGCGAGCTCGAGGCGGCCGAGGGGGCCGCCGACGCCGCAGCTTTCGAGGCGCGTCGGAAACTGGTCGAGCAGCGCAAGGTCGAGGTGAAGTCGGACTTCGACGAGCGCGTGGGCAAGCTGAAGGAGAAGCTGTACGTCTCCTGACCGCCGCGAGTGCCCGTCGCCGGCCTCGCCGGCGACGGGCAGCGGCGCGCCGGGTCGACCGAAAGGCAGCACGTGTCATGCACAGCGAACAGCAGGTGACCGCTGGTGAGGCCCCGCCCAGGCCGGGGAGGCGCGTCGCACCGAGCTCGAGGTCTCGGTGTCGATCCGGACGATCCTGCTGATCGCCGGCGTCGTCGCAGTCGCGTGGGCGCTGGCGTCGATTGCGAGCGTCCTGCTCGTCATCTTCGTCTCCGTCTTCAGCGTCGCCGTCCTCTCGCCGGTGGTGGGCGCGATGGAACGGCGGCTCCGCTGGAGCCGGAGGCTGAGCGCAGTCGTGCTCGTGGCGGCGACCGTAATCGTCCTCGGGGCGGTCGTGCTGGTGGTGACCCAGGCGGCCATCGGCGCCGTGCGCGACTTCAGCGACGACCTGCCGCGAATCGTCGACGAAGCCAGGCACAGCGATCTGGGCAGCCTGATCAACAGCGGCGGCGACTCGCTCGAGACGTTGGAGGAGCACGCGAGCGAGATCACAAGCGGAGTGGCCAAGGTGTCGGGCGGCGTCGCCGACGTCGGCGTCTCGGCGTTCGGACTGGTGACCCTCGTGTTCTCGGTGATGTTCCTGACGCTGTTCGGACTGATCGACGAAACGCGCCTGCGAGGCTGGGTCGGAGGTCTGCTCTACCGGGGCGACCGCGAGCGCTTCCTGCAGGTCGCCGATCGGATCGTCCAGACCACCTCGCGCTACATGCTCGGCAACCTGGCCATCTCGGTGGTGTGCGGGACGGTGTACGGCGTCACCGCGCTGACCCTCGACGTTCCGTACCCGCTCGCTCTGGCGGTGATCGCGGGGATCCTCGACCTGATCCCAAGCATCGGGGCGACGATCGCCGGCATCATCGCCGGACTCGCCGCGCTGACCGTCAGCCCCGCAGCGTTCATCGTCTTCCTGATCGTGATGGTCGTCTACCAGCAGATCGAGGACTACGTCCTGCAGCCGACGATCATCGGAAAGGCGGCCCGAATCTCCGGCTTCACCGTGCTCGCCAGCGTCCTTGCGTTCGGAGCACTCTTCGGGCTCATCGGGGCGGTCATCGGCGTGCCGATCGCGGCCGGGCTCCAGATCATCGTCGAGGAGCTCACCGCCGCCAGGAGAGCCCGCATCACCGCCGCTGACGCCGCTCACTAGGTGGCTTCTCGCCGCCCGAGCGCAGGCCGACAGCGCACGTGGCGGCGTCGACGGCTCGGACGTACGGGGCGCCTCTCTGGCGTCGCGTGCGTGTTCAGGCTTCTGGTCGCTTGTCGAGCCTGCGTGCGATCGGCAGGAACGCAGCGACGATCCTCGGTTCGAACTGAGAGCCGGCACAGCGCTCCAGCTCCTCGATCGCCGCATGAGGGTCCATCGGGTTGCGGTAGGGACGCTCGCCGAACATGGCATCGAACGCGTCGGCGACCGCGAAGATCCGGGCGGCGAGCGGGATCGCCATGCCGCTGAGTCCCCACGGGTAGCCGGATCCGTCCCAGTGCTCATGGTGGAACGCGACGACGTCGTGCACGAGATCCGAGACGAATGGAATGAACGCGAGCAGGTGTTCCCCGAGCGTCGTGTGCATCTGCATGATCCGTCTCTCCCGCTCGGTCAATGGCCCGCGCTTGAGAAGAATCGCGTCTGGAACTCCGATCTTGCCGATGTCGTGCAGCAAGAAGCCGTACCGAAGGTCCGGCTCGGCGGCGAGCCGGGGATCGATCGCGCGCGTGAGTGCGAGCGCGAAGTCGGTGACGCGCCGCGCATGCTGACCTGTCTCGTCGTCTCGCAGCTCGAGAGCGGCGGCGAGCGCCTCGACCGTGAGGTCGTAAGTGCCGTCCCGTGTCTGCAGCAGGGCGTCTCCGTCTCCGGCTCCGACCTGGTCGAGCACACGACGAAGCCGGAGCCTGGCGCTCCGAAGGCCGAGCTCGGCGCGCACGCGCTCCGACGCTCCCGTGACCGTGAAGACAGTCGTTGACCGGCGCTCGAGCTCGACGACGGGTGACGCTGTCGCCTGCACCCAGACCCACGCGCGGTCGCTGTGCGACATCCGGGTCAATGCCGTACGGACGCCCCTGCCCTCGCGACGCACCGCCGAGCGTGCGAGGACATCGCTCGCGTCGTCAGGGTGCACGAAGTCCGTCAGCGGCCGCCCGATCATCTCCTTCGGCTTGCGGCCGAGGAGCGAGCGCACGGCGGGCGAGACGTACATGCACTCCTCCGTCTCGAGGTCGATCAGGAAGATCGCGTCGGGCGAGTTCTCGACGAGCGCCTGGAAGAAGCTGGACGCCGGGGACGGTCTGCGAGCAGAACCGCCTCGGGGCGAGGTGCGGTGGTCGACGGTGGTCATGTGCAAGCACTCTCGGCGTTGCCGGAGCCAGGGACTAGATGCGAATGCATCTCCGCTCCACGAGGACGCACTTGGGTCTTGTGGGCACGGGACGCCGTGCTGAAGAGTTCTCGTGTCGTCAGATCGAAGAGCAGACGTGTTGAGCACCGTGCCGCACCTGACAAAGAGACAGCTCGAGGTTCTGCGTCTGCTCGCGGAGGGACGGTCGACCGCCGAGATCGCTGCCGAGCTTGAGTTGAAACACACCACTGTTCGCAACTACGTCGCCAACCTGATCTCGGCGCTCGGCGTACATACACGTCTTCAGGCCGTGATCGCCGCGAGAAAAGCGGGCTTGATCGAAGCCTGAACAATCCGTGTCCGCGAGCCCCTTCTCCCCCGACTGGCTCGCGGACGCGGAGCTGTCCGATCGCATGGTGTCGTCGAGGCATGGCCACATCGGCCGGCACGGTGGTGCAGGATCTTGTTGCAGATGCCTCGACCGCGGCCCTCGATCGACCTGATGACGACGCTGGAGCGCGTGAATGTCCCGAGTGCCGTCGTGGACCGAAGTGGCACCGTCACCTGGCAGAATCGGGCCGCGACGGAGACCGTCGGCGACCTCGTCGGTCAGCCGTTGGTGTCCATCGTAGCTCCGGAGTACAAGGCGATCGCGCAGCGCCAGCTGGAGCGGCTACTTCTCGGCCTGCCTGTTGCCGATTACGGCCTCGAGCTGTTCACCGTCGATGGACGGCGCCGTCGCGCCGAGATCAGCTCCGTGACGATCGAAGGTGGCGACCCGTACCAGGCCGTCTTCGGCATCGCGGTGGTCGGGTCGCCGCGGGCTGCGAGCGCCGTCCATCTCACGAAACGTCAAAACGAGGTGCTCGAGCTGCTCGGCGAGGGCGCTTCGACCGACCAGATCGCTGCGACCCTGCACCTCAGCAGGGAGACCGTCCGAAACTACGTGCGACAGGTCCTTCGAGCGCTCGGCGTTCACTCGCGGCTCGAGGCGGTCGCCCTCGCGCATCAAGAGGGCTTGCTCGGGCGCGAGGACTAGTCGCGTACGCACGCGCCGCCAGGCGTCCGCCGCCTTGCGCATACGCGCTCGCATCGCTCTCGTCGTGCTCGAGGTTCGCGTCCCGGACGGGTCGGACTCGATACACGGCAGTTGGCGCGGGCTTGCGCGCCGCGCGGCCCTCGCTCGCGCGGCGCGCGCACCGCACCGGAAGAGTGCGCTGCTTCTACGCTGCTTCCACGCTCAAGCACCGCGTTTCCTAAACCGCGTGCGCAAGTTCGATTCTTGCCGGGGGCATGCGCTCTGAGGTGGCTTGACCAGGCGCTTTCCGCGTAGTCAAGCCGCTCACAGTGCGTCCTTGCGTCGAGCCTCTAGGCTGTGACGGCCGGATCGGAGGAGCGTATGAGCGAGTTCGTGGTCAGATGGCTCGGCCCGGACACCTGGGACGGGTTCGCCGGGCTCGCGCACCGGCACAACGGCGTGTTCGGGGGCTGCTGGTGCACCTATTTCCACACGATGCACTCCGAGAAGACGTTCGACGCCGACGACAACCGGAGTCTCAAGCGGCGCCTCGTCGAGGAGGGCCGGGCGCACGCCGCGCTCGTCTACGACGGGGACGAGGCGGTCGCGTGGTGCGAGTACGGGAGCCCCGAGGAGCTGCCGAACATCTACCACCGCAAGCAGTACGAGGAGGAGCTTGACCTCGTCCCCGACTACCGGATCACCTGCATCTTCGTGGACCGGCGCTACCGGCGAAAGGGGCTGTCGGCGGTCGCGCTGCAGGGCGCTCTCGACCTGATCTCGGAGGCGGGCGGTGGCGTCGTCGAGGGCTACCCCCACGACACGCAGGGCAAGAAGAAGTCCGTGCTCTACAACGGGACGCGCACCCTCTTCGAGCGGGCAGGCTTCACGTTCGTCCGCAGCAAGGGCGCGGGGAACTGCGTCATGCGCCGCACCGTGCCCTGACCGCAACCGGCGACGCTGTTGAGGCGACGAAGGAGATCGGGGCATAGGGTGGAGGTCGCAACACACCCTGTTTGGACAAAGGAGGAGAGCGTGGTCCTGGCAACGGCGAAGATCGAAGATTTCGACCGCTTCTGGAATACCTTCTCGACCAAGGGCGCCGAGAAGCGAAAGCAGCACGGTTGCAAGGGATCGCACGTCTTTCGAGATCCAAATGAGAGCGACCGGGTCTGGGCGATTTTCGACTGGGATGAGGCGGGGTGGCGGAGCTTCACGTCGGACCCCGATGTCCCGGCGATCTTTCAGGAAGCCGGGTTTACGCAAGGCCCGCCCAAGTCGGCGGAGTTCCTCCGCGAGCACGACGCGTAGCTTCCGGACCCCGAATCGCCCCTCGGATGAGGCCCGCCACCCGCGGGCCTTCGTTCAGTAGAGCTTGCCCTCGGCCAGCGACTCGATCCGGACGACGGTCAACATCGCGGGCCAGCGCCGGCCTCGCTTTACGGAGTAGTGATCGCCGGTCACGTTGGCTGGGGGCCGGGCATCCAGGTAGCCCGGCCCCCATGCGAGGAGGAACAAGAAGGCGCCAAGGAGGGCAAGGCGTCTTCCGCCGGTTCCTTTCCCAGTACGGGCGACGCCCTAACTTCACCCGGCAGCGCGATCTCGTGCATTGCTTCTGCGCTTGGCACACGACGATTCCCAAACCGCGTGCGCAAGTTCGATTCCAGCCGGGGGGTCATATGCCCTTCGACGCAGCGGTTGACCAGCGGTCGGCCGGTCTAGTATGGGGATGGTGAGTGTCCCGCCCGCGGGCCGGCTGCCCGGCAGCAGGTTGTCGAGGTGGGCCGACCGGCACTCGCCCTTCTTTCTGTTGGCTCCGCTCGTGCTCGTGGTCGCAGCGGTGGTGTTGTACCCGCTCGGGTACTCGCTCTGGGTGAGCCTCGTCGACTACGACTCCGCGGTGCACGGGTGGGTCGGGCTCAGGCACTACCGGGCGGTAGTCGAGTACTCCGCCTTCCCGGCGGCGCTCCTGCGGACGGCCGGACTGTCGAGCGCCGCCGTCGCGATCGAGTTCATGCTCGGCCTCCTGCTCGCGCTGTCGGTCGCGAGCGGCGGTTCCTGGCGCCGGAAGCTGATCCCCCTCCTGTTGCTCCCCGCGGTTGCGGGGGGAGTCACCGCAGGCTTGTTCTGGCGCCTGTTCCTCGACGCCGGCGCCGGGCCGGCCGACTTCCTGCTCGGAGAGGCACTTGGGCGGCCGGTGACCATCGACTGGCTGTCGAATACGTGGCTCACCTATGCCGGCATCGTCCTCGCGGATGCGTGGCAGTGGACACCGATCGTCTTTCTGATCCTCTACGCCGGGCTGCGCACGATCCCGTCGGAGCTATACGAGGCCGCCGACCTCGACGGCGCGACGCCAAGCCGGTCGTTCGTGTTCGTCACGCTACCGCTGCTCGCGCCGTTCGCCGCGCTCGCGCTGGTTCTGCGGCTCGTCGACGGCATGAAGCTGTTCGACGTGCCGGTGATCTTCGGAGGCAAGAGCGAGGGGACCGAGACTGCGGCCTTGTATCTCTATGGCCAGGGCTTCACGTCCTTCCATCTCGGATTCGCCTCCGCGGGGAGCTGGCTGTTCGTCCTTGCGATCGCCGTCATCGCCTGCCCGCTCCTCGTCCTGGTCTTCCGACCCCGGTGGCGTTGGGCGTGAAGATCGCACGCCTGGCGGGGGGCGCCTACGTCGTCGCGTTCGCCGTGTTCGTGCTCCTGCCCGTCTACTGGGCGCTGCTGACGACCCTCCGTGTCAGCGGCGGGCCGCTCGGGTGGGAGAGCTTCCTCCCGCAGCGACTCACGCTCGACGGCTACGACTTCCTGCGCTCGGCCGAGAGCTGGACGGCGCTGCGAAACAGCGCGGTGGTGGCGACGGCGACCGCAGTGGCGTCGGTCGCGATCGGGATCCCCGCGGCATACGCGATCGCGCGTCTGCGCCGCGGCGGCGCCTTCGTATTGGCGGCGCTCGTGCTGCTCCGGCTGCTGCCGCCCGTCGCGGTGATCCTGCCTGCATTCCTGCTCGCGCACCGATATCACCTGGGGGACACATTGGCCGGGCTGGTCGTCTTCTACATCCCCTTCACCCTGACGTTCACGGTGCTGCTCGGGTTCGCCTACTTCCGCCACGTGCCACCGGAGATCGAGGAGGCGGCACTGATCGACGGCTGCTCTCGCTGGGGCGTCCTGCGGCTGATCGTGGCGCCCCTGGCAGCGCCGACGATGCTCGCCGCCGGGATCCTCGCGTTCGCCTTCGCCTGGACGGAGTTCTTCATCGCAGCGGCCTTCTTCCGGACGGAGGCCCTGACGCTGCCGGTTCACGTTGCCTACCACTCGACGTACGGCTGCTTCGCGTGCGTACCGCGCGTAGAACCGCTCCAGCTCTGCCTGATCGGGCTCACCCCGAGCGTCGTCTGCGGGCTATTGCTCTACCGCTACGTCGGTCGCCGTGCGCACGACGGCGAATGAGCCTTGCTGGGAAGGGCAGAGGATCGACTCACAGGGGTTCGCCGTCCTCTTCCAGCAGTTGGCCGGAGAGCACGATGGTCGACTTGACGCTGCGCATCTCCAGCGCTGACGCGATCGCGTCGGAGATTCCCTGCTCGTCGAACGGGAACAGCGTCTGCATCTCGAGCCACGGGTAGCGGCTACGCGCACGGTCGAGCATCGCGATGCCCTTCGGAATGTCGTCTGCCGTGAACGCCCAGCTACCGACGATCCGCAGGTCCTTCGAGCAGATGCGGTGCCAGTTCGTGGCGATCGGCCCGGCATCGGTGAACTGGCCCATTTCGACGTAGGTGCCGCCGTCTCGCAGCATCTCGATTCCTTCCGGCCCCGCGCTCGGGTGTCCGGCGCAGTCCATGACGAGATCCGCGCCGAAGCCGCCGACGATCTCACGTACGGCCTCGACGCGCTCGTCGGGGGTCGTCAGCTCGTCGATGCAGACAGTGGCCTCTGCGCCGAACCGTCGGCACAGCGCGAGGCGGGGCTGCTCAGCGCCCCCGATCACGATCACCCTGCCCGCACCCATCTCCTGCGCTGCCGCCACTGCGAGCACCCCGATCGGCCCTGAGCCCTGGATCACGACGGTGTCGCCGACGCCGAATCCGCCCATCCGCTGTGCGCGGGCGAGAGCCCGCAGGCAGGAGGTCAGCGGCTCCGCCAGGGTGCCGAGGCGCAGTGGCATGTCGTCGGGCAGCCTGTAGATCTTCGTCCCGGGGAGCTCGGCGAGATCGACGTAGACCGCCTCTGCCCAACCACCCCACAGGTGCGGCGGGCGATCGAATCCGAGGTAGCGCCCGTAGTACACCGGCGTCAGGCACTTGTTCGCCGTCTCCGGGTAGTGCACGCAGTAGTGGCACTCGCCGCACGGCATGAGCGGTGGAAGCATGACCTTGCTCCCGACCTGCAGCGGAAGCCCGACGTAGTCGTGCGTGAGCTCCTCGCCGAGCTCGACGATCACGCCCGCGAGCTCGTGGCCGAGCGTCAGAGGCCACGGCAGCGGCTTGGGCCAGTGGCCTTGGAGGATGTGCAAGTCGGTGCCGCACACACCGCAGGCGGCGATCTGGATCACCGCTCCCTTCGCCCCGACCGTCGGTCTCGGTACCTCGTGGATCACGGGCTCCGTGCCCGGGCCTGCGAACGTCGAGACGCGGACCTGGCCGCCCAGCCCGGCCGCGTGGCGCGGCGACCGGCTCACGAGGCTCCCGCCCGCTCCTTCCGGGACTCCGTGCGACAGCGGTCGCTATCTGGGTCGTCCAGGGCCACGCCAAGGAGGAGGGTACTCGGCTCCTTGCTGGAGAATGCGAGATTGCCGCTCGACGGCTGAGCACGCTCGATTTCCTCTACCTCGCGCGTGATCAGCTCGAGGCCGTCACGCCTCCTCCGACTCTTGCCGGGGGCGTCCGGCCCACGAGGGACTCGGCCCGACCGGGAGGAGTAGACCTGCGGGGTCGTGTTCGAGAACCTGGAGTTGTCGGGAGAAGCTCGCCCGAAGCACGTCTACGTGTCCGGCGAGGCGATCTTGACCGGCGCGAACGCATGGGTGCGCGCACCGCCGTACTCCGTGAAGCCGTCGTAGACCACGTACCGCCAGTTGCCCGCCCTCGGAAACACCACGCGTGCGCGGTAGCGGCCGATGCGACTCGTCGGTCTGGCCCTGAACGTGCGCGACTCGAGAGTTGCGCTCACGGAGCGGGCGCCGGCGATCCTCCGGATCGTCACTGTCGGCTTCAGGCAGCACAGCGGCTGAGTCGCAAGGCCGTGTTGGAGCACCGTGATGTCGACGACCCAGGGCTGGCCCGCAGACAGGCCCTTCGGCGTCGAGCTCAGCTTCACGGTCGCCCAGCCTCCCGCGAGCGCCGTGCTCGCAGACACGAGCGCCGCGACCACGACGACGATGAGTGTTCTTCGCACTTTTCGGCCTCCTCGTTCGGATGCCCCCTGTACACCGGATCAGCGTCATAGGTTCCCGAGGACTCCACGAGGTTCCCGGCCGGTTCGAAGCTCCGGTCACACGGCGTTTCCCAACCGAGTGCGCACGTTCGATTCTTGCCGGGGGCATCACCTCTCTTCGTGCCACTGACCCGTGTCAGCTGCCGGGCGCCGGCGGGGCCCCGACCACGTCGCTGGAAAAACGCTCGTGGACGAAGCGCACGACCATGGCGCCCTCGCCGACCGCGGTGGCGCAACGCTTGACCGACCCCGAGCGAACGTCGCCCACCGCGAAGACACCGGGCACGCTCGTCTCGAGGATGCCCTCGGAACCGGCCCTCTGGCCTGCGAGGACGAAGCCGTCGTCATCGAGCGCGACCGTGCCACCGAGCCAGTCGGTGTTCGGCGCGGCGCCGAGGAACAGAAAGAGGTACGACAGCGGGATCCGCTCGCCGTCGCGGAGCGTCGCCGCCTCGAGCTGGCCGTCCGCGCCGTGCAGCGCGGCGATCTCGCTCTGTCCCCGGACGAGGACACCGGCGCGGTCGAGGTCGTGGATCAGGTAGTCCGACATCGTCTCGCTCAGGTCGGCCCGGCGGTGGAACAGCGTCACGAGCGCGCCGCCGCGAGCGAGCCAGATCGCAGCCTGCGCGGCCGAGTTGCCGCCGCCGACAACACCGACACGTGTCGCGCTGCAGCGTTGGGCCTCCTGCGGCCCCGCCGCGTAGAAGATGCTGACGCCTTCGTACGACTCGCTCTCCGGAATCGGAAGCCGTCGGTACTCGGCTCCGGTCGCGAGGACGACGGCGCGCGCCCTCATCTCCTGGCCGCTCTCGAGCCGCACGAGATGGAGCTCGGCACCGGGCTCGAGCGCGACGGCGCGGTACGGCGTGGCCGTGCGGGCACCGAACTTCCGTGCCTGGCTGACCGCGCGGACCGTCAGTTCCGAGCCGCTGATTCCCGCCGGGAAGCCGAGGTAGTTCTCGATCCTCCGCGATGTCCCCGCCTGGCCGCCGAGGGCGCTGCCCTCGACCACGAGCGTGTCGAGCCCCTCCGACGCGCCGTAGACGGCGGCGCCGAGCCCGGCCGGGCCGCCGCCGACGACGAGCAGGTCGACCGTCTCGGCCTGCTCGAGCTCGAGCCCGATGCCCAGCGCCCGGGACACCTCGCCGGCAGAGGGATTCCGCAGCTCCAGCCCTCCGGGCAGGCGCACGAGCGGGATCTCGTCGTCCGCGAGCCCGGCCAACTGGGAGAGCGCCTCCGCATGCTCCGGACGGTCGGGGTCCAGCCATGTGAACGGCAGGCGGTTGCGGCGCGCGAACTCGACGAGCTGTCGCGTCGCCTCGGACGAATGCGACCCGACAACCTCGACACCGACACCTGCCCGCGCCTGAAGCCCCTCCCGACGGGCGTTGAAGGTCCACAGCAGCAGGTCACTGAGCGCGCTGTCTTCGAACAAGAGCGCTCGCAGCTCCTCACGCTCGACGGCGATGTAGCGCATCGGCTCGGTCACGACGGCCGTGAGGAAGACCGTCTGTCCCGAGAGCAGGTTCGTCTCGCCGAGGAAGCCAAACGCGCCGTGGCGGATGATCTCCGCACCGGTCTGGTCGAGGACGGCCGCCTCTCCTTCGAGGATCGCGATCAGCGGATAACGCCGGTCACCGACCCGGAAGAGCACGTCGCCGACCTCCGCGCGCCGTTCCTCGCCGTGCTCGGCGAGCAGGGCGAGCTGCCCTTCGGAGAGCCTCGCCGTCCGGGCTGCCACGCTCGAACACTATCCTTGCCCGCTGCGCGCGATCCTGTGACGGTCTTGGGGTCAATCGCCAGGGGGGTTGTCGCGGCGTCCCGGTGAGTCGAATGTCGATTCGTCTTGGACGCGTAGAGTCGCCAGGCGCCGGCGCGTCCCTGATGCGCTCGGCCGTGTGGTCCCGGGTGTGCAGGTAGTCTGGGTCGCTCAATCGGCCTCACGCCGCACCGCGACCCGTTCGCGGAGTCACCGCCGGGAAGCGCCCTCCGATGGCTTCGAGCTCGTGCGGGGGCCGCGTGATCGGCGCACTCGTCGTTCCACGCACTCACGCATCCTGGGCCTCCTGGTCGAGCTTGGTCCTGGTCGACCACTACGCTCGCCGGAGGCCCGAACGCGATCAGCTGTCACAGGTGCGGTTAACCCATCGGGATTCAGCCTTGGGGTTTGATGCGCAGCACACGGCCGGTGTCGTCGCGCACCCAATCGGCGTACGAGCTTTCAGCCGACCGGCCGGTCGCGCGGTCCAGGCCGTCACCGCAACGCCGAATATCTCGATTTGCGGGTCTTCTTTGCACTCTCCACTAGTAGATCGCCACCCAACCCACTAGCCTGTGTGGAATGACAGCTGAGCTATCAGGCGATCCATACGATCTGAGCCCGCAGGACATCTCCTCGCTCGACTTCCCAGTCGCGATGCGCGGTTTCGACCGCGACGCGGTGAGGCGGAGGCTCAGAAACGGGTGGCCAAGTGGTACATGCTCGCCCTGCGACAGCGCGACCGGCCCGGGTCGCGCCGACGAGGCGAACGAGCGCGCCGTCGCCGCGGAGGGCGGAGATCCAGGCGAGCGCACGCAACGTCGCCGATCTCACCAAGCATGACTCGGTGCTCGAGAGCGAGCTCGCGGGCGCCCAGGCGCGCGTCGAGGAGCTCGACAGGGCGCTGGCGCGGGCGGCGTCCGAGCGGGAGACGTCGGAGCGAGCACAGGCGGATCTCAGGACGGGCTCGCTGAGCTCGAGCGGCTCAGGAGCGCGTCGCCGAGCTCGAGCAGGCGCTCGAGCAGGTCCGCGACGAAACGGCCGGCTCGGTGGCCGCGGCCGCCGAGCGAGTGGTCGAGCTCGAGCGGCACGCGCCGAGACGTCCGCCGCTGGCCGCGGCCGCCGAGCGAGTGGTCGACCTCGAGCAGACACTCGAGCAGGCACGCGCCGAAACGTCCGCCGCCCTGGCCGCGACCGCCGAGCTGGCGGTCGAGCAACGAGTCGGTCACGGCCGCCGTCCGAGAGCCCGAGGAGGCCGGCGAGCTGCTCGTCGCCGCGCTGCGCGCCGCGGAGGCACTGCGGGCAGCCGTGCGCGACGAGGCGCAACGCGCGCTCAAGAAGACGCGCGAGCGGGCAGCGAAGCTCGAGCGGCAAGCAGAGCGGCAGCGACGGGCGCTCGAGGAGGCTCGGGCACAGGCCGCAAACGTGACGGCCGGCGCCGAGCGCGCCCGTCAGGAGCTGGAGAGCGCCCAGGCGGAGCGTGCTCCAGGCAGAGCGCGACGCCGAGGTCGTGCGAGAGCGAGTCCGCGTCGAGGCGGAGCACACGCTCGGGGCGCTGCAGCAGCAGCGCCAACGCGTCCAGAGCCTGCTCGGCGACGCCCTCGCCGCGCTCGACGAGGACACCGGCGACGCACGGGACGTGCTCGACGACCTGGCCCAGCGCCTCCACCCGCAGACGCCAGACCCGGGCTGACGCAGCCTACGAGCGCGGCTCCGGGTAGTGCCCCGGGCCCGGCCACGGCGCCAGGAGAATCAACAGCCTCGCTCCGTCGGAGCTGCGCACCGTGCGCCGCTCCGTCGGGTCGAACTCGAGCAGCGTGCCTCTTGGTGCCGCTGTCGTCTTGTCCTCCGCCCCCACCTCGACGGCGCCGTCGACGACGATCATCCACGCCCGCTCGCGCACCTGATGCTCGCCGAGCTCCTGGCCGGGGTCGAGGGCGATCAGCACGGCGCGACTGTCTTCGGAGTCGAGTACCACGGGCGACCGGGTGCCATTTGGCGTCTCGATCTCGTTCAGGTGCCAGACGCGCACCTCCGCAATCTATCCCGAAGAGGCCGCCGCGTGGCTGCCAGGCGGTTGAGCCGCAGCGTCGCGGGGTACCACGGAAGGCATGGACAACACCGTTGCCTTCATCGGCGATGCAGACGGGTCGACCGTCGAGATCGTCGTCAACTTCGGGCCGCTGACAGGTCGCGAGGCGACGATCGCCGAAGTCGACCGTCTCGCCCGGCGGCTGCTCGAGCACGTGGACGACGTCACGATCGTCGCCTGCCGCCGTCACGAGCTGACGCACGACCACGAGACGATCGTGCACCAGGTGCTCGTCATCGCGCCGGTGCCCGAGCGCGTGGCCGACGTGCTGCGCGAGCGCAGCGAGGCCTGGGCCCACGAGTGCGCCACGGATCGCACCGTCGAGCCGCTCCCGCTTGGCTAGTCGCCCTTGAACCCGTACCGCTCGAACGTGGGAGCGAACTCGGAGGCTCCGTCGGGCGCCGGCACGATCGCCGCCTGGTCGGCGCCACCGACGACCATGCCGACGATGCGCTGCACACCCTTCCCATCCTCGACGAGTGCCCAGGCGACGACGCGAGCGCTCTCGGCGTCGTAGTCGTACTCACCGCCGTAGAAGGCACGCCAGCCTGCCTCGGCAGGAACGAGGGAGACGATCCGATCGGCCACGTCGCGATCATACGGGGGCGAGGGCCGCGCCCTTGGCGAACCCACGGTGCCCGGCTGACAGCCAGGCCTCCCCATCACGGTGCCTTCACTGTGCGGTAGCGTCGCGCACGTGGCCGACGAGCGCGAGGTGATGGCCTGGCACGACCTCGGCACAGGGGCACACGCGCTCGCCGAATCGATTCGTAAGGACGGCTTTGAGCCAGACCTGATCCTCGCCGTGGCACGCGGCGGGCTCCTCGTCGCCGGCGCGATCGCCTACGCGCTCGACGTCAAGAACACCTTCACGATGAACGTCGAGTTCTACACCGGGATCGACGAGCGCCTCGAGGCACCGCTCCTGCTCCCGCCCGTCCCCGATCCCGTCGATCTGCGACAGGCGCACGTGCTCGTCGCGGACGACGTCGCCGACACCGGTGCCACGCTGGCGCTCGTCAAGCAGTTCTGCGCGCCGCACGTCGCCGAGGTGCGCACGGCAGTTCTCTACGAGAAGCCGTGGTCGACCATCTCCAGCGAGTACGTCTGGCGTCGCACCGACCTCTGGATCACGTTCCCCTGGAGCGCGCTCCCGCCGGTCAGAGCGACGGCCTAGCGCAGGCGACGCAGGGCAGCGGGGTCGAAGCCGAGCCATCGCGTGACGATCCGGCTCAGCGTGCCGTCGCGCCGGAGCCGGGACAACGCCCGGTCGACGTCGGGCTCGATCGCACTGCCACGTGGCACCGCCAGAGCCCACGAGGCGCCGGTCTCGATCCGTCCGCCGACAGGCCCGTAGCGCCCGCCGAGCCGGCGCAAGGCGGCACCGAGCAACGGTCCTTCCCGCACGGCCGCGTCGCAGCGGCCGGTCTGGACGAGCCGGAGCAGCTCGGCGTCACCCTCGACGACCAGCGGTGCGAACGCCGAGCCGACTCGTCGTGCGGCGGCCGCTCCGCGGCTGCCCGCAACGGCGCAGAGCAGTCGCGAGCGGAGATCGGCCACGCCGCGGGGGCGTGGCAGGCCGGCGCGCATCAGCACGACCGGATCGGAGCGGACGTACCTCGCGGACAGGTCGACGGCGCCGATGTCACGAGCCTCGATGCCGGCGATCGCGACGTGCCACGGCTTTGCGCCAGGGCTCGTCAGCACGGCGGCGTCGGCCACGTTGAGGAACCGGATCCGGCGCACCCGGAGACGGCGCGCGAGCGCACGGGCGACGTCCACCTCGAGCCCGCGCGCGGCGACCACCTCCCTGCCGCGCACCGCACCCACCTGGAGGCCCGGCACCGGCAGGTGGAGCCCTACGACGAGCACGTCCACGGTCTTGCGGGGCTGCTTCGAGGCTGCAGGGGCGGTCCCCGCCACCAGCCCGAGCACGACCACGGTGAGCACGGTCGCCGCCAGAACACCGAGCACCCCCAGCGACGCCACGCGTATCACGTGCTCGACACCACCTGCACCGGTGTGCCCGTCACCGCGAACGCGAACAGCCGCCGCGCGTCGAACCGGTTCACCCGCACACAGCCGTGAGACGCCGCGTACGCGGGCACGTAGGAGTACTCGTGGAAGGCGATGCCGCCGGTGAAGTAGCTCGCCCACGGCATCCACACCTTGAACGGCACCGACCAGGAGTAGCGCTCCTTGCGGTACACGCGGAATGAGCCTGCCGGCGTCGACGTCCCCCACGTCCCGGTGGAGATGTGGACGACCCGCAGCACCCGGTCGTGCTCGATCAGCAGCGCCACCTGGCGGTCGAGGATGACCTCGATGCGGCTGCCGGGGCCGGCGCGTGTCACGGGCTCGGGTCGCACCGAGCGCCTCAGGACGGCGGCGTCCTCGACGGAGAGCACCCCGTCGCGGCGGAGCCCGGTCCACTTCTCGAAGGCGAGCACGCCAACACCCAGCCGCTCCGCGTGGTCACCGGGCTCGGCCGGCGTGGGCAAGAAGCCGAGGTCGTCGAGCCGCTGCTCCAGCGCGCGCGGTGAGCGGCCGGGCTCGCCGGGCAATGCGCGCGCCGTGACGGCGCTGCGGAGATCGAAGCCCGGGAAGAGGCCGATCGGGACACCGCCCTCGACGCGCACGCGTACACCAAGCACTCCCGGCACGCTGTCGAGCGTCCGCACGAGCTGCCGTACGCGTTGACGGAGCAGGGCGTCGCGGGTCGGCGCCGCCACCCGCGCACCAAGGTCGACGGTAACGATCCTCCGGCGAACCTCGAGCCGTCGCAGCGGCACTCCTGCAGGCAACGCGGTGACGAGCCCGGCCCTGCGCTCCGGTGCCGTCGGGCCCTTGAGCAGGCTGCGAAGAGCGCGCTCGGGGCCATTCGCCCGTCGCTGCACCGCCACGGGCTCACCGTCACGCAGGAACCACACGCTCACCCCCGCGCCGGCCTGCGCGGGGAAGGCCAAGAGCACCAGGGCACCGATGCCGAGGACAGCCCCCCTCATGACCTGCTTGTTGTCCGGCCCGGCGCGAAATCCTGCGCACGGCGCTCAGGGCGAGATGTATCCCGCTCCTATGACGGCGCGCGCACGATCACGACCGGGCAGGGCGCGTGGTGGGCGACATGGCTCGAGACCGACCCGAGCAGCGCGCTCCTGATCCCACCGCGGCCGCGTGATCCGACGACGACGAGGTCAGCACCCGCGGCCGCCCCCACGAGAACGTCGCCGGGAGATCCTTCGGAGACGACCCGTTCGACAGGCACGTCCCCCGGTGGCGCCGCCGTGAGCGCCTCGTCGAGCATGCGCTCTGCGCCCGTGCGCTCGGCGCCGAGGTCGTCCATCAGCGTCGTCGCAGCCACTGGGATCACACCGGGATCCGAGAGGGCGGCTGGAGGGACGAAGGTCCAGGCAAGCACGGCCACCAGCGTCGCATCGCGCAGCTTCGCCTCTTCGACCGCGAAACGAAGCGCCGCAGCGGCGGCCTCCGACCCGTCGACACCCACGACGATGCGCCCCGCCACGGGGCAAGCGTACACGGGCGACACCCCTCAAGCGGGGGACTCGGAAGACCGATGAGACGCGGTAGAGGCTCATGAATCCTCGTCAAGACACCCCTGCCGCCGCATCGGGGCTCGAGCACGGTCACCCGGAGTCGAACGGCTCGGGCGACGCCAACACGGTTGTCGAGTCGTACATGAAGCTCGCGGACGTGTTTCACGAGGTGCTGTCCGAGCAGACACTCGACGAGCTGCTCGAACGGGTCGCCCGCACGCTCGACGAGCTCGTCCCGAACGACGGCCTCACCTTCTACGAAGCCGACGTCGCAGCGCGGTCGCTCAGCCCCGTGTTCGCCATCGGCACGGACGCCGAAGCCGTGCTCGCCGACGAGCCGTTCCCCTTCGGAGCGGGCATCACAGGATGGGCTGCGGAGCACTGCGAGGCGGTCCTGGCGAACAACGCCCACCTCGATCCCCGGGTGCGCTGGGTCGAAGGCACCGAGATCGCGCCCGAGTCGGTCATCGTCGTGCCACTCGTCGCGCGCGGTCAGCTCAAGGGGACGCTGAACATCTACCGGGACGGGCTACGGACGTTCTCCGAGGACGAGTACGAGCTCGCCAAGCGCTATGCAGACGCCGCTGCGCTCGCGATCGACAACGCCCACATTCGAGCGAGCCTCGAGCACCAGGCGCAGAGCGACTCGCTCACCGGGCTGTGGAATCACCGCTCCTTCCACGAGCGGCTGCGCCACGCGCTGCTGCGCGCTTCCGCGCTTCACGACCAGGTCGGACTCGTGATCCTCGACCTCGACGACTTCAAGAAGGTGAACGACGTGTACGGCCACGGCGTCGGCGACCAGGTGCTCACCGAGATCGCGGACATCCTCCGCAGCTCGGTGCGCGGCGCGGACGCCGTGTGCCGAATCGGCGGCGAGGAGTTCGCGATCATCCTCCCGTCCGGCACGCTCGAGGCGTCGCTGCGGCTGGCCGAGCGGGTCGCACGATCGGTCGAGACGACGTCGTTCGATCCCGTCGGGCCGCTGACCGTGTCGGTGGGTGTGGCGATCGGGCCCGACCACGCTGCCAACCCCCGCGAGCTGGTCGCGTGCGCAGAGGTGGCGATGATGTCCGCGAAGGCTCAGGGAAAGCGTCGCGTGATCGTCTTCGACGACGACGTCGGCGACCGGCCGGCACCGGGACGGATCGACCGGCGCGAGGAGTTCCGCTCGATCGCCCACCTGAAGATGCTGCACGGCGTCTCCAGCAAGCTGACGCGCCTCAACGAGGTGGCGGAGATCGGGCAGACGATCGCAGACGAGCTGCGACTGTTGATCGACTACCACAACTGTCGCGTCTCGGTCCGCGACGGCGACGTGCTGCGGCCGATCGCGTTCCGGGGAGACCTGTCGTCGCATCCCGAGGTCGCGATGGAGATCCTCACCACGCGAGTCGGCGTCGGGATCACGGGCCACGTGGCCGAGACCGGTGAGCCGTTCCTGACCGGCGACGCCGCCAAGAGCGCCATCGGGCGGCCGATCGAGGGCACGGAGACGATCGAGGAGTCGATCCTCGCCGTGCCCCTCAAGTACGGCCATCAGGTGATCGGCGTGATCGTCGTCTCGAAGCTCGGGCTCGACCAGTTCGACACCGACGACGTGCGCCTGCTCGAGGTGCTCGCAGGCCATGCCTCCGTGGCGCTGATGAACGCTCAGCTCTTCGAGGCCCAGCGCCGTGAGGCCGAGGCCGCAAAGACGCTCCTCGAGCTGTCGCGCGAGATCTCGTCGACAACCGAGCTGTCGGAGGTGCTGGAAGGGATCGCCGGCGGAGCGTCGCGGATCCTTGGCTCGCGCAGGGTGTCGGTCTGGCTGCCGACAGACGACGGCCGCTACGAGTGCGGCGCAGTCCGTGTCGCCGCAGGCGTGGAGCCCCAGGTGACGGTCGGCATGATCGTGACCTCGGAGCAGTCGCCGTTGCAGGGAGCGACCGAGCCGTTCCTGCTCACACCCGGCGAAGCGTCGGAGATCGTCGATCCGGCGATCATCGACCAACGGGTCGACGCATTCGCAGTGGCCCCGATCCCCCTCGACAACGGCGTCGGTGCGATCTCGATCTCGGTCGACGACGCAGCAACATTCGGCGAGCGCCAGCTGGGCCTGCTCGCCGGCATCGCGAACCAGGCGAAGCTCGCGATCACGAACGCGAAGAGCTTCGACACGCTCGAGCGGACCTTCCTCTCCACCGTCGAGACGCTCGCAAATGCGCTCGAGGCGAACGACGAGTACACGTCGCTGCACGCCCGCTCGATCCGGGACATGGCGACCGCGGTCGCCTCCGAGCTCGGGCTCGACGCGGCGACGCTGAAGCGCGTGGAGCTCGGCGCTCTCTTCCACGACATCGGCAAGATCGGCGTGCCGACGGACATCCTCACGAAGCCCGGCCCGCTGAGCCCCGAGGAACGCGAGATCATGGAACGGCACCCCGAGCTCGGTGAGAAGATCCTCGCGCCGATCGACCAGCTACGGGACGTGCGCTCGATCGTGCGTTCCTGCCACGAGCGCTGGGACGGTAAGGGCTACCCGGATGGGCTGGCCGGTGAGGAGATCCCGCTCGAGGCACGCATCATCTTCGCCTGCGACGCCTTCCACGCCATGTCGACCGACCGACCGTACCGCCAGGCACTACCGGGTGACGAGGCGCGCCGCCGGCTGGCCGAGGCTGCAGGAACCCAGTTCGACCCACGGGTGGTGGAGATCTGCCTGCGGGTGTTCGAAGCGTCTGCGTGAGAAGCGGTGCCGGGCACCAGGCACTGACACTCAGCCGGCGGCTTCGGCCGCACGCAAGCCGCGAAACGCCCAGGCCGAGAAGAGCGCCACGAGGAGAACTGCCAGCCCGAACGCGAGCGAGATGTGCACGGGGTCACCGGAGATGAAGCCGCGACCCGTCTCGAGCAGGTACGTGACCGGGTTGACGGTCGCGACGGCGTGTATCCAGCCGTGCAGCAGGTCGAGCGGCACGTAGACGGGCGCAAAGAAGAGGAGCAGGAAGACCGGCATCTGCATCAAGGGGCCGGACTGGATCGTGCGAAACCGCATCGCGATTCCGGCCGACCAGGCGAACCCGACCATGTTGGTGAGCAGCGCCAGCGTGTACAGGCCGACGATCTCGGGTATCGACCCGCCGACGCCCATACCCGTGGCGAGCGCGATCACCGTCAGCATCGTCCCGGTGATCAGCCACCTCAGGAGCGCCGCGAGCCCGTACCCGAGCACGATTCCCGACCGTCGCGGAGCGGCGAGCAGGAGACGCTTGGAGAAGCCGCTCTCGAAGTCACGCGCGACTCCGAACCCGGTGAACACGCCGCCGAACGCCGCAGACTGCAGCAACACGAAGACGAACTGGAACGAGGTGTAGTCGCCGCTGTAGTCGAATCCCGGCACGTTCTGGACCTGGGCGAGCCCTCCGGCGAACGCCACGAAGAAGAAGAGCGGGAACATGAGCGACGGGACGAGAAGCGAAGGGGTCGTGAGCACGTTTCGTAGCGTCCGCCATGCGACACCTGACGCGACCGGCCAAAGCCTCATGTCCGCTCCATCCGACGCTGCAGCGCCCAGGAAGCGGCCACGATCGCGATCACGGCGAGCACGATCGCGACACCGAAGCCGAGCAGGAGCGCCTGCGTGTCCCAGCCCGTGATGATCAGGCTGCGCACGCACTCGATCAGGTACGAGACCGGGTTCGCGGTCGCCGCGATACGAAACCACTCGATCTCCATCAGGCTCCGAGGGGCGTTCATCGAAGAGATGAACAGGAACACGAAGAGGACGGGGAAGAGACCCTGGATCGCCTCGCCCGAGCCCGTGCGGAGCGCGAGGAACGAGCCGAGTGCGCCGAAGCCCAGGGACACGAGGGCGGCGAACAGGAACAGCAGGACGATCCCGAGCGGGCCCGAGGCGAAGCGGACGCCCACGACCAGCCCGACGACGGTGTAGACGACCGCCTGCAGGACGCCCAGCAGCACGATCCCGGTGAGCTGGCCCGTCAGCAGCGCTGAGCCGCGCATCGGCGTCAGCGACAGCCGGGTGAAGAATCCGGTCTGGATGTCCCGGGCCAGGTCGGTGCCGGCGTTCATCGTCGAGAAGAGCGCGCCCTGGATGAACGGCACCGCGAGCGCGAACGCGAGGAACGACGTGGACGGGAAGCCGGGAAGCTCCGTCGATGCCTGCAGGCCGCCCGAGTTGACCGCCAGCAGCGCGAGCGGGAAGACGAGAGGTGGGATCGCGCTCGCCGGCTGACGTGCCGTGCGGGTCACCGAGCGCCTGGCGAGCGCACCGACCTGCGTGGACAGGACACTCACGCGTCTGCCGTCTCCGCCTCTGCTGCACCCTCGAGCGTGCGTCCGGTCTTGGCGAGAAAGACGTCGTCCAGCGTCGGCGCACGCAGCTCGATGTCCTCGACCGTGATGCCCTCGGCGTCGAACGCGCGCACCACGTCGGCCAGCCCGTAGCCGTCCCGGAGCCGCACCGCGATGTCGATGCTGCCGTCGAGTGGCTCGCCAAAGCGTTGCAGAGAGGATGCGATGCTCGGGCGGTCCTCGTTCCGACAGGCGACGACATGGACGCTGGGGCGCCCGATCTCAGCCTTGAGCTCCGCCGGCGTGCCCTCGGCGACGATCCGACCGTGGTCGATGATGCCCACCCTGTCGGCGAGGACGTCGGCCTCCTCGAGGTACTGCGTGGTGAGGAAGACCGTGACGCCGTCCTCGCGTGCGAGGCGCGCGACCTCTTCCCAGAGCGCCGAGCGGCTCTGCGGATCCAGCCCGGTGGTCGGCTCGTCGAGAAAGAGGATGCTCGGCCCGTGCACCAGGGCGAGCGCCAGGTCGAGCCGGCGCTTCATCCCGCCCGAGTAGCCCCCCACCTTGCGATCGGCGGCCTGCGTGAGCCCGACCCGTTCGAGCAATGCCTCGGCGCGCGGCACGCGCTCGGGCTTCGGTATCCCCTGGAGCATCGTCTGCAGACGCATGTGGTCGCGGCCCGTGAGCAGCGGGTCGAGCGCAGCTTCCTGCAGCGCCGCACCGATCACGGAGCGCACTTTCGGGCCTTCCTTGACCACGTCGAAGCCGCCGACACGCGCCGTGCCCGAGGTGGGCGGCAGCAGCGTCGTCAACATGAGCACCGTCGTCGACTTGCCGGCGCCGTTCGGCCCCAGGAACCCATAGATCTCTCCCGGGGCGACGAAGAGATCGATCCCGTCCACCGCGCGCGGGCCCTTGCGGAACTCACGGACCAGCTGCTCGACTTCGATTCCGTTGTCGCGCACCATCGGGCCAGCCTACTCACGGTTGGTGGGCTGGTGGATCGAGCCACGTCAGGCGCATCCTGTACACGTGTGCCGTGCGGGCAACGCAAGGCATTGCGCTGCGCGAGGAGCTGCGGGCGCTCGCGCAGCAGAAGCTGAGGTTCAACGCTCCTCTGTCGCAGGAGCGCGCGGACGCGATCATCGACGTCCTCCCACTCGCGCCGGGGCGTCACGTGCTCGACCTCGGTTGCGGCTGGGGAGAGCTGCTCCTCCGTATCGTCGCCGCCCACTCTGCGGCCACGGGCACGGGCGTCGACACCGATCGCCAGGCGCTCGACCGGGCCCGCCGCGCGGCCGCCGCACGCGGCCTCTACGAACGCGTCGAGTTCGTCGAGGGAGACCTGACCACGTTCGACGACCGCGGTGACCTCGTGCTGTGCGTCGGCGCGGCCCACGCATGGGGCGGCGCGACCGCGGCACTACGCGAGCTGCGTGACCGAGTCGAGCCGGGCGCCACTGTGCTCTTCGCGGACGGATTCTGGGAGCGCCCACCGGGCGCGGACGCTCGCAGGCTCTTCGGTGAGCTGCCCGTCTTCGACGGGCTGCTCCAGGTTGCCCGCGCCGCAGGTTTCGACGTGGAGTACGCCGAGCGCTCGACGCAGGAGGAGTGGGACACGTTCGAGGAGAGCTGGCGCGCCGGCGTCGAGGCTGCCGAGGATCCCGTCCTGCGTCTCGCGGCAGTCGAGCGCGAGCGTGACTACCGCGACGGCTACCGCGGCGTGCTGGGGTTCGCCTGGCTCGTGCTCTCGGCCCGCTGAGAGGCCTCCGGCCTTGCGTGAGCAGGCTTTGCGGCCGCGAAGCGGGCGCCTTCGTGCGGGCTAGAAGAGGATCTGGAGGGCGGTGTCGACCGGGCAGCCGCGCTCGAGGAGCGACACCGCCTGGTGCAGGTCGACGTCGCGGTCGAGGGCGAGCACGAGCGCAGCCTCGTGGTCGTAGCCGGCCGAGAGCAGCCTCTCGATGCGCCAGCCCACGATGTCGTCCCACTCGTGGCGGACATACGCGGGTGAGGTCTGAGTCGACATCTCAGGGAATAGAACGCCGGAGAGGTGAGGGATCCATCAGCGACGGTTGAGGCAGCGTTCCGGCCGCGTTGCGTCCGTGTTACGAACAGCTGCCTGCGGGGATGAGCCGCGGGTAGGGCCGAATCCATCCGGCCCTGATCGCTCTCCGCGGCGCATCCCGTGCGACCCGCCCCGTAGACCGGGCCGGAATATCCGCCCCTACGGGGCCACGGCTTCGAGCGGCAGCTTCGAAGCCACCACGCGCCGGCCGTCGCGTTCGTACACGACGTCGACGGAGTCGTTCTGCTTGTACGTGCCCGCAACGCCGAGCACCATCGACGTCCAGCGCGCCGCGCCGAGCTTGCCCTCGCTGCGCAGCTCACAGTCGAACACGAGCGCGCCGCTGCGCACGACGTAGTCGTGACCCTCGACCTGCGGGACGCCGTTCACGAACACCTCGAACGGACGCGTCACGTCGGCGGGCAGCGGAACGCGGGTTCGACGGCGCGCCTCCTCGGTCACGTTCATAGAATGACACTGCCCGTGCGCCGGAAGCTCCTCTTCACCGTGGCGGTCACCGTGCTCGCGCTCGCCGTCATGACGCCGGCGCTCGCGGGAAACGGCGGTTTCGCACCCGTCCCGCCGGAGTCGCCGAACGCCGAGGGCATCACACAGAGCTACTGGTTCGTCAGCGCGTTCGTCCTTGGAATCTTCGTGCTCGTCGAGGGCCTGCTGGTGGCGTTCGTGATCCGCTACCGCCGCAGGCGACGCTCGCGCGACGCGGACGGAGTGCAGATCCACGGGTCCACCCGGCTCGAGCTGTCCTGGACCGTCGGCCCGGTTGTGATCCTCTTCCTGATCGCGGTCTTCGTGCTGGTCAAGCTGCCGGGGATCGCCGACGTACCCGGCGCCACCGCCGGCGGCGGGCCGCTCGAGGTCGAGGTGGTCGGGCAGCAGTACGCCTGGCAATACCGCTATCCGAACGGCGTCATCGCGATCGACCATCTGCGGGCGCCGGCGGGGCGTCCCGTCCAGCTCGAGGTCACTGCGCCGGACTGGGACGTCGTCCACTCCTGGTGGATCCCTGCGCTCGGCGGGAAGATCGACGCCATCCCCGGCCGCACGACCTCGACCTGGTTCGAGGCCGACAAGACCGGGACCTACAAGGGGCAATGCGCCGAGCTGTGCGGCCTCTACCACGCGAAGATGCTGGCCCGCGTGGAGGTGATGGACGACGCCGCCTTCGACTCGTGGCTCGCCGCCGAGCGGCGTGAACAACAGGTGCCGAGCACGGATCTCGGCCGGGAGGAATGGGCTGGCTTCTGCGCCAAGTGTCACGGGCTGGACGGCGGCGGCGGCTACGGCCCGCCGCTGGCCCCGGACACTCTCACCGACCCCGAGGCGATCGACCGGGTCGCGCGCGAGGGCCGGGAGCAGCCTGGTCGCAAGGTCATGCCGCCTGTCGGTCGCGACTGGACGCAGGAGCAGATGGATTCGTTGAACGCCTACCTCGAGGAGCGCTTTGGCAACCAGAGCTGAGACGCCGGCGGTGCCGGACTGGCAGCGCGGCAAGGTCGCGAGCTGGCTGGTCACCACCGACCACAAGCGGATCGGGATCCTCTATATCGCCACGTCCGGCGTGTTCTTCGTGTTCGCCGGCCTCCTGGCCATGTTGATCCGCACCCAGCTCGCGCGTCCCGAGCAATCGGTGCTCACGGGGGACAGCTACAACGAGGTCGTCACCATGCACGGCACGGCGATGGTCTTCTTCGTCGTCGTGCCGATCCTCGCCGGGCTCGGCAACTTCCTCGTGCCGCTCATGATCGGCGCACCCGACATGGCGTTCCCGCGGCTCAACGCTCTCTCCTACTGGCTCTTCGCTTTCGGAGGCGTCATCTTCCTCCTCTCGTTCTTCGCCGCCGGCGGTGCTGCGAACACCGGCTGGACCGCCTATCCGCCACTCTCGGTGATCGCGCCCGGGAACGGCCAGGACCTCTGGATCCTGTCGCTCCACATCCTCACGATCGCATCGCTGGCAGGCGCTATCAACTTCATCGTCACGATCCAGAACATGCGCGCCCCCGGGATGACGTGGATGCGCATCCCGCTGTTCGTCTGGTCGATAGAGGTCTACGCGATCCTGCTGGTGCTCGTGCTACCGGCGCTGTCGGCAGGGCTGACCCTGCTGTTGCTCGAGCGGCAGTTCCCCGGGACGTTCCACTTCTTCGTCCCGGGCGACGGCGGCAACCCGGTGCTCTACCAGCACGTGTTCTGGTTCTTCGGGCACCCCGAGGTCTACATCATGATCCTGCCCGCGATGGGGATCATCTCCGAGATCCTCCCGGTCTTCAGCCGCAAGCCGATCTTCGGCTACAAGGCGATCGCGCTGTCGACCGTCGCGATCGGGTTCTTCTCCCTGCTCGTGTGGGCGCACCACATGTTCACGGTGGGCATGTCCAACTGGCTCAACGCGTGGTTCATGATCGTCTCGATGGTGATCGCGGTGCCGACCGGGATGAAGATCTTCAACTGGCTGGCGACGCTCTGGCGCGGGAACATCAGCCTCGACACGCCGATGTGGTTCGCCGTCGGCTTTCTCTCGATCTTCACCATCGGCGGGCTCTCCGGCATCTACCTGGCCGCATTCCCGATCGACTGGCAGGTGCACGACACCTACTTCGTCGTGGCGCACTTCCACTACGTGCTCTTCGGCGGCTCGGTATTCGCCATCTTCGGCGGCCTCTTCTACTGGTGGCCGAAGATGTTCGGCTGGAGGCTCGACGAGCGCCTCGGGAAGATCAGCTTCGCGTGCCTGTTCGTGGGCTTCAACCTGACCTTCTTTCCGCAACACATGCTCGGCCTGCTCGGCATGCCCCGCCGTGTCTACACCTACTCCGAGGGTGGGCTCTGGCAGGCGTACAACATGGCCTCCACGGTCGGCTCGTACGTGATGGGCGTCGGCGTGCTCGTGTTCCTGTACGCGGTCCTGCGCACCAAGCACGGGCGGCGGGCGGGCAATGACCCGTGGCTCGCCGACACGCTCGAGTGGTACACGACCTCGCCTCCGCCGCCGCACAACTTCGACACCGTCCCGTACGTGACCAGCGCACGCCCGCTCTACGACCTGCGGCGCAAGCTCAAGGAGCAAGGTGCGCTCTAGGCTCTTCTGGTCTGCAAGGTGCGCGATCCGCTCCCGCGGATCCCGCACCGCCGCCTGCGGCGAGGCACAAGCTGAAGGCGTCCGCTTCGCGGCCGCAAAGCCTGCTGGTCTGGCAGGGACAGGCTGAAGGCGTCCGCTTCGCGGCCGCAAAGCGTTGGCGCGGCAGTGCGGACGGTTGGGGTGGGTCGGGAGCGAGACCAGGGCCGGTCTTTCGGTTGCTGGCGGCCGGGGCAGCGCTCGCCGTCGGTGCGGTCGTCGTCAGCGCAGTCGTCGACCTTGGTCATAAGCACTGGGGTGCGGCGCTCGTCGCGCTGCCGCTCGTGGTCGCAGTGCTCGTCACCGCTCGCCTCGCCTATCCGTGGCTGGTCACCCCGGCTGCAGCGGCGGTGGCGCTACTGCTCGCTGCGATCGCGACCGGTGGCATCGTTGCGTGGAGCGGCGACGCACGCTGGGCCGAGGGTCTGCACGTCGGCGCAGCCGGCGCCTCGCTCGCCGCGTCGCTCGTCACCTGCGCACTTTCGCTGCGCGGGGAGCGCTTGCCCTTCGGCCCGTGGCGCGACTACGTGACGCTGACGAAGCCGAGGATCATGGTGCTGCTGCTGACCACCGGGGCGGCCGGCATGTTCGTCGGGGCGGGTGGCTGGCCCGGAGGCCCCGAGCTCGCGGTGATGCTGGTCGGCCTGGCTCTGGCCTGCGGGGGGGCGAGTGCGCTCAACCATGTCATGGACGCGGACATCGACCGCCTCATGGGTGACCGGACCGCGCGCCGCCCGGTGGCCTCCGGCCGCGTGCCGGCGCCGCGCGCGCTCGAGTTCGGTCTCGCGCTTTCGGCGCTCTCCTTCGTGCTTCTCGCCTCGCTGGCGAACGTGCTCACGGCGGTGCTCGCGCTGGTCGGAAACCTGTTCTACGTGGTCGTCTACACGGGCTGGCTGAAGCGCTCCACCGACCAGAACATCGTCATCGGCGGGGCAGCGGGCGCGGTGCCACCGCTCGTCGGGTACGCCGCCGCAACCGGAAGCGTCGGCGTGCCGGCACTGGCGCTGTTCGGCATCGTCTTCCTCTGGACGCCGCCGCACTTCTGGGCGCTGGCGCTGATGATCAAGGAGCACTACGCGAACGCGCGGGTGCCGATGCTGCCCGTCTCCCGCGGCGACGGCGAGACCCGTCGGCAAATCGTCCTCTACTCGCTCGTCCTGGTGGCGTTCACACTTCTCGCCGGCGTCTGGCTCGGCCCGGTCTACACAGCTGCGGCGCTGCTGCTCGGTGGCTGGTTCCTGCTCCTTGCCTGGCGGCTGCGTCGTGACGGCGGCCGTCACGACGCCGTGGCGCTCTTCCACTACTCGCTCGCCTACCTCGCGCTGCTGTTCGCGGCGGCGGCGATCGACCCGCTGCTGGTGTGATGTTGGATCCCGAGCTCGCGCGCAAGAACAACCGCCTCGGCCTCGCGCTGTTCGGGCTGTTTCTCGCCCTGTTCGTCGGGACCGTGCTCGTCGCGCTCATCTACCTCCAGCTGGACTAGCTCGATCTGCAAGGAACGGTATCCGCTCCCGCGGATCCCGTTCCGCCGCCTGGCGGCGAGGCACAAGCTGAAGGCGTCCGCTTCGCGGCCGCGATGCATAGCCACGTCTCACCACCCACGGCGTGCTTCTGTCGGGAACAGGGGAAGGATGGCGGTGTCGGGCGAATGGTCAACCCATGCGAGAGCCGTCCCCCTTTCGGGTGACTGTGGCGGAGGGGTTCGGCTGCCGACAAAGGGAAAGTCATGCGCACCCGCCGCCTTCTCCCCGTCTGCTGTCTCGCGGTCCTCGCGACCACCCTCATCGCCGGCTCCGCGCTGGCCAAGAGCGACAGCCTCAGCAGCCCCACCGGGCTGCACGCGTTCCTCCTCAAGTCCAACGAGCCCCTCCGACACGAGTTCTCGCGGACACCCGCGTTCTCCTGGCGACCCACCTCGGGCGCCACGCGCTATGAGTTCCAGCTCTCCAAGACAGCCGCCTTCGGTGAAGGCTCCATCTTCTACAAGACCTGGGTCAAGTCGCCCGCGGTCGCGATTCCGGTCGCGCTGCCGTGGATGACCGGCCAGCCGTACGCCGCGTATGCCCGCGTGCGGGCTCGCACCTCCAACCGCGCCACGACGCTGTGGAGCCGGCCGTTCGGCTTCAACGTCCGCTGGGCGGAAGTGCCGACGATGCGGCCGTCCGTGCCGGGCCTGTCCCGCTGGACGACGGTCGAAGGAGCAACGAGCTACCACGTGTGGTTCGTCGACCTCGACAAGCGCGTCCAGACACGAACGAACGCCGTCGACCACCGCGAGTTCTACGCGTTCCACCGCACCGCCCAGTTCATGGGGAACGTCCGGTGGCGCGTCCGCGCCGTACGCACGATCTACGGCGCCGTGCCGAACGGGCTGCCGCGCGTGAGCTACGGCCCCTGGAGCCCTGTCTACGTGTCGGCCAACCCGACGCCCAGCACCGGCACGCTCGCGACTGTCTCGGCTCTCTCCGAGACGACCACCACGAGCACCCGGGCGCGCGCAGGCCTGCACGAGCTGACGCCCGCGTTCACCTTCAGCGGGGACACCAGCATGAGCGGCGGTCAGTACGGCCTGTTCAGGGTGTACGTGTTCTCCGATCGCGACTGCGTCAACACCATCTTCCGTGGCGCCGTGGTAGGCAGCCCCGCATATGCACCGCGCATGACCGGGCCGCTTGCTCTCCCCGCTTCGGCGGAGGACCTCGACAATGCGGAATCCGACTACCTGGACGACGGTCTCGAAGGGCTGACCTACATGGCCGACGTCGCGAAGGTGCAGACGACCGAGAGCGACAAGCCGACGGCTGTGGCAGTCGCGGCAGGCGGATCGACCGAGGGCGCTCCGAAGCCCGAGGACTCGCTGCCGACGCTGCCCGCCGCGACAGGCGCGCCGGTCGACCTGTGGGACAGCGGTTGGCCCAACGGCCGCTTCTTCTGGACGGTCGTCCCGGTGACGCCGAGGATCACGATCGCCAAGGCGACCACGCTCGTATCGTCCGTGGCACCCGGAGCGAAGACGATCACGGTCCAGTCGGCTGACGGTCTGGCGACCGGCGGCCTGGTCGGGATCGGTCTCGGTCCCACCGAGGAGACGGCTGTGATCGCGTCGATCGACGGTCTCGTCGTGACGCTGTCCTCCGCTCTGAAGTACTCGCATGCCTCCGCTGAGCGCGTCGTGAGTGGCTCTGCGGTTCAGTACTGGGACGTCGAGCTGCCGCAGGATGCCTGCGCCGCGGGTCGCGTGATCGGGTTCGGCAAGCAGTCCTCGCCCGTCGTCGCCGGCTCGGCCACCGCCTACGCCTCCGGGCTCTCGCCCGACGGCCGCCTGGTCGCGGCACGTGGCTCGTCGCCGACCTTCTTCGGCTCCCCGGTCGTCGCGTGGCTGCCCGCCCTCGGTGCCGACACGTACCAGGTCGAGTGGTCGCGCAAGGCGTACCCGTGGAAGCCGCTCGGGCGGCGCACCACGGACGCCACCGCGGCGCTCCTGCCGCTCAGGTCGGGCACGTGGTTCTACCGGGTACGCGGCGTGAACAACCTGCTGCCCGGTGCCGCCAAGGCGATGACATGGTCGAAGCCGCAGATGGTCAAGGTGGCCCGGCCGAAGTTCAAGATCGTCCGCTAGCGCGGAGCTGACCCATCGTGGTTATGGTCGGGGCCCAATGGGCCCCGACCTCGTACTGGCACACGAGCTCGCCGATGCAGCGGACGCGATCTCGATGGCGCGATTCCGCTCTCGCGACCTCGAGGTGAGCACCAAGCCCGACAAGACCCCCGTGACGGAGGCGGACGTCGCGGTCGAGACGGAGATTCGCGTGCGCCTCGCCGCCACGCGACCGCGTGACGCGATGCTCGGCGAGGAGCACGGCTCGTCCGGCAAGGGCAAGAGGAGGTGGATCGTCGATCCGATCGACGGCACCCGCAACTACTCCCGGGGCGTCCCCGTCTGGGCGACGCTCATCGCGCTCGAGGAGAACGGTGAGGTGCGGCTCGGCGTGGTCTCGGCCCCCGCGCTCGGCCGGCGCTGGTACGCGGAGCGCGACGGCGGCGCGTGGGCGGGCGACGACCGCGTGCGGGTCTCGTCGGTACGCCGCGTGGAGGACGCCGTCCTCACGTTCGCCCTGGAGCAGCCGCTACCAGCTCTTGCCGCGCAGGCCTGGCACTCACGAGGCTACGGCGACTTCTGGAGCCACATGCTCGTGGCCGAGGGAGCAGTCGACGGCGCGATCGACGCGATCGGCGTCTCCGTCTGGGATCTGGCGGCGGTGCAGGTGATCGTCGAGGAGGCCGGCGGCACGTTCACCGACTTCCACGGCGAGCGGCGCGTGGACGGCGGGTCCGCGATCTCGTCGAACGGCCACCTGCACGGCGTGTTGCTCGCAGCTGTCGCGTAGCACGACGCGCTACTGCGTCGCGCTTTGGACGGCTGCCTCGTAGACGGGGTCGCCCGAGAGCACGTCCAGCTCGGCCGAGAGAAGCGCGCTCGGTGTGACGTCCTCTCTCACCGGCGGGTCGACCGGGTCGCCGTCGACCGTGACTGCTTTCACGGCGTCCGCGGCCGTCACGCGAAGCGCAATCGGACGGCGCAACCTGGAGCGCAGCCAGCCGGCGAGCAGCAGCGCATCGGCTCGAGGGCCGGTCACGTGCAGCGAGCGGATCGAGCGGATCGCGGGCCACCGCTCCGCCAGCCGCCCCCGCCACGGCAGCGTGCGGCGGTAGGCGAGGTCGGAGACAGCGGCGCGGTCGAAGATCGCGGCGAGGCAGGCGTAGCCCCGGCCAGGCGAGCGCCACTCGGCCGAGTCGACGACGAGCCGGTCGACGACGCCCAGAATCTCGTCAAAGGCGCTTCCCGACCAGCGCGGCTCGCCGCGCCAGCGGCAGAAGGCCGGGAGGTCGGAGAGCAGCAACGGGAGCACGATCGAGGCCGGGTGTGCGGCGGGCCTCCCGCTGAGGTGGACCTCGATCACCTCCGAGAGCACTTCACGGTGCATATCGCGGAGCTCGAACTCGCGCACCGACACGCTGGCTGCAACGGCATCACGCCGTCCCGGCTCGGGCACGAGCAGGATCGTCCGAGCCGGGTGCCGTTCCTGCAGGCCGTGCAGGACCTTGCGTGCGGCGGGTAGCCAGGCCGGCGGCGCCCAGGCGACGTGCGTCATCGTGCTCGTGCGCAGCTCCGGCACACCGTCGTCACGGGACCTGGAGCGCTGCCGCGCCAGCTGACGCTCGATGTCGGCGATTGCGCCCATCAGGACGGTGGGGACAGTCCCCTGCGGGGACAGTCCCCGGCCGGTCGTAGGTTCAGTGGCGGCGCCATGAGCGGCCGTCGCGGTGCAGCAGGTCGTCGGCCGTCGCCGGGCCCCAGGAGCCGGCCTCGTAGTTCGGGAATGCGGGCCGCCCGCGGCGCCACGCGCCGACGATCGCGTCAACCAGCTTCCACTGCTCCTCAACCTCATCCTCGCGGGTGAACAGTGTCGCGTCGCCGAGCAGCGCGTCGAGGATCAGCCTCTCGTACGCCTCGGGCAGACCCTCGCGGAAGGCACCGCCGTAGAGGAAGTCCATGTGCACCGTGCGGATCTGCATCCCCGCACCCGGCACCTTCGCGCCGATCGCGAGCGAGACGCCTTCGTCGGGCTGCACGTGGATCAGGAGCACGTTGGGCCGCAGGCCTTCGCCGGCGAGCGCCTCGAACGGCGGGTGCGGCGCGCGCTGGAACTGGATCGCGATCGTCGTCTCGCGCCGTGCCAGGCGCTTGCCGGCCCGCAGGTAGAACGGCGTGTCCGCCCAGCGCCAGTTGTCGAGGTAGAGCTTCGCCGCGACGTAGGTCTCCGTCGTGGAGTCGCGCGCGACGCCCGTCTCCTCGCGGTACGCCGGCACCGCCTTCCCTTCGACCCAGCCGCGCCCGTACTGACCGCGCACGACGCTCTTCCGCCCTGGTGTGTGCATCGAGCGCAGCACCTTCACCTTCTCGTTGCGCACGGAGTCGGCGGTGAAGTCGATCGGCGGCTCCATCGCCGTCAGGGCAAGCAGCTGCAACAGGTGATTCTGGAAGATGTCCCGGATCGCTCCGGCACGCTCGTAAAACCCGGCGCGACCCTCGATGCCCATCGTCTCGGCCACGGTGATCTGCACGTGGTCGATGAACTGCCGGTTCCAGATCGGCTCGAAGATCCCGTTCGCAAACCGCAGTGCGAGCATGTTCTGGACGGTCTCCTTGCCCAGGTAGTGGTCGATGCGAAAGATCTCGTCCTCGCCGAACCACCGGCGAATGGTCGCCGTCAGCTCGCGTGCCGAGGCGAGGTCGTGGCCAAACGGCTTCTCGACGATCACACGCGTCCAGCCCGCCTCGAGCGTGCGTCGTTCTCCGATCTCCCGGAGCACCGTCTCGAAGGCCTGAGGCGGCACCGCCAGGTAGTACACGCGATTGCCGGCCGTGCCCCGTGTGCGGTCGAGCTCCGCGAGCACGTCGCCGACACTGTCCTGGCCGCGATCTTCCGCGAAGTCGGTGGACACGTAGCGGATGCCCGCTGCGAGCGACTCCCACACAGCGGCTCGGTACGGGTCCCGCGCGTGCTCCTTGACGCCCGCTCGCAGCGACGAGATGAACTGACGGGTCGTCTGCTCGGTACGCGCCACGCCGACGACGGCGAAGTGCTCCGGCAGCAAGCGCCGGAAGGCAAGCGAGTACAGGGCGGGGAACAGCTTGCGCCGCGTGAGATCGCCCGAGGCGCCGAAGATGACGAGCGCGCAGGGATCAGGGCGGCGGCGCAGCCCCAGACCCTCCTCGAGCGGGTTCGAGCGAGCTCGGGCCACTACGCCGCGACGACCGCGCGCTTCGCCTCGATGCCCTCCATCAGCTCCGTGAACGAATCGGCAAACTTCTGCACGCCTTCGGCCTCGAGCACGTCCACCACGTCGTCGTAGTCGACACCCGCCTCGGCGAGCTCGTCGAGCAGGCGACGTGCGTCGTCGAGGCCTTCGCACAGCGTGTCGCCGCGCACCTCGCCGTGATCCTGGAACGCGCGGATCGTCTCGAGCGGCATCGTGTTCACCGTCTCCGGGCCGATCAGCTCCTCGACGTACATCACGTCGCGATACGCCGGATTCTTCGTCGAGGTCGATGCCCAGAGGCATCGCTGCGATCGTGCGCCCTTGGATGTGAGGAACGCCCAGCGCTCGCCGGCGAACGCCTGCGCCCAGTGGGCGTAGGCAAGCTTCGCGTTCGCAATCGCGAGCCGTCCCTGGAGATCCGTGCGACCGAGCGCTTCGAGGCGCTTGTCGGACTCGGTGTCGACGCGCGAGACGAAGAAGCTGGCCACGGAGTTGACCTGCGCAGGGTCCCCACCGGCCGCGACGAGCCGCTCGAGCCCTCGCAGGTACGCCTCCACCACCGCGGCGTAGCGCTGCAACGAGAAGATCAGCGTGACGTTGATCGACTTGCCCTGCGCGATGGAGTCCTCGATCGCCGCGAGACCGATCTGAGTGGCCGGGATCTTGACGTACAGGTTGGCGCGATCGACCTCCGCGTGGAAGCGCATCGCTTGCTCGAACGTCGCCTCGCGGTCGTACGCCAGCGTCGGGTCGACCTCCAGCGAGACGAAGCCGTCGACGCCGGCCGTCTCGTCCCACACGGGGCGCAGGAGGTCACACGCCGCGCGGATGTCGTCCATGGCGAGTGCAAAGAACACCTCACGCGTGTCCGAGACGTCCTGCAGGCCGCGAATCTGCTCGTCGTAGCGGTCGCCCTCGGCGAGCGCCTTCTGGAAGATCGTCGGGTTGGACGTCACGCCGACGACCGCGTCCTCCTCGATCATCCGCGCCAGCTCACCCGTCTCCAGCAAGTCACGCGACAGGGTGTCGAACCAGACGCTGACGCCTCGCGCGCTCAACTCGTGCAGTCTCGACCTCGTCATTGCCAGCCTCTCCTCTCTACGCGACGCGCTCGAGGACGCCCGCCGCTGCGGCCGCGACCGCCTCGGCGGTGAGCCCGAGCTCCTCGAGGATCCGTTGATACGGCGCCGATGCGCCGAAGCGGTCGACTCCGACCGATGTGCCTCGCGGGCCGACCCACCGCTCCCAACCGAACGTGATCCCCGCCTCCACCGACACGCGCGCCTCGACCGACGGCGGCAGCACCTCGTCGCGGTACTCCTGCGTCTGTCCGGCGAAGAGCTCCCAGCACGGCATGGAGACGACCCGGGCATTCGCGTCCAGTTGCTTCGCGGCGTCGAGCGCGACGTGTACCTCGGAGCCGGTCGCGAGCAGGATCACCTCAGGCTCGCCGTCACCCGACTGCCACAGCGTGTAGGCGCCGCGCATGACGCCCTCGACGGACGCGACCTCGCGCCGGTCGAGCGTCGGCACCTTCTGCCGGGTCAGCGCGAGCGCCACCGGGCCGCCCTTTCGCTCCATCGCAATCCGCCACGCGACGCTCGTCTCGTTGGCGTCGGCGGGTCTCGCGTACCAGAGGTTCGGGATCGCCCGCAGCGCCATGTGGTGCTCCACTGGTTGGTGCGTGGGCCCGTCCTCGCCGAGACCGACCGAGTCGTGCGACCACACCCACAGGGTCTCGAGACCCATCAGCGCGGACAGCCGCACGGCGGGGCGCATGTAGTCCGAGAAGATGAGGAACGTCGAGCCGAAGGGCTTCAGCATCGCCGGGTCGAGCGCGATGCCGTTCACGATCGAGCCCATCGCGTGCTCCCGGATCCCGAAGGCGACGTTTCGACCGGCGTGACCCGCGGAGAAGACGCCGCCGCCCTCGATATCGGTCTTCGTCGACTCGACGAGATCGGCTGCGCCGCCGATCATCGTCGGCGCATACGGGCGGATCGCGTTCAGCACCTGCTTCCCTGCGTCACGTGTAGCGACCTCTTCGCCGGCCTCGAACCACGGGAGCGCATCGAGCCAGCCGGGACGCGGCTGACCTCGTCGGTCCGCGTTCCAGTCCTCGCGCAGCCGGGGGAAGGCGGTTCCCCACGCCTCGAAGCGCTCGTCCCACCGACGCTCGAGCTCGACTCCCCGCTCGGCGACGACGGCCATGTGCTCGCGCACGTCGTCGGGCACGTGGAATGTGAGGTCGGGGTCCCAGCCGAGACGCTCCTTCGTGGCGCGTACCTCGGCTTCGCCGAGCGGGCTGCCGTGCGCCTTGGCGGTGTCCTGCGCGTGAGGTGCGGGGTAGGCGATGTGGCTGCGCAGCACGATCAGCGAGGGCCGCTCCAGCTCCTCGCACCCCGCCTGGAGCGCTGTGGCGATGGCCTCCACGTCCTCCGCGTCGTCGACGTGCTGGACGTGCCAGCCGTACGCCTCGAAGCGGGCGCCCTTGTCCTCGGTCGTGAAGGTGAGGGTGGTCGAGCCGTCGATCGTGATGTGGTTGTCGTCGTAGACGTACACGAGCGCGCCGAGGCCGAGGTGGCCCGCGATCGACGCCGCCTCCTGGCAGACCCCTTCCATCAGGTCGCCGTCGGAGCAGATCGCGTAGATCCGCTGGTCGAGCAGCTCGTGCTGCGGCCGGTTGTAGCGCTCGGCCAGGAAGCGCCCTGCGATCGCCATGCCGACGCCGTTGGCGAACCCCTGACCCAGCGGGCCCGTGGTCGTCTCCACACCGGGCGTCATGAAGTGCTCGGGGTGCCCCGGCGTGCGCGACTCCCACTGCCGAAACTGCTTCAGGTCGTCGATCGTGAGGTCGTAGCCGGCGAGGTGGAGCGCGGCGTACTGGAGGATGCACGCATGGCCGGCGGAGAGGATGAAGCGGTCGCGGCCGGGCCAGTCCGGATTGGCCGGGTTGTGACGCATCACGTCCCGGTAGAGCGTGTAGGCGACCGGTGCGAGCGCCATCGCGGTCCCCGGGTGACCCGCGTTCGCCTTCTGCACGGCATCCATCGCCAGCGTGCGGATCGTGTCGATCGTCAGACGGCGCGGGTCGGACATTGGCTCGAACACTACGGCACGTCACCAGGCCGCCGTGGTCTCGATCAGGTAACCGTCGCGGTGCGCCAGCGCGGATCGGCGAGCAGCGCCTCGGGATCGTCCGCGTCGGGTTGCTCGCGCACGACCTCCTTGACGCGCTCGACGACGTCGGCCGCCTGGCCGGTCAGCACAGCGCCCACGACGCGCCCGTCGCGCAGGTAGAAGCCGAGCACTCGCCGCTCGGCGACGCTGCCGATCAGAACAACCTCGTGCACGCCGCCGTCGAGGTCGCCGAGCACCTGGAGCTTCACGTCGAACAGCTGTGTGAAGAAGACCGCGACCTTGTCGTACGGCGCTCGCGAGCCGGCCAGCACGCGGCCGAGATAGGCGCCCTGCGCGTGCGCGTTCGACCAGTGCTCGATACGGCGAGGGTGGCCCGCGACGGGATCCGGGAACCGCGCCACGTCCCCGACGGCGTAGACGCCGTCGACCGACGTGCGGAAGCGCTCGTCCACCACGATGCCGTTGTCGATCTCGGCCCCTGTCCCTTCGGCGAGGCCGACGTTCGGCTGCACGCCGATGCCCGCGACGGCGAGGTACGCCTCGACGTCCTGTCCCGACCCGAGCCGTGCGCCTGCGAGCAGCCGGCCATGGCCGTGGAGCTCCTCGACCGAGTCGCCGAGCGCGAGCTCGACGCCGTGCTCCCGATAGAGGTCGGCAAGCTGGTCCGAGAGCTCAGTCGGACGACAGTGCCGGCATCAGGTGCTCGCCCGTCGCGACCAGGGTCACGTCCAGACCGAGCAGCCGCAGCGAGCCGGCGACCTCGCAGCCGATGAAGCTGCCGCCGATGACGACTGCCTTGTGTGCCTCGGCAGCCTCCGCGCGCACGGCCGTCGCGTCTGCGAGCGTTCGGTAGGTATGGACACCGACCCGGTCGGCGCCTGGCACCGGGAGTGTTCGCGGACGCGCGCCCGTGGCGAGCACGAGCGTGCCGTACGGGACGCGTTGCCCGTCGGAAAGCACCACTTCGCCGGAGCCGGGCTCGAGGCTCGTCACCTCGGCGCCGAGCCGCAGGTCGATCACGTTGTCGTCGTAGAACTCCAGTGGGTGGACGAAGGTCTGCTGCTCGTCCTCGATCTCGCCACGCAGGAATCCTTTCGAGAGCGGCGGCCGGTTGTACGGCGGACGGTCGTCGGACGGAGATGATCGTGATGAGCTCATCGCCGCCCTCCTCGCGATACGCCACGGCCAGGCTTGCAGCTGCAAGGCCCCCACCGACGATGACGATGCCGTTGTCCACTCGACGCTCCTTCCACGCTGGCCGTGTACGTCTACCCCTGAATCGCTCCAACGAAGCCTTCCGCTGCTTCAGTCCGCGGTCTACCCTGGACTGTCACATGCCGGTACGCCTCGTGCTCGGCCTCGTCGGAGCGTGTGCAGTCGTGGTGCTCGGAGCTGCGCATGCCGCCGAGCGCACGGGCACGACCGGACCCGACCGCCTGCTCGGGACGAACAGGGCCGACATGATCTTCGCTCTCGAGGGTAACGACCGTATCGAAGGGCGCTCAGGTCCGGACTTCCTCCACGGTGGCCCGGGACGAGACGTGGTGCTTGGGAGGCGGGAACGATCGCATCGCGGTCGACTTCGACCGTGCTCGCGATACGGTCACCTGCGGGGCAGGGCAGGACACGTCAACGCGGAGCTGGCCGACGTCGTCGCAGGCGACTGCGAGCTGGTGAGCCGGCAGCTCTCGCGCGACGCGTTCGAGCGTTCGAGGCGCAGCACGAGACACAGGTCGAGCCGGACAGCCTCGCCGTCGGCTCGACGGTGGTCGACCGCCTTCCAGTCGGGTCGGCTGGCCAAGGGGGCGCGGCCGGGCATCGGGTGGGCCACGTCGACTGACGCCGGGGCGACCTGGGTGTCGGGCCTCTCGAGCGGGTCACCGAGCGCGCCAGCGATCCGGTGGTCGCGTACGACGCCGTGCGCCGAACGTGGCTGATCGCGACGCTCGGCGCCGACGAGTCGAGCGGCGGGCTGCTACGTCAGCCGCTCGGCCGACGGGCTCACCTGGAGCCGCCCACAGTCGCCGCCGCCCGACCGGAGGAGCGGTACGACAAGGAGTGGCTCACCTGCGACGCGTGGCAGCGCAGCCCGTGGCGCGGCACCTGCTACCTCTCGTACCTCGACGGGGAGACCGTCGAGATCCGCACGCGCCGCTCGACGGACGGGGGCCGCTCGTGGAGCGCGCCCGTCGGCGTGCGGGCACCGGGCTCCGCGCAACCGAATGGCGCCTTCCCGGTCGTGCGACCCGACGGCATGCTGCTCGTCTGTTCCGCGCGATCGCCGTCACGCAGGAAGACCGGGACACCATCGTGGCCACACGCTCGACCGACGGCGGCGCGACGTTGGGCCGAGGTGACGGTCGTGGCGGAGCGCTTCGAGGAGCAGATCGTCGGCGTCCGCGCCCCGGTGCTCCCGTCCGTGGACGTCGACGCCGCCGGGAGGGTTTACGTCGCCTGGGGCGACTGCAGGTTCAGCGTCGACTGCGTCGCGAACGACATCGTCGTCGCGACCTCCGCAGACGGCCGTCGGCTGGATCGTCGCCGCAACGCGTGCGCTTCCCGCGCGGCCCCGGATCTCGACTGGTTCGTGCCCGGGATCTCGGTCGCGCCGGGCACCTCCGGCGCGCGCGCGCAGCTCGCCGTCACCGCGTACGCGGTGACGAAGGCGTACGGCTGCCGGGAGCTGCGAGCACGGTCGACGCGTTCGCGGTCACGTCGCCCGACGGCGGTCGTACCTGGGACGCCGCCCGCCGTCTGAACGCCGAGCCGATGGAGGTGCTGTGGATGGCCGACACCTCGTCGGCCGGATGTTCGCCGACTACGTCTCCACGTCGTTCGCCGGCGACAGGCGTCCGCTTGCCGTCGTCTCGCTGGCCACGCAGCCCGAAGCTCGGCGAGTACCGCCAGGCGATCTTCGCGCGCGCTGCCTGCCGTGACACCAGGGTAGGCACCCGTCTACCCTTCCCGGGCGATGGCCGTCCTGATCGCAACCGGATTGCGCAAGGAGCATCTCGGGCGACCCGCTGTTCGACGGGGTGTCGTTCACGCTGCGCCGCGGCGACCGGCTCGCGCTCGCCGGGACCGAACGGCGCAGGCAAGACGACGCTGCTGCGCGCGCTCGTCGGCGAGACGTCGCTGCAGGGCGGCGAGCTCGCATTCGCCAAGGACGTGCGCATCGCGCTGCACGACCAGCGACCGCCGCGCGGCCGTGGCCTGACGCTCCGCGAGTACGCGCTGTCCGGAGCGGCCGACCTCGTCGCGATCGAAGAGGAGCTGCGCGGCTGGAGCAGGCGATGGCCGGGCGGCGCGCACGACGCGGCCACGCTGCGCCGCTACGGGGAGGCGACCGCCCGGCTGGAGCACGCGGGTGGCTGGGACTGGCGCGACCGGGCCGCCTCCGTGCTCCGCGGTCTCGGGTTCCGCGACCCCGAGCTCGACCGTCCGCTCGACTCGTTCTCCGGCGGCGAGCTGACCCGAGCGTCGCTCGCGCGCTCACTCGCCGGCGACCCCGACCTGCTGCTGCTCGACGAGCCGACAAACCACCTCGACGTGCAGAGCCTGGAGTGGCTCGAGCGCGAGCTGGCGGGGCTCGACGCAGGTGTGATCCTCGTGGCGCACGACCGTTGGTTCCTGGAGGCGGTGACGACGGCCGTGCTCGAGCTGGGCGGCCCGAAGCCGTTCTTCTTCGACGGGCCGTGGCACGCGTGGCGCCGCGAGAAGGCGGCGCGCGCGTCGGCGGCGGCGACGACGGTCGGCCGTCGTGAGCGACGACATCGAGCGGCTCGAGCGGTTCGTGGCCCGGTTCCGCTACAAGAAGTCGAAGGCGAAGCAGGCGCAGGCGAAGCTGACCGAGATCGCTCGGCTCGAGAAGGAGCGCCGAACCGCGGCCGACGAGCTGACAGCGCTGACGAAGCGGCGCCGCACGCTCGGCTTCGAGTTCCTCAAACCGGCCAGAAGCGGCCGGATCGTGCTGGAAGCCGAGCATGTCACCGTGTCCGCCGGCGACAAGCAACTCCTGCACGACACGACGCTCGTGCTGGAGCGCGGCGAGCACGTGGCGCTCGTCGGGCCGAACGGCTCCGGAAAGACGACCCTGCTCGAGACGGTGCTCGGCCTGCGTGAGGCCGATGCGGGCACGATCCGCATCGGGCACGGCGTGATCCCCGCTTACTTCTCGCAGCACGACGTGGAGTTGCCGGAGCGCGGCACCGTGCTCGACGCAGCGGTGGCGGCCACGCGGCTGCCGCGACCGCAGGCGCAGTCGCTGCTCGGTCGCTTCCTCTTCTCCGGCTGGGAGGTGCACGAGAAGCAGGTGTCGGTGCTGTCGGGCGGCGAGCGGCGGCGCCTGGCGCTGGCGCTGCTCGTCGCGTCCGGGGCGAACTTCCTCGTGCTCGACGAGCCGACCAACCACCTCGACCTCGAGAGCCGTGAGTCGCTCGAGGCGGCGTTGGAGGCGTTCCCCGGCACGGTGCTCCTCGTCTCGCACGATCGCGCGGTGCTCGACGCTGTGCCCGATCGCATCGTCTCGGTCGAGGATCACGGCCTCCGGTCGTACGACGGTGGCTGGGCCGACCTCGTCCAGGCGCGAGCCGAGGAGACAGAGCTCCCTGAGCCCGTGGCTGGAGAAGCCGAAGAAGCGCGGGTGCGCCGACAGCGAGCGCAGCCCGACCGAGCTCGACCGCGTCGAGGCTCAGATCGGAGAGCTCGAGCGTCAGGTCGCCGCCATGGAGGAGCGGCTCGCCGCCGACTGGGCGGACATGGACCTGCTCACGGCGCACCGCGCCGCCCGCGACGAGCTGCAGCGCCAGCTTGCGCGCTGGGAGGAGCTGTTCGAGGCGAGCCGCCGACGCGAAACGGCGGAGCGCAATGAGTCCTCGCCGCCGGCGTGCTGACAATGCGTGTGACATCGACCTCCCCGGCGGCGTACAGGGAGCATGCACGCGATGACGCTGACGCGACCGACGCCCTCGCAGAGCCGGGCGCTGACGTTCGCAGACGCCGCAGAGCAGCACCTCGACGACGTGTACGGCTACCTCCTCTACCTGGCACGAGATCGCGAGACGGCGGAGGACCTCGCCTCGTCCACGTTCGAGAAGGCGCTGCGGCTGTGGGGCCGGTTCGACCCGAGTCGTGGCAGCGCCCGCACCTGGTTGCTCGGGATCGCGCGGACAACCGCGCTCGACTGGTTTCGCGCAGAGGGTAGGCGCCGGCGCCGCGAGGAAGCGCCGCCACCCCGGAACGCGTCGACGAGGCGTTCGGGGAAGGCCTCTCAGCCGGCCCTCGAGGCGGCGCTCCAGGCTCTCAGCGCCGGCGAGCGCGAGGTGATCGCGCTGCGGATCGTCCTCGATCTCGACGGCGACACCATCGCCCGCGTGCTCGGCATCAGCCCGACCGCCGTCTCGACACGGCTCTCACGGGCACTCAAACGACTCGAGGAAAGGGTGACAGAGGATGACCTCGGCTGAGATCGTCCGCGAGCTTCGGGCTTCCCGCCCCGCCGCGCCGCACGTCCTCCGTGCGCGGGTAGAGGCGATCGCCGCCTCGACCCCCGCCCGCCCCTCGCCCCACCCTCGCCGGCCGGCTGCGGCCGCGCCGACGAGCCCTCCTGGTCGCGTTCCCGGTCGCGGCCGTGCTGGCGGTCGCGCTCGGCCGGCGTGATCGGCGTCGTCGCACCCCGCGACCCCGCTGACCAGACGCTCGCCGTCCGCAACGCCGCCGTGCCGGAGGCAACCGCGGAGCCCACCTACAAGGTCGGTGCCGACGCCGCAGGAGGCGCAGCCGGAACGGCGCTCGACTCCACTGCCGGCACCACGCCCGGGCCGACGACCGGCCGTGCGCAGCGTGTGATCGCGAGCCTGACGATCGAGGTGACCGACACCGACGCGCTGTCCAAGGCGACGCAGCAGGCGCTCCAGACGACGCGGTCTCTCGGCGGGTACGTGGTCAGCGTGTCCTATGCCACCGGCACCGACGGCACCTCGTCGCTGACGGTGCGCGTGCCCACGTCGCGAGTGCAGGACGCCATCACACGGCTGTCGTCGCTCGGCACGATCGTCGCCCAGCAGGTGCAGATCGACGACCTGCAGGAGTCGATCGACACGCTCGGCAAGCGCATCGCCGGGCTGCAGGCGCGGATCGCACTCCTGACGGCCAGGCTCGAGGGCTCGAATCTCGACGCGGAGACGCGCGCCACCCTCGAAGCGCGCAGGACCGCCGCCCGCGCCGAGCTCGCGGCGCTGCGGCGCGACCGCGCGGGCCAGACGGCGGAGGCACGCATGGCCACCATCCAGCTCGCGCTGGTCACCGACCGCGCTGCGGCCGTTCCGGGGACGCCGACGCGGTTCGACCGGATGCTCGACCAGGCGGTGGAGATCCTCGCCTGGGAGGCGACGGTCGCGCTCTTCGCGCTCATCCTCGTCGGGCCGTTCGTGCTCATCGGCCTCGCCGCCTGGTGGGGTCGCCGGACGCTCGGCCGGCGCACGGACGAGCGTCTGCTCAGGGCCTCGCCCTGAGAAGGGCGGCCGCCCCATCGACGCACGCCCCGGTGCCTGGCTGAAGCCAGGCACCGCCGCGCGCTACTGCGCGGCGAGGGTGGCGACGAGTGCCTCCGCCACGACCCGCAACGGCTTGCCGGAGATCTGGCTCGCCTTTCTGAGCCGTGCGAACGCCTCCTGTTCGGTGAGCCCTTCGCGCTCCATGAGCAGCCCCTTGGCGCGCTCGATCGCCTTTCGCGCGGCCAGCGCCTCGGACAGGCTTGCGGCCTCGCTGCGAACCGCAACGAGCTCTTCGTGCCGGGCCCGGGCGGTGGCGATTGCCGGCAGGAGGTCGTTCTCGCGGAACGGCTTCACGAGGTAGCCGTACACGCCCGCTTCGACGGCGCGCGAGACGAGCTCCTCCTCCCCGTAGGCGGTGACCATCACGATCGGGATGGGACGCTCTTCGAGGATCCGGCGTGCTGCCTCGATCCCGTCGAGACGCGGCATCTTCACGTCGAGGACGGCAAGGTCCGGGACTGCCGAACGGGCGAGCTCGACCGCCTCCTCGCCGTCGCGCGCCTCGGCGCACACGTCGAAGCCGGCGCTCTCGAGGAGCTCCCGTAGATCGAGGCGGATGATGGTCTCGTCCTCGGCGATCAGGATTCGCAACGACGTACCTCCGATTGTCATGCGCGAAAGCGCACCTCCGCACGCAGGCCGGCCTCGTCGAGGAGCGCGAGCGACCCGCCGAGCTCGTCTCGCACCAGAGCGCGGACGATCGACATGCCCGTCCCTTCCGCGGCAGCCTGCATGCCCGGGCCGTCGTCGGCGATGGCGAGGGCGACGTCGCCCCCGTCGACCCGCATGCTAATCGCCACGTGCCGGCCGCCGTGCTCGAGAGCGTTCCCGAGCAGCTCGGTGAAGACGAGGGCTAGGGCGGTGGCCCGCTGACCCGCGACGGAGACGTCCTCCAGCTCGGCCGTCACCTCCTTCCCCACGGCCAGCCCTTGGACGAGCATGGCCCGCAGCCGGTCGATGAGCTCGTGGAGGTCGACCACGTCCTCGCGATGCTCGGTCAGCTCCTCGTGGACGGCGGCAATGGCCAGGATCCGGTTGACCGAGTCGCCGAGCGCCTTGCGCGGGTCGGCGCCCTCGGCGCGGGCCTGCATGCGCAGCAGGGAGGCCACCGTCTGCAGGTTGTTCTTGACCCGGTGGTGGATCTCCTGGGCAAGCACGCCGCGCAGCGCCATCCTGCCGTGCTCGAGCGCCGTTGCCGCCTGATGCGCGATCGCTTCGAGCAGACGCCGGTCCTCACTGGTGAACGGTGTGTCCCGGTCGACCACGAGCTCGCCGATCGTGCGCCCCTTCCAGCGCAGCGGCATGCGCACGGCGTGCGTGCCGGCGCGACCCTCTGGCCACGCGATGCGACCGTCCTCCAGCACGATCGCGGCACCCGTGGCATCGAGTGAGCCCACCGTCGTCTGCACGATCGCCTCGAGCGACTCCTCCAGGTAGAGGGACTCGGAGACCGTCTCGGAGATCCGCGCGAGCGCTTCGAGCTCACGCACGCGCTGCTGCGCCGCCTCGTACAGGCGAGCGTGCTCGATCGACTGCGCGACCTGCGAGGCGATCGCGACGAGCAGGTCGATCTCCCCGTCGGTGAACACCCGCGGATCCCGGGTGCGGACGTTGAGAGCGCCTTCGAGCTTGTCGTGCAGCAGGATCGGGACGGCGAGGATCGACTCGTACTGGTCCTCGCGGAGGTTGGGGAACGCCTTGAAGCGGGGATCGAGGTGGGCGTTCGCCGGGATCATCACGGGAGCGCGCTCCGCCGCCGCGGCACCCGTGATCCCCTCGCCCGAGCGCATGCGTGGTCGGACGGTCTCACCCTCGACCGCGGTCCCGTGGGTCGCCCGCAGCACGAGCTCGGCCGACGGCTCGTCGTAGAGGTAGACGAAGCAGGCGTCGGTGGCGAGCGCGGAGGCGACCTCGTGCGCGATCGCCTCCATCACCTCCTGCAGGTCGAGGCTCGAGTTGACCACCTCGATCGTGCGTGTCAGCAACGCGAGATGGCGGGCCGACGAGTCCATCAGTCGAGGTAGGAAAGCGCGATCACGCCGAGCACGGGGACGGCAAGCGTGAGGGCGAACGTGAGCCAGCCGACGACCACGAGCCGGCGGCGCGTAGCCGGAGCCTGCGGTGAGCCCGCGCGCAGCTCATGCTGCAGCCGCGGGCCGAGGACGAAGTCGTGGCAGACCGCACCGACGACGAGGAGCACGACGAGCGCAGACTTCACCATCAGCGTGCGGTCGAAGTCGGTGTCGAGCGCCTGGCTCTCGAAGCCGCCGTGCTCCTCGGTGAGCCAGAGCCCCGACAGGATCGCGACACCCATAGCGCCCCAACCGAGCGGCCGCCAGCGGCGACCGAGCGCCCGCATCGCGGTCGCCCGCTCCTCGCCCTCGAGCCGGCGGATCGCCGGCACGCCCACGAACACGAGCGCAATGGTGCCCCCCACCCACACGGTGGCCGAGAGCAGGTGGATCGCACGGAGGACGGTCAGCACGCACGGCATTGTCGCCGCGGACGGATGGCCGACGCGGCGCTTGCGTTTCCCACGCCGGATCCCATAGCCTCGGATCGTGGGTCTCAACGACTGGATCCTGGCGCTGCACCTGCTCAGCGCGTTCGCGCTCGTCGGGGCGATGGTGTTGTTCTGGATCCTCGTCGTCGCGCTCCGCCGAACGGACGTACCCAGGGAAGCAGCCGGCGATCAACGACGTGGCAAAGATCGGAACCGTCGTGATCGGCGTCGGCTCGATCGGAACGATCGTCTTCGGCGTCTGGCTCGCAATCTCACTCGAGGCGTACCAGGTCTGGGACGGCTGGGTGATCGCCGCCATCGTCCTGTGGGCGATCAGCACCGAAACTGGTCGGCGCGCCGGAGTCGAGTACCAGCGCGCCGGCGACCGGGCACGTGAGCTGCAGGCGGCCGGGGAGACCGGCCCGAGCGCGGAGCTGGCCGCGATGAACAGAAGCACGACCCCGTTGCTCATGCACACGGTCTCGACCGTTGCCGTGCTGCTGATCCTCATCGACATGATCTGGAAGCCCGGAGCATGAGACCGGACAGCTGGAACGTCGCGCTCCTCCTGCACGTGCTCGGTGCGATGATCCTCGTCGGCGGCCTGCTGACCGGTGCCGCTGCGCTCCTGCTCGCCCGCGGAGAGGCGCGCATCCTGCGCCTCGGGTACTGGTCGCTGCTGGCTGTCGCGCTCCCGGGCTACGTGGCGATGCGCATCGGCGCGGAGTGGATCTTCTCGAAGGAGGAGGAGGTCATCCCGGAGCTGGAGGACGCGGCCTGGGTCGGGATCGGATACATCGTCGCCGACGTCGGCGCGCTCCTGCTCCTCGTCTCGCTGATCCTCGGTGGGATCGGCGTACGGAAGTTGCGCACGGGTGGCGGCGCCGGCCTGCTCAAGGCGACCACGGTGCTCTCTATCCTGATCCTCGCCGCGGCTCTGGTCGCCGTCTGGGCCATGAGCGCCAAGCCGTCATAGGGAGCCTGAGCGTTGCGGGCCGGTCAGGCGATGACCGGAGGAGTCCGCTGGACGGCCGGAGGCCGGCTTTGCCGGCCGAGAGGCCAATCTGCGCTCTGCCACACCGTGCGGCAAGGAGGGGACTCGTGGGGGGAACCTTGGTTCCCCCTGCGTAGAACGACCACGGGCCCCACAACCGGGGACCCGCGATCGGCCGTCAGACACAGAGATCGCCGCTCGCCTTGCGGCTCACCCTGCACCGCCGATCATGCGACATTCGGCGGACGTTGTCCAGTGATGCCCACCTAGAGCGACCTCAGGTACCTCTCCAGCTCCCACTCGCTCACCTGGATCCGATAGTCGTTCCATTCGCGTCGCTTCAGCTCCACGTAACGCGGGAAGATGTGGTCGCCGAGCGCGGAGCGCATCAGTTCGGAGCCCTCGAGCTCCTCGATCGCCTCGCCCAGCGAGCCGGGCAGCGCGACGATGCCGCGCTCCTTCCGCTCGTCCTCGGACAGGCGATAGAGGTTCGTCGTCATCTCGTCCGGTAGCTCGTAGCCCTTCTCGATCCCCTCCAGGCCGGCATGCAGCAGCGCGGCAAAGGCAAGGTACGGGTTGCAGGCGGGGTCCGGGCAGCGAATCTCGGCACGGGTCGCCTGCTCCGACCCCGGCTTGTAGAGCGGGATCCGGATCAGCGCCGACCGGTTCCGTTGCGACCACGCGACGTACACGGGCGCCTCGTATCCGGGCACGAGCCGCTTGTACGAGTTCACCCACTGCGCGAGCACGGCAGCCATGTCCCGCGCATGGACGAGCAGGCCTGCGATGAACGACTTCGCCGTCTTCGACAGGTGGTGCGGGTCCTTCGCGTCGAAGAACTGGTTGCGACCGCCCTTGAACAGGGACATGTGGGTATGCATCCCCGAGCCGTTCTCACCGAACAGCGGCTTCGGCATGAAGGTCGCGTAGTAGCCGTGCCACGCGGCGACCTCCTTCACCACGAGGCGGTACGTGAGCGTCTTGTCCGCCATGGCGAGCGCGTCGTCGTAGCGCATGTCGATCTCGTGCTGCGACGGCGCCACCTCGTGGTGGTGGTACTCGATCTGGATCCCGACCGACTCGAGGGCGGCGATCGTGTCGTTGCGCACCTCGGTCGCGGCGTCCTGAGCGGTCATCGCGAAGTAGCCGCCCTCGTCGAGGGTCTTCGTGCCCGACTCGCTCTCGAACAGGAAGTACTCGAGCTCGGGCCCGACGTTGAAGGCGTCGAAGCCCATGCCACGCATGCGCTCGAGCGCCTGCCTGAGGATGAAGCGAGGATCGCCCTCGTAGGGAACGCCGTCGGGCTTGACGACGTCGCAGATCAGGCGCCCGACCTTCGCGCCGAGCGCGTGCCCGTGCTCGTCGACAGGACGCGGCATGATCTGGAACGTCGCCGGGTCGGGGATGGCGACCATGTCCGACTCCTCGATCGCGTTGAAGCCTGTGATCGACGAGCCGTCGAAGCCCATGCCGTCGTCGAGCGCCTCCTCCATCTCCTGCGGAGTGATGGCAAAGCTCTTGCAGTGGCCCTCCAGATCGGTGAACCAGAAGAGAACGTGCTCGACGCCCTCGTCCTTGATGCGCTTCAGCACCGCCCGGCGCGCAGCCAGGCTGGACGTGGCGCGGTGACGGCTCTTCACGAGCGTGGCGCTCGCCTTCGTCGGGGTGCTCCTCGGTCTCGCCATCCTCGCTCCTTCCCTCTAAACGAAAAAAGCCCCGGGCGCACGGCGCCCGAGGCAACGTCGCCTCGAATCAACCGTCGAAGCCTACCACCGCTGGTGACCGTCGTCACTGCCCCCGTGGAGGTCAGGCGTCCGGGCCGGGCTCGGCGAGCGCCGCGAGCTCGGGCTCGACGCCGTGTCGTCGCACGGCTCGTCCGTAGAGCGCGATTGCAGGCGCCAGCGCGGCCGCACCGAGAGCGAGGGCCGGGCGCAATCCGACCGATGAGCCCACGGCGCCGATCGCCGGGCCACCCGCCACCTGGCCGACGGCATCCGACTGGTTGACGATCGACAGCACCGTCGCCCGCACCGAGGAGTCCTCGATCGTCTGGTTCACCCAGGCCGACTGCAGGGGGCCGATGAGACCGCGACAGGCCGCCACGACCAGGTAGGCGCCGATCGCGAGCGCAGGGGCGACCGCCAGGGCGAACACGAGCGCCGCCGGGACGAGCACCGTGGTCAGCACGAGCAGCGCGCGGGCCAGCCGGGCGCTCGACGCGGCGTCGAGGCGCTTCACGGCGAGCTGATCGACGAGGATCCCGATCACCATCGCCGCGGCAGTGACGACACCGATCCACACGACGTCGCTCCAGCCGTCGACATCCGGAAGACCGACTTCGGTCAGGAGCTGTGCCTGCCACAAGCGGTCGATGCTCTCGGTCCACATGCCGTAGAAGAAGGCGATGGCCAGCATCGCAAGCAGCACGTGGTGCCCGCGGACGAGGCGGCCGCCGCGGCGCGCCGTGGCGGCCAGCGCGCGTGGCCCCGTCACTCCTTCCTCACGCGGCACGCGTCGGAAGCCGGTCTCGGGCATGACGATCGCGAGCGCCCCCGCAATCACGATCAGGCCGACGCCGCCGGCGACGATCGCGGCCCGAAGGTCGACGGAGGCGACGACGATGCTGATCGCGACACCCAGCAGCGCGCCCGCCCAACCCGCCTGCGAGCCTCGGAGCAGCAGCCGTGTGAGACGCTCCGGCCCGACCTCGTCCGCGAGCCACGCCTCGTATGCGCCCGACTGGAACGTGTAGCCGATCCCCCAGAGCGCATAGGCGGCGATGATCAGCGGAGCGCTCGCGAGCAGGCCGAAAAAGATCGTGGCCACACCGAGGATCACGTACGAGACGATCACGGAGAGCCGCCGGCTGAGAGTGTCTGCCACAACCCCGGTCGGCACCTCGAAGAGGAAGATTGCGAGCTCCATCGCCGTGCCGCAGAGGACGAGCTCCAGCGGGCTCATCCCCACTTCCGTCACGTAGTAGATGTTCGTGACCGTGAACGTGAGCAGGAACGCCAGCGAGCCGACGAACTCCAGCCCGAGGAACACCGGAACGGCGGACAGTCTCCTCACGACTGCTCGAGCGGGAGCGCGGCGCGTACGCGGATGCTCTCGGCACGCGTCGCGTAGCCGAGGTGCTCGTTGAGCCGGCGCATGTCGTCGTTGCCGCGCTGCGTCCACGTGTAGACCGCGCGTACGCCCTGTTCGGCCGCGAACGCGAGCGCGGCGCGCTTGAGCGCGGAGGCAACGCCGCGACCGCGCCAGTCGCGACGTACCGTCGTGAGTGCGTTCTCGGCTCGGTCTGGATGGTCGGCGTCACGCTCGAGCCCGGCGCAGCCGATCACGTCGCCGTTCGCGAGCGCGAGGAACATGCCCTCCGGCCAGGCGAGCCAGTCGCTCATCCACCGCTCAAAAGAGACATCCAGGGAGGTGTCGAGCGCGAAGTCCTGGAACGCTTCGACGGCGAGCGGGTCGTAGGCGGCGCGCCACAGCTCGGGACGGGCGGCGACCGAGACGATCTCGACTCCTGCCGGGGGTAGCGGCCACGGCTCGTCGCCGATCTCCCGCACCTGCTCGACCTCCCTGTCCACCTCGCGGAAACCGAACCGCTCCGCGAACGCGAGCGAGCCGGGATCGTCGACGCTCGCCCCGACGGTCTCGTAGCCGCGGTCGCACAGGTGCGCCGCCAACGCACGCAGGAGCGCCGCGCCGACGCCCCGGCGGCGCGCCCTCTCGAGCACGCGCGGGGCGATGAACGCGGATCCCGCGAGGTCCGACCGGCCCGCGATGCCCGAGCCGGCGAGCTTGCCGTCCAGCGTCGCAAGCAGCCACAGCGTGTCCGGGCGGGCGGTGCGCCTCATCTCGTCGACGCTCGCCGTCCGCTCGTTCGGGAGCGTGGCGATGCGGATCGTCCGCCAGGCCTCGAGGTCTGCGTCCGATTCTGCCCGGCACAGCTCGATCATCCGGACCTCTTCAGCTTGCCGTGACGCTTCGCGTATCGCTCCCCGAGCCGGAACACCGCCAGACCGAGCGGGATCGAGACGACGCCGATCACGACGAGAGGCCACAGCTCGTCGCCCATCTCCGACAGGCTTGCCCCGTCGAGGATCGCGTCGCGGATCCCGTCGAGTGCGTAGGTCGCAGGCGAGATCACCGAGATGGCCTGCATCCATTCGGGGAGCACACTGACCGGGTAGTAGACGCCGGAGACGACGAGCAGCAACCCCTGCGCGACGAAGCCGAGCTGCGCGCCCTTCTCCGGTGAGATGAGAGGCAGGACGGCCGTCATCATCCCGATGCCGAAGAACGAGATCGACGCAACCATGAGCACGATGATCGCGGCCGCGTAGTTCGCGTCGTCCAGCGCCAACCCGAAGAACAGGGCCACAACGGCGAAGAGCAGCACCGCTCGCAGCAATCCGTAGAGGACGGCGAACACACCGCTGCCGCCGAGGTGCATCGCCCGCGAGAGCGGCGCCATGAACGTGTACTCGATCGTCCCTTCCCACCGCTCCCACGCGACCGTCTCCGTGATGAACTCGAAGATGATCCCCAGGTACGCCCACACGACCGCGCCCACGAGCAGCGTGGTCGTAGCCCGGTCGACGTCGATGTCGCCACCCGACGCCTCGATGCCCTCCGCGATGAAGACGATCGTGAGCGTGTTGGCAACCGTCCAGACGAAGAAGGCGACGTCCCAGTAGAAGTACCGGCGGGTGAGGTAGACGTTGCGCTCCACGATCCCCGCCAGACCGATGAGCTCGTGCCGAAGCGAGAACCGCGGGTGCTCGATCTCGACGCGGCTCTGCTTCCGTCTCCAGGTGATGGTCCTCATGCGAACACCTCGCGATCGTCGTCCTCGTCCACCTCGTCCTCGAAGTCGCGGCCGGTCGCTGCGAGGAACGCGTCTTCGAGCGTCGCGGCTCCGTAGCGACGTCGCAGCTCAGCTGCAGTCTCGAGGCACAGCAATCGGCCGCGGTCGAGGATCCCGACGCGGTCGGCGAGCACCTCCGCCTCCACCATGTCGTGGGTGCAGAGGAGGATCGTTGCGTCGTGCCGCTCCCGGATCTCGCCGATGAAGGCCTGCACCTCCCGCTTCGAACGCGGGTCGAGACCGGTCGTCGGCTCATCCAGCAGGAGCAGCACCGGGCTCGTGAGCAACGCACGGGCAAGCGCCACCTTCTGTTGCATCCCGCGTGAAAGAGCCTCCATCGGCTCGCCGCGCCGCTCGACGGGGAAGCCGACCCGACCCAGGATCTCCGGGATCGCCTCTCGCGTCTTGGCCGGCGTCATGCCGTAGAACCGGGAGGCGTACTGGAGATTCTCCGCTGCGGACATCTTCTTGAAGAAGGACGCCTCCACGGAGACGCGGTTGACGAGCAGGCGCACCGCTTTCGCGTCGCGCTCCACGTCGTAACCGAAGACGCTGGCCGTGCCGCCGTCAGCGAAGAGCAGCGTCGAGAGCACACGCACGAGCGTCGACTTGCCCGAGCCGTTCTGACCGAGCACGGCGACGCATTCGCCGCGGGCCATGGTGAAGCTGATGCCGTCGAGTGCGGCGACCGCACGGCGCCGCTTGCGCCGCCGTGCGAAGTCCTTGCGCAGGTCGCGGACGTCGACGGCTGGCGGGCCGAGGGCGCGCTCGACGACGGCGGTGTTCGATTCGGCGAGGTGAGACACGACGATGCTCCTTCGTTCGACAGGTCCAAGGCACGCGAAAGAGAGACCCGGCCAGGCGGGCCTCTACAGCGGATGTCCTAGACGTCGAGCAGCATCGCGCCGAGCAGGCTAGCACCCTTGCGCGACCACCGCCAGGACCGCTACGGTGGCCGCAGGTCGAGCCGATGACGGCTCGAGCGAAGGCAATGACGCCTCATCTCCCCGCGGGGGAGGTGGGGCTTTTTTCGTTGGTCCGACGGAGAGAGGAGCCCGTGAGAGCAATGTTCGCCGAGACGAACGGAGGTGAGGCAGCATGATGAAGGTCGAGGCAGTGGTCGTCCGCGACCGCGTCGAGACGGTCATGGAGGCGGTCGAGGAGGAGACCGGCCACGTCGGGGTGACGGTTGTCGAGGCCGTCGGACACGGACGCGAGAAGGGCATCACGCACGAGTACCGCGGGCGCGTGTTCGAGTCGCGCTTCCTGCCCAAGGCGCACCTGACCTTCGTTGTCGCGACGAGCTCGTCGAGGACGTGATCGCGGCGATCATCGACGCGGCGCGCACCGGGCACGTCAACGGCGACGGCATCTGCTGGGCATCGCCGGTGTTCAGCGTCACGCACAACCGCACCGGGCTGAAGCTCGAGGAGGTGGAGAAGGTATGAGCGCGAAGGAACTCGGCTTCGCGGTGAGCACCGTCTGGGTCCTGATCGCGGCCGTGCTCGTCATGTTCATGCAGGCGGGCTTCGCCTTCCTGGAGGCGGGGCTGACCCGGATGAAGAACGTCGGCCACATCGCTGCCAAGAACGTGCTCATCTTCGCGCTGGCCTCGATCGTCTACTACCTCGTCGGGTTCGCGATCGCGTTCGGCGACGGCGGCAACGGCTTCATGGGCAACCTGAGCGCGGCCGCACCGTCGGTCGACGAGCTGCTTGCGATCGGCGCAGAGCCGTTCTCGTGGTTCGGTGCCGTCCCGGCCGCGGCGGGCTACATGTTCGAAGTCGTCTTCTGCGCGGTCTCGCTGGCGATCGTCTGGGGAGCCATGGCGGAGCGGACGAAGCTGTGGGTGTACTTCGCCTTCGGGATCGTCTTCACGGTCATCTACTCGATCGCCTCGCACTGGATCTGGTCGCCGGAGGGCTGGCTGTTCGAGCAGGGCATGCAGGACTTCGCCGGCTCGACCGTCGTCCACTATCAGGGGGCTCTCGCCGGCCTGGCAGGAGCACTCCTGCTCGGGCCGCGTCTCGGGAAGTTCGGCGCGGACGGCAAGCCCAACGCCATCCCCGGTCACAACATGGCCTTCGTCACGCTCGGGGTGGTCATCCTCTGGTTCGGCTGGTTCGGCTTCAACGCCGGCTCGACGCTGAGCGTCGACTTCGGGGGCGTCGGGTTCTTCGCCTATGTCGCCCTGAACACGAACCTCGCGGCGGCGGCCGGCGTGCTCGGCGCTGTCGTCACCTCATGGCTCGTGATCAAGAAGCCCGACCTGTCGATGATGTTGAACGGCGCCATCGCAGGGCTCGTGGCGATCACGGCGGCGTGCGCGTTCGTCGCGCCGTGGGCGGCGATCGTGATCGGGCTCGTGGCGGGCGTGATCGTCGTCCTCGGTGTCCTGCTCGTGGAGAGGCTCCGCATCGACGATCCGATCGGCGCGCTCGCGGCGCACGGCATGGCCGGTGTGTGGGGGACGCTGTCCCTCGGCTTCCTCACGGTGCCGGCGCTGGCCGAGAAGCTCGCGACGGGATCGGGCGGGCTCTTCTACGGCGGCGGGCTGCACCAGCTCGGCATCCAGGCGCTCGGCCTGGCGGCCGTCGGTGCGTTCACGTTCACCGCCTCGTTCCTCGTGCTGTGGCTGTTCAAGGCGACGTTCGGGATCCGCACCGAGCCGGAGGTCGAGTCGGCCGGGCTGGACGTCTCCGAGCACGGCATGTGGGGCTACCCCGAGTTCTACATCCCCGTTCCGGGCGGCTACGGCTCGGAGCATCAGCACCTGGTGCGGCCACCTGCGGCGGAACCTCCTCCGGCCGCCGTGCCGGCCCCAGCTCCAGGCTGACAGGCGGGTGGGGGTCAGGCTCGAGCCTGACCCCCACCCTGGTCTGCTACCGGAGCTCGAACGTGACGGTCACCGACGCGGTCGTTTCCTGCGGCCCGGACACGACGGGTGTGCCACCGGCGTCGGCTGCGGCCTTCTCGGCCAGCGGGATCGCGACGGAGCCGCCCTCGGTCATCGTCGTGATCTCTCCGAGCTGGCGGCCGGCGGCCGTCGCGAGCACGGCGGCGCGTTCCCGGGCGTCCGCGACGCTCTTCGCGAGCGCCTCGCGGTAGAGCTTGGCGGGGTCGCTGTAGGAGAGCGTCGGCCCCCAAACGGTGTTGGCACCCGCCGCGACAGCCGCGTCGATCAGCTTGCCGGCGTCGGCGAGGTCGATCCTGGCGGAGACGACATTGGTCGCGACGAAGCCGCTCCCGGCCACCTCACGACCCTCGGGGTCGACGATCGACGACAGCGAGACCGTTTGCGTCGTCACGTCCTTGCCGCCGGCTGCGCGGACTGCGGCGATCACCTTCCGCATCGCGGCGGCGTTTGCATCGAGGGCCGCCTGCGCTGTCGCGCCGCGGGTCTCCACACCGGCCGAGACCTCGGCCTGGTCGGGCACGGCGCTGACGGAGCCGGCGCCCGAGACGGTCACCGTGTCGGTCGTCGGCGCCGGGTCCACGGCGCCGGCGCCCTCGGGCCGTAACACACCTGCCAGCGCGGCAGCGGCGAGCAGAAGACCGGCAACGACGGCGATTCGCTTCATCGGGGCAACCTCCACTGTCGGGTTTCACGTCATCTACGCCGCAGCGGGAGCGCGCGTCACAGGTCGTCCTTCGGCGACATGGCAGGTCGAGCCGGCTGTGGAGAGATCGGCACTGTCTCTTAACGCGTTCGGGCTCAGAGCCTTCACATTTCGCGGCCGCGGCCGCGGCGGTCGAGACAGGGCCGGAAGCGTCCATGCTGTCGGCCCGGCACGTCGGGCCAGGCGGACTACAGGTTGTCGCCGAAGCGGCGGCGTAGATCGGCGATCGCCGTGCGAACTCCACCCGGGCCGATCCCGTCGCGTGCTGCCACGCTCTCTGCCGCCGCGCCTGCCGCCTCGTACGTGCCGTCGCGCACGGTCGCGGCGACCTGCTCGTGCGCCTCGCGGAACGGGACGCCTTCGCGGACGAGCGCCTCGGCGGCGTCGGTCGCAAGCAGGAGGGGATCCGACGCAGCCTCGGCGAGACGCTCGCGGCTCACCTCGAGACCGCTGACGAGCACCGTGAGCGCCTGCAGCGCCAGGCCGACGTCGCGGCGCGTCGCGAAGACGGGCGACTTGTCCTCCTGCATGTCGCGGTCGTAGGCGAGAGGCAGTCCTTTGACGGTCGCGAGCAGGCCCGTGAGCCTGCCGATCGCGGTGCCCGCCTTGCCTCGCACGAGCTCGGCGACATCCGGGTTGAGCTTCTGCGGCATCATCGACGAGCCCGTTGCGGCGGTCTCGGGCAGCCGTGCGAACCCGAACTCCGCCGTCGACCAGAGCACGAGCTCCTCGCCGATCCGCGACAGGTGCGTGAAGAGGACCGTCGCCGCGTACAGGTAGTCGAGCGCGAAGTCCCGGTCCGCCACAGCGTCGATCGAGTTCTGCATCTGGCCGGCGGGCGCCGGGAGACCGAGCGTCGAGCCGGCGAGTGCCCCGGCCCCGAGAGGGCTGGCCGCCGCGGCTTCGGCAGCGTGCGCGAAACGCCCGCGGTCGCGGTCGAGCATCTCCACCCAGGCGAGCAGGTGGTGCCCGAGGGTCACGGGCTGGCCCCGCTGCAGGTGCGTGTACCCGGGCATGAGAGTGTCCGCCTCCGCCTCGGCGAAGGAGAGGATCACCAAGCGCCAGTGCGTCGATCTCCTCGCGTGCGTCTGCCGCCGCGTCGAGCACGTAGAGGCGCAGCGCGGCAGCGACCTGGTCGTTGCGCGAGCGGCCGGCGTGGATCTTGCGGCCGACCTCCCCGAGCTGCCGCTCGATGGCCGAGTGCACGTCCTCGTCCGTCTCGAGGTAGCCATCCGGGTCGTTGGCGATCTCGGCGAGCCTGGCCTCGATGTCCGCAAGCTCCTCCGCGGTGAGGAGCGCTGCCGCGTGCAGGCGCTGCGCGTGCTCGGCCGTGGCCTCACAGTCGTACGTGAGCAGTTCGCGGTCGTCCACGCGCAGGAACTCCCACACCGCCGGATCGAGCGCCCCCTCCACTCGTCCTGCCCACAGGCTCATGCGCGCCGTTCCTCGTGTCGGGTCAACACCAGGCTCCCGGCGAGGCACATGAAGGAGATTCTGCCGCAGACGGCTATGCAGCGCTCTCTGCGAGATGGCCGGCGAGCTCCTCGCGCAGCGCAGAGGGGCGCACGCCCGCGCGCGGGGCGACGAAGATGGTGTTGTCGCCCGCAAGCGTGCCCGCGATCCTCGGGTGGTTGCCTTCGTCGATCGCCTGCGCGAGAGCGCTCGCGTAGCCGGAGGGGGTGGTCACGACGACGAGGCTCGCTGCCGCCTCGACCCCGATCGCGTACCGGCGCATTGCCGCCGCGACGGCCCGCAGGCGGTCGGCATCGCTCGATCCCGGTACCGCATACACCAGCCGACCCGACGGTGCACGCACCTTGACGAGCCCGAGCTCCGCGATGTCACGGGACACCGTCGTCTGCACGACGTCGTAGCCGTCGCCGCGAAGCGCCGCAGCGAGCTCGGCTTGCGTCGCGATCGCCCCGCCCCGGACGAGCTCCGTGATGCGCGCCTGACGCTCGCGACGACTCATACTATGCATTGTAGCGGCAACTTATGCGATGTGGTTCGCCGGTCAGGCGCCCGTTTCGCCGTGAGCTAGCTGGTCGTGAGAGCGCCCACGATCACGTCCAGCGCCTCGTCGACCTCCGCCTCGGTGACCACGAGCGGCGGCGTGAGACGCAACACGTCCGGGCCCGCCGAGAGCACCAGCAGCCCCTGCTCGCGGCACGCATCGACCACCAGCGCCGCCGGCCGGTCGAGCCGCACGCCGAGCAGGAGCCCTCGCCCGCGCACCTCAGCCACACCCGGCAGGCTCGCCAGCCCGCTGGTGAGCTGGGCCCCGCGAGCGCGGACGCTTGCCAGGAGCCCGTCGTCGATCGCCTCCACGACGGCGCACGCCGCGGCACACGTGACCGGGTTGCCGCCGAAGGTCGAGCCGTGGTCGCCTGCGACGAGCCCGCTGGGGGCGCTGTCGCGAGCCAGGAGCGCCCCGATCGGAAGCCCGTTCGCAAGTCCCTTCGCGAGCGTGACGAGATCGGGCTCGATGCCGAGCTGCTCGAAGGCGAAGAAGGTGCCTGTTCGGCCGAGCCCCGCTTGCACCTCGTCCACGCACAGGACTGCGCCAACCTCACGTGCGATCTCGGCCGCCGCACGCGCGAACTCGGGCTCCAGCGGGATCACGCCGCCCTCACCGAGCACCGGCTCGAGCAGCACCAGAGCGACATCGCCGCCTGGCGAGACCGCGCGCTCCAGGGCCTCCACGTCGTTCGGAGGCGCGAACACGGCGCCCGGGACGAGCGGGCCGAAACCCTCCCATTTCGCGGGCTGACCGGTCACCGAGAGCGCGCCCAGTGTCCGGCCGTGAAAGCCACCCTCGAGGGCCACGATCCCGGCACGCCCGGTCGCCTTTCGAGCGAGCTTGATGGCAGCCTCGTTCGCCTCGGTACCCGAGTTGCAGAAGAACGCCCGCCCTCCGCCGAGGCGATCCGAGAGAAGCGAGGCGAGACGGAGCATCGGCTCCGTCCAGTACAGGTTGGAGGCGTGCCACAGGCGATCGAGCTGGTCGTGTGCAGCGGCGGTGACCGCCGGATGCACGTGGCCGAGCGTGGTGACGGCGATACCGCCGCCGAAGTCGAGGTACGACCGCCCATCGTCGTCCCACACGCGGCAGCCCTCGCCGCGGACGATCGTCACGTCCGCCCTCGCGTACGTCGGCAGGATGCGATCGCGGGCGACGGCGGAAGCGGTGCCGGGCACCAGCCTCACGCGACCACCTGGGTGGCGCCGATGTCCGCTCGCACGCCCCCGCGCGCTGCGCGGACGGCTGCCACGAGCTTCGGCACGATGCCGCCCTCGAAGTGCCCCGCGCCGAGCATGCGATCGGCGTCGTCGGCCGCCAGCGTCGTCACGACACCGTCGTCCCAGCAGGACGCCGGGCACGTCGCTCACGAACGCGATGCGCTCCGCGTGGAGACCGACCGCCAGCGCGGCGGCGGCTTCGTCGGCGTTCACGTTGAGCGAGGCCGGGGCGTCTGCGCCCGCGCTGTCGGGCCGGGCGAGTGGCGCAATGACGGGCACCCTGCCCTGCGCGAGCGCGTCGAGCACCGCAGCCGGCGCGGACGGCACCGGGTGACCCACGAGGCCGAGCTCCGGCAGGAGCTCTGCCCGGAGCCCGATCTCGTCGCCCATCAACCCGATCGCAACCGGGCCGATGGCGGCGCACACGTCGTCGTTGACGGCGCGCATCGAAGCGCGCACGACCTCCAGCACCTCGGGTGTGGTCACGCGGCGGCCGTCGACGAAAGCCGCCGCGATGCCGCGCGCCTCGAGCCGGGCCGAGATCTGAGGGCCCGCGCCGTGGACGACGACCACGTCGTGCCCGGCGGCGCGCCAGCAGAGCGCCTGGACAGCCGTCTCGGCGGCCACGCGGCCACCGAGCTTGAGAACGATGCGGCCCATCAGGTCGTGTACTCCGCGTTGATGCGCACGTAGTCGGTGGACAGGTCGGAGGCGAGATACTCGGCGCGACCGCCGCCGAGACCGAGATCGAGCTCGATCCGGCAGGCGGGACCCGCGAGCTCCGGCACCGCGCCGGTCGGGGAACCGTGGCGATAGACCGGCACGCCGTCGAAGGAGACCGACAGCGCACCCGGGTCGAGCTCGGCGAAACCGCCGTTCCACGGCGCCGAGCCGGCGGCCGCGAGCACACGGCCCCAGTTCGGGTCGCGCCCGAAGGCGGCCGTCTTGACCAGCGGCGAGGTGGCGATGCGCCGTGCAATTGCCTCCGCCTGCACGCCGTCTCGGGCTCCCTCGACGACGATCTCGAGCACCACGGTCGCCCCTTCGCCATCGGCGACGATCTGCCGGGCAAGGTCCTCACACACCTCGTGCAAGGCTGCTGCAAAGCGCGCGTCGCCGGCGGAATCGCGCGAGGCGATCCCGCCCGCCGCCCCGTTGGCGAGCAACACGACCGCGTCGTTCGTCGAGCACTCACCATCCACGGAGATGCGGTTGAACGTCCGCTCGACGGCCGGCCGCAGGAAAGCGTCCGCCTCGTCCGGCTGGAGCGCGTAGTCGGTCGTGACGACGGCGAGCATCGTCGCCAGGGCAGGGTGGATCATCCCGGCCCCCTTTGCCATCCCGCCGACGACGAAGTCCCCCGCCGCGGCGACGGCGGTCTTGGGCCCGGAGTCGGTGGTGAGGATCGCGCTCGCGGCCGCGCCGCCTCCATCTGGGGAGAGAGCGAGAGAGGCGGCGCGCACGCCCGCGAGCATCTTGTCGACCGGCAGTTGCACGCCGATCACGCCGGTGGAGAGGACGACGACCTGTTCGGGCGACAGGCTCAGCTCCGCGGCGACGGCGGCTGCCGTTGCCTGTGCCGCGGCCTCGCCCTGAGCGCCCGTGGCGGCGTTCGCGACTCCGGCGTTGACGACCACGGCCTGAGGTGCCGCGACCGCGAGGTGACGCTTGGACACGATCACCGGTGCCGCCAGGACGCGGTTGCGGGTCCACATGGCCGCACCGACCGCTGGCGGGACCGACCGGACGAGAGCCACGTCCGGTGCTCCGGACGGGCGGATTCCCGCAGTCACTCCTGCGGCGACAAACCCTCTGGCGGCGGTGACGGACACTCCGGGACCCCTAGACGGGGACTCCCGAGAGCCGCAGGCCCGCCGTCTCGGCGAGCCCGAACAGCGCGTTGACGTTCTGCACTGCCTGGCCCGCGGCCCCCTTGCCGAGGTTGTCGATCGCGCACACGACGATCGTGCGATCTGTGAAGCGATCGGCGAAGACGCCGATCTCCGCAGCATCGGTGCCCTGCACACGCGCGATGTCCGGTGTCATCCCGTCCGGCAGCACTGTGACGACGTGGCTCTGGGCGTAGTGCGCCTCGAGCAGCTCACGCAGGCCGGAACCGGTGGAGCGGACGTAGCAGGTGGCGATCAGGCCGCGGCGCACCGGCAGCAGGTGCGGTGTGAACGAGACCGGGAAGCCGAGCAGCTGCGCGATCTCGGGCACGTGCTGGTGCGCACCGACCCTGTACGGCGAGACGTTCTCGAGCACGAAGCCGGCGTGCGTGGTGGCCTGCAGCGTCCGTCCTGCCCCGGTCATGCCCGACTTGGCATCGACCACCACGCCGTCGGGGTCGATCGCGTCGTTGATCGGGCCGAGCGCGAGCAGCGCCGCGGTCGCATAGCACCCAGGGTTGGCGATGAGCCGCCCCGACACGTTCACGAGCTCGGGCAATCCGTAGACCCACTCGCCGAGCTCGTCGGGGTGCGGATGCGAGAACCCGTACCACTCGTCGTAGAGCCCCGCGTCCTGCAGCCGATGCGCCCCCGAGAGGTCGATGACGACCCCCCGACCGGGCGGCTGCACGGCTGCGGCCTGCTCGTGCGGCAGGCAGAGGAACGTGATGTCGGCCTCGGACGACAGCGCCGCCTCGTTGGTGATGAAGACGGGCACGCGGCGTCCGCCGTTGCGATTCAGCCGTGGGTCGAGAGCGGTGGCAGGTTGGCCGGCGAGAGAGTCGGAGCCCACGGCGACCAGCTCGAGCTCCGGGTGCGCGAGCACCCGATCGAGAGTCTCCTGACCCGTGTAGCCGGACGCGCCGACGATGCTGACGTAGGCCACTGGCATAGTATGCATTAAGAGTGCGTTTTACGCCGATGATTGCCGGCCGTTACGCGCTCAACCTCCCTTCGACCTCTTCCTCTCGATCGACCACCATCGTCCGCGGCACGAGCCGGCGGAAGCGCATGGCAAGCTCCCCGCGCTCGGCCAGCAGCCCTGCCGCACGCAGCGACCCTGTCGCCCGTGCGTGACGCTCCAGCAGGCTCGCGAGGCGTTCGACGTCGTCGGTCTCGAGCTCGAGCAACGCGACCAGCTCGCCGTTCACCAGCCGCTCGTCCGGATCGAGCAGGAACGCCTCGCCTCCGGTCATGCCCGCGCCGAGGTTGCGCCCGTGCGCTCCGAGAACGACCACGGTACCGCGCGTCATGTACTCGCAAGCGTGGTCACCGACACCCTCGACGACCGCGACGGCGCCCGAGTTGCGCACGGCGAACCGCTCCCCCGCCGAGCCGGCGCAGAACAGCTCCCCGCCGGTTGCCCCGTAGAGCACGGTGTTGCCCATCAGGCATGGGTCACCCTGGTCGGCCGGCGGGGCCGCGATCACGATCCGGCCGCCGCTCATCGACTTCCCGACGTAGTCGTTCGACTCCCCCTCGAGCGAGAGCTCGACTCCGGCGACGAGGAAGGCGCCAAAGCTCTGTCCGGCGGCGCCCTCGAAACGAGCCCGGACCCGGCCGGCCGGAGGCGCCGAGCCAACCGCATGCGCAATCGCTCCCGATAGACGCGCACCGACGGCGCGATCGGCGTTCGTGATGGCAAACCCGAGATCGACAAGGCGTGGCTCGTCGATCGCGGCACGACCGGCAGCGTGCAGGACCGTGCCCAACCGGTCTCCGTGGTGCGGCACCGGCTCCCCGACGTGGCGCGCGTGGCCGTCGCCCGCACGCTGCAGGAGCGGAGTCAGGTCGAGCGAGTCGGCACCGGGGTCGCCCGTGCGCCGCTGCCGCAGCAGGTCGACGCGGCCGACGGCGTCGTCGAGGGATCGGAGGCCCAGCGAGGCGAGCAGCTCGCGCACCTCCTGGGCCACGAAACGGAGGTAGGCCTCGACCATCTCGGGCGTGCCGCCGTACTTCGCTCGTAGCTCCGGCCGCTGGCTCGCGATGCCGACAGGGCACGTGTCCAGGTGGCACGAGCGCACCATCAGGCATCCCTCTGCGATCAGCAGCGCGGTACCGAACGAGACCTCGTCCGCACCCAGCAACGCCGCCACGACGACATCCCGGCCCGTCTTGATGCCGCCGTCCACCCGCACCCGTATCCGGCCGCGCAGGCCGTTCGCGACAAGTGCCTGCTGGGTCTCGGCAAGGCCGAGCTCCCACGGCGCACCGGCGTGCTTGATCGACGGCAGTGGGCTCGCGCCCGTGCCACCGTCCGCACCGCCGACGTGCACGACATCCGCGTGCGCCTTGGCCACACCGGCCGCCACGACGCCGACCCCCGCTTCCGCGACCAGCTTCACCGACACCTCGGCTTGCGGGTTCACCTCGCGCAGGTCGAACACGAGCTGCGCGAGGTCCTCGATCGAGTAGATGTCGTGATGGGGTGGCGGCGAGATCAGCGATACGCCCGGCTGCGTGTTCCGGAGCCCCGCGATCTCGTCCGTCACCTTGTGTGCGGGGATCTGACCGCCCTCACCGGGCTTCGAGCCCTGCGCGATCTTGATCTGCAGCTCGTCGGCGTACGCCGCGTACTCGGCGGTCACGCCGAAGCGTGCCGAGGCGATCTGCTTGATGGCGGAGTTGCGGTGCGTGCGGTAGCGCGCCGGGTCCTCTCCACCTTCGCCACAGTTGGAGCGGGCACCGATCCGGTTGAGCGCCACGGCAATCGTCTCGTGCGCCTCGGCCGACAGTGCGCCGTGCGACATCGCGCCGCCGGAGAAGCGGCGCAGGATCGACTCTGCGGGCTCGACCTCGTCGAGTGGCGCGGGCTCGCCCGCGGGCAGCAGCTCGAGCAGGTCTCGAAGCTCGATCGGGTCGCGCCCGTTGACGAGCGCCGCAAAGCGCCCGTAGAGCTCGGTTCGCTCACCGCGAACGGCGGCTCGTAGAGCGTGCGCTTCCGCCACGCTCGCCTGCAGCGCCTCGACGACCTCCGGGGTCGTCGCGTGCGGCTCGCCGCCCTTGCGGAACTTGTAGAAGCCCGGGTTCTCGAGCTCGGGGCGCTCGGCGGTGGACGCGGTCAGGCGCTCGAGCGCCTCGCGCTCCAGCCGGTCGAGACCGATGCCGCCGACACCGGACGGCGTGCCGCCGAGAAACCGGCGGCAGAGCCGGCGATCGAGACCGACCGCCTCGAACAGGCGCGCGCCGCGATAGCTCGCCACATCCGAGATGCCCATCTTGGACATCACCTTCAGGACGCCGTCCTCGAACGCATGCAGCAGCCGGCGCTGGGCCTCGGCCGGATCCGGCCGGTCGCCCCCGACCTTGTCGGCCGCAGCCAGGTGCGCCACGGTCCGCAGAGCGAGCCGCGGGCACACGACGTCTGCGCCGTAGCCGACCAGTGCCGCGACCATGTGCGTGTCCCGTGGCTCGTCCGACTCGACGAGCAGCGAGCAACGCGTCCGCAGCCCGCGTTCGACGAGGCGCTGATGCGCCGCCGACAGCGCAAGCAGCGACGGGATCGGGGCACGGCCATTGCCGGCCGCGGAGTCGCTGATACAGACGAGCTGCGCTCCTTCCTCGACGAATGCCACGCAGGCGTCTGCAACGCGCTCGACCGCGGCCGCGAGGAACTCGCTCTCGTCGAACGAGGCGTCCACGCGCGCCGGGTCGAGCGCGTCCAGACCGGTGGATGACACGAGGAAGGAGGGAAGGACGATCAGCCGCTCGACCGGCCCCTCGGCGTCGAGGGGTGCCCGCGGGCCGAGCAGCGTCGAGACCGACATCGTCGCCCGCTCGCGGTAGTGATCGATGGCCGGGTTGGTGACCTGGGCGAAGCGTTGTCGCAGGTATGAGGCGAGAGTGCGTGCGCGACCTGCAAGCGGGGCCAGGGCCGCGTCGTCACCCATCGAGTAGACGGGGTCGTTGCCCGTTTGCGCGATCGGGCGCAGCATCACGCTGAGCTCCTCGCGGGTGTAGCCGAAGAGCGCGTGGCGGGCCGTGATGTCCTCCACGCCGGTCACCGCACCGGGCTCGCCCGCGTCGCGCCTGTCGATGCTGGCGGCAACCCACTCCGCGTAGGGCCGCCGGGCGGCCAGCTCGCGCTTCAGCTCGCCGTCGAAGAGCAGGCCGCGCTCGGGATCGACCGACAGCTGCTGCCCGGGCCCGAGCCGCGCCCGCCGCACGGCGGCGCCTTCGGGCAACGGTATCGCGCCCGCCTCCGTGGCGACCGTGACGAGGTCTCCTGCCACCGCGACCCGTAGAGGACGGAGGCCGTTCCGGTCGAGCGCTGCCGCACACATGACGCCGTCGGTGAAGACGAGCCCGGCAGGGCCGTCCCATGGCTCGACGAGCATGGAGTGGTAGCGGTGCAGGGCACGGACGTCGTCGTCGACGCGTGGGTCGTTCTGCCAGGCGGGCGGCACGAGCATGGCGACCGCCTCGCGCACGTCCCGTCCCGCGCGCACGAGCAGCTCGAGGGCGTTGTCGAGCAGCGCCGAGTCCGAGCCGGCACGATCGAGCGCCGGCGTGAGCCCCGTTTCGACGCCACGAGCCAGCTCACGGGCCTCCATCCAGGAGACATTCCCGTCGATCGTGTTGATCTCACCGTTGTGACAGAGCAAGCGGAACGGTTGTGCACGCTCCCAGCTCGGCTCGGTGTTGGTCGAGAAGCGCTGGTGGAAGATCGCCCAGGCAACCTCGAGCGCCGGGTCGCGTAGGTCGGGGTAGAACGCGTCCAGCTGTGTCGCCGCGCAGAGAGCCTTGTAGGTGACCGTGCGAAAGGAGAGCGAGGCGACGTAGACGCCGTCGATCGTCTCGGAGCGGCGGCGGGCCCGGTAGGCGCGGAGCTCCGCGTCGGGCTCGTCGCACGGAGCGAGGAGCAGCTGCGCGATGCGCGGCATGCTCGCAACCGCCGTCGAGCCGAGGGCCGCCACGTCGAGCGGCACGTCGCGCCAGCCGGCGGGCTCCAGGCCCTCCGCGCGACAGGCATCCTCGACGACGTTCCGCAGCCACGGCTCGCGCAGGAAGCACATCGCCAGGCCGGCACCGCTCGTCCCGGTCAGCGCAGGTGAGAGCGGTAGGAGCACGCCGGCGCCGTCGCCGGTGACGCCGTCGGCCGCCCACGCGCCCCGATGTGCGACGGCGGACAGGCCGGCGAGCGCGCGATCGAGCAGCTCCCGTGAGGCGCGGCCGCCCACGTCCGCGACGAGGCCGATGCCGCAGGCATCGCGTTCGAGGGAGCGATCGTCGAGAAGAGTGTGCGTGCTCAGGGATCTCCCGCTTTCCGGGTTCGGGGAACGGTTGGATGAGCCTCCCGCCGGTGTGTCTGTCGCTAGTCCGGCTGAGGCGGGAGGAAGCCGGCTAGCGCGCGGGCGGCGCGACGATCGCGAACGGGCGAATGATCGCCGAGGAGAGTTTCCCGTTCACGCGTACGCCTGCCATCGATCATCGATGGTAGACGCCGTGAGCGCGGGCCGCAAGCCTGGGCACCGGATCTTCACAGGGGAGGCTTTGACAAGCTCGCAAAGCGTCGGCACACTGCGGGCAATGCTCCGCCACGACGTATCTGCGACGCTCGGCGCCTCCCGCGTCGTCGTATCGCGCGTCGTCGGCGTCGAGCTGATTCTCATTCTCCCCCTCTAGGGGGAGATGAGCTCACGCGCCGCTCCAGGCGCACACGCCGACCAGACCACGCCACCGGTGCGCCTTCGGGCGGCCGACAAGGAGATTCCGACGTGACACGACGCAAACGACATAGGAAGGTAGGCGGCGAGCAACAGCCCGGCAACGGGTCGTGGCGCCGGTGCTGCCCAGCCGCAACGCGGACGCCTTCAGGGCTTCTCTCCTTTCCGCCGATGAGAACACCATGAGCGGCCGTCGCACGTTCGTCATCGCCTGCCTCGCAGGCCACGGCATCGGGCCCGAGGTGACGGCGGCGGCCAGCCGTGCGCTCGCTCAGGTCTCACGCCACCACGGCTTCCGGGTCGAGGAGGTGCACCCGCCGTTCGGCGGCGAAGCGGTGATGCAGTCCGGTCATCCGCTCCCTCCGGCCACACGAGCGGCTGCGCTATCCGCAGACGCGGTGCTGGTGGCAGGTGCGACCGCGCCTGCCCTCGAGGGGATCAAGGCGGAGCTCGACCTCACCGTCCGCGTCACCCGTGTGATCGCGGACGACGGCTCCGTGACGGCCACGTTCTCACCGCTTGGCGGAAGCTCGCCCGACTGGGCGCTCGACCGCGCCTTCGCAGCGGCGAAGTCGCAGGGTGGGCGCGTCGCATCCATCGGGGTCGATGACGGTTGGCGCGACAGGGTCGACCGCCATGCCGAGCGTCACGACGGGGTCGAGGTGACGCATCTCACGCTGGCGGGAACCCTCAGGGCTCTCGCGGAGGACGCGGCTCGGCCCAGTGTCCTGGTGGTCGAGGAGCCAGTCGCGGACGCCGTCGTGCAGGCGCCGTCGCTCGCCCGCCGGCGCTATCTCGCGGCGACGGGCTATCTGTCACCGGACGGCCCGGGGCTGTTCGCCCCCACCCACGGCTCCGCTCACGACATCGCCGGTCACGGGGTGGCCAACCCGAGCGAGATGCTCCTCGCGGCGGCGCTTCTGCTCGGCGAAGGGCTCGGCCGGAGGGCGGCGGCGGAAGCGCTGGAGGAGAGCCTCGCTGCGGCGCTCCACTCGACACGGCGGACACCGGACATGACGCAGGCAGGTGTTGCAGCCACCACCCGCGAATTCGTCGACGTGGTGCTCGCCCTGCTGCCGAGCGCGCGCCGCGACACGGAGTTCGCTCTGGGGGTGACGCGATGAAGATGCGAGGCGCCGATGCCATCCTCCGCTCCCTCGAGGCGGAGGGGGTCGATGTGATGTTCGGGATCCCCGGCGGGGCGATCATGCCGACGTACGACGCGATGGCGCACGGCTCGACCGTCCGCCACGTGCTCGCCCGCCACGAGCAGGGCGCGGGCCACATGGCCGAGGGCTACGCGCGCGCGTCGGGCAAGGTCGGGGTCGCGATCGCCACCTCGGGCCCCGGCGCGACGAACCTCGTGACGCCCATCGCTGACGCCTGGATGGACTCGACACCGCTCGTCTGTATCACCGGCCAGGTGCGGACGCATCTGATCGGAACGGATGCGTTCCAGGAGTGCGACATCACCGGCGTGACGATGCCCATCGTCAAGCACTCGTGGCTCGTCCAGGATGCGCACCAGATCCCGGAGGTGATGAAGGCTGCGTTCCACGTGGCTCGGACGGGACGCTGCGGGCCGGTTCTCGTCGACGTGCCGCGCGACGTGCAGGAGAACGAGCTGGACTTCGAGTACCCGGAGTCCGTCGACCTGCCCGGCTGGAAGCCGCCGACGAAGGTGCATCCACTCCAGATCCGCGAAGCGGCGCGGGCGATCGCCCAGGCGGAGAAGCCCGTCCTGTACGTCGGTGGCGGCACCCTCAACGCCGACGCCTGTGAGGAGCTGCTGGCGCTGGCCGAAACCGGCCGGCTGCCCGTGATCACCACGCTGATGGGGAAGAGCGCCTTCCCGGAGTCGCACGAGCTCCACTTCGGCTGGCCCGGCATGCACGGCGCCAAGTGGTCGAACCTCGCCATGAACACGTGCGACGTGCTCGTCGCCGTCGGCGCACGCTTCGACGACCGCGTCACCGGCAAGCTCGCCGCGTTCGCACCCGGGGCGACCGTCGTCCACCTCGACATCGACGCGGCGGAGATCTCCAAGCTGCGCGAGGCTGACATCCCCGTCGTCGGCCCGTTGAAGACTGCTCTGCCCGAGCTCGCCATCGAGATCGCGCGCCACCGAGAGGAAGGTGCGGCTGCGCCCGAAGCGTGGCTGCAGCGCATCGCCGACTGGCGCGACGAGTTTCCGCTCCGGTACGGCTCGAGCGACGAGTGGATCAAGCCGCAGACCGTGCTCGAGACCTTCCAGGCGCTGACCGCAGACCAGGACGTGATCGTCACCACCGGGGTCGGCCAGCACCAGATGTGGGCCATGCAGTACGTGGTCTCCGAGCGGCCGCGCTCGTTCATCACCTCGGGCGGGCTCGGGACGATGGGTTACGGCATCCCCGCCGCAATCGGCGCCAAGGCCGCGCGACCCGACGCAACCGTCGTCTGTGTCGACGGCGACGGCTGCTTCCAGATGACCTGCCAGGAGCTCGCGACGGCGGTGCTCGACGACCTGCCGATCGTCGTGCTCCTGATCAACAACGCCCACCTGGGCATGGTCACGCAGTGGCAGGACATGTTCTTCGACGGCCGCCGCTCGCACGTGCACCTGACGAGGGCGGTGCCGGACTACGCCAGGCTCGCCGAGGCGTACGGCGGCGTCGGGCTCACGGTGACCGAGGAGAGCGAGCTGCAGCCCGCGCTCGAGGAAGCGCTTTCGATCAGGCGCACGGTGGTGGTCGACGTGCATGTCGACCCTGCCGAGCAGTGCTTCCCGATGATCCCGGCCGGCGCCGCAGCGCTCGACATGCTCGAGTACACCGAGCCCGTTGAAGCAGAGGCGTCATGAAGCACACGATTTCGGTGACGGTCGAGGACCGGCCCGGTGCGCTGACGCGCATCACGACGATGTTCGCGCGCCGCGGCTTCAACATCGAGTCGCTCGCCGTCGGGCCGACGGAGCGCGCCGGCGTCTCGTGCATCACGCTGCGCGTCGACTGCGAGCAGCACTCGCTGGAGCAGATCGAGAAGCAGATCCACAAGCTCGTGAACGTGCTCCGTGTGACGGAGCTCGTCTCCGGCGAGGCGGTGGAGCGCGAGCTGATGGTGATCAAGGTGAGCGCCTCTCCCGAGCGGCGCGCGGAGCTGATCACGACCGCGGAAGCGTTTCGCGGGCGGGCGCTCGACCTCGGGCCGGACGCGATCGTGTTCGAGCTGGTCGGGACTCCGGAGGAGCTGGATGCGTTTCACGAGCTGTGCCGGCCGCACGGCGTCCAGGAGCTCGTCCGAACAGGTCGCATCGGCCTGTCACGGGCCTCGACGCGCCCCCAGGCGAAGAGGCGGTTGGCCGCGATCAACTGAGGGCGCGGCGAGCCTCGCCCCTGCACAAGTAGCCTCGCAGCTCCAGAGACGACCGAAAGGAACCGCATGGCGACGATCCTGCAAGGCGGAGACCTCTCCCTGCTCGACGGCAAGGTCGCCGTCGTCGGCTACGGGAGCCAGGGGCACGCGCACGCCCTCAACCTGCGCGACTCCGGCGTCCAGGTCGAGGTCGGCCTGCGCGAGGGCTCGTCCTCGTGGGGCGAGGCGGAGGCTGCAGGGCTCGGAGTGAAGACGGTCGAGGAAGCCGTCAAAGGCGCGCAGCTCGTCTCGATGCTCTTGCCCGACCAGGTGCAACCGCAGGTCTGGAGCGACCGGGTCGAGCCGAACGTCGACCCGTCCGCGGCGGTGCTGTTCGCACACGGGTTCAACGTGCTCTACGGCCGCGTGGCGCCGGGTGAGAGCCACGACGTGATCATGGTCGCGCCGAAAGGGCCGGGTCACATCGTGCGCCGCCTCTTCACCGAGGGGTACGGCACGCCGGCGCTGATCGCCGTCGAGCGCGACACCAGCGGCCGTGCCAGAGACCTTGCCCTCGCGTACGGCACCGGGATCGGCGCCGGGCGCGCCGGCATCCTCGAGACGACCTTCCAGGAGGAGACCGAGACCGACCTGTTCGGCGAGCAGGCCGTCCTCTGCGGCGGCACGGCGGAGCTCGTCCGCGCCGGGTTCGAGACGCTCGTCGAGGCCGGGTACCAGCCGGAGATCGCGTACTACGAGTGCCTGCACGAGCTGAAGCTGATCGTCGACCTGATGTACGAGGGCGGGCTCGCCGGCATGCGCTGGTCGATCTCCGACACGGCCGAGTTCGGCGACTACACACGCGGCAGGCGGGTGATCGACGAGCACGTGCGCGACGAGATGCGCGCCATCCTCGACGGACATCCAGAACGGCGACTTCGCGCGCGAGTGGATCGCCGACATGGGGAACGACGAGGCGCGCCTCAAGTCGATGCGCGCCGAGGCGGCTGCAAGCCAGCTCGAGACGGTCGGCAAGGAGTTGCGCGGCCTCATGCATCGCGCTGGAGATGCCTAGGTGGCATCGGTTGACGTTCCGGTAGCCCTGCTCGGCTATGGCACCGTGGGAGCCGCGGTGCACCGGTTGCTGGAGGAGCAGGGCGACGAGATCGAGCGGGCCACCGGGCACCGGCTGCGCGTGGTGCGCGCGCTCGTGCGCGAGCCCGAGAAGCCGCGTGCCTTCACGCCGCCCGCAGGGGTGCTGACCGACGACCCGGCCGCGATCCTCGACGACCCGGAGATCCAGCTCGTGGCCGAGGTGATGGGCGGCGTCGAGCCGGCCGGCGACTACGTGCTCGAGCTGCTGCGCCGTGGCAAGCCGGTGGTGACCGCGAACAAGCAACTCGTCGCGCGGCGGGCGCCGGAGCTGTTCGAGGCAGCGGTGGCGGGTGGCGTGCAGCTGCGCTTCGAAGCGTCCGTCTGCGCAGCTATCCCGGTGATCAAGGTGCTGCGCGAGTCGCTCGTCGTGACGAACGTCCACCGCGTGCTCGGGATCGTCAACGGGACGACGAACTTCATCCTCTCCGAGATGGAGTCCGGCCGCTCGTACGGGGACGCGCTCGCCGAGGCCCAGCGGCTCGGGTTTGCCGAGGCGGACCCGACAGAGGACGTGGCAGGGCTCGACGCGGCCGCGAAGATGGCAATCCTCGCCACCGTGGCGTTCGGCACCCGGGTGCCACTCGACTGGGTGGACGTGGAGGGCATCGAGGCGGTCACCGACGAGCACGTCGCAGCGGCGCGCGCGATGGAGATGCACGTCAAGCTCGTCGGCCGAGCCACGCTCGTCGGCGACCGCGTCGACGTCCGGGTCGGCCCGGCGCTCGTCGACGCGCACCATCCGCTGGCCGCGGTCGAGGGCGCCTTCAACGCCGTCATGCTCCAGGGCGACGCGATCCGCGAGATCACGCTCGAGGGCCCGGGCGCCGGCGGCAGCGAGACGGCGTCGGCGGTCGTGGCGGACATGGTCTCGATCGTCGGCACGACGGGTACCGGCTTCCTCCAGAACGACCCCGTGTGGCGCTCGCTGGAGCGGCTGCCGCCAGGCGATCTTGCATCGCCGTGGTACCTGCGCCTCGAGGTCGAGGATCGCGCCGGCGTCCTCGCGCGCCTCGCGCACGAGCTCGCAGCCGTGGGTGTGTCGGTCGCCCGGCTCGTGCAGCAGCCCGGGGAAGGTCATGCCGTGCTCCACGTCGTCACGCACGAGGCGCCCGGCGGCCAGGTGCAGGCAGCACTCGAGGCGATCCGCGGCCTCCCCGAGTCGAGCGGGGCAGCGAGCGCGTTGCCGGTGGTGTCGCAGCGCGGCGTCGAGGAGCTGGGCTGGGCCTAGCGCACTCCGGCTCCGCCGGACTGCGCTAAAAGAGGAGTCCAGACGATGCCGCGCCACTGATCGAGCGCTTCCGGACGATCCTTCCGGTCAGCGAAACCACGCCGGTGATCTCGCTCGGGGAGGGGTCGACGCCGCTGCTCCACCTGCCGCGGTTGTCCGAGCGCTACGGCGTCGAGCTATGGGCAAAGTGGGAGGCGGCGAACCCGACCGCGTCGTACAAGGACCGCGGCATGACCGTGGCTGTCTCGAAAGCGCTGGAGGAGGGCATGAGCGCGGTGATCTGCGCCTCGACGGGTAACACTGCCGGCCAGCGCCGCCGCCTACGCCGCCCGCGCCGGGTTGCCGGCCGTCGTGCTGACCCCCGCGGGCGCAGTCGCAGGCGCGAAGATGGCGCAGCTGAGCATGCACGGCGCGCGCGTGCTCGCCGTCCGTGGCGACTTCGACCAGGCGCTCGTGGCGGCGCGTGAGCTCGCCGCGCGCGGCACGCACGCGCTCGTCAACTCGATCAACCCGTACCGCCGCGAAGGGCAGAAGACGGCGGTGTACGAGATCGTGGAGGAGCTCGGCGGCCCACCGGACGCGTTCGTGATCCCATACGGCGGTGGCGGCAACACGTCGTCATACGCTCAGGCGCGAGCGGAGCTCGGGATCGCGGCCGCGATCGTCTCGGTCGAGGCGACCGACCGGCGGCAGACGGTGGCCTCCGCAATCCGCATCGGCGACCCCGCCCACGCTGACGCCGTGCACGGTGCGGACGCCCTGGTGCTGAGCGTCGACGACACGGAGATCATGGCCGCGTGGGAGGAGCTGGCGACACTCGAAGGGCTGTTCTGCGAGCCGTCGAGCGCGGCCGGTCTGGCAGCCGTGCGGCGCGGCGACGTACCCGGCGAGAGGCTCGTCCTCACGATCACCGGGCACGGCCTCAAGGACGTGGCGAGCGCCGAGCGCCACACACCCGCACCGGTGGAGGTCGATGCCGACGCCGACGCCATCGCGAGGGCGGCGACGTGATCGTCCGCGCGCCGGCGACGTCGGCAAATCTGGGCCCGGGCTTCGACTGCGTCGGCGTCGCGCTCGACCTCTGGAACGAACTGGAAGTCACGGAGGGCAACGGTGTCGAGGTGGAGGGCCTCGGTGAGGATGAGCTCGCCTTGAACGAGTCGAACCTCGGTGTGCGCGCCTACGCGCGCCTGGCCGACCCCGCCGGCAAGCGCTTCCGATTCGTCAACCGCATCCCGCTCGAGCGCGGGCTCGGCTCCTCCGCCGCGGCGATCGCGCTCGGTCTCGTCGCGGCGGCGCCGACGACGGAGCCAGAAGAGCTCCTCGCGACCGCGCTCGAGCTCGAGCCCCACGCCGACAACCTCGCCGCCACGCTCGTCGGTGGCGTGACGCTCGTGTGCGACGGCCGCATCGCACGGATCGCGAGCTCGCTGCCCCTGACCCCGGTGGCCGTCGTCCCCGACGGCCGCACGCCGACGCAGCTCTCCCGTGACGGCCTGCCGACGACCGTGCCACACGCCGACGCCGCACTCACCGCCGGCCACGCGGCGCTGCTCGGCGCGGCCGTTGCGAGTGGCGACCCCGATCTCTTCGCCCGCGCCCTCGTCGACCGGCTGCACGAGCCCTACCGGCCGTCGGCCGTGCTCGACGCCGTCCGGGCGGACCTGCCCCCGAGGCGCCCGCGGCGCCACCCTGTCCGGGTCGGGGCCGACCGTCATCGTCTGGGCCGACGAGCCCGTCACGTGCGCGGCCGAGCTGAGGGCAAGGTTTCCAGAGCACGATGTGCTCGAGCTGAAAGTCGCGACACATGGAGCCCTCGGGTGACCGTTCGCCTCGTCGACTGCCGCTCGCGAGACGACTACCTGGCGGGTCACATCCCCGGCTCGGTCCATCTCGACCCGGAGGTCGACCTGACCGGCGAGATCGGCGATGCCGGCCGCGGCCGGCATCCGTTGCCCGAGCCCGGCGAGCTGGCCGAGTCGTTCGGGCGCGCCGGAATCAGCGACGACACGTTCGTGCTCGCGCTCGACTCCGGCACCGGCTGGGCCGCGCGCTGCTGGTGGCTGCTGCGCCATCTCGGCCACGATGCCTGTGGCACGTTCGACATGCGCGCGTACAACGGCCCGCTGGAGACCGGGGACTGTCCCCGCAGGGGACTGTCCCCTGCGCGCTTCGTCCCACGCGCCCGCACCGACGACGTGATCGAGGCTGACGAGATCCTGGCGCGGCTCGGCGACCCGTCGCTCGTGCTGTACGACGCCCGTTCGCTCGAGCGCTGGCGTGGCGATGCCGAGCCACTCGACCCCGTCGCCGGCCGCATTCCCGGCGCCCGCAACGCGTACTTCGAGGAGCCGCTGCCCACCGGCGCGACCGAGCCGCCGGAGGTGGCGGCATATTGCGGCTCGGGCGTCACGGCGGCGGTCGTCGTGCAGCGCCTCGTGCTCGCCGGGCGCGAGGACGCACGCCTGTACCCCGGCTCGTTCAGCGAGTGGTGCCGCCGCACCGACACACCCATCGAGACAGGAGATCCCGCATCGTGAGCACGCCCTACGACCAGCCCTCCGACCCGGCCAAGCGCCAGAGCGCCGCGCTCACCGACGGCCCCGACCGGGCCGGCGCGCGGTCGATGCTGAAAGGCACCGGCTTTACGGACGAGGACCTCGCGAAGCCGATCATCGGCGTCGGCACGACGTGGATCGAGACGATGCCGTGCAACCTCAACCAGCGCGACCTCGCGGTGCACGTCAAGCGCGGCGTCCGCGACGCCGGCGGCACTCCGATGGAGTTCAACACGATCGCGGTGTCCGACGGCGTCTCGATGGGCACGTCGGGCATGCGCGCATCGCTCGTCTCGCGCGAGGCGATTGCGGACTCGATCGAGCTCGTCGCGCGCGGCCACCTGTTCGACGGCCTCGCCTGCCTCGTCGCCTGCGACAAGACGAACCCGGGAGCGGCGATGGCGGTCGGGCGACTCGACATCCCCTCTGTCGTCTACTACACGGGCTCGATCGCACCAGGTCTCTACCGGGGCCGGGAAGTGTCGATCGCGGACGTGTACGAGGGAATCGGCGCCCACGCGGCCGGGAAGCTGTCCGCCGCCGACCTGCACGAGCTCGAGTCCGCTGCGTGCCCCGGGGCGGGCGCGTGTGGCGGCCAGTTCACCGCCAACACGATGTCGACGATCCTCGACTTCCTCGGTCTCTCTCCGATCGGCGCGAACGGGATCCCCGCCATGCACCGCGACAAGGAGCAGGCTGCCTACGAGATCGGCAAGCTCGCCGTGCAACTGGTGCGTGACGACGTGCGGCCGCGGTCCGTCGTGACGAAGGAGTCATTCGAGAACGCCGCCGCGTCCGTGGCCGCCACAGGCGGCTCGACGAACGGGGTGCTCCACCTCGTCGCCATCGCGCGCGACTTCGGAATCGAGTTCTCCATCGACGACTTCGAGCGCATCGCCGCGGCGACACCCATCGTCGCGGACATGAAGCCGTGGGGACGCTGGCACGCGAACGACATGTACCGCGCCGGCGGGGTCGGGCTCGTGATGCGGGAGCTCAGGAGGGGAGACCTCCTCCACTCGGAGGCACGTTGCGTCGACGGGCGCACGCTCGGCGAGGTCGCGGACGCGGTCGTCGAGACCGCGGGCCAGGAGGTCGTGGTGCCGATCGAGACGCCGCTGAAGCCCCGCGGCGGTGTCGCGGTGCTCTACGGCAACCTCGCCCCGGACGGCTGCGCCGTGAAGCTTGCGGGCCACGAGCGCACGCTGCACCGCGGTCCGGCACGCGTCTTCGACTCGGAGGAGGACACGTTCGCGGCGGTGAAGGCCGGCGCAATCGGCGAAGGCGACGTCGTCGTGATCCGCTACGAGGGCCCGCACGGCGGCCCCGGAATGCGAGAGATGCTCCACGTCACGGCTGCGATCGTCGGCGAGGGCCTGTCGGAGTCGGTCGCGCTGGTCACCGACGGGCGCTTCTCCGGCGCGACGCACGGGTTCATGGTCGGCCACGTGTCACCCGAGGCCTCGAAAGGCGGCCCGCTCGCCGCGCTGCGCGAGGGAGACATCGTGGTCATCGACGTGGACAAGGGCGTCGTCGACGTCGAGTTGGCCGACGAGGAGATCGCGGCACGCCTGGCCGGCTGGAGCGAGCCCGAGCCGCGCTACCGCCGCGGTGCGCTTGCCAACTACGCGACGCTCGTGTCGTCGGCGTCGAAGGGAGCGGTGACGCTGTCACGATTCGAGTCGGCATAGGACAGGTGTGTAGCTCCACATTCCGAGAGGGCCGAGGCGCCGCCGGCGGTGTGGCGGCGCCTCGGTCAGGCCTCAGGCGGCCGGCTGCGCGTAGAGCAGGGAGCCCGGCGTCGTGAGCGTCTCGCCGGTCTCGAGCAGCGTCTTCAGGCCGGAGAGGATCATCGGCCAGCCACCGTAGAGCTGATCGTTTGCACCCTCGCGGAGCTGGTCGTGAGTGACGACCAGGCGGCAGGAGTCGGCGACCTGTTCGATCTCCCAGGTGACTCTCGAGGTCCCTTCAGCCTTCACGTCGTCACCCCACAACGCGTTGAAGCTCTGCACGAGGCGGCGCGGCGGATCGACCTCGAGATTCTCGCCTGCGGAGATCGGGCCGCCGTGCGGATGTACGGCCTCGTAGTGCGAGCCGGTCGTCCAGTCCGAGTGGACGCCGACGCCGAACGTGTACTGCGCGCGGAGCTCAGGATCGGTGATCGCCTCCCAGAGGCGCTCCGGGGTCGTCTTGATGTAGATCTCGAACACCTTCTCCATCTGATCCTCCAGTCTCTGCTTGAGCCCGCTGAGCGTCCTTGCCCAGGGCTCTGCGTATTTGCTCACCCAGCGGTCGTGGACGAGCCTGATCGGGACGGGGTTCAGGAAGTGCAGCTTCTCGCGACCGCGGCGCTTGGTGGTCACGAGACCCGCCTCCTCGAGCACGCGGAGGTGCTTCATGACGCCGATGCGCGTCATCGGCAACCGTCGCGCGAGCGCGCTGAGGGTCTGCCCGTCCTCCGTGAACAGCTCGTCGAGCAGGCTCCGGCGCGTCGGGTCGGCGAGGGCCTTGAACACCGCGTCCATGCCGAGATAATAGGTAACCATATGGTTACTTGTCAAGCAGGTGTCCGCTCTGACGCGTGGTGTCGGGTAAGCTGGCGGCACGGCAGCGGGACACGTCCCGCTCCGCATCGAGAGAGGCTGAGGGACCGGCCCTGTGACGCCTCGGCAACCGGCTCGGAGGATCCGCGCACGGTGCCAAGCCCGGATGGATGTGTCGAGCGAGACGAGGAGGTTCCACCGATGGCCGCCCTTTCTCTTTCCTGTCGCGTCTGTGCCGCCGAGCATCCGCTCGAGGCGAACGGAACCTGCACACGGTGCTTTGGCCCGCTCGACCCCGTCTACGACTGGGACGCCCTGCGTGCCACGGTCACCCGCGAGCGCCTCGCGTCCGGGCCGGCGTCGATCTGGCGCTATGCCGACCTGCTCCCGGTCTCGGCGCCGCCTGAGCCACGACTGAGCCCGGGCTTCACACCGCTCGTTCCGGCTCCACGGCTGGCGGAGGAGATCGGCGTCGCGTGAGCTGTGGCTCAAGCTCGACACCGCCAACCCGACCCACTCGTTCAAGGACCGTGTCGTCGCAGTTGCCGCGCGCAAGGCACAGGAGCTCGGGCTGCGGACGCTCGCGTGCTCGTCGACCGGCAACCTCGCCGGCGCCGTCGCCGCCCGGGCGGCCGCGGAAGGCCTCGAAGCGGCGGTCTTCTGCCCCGCCGATCTCGAGCCGGAGAAGCTGGCGGCGGCGGCCGTGTACGGCCCGACGGTCTACGCGGTGGACGGGACGTATGACCACTGCTCACGTCTCACGGTCGAGCTCTCGTTCGAGCTCGACTGGGGCTTCGTCAACGTCAACCTGCGCTCGTACTACGCGGAGGGCTCGAAGACGCTCGCCTACGAGGTCGTGGAGCAGCTCGGCTGGCAGCTGCCGGACGCGATCATCGTCCCGATCGCCTCCGGAGCGCTGTTCCACAAGGTCGGCCAGGGTCTCGGCGAGCTCCGCACGCTCGGCCTCGTCGACGGAGATACGCCAAAGCTGATCGGCGGGCAGGCAGAGGGATGCCAGCCGGTCGCCACGGCGTTCACCAGCGGCGGGCGCGTGCAGCCCGTTCGCCCCGACACGATCTGCCGCTCGCTCGCGATCGGCAACCCGGCCGACGGCGACTTCGCGGTCGCGACCGCGCGGGAGTCCGGCGGCTCGATCCATGCCATCGCCGAGGACGCAGTGGGCGAGAACATGGCGCTTCTCGCCCGCACCACCGGTGTCTTCGGCGAGACGGCGGCCGGGGTAACGCTCGGCGCGCTCCGCACCGCCGTCGCGGCGGGCGAGATCGAGCCGCATGCCCGCGTCGTGCTGCTCGTCACCGGCGATGGCCTGAAGACGCCGCAGGCGGTGTCACACACGTATGCCCCGGTGCGGATCAGCGCCGACTCCGACGCCTTCGTGGAGCACGTGCTGGTTGCGTAGGAGAGCGGACGGTCCCGTGCGGGGGACAGTCCCCGTACGTCCGTGGGCGAGCGCTTCCACCCTGATTTTGCACACTGTATGGTAATCGCGTGTCGAGCCTGGCCGCCGGTGATGCGCCGATCGCCCGGAGCGCGAGCGCGGCCGCTGCCGACCTGATCCGCGCGGCGATCATCGAGGGACGGCTGCCCCCTGGGCGGCGGCTGAAGGAAGGAGAGCTCGCCACCGAGCTGGGCATCAGCCGCACCCCGATCCGCGAGGCGTTCTTCGCGCTGCAAGCCGAAGGGCTGCTCGAGTCGACGCCGAACCGGGGCGCTGCAGTTCGTTCCTACGAGCTCGACGAGCTGCGGGACATGTACGACCTGCGGGCGGTCCTCGAGGGGCACGCGGCCCACCGCGCCACGTCCCGTCTACGACCGGCGCAGATCGAGGAACTGGGGGCCAGCTGTGGCCGGTTCGAGATGCTCGCGGCCGAGGGAGAGCTTCGCGCGGTGGTGGCGGAGAACCTGTACTTCCACGAGACGATCCACGAGGCGGCGGCGAGCAGCCGGCTGACGGAGATGGTGCGCCAGACGATCGCGCTGCCGCTCGTCTACCGATCGTTCGTCTGGTACTCGCCCGAGCAGTTCGGAGCCTCGCTCCACTACCACCGGCAGCTCGTCGTGGCATTCGAGCGTCGCGAGCCCGAACGCGCCGAGGGGATCATGAAGCAGCACGTGCACGAAGCTCTGGACACGCTCGTCGCGCACGTCACGCGTGCGGGCGGCATGACGGCCGCGGCGCAGCGAGCCGACGTCGCGTGACCGAGCCCGGCGCCGGGCCCCTGGAGGGCATTCGCGTGATCGAGCTCGGGCAGCTCCTCGCCGGACCGTTCACGGGCCGCCTGCTCGGTGACCTGGGTGCCGAGATCATCAAGGTCGAGCCGCCTGGTCAACCCGATCCGATTCGCGACTGGGGCAAGGCGCGCTACGAAGGGCGGTCGCTCTGGTGGCCCGTACAGTCGCGGAACAAGAAGTGCGTCACGCTCAACCTGCGCCACGAGCGCGGGCAGGAGCTGCTGCTCCGGCTCGTCGAGCAGGCCGATGTGGTCGTCGAGAACTTCCGGCCGGGGACGCTGGAGAAATGGAACGTCGGCTACGACCGGCTCAGCGAAGTCAACCCCCGGATCGTGCTGGCGCGTGTCTCCGGGTACGGGCAGACGGGGCCGTATGCGGCTCGGGCCGGATTCGCCTCCGTCTCGGAGGCGATGGGCGGCATCCGCCACATCAACGGCTTCCCCGACCAGCCGCCCCCGCGCATGCACCTGTCGCTCGGCGACTCCCTGGCCGGCATGTTCGCCGTGAACGGCATCCTCTCCGCCCTCTACTGGCGCGACGCACTGGGAGGCGGTGTCGGCCAGGTCGTGGACGTCTCGCTGATGGAGGCGTCGTTCGCGCTGCTCGAGAGCACCGTGCCGGAGTACGACCGCCTCGGGATCGTCCGCGGCCCGCAGGGCACGAACCTGAAGGGCATCGCGCCCTCGAACATCTTCAAGTCATCCGATGACAAGTGGATCGTGATCGCCGCAAACGCCGACAAGGTCTTCCGCCGGCTCTGCGACGCGATGGGCAGGCCCGAGCTGGCCGACGACCCCAGGTTCGCAACGCATCTCGCACGCGGCGAGAATCAGGACGAGATCGAGGGGATCGTGGCCGCGTGGGCGAGCGAGCGCATGGCGAAGGAGATCGACGAGACCCTGAACGAGGCCGGTGTCATCTGCGGCCCCATCTACACGATCGCGGACATCTTCGAAGACCCGCAGTACCAGGCGAGGGACATGCTGCTCCGGCACGTCGACCCGGAGTTCGGCGAGTACATCGGCCCCGGGATCGTGCCCAAGCTGTCACGCACGCCAGGTGCGGTGCGCTGGTCCGCGACGTGGGACGAGGGCAGCCACAACGAGGAGATCTACGGCGACCTGCTCGGGCTCGATGACGACGAGCTCGTCACGCTGCGCGAGGAGGGCGTGCTCTGACCGCCATCACGATCTGCGACGTCGCACCCCGAGACGGGCTCCAGAACGACACCGCCGTGCTCGATCCGGCCACGAGGGCAGCCCTCGTCAACCGGCTCGCCCGCGCGGGCGTGCCGCCGCATCGAGGCCGTGAGCTTCGTCAACCCGGCCCGCGTGCCGCAGATGGCGGGCGCGGAGGACGTCGTCGCCGGCATCGAGCGGCTGGAGGGCGTCACCTACGCGGGCCTGGCGCTCAACGAGCGCGGCTACGAGCGGCTGCGCGACACGGCGCTCGACGAGGTGCACTTCGCGTTCGCGGTCAGCGAGGAGTTCAACCGGCGCAACGCGGGCACCGGAACGGAGGACTCGGTCGCGGCCGGCGAGCGGATCGTGGCTCGCGCGCACGAGGACGGCCTGCGGGCAACCGTGACACTGGGCACCGCGTTCGGCTGCCCGTTCGAGGGCGCCGTCGACCCCGGGCGGGTGCTGGCGCTCGCTGCGCGCTTCGTCGCGGCCGGAGCCGACGAGATCGTGTTCGCCGACACCGTCGGCGTCGCCGTGCCGCGCCAGGTTCGGGCCATCGTCGAAGCAGGGATCCGCCTCGGGCCGCCGGTCGGGGTGCATCTCCACAACACGCGAAACACCGGCATGGCCAACGCCGTGGCGGCCCTCGAAGCAGGGGCGACGGTGCTCGACGCCTCCGTCGGTGGAGTCGGTGGCTGCCCGTTCGCGCCACGCGCGACCGGGAACATCTGCACCGAGGATCTCGTGTACCTCCTCCACGGCGAGGGTGTCGAGACCGGCATCGATCTGGGCGCCCTCATCGAGGTCGCGCAATGGCTGGAAGGAGTGCTCGGGCGTGAGCTCGAGGGCATGGTCTACAGGGCCGGCGTCTTCGCGCCGGTCGCGGGCTGAGCGAGCAAGGAGAAAACGGAATGGCGTACAGACTTGGGGTCGACGTCGGCGGCACCTTCACCGACCTCTTCCTCGTCGACGACTCGGACGGGGGCGCGCAGTTCCGCGTCAAGACACCGTCGACCCCGGCCGACCCGTCGCAGGGGGTGCTCACCGGCGTGCGCCGCATCTGCGACGAGGCGGGCATCGGCGTCGCCGACGTGCGCAACATCCTGCACGGGACGACCGTCGCCACGAATGCCGTGCTCGAGTCGAAGGGCGCACGGGTGGGCCTGATCACGACGGAGGGCTTCGCCCAGATCCTGCACCTGGCGCGGTCGCAGACGCCGGGACCGCTCGCGGGCTGGATCATCATGATCAAGCCCGATCCGCCCGCCTCCCTCGCCGACACGCGCGAGGCGGTCGAGCGAATGGGGCCGCGCGGCGAGACCGATCGTCCCCGTGGACGAGGCGCAGGTCGAGCAGATCGTCCGCGACCTCGTCGAGAACGGCGTCGAGTCGCTCACGATCGGGCTCATCAACTCGTACGTCAACCCCGCACACGAGGAGCAGATCGGAGCCGTCGTGGAGCGCCTCTACCCCGGCTTCCCGGTCACGCTGTCCGCGCACGTGCTGCCCGAGTTCCGCGAGTACGAGCGGACGCTGACGGCGTGCATGAACTCGTACGTCAGACCCAAGGTCGCGACGTACATCACCGATCTGCAGCGCGAGCTCGGCGGGATCGGCGCCACCGCCGAGGTCAACATCCTCCGCTCGGACGCCGGGCTGATGACCACCACGGAGGCGGGCCGAAACCCGATCTACGGCATCCTGTCCGGGCCGTCCGGTGGCGTCGCCGGCGGTCTCTACGTCGCCCGCAAGGCGGGGTTCGACGACATCCTGACGTTCGACATGGGCGGCACGTCGACCGACGTCGCGCTGTGCCAGAACGGCGAGCCGACGATCGGGCGCGAGACGTCGATCGGCCACTTCCGCATCAAGGTGCCGTCCGTCAACGTCCACACCGTCGGAGCAGGCGGCGGCTCGATCGCCCACGTGCCGCAGCTGACGAAGGCGCTGCGCGTCGGCCCGCAGTCCGCAGGCGCGGACCCCGGCCCCGCCGCCTACGGTCGCGGTGGCACGGAGCCGACCGTGACGGACGCGAACGTCGTGCTCGGCCACCTGCCGCCGCGGCTGCTGGGCGGAGAGATGACGCTCGACGTCGAGGCGGCACACGCCGCCGTGCAGACGATCGCGGACGCCATGGGCCTGGCCTCGGTCGAGGAGGCCGCCGAGGGGATCCTCGCGATCGTGAACGAGAACATGGCCGGCGCTCTGCGACTCGTCTCGGTGCAGCGGGGACACGACCCGCGCGAGTTCGCTCTCGTCGCCTACGGCGGTGCGGGACCGCTCCACGCGAACGCCGTGGCGGAGATCATGGGCTCGTTCCCGGTGCTCGTGCCGCCCGCACCCGGGTTGCTCTGCGCGATCGGCGACCTCGTGGCCGACTTCCGCGACGAGTTCGCACAGACCCACATCCGCGTGCTCGGCGACGGCGGACCCCGAGGAGGTCGCCTCGATCCTGGAGTCGCTCGGCGAACGGGCGACAGCCTGGCTCGAGGGCGAGGGGATCCCCGCACGAGTCACGGAACGTCGCCTACACGGCCGACATGCGCTACCACCGGCAGGGCTACGAGATCCCGGTCGCCGTCGACCCGGCGGAGCTGCGGGGCGGCCTCGCTGGGCTCGACGAGCGCTTCAACGTGCTCCACGAGCAGCTGTACGGCTTCCGCATGCCCGGCACCGCGGCCGAGGTCGTGAACCTTCGAGCCGTCGGCTCGGGCGTGGTGCCGAAGCCCGAGCTCCCCACCGGGTCCGCGTCCGGCGCGGATGCATCCGCCGCGGTCACGGACGAGCACGAGATCGTGTTCCACGGCGAGCGGCTGCCGACGAAGCTCTACGACCGCGCCCTGCTGGCCCCCGGCAACCGGTTCGACGGTCCGGCGATCGTGACCGAGTTCGACTCCACCACCGTCGTCCTGCCCGGCTACGTGGCCGAGGTGGACGAGAACTTCAACATCCTCATCAACCCGAAGGCGTAGGTGACGCGATGACCGCAACAACGGACGAGCTCCGGATCGCCGAGATCCCGACGGGCGTCGACGTCGACCCCGTCACGCTGGACATCATCGAAGGAGCGCTGAAGAGCGCCCGCTTCGAGATGGACGCAGTGCTGTTCCGCTCCGCGATGAGCCCGGTCATCCGCGAGCAGCACGACGAGTTCCCGATGATCACCGACCCGCGCGGCCGCATGGTCGTGGGTCAGTTCGGGGCCTACATCAACGAGATGATGGAGGACTGGGACCGGGGCGTGTACCCGGGCGACGTGATCCTCACGTCCGACCCGTTCAAGTGCTCGGCGTCGATCTCGCACACGAACGACTGGCTCGTGCTCGTCCCGATCTTCCACGGTGACGAGCTCGTGGGCTGGTCGTCGCAGTTCGGGCACCAGATGGACGCCGGCGGGCCGCTACCGGGATCGCTCCCGACGGGCGCGCGCACGATCTTCGAGGAGGGGATCATCATCCCGCCGCTCAAGATCATCGAGCGGGGGGTCGTGCAGGAGGACGTGCTGCGGCTGATCCTCAACAACGTGCGCAACCCCGAGATGAACCGCGCCGACCTGTTCGCGATCGTCGCAGGCTGCCGGGCGGGCGAGAAGCGCGTCATGGAGCTGTGCGACCGCTTCGGCAAGGAGACCTACCTCGCGGCGCTGCAGGCGCTGCTCGACAGGACCTACAACGCGATGAAGTTCCTGATCAGCGTCGCCATCCCCGAGGAGCCGCAGACGTTCGTCGACTACATCGACGACGACGGGCTCGGCAACGGCCCGTTCAAGATGCAGCTGACCATCTGGCGAGAGGGCGACCACGCCTACTTCGACTGGTCGGGCACGGATCCGCAGGCACTCGGGCCGGTGAACTTCTACCTCTCCGAGGGCATGTTCAAGATGTTCATCGGGATCTACCTGATCATGGTCAACGATCCCCAGATCCTCTTCAACGACGGCTTCTACCCACTCCTGCACGTCGTGATGCCAAAGGGGAGCCTCTTGAACCCCCGCTTTCCGTCCGCGCTCGGCTGCCGCACACACGCCCTGGCTCGGCTGTTCGACGTGCTCGGCGGCGCACTCTGCAAGAACGCGCCCGAGCTCAACACGGCGTCCGGGTACGGCACCAGCCCCTACATGCTCTACTCGGGCTGGGACGCGAACGGCGAGTTCTACTACTCGATGGAGATCCTCTACGGCGGCATCCCGGGGAGGCCCATCGGGGACGGGATGGACGGGCACAGCTGGTGGCCTCTCTTCGAGAACATCCCCACCGAGTACCTCGAGGCCTACTACCCGATGCGGATCGACGGCTACACGACGATCACCGACTCGGGCGGCCCGGGCCTCCATCGCGGCGGGAACGGCGTCGAGAAGCGCTACGTCTACCTCGAGCCGGGCGAGGTCTCGATCCACGACGACCGCTGGCTCACGAGGCCGTGGGGCGTGCTCGGCGGGCTGGCCGGGCGCACGGTCGTCGAAGCTCCTGCGCCGGGCAGACGGCAGCGAGCAGGATCTCCCTTCGAAGTGCGACAACGTCGTCGTGGAGCCCGGTGACATGCTCGTCTACCGCACCGCCGGCGGCGGCGGCTGGAAGGACCGCCTCGACCGCCCGGCCGAGGTCGTGGCCCGCGACGTCTCGTTCGGGCTCGTCAGTCGCGAGTTCGCGCGGGAGGGATACGGCGTCGTGCTCGCGGACGACGGAGCGGTCGACGAGGCCGCGACCGAGGCGGAGCGCGGGCGGCAGCGCACCGAGCGTGGCGACGCCCTCGCGTTCGACTTCGGGCCGCCGCTCGAGGAGGTGATCGCACGCTGCCGGGAGGAGACGGGGCTCGAGCCACCGCAGACGGCGACGCCGCTTCGCTGGTCGCCGCTCGAACCGGGCGAGGACGCGCTGGCACGCGTACGTGCGGGCGACGGCATGTAGGGCATCGTGCCCCGGACGCAGCAGGTCCGTCACGCAGGGTTCCACGGGCGCGCCGGCTTCGGCCGGCGCCCCGCCCTCGTCGTGATCGACGTCAACCGCGGCTTCACCGACCCGGCCTCGCCGCTCGTCTGCGAGCTCGACGGCGTCGTCGACGCGATCGGAGCCCTGCTCGGTGCATTCCGAGAAGCGGCGCTCCCGGTCGCCTACACGACGGTCGCCTACGACGAGGACGGGAAGCGGTCGGCCGAGGCGTTCATCGCCAAGATCCCGGCGCTCCTCGCCCTCGAGGCGGGGAGCGCGTGGGTGGAGATCGACCCGCGCATCGCTCCGCGCGACCGACGAGCCTGTCTTCACCAAGCTCTGGGCGTCGGCGTTCTTCGGCACACCGTTCGCGAGCTTCCTCGCCGCCGCCGGTTGCGACAGCCTGGTCGTGACGGGCGCCTCGACCTCCGGCTGCGTGCGCGCGACGGTGGTCGACGCGCTGCAGCACGGCTACCGGCCGATCGTGCCGCGAGAGGCGGTCGGCGACCGCAACCAGGCGGCCCACGAGGCGAATCTGTTCGACATCGACGCGAAGTACGGGGACGTCGTCTCGCTCGAGGAGGCTCTCGCCGCCGTCCGGGCGCGCGGCCACGCTCGCGTAGGGTCAGGCTTCAGCCTGACCGCCGCGGCCGGCGCCTCGACGTCGACGCGGCTGACGAACGGCTCCATGCCGTCCAGGTACTCGAGCACGCGGCCGAGCGGCTCGACGTCGCCGAACTTCGCGTCGATGTCGAACAGGTTCCACTCGACGACGCCGGGGACGCGGTCGCCCACCGCGTCGCGCACGACGATCGGCCGGAATCCCTCGGCGATCGCGTCCTCGGCCGTGTGCCGGACGCAGCCGGCCATCGTGACCCCGGTGATGATCACCGTGTCGACGCCGTGGGCGTTCAGGTAGCTCGTCAGGTTCGTGCCGTGGAAGCCGCTGGCCCGCTTCTTGACGATCACGAGCTCGCCCGGTGCCGGCGCGATGCGATCGTCGATCGCCACCGTCCGGCGTCCCGACGAGCAGGAGCTCGACCGGGATCTTGCGCACCCACAGGCCCATGTCGGAGTTGGGGCCCGTCCACGTCCTGGTAGGCGGTGGTCGTGTAGACGATCGGGATTCCCTTCGCGCGCCCGGCATCGTTCAGCCGCTGCACGGCCGGGATGATCGTCTCCATGCCCGTCGCAGGAGAACGCGTGGCCCGGACGCGTCCAGGCGTTCGCGAGGTCGATGTGCACGAGCGCCGGCCGCGCGCCGAAGCCGACGCGCCGCTGGAAGCCGCGGCTGCCGTAGATGCCCGTGTCCGCGTCGAAGATCCGCTCCAGCGCCGCCGCGACGTCGAACTCCTCGCTCATCTCCTGGCCTCCACCGGCGCTCAGCGACCGAGCTCCGCGTACTCGGGATTCGGCGCCCAGCCGAGACCGGACGCCATCCGGTTCGACATGTTGAACAGGCCGGTGACCTCGGCGATGTCCATCACGTCCTCGTCGCTCCAGCCGGCGGCGCGAAGCGCCTCGACGTCCGCCTCCGTCATCTCGCCGGGTCGCCGCGTGAGCTTCACGGCGTAGTCGAGCATTGCCACCTGGCGCGGCTCGAGACCCGCATCGCGCGTACCCCGCCGCGAGCCGGTCGGAGGCCGTCGGGTCCTTCGTCAGCTTGCGCAGCGCCGCCGAGTGGGCAGCGATGCAGTACGGCGCAGTCGTTCGTCGAGCGACACGACGACGGCGATCATCTCGCGCTCGACCTTCGTCAGCCCCGAGTCGCCCTTCATGGCGACGTCGTACCAGGCGTTCCACGCGAGCAGGTTCGACGGGCGCAGCGCGTAGAGGCGCAGCACGTTGGGAACGAAGCCGAGCTTCTCGAGGGACGGGGCCCACAGCTCGTGCACCTCGGCCGGGAACGTCCTCCGGCGCGGAACGCGGAGCCAGGTCAGTCGCTCGTCGACGACTGCCACTCCGCGATCGTAGCGCCGGTTCGATCGGAAAGGCGTCCGATGCAGTCATGATCGGCGCGTGATCGTTCGCGACGCCGTGGACGCCTGGCAGGTCGTGCTCCAGCCCGACCACGCCGAGCTCGTCGGCAGGTTTCGCGTCGGCCTGGGCCGACCGCGGCCCACGCCATGCGTCGCTGATCCTCGCGACGCGCCGGCACGACGACGGCTGGGCCGTGTGGGAGCGCTCGCCGCTGGTCGACGCATCGGGGCAGCCCGTGTCGTTCCTGGACGTGAGGGTGCCGGCGCACCTCGCGTTCTATCGGGCCGGGATCGCGGCGATCGCCGACGAGGACACCTACGCGGGGCTCCTCGTGTCGATGCACGGCGCCGGCATCTACCAACAGCGCTACGGCGAGGATCCCGGTCTGCGCCTCACCCAGGCCGACGAGGTGGCGCGAGCTCGTCGAGGAGTTCGTCGCCGAGCAGGAGGCGTCCGTTCCACGCGCGGCTCGCGGCAGGCCGGCGTCGACGACGAGCTGCGCTGGGCGGACTATCGCCGGCTGCAGGCCTACGACCGCCTCTCGCTGCTCTTCTGCATGCGCGACCTGGCGACGTCCGAGCCGTTCACCCTCGGCGCGTACCGCATCGAGCCCCGACGGGCCCGTGGACGATCGGCGTCGACCCGTACCCGTTCCGGGACGACGCCGTCGAGCTGAGCCTCCGGCGCCGCCTGGTGCCGAAACGGCCGTGGACGCAGGACGAGTTCCGTGAGGCGTTCCCGGAGCTTCCGGTCGAGGAAGTCGCGATCGTCGTCGAGCCCTAGGAGGAGTCATGGAGGGGAAGGTCGACGTGCGCGGCGTCGAGCTCTGGTACCGGATCACCGGCGAAGGGCGAGCCCGTCGTGCAGATCCACGGCGCCGGATTCGGCCATTTCAACTTCGACCCCGCGACCCCGGAGCTGTCGAAGCACTTCCGCGTCGTCGACTACGACATGCGCGGGTACGGCGCAGTCGGACCGGCCGGTGCAGGACTACGACATGGAGGTGTGGGCCGACGACCTCGCCGGCCTGATGGACGCGCTCGAGATCGACCAGGCGCACGTGCACGGCACGTCGATGGGCGGGATGATCGCGATCGTCTTCGCGGGCAAGTACCCGGAGCGCACCCGTTCGGTCGTGATCAACTGCGCCGCCGCGAAGCTCGGCGCCAGCGGCAGGCTGATCTTCAAGAACTGGATCGACATCGCACGGCTCGACCCCGAAGGGCCCGGCAGCCGGCTGCTCGCCGAGCTGATCACCTGGCAGGCGTTCTCCAAGCGGTTCCTCGACGAGCACGACGACGTCGAGCTCGCCGACTCGATCCAGCAGATCCTGCGCGACTCGAACCGCATCGAGGTGTTCACCGCCGCCTGCCAGGCGATGCGCGACATGGACGTGCGGCCCTGGCTGCCACGCATCACGTCGCCCGCGCTCGTGCTCGGAGGCGACGAGGACCTGATGACCCCGTGGGACCAGGGGCCCGACGGCGCGGGCCAGCAGGCGATCGCCGACGGGATCGCCGACGCCGAGACGCACGTCGTCCGCGGGGCCAACCACTCGACCATCTTCGACTCCACGGACGAGCACAACCGGGTCGTGATCGACTTCTTCACCCGTCACTCGGTCGCGGCGTAGCCCGGACGTGCCGTCCGTCGAGAGCTACGGGATCGAGCCGATCCCGCCCGAGCTCCGCACGGTCGGCTGGCGCGACCTGTTCGCGATCAACTTCACGTTCTTCCTCAACCCGGTGATGTACGTGCTCGGGCGCGCTCGCCGTGCTCGAGGGCGACCTGCCGCTCCTGTGGGCCATGGCGGCGATGGTCATCGGCCAGGCTCTCGCGTTCGCCGCGCTCGTGGTGGTGGCACGTCCCGGTGTCGACGACGGGCTCCCCGGCCAGGTGGCCATGCGCGCCACGTTCGGGCTGCTCGGCGCGCGGGCTCTGACGTCACCGTACCGCGTGATCGCGGCGACGTACTGGTTCGCGGCCCAGGCGCTCACGGCCGCCTTCGGGATCCAGGCGATCGTCGTGGCGATGGGTGGAGGCCGACCGCCGCTGGTGCCGACATCGCTGGCGGTGGCGGCCTTCCAGGCGGGACTGGCCGTGCTCGGGTTCGACGTGATGCGCTGGCTCCTGCGCGTCGTGCTTCCGCTCTCGGTCGTCTCGGTCGCCGTGATCGTCGGCCTCTACCTGGCCACCGACGATCCTCGCTACGAGCTCGATCGCGTGCTCGACAGCCCCGACCAGCACGCGACCTGGATCGGCTTCGCGACGTTCGTCAGCGTCATGTGCGGCTCGTCGCTCACGCTCGTCACCAACGTGGCCGACCTCTGCCGCTACACGCCGACGCGGCGGGACATGCAGATCGGGCTCGTCTCGTCGGCGCTCCTCTCGGCTGCCGTGACGACGTTCGTCGGCGGCTACGCGGCCGCGGCGAGCGGCGACACGAACCCGTTCGTCGCCGTGAGCCGACTGACCTCGAACGAGCTCGTGCTCGTCGTCCTGCTGGCAGCGATCGTCGTGCAGACACTGGCCGCCAACCTGACGAACGTCTACACGGCCGGGCTCTCGCTGGTCAACACGGCACCGGGCCTCGGGCGGTTGCGCGCGACCATCCTCGCCGCGGCGGCGGCCGTGACGCTCTCCGCCTTCCCGTCGTTCATCGAGGAGGCCCAGACCTGGGTCACGCACCTCGGGAACATCGCCGCGCCGCTGACGGGAGTCGTCCTGGCCGACTATCTGGTCCTGCAACGGCGGCAGATCGACGTCGACGCACTGTTCGATCCCGCGGGCCGCTACCGCTACGTGAAGGGAATCAACGTCGAGGCGATCGTCGCGGTCGCCTTCGGCGTCGCCCTCTTCTACGCGCTCTCGCACGCGTGGCTGAAGGTGGCGTGGGGCGTCGGAGCGGGAGCCGGCGTGTACCTCGTGCTCGTCGGCGCGGTCGGCCTGGCGACAGCGCGACCGGTGAAGGAGGGCGCGTAGCCGTGACCGCGCGCGTCGCCGGAGACCGCGATCCGAAAGCGCCCGTTCGACGAAGATAGCGGTGATGCGAACGCTGAGACGTCGGCGCGCGCTCCTCGGCGCAGCCTGCGCCGTCCTGGCGGCCGGAGCCGCGGTCACGGTCGTCCTCGTCTTCACTGCGAGCTCGAGAGCAGAGCCGACACAGGCGGAGTACCTGGCGCGCGTGGCCGCGATCTGCCGATGTCTATGGGCCACGGCTCGATCAAATCCGGCCACCCGACGTCGCCGAGCCCGCGAACGTGATCGACGCCGTCACCCGCGCCCTCCCCCTCGTGAGGGCGCAGCAGAGCGAGGTCCAGGCGCTCGAGGCGCCACCTGAGCTGCGGGCCGAGCTCGCGCGGTGGTTCACGCTCCACGATCGCCGGCTCGGCATGCTCGAGACGGCGCTGCGGGCGGCGCAACGGCAGGATTTCCGAGCACTGAGCGTCGCCTACGTCGACTTCATCCTCGCGGGGCCGAAGTCAGCTCGGCTCGGGAGCGCGATCGGCATCCCCCATCCGCCCTGCTAGTCGCGCAATCGGATCGACGGACGAGCGAGGTGCGACGTTGACTCCGGACCGCTGCGGTTGTATACAAGAAGCCATTCCAGGGGTCGGGTGCAACTCGTCATACCCGCGGCCACGGCATCGCCGATGCCGTCCGCGACTCGCCTGTCCCGCACCCGTGACATTCGAGATCCTCGAGAGCGGCGAGGGGAAAGGAGTACAGGTATGAGTGGGGAGTGGGAGTACGATCCCTACGAGTACGCCGAGGAGCTTGCAGCAGGGGAGGATCTCGGTCGGAGCGACCTCTCGAGTCCAGAGAGGGCGGAGGGCGAGCGCGGGCGGATGTCGCGGCGCGAGCTCCTCGCCAGGGGTAGCGCCGGCGCCGCAGCCATCGGTGGCTTGGGTGCCCTCGCCGGCCCGGCGATGGCCGCCAGCGGCGGCTCCAGTGAGGTCGACGCGAACGGCAAGTTCACCGGCACGCTACGGGTGCTCACCCTCGGCGTCGAGTTCCCGATCCCGGACATCGCGAAGCAGGCCTCCAAGGATCTCGGCTTCACGGTCAAGCCGATCCTCGCACCGTCGGAGAAGCAGCCGCAGATCGCGATCACGTCGCCCGACACGTTCGACGTCTTCGGCGGCTACAACTACCAGTCGCTGCAGGTCTGGCCCTCCGGCGGGCTCCAGCCGCTCGACACGCGCAAGCTCAAGGCCTGGAAGGCCCAGTACAAGCTGTTCACCCACGGCAAGCTCAACCCGGCATCGGCACGGTGCACGTTCGGCCAGGGCAACGCGCCCTTCCGGACGACGTTCGTCGATCCCGACGGCTCGACCGGGCTGCCGCCCTACGCCAACGGCCCGGCGAGCAACAGGCAGATCGTCCGCTGGATCGGCGAGAACGGCAAGCCGATCGGCGGCAAGCCGCCGCCTCGCTGGATCGTCGGCCCGGCCGCACACTTCAACGCCGACTCGATGGGCTACAACGCCGACGTGATCAAGAAGCAGCCCGGTCAGGTGTCCTGGGCCGAGCTGCTGAACGGCAAGTGGAAGGGGCGCGTCTCGCTCCTCCGCGACCCGGGCATCATGACCCAGGACGCGGCCGCTGCGGTCGGCGCCCTCGGCCTCCTCAAGATCAAGGACTACGGCAACCCGACGAAGAGCGAGATCGACCGGCTCTTCAAGATCCTCACGAAGTACAAGAAGCAGGGCCAGTTCCGAGCGTTCTGGTCGGCGTTCACGGACTCGGTCAACTTCATGGTCTCCAGGGAGGTCGTGATCGAGTCGATGTGGTCGCCGGCCGTGGCGCTGGTCAAGGCCGCCGGCGTCAACATCCTGTACGCCGCACCGCCCGAGGGCTTCCGCGGCTGGTGCAGTGCTGAGGGCATCTCGTCGAGGGTCACCGACCCGGCCAAGCTCCAGGCCTGTTACGACTACATCAACTGGAACTACAACGGGTACCTCGGCGCCGTGATCATGCGTCAGGGCTACTACATCGCCAACGGGCAGAGGCTGCTGCCCTGGATCAAGTCTGCCGCGGGGAAGAAGGCCGGCTTCACGGCCGCCGAGTACGACTACTGGTGGGGCGGCAAGGCGGCCCCGAGAGACCTGCCGGGCATCACCGGCAAGGTCGGCGACATCAAGAAGGGCGAGCGGCGCGAAGGTGGCTCGTTCCCGCAGCGCATCTGCAAGTACTACTCGTGGAACTCCTTCGGCAAGGAGCAGGTGTACCTCACCAAGACGGCGAACGACTTCCTCTCCGCGTAGCGCTGCATGTCGGATCACGTGGCGGACATCGAGGGGGCGGCACCCGCCGCCCCCTCGTCATCGCACGGGTCAGGGCTCGACCTCGTCGGGCTGACCAAGGTGTTCCCCGGCGGGACGGTCGCCGTCGACGACGTCAACCTGCACGTCGACCACGGCGAGTACGTCGTCCTGCTCGGACCGTCCGGCTGCGGCAAGACGACCACGCTGCGGATGATCGGCGGCCACGAGTTCCCCACCGAGGGCGACATCGTGCTCGACGGCCAGTCGCTGGTCGACCTGCCGCCGCACAAGCGGCCGACGACCACCGTCTTCCAGCACTTCGCGCTGTTCCCGCACCGATCGGTGCTCCAGAACGTCGAGTTCGGGCTCAAGATGCACGGCATCGGCAAGGAGGAGCGGCGGGAGCGCGCGATCGAGGCGCTCGAGATGGTCGGCCTGACGCCGCTCGCCGACCGCAAGCCGAGCGCGCTCTCGGGTGGCCAGCAGCAGCGCGTCGCCCTCGCCCGCGTGCTCGTCACGAAGCCGAAGGCGCTCCTCCTCGACGAGCCGCTCGGCGACCTCGACCGCCTGCTGCAGCTGCGCATGCGCGTCGAGCTGCGCAACCTCCAGCGCCAGCTCGGCCTGATGTTCATCCACGTGACGCACAACCAGGAAGAGGCGCTCTCGATGGCCGACCGCATCGTCGTCATGAACGAGGCGCGCATCCAGCAGATCGCCGATCCGCTGACGATCGCCACGAAGCCCGCGACCGAGCTCGTCGCGCGGTTCATGGGCGACAACAACATCATCCGCGGCAAGGTGACCGAGCGCGACGGCGACCGCCTGATCGTCGAGGACGAGCAGCACGTGCGCGGCAGCGTCCGCGCCCCCGGACCGCGGCGCGCGGTCGGCGACCCGGCCATGATCGCCGTCCGCGCCGCCGCGGTGACGGTCGACCCGAACGGCGGCTCGGCCGGAGCGGCCTCAACTCCGCCGAGTGCGAGATCGTCTTCGTCGAGTTCCTCGGCGACCTCGTCAAGCTCCACCTGCTCACCGGCGGCGAGCGCATGCTCGCCAAGGTCGCCGCGGAGCACTACCCGGCGCTGCGCGGCCGCGAGGGCCAGCGGATCCGGATCTCCTGGAAGGAGGAGGATGTCCAGCTCCTCGACGCCTGAGCACCCGGCGACGAAGCCGCCAGGCTCGCGATCGACGAGGTCGAGGAGGCCGAGGCGATCCTCGACCAGCAGCCGCCGAAGGTGGAGGCGGCGCTCGGCGACGGCACGCGAGAGCGGTCGCGGCGGCGGCTGGGTGACGGCCGCGCTGGCGGCGCCCGGGCTGCTGTGGATCGGCTTCTACCTGATCGCCCCGCTCGTGATCATCGTCCTCGTCAGCTTCTGGACGCTGGACCGACGCCGGCTTCGAGCGAACGTGGACGACCGCCAACTACAGCGAGCTCTTCAACGACCGACGTACTGGGACAACATGCTCTCGACGTTCGTGACGTCGGTGATCGCCGTCGTGGCCTGTCTCGTGCTCGGCTTCCCGGTCGCCTACTTCCTCGCGCTCAAGGTGCAGAGCCTGCGCATGCAGATCGCGCTCTTCATCATCGCGCTGGCCCCGTTCTGGACGAGCTTCCTCACGCGCGCGATCGCCTGGACGTTCCCGCTGATGGGCCGCGAGGGCGCGCTCAACCAGGTGCTCATCAAGCTGCAGATCATCTCCGAGCCGGTCCCGGAGTTCGGCTTCTCGACGCTCTCGGTGCGGCTGGCGATGATCCAGCTGTACATCCTGTTCATGATCACGCCGCTCTTCTTCTCGCTGGCGCAGGTCGACCGCTACGCCATCGAGGCGGCGCGCGACCTCGGCGCGCAACTGGTGGGGGACGTTCAGAGAGGTGATCCTGCCGCAGACGATGCCCGGCATCGTGATCGGCTCGATCTTCATCTTCGTGCTCACGATGGGCGACTACGGCACGGTCGCGACCGTCGGCGGCGGGAACATCACCTCGGTCGGCACGCTGATCTACTCGAAGATCGGGGCGGTGCAGTACCCGCAGGGGGCCGCCTCGGCCGTGCTGCTCGTGATCGTCCTGATGGTCGGTGTCTGGGTGATCACGCGCTTCTCGAACCTGCGGGAGGAGCTGTGATCGAGACGATGGCTCAGGCGGCGGCGGCGGCGGCCGGCCGCAGGACGTCGTCGTGCGCCGCGAGGTGAAGCAGCGCCGTGACTGGGCGAAATGGGGTCTCGGCGTCTACTTCGGGCTCTTCCTCTTCTTCCTCTACATCCCGATGATCCTGATGGCGATCCTCTCCTTCCAGGGGGACACCGGACAGCTGACGTTCCCGTTCCGCGGCCCGTTCAGCCTGGACTGGTGGAAGACGCTGTGGGACGCGGACGTCTTCAACACGATCGCCGACGACGTCAGCGCGTCGGGGCGCCAGTCCCTCTGGCTCAGCCTCGCCGCGGGCGCCATCGTCGCGCGTGATCGGGTTCTCGCTGTCGATGGCGTTCCGCCGCCGCTGGCGCTTGAAGACGCGACGTCGTCGTCTTCTACGTCCTGATGCTCGCGCTGATGACGCCGGCGTTCCTCGTCGGGCTCGGCAACCAGCTCCTCTGGCGGTTCATGGGCGAGACGCCGAGCCTCTGGTACACGGCGCTCGGCGCGAACGTGATCTGGGGCATCCCGTTCTCGTTCCTCGTCATGCTCGCGGTCTGGAACCGGTACGACCGCCACATCGAGGAGGCGGCGCGCGACCTCGGCGCGAACTCGGTCGACCACGTTCCGCGAGGTGACGCTGCCGCTCGTCTGGACCGGGATCTGTTCGGCAGCTTCCTGTTCGGCTTCACCCTGACCTGGAACGACTTCGACCGGACGATCCTGCTGCAGAACGGCTACGAGGCGCAGCCGCTGCCGATCCTGATCGGCACCTGGCCGTCCAGCCGGCCGATCCTCCCCAACCTCTACGCGCTCGGCGCAGGGACGACCGCGGTGACGCTGTTCCTGATCTTCACCGTGCTCGTCGCCGTCACGCTCCGGCTTCGCTTCCGCGCCGCGCCGGTGAGCACGTCCGGCGGAGGAGCTCGGCGAGACGGAGGGCCTCTCCGGCGCGGGCGGCCTCGGGCGACGCGCAGAGTAGCGCGCTAAGAGGCTGAGCCTGGGCGCGACACACGTTCCGGCCGTCGTCGTCGTCTCCACGGGGGGCACGATCGCAATGCGCGCCGAGCCGTCGAGCGGCAAGCTCGTCCCGGCGGTGAGCGGTGAGGAGCTCGTGGAGATGCTGGCCTGGCCGGAGGCACCGCCGCTCGAGCTCGACGACTTCGTTCGCGTGCCGAGCTTCGACATGCACGGAGACCTGGCGCTCTCGCTCGTCCACCGAGTGCGGGAGCACGCCGCTCGGCCGGACGTGAGCGGTGTGGTCGTCACGCACGGCACGGACACGATGGAGGAGACGGTCTACCTGATCGACCTGCTGCTCGACTCGGAGACACCTGTGGTGCTCACCGGCGCGCAGCGGGGTGCGGACGAGCCCGACACCGACGGGCCGCGCAACCTGAGGGACGCGATCCGCGTCGCGGCAGCGCCGCAGTCGCGCGGACACGGGGCGGTGATCGCGTTCGGCGGCGAGATTCACGCAGCACGCGAGGTGCGGAAGGTGCACACGAGCTCGGTGCGGGCGTTCGGCTCACCGGGATACGGCCCCATCGGCCATGTCGACGGTGACGTCGTCGGCTTCCGGCGCAGGCCGCGACGGGAGGCGGCGCTGCCGATTCCCGATCGTCTCGCCCCGGTCGATCTGATCCGCCTGCACGCGGGGAGCGATGCGCGCTTCCTGCGCGCCTCGCTGGAGTCGGGCGCAGCCGCCATCGTGCTCGAGGGCACCGGCCGCGGGAACGCCAACGACGGGGTCGTGGCAGGTGTCAGGGACGCCGTGGCTGCGGGCGTCCACGTCGCCGTCTGCTCACGCTGCGCGGAGGGACGCGTGCAACCCGTGTACGGGCGCGGTGGCGGCCGGGACCTCGCGGAGGCGGGAGCGCTCTTCGCCGGCGACCTGGCCGGCGCAAAGGCGCGAATCCTGTTGCAGGTCGCGATCGGCGCCGACGTCGAGCCTGCCGCGGCCCTGGCGGCCGCGGCAGGCTAGCTCAGTCCGCGCACGCGGTGTCTAGGATCCGGCGCGCGGGCTGCGCTGCGCGAAGTCGTCCGCGATCTCGTCGAAGGTCGCCCAGCGGACGCCGTCGTGACCGTTGATGTGCTCGATGATCCGCTCGTGCATGGCCAGCACGGCGGGCCGCCCGCTCACGTCGGGGTGGATCGTCATCGTGTAGACGGCGTAGTCGTACTCGCGGTAGACCCAGTCGAACTGGTCGAGCCACAGCTGCTCGATGTCGCGCGGGTTGACGAAGCCGTGGCTGTTCGGCGCCGTCTTGATGAACATCATCGGCGGCAGGTCGTCCAGGTACCAGCTGGCCGGGATCTCGATCAGGTCGGTCTCCTCGCCGCGCTCCAGCGGCACCATCCATTCCTCCGCCTGCTTCGAGTAGTCGATCTTCGTCCACGAGTCTCCGACGCGGACGTAGTACGGCTCGAAGTCGTTGTGCATGAGCGAGTGGTCGTACTTGATCCCGCGCTCGAGCAGCAGCTCGTTGGTGACGTTGGAGAACTCCCACCACGGGAGCCACGTACCCGGTCGGGCGCCTGCCCGAGACCCTCTCGACGAGGTCGATGCACTTGTCGAGCACGGCGGTCTCCTGCTCGCGGCTCATCGCGATCGGGTTCTCGTGGGTGTAGCCGTGGATGCCGATCTCGTGACCGGCCGCGACGACCTGCTCGGTCTCGCCGGGGAACGTCTCGATCGAGTGGCCGGGGATGAACCAGGTCGTCCTGAGCTCGTTCCGGCGGAAGAGCTCGAGCAGGCGCGGCGTCCCCACCTCACCCGCGAAGAGACCTCGCGAGATGTCGTCCGGTGAGTTCTCGCCACCGTAGGACCCGAGCCACCCTGCGACTGCGTCGACGTCGACGCCGTACGCGACGAAGATCTCCTTGGCCATCGTGCCTCCAATCCGATCGACCTGGGCTGCTAGAAAGCGACTCTAATGTGCTCGCTGTGCGGCGTCATGAACAAGGAGCACTGGGCCGACCAGGGTGACGACCGCACGGGCGCGCATCTTCCGCGCACGCGCCCTCGGCCGCGTGCTGGGGCACCACGGCCTGACCGTCGACGCCTGGGCCCCAGGCGTCTACGTGCTGCGCGACCACAAGGGCGGGACGGCGCTCGTCGGCGATCTCCCGGCGCTGTGGATCGAGGCCGAGCGCCTCGCGGGCCGGCCGCTCGATCCCGCTCGACCCGGCGCTGCTCGCGTCGCTTGCCTCGTGAAGCGGCCGGTCACGCTCGTCACCGGGTTCCTGGGGAGCGGCAAGACGACGCTCGTCGCGGAGCTGCTGCGACGGCCCGAGCTCTCGCGAGACGGCGGTGATCGTCAACGAGCTGGGCGAGGTCGGCCTCGACCATCACCTGCTGCGCCGCGTCGACGAGCGCACCGTGCTGCTCGCGAGCGGCTGTGTGTGCTGCACGCTGCGTGGCGACCTGACGGACGAGCTGCGCGACCTGCTCGACCGCTCGGACGCGGGCGAGATCCCGTCCTTTCGGCGCGTCGTCGTCGAGACGACGGGGGTCGCCGACCCGACTCCGATCGTGAACACGCTCCTCACCGATCCGTTCGTGCCGCACCACTACGCACTCGACGGGGTCGTGGCCACCGTCGACGGCCAGCACGGACTGCGCGGCGCGGAGAGCGTGAAGCAGGCGGCGGCGGCCGACGTGCTCGTCGTGACGAAGCCGGATCTCGCCGACGGCGCCTCACTCGACGCGCTCGAAGCGGCAGCTCGCGTCGCTCAACCCCACGGCGCCGGTGCTCCGGGCCGCATTCGGCGACGTCCGGCCCGAGCTGCTCCTTCGGGTAGGCGGCCGGCCACTGCGCGAGCTCGCGGTCGGCACGGCCCAGCACACCATCACGACGACGAGATCCGAGCGGTCGTGCTCGAGCTCGACTGCGTCGTCGACTGGACCGCCTTCGGCATCTGGCTGACGATGCTCCTGCACGCCCGCGGCAGCGATCTGTACCGGGTGAAGGGCCTGCTCGACGTCGGAGGCGAGGGGCCGCTCCTCGTCAACGGTGTGCAGCACGCCGTGCACCCACCGGTGCACCTCGACAGCTGGCCCGACGGCGAGCGTCGCTCGTGGCTGGTCGTGATCGGCCGCGGGGTCGACGCGGAGCAGCTCGGAGTCGTCGCTGCGTGTGTTCGACCGCGCGGCGCGGCGTTAGTCGCCGATCAGTTGCTCGAACGCAGGTTCGTCGCGGATCTGATCCAAGTCCGAATCGTCCGCCGCGGAATCGCGAAACTCCTCCGACATCTCGATCGCGTGCCGGAGGTGATCGAGCGCGTCAGTCTTCCGGCCGGAGAGACTCTCGCAGCAGGCGAGGTTGTAGAACAACAGTGCGTACTGCGGGGAAGCTTCGACGAGGACGCGTAGACGATCGGCGACCTCGGCATATTCACCCGCCTCGTAGAGAGGGGCGAGAGGAGCCCAGAGCTCCCAGCCACGGGCCTCGTACGCCTTACCCGGCGTGCCTTCGATCGCGAGGATCGCGGTATCCGGCTCCTCGGCGACCGCGGTTCGCTTCGGGCCCGGAGGAGCGAAGACGAGAGTCCCTGCGGGCGCGTCCACCCGCTCGCCATCGAATTCGAACACGGCGTGTCCTCGCATGACGAGGAAGAGCTCCTGGTCCGACGTCGGGTCGCCCTCGTCGTGCTCGTCGATGATCAGGTCGCCCGCGGCACGGGCCGTCCACGCGGTGGCGCCGAACGCCGTGATGCCGAGGTGGTGTCGGACCGGCCGGTAGTGACAGCGCCCGTCGACCAGCTCGTCGATCCCGTCCAGATGCACAACCGCGTAACCACCCATGAGATGCCCCTTTCACGTCGTCGTAGGCCGGTAGACCTGAATCGTTATTAGCGGTGCCGGCGGTACTGCAGCTCGAGGATGCCGTTGCTGGAGGCGGTGCTGGAGACCAGGTCGAGCCGGTAGGAGTTGGGGACGCCGTCGAACAGCCGGGTGCCCTCGCCCGCAACGTAGGGGAACAAGCTCAGCTGGAGCTCGTCGATCAGGTCGAGCCGCATGAGCGACCGCCAGAGGCTGACACCGCCCCAGACCACGATGTGGCCGTCGCCGCCCAGCCTGAGCTTGTCGATCTCCTCGGCCGTGTCGCCAGCGGCGATGGTGGTGTTGGCCCAGTCGGCCGTCTTCAGGGTCCGGGAGAAGACGACCTTGCGCCCGGCGTTCAGGATAGGGGCGACGGGGTGGTCGGTGGCCGTTGTCATGGACCCGGCGATGGCCTCGTAGGAGGTGCGGCCCATGATGTGCGCGTACGCGCTCCGGAGAAAGTCGAGTTGCGCCGGGTCATCGGGCTCACGGTCGAGCAGGTCGAAGCAGAACTTCCAAAACTCGGTGCCCTCGTCGGCGAGAAAGCCGTCGAGCGAGTAGTTGAACACCGTCGCTATCAGCTTCCGCATGATCAGAACTCCATGATCTCGGGTCGTCTGGGACCGTGCTTGCTAGGGAGCATGCCTTTCCCCGGCCGAGGGCGCTCACTTGCGCCGCGTGCGGGAATGACGCTTGACCGTGGCTGTCGCCTCGATCGATCCCGTCGCCGTCACCGCACGTGAAACTCAACCGAATCGACGACCGGCGCCGCCGCCTCCACGACGCTCTCGAAGCGCGACTCCGGCGCGATGATGGCGATGGCCAGAACCCGAAATGACGACCCCTCGGGCACGTCGAACAGGTACAGCCGCATCCGCTCCCCTGTTGCGTGGCCCGTTGCATGGCCCGCGCCGTCAAAGCTCTGCTCCGCGTTTTGGTCTAACACGAGGCTCAGAACCCCGCCGACCTGGTTCTCGCAGAAAGGCACACTCGCTCCGGCGGCGATCACCACGTCCATCATCAGGGCTTCGGCCCCCGTGGCGCTCACGGCAACCGGAGCGGTCGCCCCGAGGTCGGGGTCGGACCGGATGCTCTCGGCCAGCGCCTCGACGTCGGCTGAACTCGGGCCTGTCTGATAGCAGGTCCCGGCCAGCGTGGGATCAGTCATCACGTCGAGTTCATCCCAATCGTTGCGCTCTCCGCCGTCGGTTGTGGGCCGCACGCCCGGGCCCTCCGGGATCAGTTTGATGCCGAGGGCGTCGATGCTGGAGCGGCCCAGACAGACCCACGGGTGGGCGACCTGCAGCGTCACCTCGCCGGCGGCCAAGCCGCAGGGCACGGCCACGGGCTGGCCGTCCTCGCTTGTCGGCGCGATGTCGGTCGTGAAGCCGTCCCGCTGATACTCGAGCCGTAGGCGACCGTCGGTCCCCCACGCGGAGTTCTCGGTCGAGGAACCCAAGCGCGTGAAGAAGAGCTGTTCGACCACCGTGTCCCCGGCGAATAGCCGGACACCGAACGCCGTGAAACCGTACGGCCACTCGATACCACGTACTCGATCGAACTCGGCGCGCTCGTAGGGGGCTCCCGAGGTCGTTGCGTAGAGGAGCGGGACGCCCTCCTCAGGGACGCTCAGGTATTGCTGCGCACCCTCACCGGCGACTCGGGCGGCGAGGAAGTCGCGAAGAAGGTCGTCAGCCGCGCTCGACGGCGCGGGGACGGAGGGCTCGGGCGTGGAGCTTGGGGGTTCGCCAACGGTGGAGCTCTCAGACCCGCAGCCGACGCAGAGCACCGCGATCACAGCGGCGGCGGCGGTGGGAACGAGCTTGTTCAAGGCTAGATCCTCAAGCCGCAGGTCCATCTTCCGGTGACTTTCGTCACCGGCCCTACGTAAAGCGAGAACGTCGCGGTCTCGAGGTCATCGGCCTTGATGGCCGTACCACTGATGACGCCGCGAAGGTGGGCTCCGGGAAGCTGGATGACCCCATCGATGATGTCGTTGCGTCCTCGTCGGTTTGGATGCTCCAAGACGAGCGAGACGCCTCTCCCGTGCCGGCCGTTCCCCATTACGCCGAAGCCCACCCGCGTCGACGTGCAGCGGCCACCTTGGATGGTGAACGACTTGTTCCCCACCCGCACCACGGCTCGGCCGGACCCGCAATACCTGAGGTACGAACCCGAGTGCACCAACGCGCCAGGACGCTGCACATCGGCCGGGGAGCACTTCGTCTGTCCTGCGCGGGACGTGTTCGTGGCGCTCGCGGGCGAGCCCTGGGCGACCGATGCGTCGATCTCCACGCCTACGCCGCCGCCGATGCCGATGGCGCCGGTAACGGCGCCTGCGAGGGCCAGCAGCACCAGGGCTGCGTAGGCAGCCCGGCGACGTCGCGCACGTCGACGCGCCTCTTTGATAAGCGCCTCGAGCTCGGCGATCCGCTCCTCGACGCTGCGCTCGTCCTCGATCTCGGGCCCACGAGGAGTGGATCGTGACCGTCACGATCGCCTCCTCGATGAAACTACGTGCGATGGCATCAACTGCATGACGCTATATTTCCTAGCACCATGAAGATTGTCAAGGTCGACCGGAACGCCCCTCCTCAGCTCTACGAGCAGGTGGCCGCCGAGATCCGCCGGGCAATCGCCGACGGCGAGGCGAAACCGGGCGAGCGGCTCCCACCAGCCAAGGACCTCGCCGCCGTACTCGGCGTCAACACGAACACCGTGCTGCGCGCTCTGCGCGAGCTCCGTGGCGAGGGGCTGCTCGAATTCCGCCGCGGACGAGGAATCGCGGTTTCGGGGACGCCCGAGCGGGGCGCGGTCGTCCAGCGAGCGCGGGATCTTGTCGAGTTCGCACGTCGACAGGGCTACCGCACCGACGAGCTCATAGCGATCATCGAAGACGTCGCCTAGCTGTCCTGCCCACAGACGTTATGAACGCGGCTGGAGGGCGGCCGGTCTCCAAGCGAGCTGTGTGGTCGCTGCCGGTTGTAGTAGCGGATGAAGCTTAGAAGCGAGCGTGCACGTGCGCTGGAGGTCGGCCACGAGCGGCTGTATGCCCATTCCTGCTGCAGCGTCTGGATGAAGCGCTCCACCTTGCCGTTCCAGCGCGGTGTGTAGGCGGGCGTGCGGATGTGGCGGATCGCGTGGTCGGAGAGCAGCGTCTGGAAGCGGCGACTGTTGCGGTAGACCATCGCGTTGTCAGTCATCACCGCCTCGGGCGATCCGAGGCCGAGCTCGGCGAAGAAGGCGAGCGCCCGCTCGAGCGTGCGCACGTTGGTGTCGGCGTCCTCGCGCGGGTGCAGCTCGACGTAGGCGATCCGGGAGTGGTCGTCGACCACGCAGTGCAGGTGGTCGTAGCCGATCCCGCGGTGCAGGTCCTTCGTTTGCCGGTTGCCGGTGACGCGGTGACCAGGGACGCTGAAGCGGGCGAGCTTCTTCACGTCCATATGCAGCAGTGCTCCCGGACGTGACCATTCGTAGCGGCGGTAGCTTTGCCGCTGTCCACGCGGCCGACGCGAAAGTCCGTGCCGCCAGAGCACCTTCCAGATCGTCGAGCGGGCGCGACGCACGATCCCCGCCAGCCGCCCCGGCCCGAGATTAGTCTCGCGTCGGGCGCGCAGGATCGGCTCCTCCTCGGCCGCCGTCAGGCGACGCGGCTGGCTCCGCGGCCGCGAGGAGCGGTCACGAAGCGCCGAAACGGCACGACCACCCTCAAGCCAACGATGCCACCAGCGGTGCGCCGTCGCCGGCGAAACGCTGAAGGCCGTCGCTGCGGCCCTCAGCGACAGCCCCTGCTCGATCGCGAGAACAAGCTCGCGCCGACCAGCGAGTCCGAGCTTGGCGTTAGCGTGCAGATCCATCACGGCCCTCCTTTGGGACGCAGGTCCTGGCAGACCCGCACAGCCTCAAAGGAGGGCCGGATGACTCCTCAGCCGTTCACAACCTGTGTGGGCGGATCACCTAGCCGACGGGCTCGTCGGTCGAGGGACATCCCGGACACTTGCGCGAGGGTTCGGGAATGTTCCCTGAGCGAACTGTCCGCCGGGGTGGTCGAGTTGCTCCTCCGCGGTGTCGGGGGCGCAGGACTAGGTTGGCTTCGCTGCGACGTAGACGTAACGCGACAGCCGCCGTTCGCCGGCCAGCGTGGCGGCGACATTGAAGAAACGCTGGCGCCCTTCGAAGGTCTGGTCTCCCTCGGCCTCTCTGAGCGCCTCCTCGTGCTGTGCGCGGGCCTCGTGCCGTCGGCGCGCTACGGCCGCCTTGCTTTCGGTCGTGTCCTCGACGGTAACGACGCTCAAGCCGGCCTCGACTAGGAGACGTTCATTCTCACCCAACGGTACGAATAACCCGTACCCAATCGACGTTCTGGTCGCGATCTCGTCGCTGCCGAGCACGCCGGTCACCGTCAGCGGATCGGTGAAGAGAAGCCGGCCACCCGCTGTCAACAAGCGAGCCCAATCAGCGAGGACCCGGTGGCGGTTGGCGAGATGGTTGATCGCGTCGATACAGAGGATCGCGTCGAACGTGCCGCTGTCGAACGGCAGCGACTGGCTCGCATCTGCCTGAACGAACCTCGCTCGCGTCTCCATCCCAGCGTCAAGAGCCATCCGGTTCCCACTGGCAACAGCCTCCACATACAGCTCGACACCGACGACCTCGCATCCCGTCTGCTGCACCAGATGTAGCGCCGGTCCACCCGAACCACACGCGACATCGAGAAGACGGCTCGACGATCCAAGCTCGAGCCAACCGGCGAACCGCTCGAGCTCGCTGACCGTCAGCCAACTGTTCTGGCCGACGTCCTCACCAAACGCCGCACGACGAACCTGCCCATGCACCTCAGCGGCAAACTGCCCGTACTGAGCGCTGTAATGATCAGCGACCTTCGGCTTCTCAGACACAGAGAGGCAAGTCTAAGACGCCACCAAGCGCAAGAGTCAGACCTCGCCCGCCCGGAGAGACCAGTGCCCGATGCCCGAGGGTTCAGGAATGTTCCCTGAGGTCGTCAGATGGCGCTGGCGTTGTCGGGTGCGGAGGCCGAATAGGTATCCCACTCACCTGGCACCCCTTTGAGGCTGCGCCGGCCGCGGTCCGCGAAGACGAGCCCCGAGCCGACGACGAGGTCCCTGACCGTGCTCGTCACGAGCACATCGCCGGGTTCCGCCTCCGCCGTGACACGCGCGCCGATGTGGACGGCGAGGCCGCGAACCGCTGCTCCGTCGAGCTCGACCTCGCCGGTATGGACGCCGACCCGTACGTCGAAGCCGAGAGCGCCGGCGTCTTCGCAGATCGTGAGGCCACAGCGAACGGCACGGGCGGGGCCGTCGAAGACGGCGAAGAAGCCGTCGCCTGCGACGTCGACCTCGCGCCCGCGAAAACGTCCCAGCAGGGATCGGACGCGCTGGTGGTGCGTCGCGATCAGGTCTCGCCACGCCCGGTCGCCCATCCGTGCTGCGGCCTCGGTCGAGGCGACGACGTCCGTGAAGAGGACGGTCGCGAGGACACGGTCGAAGTCCACCTCGGCGCCGTGCGCGGCGGCGAAGAACCGCTCGACAGGATCGAAGAGCTCGTCCTGGTTGCCCGAGAACGGGAAGTGGTCGGCTCCAGGGAGCTCGAGCAGCCGCGCACCGGGGATGTTCGCCGCGAGATGGCGCGCACACTCGATCGGCTCCTCCCCGTCGTCGACGCGATGCGCGACCAGCACGGGCACCTGGATCGCCGGAAGAACGTCGCGGATGTCAACGTCCCGATACAGGGCTCTCGAACACCAAGGCGGCGCCGGGGCTCGCCGAGAAACGCGGAACGACGCGAGCTCTCGACGGAAGCCCGCGTCGGCCGCGTGCGACGGGTAAGCCCGCGCCGCGAGCCGGTCGGCCATGTCCTGCGTCCCCCAGTGGCGGTCGATGTCTCCGAGGTACTCGTCCCACTGCTGTGCGCTCCACTCCACACGGGTAATCGGGCGCGCGCAGGCACGGGCCCCGGTACCGTGGGGCGCACGCAGGCGAAGACGCGCGAGGGGTGGGCGGCCGCGAAGACCGCGCGGAGAAGGGCGCCGTCCTCGGAGCCGAAGAGCGCCACCCGCTCGACCGCGGCGGCATCCATGACCGCGCGGATGTCGTCCATCCTCGCCTCGAGCGTCGGCAGGTTCGTCTCGTCGATCCGATCCGAGAGGCCGGTGCCGCGACGGTCGAGCAGCGACGCCGCGCGAACGACCCCGAGCCGCCGCAGGCCAGCTCGAACGGCTCGACACGCCACATGTACTCGACGTTCGAGGCGAAGCCCGGCACGTACACCAGGTCGAACGGCCCGTCGCCGAAGACCTGGTAGGCGATGTGCGCGCCGTCGGCGTCTTGACGTAGCGCGTCTCGGGAGCCTCCACACGCTAAGTCTCGCGCGAATCCAGTGGACGCGCACCACGTGCAGCCACGCAACGGCCGAGTTCCTGCGACCATGAGCACGCCGCGATGGTGCCAAGGTCCTCTTTGGCTCCGACACGCCTTAGCTTGCAGCGGCTCGGGGAAGGCGCTCGTTGAGGGGGGTGAAAACTCGCGTGCCCGAGGGTTCAGGAATGTTCCCTGACGCTGACGCTCGTCAGTGTCGGTTGGCCAGGAGCCGGGCGAACGCGTCCATGTCGGGATACTTGGACATGGTGCGAACGTAGTCGCGCCAGCGTGGGTTCTCGCTTTCGAGCTCGTCGAGTATCAGTTCCGCGTCTTCGAATCTCCCCTCGTCGACGGCGTCTTCGAGCGCGAGCAGCCGCGCATGGCCGTCCGGCAGGCCGCGCCTCTCGGCGACGCCTGCTCTGTCCGCAGTGGCACGGTTGGCTTCGCGGTACGCGAGGGCACGATCAAGGAGCCGACGCAGCTCGACCAGCGAGTCTGCGCCCTCCTCGACCCGCAGATCGATGATCCGTTCCCAGCGTTCCCCCGCGGCCGGAACGACGACGATCGCCGCGCCTCCGCGCCCCCGCCAGTCACCCCCCTCAGCCTCCGCCGCGTCCAGCGCTGACATCAGCCGTTCCGCCAGACAACCCGTCGACGACGCAAACGCTTCACCCATCGCGTCCCACAGGTGCCGAGACGCCGCCATGTTGGCCTGGGCGATCCAACCGTCACCGGCCGCGCCACCGGCGTCCGGGACGCAATTCGCGCCCGTCCACTGCGCGGCGCGCCCGTCGAGGGACATCATCCCCACCTGCCTGAACTCCGCCAGCGAATCGGCGGCACGCAGATCCGCCAGCGCCTGCTGCGGCGTCGTGCCCGCCGCGATCATCTCCAGCCCCCGCCATCCATAGCGACGATCGGTGGAAGCCTGCGTCGCGATCGCCCCAACCCCGGCCCACGCCCATGGCACTCCCGCACCACAGTTGAACGCCTGCGACTGCACGGCCACGCCGAGATCGCCCGTCTCGGCATCGCGACCGACGATCGAATACGTCACCACACGACCCTAACCGGCCGCGAACGGCCCAGCTCTGAGCCCGAGCGACAACCGCGTCGGATGCCCGAGCGTGCTCTCGCCGGAGCCGCCCTAGTCCTGTGCCAGGTCGGCGACCTCGGCGCCGCTCGCGCGCACGAGGTCGTCCGGCGCGAGCTCCAGCGTGGCGTCGTTGCGTCCCGACCCGCAGTAGGCCCGAGGCAGGTCGAGCACCCGCCGGTCGACGAGCACGACGACGCCGGGCCGGTCGACGAGCGGGCAGACGCCCCCGGGCTCGACGCCGAGCTCCGAGCGCACGCGGTCGGGCGGGAGCGGAGCGATCCGGTCCCGTGCCACGCCGAGCGCCCGGGCGAGCTTCCCGAACTGGATGCGGTCGCCGCCGCGCACCGCGGCGAGCGCGACGCGGCCGTCGGCGTCGAAGGCGAGCGTCTTCACGTGCTCCTCCGCCGGGAAGGGCAGCGCCACGAGGATCTCGGCCACGCTCGAGACGGGGACGTGGTCGTGCAGCTCGAAGCGGACGCCGTGCGCGCGCAGGATGTCGGCGGGAGTGCCCAACTCGTCTAATACGAGCGCGGCATCCCCAGCACGTGCTGGCCGACGTAGGCGAGCACGAGGTTGTTCGACACCGGGCGCCACCTTGTAGAGCCTCGTCTCGCGGAACTTGCGCTCGACGTCGTACTCCTGTGCGAACCCGAAGCCGCCGTGCGTGTCGAGGCACGCGTTCGCGGCCGCCCACGACGCCTCCGCGCCGAGCAGCTTGGCCATGTTCGCCTCGGCGCCGCACGGCAACCCCTGCTCGTACAGCCAGGCCGCCTTGTAGCGCATCAGGTCGGCGGCCTCGAGCTGGGCGTGCGCCTCGGCGATGGGGAACTGAACGCCCTGGTTGGCGCCGATCGGGCGTCCGAACACGACGCGCTCCGAGGCGTACGTGGAGGCCTTCTCGACGAACCAGCGGCCGTCGCCGATGCACTCGGCAGCGATCAGGACACGCTCGGCGTTCATCCCGTCGAGAATCGCCCGGAACCCCTGCCCCTCCTCCCCGACGAGATCCTCGTCGGGGACGAACACGCCGTCGAGGAAGATCTCCGTTGTCGCGTGATTCATCATCGTGCGAATCGGCCTGATCGTCATCGTCCCGTCGGCGAGCGCGCGCTTCATGTCGACGATGAAGGTGGAAAGGCCCTCGGTCTTCTTCTCCACCTCGCCAGCCGGCGTCGTCCGTGCCAGCAGGAGCATCAGGTCGGAGTGCTCGGCACGGGAGGTCCAGATCTTCTGGCCCGTCACCGTCCAGCCGCCGTCGACCTTCGTGGCCGTGGTCTGGATCGACGTGGTGTCCGACCCGGCCGTCGGCTCGGTGACACCGAACGCCTGTAGTCGCAGCTCACCCGACGCGATCCGGGGCAGGTACCGCTGCTTCTGCTCGTCCGAGCCCGTGCGCAGGATCGTCCCCATCACGTACATCTGCGCGTGACAGGCGCCGGCGTTGCATCCCGCGGCATTGATCTCCTCGAGGATCGCGCTGGCCGTCGTGAGCGACAGGCCGGCGCCGCCGTACTCCTCCGGGATCAGCGCCGCGAGCCAGCCGTCTGCCGTCAACGCGGCGACGAACTCCTCCGGGTAGCGGTCGGGCTCGAGCCCCCGCCAGTACTCGCCCGGGAAGCGCGAGCAGAGCGCCCGCACGGCGGTGCGGATCTCGGCCAGCTCGGGCGCCTGCGAGAAGTCCACGTCAGCCGGCGGCGCGCTCGAGCAGCCGCCGCGCGATGATCAGCTGCTGGATCTCGTTGGAGCCCTCGCCGATCAGGAGCAGCGGGGCGTCGCGGTAGTACCGCTCGGGCCGGTACTCGAGCGAGTAGCCGTAGCCGCCGTGGATGCGCATGCAGTCGAGCGCGTTCTCCTGCGCCGCCTCGGTGGCGAAGTACTTCGCCATGCCTGCCTCCAGGTCTGCCCGCTCCCCCGACGCCTTCCGGCGGGCGGCCTGGAGGGTCAGCAGCCGTGCCGCCTCGGTGCGCGTGGCCATCTTCGCGAGCATCAGCTGCACGGCCTGGTGATGCGCTATCGGCTTCCCGAACGCCTCCCGCTCCTGCGCGTACCGAAGCGCGTCGTCGAGCGCTGCCTGCGCCACGCCGACGCCCCGCGCGGCCACGTTGACGCGGCCGACCTCGATCCCGCTCATGAAGTACTTGAAGCCCTGACCGACTCCCGCGTCGCCACCCAGCACGCTCGACCGCGGCGTGCGGAAACCGTCGAATACGAGGTCGGTCGACTCGACGCCGCGGTAGCCGAGCTTCGCGGCGCCCTTCTCCGGGATGGTGAGGCCGGGCGGGCTCGTCTCGGGATCCTTCTCGACGATGAAGCCCGTCATGCCCGCATGTGCCGGTTCGGCTCTCGGGTCGGTCTTCGCCAGGAGCATGACCACGCCCGAGCGCCACCCGCTCGTCACCCACTGCTTGCTGCCGGTGATCACGTAGTCGTCTCCGTCCAGCTCGGCCCGGGTGCGGATCGCCTGCACGTCGGAGCCCGCGTGCGGCTCCGTCATCGAGAACGAGGAGCGGATGTCCATCGAGGCGAGTTGCGGCAGGAAGCGGTCGCGCTGCTCCGTGGTGCCGTGCAGGCCGATCATCGTCGCGGCGATGAACGACCCGTTGAGGATCCCCGACAGCGTCACCCAGCCGCGTGACAGCTCCATCACGATCAGCGCGTAGGTGTCGAGGCCGAGACCGAGCCCGCCGTGCTCCACCGGGATCGTCGTCCCGAACAGCCCCATCCCGCGCATCGTCTCGACGAGCGCGGCCGGGTACTCGTCCCGGTGCTCGAGCTCCGAGGCGACGGGGATCACATCACGATCGACGAAGTCGCGGACGGCGGAGACGATCTCGCGCTGCTCGCGGGAGAGCTCCGTCATACGGTCGCGACCTCGCGCGCCTCCAGCGGCGACAGAACGGCGCGCAGGTCGTCGCGCTCGTCGAGCGCCAGGATCGCGTCTTCGAGCGCCGTCACGGCGCCGGATGGAAGCACGAGAGCCGCATTCGTCCTGTACTTCCGCACCACGTCCGCGTCTGCGAGAGGGTTCTCCGGCCCGCCGCGCTGGTACAGGAGCTCGTTCTCGAGCGTCGACCCGTCCGTGAGGCGGACGACGACACCTCCGGGGAAGGCCTGCGGGTAGGTCGGATAGTCGGGGGTCTCGTAGCGGACGCGCGAGGCGACCGACAGCACGCCGGGATCCGTGATCGCCTCATCGGTGAAGTCGCCCACGTCGACGTGGCCGCGGACGAGGAGCGACGCGACGGAGTACTGCAGCGAGAACTTGCCCTCGTACTCGGAGCGGGGCACCCGCTTCAACTCCTCCGGCTCGAGCACGAGCGGCACGCCCGCCTCGGGAACGGTCACGAGCACGTCCTGGATCTCGTCCGGCTCGAACAGCCGGCCTGCGGCGGCGGCTTCGGCTGCGCCGAGCGACCCGTGCATGAAATGGCACACCGGGTACGGCTTGTAGGCGATCCGCGGAGTCTCCCAGCGGCTGCCGAGGTCGGCGAGCTGGGCGTCGATGTCGATCTCGCCTTCGGCGGCGCCGAGGAAAGCGTGGTAGAGGCCGAACTTCCCTTCGAGCACCGACTGCGGGCCGGCGGCCCCGTGAGCAGCGAGGCGGGCCGCGACGTGCGCGCCGTGCGCTGCCCAGGCGGGGTGCATCGGCTTCGTCGGCGTGCCGTCGGCGAGGTAGGCGAAGAGGCCGCCCGCGAACGAGCCGGCGATGCCCAGGGCACGCGTCGTCGCCTCCGCGTCGAGCCCGCCCAGGCGCGCGACTGCGGCCGTGCCTCCGAACACGCCGCAGATCGCTGTCGGATGGAACCCACGCCGGTGGAACTCCCCGGACGCCGCCATGCCGATGCGGCACACGACCTCGTTGCCGGCCACGATCGCGGCGAGCACGTCGCGGCCGTGCGAGCCGAGCTGTTCGCCTGCCGCCAGGGCCGAAGGCCCGGTGACGGTCGTCACGTGGCTGACGGAGTCGGAGTGCGTGTCGTCGAAGTCGAGGCCGTGGCAGAGCATCGCGTTCGCAAAGGCGGCGTTCGGCCCCGGCAGGCGCTGCTCGAGCCCGATGACCGTGGCGTGGGGCTCGCCGCCGAGCTCGGCCATCGTCGCCCGGCCCTCGCCTGCGACTCCGGTCGCATGTGCTGCGAGCCCGCACCCGAGCGTGTCGAGAACGTGCAGCTTCGCCGCGTGGGCGACCGCTTCCGGCACGTCATCCAGGGTCAGTGACGCCGACCAGGCGGCGATGCGTTGCGCGGCTGTGGCCATGGAAGCCTCCTCCCCGGCGCCTCAGGCGCCGACTCGCCAGTCCTCGTCGGTGACCGGGAACGTCCCCGATACCTCGGGCGCGTCCCGCTTGTAGACCATGAACGTCCGCGTGTACTCGATCACCACCTCACGGCGTTGGTTGATGCCGCGGCAGCGCATCGTGACGATGCCGACGTGCGGGTTCGATCCTGACTCTCGTAGCGCCGTGATCTCGCTCTCCGCCCACAGCGTGTCCCCTTCGAAGACCGGCTTCGGCAGCGTGATGTCCGTCCAGGCGAGGTTCGCAGCGGCGTTCTCGCTGGTGTCGGGCACCGTCAGCCCGGTGACGAGCGCCAGCGTGAACGCGCTGTTCACGAGTGGGCGCCCGAACTGCGTGCCGGCCGCGAACGGCTCGTTGAAGTGCACCTGGTTGGTGTTCATCGTCAGGCAGGTGAACCAGATGTTGTCCGCCCTCGTGACGGTGCGGCCGAGACGGCTCCGGAACACGTCGCCGACATCGAAGTCCTCGTAAAAGCGCCCGCGCCACTCCTTGGGCGCCGCTTCACTCTCCATGCAGCACGCTCCTCTTCGCTTCGGCGAGCACGTGCCGCGCTCGCTCCACGACGGGCAGGTCGATCATCTCGCCATCCAACGCGACGGCGCCCCGACCCTCGGCCGCCGCGCGCTCGTAGGCGTCGACCACCTCCTGCGCGCGGGCAACCTCACCGGCGGATGGGGAGAAGACCTCGTTCACCACCGCCACCTGGGCCGGGTGGATGCACGACTTGCCGCGAAAGCCGAGGCTGCGTCCGGCGCGACAGTCCGCTTCGAGCCCGCTCTCGTCCCTCACATCGACCCAGACACGGTCGATCGGGCCGCGACGCCGGGCGACCGCAGACGCAAGCACGATCGTCGACCGCGCCTGCAGCAGCTCGAGCGCGTCGGGCCGCGCCTCGAGACCCAGCTCGAGCGCGAGATCGATCGCACCGAGCATCAGGCTCTCGACCGGCGCGGCGCTCGCGACCTCCGCGGCGCGGTGCAGGCCGGCGGCAGTCTCGACGATCGCGACCACGGGCAGGCCGTCGCCCACAGAGAGAAGGGCTTCGGGTGTCGCCTTCGGCAGCACGACGCCGTCGATGTCCAGCGCAGCGACCATGGCAAGGTCGTCCCGTAACCACGGCGACCCGACCCCGTTGACCCGAACCAGCCTGAGGCTCGCGCCGGCGGGCGCCGCGAACACCTCCCCGACGAGGCCCCGCGCCCGCTCCTTCGCCTCGGGGACGACCGCGTCCTCGAGGTCAGCGATCACCGCGTCGGCGCCCGCCGCGAGAGCCCCCGACAGCTTGCGCTCATCGCTTCCCGGCGCAAACAGGAACGAGCGGGCGGTCGCGACGGTCGACATCGGTTGACAGGGTTGTCGATGTCAGACATAAACACAAGTCCGGCGTCCCAGCAAGAGAGGAGCTTCCGTGAAGGCGGTCGTCTTCCACGAGTTCGGCAACTCCGACGTCCTGCAGCTCGAGGAGCTCCCCGAGCCGACGGCCGGTCACGGCGAGGTCGTCCTCGAAGTCAGCGCCTGCGCGCTCAACCACCTCGACGTGGACGTCCGCGAGGGCGTCTCCCGCTTCCCGGTCGAGCTGCCGCACGTGCTCGGGCTCGAAGTGGCGGGCCGCATCTCGGAGGTCGGCGAGGGCGTCGACGGCTGGGCGCCCGGCGACCGTGTGATGCCCTACCTCATGAGCCCCTGTGGTACGTGCCGGTTCTGCGTCACTGGGCGCGAGTCGCTCTGCCTCACAGCCGGGTTCATCAGCTTCAGCACGGGTGGCGGCTACGCCGAGCGCCTCGCCTGCTCCGCCCGCTACCTGATCCGTGTACCCGAAGGGCTCGGCGACGCCGAGGCGGCGGCCCTGCAGGTCGCCTTCGGCACCGCCTGGCACATGCTCTTCACGCGCGGACGGCTACAGACGGGCGAGACCGTGCTGATCAACTCCGTCGGCAGCGGCATCGGCTCGGCGGCGGTGCAACTCGCCCACCACGCCGGTGCCTTCGTGATCGGTACGTCGAGCAAGGATGAGAAGCTCGAGCAGGCGGCCGCCCTGGGCATGGACGAGGGCATCAACTACACGACCGCGGGTGTCGTGGAGGAGGTCGAGCGGATCACCGGCGGCGAGGGCGTCGACCTGACCTATGAGCACACCGGCGGCGAGCACTTCCAACACGGGCTCGACGCGCTCAAGAAGGACGGGCGGCTCGTCACCTGCGGGGCGCACTCGGGCGAGGTCGTCCCGTTCGACATCATCCCGTTCTTCCGTCGGCAGCTGTCGGTGATCGGCTCGTTCGTGTACAGCCGGGACGAGGTCGCCCGCTGCCTCGAGCTGGCGCAGCGCGGGCTCGTGCGACCGGTCGTGGCGGCGACCTTCCCGCTCGAGCAGGCGAAGGAGGCGATGGACCTCATGGAAAGCAGGGAGTTCTTCGGGAAGATCGTTCTCACCCCTGGAGGTGGCTCGTGAAGCGCATCGGGGTCGACGTCGGCGGCACCTTCACCGACCTCATCTACGTCGACGACGAGACCGGGACGGTGCTGGTGCACAAGCTGCCGACGACGCCCGAGGATCCTTCACAGGGAACGGTGACCGGGATCCGCGAGCTCACCGCCCGGGCCGGCGAGAGCCCGGCGGCGCTCGACCAGGTGTTCCACGGCACGACGATCGCCACGAACATCGTCCTCCAGCACGACGGCGCGACCGTCGGGATGATCACGACGGAGGGGTACCGCGACATCCTCCACATCGCCCGCCACAAGAAGCCGCTCAACTTCTCGAACTACCAGGATCTGCCATGGCAGGCGTATCCCGTCGTGCGCCGCCGCCACCGCCTGACCGTGCCGGAGCGCATCACGAAGGACGGTTCGGTGCTCGTCCCACTGGACGAGGAGAAGGCGCGCGAGCAGGTGCGCCGGCTCAAGGACGCGCAGGTGGAGGCCGTGGCGGTGTGCTTCCTCTTCTCGTTCCTGAACCCCGTGCACGAACAGCGTGTGGCCGAGATCGTGCGCGAGGAGTTCCCCGAGGCATTCCTCTCGGTCTCGTCGGAGGTGCTCCCGCAGTACCGCGAGTACGAGCGCTTCTCCACGGTGGGCTTGAACGCGTTCATCGGCCCCAAGGTCGGGACGTACGTGAAGCGGCTCCAGGAGGAGCTCACCGAGCTCGGCGTCCGCACCGGCCTGCACCTGATGACGTCCGCGTCGGGGGTCGCGACGGCCGAGGCTGCGGCGAAGCGGCCCGTCAACCTTCTCATGTCAGGGCCGGTGGCCGGTGTCGTGGGCGGCATCTGGGCGGGACGCCTGGCCGGGCACGCGAACGTGATCACGCTCGACGTCGGCGGGACATCTGCGGACATCGGGCTGGCGCAGGACGGGCGGCTCCGCATGAAGCACCTCCTGGACACGAAGGTTGGCCCGTACCAGGCGATGATCCCGATGGTCGACGTCGACACGATCGGCGCCGGTGGTGGATCGATCGCGTACGTCGACGCGGGCGGCATCTACAGGGTCGGGCCGCGCTCAGCCGGAGCGGTGCCGGGCCCGGCCGCCTACGACCGCGGTGGCACGGAGCCGACCGCGACCGACGCGTTGGTCAACCTCGGCTGGCTTCTGCCCGAGGCGTTCCTGGGCGGTGGGATGACGCTCCGCGCCGACCTCGCGCACGAGGCTTTCGCGAACGGCCCCGCTGCCGTCCTGGGCATGTCGGTCGAGGAAGCCTCGATGGGCGCAGTGCTGATCCTCTCGCACTCGATGGTGCAGTCGATCGAGGAGAACTCGGTGCGCAAGGGCTTCGACCCGAGGGACTTCGCGCTCGTCGCCGAGGGCGGCGCGGGCCCGCTCTGGGCGGCCAACATCGCCATCGAGGTGGGAACGCCGCACGTGGTCGTTCCGCCCCACCCCGGCATCGCGGCGGCGATGGGGCTCCTGGCCACCGACATGACCTACGAGTACGTGGCGACCACGTATCAGCGCCTGGGAGCGCTCGACCCGGCGGCGCTGCAGCAGCGGTTCGAGGAGCTCGAGCGGCAGGCCGTCGGGCAACTCGAGGAGGACGGCGTGCCGAAGGACAGGATGGTGATCCAGCGGATCGCCGACTGCCGCTACCTGGGGCAAGGGTACGAGCTTCGCGTCGACGCCCCTGCGGGCTCCGTGGACGACGCCTGGGCCGAGAGGATCCGCGCCGACTTCCACGACATCCACGAACGCGAGTACTCGCGCCGCTTCGAGGAGCAGGACATCGAGATCCCGAACATCCGCGTGCGTGGCATCGGGCTGATGCCCGAGCTGACCGCGCCCGAGATCGAGGTCGGCGCCGACTCGCCGGACGAGGCGCTCCGCCACGAGGGCCAGGCGTGGTTCCGGGTCGACGGCTCACTCCAGCAGCTCGCGACCCGCTACTACGACCGGCAGGCGCTCAAGGCGGGCAACCACATCACGGGCCCGGCGATCATCAACCAGTACGACTCGACGACCGTCGTGCCGCCGGGTGTCGACGCCCACGTCGACCGCTTCGGGAACATCATCATCGAGGTCGGAGCATCCGCCGAGGCGCAGGCCGTCGCGGCGATGTCGGCCGTGACTGCGCGCTAGGGAGGCCGAAGATGTCGGTTCTGGACTACGAGCTGGGCAAGCACCCCGGGCCTCCGGCTCTCGACCGCGTCGAGGTCGACCCGATCACGCTGCGCGTCCTCGGCGGTGCCTTCCACGCGATCGCCAAGGAGATGGCCGGCGTCCTGTTCCGCATGTCGTACTCGTCGATCATCCGCGAGTCGGAGGACCTCGGGGCCGGCGTGTTCGACGCCGAGGGTCGCGAGCTGTGCGAGTCGGACTCGACGCCGATGCACATCGGCTCGCTGCCCTGGTACATCCGCGGCTTCATGCGCCACCTCGACGGGGAAGATCGTGGACGGCGACGTGATCATCCACAACCACCCGTACTACGGCGCGTCGCACAGCCCGGACATCGCGGTGGCGGTACCGATCTTCCACGAGGGCGAGCACCTCGGCTTCGCCGCCGTCACGGCGCACGTGCTCGACGTCGGCGGCTCGTTCCCGGGCATCAACGCCGACTGCTTCGACATGTACGCCGAGGCGAAGATCTACGACGGCCTGCGCTGGTACCGGGCCGGTGAGCTGAACGAGGACCTCGACAAGATGGTCTTCGACAACGTTCGCACCGAGACGATGAACCGCGGGGACATGAACGCGATGATGGCCGCCTGCCAGCTCGGTCGCGACCGCTTCCTCCGCCTCGTGCAGCGCTACGGAGCCGAGGTCGTGATGAGCGCGGCGTACGACTGGATGGACTACTCGGAGCGCATGCTGCGCGAGCAGATCCGCAAGCTCCCGGACGGCAAGTACAAGGCGCCGACCGGCTGGCTCGACGACGACGCGCGGAACCGCGGCGTGCCGCTCAGGGTGGAGACGACGGTGATCGTGGACGGCGACGAGATCACGATCGACCTCACCGGCTCGAATCCCGAGGTTCCGACGGGCTACAACGTGCCCTACGAAGGGTCGCTGCTCGTCGGCGCCTACTACGCGGTTCGCACGATCCTGCTCGACGAGGTCACGTTCCCCGAGCACGTCCCGCAGAACGACGGCGTCTTCCGTCCGGTGAAGGTGATCGCGCCGAAGGGCACGATCTACAACCCGACCTTCCCGCGCGCCTGCTTCTCACGCTTCTGCCAGGTGCAGAGGGTCGTCGACAACACGATCCTCGCGCTCGCCGAGGCCCTGCCACAGGGGGTGACGGCCGGGAACTCGGCTGGCCTGCACTTCTGCGCCTACTCGGGGTTCTCCGAGGAGATGGGCGAGTACTGGCTCTATCTCGAGGTGAACGAGGGCTCGTACGGCGGACGCTACGGCAAGGACGCGATGGACTCGGTCGACAACCTGATGGCGAACACACGCAACAACCCGATCGAGGAGCTCGACATGCGCTTCCCGGTGAGGTGCGACCAGTACGAGCTGCGCCCGGAGCCGGCGGCCCCCGGCCGCTGGCGTGGCGGGATCGGGATCGTCCGGCGCAACCGGTTCCTCGTCGACGGCGTCTACTCGTGCGAGGGTGACCGTCAGTACCGACCCGCCGCGCGGCATCTTCGGAGGCTGGGACGGGCTCGTGGCGTCGTGCCGCAAGAACCCGGACACGGCGAGCCAGGAGATCCTGCCCGCGAAGGTGACGGGCTTCCCGTTCGCGGCCGGAGAGTTCATCGAGTTCCGCGAGCCGAACGCCGCGGGGTACGGCGATCCGCTCGATCGGCCCGCGGACGCGGTGCGCGAGGACGTGCTCGACGACTTCACGACGATCGAGCTCGCGCGCGACGCGTACGGCGTCGTGTTCGCCGACGAGCGCACGCTCGTGATCGACGAGGCGGCCACGGCGGCGCTCCGGGACGAGCTCCGAGCGCTCGCGCACCGGCTCGTCGCTGACCGAGTACTACGCCGGCCGCGGGCTGCCGCCGTCGTCGTCGCCGACGGCGCTCGCCGGAAACGCGGAGTTCGGGCTCTGACGCCCTCGGACGGCTCGGGCGCCGCCAGCGGAGACGCCAAGCGCCCCCTACGGGCTGTCGCTCCCGTGCCCGGGATGACCGTGCGCCGTGTGCGAAAGGCGTACGAGCAGGTCGCCGACCAGCTCCGGGAGCTGATCGTCTCGGGGAAGCTGGCGCCCGGGCGAGCGGCTGCCGATCGAGTCCGCGCTCGCCCGGGAGTTCGGCGTGAGCCGCGCCACGATCCGTGAGGCGCTGCGCGTGCTGGCCGCGCAGGGGCTCGTTCGCACCGCGAAGGGACGCGGCCGGCGGCAGCTTCGTCACGCTGCCGACGGTCGATCACATCTCGTCGTTCGTCCAGGCGAACGTCGCACTGCTCACCGAGACGCAGCACGTCACGCTCGAGGAGCTGCTGGAGGCCCGCGAGCTCGTCGAGGTGCCGGCGGCGCGGCTCGCCGCTGCACGCCGGTCGAAAGGCGACCTCGAGCGGCTTCGCTGCGACCGTGCCCGATGACACGCTGCGCGCTCGCGAACGCCGAGGAGTTCACCTACAACGCCGAGTTCCACTCCTGCCTGCTCGAGGCGAGCCGCAACACGCTGCTGACGGTCTCGGCACAGCCCATCTTCACGGTGCTCCAGACGCATCTGGCGCGCTCGACGCTCGGGCGCAGCTTCCACACGGCGATCCATGCCCATCACCTGCGCATCCTGGAGGCCGTCGAGGCCGCCGATGCCGATGCGGCCGCGGCCGAGATGCACGACCACCTGGCGTTCCTGCGGCCGTTCTACGAGCGGGCCTGGAAGGCGTCGCGCGCCGCACGCCGAGGCGCGTAGCGGCATGCAGGTCGGGATCCAGGGGAGCGGCCAGCTCACCGCTGCGCCACCCGATCCGGGGCGGTTCCGCGCGGTCGCGGAGCTGGCCGAGGAGCTCGGGTTACGACTCGATCTGGGCCGGCGAGCACCTCTCGTTCCACAACCCGATCCTCGACCTCGGGGTCGCGCTGGCGGCGTTCGCCGCGGTCACCGAGCGGACCTGCTGCTCGGCGCCGGCGTCGTGCTGCTGCCGCTACGACACCCGAGCCTCGTCGCCAAGCAGGCGGCTCGCTCGACTACCTCTCGCGCGGGCGCCTGCTGCTCGGTGTCGGCGTCGGCGGGGAAGGCGCGAAGGACTTCGAGGCAGCGGGCGTCGACAGGGCGCGAGCGTGGGCGCGCGCGCCGACGAGGGCATCGCGGCTCTGCGCGCGCTCTTTGCACCAGCGGCCCGCGTCGTTCGCAGGACGCTTCTACCGGCTTCGACAGCGTCGAGATCGCGCCGCGTTCCCCCCGGGTGGCAGGGCCGCCCATCCTGGTCGGAGGACGAAGCGAGGCTGCGCAGCGACGGGCGGGAAGGCTCGGTGACGGGTGGCTGCCGTACCTCGTGTCGCCGCGACGGTTCGCGGCCGGTGTCGAGAACGTCCGGGCGCACGCGGCGGCCGCTGGACGCGACCCGGAGGCGCTCGAGCACGTGCTCGTCACGTTTGCACGGGTCGACGACGACGCTGTGCGTGCACGCGAGACGGTTCGGGCTCACCTCTCGCACCGCTACCGGATGCGCTTCGAGCCCCACCACGTCGAGCACCTCTGCGTCGCGGGGACGCCGGAGGATTGCGCTGCGCGCCTTCGCGCGTACGCCGAGGCGGGCGTCACGCACGTCTCGTTCAACCCGGCCGCCGACGACGATCTGCTGGAGCAGGTGCGAGCGACTGCGCTCGGTCGCGGACCTCGCGCGGGAGGCGCTCGTGTGACGCTGCCGCTCGCCGACGTCCGGATCTCTCGGTGGAGCAGTTCGGCGCCGGCCCATGGGGCACGCTGCAGCTCGCCGACCTCGGAGCGGAGATCGTGAAGATCGAGGACCCCGCCTCCGCGGGGGACGTCGGCCGGTACGTGCCGCCGTACCAGGACGGCGAGGACTCGCTCTTCTTCGAGACGTTCAACCGCGGCAAGAAGAGCGTGTCGCTCGACCTCCGTCATCCCCGAGCGCGTGCCGTCCTCCACGATCTCGTGCGGGCGTGCGACGGCGTCTACTCGAACCTGCGCGGCGACCAGCCGGGCAAGCTCGGTCTCACGTACGAGCAGCTGCGCGACGTCAATCCGCGAATCGTGTGCTGTTCGCTGTCCGGGTTCGGGATGACCGGCCCTCGCGCGTCGGAGGGCGGCTACGACTACATGATGCAGGGCCTGGCGGGGTGGCAGAGCCTCACGGGAGAGCCCGAAGGCCCGCCGACGAAGTCCGGTCTGTCGCTCGTCGATCTCTCCGGCGGCTACGCGTCGGCGATCGCGATCATGGCCGGCATCTGGCGCGCACGGCGTGACGGGGTCGGCTGCGACTGCGACGTGTCGCTCTTCGAGACGGCGCTGCACGAGCTGATGTACGTCGGCACCTGGGCTGCGACGCACGGGCTACGTGCCGCCGCGCCGACACAGCTCGGCCCACCCGTCGATCGTGCCGTTCCAGAACTTCCGTGCGTCGGACGGCTGGTTCGTCGTCGGCGCGGCCAAGCAGGTGTTCTGGGAGCGCCTGTGCGACGTGATCGGCCGCCCCGAGCTGAACGAGGACGACGCGGTTCTCGACGATGGCGGCGCGCAACGAGCACCGCGACGCAGCTCCTGCCGATCCTCGAGGACGCCTTCGCGGCACGCGGAGCCGACGAGTGGATCACGGCGCTTGCTCGCGGCAGGCGTGCCGGCCTCGCGGGTGAACACGGTCGAGGAGGCGCTCGACGACCCGCAGACGCATCGCGCGCGGGAGCGTCGTCGAGCACGACCATCCGGCGCTCGGCGCCGTGCGCACGATCCGTACGCCGCTTCGGCTCGCCGAGGGCGAGGAGAGCCTCGAGCGGCCGCCCGCGCGCGGGCCCGACACGCGGCGAGCACACGGAGGACGTGCTCGTCGCGCTCTGCGGCTACAGCGCCCGAGCACGTGCGCGAGCTCGCCGCCGCTGGGGTGTTCGGGACACCTTCGGGATCATGAGCCGTGACCTCGTCGGCTACGGTCAGCACCCGCCCGATCCACTGTGGCCCGGCGGCGCGCGGATCGCGGTCAGCTTCGTGCTCAACTACGAGGAGGGCGGCGAGAACACGCCGCTCGAGGGTGACCCGGCCTCCGAGGCGTTCCTGCACGAGGTCGTCGGCGCCCCGCCCACGGTCGGCCGTCGGAATCTCAACACCGAGTCGATGTTCGAGTTCGGCAGCCGCGCCGGCTTCTGGCGGGTGCACCGCATCTTCACGGGCCACGGGCTGCCGCTCACGGTGTACGCCGTCGGCCAGGCCCTCGAGCGGAACCCGGAGGCTGCCCGCGCCATGATCGACGCCGGCTGGGAGGTGGCGAGTCACGGCTGGCGCTGGATCGACTACGGCGACATGCCGGAGAGCGAGGAGCGAGACCACATCCGCCGTGCGATCTCGGCCATCGAGACCGCCTGCGGTGTGCGTCCGGTCGGGTGGTACACGGGCCGCACCTCCGAGCGCACACGCCGGCTCGTCGTCGAGGAGGGCGGCTTCCTCTACGACTCCGACTCGTACGCCGACGAGCTGCCGTACTGGGTCGACGTCTCCGACAGCGACCATCTGGTGATCCCGTACACGCTCGACGCGAACGACTTCAAGTTCCTGCTCCCCAACGGGTTCGTCACGGCGGACGACTTCTTCACCTACCTCGCCGACTCGTTCGACCGTCTCCGCGCCGAGGGCGGGCGCATGATGTCCGTCGGTCTTCATTGCCGGATCGTCGGCCGACCCGGCCGCGCTGCGGCGCTCGACCGCTTCCTCGAGCACGTGCGGTCGCACGACGACGCGTGGGTGACGACGCGAGTGGAGATCGCACGGCACTGGCGCGCCACGCACCCGCCGTCATAGGTCGAGGGACGCCGTGCGCATCGCAATCGTCGGAGTGGGAGCAATGGGCTCGGTGTACGCCGGCCTGCTCGGGGCAGCCGGCAACGAGGTCTGGGCGGTGGACGTCTCGGAGGAGCATGTCGCCGCCATCCGCGAGCATGGGCTCCGTGTCGAGGGTGCGAGCGGCGACCGCGTCGTGCGCATCGAGGCGACGACGCACGCGGACGAGATCGGCCCCGTCGACCTCGTCGTCATCGCGACCAAGGCGATGCACGTCCGCGCCGCCGCGCTCTCCGCACGCTCGCTCGTCGGGCCCGCCACCGTCGTGCTCCCGATCCAGAACGGCCTCGGCTCGGCGGACGTCGTCGCCGACGTGCTCGGCGAGGCTTGCGTCGTTCTCGGGGTGGCAGGAGGCTTCGGGGCGTCGCTCGTCGCACCCGGGCACGCGCACCATCACGGGTACGAGCTGATCCGGCTCGGCGAGCGGCGCGGGCCGGTCACGGAGCGGATCGAGCGCGTCGCGGAGGTCTGGCGCGAGGCCGGGTTCACCGTGCAGACCGACGACGACGTCGACCGTCTCGTCTGGGAGAAGCTGATCTGCAACGTCTGCTTCAGCGGCACCTGCACCGTGCTCGGATGGACGATCGGCGGGGTGATGTCCGAGCCGAGCGCCTGGCTCGTCGCCACGACGTGCGCCACCGAGGCCTACGACGTGGCGCGGGCGGCCGGTATCGCGCTTCGCTTCGACGATCCCGTCGAGCACGTGACCGCCTTCGGGCAGAGGATCCCGGACGCGCGGCCCTCGATGCTGCTCGACCGGCTTGCGGGGAGGCCGAGCGAGGTCGACGTGATCAACGGCGCCATCCCGGCGCGTGCAACAGCGCTCGGCCTCACGGCTCCCTGCAATGCGACGGTGACCGCTCTCGTCAAAGCGCTCGAGGCAACGGACCAACGCGTGCGGTAGACCGCTCCCCTATCTAAGGAGTTCTCGCGCATGTCGCGAGCCACAGGCCGAATCCGCCCTTCAACCACCTTGCTCTGCGGCCGCGAAGCGAACGCCTTCAGGGTTCTCGCGTCCGGAATCCGCGCGAGCGGATTCCGGACTGCGGGCAAGTTCAGTGCAGCGGGTTGGTTCCCGCCATCCAGATGATGACCCGCTTGAACTTCCCGTCCGCGTCGAAGTCGAAGAAGTTGCAGTTGTGCATGTCGTTCTGCGAGCCGTCCTGCAACTCGCCGATGTACCCCTGCTCGGTGGCGACCTTGCCGGCGCCCTCCTCGACGACGAGGTTGCGAATCTCGTGGCGGATCGTCTTCGACGCAGCGAAGAAGTCGGTGAACATGCGCCGGATCTCGACGGCGCCGGTGAACGTCACGTGGTCGGTCTGTACGGTGAGCGTCGCGTCGTCAGCGAAGTGGGCGAGGACGGCGTCGACGTCCATCGCGTCTACGGCGTCGAAGTAGGTCTGCGGCGCGGCGGCCAGGGCCTCACGCGTCCAGACGGCGGAAGTCGTTGCCATGCGTGCTCCTCCTTCGAGTTCGCGTTGGAGGCCGGATCCTATCGCGGCCGCCGCCGCGCTCAGGCGTCGGCCCGCGCCTCGTCGAAGAACGCGCTGACGATACGGACTGCGTCGTCCGGGCACTCGAGCAGGTCGGCATGCCCGATGTCCGGGAACTCGACGACGCGGATGAGCGGATTCAGCGCCGCCATCTGCCTGGCGCCGAGCCCGGACGGAGCAAGCTCGGGCGGGCAGAGGATGTCGTACGTGCCGTTGGTCATCAACAGCGGCCGGTCGATCTGCGGCACGAGTGGCGACAGATCCATCTCCTCCATCGCGATGCAGGCCTGCCGCACCGTGTACGGGTCGTTGACGCCGATCACCGAACGGACCAGCTCGAACGTGTTCGCCCCCTGCTCGCTCTCGAGGAACCGGGCGCCGACGGCCTGCGTCGTGACATGGTCGGCGAAGTCGTCCCAGGGCATCGACTCGGCCATGCGGCGCCAGACCCGGAAGAGCGTGCGCCGGTAGACGTCCGGCTTCGCGAAGGCGACGTCGGCGCAGGCTGCGATCGTGCGCGCGCCGTGGCGCGCGGTGAAGGCGATCGCGATCATGCCGCCCATCGACGTGCCGTGAACGAGCACCCGCTCGAGACCGAGGGCGTCGAGCAGCTTGGCGCCGTCGTCGGCCCACCCTTCGATCGTGTACCACTCGCGCGGGCTCGTGGAGGCGCCGTAGCCTCGTGCGTCGTACGAGAGCAGGCGGTAGCCCTGCTCACGAAAGCCGTCGTTGACGAACCCGAAGTTGTGCCGGCCGAAGAGACCGCCGCCGAACTGCAGGACGACGGGGCCGTCCTCCGGCCCGGTCAGCTCGTAGTAGAGGTCGATTCCGTCGTCGATCCGCGCGTACGGCACACGGGCCTCCCGCCTCGCTTGACAAGACGCGCGAAAGTCTGACTTATTCGAATCTCGACGCCAAGACCGGCGCGCAGGCCATGCCGCACGACCCGACGACTCGACCCGACGTGCCAGCTCCCGGGCTCACTCCCAGGAGCGGCCGACGCGGTCCCATGCGACGTCGCTCGGGAGCCACTCCGTGTTGATCTTCGAGATCAGGCGCTCCACCTTGCGCGACTTGCAGGACGGACAGGCAGGCGCCGGCTTGTCTGACGTCGAGAGGTACTCCTCGTACCGTTCCCCGCACGCCTCGCAGCGGTACTCGTAGATCGGCATGGGGTCAAAGTCTAGCCCGGTACCGTCGCTCGAGGAGCTCCGCTCGCTCGCGCGGGGGCTCGGGATCGAGCCCTACGACGAGGATCTCGAGGTGGCGACGGTGTTCCTCGCCTCGATCCTGCCGGCGTTACGCGAGATCGAAGCGGAGCTGCCCGGCGGGACGCGGCCGGCCGCCCTCTTCACGCGCGAGAGCGAAATGGGATGAGCCTCGTCCGGCTCGCCGAACGGCTACGGGCGGCCGAGCTGTCGCCGAGCGAGGCCGTTGCAGAGAGCCTCGCGCGGATCGAGCGGCTGGACGGCGCGCTCAACGCCTTTCTCGCGGTCCGCGCCGAGGATGCCCTGGAGGAGGCTGCCGCGCTCGAGCGTGCCACGCAGCGCGGGCCGTTGTACGGCGTCCCGATCGCCGTCAAGGACGTGATCGACGTCGCCGGGACACCCACGACCGCGGCGTCGAAGATCCTCGCGGACAACGTGCCGACGGTCGACGCGACCTCGGTCGCCCGCCTCCGCGAAGCGGGCGCCGTGATCGTCGGCAAGCTGAACACGCACGAGTTCGCGTGGGGAGCGACCACCACGAGCCCGCATTTCGGCCCTGCACACAACCCGTGGGATCACGAGCGGATCTGCGGCGGGTCGAGCGGCGGCAGCGGCGCGGCGACGGCAGCGGGTCTCGTGCCCGGCGCGCTCGGCACCGACACCGGCGGCTCCATCCGCATCCCCGCCTGCTTCTGCGGCGTGACGGGGGTGCGTCCGACGACGGGTCGGGTGTCGACCGCCGGTGTCGTGCCCGTGTCGTGGACGTACGACACCGTCGGCCCGCTGGCGCGCAGCGCGGAGGACTGCGCGCTGCTCCTGGAGGTGACCTCGGGTCACGACCCCGCCGACCCCGGGAGCGCCCGCGTGCCGGTCCCGCGCTACACGGAGGAGCTAGGCGGCGGCATCGACGGCCTCCGGGTCGGTGTCGTGTCGCACCTCCTCGACGACGCGCTGATCGATCCGCGGATCGCCGCCGCCATCGAGCGTGCGATCGCGGAGCTCGCGACGCTCGGTGCCAGGGTCGCGCGGGCGGATGCCGCGTTCGTGCGCCGGGCGGAGGTGGTGCAGCAGCTCGTGATGCTCCCTGAGGCGGCCGAGGTGCATCTCGATTGGCTGCGTACCCGCTATGCGGACTACGGCCCCGACGTACGCGCGCGACTGCTCGCCGGTCTCTTCCTACCCGCATCGGCGCCGATCACCGGCCAGCGTGCGCGTCGCCTCCTCATCGAGCAGGCGCGACCGCTGTTCGAGCGCTTCGACGTCCTCGTGGCCCCGCAGATGCCCGTCGTGGCGCCGAGGATCGGCGATGACACGGTCGACCTGGGTGGCGAGCGGGTGCCGTACCGGGCAGCGCTGATTCCCTACAACTCGCCGTGGAGCTGTCTCGGCCTGCCCGTCGTGAGCGTGCCGTGCGGGCTCGTCGACGGCCTGCCGGTTGGCCTGGCGCTGGTCGGGCGCCGCTTCGACGAGTCGACCGTGCTCCGTGCGGCGCATGCGTACCAGCGGGCGACGGACTGGCACGACAGGATGCCGCCCTTTGCCGTTTGACGCATGTGAGCGGGGAGGCGTATACACCACACAGAACTCGGAGAAAGGGGAGTGAGGCGGATGTCAGTGCTCATCAAGGGCGGCCGCATCATCACCGCAGCCGACGACTACGTCGGCGACATCTACGTCGAGAACGGCTCGATCACGCTGATCGGCGAGTCGCTCGACGTGTCCGCCGACAAGGTCATCGACGCGGCCGGGAAGATCGTGATGCCCGGAGCGATCGACCCACACACGCACCTGGAGATGTTCTTCGGCGGCACCACGACGTGCGACGACTTCACGTCCGGCACCACCGCGGCCGCGTTCGGGGGCACCACGACGCTGATCGACTTCTGCATCCAGACGCCCGGAGACACGTTCGCCCAGGCGCTCGAGAAATACCACGAGAAGATCGAGCGCTGCCCACCGGTGATCGACGTCGGCTTCCACATCGCCGTCACCGACCTGCACACGGGCGGCACGCTCGAGGACCTCGCGAGGCTCCCCGACGAGGGCGTCACCTCGTACAAGCTGTTCATGGCCTACAAGGGCGCCGTGATGGTGGACGACGAGACGCTGTTCCGCGTCATGCAGACCGCCCACGAGACCGGTGGCCTCGTGATGGTGCACGCCGAGAACGGCGACGCGATCGACATCATCGTCAAGGAGACCGTGGCGGCCGGCAACACCGACCCGGTCTGGCACGCGCGCAGCCGGCCGATGGAGACCGAGGCCGAGGCGACGAATCGCGCCATCCAGCTCGCGCGGGTCGCAGACGCGCCGCTGTACGTCGTCCATGTCTCGTGCCAGCCTGCCGTGGAGCCGATCGCGCTGGCCAGAGAGAAGGGCTGGAAGGTGTGGGGCGAGACGTGCACCCAGTACTTCTTCGTCGACGAGTCGATGATGGAAGCGCCGAACTGGGAAGGCGCGAAGTACATCTACACGCCGCCGCCGCGCCCAAAGGAGCACCAGGAGCACCTCTGGAAGGCGATCGCGACGGACGCGCTGTCGGCGGTCTCGACCGACCACTGCCCGTTCAACTGGCCCGAGCAGAAGGGGATCAACGGCCGCGAGTTCCAGGTGGTGCCGAACGGCGGGCCTGGGATCGAGAACCGGCTGCACATGTTGTGGACGTTCGGCGTCGGGGAGGGCCGCATCACCCCGAACCGCTTCGTCGAGCTCGTCTCGACGAACATCGCGAAGCTGTTCGGCCTCTACCCGCGCAAAGGGACCATCGCCCCCGGCTCGGACGCCGACCTCGTCGTCTGGGACCCGAACAAGAAGCTCACGATCTCGGCGGCGACGCACCACACGAACGTCAACTACAACCTGTTCGAGGGCACCGAGGTGACCGGCGCCCCGGAGATCGTCCTGGTCCGTGGCCAGGTGATCGTCGAGAACGACGAGCTGGTTGCGCAGCCGGGAGCGGGGCAGTTCGTCAAGCGCGCTCGTTTCGGCGAGGAGCTGAAGCCCGCCCAAAGGGCGGTCGCCTGATGTCCGACGACGCGGCGCGCGAGGTCTACGCGAAGGCGGGTCTCGGCCAGGCCGTCACGCTCGGGAAGCGGCCCGCCGTGCTCGTGATCGACTTCTCCTGCGGGTTCACCGACCCGGGCTGCCCGCTCGGCTCCGACCTCACCCCACAGATCGAGGCGACCAGGCGTCTGCTCGACGCAGCGCGCGAGAAGGGCGTCCCGGTCGTGTTCACGACGATCGCGTTCGAGCCGAGCCTCAAGGACGGGGGCCTCTGGATGCAGAAGGTCCCCGCTCTCGCGGTGCTGCAGCTGGGCGGCGCCTGGGCGGCGATCGACCCGCGGCTCGATCCGCAGGACGACGAGACCGTGATCGTGAAGAAGGGCGCGTCGGGGTTCTTCGGCACGAACCTCGCCTCCGTGCTCGTCTCGCAAGGGGTCGACACGGTGATCCTGTGCGGCGCGACGACGAGCGGCTGCGTCCGCGCGACGGCGATCGACCTGCTGCAGTACGGCTGGCCGACGATCGTGCCGCGCGAGTGCGTCGGCGACCGCGCACAGGCGCCGCACGAGGCGAACCTGTTCGACATCCAGGCGAAGTACGCCGACCTGGTCTCGGTCGACGATGCTCTCGCCTACCTCGAGCGGGTCTCCGGGAAGGTGGGAACCGCAGCTTGAGCTACCGGATCGCCCTGCTGCCCGGTGACGGGGTGGGGCCCGAGGTGACGGAGGAGGCCCGGCGCGCCGTCGACGCGCTGGGCCTGGAGTTGCAGTGGACGGAGCTGCCCGTGGGGCTCCGCCTACTTCCACGAGCACGGCCGCATGATGGCCGACGACTGGCCCGACGTCCTCCGGGCACACGACGCGGTGCTGATGGGCGCGATCGGCGACCCGTCGGTGCCGGACCACGAGTCGCTGTGGGGCTCGATCCTCGCCATCCGGCAGCACCTCGACCTGTGGGCGAACGTGCGGCCGGCGCGCCTGCTGCCCGGCATCCCGACGCCGCTCGCCGGACGCGTGCCCGACGACATCGACATGCTGTTCGTGCGCGAGAACACCGAGGGCGAGTACGCCGGCGTCGGCGGTCGATCGCACCGTGGCCTGCCGCTCGAGGTCGGCATCGAGACGAGCGTCTTCACCCGCGTCGGCGTCGAGCGGGTCGTGCGGCACGCCTTCCGGCTCGCCGCCGGCCGTCGCGGCGTGCTCACGAGCGCGACCAAGTCGAACGCGTCGCGGTTCGGCTACGTGCTCTGGGACGAGATCGTCGAGGAGGTAGCGTCCGAGTTCCGCGACGTCCGGGTCGAGCGGGTGCTCGTGGACGCGCTGGCGGCACGCCTCGTGCGTGACCCCGGCAGCATCGACGTCGTCGTCGCCTCGAACCTGTTCGCCGACATCCTCACCGACCTGGCCGCGGCAATCCAGGGCGGGATGGGGATGGCCGCCTCGGCCAACGTCGCACCGGGGACAGATCTGCCCGGCGTGTTCGAGCCCGTACACGGCTCTGCGCCCGACATCGCACGGCTCGGCGTGGCGAACCCGTGCGGCGCGATCTGGAGCGCAGCACTGATGCTCGACCACCTCGGCGAGGACGCCGCGGCGGCACGGGTGCTGGCCGCGCTCGAGGCCGTCTGCCGAGAGGGCCCGCGCACGCGCGACGTCGGCGGGGACGCCACCACACGCGAGGTGGGCGAGGCGGTCGCGGCGCGCATCGCCACCGGAAGCTTGATGTAGCCGAGGTTCTGCGGCCGCGAAGCGGACGCCTTCAGGGTCATGCGCGGAAGGATCCGCGCGAGCGGATCCGTAGCTCTCGCGCGCTGTGCGAGAGCCCGCTTGCCGGCTAATCAGCGAAACGCGGCGATCAGCGCGCCGCCGCAGACGACGAGCGCCGCCGCGAGCACCGTCCGGCGCCCGATCGCCTCCGCGCGCCGGTAGGCGACGGCGGCGAAGAGCACGGCCCACAGCGACTGGGTCGCGTTGAGCGGTGCGACGACGCCGACGCTGCCGCGGTCGAAGCCGGCCACGAGCGCGCTGTAGGCGCCTGCGAGGAACAGGCCCGCCGGCACGAACGCGGACACGGCGGGACGCAGCATGGCGACGGCCGCCCGACGCCGGACGAGCGCCACGAACACGGCCGCGCCGACGGTGGCGCCGAGCAGCGATGCCGCCGCAGCGTCGAGCGGAGGCGCGTCGAAGTCGACGGCGAAGTGACGCACGGCGTTGTCGCGCGCGGCGAACAGGCCCGCGCAGAGGAGCGCGAGCACCACCCCGAGCATCCGGAACCCGACCGGACGACCGGGGTCGAAGGCCAGCACCGCCCCGCCCGCGACGATCAGCGCCGGTACCGGCGAGGATCGCCGGCTCGAGCTCCTCGCCGAGCAAGACGATGGCGAGGAGCACGGACACGAGCGGCGCGGTGCCGATGAGGATGGCGGCGCGCGACGGGCCGGCGTGGCGGACGGCCGACACGAACGCGACCTGCGACAGCGCCGGGCACGAAGATGCCGACCGCGAAGAACGGGGCGAGATCGGCGATGTCCGCGCCGCTGCCGGCGAGCAGCGCGAGCACGCCGGCGACGACGAAGGCCGTGCCGGCGATCACCGGCACGCCGGCCACCGGGTCGCCGCCGCGCACGAGGCCCCACCGGACGGCGACCGTCATCGCGCCGAAGAGCGCTCCGGCGAGCACGCCGAGCAGGACGGCGTCCATCAGTAGAGTCGGCTGATGGCGGAGGCTCGGGTCACGGCAGCGATCATCGCCGGTCTGGCCCGCCGGTGAGCCCCGAGCGGTCGCCGGCGGACAGTCCCGCCTACGGGACCAGGTCCGCGATCGCGCCGAGGATGATCTCGGCGGCGAGCGCGGCGTCGGCGGGGTCGGCGTCCTCGTCGGGGTGGTGACTGATCCCTTCCACGCAGGGCACGAACACCATCGCACTCGGGATGCGCTCGGCGACGCACATCGTGTCGTGGGCGGCGCCGGAGTGCATCTCGACGAACGGCTCGCCTGTCGCCCCCGCATGTCGCACGAGCGCGTCCACGATGCCGCGGTCCAGCGGCGTCACGGCGAGGGTCTGGCGCGTGTGCACGTCGGCGTGCATGCCGCGTCGCTCCGCTGCGGCGACGCCGAATGCGCAGGTCGCGTCGGCGACGCCGCGATAGGCCTCGTCCACCGGGCCGCGGATGTCGAGCGAGAAGCGCACGGAGCTCGCGATCGCGTTGATCAGCCCCGGGTCGACCTCGACCTCGCCGATCGTGCCGACTGTACCCTGCCCCGCCCCGCGGGCAAGTCGCTCCAGCTCGAGTGCCGTCTCGGCGAGCACGAGGGTCGGATCGAGGCGCAGGTCCATCGGCGTCGCGCCGGCGTGGTCACCGCGGCCGTGCACGATCACATCCGCGTGCACGTAGCCGGCGATCGCGTTGACGATCCCGATGCGGTTCCCCGTGTCCTGGAGCACGCGGGCCTGCTCGATGTGCATCTCGATCCAGCCGACGAGGTCGTCCAGCACATGAGCGCACTCGCGCCAGCGTGCGGGCTCGTAGCCCGCCTCCTCCGCGTGCTCCCAGAAGCTACGCCCGTCGTCGATCGCGCGGAAATGCTCGCGCAGGTCCTGCTCGGTGACGCGCTGCAGCATGATCCGGCTGCCGAGCAGCATCTGGCCGAAGCCCGAGCCCTCCTCCTCGAGGAACGAGATCAGCTGCAGCGGCAGGCCGAGCTCGTGCTCGGCGCTGAGACGGCACACCTCGAGTGCCGTGACGACGCCCATCGTGCCGTCGTAACGGCCGCCGTTGCGGTTCGAGTCGCAGTGCGAGCCGACCCCGAAGACGGGCTCACCGGCGGGTCGGTTGCGCCCCACGAGCGTGCCCACCGGGTCCTCGGAGACGGAGAAGCCGATCGCCTCGAGCTCGCGGGTGAAGTAGTCGAGCGTCCGCCGGTACTCCGGCGTATACGCGTAGCGGCGGATCGCCTCGTCGGTGGTCGTGTACTCCCGTCCGGAGAGGGTCTCGATGTCACGCGCGATCCGGGTGGCGCTCCGCTCACGGTCGATCGGGGGCACGCGTGCCGCCATGGGCCGCCGACTCTACTATCCGTCCGTGGAGGAGGAGTGGCCCCCGCCGGAGGCGCGTGCGCGGGCCGCGCTCTGGGAGGCGGAGCGGTGGCTGCGGGCAGGTGCGTACGCCGCCGCGGGTGCCGCTCTCGAGGGCGCATCCTCGGGGGCCACGCCGGAGTCCGCCGATGTCATCCGCGGCCTGCGGCTGCTTGCTGCGGCCGGGTACCGCCACCTCGGCGGAGACGCGGAGCGATCCAGCCGGCTGCTGGCCCGCGCGCGCGAGCAGCTGGCGCCGTACCTCCCCGTCTACGAGGAGGTCGACCTCGGTGCCCTCGCCGACCTTGTCGAAGACGCGATCCGCTCGTAGAGTCGCGCCGTGGAGAGCTGGCGAAACCGCAAGACGCTGATCCTCGGGCGCTCGGACATGATCGGGCTGCTCACGCCCGCGGAGTACGTCGGCTGCGTCGAGCACGCGTTCCGCATGCACGGCCTCGGCCGCGTCTACATGGAGCCGAAGGGGCACATCGTGCTCGACCGCTACCAGGGCGAGTGGGAGGTGATGCCGTCCTGGATCGAGGAGCCCGAGGCGGCCGCCTGCAAGTGGGTCTCGATCCGCGAGAACAACGCCGCCTACGACCTGCCCGCGGTGTTCTCGATCCTCGTCTACACGCACCCGGAGACCGGGTTCCCGCTCGCGATCTGCGACGGCTCGTACCACACGCTGATGCGCACCGGCGCGTCCGCCGCAGTGTCCGCCAAGTGGCTCGCGCGGCCCGACTCGAGCGTCCTGGCGATCGCAGGTACCGGAAGCGTCGCGGAAGGGACGCTCGCCACGTGCGACACCGTCTTCTCGTGGGCCGAGGTGCGGGTGTGGAGCAGGACGCAGGAGTCGCTCGACCGCTATCTCGCCGAGCAGCAGCCGCGCTATCCCGCACCTTCGCATCACGGGCACGACCGATCTCGAGATCGGCCGTTCGCGGCGCGGACGTCGTCGTCACGGGGACACACGCCCGCGGGTGGATCGTCGACGACGCCTGGATCGAGCCGGGCACGCACCTGGCGGCGCTCGGCGCCGACCTGGAAGGCGAGCAGGAGCTGCATCCGGCGATCCTGCAGCGCGCGCGCATCTTCGTCGACGACATCCGCCAGTGCATCCCGGACGGCGAGATCAACGTCCCGCTGCGAGAAGGGCTCATCTCGGAGGACGACATCGCGGGCGAGATCGGCAAGGTGATCTGCGGTGAGCTCGAAGGTCGTCAGAGCGACGACCAGGTGACGGTCTTCGACTCGACCGGCATCGCGCTCCAGGACTCGGCGACCGTCCCGCTCGAGGTGGAGCGCGCCTTCGCCGCCGGCGTCGGCATCGAGAAGAAGATGATCTCCACCTGATGGACGTCGAGCAGATCCGTCTCGACCCCGACCCGTACGAGCCGTTCCGGCTCTCGCAGGGCTTCCGCGTCGGCGATCTCGTCATCGTGTCCGGTCAGGCAGCCATCGACCAGCAGGGTCAGATCGTGGGCCTGGGCGACTTCGACGCCCAGGCCGAGCAGGTGTTCCGCAACCTGACGCGCGTGCTCGAGGCGGGCGGGTCGGGCCTCGACCGCGTCGTGAAGGTGACGATCTACCTGACCGACATGACGAACTTCCCCAAGATCGTGGAGCTCCGCGGGCGCTGGTTCACGCCGCCGTACCCGGCGGACACGATCGTCGAGGTCTCGTCGCTGGCGCTGCCCGGGCTCGAGATCGAGATCGAGGCGATCGCGGTCGCCGGCTGAGCCTCGCTCAGGCTCCCTCGAAGACTTCGAGTGGGATCAGCGCGGAGACGAGCGGGTAGGGGATGTCCACGACCTGCGACAGGTGCAGGTCGACGCACGCGGAGCAGAGACAGTACGCGGCAGGGCGCGAGAGGCCGTGCTCGGCCTCGAGCCAGTCGATCATGGCCAGGAGCGCCGTCCGCGCCGCGACCGTGAGATCCATCGCGTCGTCGATCGGGATCCCCGTGGTGGCGAAACACGGCCCACGCGTCTCGGCCGGGGTCAGGTAGGCGGGGAGGCGCGGCGCCCACGGCCCTGGGTCGCGCAGACCGACCCGCACCCGGACGGCTGCCTCGATCTCGATGCCGGTGCCGCACACCTCGCCGTCACCCTGGGCGAAATGGACATCGCCGAGCGACAGGAGCGCTCCGGGCACCTGCACCGGGAGCAGCAGGGTCGCTCCGGCCACCAGCCGTCGAATGTCGAGATTGCCCCCGTTCTCGCGCGGGGGGATCGTGCGCAGCCCCGACGACGCGAGCGGCGGGAACGCCGACTCGGGCGCCGGGTCGGCGACCGGCCCGCCCCTGGCGCGGATCCCCTCCTCGCGACTGCGCTGGAGCTCCATCAACGCGAACGAGGGAGCGACACCGACCACGCCCGCGTGCACGCAGGCGGGCACGGCCACGCCGGGAAGCTCGTCCGAGCGCGCGAAGGCCGCCGTCGAGCTCCCAGCGCACGAGGAACGGGTCGGTGAACACGTCGGCGAGGAAGCCGAAGCCGGGGATCACGGCGTTGACGCCGAACGGGGGCGTCTCGTAGGCGAGGAACTCGACCTCGAGCACGTCCCCGGGCTCGGCGCCCTCGACGAAGACGGGGCCGGTGAGCGGATGGCCGAGGCCGAGATCGGAGGTGGCGCAGTCCTCGTGCCGGCTGTCGCGCGTGAGCTGGCCGTCCAGCCCGTCGCGGGTCTCGAAGACCACCTCGTCCCCCGGTCCCACGCGGGCGACGGGCTCGATCGCAGGGTGCCAGCGGTTGTGCGCCGATGCCGAGGGAACCCTCACAGCAGCTCGCCGATCCCGCTGGCGGCGTCGCGGGCCGCAGCGACCTCCTCGTCGGTCCAGCTGCGCGGTGAGCCGAGCTGGTGTACCGAGACGATCGCGACGAGCCGGTCGCCCGCGAGCACGGGCGTCACGATCTGCGCGGCGAGACCGCCGTACACGTCGAGCATGGCGTGGAACGCGGGATCGTCGTACGCCGTCCGACAGTCGTCCTGCACGACCTGGCGGCCGAGCGCGAGCTCCCGCACGACCGGTTGACCGCGCAGGTCGACGGTTCGCTCCAGGCGGAGCGAGGCAACGCCTGGCCCGAGCGCCTCCTCGACGACGGGGAACGCGTAGTCACCCGGCTCGTCGCGGCGCAAGGTGACCCTGCTTGCAGCGGTCACGGCAAGCAGCTCGTCGAGCACCCGTGCGAGTGCGGTCATCGCGCCCACATTGTCTACGCACGCGGCACGAGAGGCTCGCCCGCCAGCAGGCGCTCGATTCCACCCATGCCCCAGTGCGAGCCCCCGTCTTCCGCGAGAAGCGACGGAACACCCGCCGACACCCGCCGCTTCCGCCTCCGCACGGATCGCCTGCAGCCGGCCGTGGAGCTCCGGGTCGTAGGCCGCCGCGACCGCAGCGACGGGGTCGAGCCCTGCACGCTCCGCGGCGCGCGCGATCTCCCGGTCTGTCGCGATGTCCTCTCCTTCGCAGAAGAACGCCTCGTAGAGGGCATGCTTGAACGCCCGCAGACGACCCTCGTGCTCCGGCCCACAGACACGCCGCGAGAGGCAGGGTGGAGCGGGGCTGGTAGCGCGGCAGGTGGATCTCCACGCCGAGCGCCTGCGCCCGTGCGTAGACGTGCCGCGTCCAGTCGACCCGCAGGTGGTCGCCGCGCACCTCGAGCAGCGGGCGGGGCGCCGGCCGCAGCTCGAACGGCAGCCACTCGACCTCGGCACGAGACCTCGTCCTCTGCCGTCTCGACGACATGAGACTCCATGTACGAGTACGGGCAGACGACGTCGTAGTAGAAGCGGACTCTCTCCACGGCGTGGTCGCAGTATGCTCGACCCGTGGCCGCTGACGGGGTTCGAAAGGTCGTGACGCTCGTCGAGGACGTCCACGTCGAGGGAGGCCGGACGGTCACTCCGGCGACCAGGATGGTGGCCGTGGGCGCGGTGATCGCGAACCCACTCGCCGGCGCATTCGTCGAGGATCTGACCCCGCTGATCGACACCTACTGCGAGCCGCTGGGAGAGCTGCTCACCGCCCGCGCGCTCGAGCAGCTCGGCGCGCCCGCAGAGGGCTTCGGGAAGGGCGCACTCGTCGGCCTCGCCGGGGACGTCGAGCACGGCTCGGCGATCATCCACAACCTCCGCTTCGGCAATCATGTGCGCGGGGCCGTCGGCGGCTCTGCGCTGCTCCCGGCGGCCGAGAAGCGAGGCGGCGCAGGCGCGACACTCGACATCGCCGTCAAGCACATCGACGACCAGACGGTGCGTTCGCACCATCAGACCTTCGAGGTGAGGATCGGCGACGCACCGCGCGACGAGGAGATCGTCGTCTGGGTCGTGCTCGCCGGAAGCGGGCGCCCACACGCACGCCTCGGCGCCTTCGGCAGCGAGCTCCAGACCTAGACAGGACATGGCGCGGGTCGGGTTCATCGGCATCGGGACGATGGGGCTCCCGATGGCGAGGCGCTTGCTTGCCGCCGGCCACGACGTCACCGCCTGCGACGCCGACCGAGCACGCGCCGAAGCGCTCGGCACTGCCGTCGCGTCGACCCCGGCCGAGGCTGCCCGGGATGCCGAGGTGGTGATCACGTCGCTTCCGTCGCCCGAGGCCGTCGAGGAGGTCGTGCTGGGCCAGAGGGGCATCCTGGCGGGCGCACCGCCGGGGTCGCTCCTGCTGGAGATGTCGACCAGCCCGCCCGACGCTCGCACGAAGGCTCGCAGCGACGCTCGAGGGCAGGCTCGCCGTGCTCGACGCGCCAGTGAGCGGGGGCCCTCACGGGGCCGAGGACGGGTCGCTGACGATCATGGTCGGTGGCCACCCGGATGCCTTCGCGCGGGCGAAGCCGCTGCTCGACGAGCTCGGCGGCCTGGTCGTCCACGTCGGAGGGCATGGCGCCGGCCAGGCGGCGAAGCTCTGCAACAACCTCGTCGCCGGCGCGACGATGGCCGCGCTCGCGGAGGCCTGTGCGATCGCCGTGCGGGAGCAGCTCGACCCCGCCACGCTGTACGAGCTCCTCGGCTGCCTCGACCGGCGACTCCCGGGTGCTGCACACGCGATTCCCGCTTGCCGGCGCGGACGACGCGCATCCCTCATCGCGTGGCTTCGCGGCGCTGTTTGCCGTCGACCTGATCGCCAAGGATCTCGCGCTCGCCCTCGACCTGGCCGGCGACCACGGGGTCGCCGCCCCGGTGGCGCGAGACCGCGCTTGCCGCCTACCGGGTCGCGCAGGAGCAGGGTCTCGGCGCGCTCGACTATTCGGCCGTCTACCTCGCCGTGGACGGCGCGTCGCTTCCCTTTGAGCGCGGTGGCGAGGCGGAGTAGGCTCGCCTCACCCGACTCGAAGGAGGATCCCACCGATGGCAGATCCGGAGCTCGTCCCCGAGGCGATCCACGAGCAGGACGGTCTCAAGGTCTCGAAGAGCCCCTGGGGCGACGACGACGAGATCGGGCGGCTGAACTGGGTCACACAGGACTCGACGGCCGCGATCCTCGATCATCTCGACGCGCGGCACGTCTTCGACCTGAACGTCGAGTACTTCATCGGGATGCCCTCCTGGGTGGCCGCCGGCGACCCGCCGTACGGCATCTGGATGACGCACACGCCGCAGGGCTCGGTGAACGACAACCTCTCGGGCGTCGGGAGCGACGTGCACGAGGCGTACTCGTACTGCGGCGACTCGATCCACATGTACACGCACTGCGGCACGCACATCGACACCCTCAACCACCTCGGCTTCTACGGGCGCTTCTGGAACGGCTGGACGGCCGACCGCGACCTCGGCAGCCGCATCTGGACCAAGGGCGGTCTCGAGAAGTACCCGCCGGTCATCGCACGCGGCGTGCTGCTGGACGTCGCAGGCACGCACGGCGTCGACACGCTCCCCGACGCGTATGCGATCACGCCACAGGACCTGCAGGACACGGTCGCGAAGCAGGGCGTCGAGCTGCGCAAGGGCGACGTCGTCCTCGTCCGCACGGGCCGGATGAACGTGTGGCCCGACTTCGACGGCTATCTGAAGAACACGCCCGGGATCGGGCTGCCGGCCGCGAAGTGGCTGTGCGAGGAGGCAGGGGCGATGTGCATCGCGGGCGACACGATCGGTCTCGAGGTGCTTCCGTCCGAGGAGCGAGAACGTCTTCCTCCCCGTGCACGCCTACATGTTCGCCACCGCGGGGGCGCAGATCATCGAGGTCGTCGACATGAACGAGATCGCCGCCGAGAAGCAGTACGAGTTCGCGTTCCTCGGGATTCCTCTCAAGCTCAGCGGCGCGACCGGCGCGCCGATGCCCTCCTACGCGGTGCCGCTGCGAGGCTGAGCGGGCGGCTCGGTCTCGGCCTACGACGTCTCGCCGAGGGCGCCTACGTAGCGCTCGAGGGCTTGTTGCGCCGCGCGGCAGCGCTCGATCTCGTCCTGGAGCCGCCGATCTCCGCCTCCACCGCCCTTCGCGCTCCTCGGTCTCTCCTTCGTCGAAGCCGTCGCCGGCGACCGCTATCCCGTCGTCGTCCTCCGCGTGCAGGGCCTTCCGGACACGGGTCACGTCGTCCGCGCTCATGCGCGCGAAGGCCGTCCTCGTCGACCCTGTCGCCCTTCCTGCTCGAGAACGACCTCCCTGAGCTGCTCCCGGAGCGCTTCCTCGCGCTCCCGCTCGAACGTGAGCGCTTCGACCGCCTGGGCCCGCCGCCCGCTCTCGTGCGATCGCCCCGCGGTCCACGCCGACAAGGATAATCGCGACGTGAGCCGTGCCACGCGATCGCCCGGCGCTGTGCTGGTCGGGGCGTCAGCGGCGCAGGCGTCGGCTCGCGCTCGTCAACTTCGGCCTGCCGGCGATCGGGCCGCAGCTGAGCGACGAGCTTCGACATGAGCCTCTTCGGGCTCGGCGCGGTGTCGGCTGCGGGACTGCTCGGCTCCGGAATCGCCCTCATCGGGGCGGGCATCGCTGTCGATCGCCTCGGGGCCCGTCGCGCCATGCTGATCGGAAGCGTGATCGCCACGGCAGGGCTCGTCGCCGCCGCCTTCGCGCCGAGCGCCGGAACGCTCTTCGCTGCGCTCTTCGTGTTCGGCCTCGGATCCGCGGTCGTACCGGTGGCCGGTGCCGGAGCGTTGTTCGGCGCCTACCCGGCAGCAGCGGCGCGGCTGGGCCCTCGGCGTGCGCCAGACGGCAGTCCCGCTCGGCGGGACGATCGCGGCTGTCACCTACCCGGCGCTCTTCGCGCTCGGCGGCCTCGGAGCTCGACGATGCTCGGCTCGGCGGCGGCGGTGGCGGGAACCGGTGTCGCCTTCGCGCTCGTGGCGGGCGACGACCGGAGGCCCGCCTCGAGCCGCGACCGGCAGGCCCTTCCGCACGATCCTCGCCGCTCCCGGCCTGCCGCAAGCTGCTGGCCGTGGCCGCCTGCTACATCGTCGTCCTGCAGGCGCTGCTCGACCTACATCGTGCCGGCCGTGCGCGCAGCCGGTCACTCGCGAGCTGACGGCCGCCGTCGCCTACTTCGCGATCAACGTCGCGGCGATGGTGGCCCGCATCGTCTGGGGGAAGATCGCCGACCGTGATGACGGCACGCGGCGGGTGCGCACGCTGGTCGAGGTCGGGCTCGTAGCCGCGGGTCGGCGCGCTCGCCTTCGCCGCTGCGCTGCATGCATCCCCACCGCTCGTGGTCGGCGCAGCCGTTGTCTTCGGGCTCGGTGCGCTCGGCTGGAACGCGCTCGTGTACGTCAGCGCCGGCGAGCGCGTCGACCCGAGCCTCGCGGGCCGCTCGTTGGCGATCGCGGCGACGGTGGTGTTCGTCCTCTCCGGCCTCGTGACGCCGTTGCTCGGGGCGCTGGCAGACACCGCGGGCTGGGATGCGCTGTGGCTCGCGATCGCGCGACAGCCGCGGTCGGGGCGTTCCTCGCGTCGTTGCGGTCTTCCGCCGCCCGCTCGGCCCGTCCCCACGGTGAGGCCCCGCTCCCGCGGCGACCGGCGCCGGATCGTATGCTGCATGCAAAGGCGGAGACGATCGCTGTCTGCCGGCGACGGAGACGACGCATGCAGAAGACGCTGTTCGAGAAGATCTGGGACGACCACGTCGTCCGGGTGGACGATGACGGCGTCGCCCTCCTCTACGTCGACCTGCACCTCGTGCACGAGGTCACCTCGCCACAGGCCTTCGAGGGCCTGCGGCTCGAGGGCCGTCGCGTTCGCCGGCCGGAGCTCACCGTGGCGACGATGGATCACGCCGTCCCGACCCTGCCCGGCCCGATCGAGGACCAGATGGCGAAGAAGCAGCTCGACGTGCTCCGGGCCAACTGCGCGGCGTTCGACATCGAGCTGCATGCCACGGGGACGGGCAGCGAGGGCATCGTGCACGTGATCGGGCCCGAGCTCGGCCTCACCCAGCCCGGCAAGACGATCGTCTGCGGAGACTCGCACACGTCCACGCACGGGGCGCTCGGCGCGCTTGCCATCGGCATCGGGACGACGGAGGTCGAGCACGTGCTCGCGACGCAGACGCTGGCGCAGCACCGGCCCCGAACGATGCTGATCGAGTTCGTCGGGGCGCTGCCGTACGGCCTCACGCCGAAGGACATGATCCTCGGCGCGATCGGCCAGGTGGGCGTCGGGGGCGGCACTGGCCACGTCGTCGAGTACGCCGGAGAGGCGATACGCGCGCTCTCGATCGAGGGCCGGCTGACGATCTGCAACATGTCGATCGAGCTCGGCGCCCGCGCCGGGATGATCGGCCCAGACGACACGACGTTCGCCTTCCTGGAAGGGCGGCCGCGCGCACCGCAGGGAGCCGACTGGGAGCGCGCGCTCGAGCGCTGGCGATCGCTCACATCCGATCCCGGCGCCACGTACGACACGCACGCCACCGTCGCCGTCGAGGAGCTCGCTCCTCAGGTGACGTGGGGCACCAACCCGGGCATGGTCGTCCCCGTGACCGGTGCCGTGCCCGACCCCGACGACTTCCCCGATCCGGACGACCGTGCCGCCACCCTGCGCGCGCTCGAGTACATGGGGCTCCGGCCGGGCGAACGCATCGAGGACATCGCGATCGACCATGTCTTCATCGGCTCCTGCACCAACTCACGCATCGAGGACCTGCGTGCGGCGGCTGCCGTGGTCGCCGGCCGGAAGGTTGACTCTCGCGTGACGGCGCTCGTCGTCCCCGGCTCTGCGAAGGTGCGGCGCCAGGCGGAGGAGGAGGGCCTCGACCGCGTCTTCCTCGACGCGGGCTTCGAGTGGCGCCTCGCCGGCTGCTCGATGTGCCTGGCGATGAATCCCGACGTCGTCCCGCCGGGTGAGCGTTGCGCGTCCACCTCGAACCGCAACTTCGAGGGACGTCAGGGCGTCGGCAGCCGCACCCACCTCGTCAGCCCCGCGATGGCGGCGGCCGCGGCGATCCACGGCCACTTCGTCGACATCAGAGGGCTCGAGGTCGTCGCGTGACGCGCGTTCCTCGGGCGCCGGTCGCGGTGCACGGCCGGAGGGGACAGTGTTGCAACACGGCCCCGGAAGGCCGGGTGCCGCGAGCGGCGTCAGGCGCGGGCGGAGGCCGGCTTCGCCGGCCGGGAGCCAGCGCCGGCGAGGGACGCGCGTGAAGGCGTTCACGTCGACCACCGGTCGAGTCGCGGTGATCGACCGGCCGGACATCGACACCGACCAGATCATCCCCAAGCCGTTCCTGAAGCGGATCGAGCGCACCGGGTACGGCGAGTTCCTGTTCTTCGACTGGCGACTCGACGAGCACGGCCGGCCTCGGCCCGAGTTCGAGCTGAACGACCCCGCGTTCGCGGGTGCGTCGATCCTTCTCACCGGGTCGCAACTTCGGCTGCGGCTCGTCGCGCGAGCACGCGGCCTGGGCGCTGCAGGACTACGGGTTCGAAGTGGTGATCGCCTCGTCGTTCGGGGACATCTTCCGGACGAACGCCTCCAAGATCGGCCTGGTCACGATCGCGCTGCCGGCAGCCGACGTGAAGCGCCTGATCGGGCTCGTCGACCCGGTCGAGGGCGCCGAGATGAGCGTCGACCTGGAGCGACGCACGATCACGGACCCGCAAGGCCAGACCTTCGAGTTCGAGTTCGACGAGGCGACGCGGGGGTGGCTCCTGCACGGTCTCGACGAGATCGGGCTCACGATCCAGCACGAGGACGAGATCGCGGCGTACGAGCGCGCCCACGGCCTGGCGTGACGACGGTCGCCGTCCTGCCCGGCGACGGGATCGGCCCCGAGGTCGCCGCCGAGGCGGTCCGCGTGCTGGACGCACTCGGGATCGGGCACTCCGAGCACCCGTTCGGAGGCGGAGCGATCCTCACGCAGGGCACACCGCTGCCCGACGAGACGCTGGCCGCCTGTAGAGCGGCCGACGCCGTTCTGCTCGCTGCAGTCGGCCTGCCCGAGCTGGAAGGCAAGCCCGTGCGCCCAGAGCAGGGGCTCCTGGCGCTACGCAAGGAGCTCGGCGTCTACGCGAACCTGCGCCCGGCGCGTGGGGACGGCATCGACCTGATCGTCGTGCGAGAGCTCACAGGCGGCCTCTACTTCGGCGCCAAGGGGACGCGCGACGACGGCACGTGGTTCGACACGTGCGAGTACACCCGACCGGAGGTGGAGCGGATCGCCCGGCGCGGCTTCGAGATCGCGCGCGAGCGCAGGGGCCGGCGTGACCTCGGTCGACAAGGTGAACGTGTTGCACACATCGCGGCTGTGGCGCGATGTCGTCACCTCGCTCGGAGCCTCCGAGTACCCGGATGTCCCACTCGACCACGCTCTCGTCGACTCCTTCGCGATGACGATCGTGAACGCGCCCGAGACGATCGACGTCGTCCTCACCGAGAACACGTTCGGCGACATCCTCTCCGACGTCGCCGCGGCGGTCACCGGAGGCCTGGGTCTCGCGGCCTCCGCGTCGCTCGGCGACGGTGGACCCGGTCTGTTCGAGCCGGTGCACGGCTCGGCACCTCAGATCGCGGGGCAGGGGATCGCCAACCCGGCCGCGATGCTGCGCTCGACGGCGCTCCTGCTCCGCCACGGGCTCGGCATGGCTGCGGAAGCAGCCGCGTTGGAGGCGGCGATCGACCGGGCGCTCGCCGAGGCACCGACCGTGGACCTCGGGGGCTCTGCGACCACGCGAGAAGCTGCCGATGCCGTGTTGCGCGCGCTCGGCGCCTGACCTACCCTGTCAGCTCGATGGAGAGCGACGTCGCCACCTGCCGCACCTTTGCGTTCTCCTTCGCCTTTCGGCGCTAGCCGGCGCACCACTCCCCCGCCCCGCGCCGGCTAGCTGACACTCCCCGGCGGATCCTCGCCGTCCTCACCGAAAGGCAGCACATGACATCGAACGAGCTGACCGTCGCCTACCCGGGCCGTGAAGGCGCCCACAGCGCCGCCGCCTGCGACCGGCTGTTCCCCGCCGCCCGTCTCGTGGCCCAGCCGTCGTTCGGGGACGTCGCCGACGCGGTCGTGGCCGGGCGTTGCGCGTTCGGCGTGCTTCCGATCGAGAGCTCGCTCGCAGGCCCGGTGAACGAGACCCACGATCTGCTCTGGGACCGCCCGCTGTCGATCGTGGCGGAAGCGATCCTGCCGATCCATCACTGCCTCGTCGGCCCGGCGGAGGTCGCGCTGGAGGACGTGCGAGAGATTCGCTCGCACCCCGTCGCGCTCGACCAGTGCCGCACGCTGCTCGCCGCCATGCCATGGGCCACGGCAACCGTGGCCCCGACGACCGGCGACGCGGCGTCGGCGGTGGCGGCGCTCGCCGATCGCACCGTGGTCGCCATCGCCAGCGAGCGTGCCGCCCGCCTGAACCGGCTGGTCGTCGTGGCCGACAACGTCGGTGACCACCCCGAGGCGTACACACGGTTCGTCTCGGTTGCCAGCTACACCCGGCTCGACCGCCGCCCGGGTGCGTGGCGCACTGCCTTCTCGTTCGTGACGGACCACCGGCCCGGCTCGCTGCACCGGGCCATCGAGCCTCTCGCGCGCCGTGGCATCGACCTGGCGCAGCTGGTCTCACGTCCACTCCCGCAGGCGCCCTGGCGCTACCGGTTCGACGCGGTCCTCGCCGGCCACCCACTGGATGACGACGTGGCGGCCGCCTTGCGCGACCTGCAACGGGAGACCGCCGTACTGCGCGTCTTCGGCTCCTACCGCGCCGATCTCGAAGACCCCGGCGCGACCACCGTGGCCGCCTAGAGGCGATCGCAGCAACCGTCCGGCAGGGCCGACCCCGAGCCTGAGCCTCGTTACGCGGCTTCGACGGCCTCGGTCTCGTCATGCCCCGGCAGGTACGGCTTCCAGAGCTCCGGCACCCGGTGCAGCGCGAGGCGGATGAAGAGCACGGGCGCCGGCGCACGCGGCGTGCGGGCCAGGTTCATGCGCGCCTCCTCGAGCAGCCGATCGCCCTTGGCGAGGTTGCAGGGCGCGCAGGCCGTGACGACGTTCTCCCACGTCGAGTCGCCGCCCCGCGAGCGCGGCACGACGTGGTCGAGCGTCAGCCGGCCACCGGACGTGCCGCAGTACGCGCAGCGCCAGCCGTCGCGGGCAAAGAGCACCCGGCGAGAGATGCGGCGCTTGACCGCTCGCGGCACTCGCACGTATTGGAGGAGGCGGATCACGAGCGGGCGTACGAACGAGCGCCCTGCCGAGCGCAGAGGGTCGTCGGAGCGCTCCACGACCTCGGCCTTGCCCTTCCACACGAGGACATGCGCCCGGCGCACCGTGCACACGTTCAGCGGCTCGTAGCTCGCGTTCAGGACGAGGACCTGGGACAACGCGCGATGAGCGTACCAACGGCGAAGACACCTGCCGAGGCGGATAGCCGTGGACGAGCCCGTTGCGGTGCAGGAACAATGCCTCTATGACCTCAAAGCGCCTGTTTGCGGCTCTCGTCGTCGTTGTCGCGCTCTCGGTTCCGGCGGCGACCTCGGCGGCCGGTCCGGCGACGATTGCGCTCATCTCGGTCACGACCTCGAGCACCGCGACCGACAGGGCACCGAAGGGGCCAAGCCGCGGTGACAGGTACGTCACCGCCAGCCGGCTCGTGAACGCGAGGCCTCAGTTCGGGAAGAAGAAGGGCACCGTTGTCGGCTCGGACCGCGGCACGATCACCCTCACCGGCGCGCGCAGCGCCCGTGTCAACGCCGTGGCGACGCTGCCCGGCGGCACGATCCGGGTACGAGGGCCACTCCAGGAGCAGACCAACGCCACGTTCGTCGTCCCCGTGGTCGGCGGGACTGGCAGCTTCGCCGGCGTGCGCGGCACGCTGACCATCAACGGCACCGAGAAGCGCGCCTGGAACGTCTACCGCCTCAGCTATTCCTAACCTGCAAGGTGGGGCAACCGCTCCCGCGGTCACCCCACCGCACGCCTAGCGGCGAGCACAACCTAAAGGCGTCCGCTTCGCGGCCGCAAGGCCTCGAACAACTCCTGGAACGACTCCTCGAGGGATCCGCTGTCAGCGGCCCATGGCGCGCTCGACGGCGACCTGCTCTTCCGGTGACAGCGCCACGGACGCGCGACCGCGGTCGAGCTCCTTGACGTAGATGCGCGCGTAGTCACGGCCCTGGATCGCGGTCACGACCGTGCCGGTGCGGCTCGCATCGAGGAACGCGAACGACGCAGACTGCTGACCGCCCGTGTCCTCGTACGCGTCGTAGCGCACGACGGAGGTGTTGGTGACGGCGCCGTCCACCCGTCGGTCGACGCGCGTGAGCCCGCCGGCCACTTCGTCGACCGCGCGGTGCAGGTCGTCGATGCGCGCCTGCAACGAAACCGCGAAGTCGACCACGTCGCGCGACGATCCGCCCAGGATCGCGGCCTGCGACCGCCGCAGCGCAGCGAGCCGCCTGGCCACCAGGATGGCCGTGACGAAGGCGAGTACCGCGACGACCGTGGCGCCGATGGCAACGGCGAGCGCTGCTTCCATCGGCGCTACCCGAGCGAGAAGACGACTGGGTACTCGGCCGAGTTGTTCGAGGTGTTCTGCTCGCCTGCGACCGGCTTGACGCTCACCTGGACGGTGGTCTTCTCCCCGAACGGCACCTCCGGGAAATCGGTGAACGTGATCGCCTTCGTCTCGCCCGGATCGATGAGGTCGATCGTTCCCTTCTTGACGATCGCCGCCGGCTGCTTCGGGATCGTGAGGGTCACCTCGAGCTGAACCTCCTGGTTCTCACCCGAGTTGGTGACGCCGACCTCGAAGGAGAGATCGGTGGACACGACGATCGTCGTCTCGACCGACGGCGAGAGCTGTTGACCGCTCGGGAGCGCCTTTGTGTATGCGAGCTGGCTGCCGTGTAGCCCGCTCGGCGTGCCGCCCGTGGAGGCCCCGTGGATCCGTTGCCAGATCGCCGTCAGCGACCGGACCGAATAGAGGTCGCTGTTGGCGACGAACACCGACGCCGGTGCGGTGACACCCGAGATGCCCTCGTCCGCGATCACCGCGTCCGCTTCGGCACGGAAGAGATCCGCCCACACGACGTCGCTCGCCTCGAGCCGGGTCGCCTGTGCGGCGAGCTGCAAGCCGGCGGCCGCGGCGTCGCTCGACGTGGCCGTCGCCTTGAACGTCTGCCGGAGCCGCTGCATGCCGCTCACGCGCAGCTGCAGCGCCTCGATCGCGTGCTCGTTGGGCGGCGTCAGCGGCCCGGGCGAGTCGATCTCTCGAGCCCGCTGGACGCCCTGTTGCTGCTGTGAGATCAGGCCGGCGAGCTGCTTCTCCAGCTCCGCCTGCTTCAGGCCCGGAGTGGTCAGCAGGGTGGCCAGGTCCTCACCGATCTTCGTGGACGTGGAACCGACCTCGCCGATCTCGGTCATGTAGTCGTTGTACGTCTCGCGCTGCTTGTCGCTCGAGCAGCCCTGCACCCACACGACCAGCAGGACGACGAGGATGATGGCGAAGGCCACCAGCCCGACGAGACGCAGCAGCGGGGTCAGCCCGTGTGCCCCGCTCAGCCTCGGGCCGCGCGGCGGCCTCGGCGGACGTGGACCGTCACCGCCGCGGCCCGGGCTGTCGCCGGTCTGGACTGGCGATCGCTCCCGGGTGTCTTCGTCGACGAAGTCGAAGTCGAGGATGTCGTCGTCGTGAACGGACACGCACGCTCCAGCTGGATTGTCGAGTGTACGGGATCGATCGGTCCTCGGAGGACGAGACGACGTCGCGGCGAAGGTGCGACGACGTGTCGACCGCGGCCTACGCCCTTCCGGACCGGGAGCTCGTCCTCGAGCGCTACCGGCCCCTCCGCCCCCTCGGCCGCGGCGGATCGGGCTCGGTCTGGCTGGCACGCGACGAGCGCACCGGCCTCGAGATCGCGCTGAAGATCGTCCCACGCGAGGGGAAGCGGGCAGCCCGGGCGATGCGCGAGATGGAAGCCGCGTCGCGGCTGCGGCACGAGCGGTGCGTCCGCGCCTACGACTTCGCCGGCGACGACGGGCACGTGTACATCGCCTACGAGTACGTGGCGGGGAGCACGTTCCGTGAGCTGCTGCGCGCCGGGACCGTGACCGACCGTGACGCCGTCGAGGTCGCGGCCCAGGTGCTCGAAGGGTTGGCGCACGCACATCGCCACGGGATCGTGCACCGAGACGTGAAGCCGTCCAACGTGCTCATCGAGGACGGGGCCGAGGTGCGATCGCGGCTCCTCGACTTCGGTCTCGCGCAGTTCGACGAGGCGGACACACTCACGGCGATCGGTGACGTCCCCGGGACGCTCGCGTACATCGCGCCCGAGCGACTGACCGGGGGCGAGGCGTCCACACGGAGCGACGTGTGGGCGGTCGGGGTGATGCTCTGGGAGGCCTTGGCGGGCCAGCACCCGTTCTGGGGCGTGCCCATGCCGCAGGTGGCGACAGCAATCGCAGAGGGTGCGGCCCCACTGGCAACGAAGCGGCGCGACCTGCCGGCTCGGTTGCTGGCTGCCGTCGATCGCGCGCTCGCCACCGACCCCGAGCGCCGGCCCACGGCCGGGCAGCTCGCAGACGAGCTCAGGGAGGCGTTCGTGGCGGCGCGGGCACGGGAGACGCGCACGCGCGCCAGGGAGAAGCCGGCGAAGGCGGCGAAGCAGCCCGGGCCGCGGCGCTGGGTGGCACCTGCGCCACCCGGGGTACGTCTCGCGGGTGGGGCGCTCTGCGCCCTCGCAACCGCCGTCGGAGCGGCGCTGCTGCCGTTCTGGCCGCCTGGCCCGATTGCTGCGCTGGCTCTCGCCGCGGGCGCTCTGTGGGCGTGGAGCCCGCGCGCCGGGCTCGCGCTGGCGCTCTTCGCGCCGGTGTTCCCGCTCGGCAATGTCGCTCAGGGCGCTGCGATCGCGTGGGCCGCGATCGCCGTCGCCTGGCTGGCACTGTCGTGGAGACGCCCGCGTGAAGGGCTCGTCTTCTGCCTCGGACCACTGCTTGCGCCACTGGGCCTGATCGCGCTCGTCCCGCTTGCGGTGCAGCTCGTCCGCGACCCGGTGCGCCGCGCGCTCCACGCGGTGGCAGCGGTGCTCGCCGCGGCGCTCGTTGCCGGCCTCGCGGACGCCCCGCTACCACTGACGAGCGGTGTGGTGGGCGACCTCGGCGTTGCGGGCAGCGACCGCTCGACGGACGTCGTCCAGGCTCTCGCGCTCACGCTTCGTGACAACGCGGCGCTGTTGACGACCGGACTGGTGCTCGCCCTCGTGTCGGTCGGGCTGCCGTACGCTCGTCGCCGCGGCATCGCAGGCATTGCAGCATTGACGGGCCTGCAGCTTGCGGGCCTGCTCCTCGTGGTGCCGACAGCGGGGTGGTGGCAAGTCGTGCCCGGCACGATCCTGCTCTTCACGCTCGTCAGCGCCCCGTCGTTGCGGGTGCTGGCCGAACGCCGCGCGAGGCCTGCCGTTCAGGCCGACAGCTAGACTCGACTGTCCGGGGGGCTCTGCCGCCAAATGAAACGCCCTGTGTCAAACGAGGCATCCACGCGCGTTCCTCGGGCGTCGTCGCTCGCGGTGCCGCACAGCGACCGTCCGGCGCGGAAGCTCTGGGCGAGCCAGGCTGGTGTTTCCCACCCGCCGCTCTGCGGCGGTCTTCTCGTCCCCGGAGACCACGACACATGAGCGTCCTCAGAGCGATCGAGAGCAAGATCGAAGGCCTGGTCGAGGGTGTGTTCGGCCGGGCGTTTCGCACCCACGTGCAGCCCGTGGAGCTCGCTCGCAAGCTCGCCAAGGAGATGGACGAGCACCGCTCGGTGTCCGTCTCGCGCGTGTACGTGCCGAACGAGTACACGCTGTACCTCGCATCTGGCGACCGCGAGCAGTTCCTCTCCTACGAGGGGTCGCTGTTGGGGGAGCTGCAGGAGTATCTCGCCGAGCACGCCCGGCGGGAGGGCTACTCGCTGCTCTCCAGCCCACGGGTGCTGATCACGAGCGACGACGACCTCGCGATCGGCGAGTTCGGCATCGCCACCCGGGTCGTCCAGCCCGGGGCGGCCGACGGAGCTGGCGCCGAGCCCTTACTGCCGGCGCCGCCGGAGCCTTCCCTCGAGGATGGCCTCGAAGGCCCGGTTCTGCCGAACGAGGAAGCTGTGGCGGCGATCGTCGTGCCCGAGGTGCCGGCTGCAACCGTCATCTACCGGCCGACCGCGCCGGTCGAGCCCGACCCCGAGCCGGAGGAAGAGCCCCCGCCGCCGGCGCGCGAGACCGTGACGCTCACGATCGGCGACCGTGTCTATCCCGTCACGGTCGGTCGCGTCGTTCTCGGGCGCTCCCGCGAATGCGACATCCGGGTCGCGGACGCGAACGTGTCGCGCCGTCACTGCGAGATCGTGCAGGACAATCCCACGAGCTGGAGCGTGGTCGACCTCGACTCCACCAACGGCACCGAGCTCAACGGGCACCGTGTGCACCGCGCGGCGCTGACGGACGGCGATCGCGTCACGGTCGGCGGGACCGATGTCGTCTTCGGCCGGTCGCTCCAGTGATCGGTGAATTCGCGACCGACGAGACACTCCTCGCGCTCAAGATCGCGTTCCTGGTGCTCCTCTACCTCTTCGTCTGGCTCGTCGTTCGCAGCGCGACGCGCGATCTTCGCACCGCACCGCAGGAGAGCATCATCCTGGCCCCCGCCGACGCAGCCCGGCTGCGGGCGGCGGTGACGCCGCCGTCGCACACGCTGTTCGTGCTGGACAGCCCCGTGCTCCGTGCCGGAAGCGAGATCGCCGTCGCGGCCCCAACGCGCGTCGGACGCGGTGTCGAGAACGGCATCCGACTCGACGGCGACGACTTCGTCTCCAACCGGCACGCGATGATCGAGCCGCGCCTCGACGGCCTCTGGGTGTCGGACACCGGCTCCACGAACGGCACCTTCGTGAACGGCTCGCGGGTCACGGCGTGGCGGCTGCTCCAGGACGGAGACGTCGTCCGCATCGGCCAGACCGATCTGCGGGTGGGCGCGTGAGGATCGCCGGCGCGACCGCGGTGACCGACACGGGGCGACGCCGGCTCGGCAACGAGGACGCCTTCGTCTGCGAGCCGCCGCTCTTCGCGGTCGCCGACGGCATGGGTGGCGCGCAGGCGGGCGAGCTGGCGTCACGGATCGCCGCCGCCGCGCTCGAAGAACGCGGCGCAGGGCTACACGGCGAGGCCGCCGTCGCAGCGGTCGTTCAGGACGCCAACGACCGCATCTTCCGCCGCTCGCTGCACGATCCCTCCGCCGCCGGGATGGGGACGACGGTGACCGTGGCTCTCCTCGACGAGGAGTCCGGCACGATCACGATCGGCCACGTCGGCGACTCCCGCGCCTACCGCGTCCGTGACGGCCGCCTCGAGCAGCTCACGGACGACCACTCGCTCGTCGCGGAACTCGTTCGCTCCGGCCGGTTGACGCAGGAGGAGGCAGACCAGCACCCGCACCGCTCGGTGATCACACGCGCGCTCGGGACCGAGGAGGCGGTGGAGGTCGACACGCGCACGGAAGCGATCGAGACCGGTGACCTGTATCTGCTCTGCTCCGACGGCCTGACGATCATGGTCGCGGACGAGGAGATCCTCGACCTCGTCACGGGCGCCGGGGGCGATCTCGACGCAGCTGCGGAAGCCCTCGTTGCAGCTGCCAACGCCGCAGGAGGCGAGGACAACGTGACGGTCGTGCTCGTCGCGATCGAAGAGGGCACGCCCGCCGTCTCGATGCCCGATCCTCCAACCGCAGCGGATGCTCCCGGGACCGAATCACCTCCGCCGGAGCCGCTGTCAGCCGCCGTCTCGTCGCCGGCGAGCCCCGTGCGGCGCACAGGGGCCCCGGCGGGGGGTCGCCTGCCTGCGCTGCTCCTGATCGTTGCGGCTTTGGCGCTCGCTGCGCTCGTCCTCTATTTCGGCGTGGTGCGATGACCACGCGCACACGAGAGCTCGTCAACCTCCTGTTCGCGCTCGTCGTCGCCTCGACGGCGTTCGCCAGTGTCTGGATCGCCGGCTCGGGCACCGTGTCCGCGGCGTGGGTGGGCTGGGCCCTCGCCCTCGCAGGCCTGTACGTGGTCGCCCACCTCGTGGTGCGACGGACGGCTCCGTTCGCCGACCCGACGCTGCTGCCCCTGGTCGCCCTCCTCACCGCTGTCGGCCTGACGGTGATCTACCGGCTCGATCCGGTCTCGGCGCGCAAGCAGCTCGTCTGGGTGGCGGTCGGCGTCGGAGTGCTCGGCGTCGTGATGCTGTGGCTGCGCTGGGACTATCGCATCCTCGAGCGCTACAAGTACCTGTTCGGGATCTCGGCTGTGGCGCTGCTCCTGCTCCCGTCGGTGCCAGGTCTCGGCGCACGCATCAACGGCGTGCGGCTGTGGGTCGAGATCGGCCCGCTGCGGTTCCAGCCGGGCGAGCTGGCGAAGGTCTTCATGATCGTCTTCCTCGCCGCCTACCTCCGGGACAAGAGAGAGTCGCTGGCGCAGGGTCGCCTGAAGGACCTCGGCCCGCTGCTCGCGATCTGGGGCGCCTCGATGCTCGTGCTCGTCCAGACGAGCGACCTCGGCGCGGCGCTGCTGAGCTTCGGGATCTTCCTCGCCATGCTGTACGCGGCGACGGGGCGCCTTCTGTATGTCGGCGCCGGGCTGGTGCTGTTCGCGGCCGGCGCGGCGGCGCTCTACAACGCGCTCCCGCGCGTCGAGCAGCGCGTGACCGTGTGGCTGCACCCCTGGACGGACGAGAAGGTGCCGTGCTCGTCGGGCGGTGTCGACTTCCGCCAGTACTGCGACTCGTACCAGCTCGTGAAGAGCCTGTACTCGATCGCCAACGGCGGCTACGGCGGCACCGGGCTCGGTCAGGGGACGTTCGAGACGCTCGACGGGACGCCGCTGATCCCCGCGCTCAACACCGACTTCATCTACTCCGCCATCGCCCAGGAGCTGGGGCTGATCGGCGCGGCGGCGCTCTTGCTCGTCTGCCTCGTGTTCGTCGCGCGCGGGATGCGGATTGCGCTCGTGGCGCCGGACGGCTTCTCGAAGCTGCTCGCCGTCGGTCTCACGTTCGGCTTTGCGCTGCAGACGTTCATCATCGTCGGCGGCGTCCTTCGTCTCGTGCCCCTGACCGGGATCACGCTGCCGTTCGTCTCCTACGGCGGCTCCTCGATCCTCTCCAACTTCGTCATGCTCGCGCTCCTCCTGCTCGTCTCCAACCGCGCCGTCGCGGCGGCGCAGGTCCGATGAACCGCCAGATCATGCGTGTCGGCTGGACTGCGATGGGCTTGCTCGTCGCCCTCGTGGTCGCGACGACCTACTGGCAGACCTGGGCGCGGGCCGACCTGGGCGCCCGGCAGGACAACGAGATCCAGCGGGTGGCGGAGTTCGAGATCCGCCGCGGCCCGATCGTGAACAGTCCGAGCGGCAGCTCGGCCGAGCAGGAACGGAAGGTGCTCGCTCGGAACGTGCCGCGCAAGGTCGGCCGGAAGACGCTCTACTTTCGCCGTTACCCGCAGGGAGACCTCACCGCGCATGTGGTCGGCTACTCGACCGTGGGACGGGCCCGAGCGGGTCTGGAGCGATCGCTCAACGACGTGCTCACCGGCACGAACCGGGGTCTCGGCTCGCTGGTCGACCAGACGCTCGACGAGCTGGGTGGCAAGCCCATCGTCGGTGACGCCGTTGCGACCACGCTCGACCTCGCCGCGCAGCAGGTCGCCCTCGACCAGCTCGGCCGTCGCTGCGGCGCCGTTGCCGCGTTCGACCCACGTACCGGTCGGCTGCTCGTGATGGCCTCCTCGCCCAGCTACGACCCCAACTACGTCGAGAACCGCTTCGACGAGATCTCCGCCATCACCGCGGACTGCCGGCCGGCGTCGCCGTTGGTCAACCGCGCCAGCGCAGGGCTCTACCCGCCTGGCTCGATCTTCAAGGTGGTGACGGCGAGCGCCGCGCTCGACTCGCGCCGCTTCACACCCGACTCGACCTTCTACGACCCCGGCTACTGCATGGCCTACGGCAAGCGTGTGAACAACTTCGACACCTCGAGCCCGTTCGGGAACCTCACGCTCCGGACGGCGCTCCAGTACTCGGTCAACTCCGTGTTCTGCAAGATCGGGCAGGCGCTGGGCGCAAAGCGGATCCTCGAGACGGCGAAGAAGTTCGGCTTCTACGAGCGGCCGCCGCTCGAGACACCGCCTGACGAGCGCCTGCCGAGCGGCCTGTACAGGGGCGGCGAGCTGTGGTTCCCACAGCGAAACGCCGACGTCGACGCGGGTCGCATGGCGTTCGGCCAGGAGCGGTTGCTCGTGACCCCGCTGCAGATGGCGATGGTGGCCGGGGCGGTCGGGAACGCCGGCATCCTCATGAGGCCATACGTCGTCGACCGGGTCGTGTCGCCGAAGGGCGTCACGATCGACAAGACGCGGCCCGAGCGGATCGACCGCGCCGTCTCGCCCGCGACGGCGCGAGACGTCGGAGAGATGATGGTGCGCGCGGTCACCTCGGGGACGGGCACCGCCGCGGCCATGTCCGGCTTCCGCGTCGGCGGCAAGACCGGCACCGCAGAGACCTCGGTCCCGGGCATCAACACGACCTGGTTCATCGCCTTCGCCGGCCCGTACGGCGAGCGACCGCACGTGGCGATCGCCGTCGTGCTCCAGAACCAGACCTCAACAGGTGGGTCGACGGCGGCTCCGATCGCCCGCGCCGTAATGGAGGCCATCCTGCGACCCTCGTCGAATCCCTAACGTTACGGGGATGTCCACCACCGACCGCACCCAGGGAATGCTGTTCGCCGGCCGCTATCTGCTCGGGCGCAAGCTCGGCTCCGGCGGCATGGCGGACGTCTGGCTCGCCGAGGACAAGGAGCTGGGGCGCCGGGTTGCGGTCAAGATCCTCCACGAGAGGTACGCGAGCGACGAGCAGTTCGTCGAGCGCTTCCGGCGCGAGGCGACGAACGCCGCCGGTCTCAGCCACCCGAACATCGTCTCGATCTTCGACCGGGGCGAGGCGGAGGGGTCGTACTTCATCGTCATGGAGTACGTCGAGGGTCGCACGCTGAAGGAGCTCGTGGTCACGCGCGGCCCGTGCCCGATCCCGGTCGCGATCTCGTACACGCGTCAGGTGCTCGCCGCGCTCCGGTATGCACATCGCCACGCGATCATCCACCGGGACATAAAGCCCCACAACGTGATCGTCGATCACGAGGGCCGCGTCAAGGTGGCCGACTTCGGGATCGCGCGGGCCGGCGCCAGCCAGATCACCGAGGCGGGCTCGATCATCGGCACCGCTCAGTACCTCTCCCCCGAGCAGGCGCGCGGCGCCCCGGTCGACGAGAGCTCCGACCTCTACTCGACGGGAGTCGTCCTCTTCGAGCTCCTCACCGGGACCGTCCCGTTCACCGGGGAGACGCCCGTCGAGATCGCGATGAAGCACATCTCGCAGACACCCGAGGCTCCGTCGGTGCAGCGCCCGGAGATCCCGCGCGACCTCGACCTGGTCGTGCTGCGCGCGCTCGCGAAGGAGCCAGCCGACCGTTACCGCTCGGCGCAGGAGATGGACCGCGACCTGGAGCTCGTCGCGCGCGGCGAGTCGGTCGCGCGAGAGACGGAGGAGGCGGCCACGGTCGTCCTGGCAGGCACGACCGCGGCCACCGAGATCAGTGGGGCGAAGCCGAAGCGCTCGACGGGCGGGTACGGCGGCGACGAGCGCTACCGCGCCTACGACGGCCCGGTCTCGCGCGGTCGCGGCATCTGGCCGTGGCTGCTCATCACGGGCGCCGTGATCGCGCTGGCCGTCGGCGGCTGGTTCCTCTACGACCGCGTCCAGGAGCAGATCGACTCGAATGCGCCCGTCTCGGTCAACGACTACCGCGGCATCCAGGAGTCCTTGGCGGTCGAGAACATCACCAACGACGGCTTCGAGCCGCGCGTCACGCGGGAGCCGAACGGAGAGGTGGCGGAGGGATACACCTTCGCCCAGCAGCCCGACCCTGGTACGAGGCTTGCCAAGGGGAGCCTCGTGACCGTGCTCGTCTCGACCGGCAAGCGGGAGATACGCGTGCCGAGCGTCGTCGGCAGGACGGAGGCGGACGCGGTCGCCGAGATCACCCGTGCCGGGCTGGAGGCGAAGTCCGTGCAGATCAACTCGTCGCAGCCCGCAGGCATCGTGACCGCGCAGGCGCCGCTGCCCGGCGTCACGCTCGTCGAGGGCTCGGAGGTTCGCATCAACGTCTCCAAGGGCCCGAGGCCCGTCGGAGTGCCGTCCGTGGTCGGTCTCCTGTACGAGACGGCGGCCGCTCAGCTCCAGGCCGCTGAGTTTGCGGTCGCGCAGATCCCGGTCGACAACGACGCGCCGAAGGGGACGGTCGTAGCGCAGGACCCGGCAGGCAACTCCACCGCCGCGAGGAGATCGACCGTGACCCTGTCCGTGTCGAAGGGGCCGACGACGGTTGAGGTTCCCGACGTCACCGGGCTCGATCTCGCCTCCGCACGGCAGACGCTTCGCGCCGCGGGGTTCAAGGTCACTGTTACCACTTCGGACACCGAGGACGAGTCGCTCGACGGGCTCGTCGCCTCGCAGAGCCCGCTCGGCGGCACCCAGGGCGATCCGGACTCGACGGTGGCGATCGAGGTGTGGCGGTACGTGCCGCCACCGGTGACGACGGAGACCACGACCGAGGCGGACACGACCGGCGCCAGCTCCCCGTGAGCCCGCGTCTACGCGTGGCCGTGCTCGCCGGTGGACGGTCGAGCGAGCACGAGATCTCGCTCGCGTCCGCGGCCTCTATCGCCGCCGCGCTCGATCCCGAGCGCTACGACGTGCACACCATCGAGATCGGCCGTGACGGGCGCTGGGAGCTCCCCCGCCCCGCCGACACCCGCGAGCTGGCCGCAGGTCCTGCGGGGACGCTGCCCGTACCGACCGACGGCTCGCCCGCCGCGCTGGCAGCGTTCGACGTCGTCTTCGTCGCACTCCATGGGCCCTTCGGCGAGGACGGGACCGTGCAGGGCCTGCTCGAGCTCGCGAACGTCCCGTACGTCGGGCCCGGCGTGCTCGCCTCGGCCCTGTGCATGGACAAGGACGTCTTCAAGCAAGTGATGCAGGCACAGGGGATACCGGTCGCTCGCCACGTTGCGCTGCGGCTCGGTGACGCGATCGCGAACCCATTCGGCTACCCGGTGTTCGTGAAACCGGCTCGGCTCGGCTCGTCGGTGGGTATCTCGAAGGTGGGAGCGGAGGACGAGCTCGAGGCCGCAGTGTCCCTCGCCTGGCGGCACGACGAGAAGGTGCTCGTGGAGGAGTTCGTGCCGGGGATGGAGATCGAGGTCGCGGTGCTCGGCAATCTCCCGGATCCGCAGGCGTCGCTCCCGGGTCAGGTCGTGTCTCATTTCGCCGACTGGTACGACTACTCGTCCAAGTACGACGAGGGCGGCTCGGAGCTCGTCATCCCGCCGCCGGGCCTGTCGGAGGCTCAGCTCGAGCGGGCCCGGCACGTCGCGGTGCAGGCATTCGTGGCCACGGATTGCGAGGGCATGGCCCGCGCGGACTTCTTCGTGCGCGAGTCCGACGGCGAGATCGTGATGAACGAGCTGAACACGATCCCCGGGTTCACCGCCACGAGCTTCTACACACGGCTGTTCGAAGCGTCGGGCATCGGTTACGCCGAGCTGCTCGGCCGCCTGGTGACGCTTGCGCGCGAGCGCAGCGAGCGGCGGCGCGGCTTGGCCTACTAGCCGCGGTCAGCCAGGGCGAGATCCATTTCGCCGGCGCCAGCGCTCGGCTCGATCAGAGAACGGCCGCGAGTGCCTCTTCCCACACGGCCAGCGCCTCGTCGAGCTCGGCGCCGGAGATCGTGAGCGGGCACAGGACGCGAATGCAGTTCCCGGGCACGCCCGCCTTGAGCAGGATCAGGCCACGCTGCAACGCGGCGTCGATCACTGCCTCGGCGAGCTCCGGCGCGGGGTCCTTCGTCACGGGATCGCGGACGAGCTCGAGTGCCAGCATCGCGCCGAGGCCGCGAACATCCCCGATCTGCGGGTGACGCTGCTGCCACCCGAGCATGCGCTCTCGGATCGTGGTGGCCACCACACCTGCTCGTTCGACGATCCGTTCCTCCTCGAACACGTCGAGCACGGCGAGCGCGGCGGCGAGCGCCACCGGATTGCCGATGAACGTGCCGCCGACAGCGCCTTTGTGACCGAAGTCCATGATCTCCGCGCGGCCGATCACGCCGGACAGCGGCAGACCCGAGGCGATCGACTTCGCGACCGTGATCAAGTCGGGCTGCACGCTGTAGTGCTCCATCGCGAACATCCGTGCCGTGCGGCCGAAGCCGGTCTGCACCTCGTCCGCGACGAGGACGATGTCGTGCCGGTCGCACAGGGCGCGCAGCCCTTCGACGAACGCCGCAGGAGCGGGAATGAAGCCTCCCTCTCCCTGCTGCGGCTCGAACACGATCGCGGCCACGTGCTCGGCGGGGACATGCGTGACGAGCATGCACTCGAGCTGTGCGAGGGCGTCCTCTGCCGTGACGTCGCGGTACGGGTTCGGGTAGGGCGCCCGGTACACCTCGGGTGCGAAGGGACCAAGGCCGATCTTGTACGGCTGCGGCTTGGACGTCATGGTCAGAGACAGGAGCGTGCGGCCGTGGAAGGCCCCCTCGAACGCGATCACGGCCGGCCGGCCCGTGTACAGGCGCGCGAACTTGACGGCGTTCTCGACCGCCTCGGTGCCGGCGTTGAAGAACGCCGCGCGCGTGTCCCCCGCGATCGGCGCGAGCGCGCCAAGCCGCTCTGCGAGCTCGATGTAGCCCTCGTAGGGGACGACCGTGAAGTCCGTGTGAAGAAAGCGCGCGGCCTGCTCCTGCACGGCATCCACGACGCGCGGATGGCCGTGACCGACGTTCATGCATCCCACACCGCCCGAGAAGTCGATGAATGTGTTGCCGTCGACGTCGGTGATGGTGCTGCCCGACGCCTCGGCGGCGAACACCGGGAGATGGACGATGAGCGGCTGAGCAACCGCGTGCAGCTCGCGCTCGAGGAGCTCCCGCGAGCGTGGGCCCGGCAGCTCCGTGCGGATGTCGATCGATCTGGTCACGGACACGGCGGTGAGCGTAGCCGAGCCGTGCGGCGATACGCTCGGCCAGGTGGACGCCGCCGACCTCGACCCCGACCCACTCGCACAGCTCGAGGTGTGGCTGGCGGATGCGCGCGCCGCGGGCATCGTCAACGCGGAAGCAATGGCGCTCGCAACCGCGTCGCCGGACGGCACCCCATCCGTCCGGATGGTGCTGCTCAAGGGCTGCGACCGGCGCCGGATCACGTTCTTCACGAACCTCGAGAGTCGCAAGGCGGCGGACCTGGCGGCCAACCCGCGTGCCGCCTGCGCCCTCTACTGGCAGCCGCTCGACCGGCAGGTGCGGCTGGAAGGCGAGACGCGGCAGCTTCCTGAGGAGACGGTGCAGGCGTACTTCGACACGCGGCCGCGAGACAGCCGCATCGCCGCGTGGGCCTCACCGCAGTCACGCGTGATCGCCGACCGCGCCGAGCTCGAGCGCCTCTACACAGACGCTGAGGAGCGCTTCACGGGAGTCGAGGACCTGCCTCTTCCACGACACTGGGGCGGCTACCTGCTCGTGCCGGAGGCGTTCGAGTTCTGGCAGAGCCGGCCAAACCGCCTCCACGACCGCATTCGCTACGAGCGCGACGGTGACGGCTGGCGCCGCTTCCGGCTCGCTCCGTAGAGACCGTGTCTTACGGCGCGGGTGCCAGCGCGGCTTTCGTGTACCTGCCTGCGGCGTTCCAGAGCAAGTAGCCCTTCGCTCCCTGGAGCCGCACGGCCTCGATCTGGAGGCGCACCTGCGCCAGGTCGTAGTTCCAGTCCTGGATCCACGGCACGAGCTGGACGTCGGTACCGCGCAGCGTCTTCCTGAAGTCCTCGAGCGTCCGGAAGACCGTCTCACCGGGCTCCGCAGTCGGGTTCGCGATGCCGAGCTCACCACCGCCGTAGAGCACCGGATAGGCCATCGGGTTGATGGTGTCCAGGTATGCAGAGATCCACTTCGGCACCTGGCCGATACGAAGATCACGTGTTGCCGAAAGCCCGAACACCGCAGTCGAGATACGTACGCCGTATGGCTTCAGTCGCTTCTGGGCGTAGGCGACGAAGTCTGCGACCACCCTGCCCCGTGCCTGGCTGGTGCGCCCTGGATACACCGTGCCGTCGACGTCTCCGTCGGAGGGGAAGCGCACGTAGTCGAGCATGATCTCGTCGAAGCCGGCTTTCGCGGCCACCTCGGCCACGGAGACCGCGTACTCCCAGACCCGCTTGTCGTAGGGGTTCACCCAGGCAAGCCCCTGTCGCGTCGTCCACGTCCCGCCACCGGGCGTGTGCACGGCGAGGTCAGGACGTGCTGCGGCGAGCACGGGGTCCTGGAAGACGACGACGCGGCCGATCAGGTAGACGCCGCGCCGATGCGCCAGACGTGCGACATGCGCAGGCTTGAAGTTCTTGCGCGACGCGCCGATCCGCTCGGCCAACGGGAGAGCCGCGGAGCTGAAGTTGACGATGCCGCCCTCGTCCTTGAGATCGAGCTCGATCGTGTTCAGTCCGTGCTTCGTATAACCGACGTACTCCTCGAGCTTCCCGGGCAGCGACGCCAGCGGCCCCGTCACGTGCACGCCCCTGATCTCGACCGGCAACGGTCTCGGACGCGTGGGCGCCGCAGTCGTCACGGCTTCGGTCTCGGTCGCCGACGCCTCTGTCTTCGCGGCGTCCCCACTCTTCGTGACGAGCGTCATGCCGCCGGCCACGGCGAGGACTGCGACGAGCGCTGTGGCGAGAGCGACGGCTCGGCGGCGGCGCTTGCGGCGACGTGTCTGGTCCCGGCGAGCGCGGAAGCGCTCGTTCGGCTCCATAGATGGGTACAGCATGGACACCGGGCCGGGGACCTTAGCCGATTGCCGGCTGAAGGCGTCCGATTCGCGGCCGCAAGACCCTGTGACCATTGGGGCTGTTACCGCTACCGGGATAATGGCGTCCATGGTTCTCTCGGACGGCGCCATCCGCCGCCTCATCGAGGCCGGCCGCATCGGCATCGACCCGTACGACGACGGCCTCATGCAGCCGTCCAGCCTCGACGTGCGCGTCGCACGGCTGTTTCGCGTGTTTCGCAACTCGCGCTACCCGTACATCGACGTCAAGCAGGCCCAGGAAGACCTGACCGAGCTCGTCGAGGTGGAAGGCGACGAGGCATTCATCCTGCATCCGGGCGAGTTCGTGCTCGGCTCGACGCTGGAGCGCGTCACGCTGCCCGATGACCTGGTGGCACGCCTCGAGGGGAAGTCGTCGCTTGGCAGGCTGGGCCTGCTGATCCACTCCACCGCCGGCTTCATCGACCCCGGCTGGGACGGGCACGTGACGCTCGAGCTCTCCAACGTGGCCAACCTGCCCATCACGATCTACCCGGGCATGAAGATCGGCCAGCTGTCGTTCGTGCAGCTATCCGAACCGGCAGAGCGGCCGTACGGCTCGGGCGGGCTCGGCTCGAAGTACCAGGGCCAGCGCGGGCCGACCCCGAGCGCCTACTGGAAGAACTTCGTCGGCGAATGATCCTCGTCACCGGTGCGAACGGATTCGTCGGGCGGCACGTCGTACGGGAGCTCGTGGCCGCCCGCCGGCGTGTGCGCGCGCTCGTCCGCGGCACGAAGGGCGTCGCGGCGCTGGAAGGGGTCGAGTGCGAGCTCGCGGTCGGCGACGTCACCGACGAGGCCGCCGTCGCCGCCGCAGTCGACGGATGTGAGGCCGTCGTGCACCTGGTCGCGATCATCCACGGTCGCCCGGCGGACTTCGAGCGGGTGATCGCGGGGGGAGCGCGGAACGTGGCGGCAGCCGCCCGGGCTGCGGGCGTGCGGCGGGTCGTCCAGATGAGCGCGCTCGGCGTCAGCGAGCGGACGAAGGACACCGTGCCGTATTACCGCGCGAAATGGGCTGCGGAGCGCACGTGGGCCGAGTCGGGGATCCAACACACGATCCTGCGGCCCAGCTTCGTGTTCGGCCGCGATGGCGGCGCACTGCAGCGCTTCCTGCGGGTCGCCCGCCTCAGCCCGGTGACACCGGTGATCGGCGCTGGTACGCAGCGACTGCAGCCGATCTGGGTGGACGACCTCGCACGCGCGGTGCGGCTCGCTCTCGAGACCGATCACGAGCTCGTCGAGCTCGGCGGTCCCGACGTGGTCGACTGGAACGAGCTCTGGCGCCGCATCAAGCACGCGCTCGGCACCCACCGGCCGGCGATCCATCTCCCACTGTGGCTCATGCGCCCGCAGGCGCTCCTCCTCGAACGCCTACCCAACCCACCACTGACCCGCGATCAGCTGACGATGCTGACGCTCGGCGACAACGTCGTCGGCGACGGCGGCCGCGGCCTGGCGAGGCTCGGACTGCGCGACCTGGTCACCCTCGACGAGCAACTCGACCGGGCCGTCGCAGGCGAGCGGACGGAACGAGGATGAGGCCCGGCGGACAGATCGGCATGGGCACTCCGGATCCGTTGCTGGCCGCGAGCCTGTCCAGCGCCTACGTCTGAGCGTACGACCACGCGGCCCGGGTGGCAGCGACGGTCAGGAGCGCGGGCGGCCCGCGGGAGCTTCGATCATCGCCACGGGAGCGGCTGCGCTCGGCGCTCGCACTGCTACGGGGTGCTCACACCGGTGCGACCGGCCGCACTCAGTCGACGCCGCAGCTGCCACCCAGCTCGCCGCCGGGGAGCCGCCCCAGCAGCTCAGCCAGCTGAGTGGTCTGGCGGGCGTCGAGCCGCTCGCCGAAGACCGCATCGATCGCGGCGAAGTGATCGCCCGCCGCGGCACTGAGCCGTGCCGCGCCCTCGTCGGTCAGCACCGCGTACGTCACGCGCCGGTCGGACGCGCATGAGGCACGCTCGACCAGGCCCACGGCCTCGAGACCGTCGAGTAGGCGCGTTATCCCTGACGCTGTGAGCACGACGCTCGCGGCCAGCTCGACTCGCTTGAGCCGCCTGTCCGGTGCGGTCGCGAGCCGGAGCAGCACCTCGTAGTCGTTGATCGTCAGGCCGTGCTCCGCCTCGAGACGCAAGCTCAGCTCGCGGGTCAGCGCAGCGTGAACCCGAAGCAGGCGCGCGAAGCTTGTCACCGCCATTGATTGCTCGGTCAATACTTGACTAGTCATCTATATCGTGCTAGATTCATTGCGGACGCAATTATATCGGAAGCAAGGAGGAACGTCCAATGACCGTAACTCAAGCGCCGGAGACCATCATCCCGGCAGGCACGTGGACGATCGACCCATCGCACTCGACGCTCGAGTTCGGTGTCAAGCACCTCGGCATCGCCACCGTGAAGGGGCGGGCGAGCGGCTTCGCGGGGTCAATCGTCGGAGGCGAGGCGGCAGCCATCGAAGGCACCGTCCCCGTCGACACGCTCACCACCTACGACGAGACCCGTGACGGGCATCTGCAGTCGCCGGAGTTCTTCGACTCCGAGCGCCATCCGGAGCTCCGCTTCGTCTCGACGTCGGTGGAGCAGGACGGCGCCGAGCTCGTCGTCGCAGGCGACCTGACGATCAAGGGCATCACCCGACCGGTCGAGCTCCGCGGTGAGTACGCCGGCTCGAGCACCGATCCGTGGGGCAACGAGCGCATCGGTCTCGACCTCGCGGCGACGATCGATCGGACAGCGTTCGACCTGCGCTGGAACGCGCCGCTCCCCGGCGGCGGGTTCCTGCTGGCAGACGACGTGCGGCTCGAGGCCAGCTTCTCGGCGGTGAAGGCGGCCTGACGATGCGCCTCCTCGCCATCAGCGGCAGTCTGCGCGAGGGCTCCTACAACACAGCCCTCGCGCGGGCGGCCGCCGAGCTCGCCCCTGCGGGCATCGAGATCGACCTGTACGACGGTCTCGCGAGCCTGCCGCCGTACGACGGCGACACCGACGCGGCGGGCGCGCCGGAGCCGGTGCAGGAGCTGCGGCGCGCGATCGAAGCAGCCGACGGTCTCCTCGTCGTGACACCCGAGTACAACGGCTCGATCCCGGGGGTGCTGAAAAACGCCATCGACTGGGCCTCGCGACCTCATCGTGAGGCGGCGCTCTGGGGCAAGACGGTGGCCGTTGCCGGCGCCTCCCCCGGCGCGTACGGCGCGCTCTGGGCCCAGACCGACCTGCGTCGCGTGCTCGGTGTCGCGGGTGCGCGCGTGATCGAGGGCGAGCTGGCGGTGGCGAGGGCCAACGAGGCGTTCGACGAAGACGGATTGCTCGTCGACGCGACGCTCGCGGAACGCCTCGCAGCGCACGTCGAACGGCTCGTCACCGAGGCCGCGCCGGCGCTCATCGCCGCATAGAACGGAAGAGGGCCGCCTGGATGGGCGGCCCTCTGTCCTGGTGACCAGCGGTGGATTGGTAGAGGCGCTTCCAGCACGGCCACGTCCTTGACCCGACCGTGTGGCGCGGATCGCGAGCCCCCCACGCTGGCTAGGCGATTCCCGGTGGTCCCGGGGGCACGCCTCTACCCGCTGGTACCTCCGCTGCCGGTACTGCAGGAATCTGTCACGCCCGGACCACCTCCTTTCCGCGGTTATCCCGACTCTACCGGCGCGAGCGGCCGACGGAAAGTGCGGTTTACCGAACTGTTCTTGCCTGCAAGGGTTGGGATCCGCGTGAGCGGATCCCAACCCGCCGCCTGGCGGCGAGGCACAAGCTAAAGGCGTCCGCTTCGCGGCCGCAGTGCACTTGTCGCGTCCGTTCGGTGATACCGAGGCCACTCGTAGACTGGCGGGTGGGAATCGGGTGAGGAGCGTGCTAGCGCAGCACGGTGGTCACCTCGAGCCCGCTGCCGACGGGCACGGTGACGGAGACGAGACCGGGGTCGGACTGGCGCGCCTCGACGTAGGCGGACAGCTCGGCGTGGGAGACGACGTTGTCCGCCACGATCACGCCGCCGGGGCCGACCTTTGCACGGGCGAGTGAGAACAACGCCTCGTAGTCCGGCTTCCAGGCGTCGATCAGGACGACGTCGAAGCCGTCATCGAGACCCGGAAGCGTTGCCAACGCGTCACCCTCGACCAGCTCGGCGTGCTCCTCGAGACCGGCTGCCGCGATGTTCAGGCGCCAGGCTTCACACTTGACGGGATCCTGTTCCAACGAGACCACGCGCCCCCCGAGGATGCGGGCCGCAGCGGCGAACCAGATCGTCGAGTACCCGCGCGAAGCGCCGATCTCGAGCACCTCGCACTCCGGGTTGGGCGCCACGAGCGCGAACAGCAGGCGGCCGGTCTCCGGCCCGACCGGCAGCGAGCGTTGCGCGGGCGGCAGCCCGGCGGCCTTGTCCGCATCGTCCTCCGCCTCGAGGCGGGCCAACACGTCGCGCACGCGGTCGTCGAGCATCAGGGAACCTCGACGACGACCATACCGTCATCCCGCACCCGCACCGCATACGTGTCGACCGGCAAGTAGGCCGGGAGCGTCAGCGGCTGCCCGGTGCGCACGTCGAACCGGGCACCGTGGCGCGGGCAGATGACCTCGCAGGTCTCCGGCTCCCAGTCGCCTTCGCACAGCTTCCCGTCGTCGTGCGTACACCGGTCTTCGATGGCGAAGAGCTCGCCGCCGCAGTTGTAGACGCCGATCCCCTCCGGCCCTGCCGAGTGGAGCACCCGCACCGTCCCCGGTGGCAGCTCCTCTTGCCTGCACACCTCGATCTCACTCACGACGGGGTCACCTGCGCACGCCCCGGATCCGCTCCCGCGGGTGGTACGTACGGCATTCCTAGGTGAGGGTGATCTCTGCCGATGCCGTGCCCCACTCCTCTGGGAGTGGCGTTCCCTTGGCCTTGTGCAGCGCCACCTTGAGCACACCGAGGCCCAGCAGCGCGCACTTGAGCCGCACAGGCGTGAGCGGGATGCCGATCTCCTCGAGCAGCTCGTCCTTCGGCATCGTCGCCACCTCCGTCGCGGTGCGCCCCTTGACGAGGTCGGTCAGCATCGAGGTCGCCGCCTGGCTGATCGCACAGCCGCGACCCTCGAACCCAACGTCCTCGATCACGTCGCCGGCCCCGAAACGCACCGAGACGATGATCTCGTCGCCGCAGAGCGGGTTTTGGCCCTCTGCCACAGCGTCGTTCGGCTCCAGCAACCCGTGGTTGCGCGGCGCCTTGTAGTGATCGAGGATGACCTCCCGGTAGAGCTGCTCGAACTCGCTCAACCGAGAGCCTCCTTCGCCTTCTTGACGCCCTCGACAAGGCGGTCGACCTCTTCGGGCAACGAGTAGAGGTAGAAGCTCGCGCGGTTCGTGGCTGCCACGCCGAGCCGGGTCACGAGCGGCTGCGTGCAGTGATGACCGGCTCGGATGGCGACACCTTCCCAGTCGAGGATCTGGGCGACGTCGTGTGGGTGGACGCCCTCGACGTTGAACGAGACGATGCCGGCGTGTCGCTCCGGCGGCGGCCCGTAGATGGTCACGAAGGGCAGTTCGGCCAGACGCTCCATGGCGTACACGGTGAGCTCGTGCTCGTACTCCTCGATCGCGTCGAGCCCCACGCCCGTGATGTAGTCGATCGCGATACCCATGCCGTACGCCTCCGCGATGGCCGGGGTGCCGGCTTCGAACTTGTACGGCAGCTCGTTCCAGGTCGTCTTCTCGATCGAGACGGAACGGATCATCTCGCCGCCCATCTCGAAGGGGGGCATTCGCTCGAGCAACTCGCGCCGGCCCCAGAGCGCGCCCGTTCCACCCGGGCCGCACAGCTTGTGCGACGTGAAGCCGAGGAAGTCGCAGCCGAGCGCCTGGACGTCGACGGCGCGATGTGGAACCGCCTGCGCCGCGTCGACGACCATGATCGCGCCCTGCTCGTGTGCCCAGGCGGTGAGCTTCTCGATCGGGTTGATCGTGCCGAGCGTGTTCGAGATCGAGTTGGCGGCGACCACCTTCACCTGCCCTGCCCGTGCGATCTCGTCGAGTGACTCGAGCGTGAGCTCGCCGAGCCCGTCGAACGGGATGGCGCGGAACTCGGCGCCCGTGCGCAGCGCGATCTGCTGCCAGGGGACGAAGTTCGCGTGGTGCTCGAGCTCGGTGACGACCACCACGTCGCCCGGACGGAGGTTCTGCAGGCCCCACGAATAGGCCACCAGGTTCAGGGCCTCGGTGACGTTACGCGTGAAGATCACTTCGCTCACAGAGGGCGCGTTCAGCAGCGCCCGCACCTTCTCGCGCGCACCCTCGAAGCCCGCTGTCGCCCTCTCCGCGAGGTCGTAGACGGCGCGGTGGACGTTTGCGTACGAGTGGCCGTAGAACTCCCGCATCGCGTCCAGCACCTGCCGCGGCTTCTGGGAGGAGTTCGCCGAGTCGAGGTAGGCGAGCGGCTTGCCGTGCACCTCCCGCTCGAAGGCGGGAAAGTCGGCTCGCAGCTTGCGGGCGTCGAGCGTGGTGACGGCAGTCTCGGTCACGCTCTCATCGTACCGGCGCCCTCATGACCGGCCGTCCGCGCGGCCTCGCAGCTCAGCCAGGCTGGACCCGGCCGTTTCCCTGGGCACGCGCGTGGATCTCCTGCTGCCGCTCCGCCTCGGCGCCGGCGCGCACGAGGATCTCGCAGACCAGCTGCAACCGCTCGCTCTCGGAGGTGCGTCGCAGCAGATCCTGTTTGACGGGCGGCGCCAGCTCGAAGCATCCGGCAAGAGCGAACGACAGCTGCGGGTGCCCGTGCTCGGGCGTGGCCACCTTCGCCCCGGTCATCTCCACGACGTGCTGGAAGAGCTCGAGAGCGCGCGCCACGACCGGCGCCGCGGCGCGGCCCGGCACGTCGGCGAGCTGCTCGACACGACCCGTGTGGAAGTTGCGGCCCGAGGTCAGCTCCAGCAGGCGGAAGCGCTCCCGACCCTCCACGACGATGCTGAGGCGGCCGTCTGGAAGGCGCTCCACGACCTCGATCACCATGGCGCGCGTACCGACCGCCTGGATGCCGTCGTCGTCGGCATAGACGAGGCCGAACTCCCTCTCCTGCTCCAGGCATTCTCCGATCAGCTCGAGGTACCGGTGCTCGAAGATGTGCAGCGGCACACGCTCTGTCGGAAGCAGCACCATCCCGAGCGGAAAGAGGCCGATCTCCTCCACGGGGCAAGCGTACGCAGGCGCGGGCTTGACGGCCGCCGGCGCGTGGCTGATCGTTCGATTCGTGCGCTTTCGAGTTGGCATGGACCTGGTCGACGTCGCGGAGACGGAGGAGTCGCTGTCACGGTTCGGCGACGCGTACCTGCGCCGTGTGCTCACACCGCGGGCGCTGTCACGCCTGCGGGATGCGGGCCTCCAGCGCGGCGCCGAGCGCCTCACGCACCGGCGCGAGCTCGACCCGGTCGAGCACGTCCTGAAAGAAGCCGCGCACGATCAGCCGCTCCGCCTCCGCGCGCGAGAGCCCGCGGGACATCAGGTAGAAGAGCTGCTCTCGGTCGACCTGACCGAGCGTCGCGCCGTGCGTGCAGCGCACGTCGTTGGCGAGGATCTCCAGCCCAGGGATCGAGTTGGCGTGCGCATCGCGCGAGAGCAGCAGGTTGCGGTTCTCCTGGTAGGCGTTCGTCTTCTGCGCGCCTTCCTCGACGCGGATCATGCCTCGCCAGACGGCAGTGGCGGTGTCGCGGAGCACGCCCTTGAACGCGAAGTCGCTCGTGGTCGACGGCGCGATGTGGCGCTGGTACGTGTCGTAGTCGAGGTGCTGCGCACCGTCGGCGAAGTAGGCGCCTGTGACGCGCGACGTGGCGCCCTGGCCGGCCAGGTCGTTCTGGATCCGGACCTTGCCCTTGGCCGAGCCGAAGCCGCCGGTCACCCAGTCGAGCTCGGCGTCGCGCTCGACGCGTGCGTGGCACGAGGCGAACAGCCACGTGTCGGCGGGAGAGGTTCTGGAGGTTGACGTACTCGACCTTGGCGCCGTCGTGAACGACGATCTCCACCGCGCTGTTGGCGTAGCCGGCCAGCCCGGGTGCACGCCGACGAGAGCTCCTCGATCAGCGTGAACCGGCTCCCCGCCTCGGCCACGACCAGGATCCGCCAGAACAGACGACCCCCCAGCGGCAGCGTTCGCGACGTGGAGGTACAGCGGTTGCTCGACTTCGACGCCTGCCGGCACGTGCACGAGAAGCCCGTGCTCCCACAGCGCCGCGTTGTGGGCGCTGAACTTGTCGTCAGTCCCGACCAGGGTTCCCAGCAGGGGATGGTCGTCGGTCAGCGCCTCGAAGCGGATGCCGTCCGGTGCGCGCTCGACCGTGACGCCCGCCTCGCCGAGGTGCGCGATCCCCGAGACGTCGAGCTCGAGCATGGCGGGCGGTGCAGCCACGCCCTCCGCGAAGTCTCCGAGAAACCCATCGGGGTCGAATCCGGCGAGATCGGTGAAACGCCAGTGCTCGTCACGCGTCGTCGGCAACGGGAGGGCGTGGTAGCGCTCGAGCAGCTCAGTCCGGGCCATGACCCTCCGTCCGCGCGGCATAGCGCCGGTGCAGCGTGAGCGAGTTGCCGTCCGGGTCGGCGAAGAACGCCATGTGGCAGACGCCGGTGTCGAGCGTGTCGCCGACGAACTCGATGCCCTTGCCCTCCAGCTCGGTGCGCGCGGCAGCGACATCGAGGACGCGCAACGCAACATCCCCCTGGCCGTTGTCCTTGAAGTCGTAACCGTGCGCCTCGGGCGCCCAGATCGCGAGCGTCACGTTCCCCGCCTCGAACTCGTTCTCTGCGTACGCGCTCTGCGTCAGCCCGACCACGTCACGGTAGAAGGCAATCGCCCTCTCCATGTCCCGCGTCGGGATGGCAACGAAATCGACCTGCTCGACGATCATTCGTACTGCTTGTACCGCCGGTGCAGCATCAGATTGTTGCCGTCGGGATCGGCGAAGAAGGCCATGTGGCAGACGCCGGTGTCGAAGGTCTCACCCTGGAACTCGACGCCCTTCGCCTCGAGCTCCTGTCGCGCCGCCTCCATGTCATCGACGTGGAGCGCGATGTGCGCCGTCGTCTGCGGCGCGAACTCGAGCCCGAAGGTGGTCGGCTCGTAGATCCCAAAGCAGGTGTTGCCGACCCAGAACTCGGACTGCCCGTTCTCGTCGGGACGCAGCCCGAGCGTGTCGACGTAGAAGGCCCGCGAGCGTCTCCAGTCCGTGGACGGCACGGCGACGAAGTCGAGACCCGTCACCGGGCTAGCCAACCGAGCCCTCCATCTGCAGCTGGATGAGCCGGTTCATCTCGACCGCGTACTCGAGCGGGAGCTCCTTCGTGATCGGCTCGACGAAGCCGGAGACGATCATCGCCGAAGCCTCCGCCTCGGACAGCCCGCGGCTCATGAGGTAGAAGAGCTGCTCCTCGCCGATCTTCGAGACAGTCGCCTCGTGCCCGAGGTCGACCTCCGACTCGTCCACCTTGATGTACGGGTAGGTGTCGGAGCGGGAATGCTCGTCGAGGATGAGCGCGTCGCAGACGACCTTCGACCTCGACCCGGTGGCGCCCTTTGCCACCTGCAGCAGCCCGCGATAGCCGCCGCGGCCGCCGTCCTTCGAGATCGACTTCGACGTGATCACCGAGGTCGTGTTCTTCGCCACGTGGACGATCTTGCCGCCGGCGTCCTGATGCTGTCCCTTGCCGGCGAACGCGATCGACAGCACCTCGCCGTGTGCGCGCTCCCCCATCAGCCAGATGGCGGGGTACTTCATGGTGAGCTTGGAGCCGAGGTTTCCGTCGACCCACTCCATCGTCGCGTCCTCGTAGGCGACGGCGCGCTTCGTGACGAGGTTGTAGACGTTGTTCGACCAGTTCTGGATGGTCGTGTACCGGCAGCGACCCCGAGGCTTGACGACGATCTCGACGACAGCCGAGTGCAGCGAGTCGGACGAGTAGATCGGCGCGGTGCAGCCCTCGACGTAGTGCACGTACGCGTCCTCGTCGACGATGATCAGCGTCCGCTCGAACTGGCCCATGTTCTCCGCGTTGATGCGGAAGTACGCCTGCAGCGGCATCTCGATGCGCACGCCCGGCGGCACGTAGATGAACGAGCCACCCGACCAGACGGCCGAGTTGAGCGCGGCGAACTTGTTGTCGTTCTGCGGGATGATCGTGCCCATGTACTGCTTGACGATGTCCTCGTGCTCGCGCAGAGCCGAGTCCATGTCGAGGAAGATCACGCCCTTCGCCTCGAGGTCGGCCTGGAGCTTGTGGTACACGACCTCGGACTCGTACTGGGCGCCGACGCCGGCGAGGTACTTCTTCTCCGCCTCGGGGATGCCGAGCTTGTCCCACGTGTCGAGAATCTCGGCCGGCAGGTCCTCCCACTTGTCGACCTGCTTCTCGGTCGGGCGGATGTAGTAGTAGATGTTGTCGAAGTCGATCTCGGCGACGTTGCCACCCCAGGTCGGCAGCGGGCGCGCGTAGAAGTAGTCGAGCGACTTGTGACGGAACTTGCGCATCCAGTCCGGCTCGTTCTTGTGCTCGGCGATCGCCTCGACGACCTCGTGCGAGAGACCGCGGCCCGACTTGAAGAAGTAGTCCTTGGCCTCGTCCGGGTTGGAGAACCCGTACTTGTACTCGCTGCGGATGTCCTTGACGACCTGATTCTCGGCAGTGCTCATGCGCTCTCTCCTGCGACGCCTGCGGGGATGAAGGCTTCGTAGCCGTCCGCCTCGAGCTGTTGAGCGAGCTCGGAGCCACCCGACGCGACGATGCGCCCGTCGACGAAGACGTGCACGTGATCCGGGGTGATGTAGTTGAGGATGCGCTGGTAGTGGGTGATCACGACCGCGCCCGTCTCGGGGCCGACGAGCGAGTTGACACCCTTCGCCACGATCTTGAGCGCATCGATGTCGAGACCGGAGTCGGTCTCGTCGAGGATCGCGATGCGAGGCTTCAGCATCGCCATCTGCAGGATCTCGACGCGCTTCTTCTCCCCACCGGAGAACCCGTCGTTCAGGTAGCGCGAGGCGAGCTCGCGTGGCACCTTCAGGCGCTCCATGGCAGCCAGGAGCTCCTTGCGAAACTCCGGGATCGGCACCGGGCTCTCCTCGCCTCCGTTGGCTGCCTTGCGCTTCGCGTTGATCGCGCTGCGCAGGAAGCTGGTGACGGTCACTCCGGGGATCGCGTGTGGGTACTGGAACGCCAGGAAGAGGCCGCGCTGCGCCCGCTCGTCAGCGCCCAGCTCCACCAGGTCGACGCCGTCGAACAGGATCTCGCCGCCGGTGACCTCGTAGGAAGGATGCCCCATGAGAGCGTAGGCGAGCGTCGACTTGCCCGACCCGTTCGGGCCCATGATGGCGTGCTTCTCGTTCAGGTCGACGCTGAGGTCGACACCCTTGACGATCTCCGTGCCGTCCTCGAGCGCGACGTGGAGGTTTCTGATCTCGAGCAGTCCCACAACTGTCCTTTCCGGGCGGTTCTACGGTCCATGGTAGCCGCACACGCTTTTCGGCCGCGGTTAGTGGACTTCACGAGGGACGCTGCTACGCTGCGCGCATGCCTTTCGGAATCGGTGGTTGGGAGCTCGTCCTCCTGTTGCTCGTGTTGCTGCTCGTGTTCGGCGCCAAGCGGCTGCCCGAGATGGGGCGTTCGCTCGGTAAGGGCATGCGGGAGTTCAAGGACTCCGTCTCCGGCAACGACGACGACGATGACGCGTCCGAGCTTCCGCCGGCAGAGAGCACTCCCACACCGCAGGCGCGCGAGCGCGACACCGTCTCCTAGCGCCGTCGCCCGTGCTCCGCCGGATCGTCCCGCGGCGCCTCAACCACGAGGAAGAGGCGACGCTCGTCGAGCACCTGTCGGAGCTCCGCCACCGGCTCTTCGTCTGCATCCTCGCGATCATCCCCGCGTTCGTGGTCGCCTACGTGTTCCACGAGCGGATCATCGAGGAGCTGATGGAGCTGCTACCCGAAGGGAAGCAGCTCGTCACCCTCGGGGTCACCGAGCCGTTCTTCACCTCGTTCAAGGTGAGCTTCTACGTGGCCGTGGCTCTCGTTCTGCCGGTGCTCCTCTGGCAGGTGTGGGCGTTCCTCGCACCCGCCGTGTCGCACGCGACGCAGCGGGTGATCGTGCTCTTCGTCGTCATCGCAACCGGGCTGTTCTTCGCGGGCGTCACCTTCTGCTACTTCATCATCCTCCCCAGAGCGCTCGACTTCCTCCTCAGCTACGACGACCACCTCTACTCGGAGCAGGTGCGGGCGAGCTACTTCCTCTCCTTCGTGACGCTCACCATGCTCGCCGTAGGGCTCGCGTTCGAGATGCCGATCTTCGTCCTGGCGCTGGTCAAGCTGAACGTCCTCTCCTCGGGGACGCTGCGGAGAAACCGCCGGACGGGTTACGTGTCGATGTTCGCCTTCGCGATTCTGCTCCCCACCGTCGATCCCATCTCGCTCGCCTTCGAGGTGGTGCCCCTGCTGTTGCTCTTCGAGCTCTCGATCTGGCTCGCTGTGATCATGGAGCGCCGTTGGGAGCGCTCGTACGACGAGTCGTTCGAGGCGTCCTAGGTGCGGGTGCTCTCGGCCGACTGGGTCATCCCCGTCGAGGGTGATCCGATATCCGATGGCGCCGTCGCGATCGGAGACGACGGGCGCATCACCGCCGTGGGGCCGACGGCCGAGCTCGGTCGAGGTGAGCGGTTCGACGGGTCGGTGATCCTGCCCGGCTTCGTCAACGCTCATTCCCATCTCGAGTACGCGGTCTATGCGGGCTTCGGCGACGGGTTGCCGTTCGCGCCGTGGATCGGGTTGCACGTGCGGCGCAAGAGCATGCTCGAGCTCGCAGACATGGAGGCGATCGCCCGCGTCGGCGCCGCCGACTGCCTCCGCTCCGGGATCACGACGGTCGGCGACGCGAGCTTCTCCGGCGCGGCGGCGACCGCCTGCGCAGAGCTCGGGCTACGCGCAGTCGTCTACCTCGAGGTGTTCGGTGGGCCCGAGGCGGTCGCCGAGCGCTTCGAGCCGATGCGCGAGCGTCTCGAGGGGACGCTTCCCGACACGGTCCACCTCGGTGTCTCGCCGCACGCGCCGTACACGTGCACACCCGAGCTGTACGAGGCCTGCCTGGCGCTCGGGCTTCCGGTCGCAACGCACCTCTCCGAGAGCGAGCACGAGGCCTCGTACGTGCACGACGGCAGCGGGCCATGGTCGGAGCTCGCCGACCTCCTGGTCGAGCCGCTCGGGTCGAGCGGCATCCGCGCGCTTGCGGAACGGGGCCTGCTCGATGCGAGCGTCATCGCCGCGCACTGCGTCACGGTGGATGAGGAGGAGATCGCGCTCCTCGCCGCCCACGACGTCGCCGTCGCCCACTGCCCGCGCTCGAACAGCTACCTCGGTTGCGGTGTGGCGCCGCTGGTGCACCTCCGCCGCGCGGGGGTGCGCGTCTCGATCGCGACCGACAGCCCCGCCTCGACGCCGAGCTTCGACATGTTCGAGGAGTTGCGCGCCGCCGTCGCGGGCGCGCGGGCCCGGGAGCGCGATGCCGGAGCGATGCCGGTGGCAGACGCGCTCGAGCTCGGGACGCTCGCCGGGGCGCGCGCGCTCGGGCTCGACGGCGAGGTGGGTTCGATCGTCCCCGGCAAACAGGCCGACCTCGTCGTCGTCTCACTCGAAGACTCGCCGCTCGACCCCGTGGAAGACGCCTCCCTCGCGGTGGTTCTCGGCGGCTCACCGGACCGCGTCCTCGCTACTCTCGTAGGCGGCAACGAGCGTTACAGGAAAGGATCCACCGCATGGCGCGACATACGAAGAGCGGGGCGAAGCGCCCGAAGCCGAATGCTTCGGTGACGTCGCAGCGCGCCCGGCGCCAGCAGACGCCGCCCGCGATCGAGGACACGATGTTCTTCCCGCGCCTGCGTCGCCACGCGAAGTGGATGTTCGTCTTCCTCGCGCTCGTGTTCGGGCTCGGCTTCGTCGGCTTCGGTGTGGGAGCGGGCGGTGTCGGGGTCGGCGACGTCTTCCGCGGCGTCGGCGGAGGAGGGCCATCGGTCGAGAGCGCCCGCGAGAAGACCGAGGAGAACCCCAAGAACGCGGAGGCCTGGGAGGAGCTCTCCCAGGCGCTGCAGGCCGAGGGCAGCACGGCCGAGGCGATCCAGGCGCAGCAACAGCTGGTGGCGCTCCGCCCCAAGGACCCGAATGCGCTGCGCACACTGGCGGGGCTCCAGCTCACGGTCATCAGCGAGAAGCAGACGCAGGCGCAGATCATCCAGGGCAACGCAGCGATCAACGCCGCGGGCCAGAACTTCCCCTCGTTCACGGTGGACGGCCAGACCCTGCTCGACGACCCGATCGGGCAGGCGATCAACGCCGAGGCAAGCGAGAAAGTGCAGCTGCTGATCGGCGAGGCGCAAGCCGCAGCCACCGGGGCCGTCGACGCCTACAAGCAGCTCGTCGCGTTGCAGCCAAACGACCCGAGCGTGCAACTCGAGCTCGCACAGGCGGCACAGCAGACAGGCGACTTCACAACCGCGATCGCGGCCTACGAGCGCTTCCTCGTGCTCGCACCGGATGACCCGAACGCGTCTGCTGTCAAGCAGCAGCTCGCGCAGCTCAGGGCGCAGGCCGCCGCGTCCGGCTAGCCCTCGACCAGTCGAGCCTCGTCGGGTTCGGCGGGCCGGTTAGACTCGCCCCGGTGCAGCCGCCCAGCTCCAGTGTCAGTCCCTCCGGCGACAGGCCGCACAGGCGCCCGCGACGCCTGATCGTGGGGATCGCGCTCACGCTGGCCGCGGTTGCGGCCGCCGGCTGCGCGGACACGGTCGGCTTCGACGAGGGCAACGGTAACCGGCTGCGAGGCAAGGAGCTGTTCGTCCCGAAGTGCGGCAGCTGTCATACGCTCGCCGACGCCGGCACCACCGCCGTGATCGGCCCGAACCTCGACTTCGCCTTCTACCAGTACCGGGTCGACGGCTCCGGTGCGAATCCCGACGATCCCGACTTCCAGGAGCAGCTCGCCGACGCAGCCGTCACGAGCACCGTGGTGAACACCGTCCGTGACCAGATCGCGTACCCCATCACGGACCCGTCTTCCGGACTCCCCGGGATGCCGGCCGACATCGTCACGGGCCAGGACGCTGACGACGTCGCGGCCTACGTCGCCTCGGTCGCGGGCCTCGGCGGTGAGGGCGGCCCACCGCAGCCGCCCGACGGCGGAGGCAGCGGTGGTGGCGGCGGCGGCACTGCCGACGGCAAGCAGGTGTTCGCGAGCGCGGGCTGCGGCACGTGCCACACGCTGGCCGATGCCGGCACCACCGGGACGGTGGGGCCGAACCTCGACGAGGCCAGGCCCTCGCAGGAGCTCGCCGTCGACCGCGTCACGAACGGGCAAGGCGGCATGCCGCCGTTCGCCGGCCAGCTCACGGCCGAGGAGATCGACGCCGTGGCCGGGTACGTGTCGTCCGTCGCCGGGAAGTAGCCGCTCCGCCTTCTCCGTCGGCTCGAGTGCCTCCGCATGGACGTGCGGGCCGTTTGCCTCGTGCACGATCCCAAGATCGGAGACCGCCGCAGAGCGGCGGGAAGTAAGACACCAGCCTGAATCGCCCTGTCGGTCGACGAGGAAATGGCCGGGACCGACCTTGCTCGGCAGAGAGGCTGGAGATTTCTACCCGCCGCTCTGCGGCGGTCTGCCATGCCTCGACGGCGGCGTCGTTCGCGGTCACTCCTTCTCGCCCGCCGCCCGGTCAAAGACAGCGAAACCTATGAGGACGATGCCTGCCGCTCCAAGTCGACGACGACATGCGTCACGGGCACGTCGAAGCGCTCCCGCACCGCGACGACGACGCCACGCTCGAGCCAGTGAGACCGCCCTGGTGGATGGGTGGAGAGCACGATCTCGTCGGCGGGGAATGACCGGAGCGCGTCCTCGACGGCTTGCACCGGGTCGCCATCGCCGATCTCTCCCTGGGCCTGCACACCCACTGCGGCAAGCTGGGCGATGCTCGCGTCGAGCCGCTGCTGGGCGGCCTCACGTGCGCCGTCCTCGTCCGACGTCCAGGTGCGGACGCGGGTGTTGAGCGCGGGCGACAGGACGAGCACCGAGGTCCCCGGCTTTGCGCGTCGGGAGACGAGGTCGAGCAATTCGCGCCCGCCGACGGTCTCGTTCGCCACGACCAGGAGCCGGTGGGTGTCGTCCACGGCGGAGCGCTCGACTCGCAGCGAGCCGCGTCGCTGTCGCCCGCCGCGGAGTGCGATCAGTGCGGCAATCGTGAGGATGACGAAGACGACGAGCCCGAGCCACGTGGAGATCCACGAGGCCAGCGCGATGAGGCCGAAGTAGCCGAGCGAGAGCCAGACGAGCTTGAAGGCGGCCGCCTCGTCACGGAGGGGGTTCTTCACCTGCACACACCTACCACACTCGTGCCATTCGTTACCAGATACGTGGAACCGGCCAAGGCGGCGGGTGAGCACCGCCGCTCGATCGAAGACCGCGTGAGGCGGCGGCAGTGGTGGGCCTGCGGCCGCGAAGGGACAGCGCTGCACCGGCGCGCAGTGCCGTCAGAGCAGATAGACGGCGGTGTAGACGACGATCCACATCACGTCCACGAAGTGCCAGTAGATCCCGCCGATCTCGACACCGTGGTAGTGATCGGGCGAGAAGTGGCCGCGGAAGGCGCGCACCGTCATGATCGTGAGCAGCGAGAGGCCGACGAACACGTGGGCGCCGTGCAGGCCGGTGAGGCCGAAGAACGCCGAGGCGAAAGCACCGTCGCTGGTGTTGAAGCCGACGTGGGCGTACTCGATCATCTGCGTGAGCAGGAAGGCCAGCCCGAGCAGGATCGTCGCGACGAGCCCCGCCTGGAGACCGCGTCGATGCCCGCGCCGGATGGACTGCACAGCCCAGTGCATCGTGAAGCTCGACGTGACGAGGATCGCAGTGTTGACGCCGGCGACGAAGACGGGGAATTCGTACGGCGCCGGCGGCCAGACCTCGTACCTCGCCGGATCGACGATCGTGGCTTCGGGCGCGACCACCCTGATGAAGAAGTAGGCGGCGAAGAACGACCCGAACAGGGCGGCTTCCGAGGCGATGAAGAGGAACATGCCGAGCACGCGCGAGTCGATCCGCGCGCTCTGGTGCGCGGGCGGCGGTCCGTGGTGCTCCTCGTGCAGGGCGGTCTCGGCGTGAGCGCTCATTGGCCGGCCTCGACAAGTCGATCCGCCGCGGGTACGTCGACCACCACGTGCTCCACCGGCACCTTCGCGTCGGCGCGGAGGCGGCCGACGAGATCGCGTCGTAGCCAGCCCGACCGCTCGCCGGGGAAGGTGGAGACGATCACCTCGTCGACCCGCTCGTCGTGGATCGCCTGCATCGCCGCGGTGTACGGGTCGGGGTGCGCGATCTGGCCGTGGGCGTCGATGCCGGCGCCGCGGAGCGCGGACAGCGCCGCGCGCAACCGTCGCTCCGCATCCGGGTGGGTCGTCTCGACCGGGTCCGACTGCGGGCAGAGCAGCAGGAAGCTCGCGGGGCCTTCGGCGGCGCGGGTCCGGATCCGGTTCAGCAGGGGCTGTCCGAGCACCGTCTCGTTGGCGATCACCAGGACGTTGGCAGACCCTGTCTCGCGGGCGACGTCGGCGATCACGTGCTCGACCGGCCTGTCGCCGGCAGCCTTGCGGATCTCGTCCAGGAGGTTGCGGCGCAACCAGCCCGACTTCGCCTCCGGGTGCGTGGAGACGATCAGCTCGTCGACCTGCTCCAGGGCGAGCATGTCCCGCACCGCGTCGAGCGGCCCACCGTCGAACACGACCCCGTGGGCGGGAACGCCGTCGTCGCGTAGCGCCTCGACGACGCGGTCGAGCCGGCGCCCGGCTGCCGCGCGGCGTGTGTCGTCGTAGACGACGTAGCCGGCCGCGGGCTCGTTCACCGGCGCGACCACGACTGCCCTGATCGGCCCCTGCTCGGCGCGGCGGCGCACGGCCTCGACGAGCTCGCCGCCGGCCAGCGTCTCGTTGGCCACCACCAGGACGACGTTCAGCCCGCCCGACTCGCCGGCGTCGCTCATACGTGGGCCTCCTGCAGGGCCCCGCTCCCGCTCTTCATCACCGCGTGCTTCGCGCCGGGCACGCCGTACTCGTACGGACCGCCCACGACCGTCGGTATCTCGTCGAAGTTGAACACCGGCGGCGGTGACGACACCTGCCACTCGAGCGTCATTGCGCGCCACGGGTTGGGCCCGGCCAGCGGGCCGCGAGCCCAGCTGACGATCATGTTGTAGAAGAAGATGAACATCGACGCGCCGAGCGCGAACGAGCAGATCGAGATGAACAGGTTCACGTCGGCGAACTTGTCCGCGTAGTCGGAGGTGCGCCGCGGCTGGCCGTGGAGCCCGGTCCAGTGCATCGGGAAGAAGGTCAGGTTGAAGAAGACGAACGTCAGCCAGAAGTGCAGCTTCCCGAGGCGCTCGTCGTACATGCGGCCCGTCATCTTCGGGAACCAGTAGTAGACGCCGGCGAACACGGTCATCAGCGAGCCGCCGAAGAAGACGTAGTGGATGTGCGCCACGACGAAGTACGTGTCGGACGCGTGGATGTCGATCGGCACCGCCCCGAGGTAGATCCCCGACAGACCGCCGATGACAAACGTCGTGAGGAAGCCGAGCGCGAACATCATCGGCGTCGTCAGGTGGATCTTCCCCTGCCACATCGTGGCCAGCCAGCTGAACACCTTGATCCCGGTCGGGACGGCGATCAGGAGCGTGGTGACCATCATCGGGACGCGCAGCCAGTCGGCCATGCCGGCCACGAACATGTGGTGCGCCCACACCGAGAAGCCGAGCACGAGGATGCCGAGCAGCGAGATCGCCATCAGCCGGTACCCGAACACAGGTTTGCGGCTGAAGACCGCGATCACCTCCGAGAGGATCCCGAAGCCGGGCAGGATCATGATGTAGACGGCCGGGTGGCTGTAGAACCAGAAGATGTGCTGGTAGCCGAGCACGTAGCCGCCCTCGGCCGGGGTGAAGAAGCTCGTGTGCATGATCCGGTCGAACATGACGAAGAACTGCGAGCCGGCGATGAACGGTGTCGCGAGCACGACGAGCAACGAGGTCGTGAAGTTCGCCCAGACGAGGAGCGGCATGCGCCAGAACGTCATTCCCGGCGCGCGCATGGTGATGATCGTGACGAGGAAGTTGAGCGCCGTGAGGATCGACGACGCACCGGCCCACTGCACGCCCATGTTGAAGAACACGTTCCCGTAGGTGCCGTCGCTCGAGAGTGGCGCGTACCCCGTCCAACCCGCTCCGAAGGCACCGCCTGGTGCGAGGAACGCGCACAGGAACATCACCCCGGCGATCGGCAGCAGCCAGTACGAGAGCGCGTTCAGCCGGGGGAAGGCCATATCCGGTGCGCCGATCATGAGCGGGATGACGTAGTTCCCCAGCCCGGCGAAGACGGGCACCATGAAGGTGAAGATGAGCAGCGTGGCGTGCATCGACACGAGGCCGTTGAACGTCTGGCCGTCGACGAACTGCAGGCCCGGCTCGGCCAGCTCGGCGCGGAAGAGCATCGCCATGAAGCCGCCGATGACGAAGAAGACGAAGACCGTGACCGTGTACTGGACGCCGATCACCTTGTGGTCGGTGTTGATCCGGAAGTAGTCCTTCCACGAATAGGCGCCGTGCGCCGAGTGGTCCTCCGGCAGCGTCGGCCGTCCGGAGAGGTAGTACAGCCAGTAGTCGAACGCGCCGAGCCCGAGCAGGAAGCCGATGGGCGCGGCTGTCAGCGCACCGACGACGGTGATGACCTCCCAGTCGTAGACCGGGTCCCAGCCCGCCAGCCAGCGGATCGGGACGACGATGTACATGCCGATCAGGAAGAAGACGACGGAGCACCACGCCGCCCTGATCAGGCCGGGCCGCATCAGGAAGCCTCGCCGCCGCGCGGGCTGGTGCGGCTCACCGTGGACCGCCGGGTGCGCTCCGTGCTCGACGGTAGTCGTCATGCTCCCGCCCCCGTGCCCGTCAGGAAGGTCACCAAGGCGTCGAGCTCCGTCGGCGTGAGCGACTGGCCGAACGTCTTCGGCATCACCCCAGGCTGGAAGCCGCCCGTGACCAGCGCGTCGGGGTCGACGATCGACTCGTGGACGAACGCGTCGAGCGGCTGCCCGGCCTGCTCGGCCGCCGCGGCCAGGTCGTCGAGGTCGGGCCCGATCGTCCCGGTCGCCCCTGCGGGCTGGAATGTGTGGCATCCCCCACAGCCGGCGTTGGCGAAGATCGCCTTCCCGTCGGGTGCGCCACCCGGGCCGCCGGCCGCCGCCTGCTGCTCGCGCGCCCAGGCGGCGAAGTCTGCCTGCGACACCACCCGCACGGGTGCCCGCATCGTGGCGTGGCCCAGCCCGCACAGCTCGGTGCAGATGAGGGAGTAGCTGCCCACGCGGGTCGGGGTCACGACGATCGTCGTCTCGACGCCGGGCAGCACGTCCTGCTTCTGCCCCATCTGCGGGATCCAGAAGGAGTGAATCACGTCGGCGGCCGTCATCTCGAATCTGACCCCGCGCTCGACCGGGAGCACGAGCTCATACGACCTGACCCCCTTCTGGGCCGGGTACTCGAACCGCCAGGCGAACTGCTGCGCGAACACCTTGACCGTGAGCGGGTTGTCGCCGGCATTCGCGTTCTTCGACAGCACGACGGCGCTGACGATGCCGATCGCGATCACGAGCACTGCAGGCACGGCCGTCCAGGCGATCTCGAGCCCGGTGTGACCGTGGATCGGAGGGCCGTCGCCGTCGTCCTCGGGCTGCGCGCGAAAGGCGATCACCGAGTACACGGCGACGCCGGCGACAACCGCGAAGATGCCGATGCAGATCACGGTCGCGAACCAGAAGGTGAACGTGATGCGGTCCATCTCCTCGGACGCCGAGGTCGGCAACCACGGAATCAGAACAGCAACGAGCGTGACCAGGATCGCGGTGACGATCCCGATCGCGACCATGCGCACCAGGGCAGCCCTGCGAACCACCGGGGCGAGCCTACACCACATGATGTGGGGGAACCGCAGGTTCCCCCACACCCCCTCACCTGTGCCCCGGCATGGCGAAGCGAAGTGCGCCTCCCGGCCGGCCAAGCCGGCCTCCGGCGATGAACCGCACCCCTTCGATCACGCGATCCGCGTGGTGCCGAGGCTGCCTCGTCCGACCAGCCAGCGGTCCGTCGGGTCGGCCGGAACGAGCGCGCTATCCTTCGCAGCCGCCCGGGCCGTTAGCTCAGTTGGTAGAGCAGGGGACTCTTAATCCCAAGGTCGAAGGTTCGAATCCTTCACGGCCCATGAGGAACGATGCAGGATCGCGACGTTTCGGCGCTGATCGAACCGCAGGGTGCAACACATGGGGCAACCGGTGGGAAATGCCCAGATAGGCGGATTGACTATCGCCTCTTGCGCATCGGTTCCGCTAAACCGCGTGCTCAAGTTCGATTCTTGCCGGGGGCATCAGTAGGAATCTCCGCAAACCCTCGCTAAGACCGATGGGGACCGGTCGTCTTTACAGCACCGGGCAGTTGACGACGATCGGCATCGCCTTGATGGTCACATCGCCGGCACGCTGCGCAGCACGCACCGCGGCCGCTGAGCGGAGCACGCGGGGCGTCTCGTTCGCCTTCCAGGTCACGAGGTTCACCGCCCACAAGGGCGTGTAACTGCTCCGTCCGGGCACGGTGTCGATGACGTTCCGCTGGCCCTCATCGCCGTTCGTAAACGCCCAGATGGGTGCGACCTTGTTGCCGGCTCGAAGCTTCACCGGCCCGAAGTCGAGGTACGAGACGACCTGGCCGCGGTAGAAGCCGAGCGTCACATTCTGGGAGAAGGTCCTGACGGGACCATCGGCGGCGAGCGCGGGAAGCGCCACGGCAACCGCACAGGCGAGCACTAGGAGCAAGGCGGCGAATCGTTTCATGGGCGTGACCCCTCCTGGTTGGTTCGACTTCTACGAGCGTAGGTCGCGCGTCTTTCGTGCTGGTGGCATCCAGATGAACGGTCCGTGAACGCGTCGTGGGATCCGCCTGGCGTTGCATGTACGCAATCGCCTCGTAAGGACTCCGCAAGGTTTGCGTGCCATGCTCGCCGGACCCGAATCCCGATCGCGCAGGAGGGCAGATGAAACATCCACGTCGCTTGACGCTCGCAGCCGGCCTCGTGGCGCTGATTGCATTCCTCGCCGTTCCCGCCGCGATGTCGTTCGCCGGCGCGAATCCGAAGCCGCCGGCGGTCAAGGTTAAGAACGCCTCGTTCGGCGAGATCCTGCAGAGCAGGAACAGGCTTCCGCTCTATTACTGGAGCGTCGAGAAGCGCGCCGGCGGCAAGATCCGATGCAGGGGTGAATGCGCGCGCGTATGGCCGCCGCTCGTCGTCAAGTCGCGCGCATCCGTACCGCCGACGATGCGCGGCGTCAAAGGGAAGTTCGGTGTCCTGACACGTGCAGATGGTCGCCTGCAGGTCACCTTCCGAGGCTTGCCCCTCTACGCCTACCACCACGACCCACCGAACACGGTTCTCTGCGACAACGTCGACGGCTGGTTCGTCGTCCGCGTCTAGATGGTCACGAAACATGACGCCGGGGGGCACACTTAGAAGGTGAAGACCGTGCTCGTCGTCGATGATGAGCCGATCGTGCGCGAGGTTGTCGTGCGCTACCTCGAGCACGAGGGATACCGGACGCTCGAGGCCGACGACGGTGATGCCGCGCGCGACGCACTCACTCGGTCATCCCCGGACCTCGTGGTGCTCGACGTGATGCTCCCCGGGACGGACGGGCTCGAACTCTGCCGCTGGATCCGGGCGACCTCGCAGCTCCCGGTGATCCTGCTCACGGCACGCGGAGAGGAGGCTGATCGGATCGTCGGCCTGGAGCTAGGTGCAGACGACTACGTGACGAAGCCGTTCTCGCCGCGTGAGCTCGCCGCGCGAGTCAAGAGCGTCCTGCGTCGGTCCGATCACACCGACGAGTCGGTTGACCGTCTGGAGTTCGGCGACATCGAGCTCGAACGGGCCTCGCGCGAGGTCCGTAAGGCAGGAGTCAAGCTGCGCCTTACGGCTAGGGAGTTCGACCTTCTTTGGTTTCTCGCCAGCCATCCACGCCGGGTGTTCTCCAGAGATCAGCTCATGGCGAGCGTGTGGGGGTATACAGCCGCCTTCGACACGGGAACCGTGACCGTCCACGTGCGGCGATTACGCGAGAAGGTGGAGGACGATCCGTCCGAGCCGAGGTACCTAGAGACAGTGTGGGGGATCGGGTACAGACTGGCGGCATGACCGCGAACGCATTCATCGTCGCACTCGCTACGCTCGGCATCGGGCTTGCGCTCGCAGCGCTCCTGCGTCTCCTCCCAACCGTTCGGTTGCAGCTCGCGGGCCTCGCGCTGCTCGCCGTCCTGCTCCCACTGGGCGCGGTGCTCGCGTCGGGATGGGTGATGTTTCACATGGGTGACGACGTGAAGATCCTCGCCGTCACCGCCACGTCGGCGTTGACGGCGCTGGTCGCTGCGCTGTTGATGGCGCGGGCGATCGCCGATTCGATCGACCGCGTCCGCAAGGCGTCCCTCGAGTTCGCTCAGGGGGATCTCGACGCCCGAGCTCCCGAAGGAGGGCCGGCGGAAGTCGCCGAGCTGGCCGCGTCCTTCAATGAGATGGGCGAAAACCTTGGCCGCCTCTTCGACACACGACGAGAGCTCGTTGCGTGGGCAAGCCACGACTTGCGCACGCCGCTCGCCAACATGCAGGCGATGCTCGAGGCGCTCGAGGACGGCCTCGGTGACCCCGCCGAATACGTCCCCGTGCTCCGCGAGCAGGTACGAATCCTCTCGCTGCTCGTCGACGACATCTTCGAGCTCGCCCGCATCGACGCGGGTGCTCTGACGCTCGAGATGCACCGTCTTCCGGTAGCGCCGGTGATCACGAGCAGCATCCGCAGCGTCGAAGCCGAGGCGCGGTCGCGCCACGTTACGCTTGCAGCAGACGTCGCGGACGACGTCACCGCCCGCTTCGCACCCGAAAAAGTAGAGCGGGTGCTCATGAATCTTCTGACGAACGCGCTCCGACACACGCCGACCGATGGTGCGGTCGCGGTTCGCGTGGAGCCACGTGCAGGTGAGGTAACCGTTGCGGTGGAGGACACGGGTGAGGGTCTCGATGCCGAAGCACGGGAGCGGATGTTCGAGCGCTTCTGGCGAGGGGATCAGTCGCGCTCGTCTCGAGGCGCCGGCCTTGGTCTCGCAATCGCCCGCGGGCTCGTCGAGGCACACGGTGGGCGAATCTGGGCCGAAGACCGAGAAGGCGGCGGCGCCAGAGTCTGTTTCACCCTCCAGGCGAACTAGGTCGAAATGCAATCTGACGGCTGGCCGACTCCCGACCGGAGGCGAGGTTGGAGCCGATTCCCCGGGTTCCCTGATCGGGTTGAGCCACGCTGGCACGACGGTGCTACACGACTGGCCGAGGCAGCTTGCTGTCGTCCTCCTCTCGGGCCTCCTCCATGGAGACGCCGAGCGTCGCGGCGACGAGGGGAAGGGCGGTGCCTTGCACGATGACCGAGAAGAGAACGACGACGAACACGATGCCGTAGATCTCGGCGCTTTGGTCTGTCCCTCCGACGACGGCAAGTGACGCGAGCAGGATCGGGACGGCGCCCTTGAGACCGCTCCAGGCAATAAAGCCCCTCTCGCCCCAGGTCAGGTCAGCCGGAAGTAGCAGTGGCGCCACGACTAGCGGGCGAGCGACGAATGCGAGCAGTGCTGCGAGCGCGAGGGCTTGCCACCAAAGATCCCCGTCGGTGATCGCGCCGAGGCTGATCGTGAGGCCGAGGGCGACAAAGACGGCGAGCTCGGCGAGGCTCGATAGCGCCCGGACAAAGGACTCTGTTGCGTCCCATGCTCTCGTCGTGAGGTCGCCGGCCAGGATCCCGGCGATGAACACGGCGAGAAAACCGGAGCCGTGCAGCACCGCGGTCAAACCGAACACGACGCCGACAAGCCCAAGTGCCCACACGGGCACCAGAGCGTCAGGAAGCCGAAGGCGCTGCATCGCCCACACAAGCACGACACCTCCCACGAGACCCAGCGCGAGGCCGACTCCCATCTCGACCACGAACTCCTCCACCACGAGCCAGAACGACCCGTCGTTCGTGGCCATCTCGACTAGCCCGATCATTAAGGCGATACCGACGGGGTCGTTGAACCCTGACTCGCCCTCGAGGATCGTGCCCGAGCGGCCCTTCACTTCCTTGTCGTCAAGAACCGAAAACGTCACCGCCGGATCAGTGGGTGCGAGCGCTGCCCCAATCAGTCCCGCGGTCATCCACGAGAAGCCCAGCGCCACGTGCGCTGCCACCGTCAGGAGGGCCGCGGTGGCAAACGTGCCGACCACTCCAAGCACGGTGATCTCGGCTGCCGAGCGGCGGAACCTCGCGCGGCCGATGTGCAGGCCGCCATCGAACAGGATCACGATCAACGCCGCCGACGCGATCCACTGCACGTCCTCGAACGAGAGAACATCCCCGACGCCTGTGAACACATCCGAAAAGACGGCAGCAGCTACCAGGAGTACTGCCGCGATCGGGACAGCGATCCGCTCGGCCGCCAGCCGCCCCAGCACCCCCAGCACTACCGCCGCCGAAATGAACAGCGCAACCTCGGCAAAAGCCGTCAGCGAATCAAGCGACGCAACCGCCATACGACATCATCCCCCGACAGCCACCGCCCGACCGAGCGAACGCGACCTGCCTTCACGACGGCTGGGACTGGGCTATGACCCGCGAGGTTCCGCGGCGGGCGGAAGCTCCATTGCGATCCGGAGGCTGACCAGCGGGGCAGAGGGAATGGTGATGAACCCGCGGGCGGGCCGATCGAGGTCGAACGTGACGAAGAGGACGAGCGTCAGCAACCCGGCGGCAAGCAGGACCGTCAAGAGACCGCGTGACATCAGTGCCAGGTAGACGGCCAGTAGTCCGAGCGCTAAGGCGGCTCCGATCACCTGGACAAGAGAAATCGCGGTCGGGACTCGATTGCTGAGGCCAGCGACCCGGGTGGTTTGCATGTCGATCATCTCGTTGAGACTCTCGACATAGAGCCGCGGGGCGGAGTGTGTCGGCCGCAGATCGAGCGCCTGTCCGGCGAGGCGCCACAGGCGCCGCTGGAGCGCCGACTGAGTGGCGATCGCCTCGCGTTGAGCAAGACTGCCTGGCTTCGTCTCGCCGAGACGAATGCTTGCATCGGCGTACTCCCTATACAACGGAAGCGAGAGGCTGCGGCCGGGCTCTTGCAGCGTCTGGGCGCGGAGATAGGCGGTACCGATCGCGTTCGCATCGTCCACCACAGCGACACGGCGCCCCTCGTAACGTCCCACCGCCATCGCAAGACCGAACGCGAGGATCAGCCCAACAAGAGTCAAGAGCGCCGCCTGAACGACGCCCAGCGGCTCCCGTAGCGTCTCGCGGTGCCTGCCCAAAGACCGCCCCGCCAGCCACCCCAACATCGTCGCGCCGAACATGATCGCGATCAACACCAACGCCAACAGCCAGCTGTTCAACCCAAAGTACAAGCGTGTACCTCCGCGGATATTCGCGCCGTCAGCCTAACTCCATCGCGAAGGAGCCACGAGGCCAAAACCATGGCACTCCGCCTAAGAGGCGACGACAGCCGCGGCAAGGGCGGCGTCTGAGCACGGGCTCCCGCACCGTCAGTCGTCGGGCGTCTGCAACCGGCAGAGGTGGGGCAATCGCGGGGCAACCGGACAGACAGAATCCCACCGAGCCAGATCAAGGCCATATCCCTGTGGATGCTGGTATCGATCTCGGCGCACCTCGCCCCATCTGGGCAATGGCGGCACTCTTGATCCCAAGGTCGAAGGTTCGAATCCTTCACGGCCCAATTCATCGATCCCGGGCACCTTCTGTCGCCGCATCACTCCGACGGCGACTACGGGCCGGCGACCGGGATCGGTGACAGGGCGTCTGGCGTGCTCGCAGTGCCGTCCGGCAGGTTGTCGAGCTCGTTCACTCCCTCGATATCGCGCATGCCCGGCAGGAGCAGTGCTCCGACGGTCGCAGCTGCGCCGATGACCGCGGCGCCGACCAGAGTCGCACGCACTCCGACGACGGCAACGACCGGAGCAGTCAGTGCAAAGGAGAGCGGAAGCAGCCCGATCGAGATCAGCCAATCGAGGCTCGAGACGCGACCGAGCATCGACGCCGGCACGTGTCGCTGCTTGATCGTGATCCACACGATCGTGCCCATCGTCTCGAGCGCGTTGAAGAGGAGGCAGGCAAGCATGAGCTGCCACGACGACGTCGCCAGCCCGTACCCGGCGACAGCAAGCGTGGCGAGCGTCCAGCACGCGTACATGAAGGTGACGTCCCGGCGGGGGTGGCCCCATTGCCCCATCGCGATCGCCGAACCGATGGCTCCGATGCCTCCGGCCGCGAAGACGAGGCCAAGGTCGCTCGCCGAGCCGTTCAGGTCATTCTTGACCAGGTACGGAAGCAGCACCTCGGCGGGCCCCATGAACGCCAGGTAGGCCACCGCGGCGGAGAGAAGAGTCCCCCAGAGCCAGACCCGGCCACGGACGAACGCGAGGCCCTCTCTGATCGCGGCGCCGTGGGACCCGACGTGCTCGCCACGGGAGTGCGGCACGCTTCGCATCGCGACGAGCATCGCCACCGAGACGACGAACGAGCCGGCATCGACCGCGAAGGCGGTTCCGGCGCCGAACGCGGCAACGAGCCAGCCACCGAGGGCCGGGCCGGCGAGCCGCAGCGTGATGGGCCGCACGAACTGGTCGAGCGCGTTCGCGGCGGGCAGGTCGGCGGCGGGCAGGATGTCCGGGATGACCGCTTCGAACGCTGGGGTGAAGAACGCAGTTCCGACCCCGTAGAGGGCGACCAGGGCGACCAGAAGCCAGAACGTCAGTGCTCCCGTGAGAGCCAGCGCGGCGAGAATCGCCAGCACCACGGCGCGGGTGACGTCCGCGCCGAGCATGAGACGCCGCCTGTCGAGCCGGTCGCTCAGGACGCCCGCCGGCAGGAGGCAGGCGATCGTGGGGATCGTCATGCCGATGCCGAGCAGCGAGAGCGCCGCAGGCGCGTTCCAGAGGACGTACGCCTCCCAAGCCATCGCGATGAGGAAGATCCCGTCCCCGAGCAGGGAGACCGTCATCCCCAGCCAGAGCAGCCTGAAGTCGCGGTGGCGAAGGGGCGTTAGAAGGTTGACACGCGAAAAGCCTCCGGGGCGGTCGAGCGCCTCGTGGCTATGCTGCATCGCTCTCGGGCTGGGAGCCCAGCTGGTTCCAGCCGTTCTCGTCACCCTCCTCGAGGTACTCGACGAGGGCGGCGTCGCTCATCGGCCGAGCGAAGTGGAAGCCTTGCCCCAGCTCGCAGCCGACGTCCTGCAGCCAGAGCGCCTGCTCGGGGTGCTCGATGCCCTCGGCTACGACCTCGAGCGTGAGGTTCTCACCGAGCGCGATGATCGCCGTCGCCAGCGTGTCGTTCTGGCGTGACGCGAGGAACGAGCGGTCCATCTTGAGAATGTCCACCGGGAAGCGGCCCAGATAGCTGAGCGACGAGTACCCCGTACCGAAGTCGTCCATTGCCAGGCGCACGCCGAGATCCTTGAGCTCCATGAGGCGCCGCACGGCCAGATCGGTGTCGGCGAGCATCACCGACTCGGTGATCTCGAGCACGAGCGAGGAGGGCGCCAGCCCGCTTGTCTCGAGCGCCTTTTGCACGTCGGCGACGATCGATTCCGACTGCAGCTGCTTGACCGACAGGTTGACGCTGATCGCCAAAGGCTCGGGCCGCTTCCGGCGCTCGTTTATCAATGCGCCGTCGTGACAGGCGACGTTCAACACCCAACGCCCGATGGGGATGATCAGCCCTGTCTCCTCGGCGATGGGAATGAACTGGTCGGGCTGGATGTTCCCCTTCGTCGGGTGCGTCCAGCGCAGCAGGGCCTCGACACCGTAGATGTCATGCTCGTCGAGGCGGACTACCGGCTGGTAGTGGACCGCCAGCTGGTCCGACTCCATGGCCTTCTGGAGGTCGGATCGGAGCTCGAGCCGCTCGAGCACGCCCTCGTGCATCTCCGGCTCGAAGATGCGATAGCTGCCCTTGCTGTCTCGCTTCGCCATGTACATGGCGACATCGGCATTTCGCAGCAGCTCGTCGGCTTCGGTGATGCCGCTCTCCGGCCGGGCCAGACAGATGCCGATGCTCGAGCGCGGGAAGACCTCCTTCCCGTCGACCTCGAGCTTCTGCTCGAGTGTGCGCAGAATGCGCGCCGCGGCGTCCGCCGCCTCGGGAGAGTCCTCGATCCCGTCGAGCAGCACCGCGAACTCGTCGCCGCCGAAGCGTGCCACCGTGTCCGACGGCCGTACTGCCTCGACGAGTCGCTGCCCGACCTCGCGTAGCACGACATCGCCGGCGGGGTGCCCGAGGCTGTCGTTGACCATCTTGAACTCGTCCAGGTCGATGAAGAGCACGCCGACGGTCGTGTCGTTGCGCTCCGCGCGCGCAAGCGCGTTCTGTACGCGGTCGGTGAACAGCGCGCGGTTGGCGAGGTTCGTGACCGGATCGTGGAAGGCCTGGTGGGCAAGTTGATCCTCGAACGCCTTGCGCTCGCTCACATCGCGGCTGTTGAGGACGATGCCGCACACGTGCTCGTCGTCCAGGAGATCGGTGTGCTGTACCTCGAAGTGCAGCAGCCGCCCGTCGCGGTGTCGCAACGTGCACTCGATGGTGTGCGCGTCCCCGCTCGAGCCGCTGTCGCCGCGTATCACCTGCGTCAGCCGAGGCTGGTCGGCCGCACCGACGAGCCGGTCGAACCGCGAGCCTTCGATGTCCTCGACGCTATAGCCGAGCACGCGCTCCACCGACGGGCTCTGGTAGGTGACGACGCCGTGGGCGTCGAGCACGCTGATCAGGTCGCTCGAGTGCGCAACGAGTGACCGGAACCGCGCCTCGCTCTGCCGACGGTGCAGGTCGCGGGCCAGCGAAGCGCTCTCCACACGAAGCGAGATCTGCGTGGCGAGCGCTTCCAGCGAGTCCAGCTGCTCCGGCGAGATGCGGGTCGCGCAGAGGACGAGCCGACCGCGCACCTCATCGCGCACGGAGAGAGGCAGGACGAGCACGGTCTCGCCGTCTCGTAGTCGCAGCTCACGTCGCACGGCGCTTGGCACCTCTTCGAGCGGCACCCGCAGCGTGCCGTCGATCGCTCCTTGCAACCAGCCCCGTGCCGCACGCGGCAACGACCATTCCCCTTCGTCCTTGGACGACGCAGCCACCGCCGCCTCGGCGTCTCCCATCACCAGACGCACATCCGGACTGCCGCCCAGAAGCGCACTTGCGGCCCCGACAGCAGCCGCGTAGACCTGTTCGTGACCGGCGGCGGCCACGAGGTCGACGCCGGCGCGGCGCAGCGCGGACTCACGCGCGGCGGCATGCTCCTCCTGGCGTACGAGGCCGGCCATCCGGCCGACGACGAGCAGGAAGAGTGCCGCCGAAGCCGCGATGAGAACGAGCACGTCCGGGTCGGTGAACGCCTGGAACAGGATCACCGGCGCGATCAGGCAGGCGGCACCGAGCACGATCAGCCGGCTCTTCGTGAGCCGCGCGCGGGAGACTGTGGACGGCTGTTCGAGCGTGCGCATCGAGGGGTGCAGCGCGGCCAGACCCCACAGCACCTGGTATGCGATCCAGCCCGCGTCGAAGCCCAGTTGACCGTTGTACCCCTCGACCAGGAGCGCGTACCCGTACGCCGAGTCGACGGCCAGCAGCGAGACGATGCTGGCGATGAGCATGTAGAAGGACGGTGCTCGTTTGCCGGCATCGACCGCCAGGCGGATCGCCGCCGCGAGCAGGAGAATGTCGCCGACCGGATACGCGGCCGACACACCCTTTGCAAACCACGAGAGCCCCGAGAGGTGGATGTTCGGCGCGACCAGGAAGACCCAGGACAGAAGCCCAATCCCGATCGTGAGGATCGTCGAGTCGATCAGCGCGGCGCGATCACGGACGGGGTTGCGGCGCCGCACGAGGATCAGCAGGCCCGCCATCAACGCCGGATACACGACGAGGTAGGCCGCATCGCCGAGCGATGGGAACGGCACCTCCACCCCGGCCAGCTTCGGATAGCTGTACGTGTAGACGTCGCCGAGGAAGTAGAGGAACATGCCGAGCGCGAACAGCCACCAGGCCGACGCTGCCTTCGGGCGATGCACCACGATTCCGACCACAATTGCGACCGGCGACAGCAAGCCGATCGCGTTGATGAGCGGCCCGTTACCCGTGAGCGGCGGCGAGAAGAAGTAGAGCGCCGCAAGGACGAGGTTGAGACCCAGGAACCAGATCCAGAGGTGCCCACGCCAGTCGCGCGCTGCGGCGTCCTCCGTCGCGACCGCCTCCCCAACCGACCGCTGCTCGGGTTCCACTGCCACGAGCCTCACGCTGCCCGCTCCTCACGTGTCGCCGGCTGGAGCTCGAAGCGGTCGGCCAGCCGGCCGAGCACGTCGACGAGCTGATCGATCTCCGCCTGGGTGTTCGAGGAGGTGACCTGGATGCGGAAGCCGACCTCGCGCTTGGGCACGAGCGGGTACGCGGCCAGGGTGACGTAGATGCCGTTGTCGAACAGGAACCGCCCGACTTCGTCGATGTCCTCGTGGCGGAGAAGCGGCACCTCGACGATCGGCAACCCGGAGCGGTTGGGCGTATGGATCCCCAGGCTGTCGAGGCAATCCAGCACCTGCGCCGTCTTCCGCCACACGTCGGCGCGGAGGGCGTCGCCACGCTTCTCGTTCACGTCGAAGCCGGCGAGCACGGTGGCGAGCGACGCGATGGGTGATGGCCCCGAGTACAGGTACGGTGGGGCAGCCGTCTTCAACAGGCGCTTCAGCTCCGACGGGCACGCGATGAAGGCGGCGAGGGACGAGTACGACTTCGAGAATCCTCCGACGAGCACGATGTCGTCGTAGCTCTCGCCGAGGTGGCGCACGGCGCTGTTCCCCTTGATGCCATAGGGCGACGGCTCGTCGACGGAGCGCTCGCCGATCACGCCGAAGCCGTGGGCGTCGTCGACGTAGAGCAGCGCGCCATGGCGCTGCGCCAGTCGGGCGAGCGACGGCAGATCGGCCACGTTGCCGGTCATGCTGTTGACGCCGTCGACGCAGATGAGCTTGTGACTCGCGCCGTCCTCCTCGAGCAGATGCTCGAGGGTCTCCAGGTCGTCGAGGTGAAACCTTCGTAACGTCGCCCCGCGCGCCGACGCCAGTTGACAGCCGTCGTAGACGGTCTTGTGCGCGCGCGTGTCGACGAAGATCGTGCCGCCGGCGGCAAGCACCGGGATGACCGACATGTGAATGAGGGTGATCGTCGGCAGGATGAGCGTGTCCTCGCAGCCGAGGAGCGAGGTGAGCCGCTCCTCGATCTCCTCGTAGAGAGCAGGGCTGCCGAGCAGTCGCGACCAGCTCGGATGAGTTCCCCACGAGCGCACGTACTCCGGGATCGCGTCGATGATCTCGGGGTCGAGGTCGAAGCCGAGGTAATTGCACGAGGCGAAGTCGGCGAGCCACCGGTCGCCAACGCGGATCATGCGGCCGTCGATCTCGTGGATCACCGCGTCGATCATCGGATGGGTGCGCTCGAGCTCTGCGAGGTCGCTGCACGCCTCGAGCCACCGCTCGATCCACGGCACCGGATCCAGCGCCACCGGCCTTGACGGCTGCGCGCTCACGAAGTCGCCTGATCGATCGAGTCGTCTGACGGAAACCGGCCGGCACAGATGGCAGCGAGGCCGCGCCGTCCTTCCGCTTCGCCCGCCGCAGTGCGGGCGTGCCGATCGCCACTCGTCACGTTGGGACTCCTGTTCGCCGCAGATCGAGAACGAAAGCTCGCTCCCGTGGGTACTCATCGAACTCGATCGGGTCGGGATCACATGCCCCGAACGGGGCATGGCCAGGGATCCCAACCCGCGGTGGCCTCACAGGCACGCGTGCACTGGGGAGTGCGCCGGCCTTGACTGATTGTTCACTCGAACGCGTTACCTCGTTCGAGGGACGCGATACAGCCCGGATTGGCCGGGCTAGCAGGAACCGCCGGCGGGGGAATGTGGAAAAGCCCTGCATCTGCGGCACTCGTCGAGCTCGCATGCGCCCCGAGCTACGCTCGCCGTGCGATGAGCACCCCCGCCGCCGACACGCTGCGAGTAGCGATGCTCGCGCCGATCTCGTGGCGGGTGCCGCCGCGTCACTACGGGCCGTGGGAGCAGTTCGTGTCCCTCCTCACCGAAGGGCTCGTCGACCGCGGCGTCGACGTGACGCTGTTCGCGACCGGCGACTCCGTCACGCGGGCCCGCCTGGTCGGGACAGCGCCCACCGGCTACTCCGAGGATGCGACGCTCGACCCGAAGGTCTGGGAGAGCCTGCACATCTCGGCCGTGTTCGAGCGTGCCGACGAGTTCGACGTGATCCACAACAGCTTCGACTTCCTGCCGCTCACCTACAGCCACCTCGTCGACACGCCCGTCGTCACCACCATCCACGGGTTCTCCTCGGAGCGGATCGTGCCCGTCTACGAGAAGTACAACCGCGGCGGCTACTACGTCGCGATCAGCGATGCCGACCGGCACGCGTCGCTCGAGTACGTCACCACGATCCACCACGGCATCGACATGGAGCAGTTCGAGCTCGGCGCAGGGCCCGGCGACTACCTGCTCTTCTTCGGCAGGATCCACCCGGAGAAGGGCACCGCCGAGGCGATCGAGGTGGCGGCGCGGACGGGCCTGCCGCTGACGATCGCCGGGATCGTCCAGGACGAGGCCTACTTCGAGCAGGCTGGTCGCGCCGCGGATCGACGGAGACCGGATCACCTACATCGGGCCGGTTGACGCCGATGGCCGCAGCGACCTGCTCGGCGGCGCCCGTGCGCTCCTCCACCTGGTCAGCTTCGACGAGCCGTTCGGGTTCAGCGTCGTCGAGGCGATGGCGTGCGGGACGCCGGTGATCGCCCACCCACGCGGATCGATGCCCGAGATCGTGCGCCACGGCGAGAACGGCTTCCTCGTCGACTCGGTGGACGACGCCGTGCTCGCAGTCGATGCCTCGGCCGGCCTGGACAGGCGGGTGGTCCGCGCCTCGGTGGAGCGTCGGTTCGACTCCGGGCGAATGGCGGACGACTACCTCGCCGTCTACCAGCGGGTCGTCGAGCTGCAGCGCGAGAGGCTAGCCGCTCGCCTGACCTGACGGCGTAGCTGCGGCGTCGTCCTGCGCCTCGGTGAGCTGCTGCACCTGGAGCGCGATCTCGCGAAGCGCCTGCTCCAGCCCTTCGCTGCGGGCGACGAGCTCTGCAATCGCGACCTGCGTGCCGGCGGTCGACAGCACCGCGTGCTCACTCTTGTGAGATCGGATCAGCTCGTCAACACGCTCGTAGAGGGTCGCGTACACCGTGTCCATGAACCACTCTCCTTGTCGACAGATCGATGATAGATGCCCATCACCCCGCCCGGGTCGCCGGCGAACATGCGTGGCACTAGCTGGCCAGGACGGCCTCGAGCAGCTCGTCGAGGCCGGCCGTCGCAAGGCAGATCGTGGTGTCCGAAGCGCCGTAGTACATGCGAACCTCGCCGGACTCCTCGTCGTGGACGAGGCCGCAAGGGAAGACCGTGTTGGGCACGTCCCCCTCGCGCTCGTAGGGCGCCAGCGGCGCGAAGACCCAGTCAGGCGCCCGGCGGAGCACCCGTGTCGGCTCCTCCAGGTCGACGAGGGCGAGCCCGACGCGGTAGAGGGCGCCTGCAACCGTCTCCTTGACACCGTGGTAGATGAGCAGCCAGCCGCTGGCGGTCTTGAGCGGCGGCGGACCGAGGCCGATGCGGAGCGAGTCCCACCACGCTCCTTCCCGAGGCTGGAGCACTTGCTCGGGGGCGCTCCAGCTGGAGAGGTCTGTCGACCGCGACAGGAGCACCTCACCGCGTGAGCCGCCGAACGCGGTCATGGGCCGATGGAAGAGGACCCACTTCCCGTCGATGCGCTCCGGCAGGAGGGCAGCGTTCTTGTCCTCGGGGTGCATGACGATGCCGCGCCGCTCGACCGAGACGAAGTCCTCGGTGGTTGCCATGTAGACGGCGGGCCCCGCCGGCCCGTACGCGGTGCAGGTGATCACCCACCGGTCGAGCTCGCTCACCCAGACGGCGCGCGCGTCCTCGAAGCCCCACTGCTCGCTCTCGACGCCCGCCTCGGGCGCCAGCAGCGGCTCAGGCGAGACCGACCAGCCGTCGTGCCCGTTGGCCGACCGCGCGACCGCGAGATGCGAGATCCCCGTCAGAGCCTCCACCCTGGCGATCAGGACCGTCTCACCGTCGACGAGGGCCGCAGCGGGGTTGAAGACCGCGTTCACCGGGTACGGCCAGTCCTCCGCCTTGAGGATGGGGTTAGCGGGATGTCGCCGGAAGAGCTCTCGCCGAGGGGTGCTCACGCGGCCTTGACCTTAGCCACGCGGCGACGCAGCACGACGGGCAGACCCGCCGCGTCCAGCACGAGCTCGGCACGATGGAAGGCGAGAGTCGACTCCGCACCCTCGTTTGCGTTCACGTCGCTCTCACCGAGACCGTCGCTGCACCCGCCCGTCGCGAAGTCGTACAGAGGGCGGTCGAGCCGGTTGCGGCCGAGGAACCAGTCGAACGCGACCTGAGCGCGCGTGCCGTGATCCGGCTCGCCCGTGACCAGGAACGCGGCCAGCTCAGCCTCGACGAAGGCAGATGCATCGAGCGGCTGCTCGTCACCTGCACCCGGAGCTGGCTCGTCGCGATGTCGCCCCAGGTGGCCGGGCAGGCGGAGCGCGCCGGCGGCGAGCCCGCACTCGTCCCCGAGCCAGCGGAGGGTCTCGAGGCCGATGACGACATCGTCCTCGCGGCCCAGCGCGGCCCCCCCGACGACGAGGGCGTGTGGAAGACGCGCATTGTCGTAACCGAGAGCGTCCTCGAACCAGCGCCACGTCTCCGACGAGCTCGCCCGGTAGGCGGCGCCGAGCTGCTCCACGAGGCTTTCCAGGACCAGACGCGCCTCCGCGTCCCGCCTGTCGGGGTCGAGGCGCGCCAGGCCGAGCACGGCGTACGCCGCCGTGCGCAGCGACACGTCGCCGCGCAGCGAGGCGACGAGCGTCGCCAGCAGCCTCTGGGTGGGACCGACGACCGCGGGCACCCACGCGGTGGAGAGAACCTCGCCGAGCGCCCACACCGACCTGCCGACATGGTCGCCGACGTGTGGCTCGTCGAGCCACGTGCGCTCGTAGCTCATGAAGTTCCGCATCCCCGGACCGCCGATGGCGGGCGTGGCCGCGTGCAGGAAGCCGAGCGCACGGTAGAGGATCGTGTTCCAGGGCTGGTCGCCGTAGCGGCGTGCCAGCTCGAAGGCGACCACGGCGAGACGCGCGACGTCGTCGACGCAGTAGCCGGTCTCCCGGTTGGGGATCACGCCATGCGCGTGCTGGATCATCCCGACGTCGTCGACGAGCGTGAGCAGGTGGTCTCTGCGCACGGTTGTCAGCTCCAGCTCGACGAGCGGGACGGAGACCCGCCGCGGTGCAAGCACCGCAGCCTCGCGCAGCACGTCAGCCGTGGCCTCGGCGACCCGTGGCCAGGCGAGCTCGGCACCGACGCGGCGGGCCTCGGCACGAGCAGCCTCGAGCAGCTCGGGCTGCTCCGCGAAGTCGCAGACCGCCTCGGCCAGAGCGTCGGAGTCCCCGAACGGCACCAACCGCCCGGCCCCCGACGAAAGCATGTCCTCCGCATACCAGTACGGCGTCGAGATTGCGGCACAGCCTGCTGCGACCGCGAACGTCAGCGCCCCCGAGGAGATCTGCTCCCGGTTGCGATACGGCGTCACGAAGACATCGGTCGCGGTGAGCAGATCCGCCAGCTCGTCGACCGAGAGGAATCGATCGTCGAACTCCACGTGATCACCCAGGTCGAGATCGACCACACGGCGCTCGAGCTGCAGGCGGTACTGCTCTCCTTCCCTGCGTGCGACGCCCGGATGAGTCCTCCCTGCGATCAGGTAGAGCGCCTCCGGGTGACGCTCGACGATCGACGGCAGGGCCTCGATCGCCATCTCGAGCCCCTTCCCGGGCGAGATCAACCCGAAGGTGGACAGCAGGAACCGTTGCTGCATCCGTTCGTATCCCCCCGGCACCGGTGCCACGTAGAACGGGCGCCGCCCGGCGGCCTGCTCCTCGCGCCTCCGTGCGAGCTGCACCGGCGCGCCGTGCGGCACGACTCGGATCTTGTCGGCAGGGCATGCGCCGACTTCGGTGAGCAAGCGCCGTGCGGTGTCGGTCATCACGATCGCGAGCTCGGCGTGATCGCACAGAGCGGTAAGCACCTGGAGCTGATGGGGCGAGGGCTCCGACAGCACGGTGTGCAATGTCACGACGAGCGGCTGGGCCAGCTCCTGGGCGAACGACAGCACGTACTCGCCGTCCGGGCCGCCGAAGATCCCGTACTCGTGCTGGAGCAGGACGACGTCGATGTCGAGCCGGCTGACGAGCCTGGCGGCACGCACGTAGTCCCCGCGCACGGATTGCGCGACCGTGGCGAGAAGCTCCGGCCGTTGCGGGCTCGACGGCTCGTCGACGATCACGATCGGGCTGACACGATCGATGCCCGGAAGCGCGAGCAGCGAGGCTCGCACGTCGAACGCAAAGGTGCCGATGCCACATGCACGCGGCGGATACGTCGAGAAGATCGCGGTACGCACCCTCTGGGGCACCCCTTTCGAGGACGAGTCCGAGGTGACCACACCGGCACGAGACCGGTCGACTCACCCTACCCGAAGCTAGCCCGCGACTACGGCTGCCGCGGCCGGGCGCTGACGCGCCCAGAGCCACGCAGCGACTGCGAGCATGAGCAGCGCAACGGCGCCGCACAGGAGTCTGACGCCCTGATCACCTGTGACTGCTCCAGCCGCGAGCGGTGCGGCGAGCGCCGTGAGCGCCCACGCGACGTTCATCACCCCGACGACCGCGGCCGCCGCGTCACTCCGAGCCGCACCGACACCGAGTGCAAACGTGAACGTGTTCGCGGCCGAGCGGCACGCCGCCGATACGACGACGAAGGCGACGACGGCCGCCAGGGAGAGACTCGCGGCAGGCAGCAACCACGTCGCCGCGAGCGCAGCCACCGCGACGGCGACCAGTCGTGTGTCCACAGCACGCGACGCGACTCGTGCCGCGCACGCGGCGGTGACCGTCCAGAGCAGCGCAGCGACGCCGAAGACGGCGCCGATCCCGCCCGCCGAGAGCCCGTTCCCGGCCAGGGCCAGCGGCGCCAGCACCGACGTCACGCCGGTGACGACTCCGAGCACGGCGCTGGCCGCGACCGCCCCGGCGGCCGCGCGGTCGGTGCGCACGAGCGCAAGGGCGTCGCCGAGCCGCACAGGGTGCGGTGACGGCGCTCGGTCCCGATCACACGCCAGGGCCGCTCCCAGAGGCAGCGTGAGCGCGGCGAGGCCGAGCAGCGGCGCACGCCACCCGGCGACGTCCGCCGTCAGCCCCACGAGGACCGGCGCCACAAGCCAGCCTGCGCCGGCGGCAGCCACGAGCACGCCGGTGCCCGCCGCACCCCGGCCACTCGCCGCCGCACGGCCCGGTCCGACCACCCACAGCAGGGCGAAGCTGAGCCCGAAGAGCGCACGTGCGCCGAGCAACACCGGGAGCCCCGGTGCGAGAGCGGCCGCGGCCAGAGAGAGCGGGAGGAGCATGGCTGCCACGACGAGCAGCGTCCGTGTCGCGACCCGGCCCGCCACGAGCCCGATCGGGATCGCGACCGCCAGCATCGTCAACGTGGCGGCAGATACCACTGCACCGGTCTGGGCCCCCGACAGCGCAAGGTCGTCGCGGATCCCAGGCAGCAGCGGAATCAGCGCCGCGTCGGCCGCGCTGTTCGCAAACGCGAGCGCGACGAGCGAGCGAAGGTCACGAGGGATGGCGGGCACACCCACAGCATCGGTGTCCGCCTGCGATTCGTAAAATACGTGTTAATGGCTGAAACGATCGGAAAGCTCGATCAGTTGCAAGGAGTCGAGGTCCGCCACCTCGCTGCGCTGGAAGCGGTAATCGAGGCCGGCTCGTTTGCGGTGGCCGGGAGGAAGCTCGGCTACGCGCAGTCGTCGATCAGCCAGCAGATCGCCACGCTGGAGCGCGCGGCCGGGACGCGCTTGCTGGAGCGCCCCGGCGGTCGGCGTGCCGTCACCCCCACGGACGCCGGCGAGCGGCTGCTTCGGCACGCCCGCCGCGCCGTCGCCGCGATGCGCGCAGCAGAGGCCGACCTCGTCGCCCTCGCGGAGGGCGAGGCCGGCACGCTTCGCGTCGGCACCTTCCAGAGCGCCGGCGTCCGGCTTCTCCCCGAGGTGTGGCGCCGGTACGTCGACCGGTGGCCACGCATCGAGATGCGGCTCACGGAGGCCGCGTACGACGAGGAGCTCGTCGACCAGCTCGTCGGTGGCGAGCTCGAGCTCGCGTTCGTGAACCGCCCGACCGACCCTGCCCTGGAGCACGTGCCCGTGCTGAGCGACCCGTACGTGCTGCTCGCACCCGCGGCCTCAGACCTCGCGGCGGACGGCGGCGCCGTGCGCATGAGAGACGTCGCGGCGCTTCCGCTCGTCGCCTATCGCCGACCGAGCGACGGCGGCGAGGCCTATCTGCTGGCCCGTGGGCTGGAGGCTCGCGTTGTGTTCCGCTCGGACGAGAGCGGCACCGTGCAGGGTCTCGTCGGTGCCGGGATCGGCTACGCGCTCGTTCCTCGCCTCACGGTCGACCACACCGACCGCAACGTCGTGGCACTCGAAGTGACCGGCGTTCCGCCGCGTGAGATCACCGTCGCCTGGCACGCGGACCGCACCCTCACCAATGCGGCTCACGCCTTCGTCCAGGTCGTCGAGGAAGTCGTCGCGGATACGCTCGCCGCGTGAGGCTTCTCTCCGTCGTCGGGAATCGCCCCCAGTTCATCAAGGCGGCTCCGCTGTCGCTGGCTCTCCGGGAGGCAGGCGTCGACGAGATCATCGTGCACACGGGTCAGCACTGGGATCCGGAGCTGTCAGCGGTGTTCTTCGACGAGCTCGGACTCCGCCAGCCCGACCGCCGGCTCGATCTCCGCACCGCAGACGTCGAGGAGCTCACACCCCCCATCGGGCTCGTCGTGCTCGAGGAGCGACCGGATCTCGTGCTCGTCTACGGGGACACGAACTCGACGCTGGCAGGCACACGCGCGGCCGGTGCCGCCGGCGTGCCGGTGGCCCACGTCGAGGCGGGCCTGCGCAGCGGCGACCTGACCATGCCCGAGGAGCACAACAGGATCGAGGTCGACGCGACGGCGGCGCTGCTCTTCTGCCCGGACGAGCGCTCGCGCGAGCAGCTGCACCGAGAGGGCGTCGACGGCCGAGCGGTGGTCGTCGGCGACGTCATGTCCGATGTCAGCCGGTTGTTCAGCCCGATCGCGCGTGAGCGCGTGCCGCCGCCCCACCCGCCCGGCACGTACGTCGTGGCCACCATCCACCGCGAGGCGAACGTGGGCAGCCGGCGACTGCAGCGCATCGTCGAGGGTCTCAACCGGCTCGACGAGCCCGTCGTCTTCCCGGCCCACCCCCGCACCCGGGCGGCAATCAACGAGCAGGGGCTCACGCTCGCCCGGCACGTCGAGCTTCTGGAGCCGCTCGGCTACCTGACGTTCGCCTCCGCCGCCTCGCAGGCCAGGGTGATCGTCACCGACTCGGGAGGGCTGCAGAAGGAGGCGTACTGGTACGGCGTCCCCTGCGTCACCACCCGCCCCTCCACGGAGTGGGCCGACACGGTCGAGCTGGGCGCAAACGTGCTGGTCGACGACGATCCCGACGCGTTGGTCGCCGCCGTCCGCGCGGCACGGATCCCCACCGAGCGCCCGACGCTCTACGGCGACGGCCATGCCGCCGAGGCGATCGCGGCCCTTCTCGCGGAACGCTTCGCGTGACCGACCGGAGCGGTGACGCCGCGGGCCGGTACGATTGCGCGCCGTGACCGTGCCGGAGACCTCGCCGCCCGCGAGCGCCGACGGGCGGGCCACCGTGGACGTCGCCATCGTCGGCGCGGGGTACGTCGGCCTGCCGCTGGCACAGGTGTTCGCGGATGCCGGCCGGTCGGTGCTGCTCGTCGACGTCGATGCCGACCGGGTCGCTGCACTGAACCGCGGCGAGAGCTACATCGAGGACGTCCCGTCCGAGAAGCTCCGCGCGCTGGTCGAGGAGCGCGGGCTTCGCGCGACGACCGACTACGACGAGCTGCGCCACGCCGACGCGATCCTGATCGCGCTCCCGACGCCTCTCTCGCGCCAGCGCGAGCCCGATCTCTCGATCCTGCGCGCCGCGGCGCGCGAGATCTCCACGCGTCTGCGCCCGGGCCACCTCGTCGTGCTCGAGTCGACCACCTACCCCGGCACGACCCGCGGCGACGTGCAGCCCATCCTCGAGGAGGGCTCCGGTCTCACCGCGGGCGTCGACTTCCAGCTCGCGTTCTCGCCGGAGAGGGTCGACCCGGGTCGCACCGACTGGACGACCCGCAACGTTCCCAAGGTCGTCGGCGGCGTCAACGACGCGTCGACCGATGCCGCGGCGGCGCTCTACGGCAGCGCGATCGACACGGTCCACCGCGTGTCGTCGCCCGAGGCGGCCGAGCTGACGAAGCTGCTCGAGAACATCTTCCGCTCGGTCAACATCGCGCTCGTCAACGAGCTCGCCCAGCTCTGCGACCGGATGGGGATCGACGTCTGGGAGGTGGTCGACGCCGCCTCGACGAAGCCGTTCGGGTTCATGCGTTTCGAGCCCGGACCAGGTCTGGGCGGCCATTGCATCCCGGTCGACCCGTTCTACCTCACCTGGAAGGCACGGGAGTTCGACTTCACGACCGAGTTCATCGAGCTCGCCGGGAAGGTCAACGCCGACATGCCGTACTACTGCCGCTCCCGCGTCTCGCAGGCGCTCAACCACGGCGCCGGCAAGTCGCTCAGCGCATCCCGCATCCTCGTGCTCGGGGTCGCGTACAAGGCCGACATCTCCGACATGCGCGAGTCACCTGCCGTCAAGCTGATCGAGCTGCTCGTGAACGCCGGAGCCGAGGTCTCGTACCACGATCCCTTCGTCCCGTCCTTCTCCGAGCACGGCGTCGAGCTGTCCTCCGTGCCGCTCGTGCCGGCCGAGTACGACGCCGTGGTGATCGCGACCGCGCACACCTCGATCGACTACGCGTGGCTCGCCGACGAGGCCGGGCTCGTCGTCGACCTCCGCAACGCGATGGGCCGGGCGGGGATCAAGGGCGAGAAGGTCTGGAAGCTGTGACGGTGCGGGTCGGCCAGGCCGGCCTGGGCCACTGGGGGCGGAACCTCGTTCGCAACTTCGACGAGCTCGCCGAGCTCACGTGGTTGTGCGACACCGACGCCGAGCTCCGCGCGCGCTTCGCCGCTGCGACACCCACAGGCTCGGGTGACCGAGGACTTCGAGCAGCTACTCGCCGACGACAGCCTCGACGCGATCGTCGTCGCGACACCCGTACCGAGCCACTACGAGCTCGCGAAACGGGCGCTCCTCGCCGGCAAGCACGTGTTCGTCGAGAAGCCGCCGGCGATGAAGGGGCACGAGATGGAGGAGCTCGTCACCCTGGCACGGGAGAACGGCCGCGTGCTGATGCCCGGGCACCTCCTCCTCTACCACCCCGGCGTGCGAAAGCTGAAGGCGCTCGTCGACGCGGGCGAGCTCGGCGAGGTGCTCTGCGTGTACGGCAACCGTCAGAACCTGGGCGTGATCCGCTCGCACGAGAACGCGCTCTGGTCGCTGGGCGTCCACGATCTCTCCGTGATCCTCTGGCTGCTCGGAGAGGAGCCCGAGGAGGCGGTGGCGCACGGCCGCGACTTCCTCCAGCCCGGCGTCGAGGACGTCGTCTTCTGCTACCTGCGGTTTCCCTCCGGGCGTGTGGCACACATGCATCTCTCCTGGCTCGACCCGCACAAGATGCGCAGGATGACCGTCGTCGGGAAGGAGAAGATGGTCGTGTTCGACGACATGGAGCTCGAGCGCAAGATCACCGTCTACGAGAAGGGGCCGTGGGAGCCGTCCGAGAGCTACGGCGAGTGGCGCACGCGCACCGGCGACATCTCGAGCCCCAAGATCCCGAACGACGAGCCGCTACGCCTCGAGGTGCAGCACTTCCTGCAGCTCGTCGAGGACGGGCCCGGTGACCATCGCGAAGCGCTGGACGGGCTCGCGGTCGTGCGCACGCTCGACCGGCTCACCGAGTCGTTGCGCAGCTCGGGCGCGACCGGCGCTGCGCCTGCGAACACGGCGCCATGAACGCGGAGATCCACCCAACGGCGATCGTCTATCCGGGCACGGTGCTCGGCGACGGTGTCAAGGTGCTCGAGCACGCGGTCGTCGGCAAGCAGCCGACACTCTCACCACGATCGACCGCGAGCCGCGAGCCGCTGGCGCCGGCGGTGCTCGGAGAGGGCACGGTCGTATCCACGGGAGCGATCGTGTTCGCCGGCACGACGATCGGGGCGCGCGTGATCCTCGGCGACCAGTCCTGCGTCCGCGAGCGGGTCGCGATCGGGGACGACGTGGTCGTCGGTCGCGGCTCGCTCGTCGAGAACGACACCACCATCGGAGCCATGACGCGCATCCAGGCGGACGCGTACATCACCGCGTACTCGACCCTGGAGGAGCACGTCTTCGTCGCGCCGTGCGTCGTGACCACCAACGACAACTTCATGGGTCGCACGGAGCAGCGGCTCGAGCTGCTGCGAGGGCCCGTGATCCGGCGCGGTGCCCGCATCGGCGGTGGCGCCATCCTGTGCCCGGGAGTGGAGATCGGTGAGGAGGCATTCGTCGGCGCCGGTGCGGTCGTGACGAAGGACGTGCCGCCGCGCGTCGTCGTCGTCGGGAGCCCCGCGCGCGTGCTGCGCGAGGTCCCTGAGGACGAGCTCCTGTAGAGGCCGATACCTCGGGTGCCGCTACGAGCGCACGACAGCGAGGCGGTAGGCCGTCTCTCCCGCTGCGACGACACGCACCTGCAGGTAGTGCCAGCCGGTGGTCTCCGCGCGAAAGCCCAGGTGCTCGCTTGCGCCCGGACGGGCCGAGAGCCGCACGCGGCCCCACTGGCCCGCCAGGAGCTGCACCGACTCCGTCCCCGGCCGCCACAGCGCCAGGGAGAGGTCGCCGCTGTCACCGCCGAGGGAAGCGTCCAACCGGCGTCCCGCGCGCAGATACACCGCGTAGACGTCGTCCTGGTCGTCCCAGTAGTCCACCGTCGCGTGCACGAGCCGGCGCCGCCACGTCCCCGACAGTCGGTGGGACCTGTCCGCAGCGTCGTCGTTCGTCTCCAGTGAATCGGCCGCCGGCGGCTGCCCACCCAGAGCGCCGAGCGCGGCCGTGACGTCGAGCGTGCCCCAACCCGTGAACGCGTCCCTGCCCGCTCCGCAGCGCCGGCAGCCGGTCGGGCCGTGAGCGTCGACCGCCGTGCGCTCGAGCAGCGTGGTCACCTGCTCGGGCTGCAGCTCGGGTCGCACCGAGAGCAGCGTGGCCGCAGCCGCGCTGACCTGCGGCGCGGCGAACGACGTTCCGTCGGCGGGACGGAAGTCCGCGGTCCCGCACAGCGAGTAGCCCTGCTCCTGGCAGGCCTGGCGCAGGCTCGTGAGGCCGCGCGGGAAGGTCGAGACGATGTCGGCGCCCGGGGCAGCGAGGTCGTTGAACACGGGGTCACGGTTCGAGTAGCCGGGTACCGAGCCGTCGCGGCCGACGGCGCTGACGCCGAGGACGTGCGGGAGCGCAGCCGGGTAGAAGGCAAACCGCCACGGCTCGGCCGGAGCCTGGTCGCTGTTCCCCACGGCAGCCACCACGACTGCGCCGCGGGAGAGCGCAAACGCCACGGCGTCGGCCTCGAGCTGCGAGTACGTGTCGAATTCGGGATTCGAAGGATCGCGCACGCCCCCGAGGCTCATGTTGATCACGCGGGCTCCACGGGCCACCGCCCAGCGGATCGCCCGCACCTCTGCCTCGACCGGGATCGTGCCGTCGCGTTCGACGACCTTGGCCACCAGGAGTTGAGCTGCCGGCGCCAGGCCTGCGATGCCGATGCCGTTGTCGGCCTTCGCAGCGATGATCCCGGCGATCATCGTGCCGTGCCCGCTCCGGTCACGGGGAGTGCCGCCGACGAAGCTCCGTGCCGCGACGATCCGGCCGGCAAGGTCGGGGTGCCCGAGGTCGACGCCCGAGTCGATCACAGCGACCTGCACGGGCGCGAGCGGCGGCAGCTCCGTCCAGGCGTCGTACGCTCGAACGCGATTCAGGTACCACTGCTGCGGCACGAGCGGATCCGTCGGTGTGAATGCCGGCGACCGACGCCTCAGCGGCTCGACGTAGCGGACGCCGCGCGTCGCCTGGAGCATGCGCGGCCTGTCCGACTCGACGACGAGCGCCCGGATCGGAGCCAGGCTCTCGACCAGCGCGCCTCCGCGCTCGAGCCGCTGTGCCACCGCGGCCGGGCTCGCGCCGTGCACGACTCCGACCGCATACCGACCCGCCTGCCCCGTCGCGGGAGCAGCGAGCGCGGCTGCTGCGGCGACTGCAGCCACGGCCGCCTTGAGGGTCACGCAGATGCCCCGGCGACGCTGATGGTGAGCGACGGGCCGGCGACGCCCGTGCCGGTGAGCCTGTAGGTCGTGGTCACACCGGGGCGGACGAAGACGCGGAACGTCCCGTCCGGTCGAGGCGTGATCCGTCGTGCACGAGCCCACGAGCCGTCGGCCATGAGGCGCTCCAGCCACGGGTCGTCGACGTCGCGCGCGAGGCCTTCGAGGCGGAACGGTGCGTCGGGCGTCGGCTGCGACGACTCGAGACGAAGGACGCCGAGGCGGAACGACGTCGAGCGCAGGGCGAGCCGCTGCCGGACATCGCGCGCGGAGACCTTCTTCACGGCACCCGTCGCGGTCGTGAAGGTGACGACGGTGGGTCGCCCGTCGCTCCCGAGGCTCGCCGTCGCGTCGACGATCGAGCCCTTCAGCTTCAGCGCGATGGCGAGCTTGCCGGCGGTCAACGCCACCGGCTGCCAGGTGTGGTTCGGGTTGCCCGCCACGTCGTCCCACGGGTCGTCGACCGCGACGAGGTACGGGAAGTCGGTCCCGTAGACGTCGATCGCACTGCGTGTGCGACCACCGGAGGACGAGAAGTAGAGCGTCTGCGCAGGTTGCCCGCCAAAGGTCAGGATGCGACCGCGCGTCTCACGCACCGCGCGGGTGGTCGCGGTCGACTCCTCCTCGACCCCGTAGTAGACCTGGCTACGCCAGTCCGAGTAGAGATCGAACGGCTTGCCCTTGACGATGCTCGCGAGCGCATAGGTGCGTGCGGCGGCCGCCTGTGCCTTGAGGGCCTCGAGGGGCCAGCCGCGTGGCATCTCGCCCGGCACGACGCCCTGTAGGTAGAGCTCGAGCCCGACCGTATTGATCGCCTGCAGGGTCTTGCCGTCGCTCGTTACGGTGAGCCGGCCGCGGTAACCGGTGCCCTGCAACGCCAGCGGGCCGGTGCCGACGGGTGAGATCGTCAGCGGGCTGGTGAGGACGGTCACGACGCCGTCCACGTCGATCTCGAGCTGCGGGCCCAGGGCAAGATCACCGGCCGCGAGCTGATGGACCGCGCCGGCGGCGTCCCTGAGCCTGAACGCTCCCTTGGACGAGAGCCGGAGCGTCTTCGCGGCCTGTGCGACGAGCACGCGCACGCTGCGCGGCGGCGTGTGGTCGAGCGTCGTCCCCGGGTAGTAGGTCGAGAGGATGTCGGCGTACGTGCGGCCTTCGCGAGCCTGACCGTACGCGCCCCACTGGCTCATTCCGACCCCGTGCCCCCAGCCGCCCCCGTCGACGACGAACACCGGGCGGGGCGCGACCGGGGTCGCCGCCGTTGCCGCGGCCGCGAGGACGGCGACGGCGACGGCGAACGAGGTGGCGATGACGAGGACGTTCCGCATGAGATCTCTCTCGCGGCTCACGGGCCGGTCCCTCAGGCTTTGAGACGCTCCGCGTACTGAGCTTCGTAGTAGGCGCGGTACTCACCCGTCTTGATGGGCTCCCACCAGCGGCGGTTCTCGCGGTACCAGGTCACGGTCTCCTGGAGCCCGCGCTCGCCGAAGGAATGCTCGGGCGCCCAGCCGAGCCCGCGCAGACGTTGGTCGTCCAGCGCGTAGCGCCGGTCGTGGCCGGCGCGATCCTCGACGTGCCTGATCAACGAGGGGCTGCCGCCGGTGAGCTCGAGGATCCGGTGCGTGACCTCGATGTTCTCGTGCTCCTCGCCGCCGACGTTGTACACCTCTCCCGGCGTGCCCTCGCGCAGGACGAGGTCGACTGCCGCGCAGTGATCCTCGGCGTGCAGCCATTCCCGTACCTGCTTGCCGTCGCCGTAGACGGGGAGCGGCAGCCCATCCAGCGCGTTGGTGGTGAACAGAGAGACGAGCTTCTCCGGGTACTGGTTCGGCCCGTACGTGTTTGCGCCGCGGGTGATCGAGGCGTTCACGCCGTACGTACGCACGTAGGCGAGCACCTGCAGGTCGCCTCCGGCCTTCGACGCGCTGTACGGCGACGACGGCCGCAGCGGATCGTCCTCGCTCGAGCGGCCACCGGCCTCGAGATCTCCGTAGACCTCGTCCGTCGACACCTGCACGTAGCGGGCGCCCTCGTCGCGAGCCCACTCGAGGAGTACCTGCGTGCCGACGACGTCGGTGTGGACGAAATCACGTGGTGTCAGGATCGAACGGTCGACGTGCGTCTCGGCGGCGAAGTTGACCACGGCATCGCATCCTCTGCCCGCCCGCGCGACGGTATCGGCGTCTGCGATGTCACCGATGGCGAGATGGACGTCCAGCCCGTCGAGGTTGGCCGGGTTTCCGGCGTAGGTGAGCTTGTCGAGCACGACGACCTCGTCTCCTCGGGCGACGAGACGCCTGACGAAGTGCGAGCCGATGAAGCCGGCGCCGCCGGTGACGAGCACGCGCATCGGAACAGGGTAGCCAGGTTGTCAGCAGGGCTCGACTCCGAGCGGCCACCGAGGTCGGCGTGATGTGGAAGCCGGCGCCCTCCTTGCGCGCGTACCGGCCTAGAGGCTTGCCAGGCAGGCGCGGAGCCCGTCCCGCCAGTGCGGCAGCAGCGGAGCGCCGTCACGCTCGCTGCGCAGGACGGAGTAGGCCGGCCGCACGGCCGGACGGCCCAGCTCGGCGCTCGCGATCCGCCGTACCCGGCACTCGAGACCCGCTTCCTCGAAGATCGCCTCGGCGAAGTCCGCCCACGTGCAGTCGCCGGCCGCGGCAAGGTGCCAGATTCCGTACGCGGAGCCGCCGTCGACGAGCTCCTTCGTCGCTCCCGCCAGATGACCGACGTAGGTCGGGCAGCCGCGCTGGTCGTCGACCACGGCGACCTCCGCGCGCTCCACGCCGAGCCGGAGCATCGTCCGCACGAAGTTGTCGCCGGTCACACCGAAGAGCCAGGAGGAGCGGACGATCCACGCGCGCTCTCCGGCGGCTGCCTCGCCGTGGAGCTTGCTCGACCCGTACACGGTTCGTGGGCTCGGCCCGTCGGACTCCAGATACGGCGTGCGCTTGTCGCCGGCGAAGACGTAGTCCGTCGAGAAGGTCACGAGCGGGGCGCCGAGCTCCGCCGCATGCGCGACACCGCCCACGTTGACCGCCGCCGCACCCTGTGGATCGGCTTCGGCACCGTCGACGTCCGTCCACGCAGCCGCGTGGAGCACCAGATCGGGCGTCGTCAGGCCGGCGGGCGCCGGCAGCGAAACATCCCACTGCGCCCGCCCGAGCGCCGCCACGTCGTCGGCGGCGAACGCCTCGGTCAGCGCCACGCCGAGCTGCCCGCCGGCGCCCGTGATCAGGACGCGACGTCCTTGCCGCGCAAGGTGAGGACCCGCCGAGCGGATCCTCACCGCGCCGCGCCGCCTCCGGCGGCAAACCCTGAAGGCGTCCGCTTCGCGGCCGCAAGGCATCGCGTCCCAGGACTCATGGGGCAACCGCGATCAGGGCGGTGGCGGGCGGTCTCGTAACGAGAGGATCGGTGTCCGTGTGCTCCACAGGTGCCTGACGCGCGAATCGTCCCAGGGGAGCCCGTGCTCGTCCGGGTCGTCGGGGTCGTACTCCTCGGTGACGTGGTAGCAGAACAGGAGATCGGTGAGCGCCTCGAAGCCGTGCGCGTGGCGGCCGGGGATGTAGATCGCGACCGGGTTCTCGTCACCGATGTCCTCGCTGAACGCCTCACCCGTGTCACGATCGAGGACGACGACCCTCGCCGTGCCCTGCAGGCAGGCGAAGAGGTCGTCCTGGCCGCGGAGGTGGTAGTGCAGCCCGCGGATCACACCTCGACGCGAGAACGAGATGTTCGTCTGGCGCGTTGGGCGTGGCAGCCTGCTCTCCCGGCAAAGCTCGCTGAACCAGCCCCGCTCGTCTTCGACGCGGCGCAACGGGATGCGGAGCAGCCCTTCGATCATGCTCCGGCCACGCTCTAACCCGGCCCGTTCGCCCCGGTCTCGTCGACACGACGGCCGATCTCCGCCAGGTGGTGCCAGTGCTTGCCCGCGTCCTCCCACCAGCCACGCACCTGCACGGCTTCGAGCCTGCCCTGCTGCGCGTAGTGGCGGTTGACGTCGGTGATCTCGAGCTCGCCTCGCGAGGACGGCTCGAGGCTGTCGATCACCTCGAACACGTCGGACGGGTAGCAGTAGAGGCCCACCACCGCGTGGCTCGTCGGCGGTCGTTCGTAGCGGGTGTCCACGACACCCGCCTTCTCGACGATGTCGGAGACTCGCCCGTCGTCTGCGTAGACGACGACGCCGAACGCCTCGGGGTCGGGCACGTCCTTGACGAAGATCAGCGCACCGTCGGCACGCTCTGCCCAACCCGTGATGTCGTCGGTGTGCGCGTGCTCGAAGACGTTGTCGCCGAGCACGACGACGAGCGGCCCGCCGGCGGCGAACTCGCGTGCCATGCCCACCACCTGCGCGATGCCACCGGGCTCGGTCTGCACCTTGTACGTGAGGTCGAGCTCGAGCAGCGGCTCGCTGGTGCCGCGCGTCGCCAGGCGTCCGTCGCCGAGCAGGTCGATCATCTGCCCCGCGTGCCCCTTGCCGGTGACGAGGAGCACGTCGCTCACACCCGCGCGCTGGAGCAGCTGAAGCGGGTAATAGATCATCGGCCAGCTACCGACCGGCAGGAGGTGCTTGTTCGCGACCCGAGTCAGCTCTCCGAGCCGGGTCGCCTCCCCACCTGCGCACACGAGACCCTTCATGGCGCGCCCGATCCTACTGTGACGACATCAGCGAGGGGCGAGCGTCCGAGCGCCCAGAAGGACAGCTCGATCGCGGGCCCGATGCCGAACGCGAACACGAGCGTCCCGATCCCGATCGTGCCGCCGAGCGCGAACCCGAGCGCGGTGACCGCGATCTCGAGCGCGGCACGCACCCCGCCGATGCGCACGCCGGTGCGCGACGCCAGGACGAGCATCAGCGAGTCGCGTGGGCCGGCGCCCATCCCCGCACCGATGTAGAAGGCGGAGCCGACCCCGATCACGAGCACGCCTCCGATCATGAGCGCGACCCGCACGCCGAGCGGCTCCTCGGAGAGCTGTTCGAGTGCGCCGACGCGCAGCAACAGGTCGACGAACAGCCCGATCAGGACGGCGTTCGCAACCGTGCCCGGGCCGATCGTGGCGCCGAGCGCCCAGGCGAGCAGGAGCACGCCGCTGGCCACCACGACGTTGGCGGTGCCGAAGGAAAGCCGCGTCTGATCGGAGATGCCCTGGTTGAGGGCGTCCCAGGGCGAGAGCCCGAGACCCGACTCGAGCAGCGCCACGATGCCGAGGGAGAACAGGAAGAGCCCCGCGACGAGCGACACCGCGCGGACGACGGTTCCACCGCGGATGCGGGGTGGCGCGAGCATGGATTCGGTGACTGTCACCGCCTGGCGGTGACAGTCACCGGTTTCACTCGCTCAGTGACCGGCCTGCTCGGCCGGGCGCTCGACGTCGAGCGTACGAGGAGCCTCGCTGACGTGCGGCGGCTCGATGGTGATGTTCGGGAGCACGCGGTCGAGCCAGCCCGGGATGTACCAGGTCTTCTCGCGGAGGAGCGTGAAGAACGCAGGCACGAGCGTCATGCGCACGATAATCGCGTCGGTCAGGATCGCGACCGCGAGCAGCAACCCGAACTCCTTCGGGATGCGGTCGGCGCTCAGGATGAAGGCCGCGAAGACCGTGCCCATGATCAGCGCAGCGGCCACGACCACGCGGCCGATGGCCGCGATGCCGTGCTCCACCGCCTCACGCGTCTGGAGCCCATGGACGTGCTCTTCCCTGATGCGGCTCATCAGGAAGACCATGTAGTCCATCGAGAGACCGAACAGGATCGCAAACGCGATCGGCGGCACGAATGTCTCGATCGGGCCTGTCCTGTCGAGCCCGGTGAGCCCAAGCAGATGGCCTTCCTGCACGACCAGCGTGAGCACGCCGAAGGCGATGAAGGCAGACAGGATGGTGGTCACCGCCGCGGTCAGCGAGACCACGATCGACCTGAACGCCATCGCCAGCACGATGAACGTGACGCCGATGATGTAGAGGAGGAACAGCGGGAGCCGCTCCATGATCCGATCGGCGATGTCCTTGAACGCCGCCGTCTGACCGGAGACGTAGGCGATCGCATCGCCACCCTCCGTCGCCGCGGGCACGACATCGCTTCTCAACCGGTCGACGAGTTGGTCGGTCTCCTCGTCCTGCGGCGCGGAGTCGGGCGTGACGAACACGATCGCGACCGTCTTCTCGTCGTTGAACTGCGGCTCGCCCACCGAGGCCACGTCCTGCAGGCCCTGGACGCCGGCGTAGATCTTCTGCGGCGCCTGCGGATCGTCGTTGACGTCCACGACGATCGGGATCGGGCCGTTGAAGCCGGCGCCGAAGCCCTCGGCCAGCAGGTCATAGGCCCGCCGGCTGGTCTGGGCGGTCGGCTGCGTTCCCTGGTCGGCGGCGCCGAGCCGAACGAGCGCCGACGTCGACGCCAGCGCGAGGCCGGCCACGAGGAGCACAGGGAACACGACACGCGCGTGGGCGGTCACGAAGCGGCCGTAGCGAGCCACGATCGATTTCTCACGTGCCGCCTCCGAGTCGTCCAGCGGCCGCAGGAACGGCACCTTCAGCCGGTCGACCTTGTGACCCAGCAGCCGCAGGACGGCCAGCAGCAGCGAGTTCGCGATCAGCACCGTTGTGAGCACGCCAAGCGCGCTGCCGATACCGAGCTTGGTCACGAAGTCCAGCCCGAAGAACGCCAGGCCGGTCACCGAGATGGCGACTGTCAGTCCCGCAAACAGCACGGCGCGTCCTGCCGACGCACCGGCCTCCGCGGCGGCGTCACGCGGTGAGAGCCCGTCGTGCAGGTACTGCCTGAACCGCGTCACGATGAACAGCGAGTAGTCGATGCCGACACCCAGCCCGATCATCGAGACGAGGATCGGCGTGATCGTGTTGATGTCGGTCAGACCCGCGAGGATGAACAGCAGCAGGAACGCCGTCATCAGAGCCACGATCGCCAGCGCGATGGGGATCAACATCGCCACGAACGTGCGGAACACGACGAGCAACACGATGATCGCGGCGAGCAGGCCGAGCAGCTCCGACGTCCCCTGCTCCACCGGCGGGAACTCCGCCTCGCCGTTGTACTCGACCGTCACCCCGGCCGGCTCGACCGCCTCGCGGACGGCGTCCTCGACTGCGACGACCGCCTCGCGATCCTTGTCCTCGATCGTCTGATCGAACTGCGCCTCGGTGTAGGCGATACGGCCGTCGGCGGAGACCGTGTCCTTGCTGAACGGATCGCCGACGCTGGTGATACCGGCCTTGTCGTCGGTCGGCTTGAACTCGGACGACTTGAGGAGGGCGATCGCCTTCTCGATCGCCGCTTTGCGCTCCGGCGTGTCGAGCCGCTCGCCCTCCGGTGCCGCGAAGACGACGTTCAGCACGCCGCCCTGCTCGGACGCGAACTCCGACTCGATCAGGTCGACGGCCTTCTGCGTATCCGACCCCGGGATCTCGAATTCGTCACGGAGCGATCCGCCGATCGTCGCGACGAGCACGATCAGGAGCGCGATGATGCCGAGCCAGCCAAAGACGACACGCCACGGATGCGTCGCGCACATCCGCGCCCACCCCGCGAGCGCCCCCGTGGCGAGACGCTCGTGCGCCGCCAGCCGCTCGTTCCCGTTCGGGACGCCTACACCGCGCTCGTCGCTCCCCGGCGTCTGCTCTGTCATCGTCCTACCCTCCCAGTGGTTCCGCTCGTGAGGTGTGATCGTCTTCCGTTCAGATGTGACATTGGACCGGCTGGACGCGGAGGAATCATCGATCGTCGAGCCGCGAGTGCATGGGACGCCCGCAGCGATGCAGGCCCCCCACGCGCCTACCGTATCGCGTGCCGAGCCCTCTCCGGGGTGCGGCTAGCCGCACTCTGCGACGCCGACTCCTGCGCTGAGCTCGGACAGGTCCGTCGTGGTTCCAGCACTAGTGGCCACCGGCGCGCGACTGGCGTCCGGCGCGCGCAGCTGCCTTGCGACGCCTGACACCCGGCACGGCTCGGACGGCCGCGAACCACACGTACACGAGACCGGTGAGAACCGCCACCACGGACACGAGCACACGCTTCAGGTTTGGCACCTGGCCATCCTAGGCAAGTCAGACGCGGCATACTGGAGACCGAACCCAAAGAAAGGACGGCCGAGGATGGCCAAGAAGCAGCAGGCGCGGTTCACGGACACGATCGAGACGATCAAGCCGTATCTCGACCGCGCGCTCACCGACCCCGAGTTCCGTGACGACCTCAAGGATGCGCTCGAGGCCGCACGCGAGCTCTACGGCCCGCTTACCAAGGGCAACGGCAACGTCTCCGTGGCGGCGAAGCGGCTCGCCACCGACAAGAAGGCGCAGAAGCAGGTCAAGCGCGCCGTCGAGAACCTGCAGAGCGCGACCGCCACGCTTCAGAAGGGCAAGAAGAGCAAGAAGCGGGGCCGCAAGATGGTGCTCCTCGCCGGGATCATCGTCGGTGCGCTCTACAACCCGTGGACCGGCCCGCAGACGCGGGACTGGCTGCTCGATCAGATCGCCGGGAGCGACGACCTCGAGCCGCTGACCGATCTCGACGAGGAGGCGACCGAAACCGTCGAGGACACCGCGGCGACCGTGAAGAGCACGGCGAAGAACGCCGCCAAGGACGCTGCCGACAAGGTCGAGGAGGTCGCCAAGGCCTAAGGCAGACTCAGTTCGGTCGGCTGAGCAATGCTGCGACGTCGACGCGCTCGATGGTGACGGCGCGCTCGAGCGCGCCGGGCACCAGCCCGCTGGTGCGGGAGATGTCGTCGATCTCGAGGAGCACAGCGCCGGCAGGGGGCGCGAGCCCTCTGCCGCCGCCGGCACCGCTGACGAAGCGGCGGCCGAGTGCAAAGGAGACGTCCTCGGCGCGGCGCCATGCGACCAGGAACGGGTAGGGCGCCACGACCCCGTGGTAGCCGAGGTAGAGCAACTCCGCGGGATGAATCTCGAAGTGGAGGTGTGAGACTCCGGTCGCGTCGCCCGTGTCTCCCATGAAGCCGAGCACGTCGCCCGCGGTCACGCGCCTGCCGTCCACGGCCAGCGGCGAGTAGGCGGACAGATGTGCGTAGTAGAACTCGTTTCCGAACCCGTCGCGCAGCCACACCTTCCAGCCGCCGAGATCGTTCCAGCCGACGCCGAAGACGGTGCCGTCCGCGACCGCCAGGATGGGTGTGCCGATCGGCCCGAGGATGTCCTCACCGTGATGCCAGCCGCCACTGACGGTCGGGCGCGGGGCGCCGAAGGAATCTCCGAACGACGCGGGGCCGAAGACGGGGAACACGTAGCCACCGTCGGTGAGTCGCGCGGTCACCTCGGGCGCGGCCCTGACGAGCTCCGGTGGCTTGCCGGCGACGGATGTCCCCGGCTCCTGGGGAGCCCCGGCCGGTCGCTTCGGCGGAGCTCGCGGGGCAGGCTTCGGCGGCGGCTTCGGCTTGGTTGTGGCACCCGGCGTCTTGGTCACTTCTCCGGCGTCGGCCTGCGCCGAGACGGAGGCGACCGAGATCACGGTGCCGGCCGGCAGCCCGCCGTGGTCGATGCCCAGCGTGACCCGCAGGCCGGTGACCGCTGCCTCGGCACCGCGCACCGGCTCCGCCTCGAGCTTCTCCGTGGTCGCCAGCACCTCGAGCGTGCCCCAGTCGGCGAGTTGCACCGTCACGCCGGCGGCTGGTGTCACCGGCTGGCCGAGCACCGTCAGGCCGCCGACGGTCGAGCCCGAGCCCGTCGCCGACGCACCCGCGACCCCGGCTGCCGCCGTCGCCCGCACGTTCACGGACTCGGCGGTGACGGCGCCCCCGAGGAGCGAAACAGCGAGCGCCCCCACGACCGACTGTGCGCTCGACGACGTACCGGCCTGGGCCGCCACGCTCGACGTCGAGTTGCCGACCCGCACCACCGAGCCGTCCTCCGGGTACAGGAAGGGGCCGGAGACCTCGGTCGGAGGCGGCGCAACAAGCTCTCCGGACGCGATCGGCGCGGTACCCGGCAGCGAGACGCGGACGAGCAGAGCAGTGGCATTCGCTGCCGGAGGGCGCGGTGCGGCGACGGCGCCGCCAACGACGGCGGCGACGAGGATCAATGCGGCAAGCGAGGCGATCCGTCTCACGGCCTGTCAGCGTAGCCCCGCGGGCGGCGCAGCGCCTGCCAGACGAGATGCGCCGCGACCGCGAGCAGGAGAACGCCGAACAGGCGCCGCAGCGTCTCCTCGGGGAGGCTCGTGGCCGCGCGAACTCCGAGCTCGACGCCGGCTATCGACGCCAGCCCGAGCACGAGAGCGGGTCGCACGCGCAGGTTCCCGTAGCGCGCCTGGCGCCAGATGCCGACGCCCGCCGTCGGCACGATCGCAAGCAGCGAGGTGGCGGCCGCCTCGACCTGACCGAGACCGAGCAGGAGGAGCGTGGGTACGAAGAGGATGCCGCCGCCGACACCGAAGAGACCGGAGAGCACTCCGGCGGTCAGCCCGAGCAGCACGGCGAGGAGGATCGTCGAGCCGCTCATGCGGCGATCAGCCAGAACGCGAGCCCGGCCAGCAGCGCCGCGAACCCGAGCAACAGCATCCTCCCGGAGACGCGCTGCTGGAGCGCGGTACCCGCCAGTGCCCCGATTGCGCCCGGCACGCCGACGAGCAGCGCGTATCCGACCCGAACCTCGCCGCGCAGCGCGTACAGGGCGACCCCGGCAAGGGCGGTGATGGCGATCGCGCCGAGGGAGGTTGCGGCTGCCTCGCGCGCGGCGAAGCCCACGAAGAGCACGAGGAGCGGGACGGTCAGGATCCCACCCCCCACACCGAAGAGCGAGCTGAAGGTCCCGGCAACGAGCCCGATTGCGATCAGTCGCCACACAAGCGTGATCGTATGACCACGCCAGGACTACGCCGGCGCCTGCCACCGGATCGCGGTGGCAAGCGCCGGCTCGGCTCAGCCGGCCGCGGCGGGTGTCGGCTCGGTCGCCGGCTCGGCAGCCTGCACGAGCTCGCTGCGTCGCACGAACACCGCGATCGCGCCCACTCCGACTGCGGCGGCGATGGCGGCGACCCAGAAGGCCCTCGTGAACCCGTCCACGAGCGCCTGCGGCTGGCTTGTGCCGCCGGCGATGGCGTCGCTCGTGACCGAGGTGGCGATCGCGGACAGGACGGCGATGCCCAGCGCGCCGCCGATCTGCTGCGACGTGTTGATCAGGCCCGACGCGAGACCGGCCTCGTCGTGACTGACGCCGGCGACGGCGGCGATGGTGACGGGGACGAACACGAACGGCATCCCGAGGCCGATCACGAGGAAGCCGGGGAACAGGTCGGTCCAGTACGAGCCGTCGACCGAGACCTGTGTGAACAGGAGCAGGCCGACGGACAGGAGCGCCATCCCGACGAGCATCACCGGCTTGACGCCGACGCGGTTGACGAGCACCGCCGAGACGTTCGCCCAGATGATCGCCGTGCCGGCGACCGCCAGGTAGCCGAACCCGGTCTCGAGCGGCGACATGTTCAGCACCAGCTGCATGTACAGCGTCAGCAGCAGGAACATGGCGAACAGGACCGTGCCGAGGATGAACCCGGTCACGTTCGCTCCGAGCACTGTTCGAACCCGGAAGATCGAGAACGGGACGAGCGGCTCCTCGCGCCCACGCTCCCAGGCAAGGAATGCGGCGAGCAGCACGGCGGAGATGCCGAACGTGATCCACGTGGCAGCCGAGCCCCAACCCCACTGGTTGGCCTGGGTGATCCCGAGCACGAGCACGATCAGCGACGCGGTGACGAGCACGGCGCCCGGCGCGTCGAACGTCTTCGTGCGGAGGTCACGGCTCTCCATCACCCAGATCGGCGTGAAGATGAGCGCGAAGATGCCCACCGGGATGTTGACGAAGAAGATCCACTCCCAGCTCAGCAGGTCGGTGAGGATCCCCCCGAAGAGGACGCCCGCGGCCGCGCCGAAGCCGCCGGTCGCTCCCCACACCCCGAGCGCGATGTTGCGCTCCCGGCCCTCGGCGAAGGTCGCCGTCAGGATCGCGAGCGCGGCGGGCGACAGCATCGCGGCGCCGAATCCCTGCAAGCTGCGAGCGACGATGAGAGACCCCTCCGACCACGACAGACCGGCAAGCAGCGACGCGGTCGTGAAGATGACGATCCCTGCGAAGAACAGGCGGCGGCGCCCGAGCCGGTCGCCGAGCCTGCCGCCGAGCAGCAGGAACCCGCCGAACATCAGGGCGTAGGCGCTGATCACCCACTGGAGGTTCTCCTGGGAGAAACCGAGGTCTTGCTGGATGGACGGCAGCGCGACGTTGACGATCGCGATGTCGAGGATCGACATGAACTGCACGACGCAGATGAGCGCCAGGGCGAGCCATTTGGTCTGAGCGGATGCGGTCACGGTGTCCCTTTCGGTTCGGTCTCGGCCGACCCTAGCAGGTCTAACTTGCGTTTCGCAAGTCAAGACTGGCGATCGACAAGCTCAAGCTGTAGAATGTGAAGCTGTGGCCAGGCGCTACGACCAGTACTGCCCCATCGCCCATGCGCTCGACCTGGTGGGTGAGCGCTGGTCACTCCTCGTGATCCGCGAGCTCGTGCACGGGCCGCTGCGCTACACCGACATCCACGAGCGGGTCCATGGCTGCTCGACGAACATTCTCGCAGCCCGCCTCAGAGACCTCGAGGCCGGCGGCATCGTGCGGCGTCGTCAGTTGCCGCCCCCTGCCGCGTCGACCGTCTACGAGCTGACCGAGTGCGGCATGGCGCTCCGCCCCGTGCTCCGCTCGCTCGCGTGGTGGGGGGTCGAGACCCTCGGCCCGCCGCCCCTCGACGAGGTGGATGCGTTCGAGCCCGGCTGGCTCGAGAAGGCACTGTTCACCGCGATCGAGCCTGCGGATTCCGGCGCCTCGATCGAGTTTCGCGTCGGCGATGAGGTGGCGCACCTCGTGAACGGCTGTGCAGCCGGAGGCGCCATCGAGACCCCGGACGTCGTGGTCACCACCGATGCGATCGGCTTCTACCACCTGCTGGTCGACCGCGACCTCGACGGGATCACCGTCGACGGCGATTCCGAGGCGCTTGCAGCGTTCCTCGCCGCGCTTCCGCAGCCGCGCTCTCTCTCCGCCAGAGCTGATCCGCGGAGCGGATCAGGCTCGCGGAACACCCTGAAGGCGTCCGCTTCGCGGCCGCAGAGCACGCTGCGCGCCGCTCGCAGCCGCTCGTCGTGCCCGGCGGAGCATGATCCGGGGCCGCCAGAGTATCCGCCGCGCGCTACGCTTGGCGCATGATGCGCCTCACGGCGCTCAGCGTGGGTCTCGGGGTCGCGCTCGCATTGCTCGGAGCGCGGGCGTCCTCGGGCGCAACGCCGTCGGGGACGCACTTCCTCGTCCGCCCCGATCTCCGGCTCTGCCCCAGCCCGACGTGCGGCGGCGCCTGGGTGCGCCGCGTCAACCATGCCACCACGCGGTGCGCCGATGGATCGGCGCGGAAGGAGTGCTACGTGGCATCGGTGGCCGGTGTGGCCAAGCCCTACTTCAGCGTGCGCGCCGGGAGCTTCCTCGCCCGCGGACGCCTCGTGCCGGCAGAGCTCGACGGCTTCCCCGGTCTCGGCACGCTCGCGGTGAGCGCGACGTGGCGGCCCGCCGGGAAGCTCGAGCCGCGTGGCATCACATTCCGGGTAGTCGACAACCGCGTCCGCTGCATCACGAGCCCCTGCTTCTCGCTGACGGGCGTCGCACTCGAGGGCGCGGGCCGTCGAACGTTTTCCGACCTGGATCTCAGCGGTGTCGGTGCGACGAAGGCAGACCTGGCGCGGGCGCTCCAGGCGGTCGATGGAAGCGGCCTCCTCGTCACAGGCAACGTGCGGCTCGTATCGAACGCGGGCCCTGCGGGCACGGGACGAACGCTGCGAGCGACCCAGCTCTGGCTGGCCACGCCGCCTAGCCGCTGAGAGCGCGGGCCTCGCGGCGGAGCACGTCCCAGGCGAGGCGAACATCCTCCTCGGTGGTGCGGAAGTTGCCGATCGCGAGGCGAAGCACGAAGCGATCGTGGAGACGGGTGTGCGAAAGAAACACCTCACCCGACGCGTTGACCCGCTCCAGCAAGGCCTCGTTCACGTGGTCGTCCGTGTCGAGGCGGAAGCACACGAGTGAGAACGGATGCGGGGCCGAAAGCTCCCAGCCGTCTTCGCCGCGCACCCATTCGGCGAACAGCTCGGCCAGGCGGACGTGATCACGGATGCGCTCCTGCAGCCCGACACGGCCGAAGCACCGCAGCACAGCCCAGAGCTTCAGCGCGCGGAAGCGACGGCCGAGCGCCATCGTCACCTCGCTCAGGTTGACGATGTCGTCGCTCCGATCGCAGGTACTCCGGCACGAGGCTGAAGGTCTCGCGGAAGTCTCCGAGCCGAGGCGTCCACAGGACGGAGCAGTCCGACGGCGTGGCGAGCCACTTGTGGGGGTTGACGACGATCGAGTCCGCGCGCTCCCAGCCGTCGAAATGATGGCGCAGCTCCGGACAGACGGCGGCGGAGCCGGCGTATGCAGCGTCGACGTGCAGCCACACTCCGGCCGAGGCGCAAAGGTCGGCGATCCCGGCCACCGGGTCGATCGCCGAGGTGGACGTCGTCCCGACGGCCGCGACGACCGCGCAGGCGCCGCCGAGGTCGAGCTCGTCCAGACGGAGCCGGAACTCGTCGTCGACCGGAACCTTGCGCAGCTCGAGCTCGAGCAGTCGGCAGGCCTTCTCGATCGACGAGTGCGCGTGCTCTGATGCGAGCACGACGCGGCGGCCGGGCGCGACGTGTCGCGCCACCGCGAGCGCGACCATCGTGCTGGTCGACGCCGAGTCCTCGATGTGGCCGTGGAAGCCATCCGGTAGGCCGACGAGCTGTCGCAGCCAGTCGAGCGTCACCTCCTCGAGCTCCTGCAAGCGCCGGGCGACGTGCGCCACAGGATCCCGACCTGGTTCAGGCCCGCCGCCAGCAGCTCGGCCAGGATCCCGGGCTCCGAGGCCGTCGACGCGAAGTAGGCGAAGTAGCGCGGGCTCTGCCAGTGCGTCACCCCGGGGAGCAGCACCCGGTCGAGATCCGCCAGCACCGCCTCGAACGGCTCGGCCTCTTCCGGTGGTGCGGCCGGGAGCGCGGCCGGATCTCGCCCGGCTGGACCTGCGACAGGACGGGATACTCGCGCACGCGCTCCAGGTAGGCGGCGACCCAGTCGACGGCGGCAGCGCCGTCCTCGCGAAAGCTCAGGCCAGCGTCGCTCACCGCGTCAGCTTCGCGATCTGGGCCCACGTGCGGGTGTTCAGCACCTGTTCCTTGGTCAGCCAGCCGCGACGTGCCTGTGCAACGCCGAGCTCCGCGTAGGCAAGCGCCTTCGTCGAGTGCGCATCGGTGTTGACGGGCACGCACACGCCCGCCTCTCCGGCCAGCCGCGCGTGGACATCGCGCAGGTCGAGCCGATCGGGCTGGCTGTTGATCTCGAGCGCGGTGCCGGTCTCCGCCGCGCGCGCCACCACGAGCTCGATGTCGATCGGTGCACCCTTGGCGCGCTGCGGACGGGAGAGGCGGCGACCGGTCAGGTGGCCGATGCAGTCGACGTGCGGGTTGTCGAGCGCCGCCAGGACGCGCTCCGTCGGGCTGCGATCGAACGACGTGTGCAGCGAGGCGACGACCCAGTCGAGCTCGGCGAGCTCGTCGTCCGAGACGTCGACGGACCCGTCGGCGCGGATGTTGGCCTCGATCCCGCGCAGCACCCGGAATGGACGCAGTCGCTCGTCGACTGCGGCTATCTCCTCCCACTGCGCCTGCAGCCGGCCGTCCCGCAGGTAGTGCGAGTGATCGGTGACGACGAGGTAGCGGTAGCCGCGGGCCCGGGCCGCGACCGCCATCGCCTCGATGCTGTCCTTGCCGTCGGAGGACCACGTGCTGTGGCAGTGCAGCTCGCCACGCAGGTCGTCGAGCTCGACGAGTGTGGGCAGCTCGCCCTGTCGTGCGGCGTCGAGCTCGCCCGCGTTCTCGCGCAGCTCGGGCGGGACGAACTGGTAGCCGAGGAAGCCGTAGAGCTCCTCCTCTGTGGCGAACGCCTTGACCTCACCGGTCTCCGCGACCGTGACGCCGTACTCCGAGATCGAGAGGCCGCGGCGGACGGCCTCCTCGCGGAGCGCGATGTTGTGCTCCTTCGAGCCGGTGAAATGCTGCAGCAGGTCGCCGAAGCACTCCGGCGGCACGACTCGCAGGTCGAGTCGGAGCCCCTGCTGGGTGACGACCGTTGCCTTCGTGTCGCCGTGCGCGACGACCTCGAGCACACCCGGCAGGGCCGCGAAGAACGCCGTCAGCGCTGCCGGATCGGTCGCCGTGGCGATCACGTCGAGGTCTCTGAAGCTCTCGCGCCGGCGCCGCACGCTGCCGGCCTCCGACACCTCGACCGCCGCCGGGTGTGCACGGAGCGCCTCGACCACGTCGCGTACGACCGGGAGCCCGACGCCGAGCAGGCCTCGTCGCGGAGCGTCGTCGCCGACTCCCTGCTCGAGCGCCTTCAGGACTTTCTCCTCGCTCCGCTCGCCCAGGCCCTGGAGCCCTCGCAGCCTCCCCTCCTCGGCGGCTCGACGCAGCTCGGCCACGGTGGTCACGCCGAGCTCGCGCCAGATCCGGGCGGCCGTCTTGGGCCCGAGCCCCGGCAGCCGCAGAAAGGTGGCCACCTCCCCCGGTACCTCCGCACGCCGCTTCTGAAGCGCGTGGACCTCGCCGTCCTCGACCGCCTCGACGATCTTCGCCTCGATCGTCTTGCCGATCCCCTGAAGCTCGGTCGCCTTCCCGTCGACCGCCAACTGGGCCACGGAGACGCCGGTCTCGCGGATGCGGGTGGCCGCGGTGCGGTAGGCCCGGATGCGAAAGCCGTCCTCGCCCAGGATCTCCGACAGATCGGCGAGCAGCTCCAGCTGACCCGCCAGCGCGTCGTTTGTCGGCAGCCGCGCGGTCATCGGCTTCATCCTAGGTCGGCCGCGTGCCCAGGTGCCTTGGCGGCCGCGAAGCGGGGCGCGGGGTAGCGCTGCCTGCCGCCGGAACAGGCACGATTGGACGGTGCCTCGCGCGGTCGTCTGCCTTCCCGACGTACAACGAGCGGGAGAACGTCGAGCCGATGGTGCGAGCGCTCGGCGAGGTGATCGACACCGGCCGCGATCTCGTGCTGGTGGTGGACGACGGCTCGCCCGACGGCACCGGCGAGATCGCCGACCGCCTCGCCGCCGAGCTGCCATGGGTGCAGGTGCTGCACCGAGAGCGCAAGGAGGGCCTCGGGCGCGCCTACCTGGCGGCCTTCGACGTGGCGCTCGACCTCGAGGCGGTGCTCGTGCTCGAGATCGACTGCGACTTCTCACACGACCCCGCGGTCGTGCCGCAGCTGATCGCCGCCTGCGAGCAGGGCGCGGACGTCGCGCTCGGCTCTCGCTACGTCGCCGGAGGAGGAACCGGCAACTGGGGGCTCGTGCGGAGGCTCGTCTCGCGCGGCGGGTCGTTCTACGCGCGGGTCGTCCTCGGCGTCAGCGTGCGTGACCTCACAGGCGGGTTCAAGTGCTTCCGGCGCGGAGTGCTGGAGGCGATCGATCTCGATGCCGTGACGGCAAACGGCTACGCCTTCCAGATCGAGATGACCTACCGGGCGTTGCGTCAGGGATTCCGGGTCGTCGAGCTCCCGATCACCTTCGTCGACCGTGTCGTGGGCGGCTCGAAGATGAGCCGGTGCGATCGTGATCGAGGCCGTGTGGAAGGTGCCGGCCCTGCGTCTGCGGACGCTACGCGGCCGCCTGTAGCCTGGACCGATGACGGTTGCGGACGTCACGGACGAGACCTTCGACGCCGAGGTGCTGCGATCGGAGGTGCCCGTGGTGGTCGACTTCTGGGCACCGTGGTGCCGCCCATGCCGCACGATCGAGCCCCATCTCACAGCGCTCGCCGAGGCGAGCGCCGGCCGGCTCCGTCTCGTCAAGCTGGACATCGACACGAACCTCGGCGTGCCCTCCCGCTACGGGGTGCTCACGGTTCCGACGGTGATGCTGTTCGCCGACGGAGAACGGCAGGTCACGATTGTTGGCGCGCGACCGCGGCGTCACTTCGCGGAGGCGTTCGCTCCGTGGACGGCGGACGTGAGCGGATAGGCCTGCCGATCGGGGCCGCGGCGGCCGTGCGGATGCGCGGGTCGACGAGCCCGTAGACCAGGTCGGCGATCAGGGTCAACAGCATGATCACCAGCGAGATGACCAGCGTCACGCCGAGGATCACGGGCAGGTCACGACCACGCAGCGACGAGATGAGCAGCGTTCCGAGCCCCGGCAGGTTGAACACACGCTCGACGAACACCGCGCTCCCGAACAACAGCGCAGCGTCCATGGCGACCATCGTCACGATCGGCAAGAGGGCGTTCGGTACGACATGACGGCGCACCACGGTCCACTCGCCGAGGCCTTTGGCGCGCCCCGTGCGCACGAAATCCTCCTGCAGCGCCTCCAAGGTGGCAGCACGGACCATGCGCGCATACAGGGCGGCCACGCCCAGGCCGAGCGTCAGCCACGGCAGCAGCAGGTGGTAGGCCCACGGGCCCGGGCCGCTGCACCGGTTCGCCGCGGGCATGAGCTCGCAGTACCCGGCGAGCGGGAGGTAGCCGAGCCGGAAGCTCAAGAAGTACGAGAGCATGTAGCCGAGCCAGAGCGGGTGCGCCGCGACACCGATGAGGATCGCGATCATGCGCGAAGCGGTCGATGAAGCTGCCCGGGCGCATGGCGGAGTAGACGCCGATCGGTATTGCCAGGAGCATCCACACGAGGACTGCGCCGAATACGAGCGACAGGGTCACGGGCGCGTGGCGGCCGAGGATCGAGGTCACCTCCTCGCGCGTGCGGTACGACTCGCCCAGGTCACCGTGCACGACGTTTCCGAGAAAGGCAACATACTCGCCGATGAACCCCTGCTCCTCGATCGCGAACGCGTCCGTGAGCGTTCGGTTCTCGGTGCTGGTGACCCCGCGCAGAGGGTCGACCGGGGACGGCACCACGAAGAAGATCACGTACACGCAGAACGTGATCACGAAGAACAGCCCCAGTGTCCACGCGACACGCCCGATCACCAGCGGTGCCATCTGCGAAGCCTGGCGTGTGAACGGGCCCCTCTGCGCAAGCTCTGGATCCGCATCGAGAACGGCGCCCGCTGAGCGGGCCGGACTGCCGTTGAGCATGGCCATTGCGTTGAGAGACGGCTGCAGAGCAGCCGGTGGAAAACACCAGCCTCAGCTCGCGATGTTGCTCGTGACGAGGCCCGGTGCGCTTCGAGGCTGGTGTTTGCCACCAGCGGCTCTGCCGCTGTCCGAGATGCTCTGCTTGCCTCCTCACGCGAACGTGCGAGCCAGCGACGTGAAAGCGTCCGTGCTCGACACGAAGTGGCCCTCGCTCCTCGATGCGGACGAGGTCGCGTCGCACACGATCGAGCCGTCCCGCGAGCCGCGCACAGAGGCGCTGCCCGGTGATCTGGACCCGGCCGTGGTGAGCGCGCTCGTCGGCTGCGGGATCACCGGTCTCTACCGGCACCAGACCGAGACCTGGGAGGCCGCCCGCCGCGGTGAGGACGTGATCGTGACGACCGGCACGGCGTCCGGGAAGTCCCTGGCCTTCACGCTGCCCGTGCTCGACGGGATCTCCCGCCAGCCCAAGGCGCGGGCGCTCTACCTGTATCCGACGAAGGCGCTGGCGCAGGATCAGGCTCGTTCGCTCGCCGCCTTCAGGTTGCGCGCCCTACGCCCCGCGATCTACGACGGGGACACCGAGACGGAGCGTCGTTGGCAGGTGCGGAAGTGGGCCAACGCGGTGCTCACGAACCCGGACATGCTCCATGTCGGCGTGCTCCCGCGCCACGACCGCTGGGGCGACGTGCTGCACAACCTGCGCTGGGTCGTCGTGGACGAGGCGCACGTGTACCGCGGCGTGTTCGGCTCCCACGTGGCCAATGTCCTGCGCCGGCTCCGCCGACTGGCGCGGGCCTACGGAGCCGACCCGCAGTTCCTGCTGGCGTCGGCGACGATCGCGAATGCCGGCGAGCTGGCGGCGTCGCTCACCGGCAGGGCGGCCACCGTGATCGAGACGGACAGCGCCCCGCGCGCGGAGCGCGAGGTCGTGCTCTGGAACCCACCCCTGCTCGACGCCGAGCTCGGGCTGCGCGGCAGCGCACTCGGCGACGCGTCGCGGCTCCTCGCCGAGCTGGTGTCCGGAGGCTCGAGGACGATCTGCTTCGCGAAGAGCCGCAAGGCGGCCGAGCTGATCCACCGCTTCGCCGCCGACCGTGTCGACGCCGACACCGCGCAGCGACTCGCTCCGTATCGGGCCGGGTATACGCCGGCGCAGCGACGCGAGATCGAGCAACGGCTGCTCGACGGCGACCTGCTCGGGGTCACCGCGACGGACGCGTTGGAGCTCGGCATCGACATCGGCCTGCTCGACTGCGCCATCTCCGTGGGTTTCCCCGGCACGATCGCGTCGCTGCGGCAGCAGTGGGGCCGCGCCGGGCGACGCGAGCGAGGGCTTGCCGTGCTGGTGGCGAGCGACGACGCTCTCGACCAGTTCTTCATGCGCGAGCCGGACGCGCTGCTCGGCCGCCGCGTCGAGGCGGCCGTGCTCGACCACACCAACCCGCGCGTGCTCGATCCGCACCTGTACGCGGCCGCATTCGAAGGGCCGATCACGGAGGCGGACGCCGAGACGCTCGGCGAGATCGCAGTCGCGAGGGCGGCGCTGCTCCCCGAGCTCGAGCAGACGCCGGCCGGGCTCGTCTGGAGCGGCCGCGACTACCCCGCAGCACGAGTCTCGCTGCGCTCGGGCGACCCCGAGGCGTTCACGGTCGTCGATGCCGGCAGCGGAGCCGTGCTCGGCCAGGTCGAGCGGGAGCGAGCCTGGTCGACCGTCCACGAGGGCGCCGTCTACCTCCATCTCGGACGCCAGTACCTCGTCCAGTCGCTCGACCTGCAGGCCCGCGCCGCCGTTGTCGCGGAGGTTCAGGTCGACTGGTACACGCAGCCGCGCAAGGAGTCCACGACCACGATCGAAGAGCCGCTGCAGCTCGAGCGGTCGTGCGGCGTCGACCTCACCTTCGGCCGTATCGCCGTCACCGAGCAGGTCGTCGCGTACCAGCGCAAGGCGATCGCGGACGGCTCGACCATCGAGACCGTCCCGCTCGACCTCCCCGAGACGACGTTCGAGACCGAGGCGATCTGGTTCTGCCCCGACGATGCGCTGCTGGACGGGATCGACGAGATGCCCGTGCTGCTTGGAGCGCTGCACGCGGCCGAGCACTCGCTGATCGCCCTGTTGCCGCTCCAGGCGATGTGCGATCGCTGGGACATCGGTGGCCTCTCCACGAACGTGCACCAGCAGACCGGCCGGCCGACGATCTTCGTCTACGACGGCCACGCGGGCGGAGCGGGCCTGACCGAGCGGGGGTTCGCCCGGTTCGCCGGCTGGACGGCCGACACCGCGCGGATGCTCACCGGCTGTCCCTGCAGCCACGGCTGCCCCTCGTGCGTGCAGAGCCCGAAGTGCGGCAACCTGAACGACTTTCTCGACAAGAAGGCGGCGAGGGTGTTACTCGAGCGCATGGTCGCGTCGTAGAGCGGGGCTTTCGCACGGCACGTGGCAGCTTGCGGCTGCGGCGGCCACGCAGAGATCCATTTCGGACAGCGGCAGAGCCGCTGGTGGGAAGACACCAGCCTGGAGCGCTCCGAGCCTCGTTACGAACAACAGCGCGAGCGAGGCTGGTGGTTTCTACCGGCTGCTCTGCAGCCGTCTCGACTGAATGGGAAGTCCGGCGCGCTCAGCGGCACGGCGAGTCGACCCATCGTGGTGGAGCGAGCGAGACCCTGGCGCCTCGCAGAAGCGACTTCAGGCGCTTGCGGTACGGGTCCATCACCCTTCGGGGGAAGTCGCCGTGGGTCTGACATCGCCACGCCGCGTAGCGTTCGTACCGCAGCGGATGGTCGAGGGATTCGTTGTGCCCGATCACGTTGGCGAGGGGGATCCGGAAGCGGACGGCCAGCCAGGCGGTCAGCGCCAAGGAGGCGCGAAGCTGCCGCGCGTTTCGCATCACGTCATCATGGCTGAGGCCGACGTGCTCGATGCCGATCGCGTGCTGGTTGAGGCCAGTCGTGTGGCGACACCGGAGATGAACCGAGACGAGTTGGTAGATCGTGCCGTCGGTATCGACGATGAAATGCGCGCAGACACCGGGGAGCTCACCCAGCTCCGGGCTCGGTGTGTTTGCATGGAACGTCCAGAAGGCCGACGAGAACGTCGACGACACGGTCACGTGCTCGACGATCATCTGCGGCGCCAGCCGCGCGCTGCCGGTGCCGTAGTGCCGGCGTGAGTAGGCCGCCATCTCCGCCTGCCGGCGTGGGCCGTAAGGGATGGGCTTCCACACGATGGCCGGCCGCGCGAGCACGTCGGCCGGAGGCGCAGCGCTCGACGTCGGCGCCTGCTGGGCCAGGAGCGCCGCGGTCGCTGTCGCGGCGACAAGCATCGCCAGGCCGATCGGACGCCCAAGGCGTGCGTGCTGTCGATTTCGCACGCTGGTGTGCGTCGTCATGCTGGAATCGTTCGAAAGGAGGTCATATGGAGTACCTGGCACTCATCTATGCAGACGAGGGCGCCTGGGAATCGTTGCAGGAGAACGATCGCTCGAGCATGTACGACCGCTACATGGCGTTCTCGCAGGAGGCGCGCGAGGCGGGCGTGCTGGTCGGGGGCGACGAGCTTGCGGCAACCACGGAGGCGACGACCGTCCGGGTGCGGGACGCGCAGGTTGCAGTGACCGACGGTCCGTACGCGGAGGCGAAGGAGGCGCTCGGTGGCTACTACCTGCTCAACTGTGGCTCGCTCGACGAGGCAGTCGATTGGGCTGCGCGCATCCCTGCTGCCGAGCACGGCGCCATCGAGGTGCGACCCGTCCACGTCGACCCACAGGAGGGTTGAGCGATGCGCTACGCACTGCTCGTCTACTCGGACCAGTCGGACTGGGCAGACCTCTCCGAGGAGGACTCGGCCCGGCTCCGCGCAGAGTCGATGCCGCGCTGGATGGCCCTGTTCGAGGAGCTCGGCAAGGCCGACCCGGACGCGGACGGCAAGGAGCTCGTGGAGGGCTCGGAAGCGAAGGTCGTCCGCGTGCGCAACGGCGAGCGAACCGTCACCGACGGCCCGTTCGCGGACACGAAAGAGGTGATCGGCGGCATCTTCCTCACCGAGCTGCCCGACCTCGACGAGGCGATCCGACTGGCAAGCCTCGTGCCCGCCGCCCAGTACGGCTCGATCGAAGTGCGGCCGCTCGTCGTGCACGGAGAGACGAGCTGACCGACCTCGAGCGTGCGTACCGTGAGGAGTGGGGACGCGCGCTCGCCATCCTCATCCGCGTCCTCGGCGACTTCGACCTCGCCGAGGACGCGGTGCAGGATGCATTCACCATTGCCGCGGAGCGCTGGCCCCGTGACGGAGTCCCGCGCAACCCCGGCGCCTGGATCGTCACCACGGCGCGCAACCGGGCCATCGACCGCATCCGCCGCGACCGCACGTTCCGGCAGAAGGCCGAGCTCCTCGCGCGACTCGACGAGCTGCCGGCCGAGGAGGAGGACGTGACCACCATCCCCGACGAGCGGCTCGCGCTGGTCTTCACCTGCTGCCATCCTGCGCTGCCCGCGGAAGCGCAGGTCGCGTTGACGCTGCGCGAGGTCTGCGGGCTCACGACGCCCGAGATCGCGCGCGCCTTCATCACCGCCGAGCCGACGCTGGCGCAGCGGCTGGTGCGGGCCAAACGGAAGATCCGCGCCGCGGGCATCCCTTTTCGCGTGCCACCGGACCACATGCTGCCCGACCGGCTGCCCACGGTTCTGCGCATCGTCTACCTCGTCTTCAACGAAGGCTACGCAGCGAGCGCAGGTGACGACCTCGTCCGACGCGACCTGTGCGCCGAGGCGATTCGGCTCGCCAAGCTCCTCTGCGTGCTCATGCCCGACGAGCCCGAGGTGCTCGGACTGCTTGCCCTGCTGCTGCTCCAGGACTCGCGGCGCGACGCGCGGGTCGACGGCGCCGGCGAGCTCGTCCTGCTCGACGAGCAAGACCGAGCGCTGTGGGACACGAACGAGATCGCCGAGGGCCTACGCATGCTCCACCGCGCGCTGGCGCTGGGTCGGCCGGGGCCGTACCAGTTGCAAGCGCTGATCGCCGCAGGCCACGCGGAGAGCATCGGCTGGGACGCGATCGCGCGCGCGTACGCCGAGCTCGAGAGGTACGACCACTCGCCCGTCGTCCGCCTCAACAGCGCCGTCGCGGTGGCGTTGTCAGGTGACGTCGAGCGAGGGCTGGCGATGATCGACGGGATCGCGGGCCTTTCCGACTACTCGTACCTGCACTCGGCAAGGGCGGATCTCCTGCGCCGCGCCGGACGGCCCACCGAGGCGGCCGCTGCATACCGGCGAGCGCTCGAGCTGACCGCCAACGAAGCCGAGCGCCGGTTCCTTTCACGGCGGCTCGCCGAGACGTCTGGCTGACCAGCTCCGGAAGGCGGATCCCGCCTGCCACGGACGTAGAGTCTCGCGCGTGGGGAACCGCCCTCTCGCCGCCGGCCAGCGTCGCGCGCTCCCATCCATGCTGCGGAACCGCGCAGGCTCGCCCATCGCTCTCAGCCTGGTCGGCAAGGTGGCGGAGGCCGTTACTCTGGTCGCCCTCACGCTCGCCGTGCCGCGCCTCCTCGGGCCGAGCGACTACGGCACCTTCTCGGTCGCATTCGCGATCGTCGCAGTCGTGGCGTCGTCGCTGACCCTCGGGGGGCCAGCCTTGCTCAGCCGCTTCGTCCCCGCAGCGGCTCCGGAGGACCGTCTGCCCGTCGCGCGCAAGCTCGCCGTGCGGATCCTCCGCATCCGCATGCTGCAGGTGCTGGCCGTCGTAGCCGTCGCGACGGTGCTCACGCTCGCTGCACCGGAGCGCTTCGGCGCAGCTGTGACCGCGTTGGTCGCGCTGGCAGTGGTGTTCGAGATCGGCGCCACGTTCGGGTACCAGGTCGCTCTCGGCCTCGGTCACTCGACGCTCTGGAGCTTCCGGTACGCGATGCAGAACACCGTTCTCCTCGGAGCCACGCTGGCTCTCTACGCCTCCGCAGGTACCACCGGCGCGATCGCGGGTATCGCGATCGCCTCGGCGACGGCACTCGCCGTTGGGGGTACGGTTGCGCTGCGCGAGCTGCACGGTGTCGAGGCGGCAGCCTCCATCCCACCGGGCGCGATCCGCTTCAGCGCATTGCAGAGCATCGGTGGCTTCTTCTCGCTCGTCACCGCCCGCGGCGTCCCGATCGCGGTCGTCCTCCTCGCCTCCGAACGCGAAGCCGGTTTTGCCGCGCTCGCCTCGGGTGTCGCCCTCGCCGTGACCTACGCAGTCTGGCAGGCGTTCCTCGTCGAGCTGCCGCGCCTGTCGACACAGTTCTCGGGAGCCCGCGCGGAGACCGAGGCGCTCGCGCGGCGTCTGGCGACGAGGGCGACCGTCGTGCTGATCCCGCTGGGTCTCATCGGTGTTCTGGCCGTCGACTGGGGCCTGCCGCTCGTCGTGGGCGAGCAGTTCGCCGACGCGGCACCGGCCTTCGGGCCGGCGCTGGCGATCCTTCCGCTGGCAGCGGTTGGTGCGCTGGTGGCGCAGGTCGCAGCCCTGCGCCTGCAGTCGGGTGTCCGAGCAGTGGCCAATGCGGCGGGCGCCGGCGCCTTCCTGATCACGGCGATCGTTGCCGTGCCCGCCTGGCAGGCGACCGGCGGCACGGCGGCGTTGCTCGCAGGAATGGCGACGAGCGTCGCCGTCGGCGCGACTCGACTCCCTGGCGCGGTCGGTCCACGGCTGCTGGCGGCGGCGGTCGCCGGCTCGCTCGCGACGGTTCTGATCGGAGTCGCGTGACACAGGCCCTGCGAGCGGCGCTGTTCGGCTACGGGCGCATCGCCGAGTGGGCCACGGCCGTGGTGCCACGTGCGGGGAGATCCGGTGCGCGCTGAGCCCCTCGTATCGGTCGTCGTTCCGACGTACCGGCGGCCGGCTGCCCTCGACGCCTGTCTCGGCGCTCTGGCCCGGCAGAGCATCGGCACGGGGCGGTTCGACGTGGTCGTCGTCGACGACGGCACGCCCGAGCCTCTCGGACCCGTGCTCGAGCGTCACAGCTCGTCGTTGCGGCTCACGGTGCATCGACAGTCGAGGTCCGGCCCGGCCGCCGCCCGAAACGCCGGTGTCGCCAGGGCGCGAGGGACCCTGCTGGCCTTCACCGACGACGACTGCATCCCGACCGCGGGCTGGCTCGAGGCTCTGGTCGTGGCACTGCGTCGCTGGCCGGAATCGATCGTCGGTGGCCGAACGGTCAATGCCCTGACCGCAAATCCCTACGCCGAGGCGAGCCAGACTCTGCTTGCGTACCTCTATGCGGGAGGGAACAGCCGAGCCGACGGGCTCCCGTTCGTCGCCAGCAGCAACCTCGGCGTGAGCCGCGGCGAGTTCGAGGCCGTCGGCGGCTTCGCACTCGCATTCCCGAGCGCCGCAGCGGAGGATCGCGACCTCTGCGATCGCTGGACGGCGATCGGGCGGCCCCTGCGATACGAGCCGGCCGCAGTCGTGCGACACGCCCACGTGATGGGGCTGCGCGGCTTCGCGCGCCAGCATGTCGAGTACGGCCGCGGCGCGCGACGGCTGCACCGTGCACGAGTTCGACGGGGTCAGCCACCGCTGCGGGTTGCGTCTCCGGCCTTCTACGGCCGGATGCTGCGCTATCCGTTCCAGCACCTACCGGCCCGGCAGGCGGCGCCCGTGGCAGGCCTCATCGCGTTGTCGCAGGCGGCGGCCGCTACGGGGTTCCTGCTCGAGCGCGGGCGGCGCTCGGGCTAGACCTCGAGGGCGGCGAGGACGAGCTGAACCGCCTCCAACGGCGTCGCCACCCGAGGTACGCCGGAGACGGGTGGGCCACCCTCCAGGATGACGGTGGGCCGACCGAGCCGCATCGCGAACGCAACCTCCGCGACCGTGCCCCACGCGCCACCGACGGCGATCACGGCATCCCCGGACGCCGCGACCGCCAGGTTGCGCGCATGACCGATCCCGGTGACGACGACGTGGTCTGCCCACGGGTTCGCGTGCCGCCGCTCCTCGCCCGGCAGGATTGCGACCGTCGTTCCCCCGGCCTGCTTGGCGCCCCGATGGGCGGCTGCCATCACTTCGCCCAGCCCGCCCGTCACCACGGTGCAGCCGCGTTCCGCCAGCAGACGGCCGACCTCCTCGGCGGCCGCGTCGTGCTCTGGGCCGCTCCCGACGACCGAGACCTGAAGCTTCACGGGTTGCTCGTCGACGTCGAGCTCACCGGCGAGCCTCGTCCCTCGTCGACCCGATCGGTCTCCAGGAGAGCCTGGCGCAGCGCACGATCGGCCTCGCCCAGCCCGAGCAGGTACCCGAGCGCCTCACCGACCGCGGCATACGGGTACGCCAAGGCAATCAGCGGCAGTGCCCGGATGAGATCGCCGCGCAACGCGCGGCGTCCTCCCACGCCGCGCAACAGCCGCGTGAGCCGGATCGGAGGCGCGACGACCGGAGTGGCGATACCCTGGGCCGCCGAGCGCCATCGCGGCCAGTCCTCGCGCCGCCTGCGTTCCGACGCGATTGCCCGGCAATGGGCGAAGTTCTCGGCGAGCATCTCCCGAACGCTCGTGAAGTTGTGATGAGAGGCCACGGCGCCACCCTCGAGATAGAGGCGGTGGCCGCGCGCCTTGAGGGCTTCCTGAACGTTCCAGTCCGTCTCGAGCAACTCGTCCAGCGGCGTATCGAGCGCCATGAGGAGCTCGCGCTTGTACGAGATGTTGTTGCTCTGCAGGAGGCTCGTCTCTCCGGAAGGGGTGGGGCCCGCCCAGGCGCCGTAGTCGACGACGAAGCTCGCACGACTCACGTACGAGACCGGGTTCGCATTCGTGAACGCGTAGCCCACGGCAGCCCAGGGCCCCCGATGCGCGCCGATCAGCGCCTCGGCCCACGTGGTGGTCGGAAAGCAGTGGTCTTCGAGCATGGCGACGACGGGCGACGATGCCGCTCGCACACCCGCGGCCCGCGCTTCGCCCCATGACGGGGAGCTGTGACAGCCGGCGTACACGGCACGCGCGGGACCAGTCGTCTCGATCGCCTGCGCGGTGGCGATGAGGTCGACGAGCACGATCTCCATGTGCTCGGCCGCCGTCTGCCGGCAGAGATCGTCGATCACGCGTTGCGCCCGGTCACGCACAGGGCCGACCACGACGACGGCCGACAGCGCCGTCATTGCGGAGACCTGGTCCAGCACTGTCCGAGGTGCCGCCACACGTCGCGATGGTAACCATTCACCTGTGGAGGGCGGACAATGACGACGACGCGCGAAGCGCGCGGCGGCACCTTGATCATCGGAGGCGGCTTCGCCGGTGCGTACGTGGCGCGGCTCGTCGGACGACGTGGTGCGACGATCCTCTCGCCGGACAACTTCATGCTGTACACGCCGCTCCTGCCGGAGGCAGCCTCAGGAACGCTCGAGCCGCGGCACGTGGTCGTGCCCCTACGGCGCATGTGCCCGCACAGCGAGTTGCTGCTCGGAACCGCCACCGCGCTCGATGACGCGGGACGAACCGTGACGGCCGAGACGCTGGGTGGTGCCTTCGAGATCTCCTACGAGCGCCTCGTGGTCGCCGTGGGTGCGGTGACACGCGTGTTGCCGGTGCCAGGGCTGGCCGAGCACGGTCTCGGCTTCAAGGACGTCGCCGATGCGATCGCGCTCCGCAACCGGGTGCTCCGGCAGTTGGAGTCCGCGGCTGCCCGAGTGGACGACGAGGAGCGTTGCCGTGACCTCGGCTTCGTCTTCGTCGGAGCGGGGTACGCCGGGGTCGAGGCGCTGGCGGAGCTGAACGACCTCGCCCTGGACGCGGCCCGGTTGATCCCTGAGATCCACCGCGTGAGGCAGCGCTGGGTGCTGGTCGACGCAGCGCCGGCGATCCTGCCGGAGATTCCCTCGAGGCTCGGGCGCTACACGCATGTCGAGCTCGAGCGGCGTGGCGTCGAGATTCATGTCGGCACGACCCTCGAGTCGTTCACGGGGGCGGAGGCGGTGCTCTCGAACGGCACGCGCGTGCCGGCGCGGACACTGGTCTGGGCGGCGGGCGTGCGGCCCAATCCTGTCGTCGAGCACCTGGGGCTGCCCGTCGACGCCCGCGGGCGCGTGGTGGTCGACGCCACGCTGGCCGTGCACGGCCGGCCGGGTATCTGGGCGCTCGGCGACTGCGCAGCGGTGCCGAACGCCGCGACCCCGGGCCGGCTCGACCCGCCGACCTGCCAGCACGCACTCCGCCAGGCCCGCTGCCTCGCCAGGAACCTCTCCGGCACGCCGCAGCCGTACCGCTACCGCATGCTGGGCCAGGTCGCGACGCTCGGCCGGTACAAGGGCATCGCCGACGTCTGCGGAGTCCGCCTGCGTGGCTTCCCGGGATGGTTCGTGACGCGTTCATACCACCTCTATGCGCTGCCGATGCTGCGGCGCAAGGCACGCGTGGTAGCGGATTGGACGGTATCGCTCCTGTTCCGCCGAGACGTCGCCGAGCTCTCAGCTCTGGGTCACCCGCGGCGCCTCGACTCGTGACACCCTCCGTCCACGGGCTCCGCCACGGCACCTCACGCGCGCAGGCGTGTGGAGCGATCGGCGCGAACCCGTCGCAGAGCCGTCACACCCCCGCTCGCCGCGGCCGCGTACCCTGACCCGAGACCCCCACCCTTGTGGGTGGGGGGTGGGTGGTGGGTTGGCAGAACAGCGCAGCGCTCAGCGCAACGCGCGCATCGCGCGCGTGAGCGACTGGCGTCCGGCGAGCGCACCGGCGAACAGGTCGCCGTCGCGCGCCACGCGGTCGAGCACCGTCTCCATCGTGAACGACGTCAGGTCGAGGCCGGGCCCGACCTCCTGCCAGCGCAGCGGTGCGGACACCGGCGCGCCGGCCCGTGGCCGTACGGAGTAGACCGTGGCTGTGGTTCGCGCTGCGCCGTTCTGATTGGCGTCGACGAGCACGCCCCGCCGTTTCCGCCGCGCCCACTCGGTGGTCACGAGACCGGGATGCGCACGGGCGAGCGCCCCGGCGACGACCGAGGCGAACTCGCGCGCCACGTCGTACGTGTGGCGACGGGCGATCGGCACGAGCACGTGGATGCCACGGGAGCCGCTGGTCTTCGGGAAGCTCTCGAGCTCGAGCAGGTCGAGAGCCTGCTTGACGAGCAGCGCGACCTGGACGACCTCCTCGAAGCCCACGTCGTCAGCGGGGTCGAGGTCGAACATCACCCAGTCCGGCCGATCGGGCTTGTCGACGCGCGACGACCAGGCGTTCATGTCGATGCAGCCCATGTTCACGACCCACAGCAGCGCGAGGTCGTCCTCGACGAGCGCGTAGTCGATCTCGCGTCTCTCCCCATCGCGTGTCGTGGCCGGAAAGCGCGCGGTGCGCAGCCACGGCGGTGCGTGCTTCGGAGTGTCCTTCTGGAAGAAGTGCTTCCCCTGCCATCCGTCCGGGTAGCGCTTCATCGTGAACGGCCGGCCGCGCAGGTGGGGGACGAGCACCGGCGCGACGTCACGGTAGTAGGCAAGCAGGTCGCCCTTCGTGATCTCTTCGTCCGGCCAGAACGGCTTGTCGAGGTTCGAGAGCGTGAGCTCACGGCGACCGCGGCGGATCACGGCGGGCAGCGGTGCTCGCTCGCGTCTCACGTCGTCCGCTGCCTTGTCATCTCGCAGGCCGACGTAGACCGGCGCTCGCAGGCGACCCTCGGCTGTCCATTCCGCGAAGCGTACGTCGGCCACCAGCTTCGGCTCGACCCACACGATGTCCGCCTTCGCCACGCGCGGCATGCGCGGCGTCTCGGCGAGTGGAGAGTCGTCTCGCGCCAAAGGGTGGAGGAGCGCGACGAGCCGAGCGGCCTCGTCGTCCGTGAATCCGGTGCCGACGTTGCCCGCCCAGCGGAGGCCACCGGCCTCGTGAACCGCGAGCACCAGCGCGCCGAGAGAGCTTCCGCGCCGGCCCTTCCCGCGCGTGTACCCGACGATCACGAGCTCCTGCTCGCCGCGAAGCTTCACCTTGCGCCAGTCCGGGCTCCGCCGCCCCGGCTGGTAGCGCGATGGCAGCCGCTTGGCGACGACACCCTCGAGACCCTGCTCCCGGGCTGCGGCCAGCAAGGCTTCGCCGTCATCGAACTGAGGTGAGAGCACCACGCCACCGATGCGCGTGTCGATTGCCGCCTGTAGCCGCTTGCGCCGCTCGACGAGGGGCAGGTCGAGCAGCCGCTCGCCGTCCAGCTCGAGCAGGTCGAACACCACCAGGACAATCTGCCCGCCGCCACGCTGCAGCAAGCCGAAGCTCGAGCGTCCTTCCTCGTCGAGCGAGCACACCTCGCCGTCGAGCACGCCGGACGGCGACCGGAGCGACCGTGCCATCGCACGTGCGGCCTCGGGGAACCGCTGGGTGAGATCATTGCCGTTCCGGCTCGCGAGCCGGGCTTCACCGCTCTGCACGGCGACGATCGCGCGGTACCCGTCCCACTTCGGCTCGAAGGCCCAGTCCGCACCGGTCGGCAGGTGCTCGGCGGACGTCGCGAGCATCGGCCGGTACTCGGGCGCTGTATCGCGGTCGCCGTCCTTGCGGATCAGCAGCCAGTTGCGGGGATCGCCGTCGAGGGCTGCCGGCACGAGCGTCCACACGCCGTGCAGGCGCTCGCCGTGGAGCTCGACCGTGAGGCCTCCGTTGCGCTTCTCCTCGAGCAGCTCGTAGGTGCCGCGATCCCAGATCTCGACGGTGCCGGCGCCGTACTGCCCTGCCGGGATCTCGCCCTCGAAGTCGGCGTAGTCGAGCGGGTGATCCTCGACGTGCACTGCGAGATGCCGCTGCCCGGCCTGCTCGGGAACGCCCTTCGGCACCGCCCAGCTCGCGAGCGCACCGCCGCGCTCGAGCCGCAGGTCGTAGTGCAACCGTCGTGCGGCGTGGCGTTGAACCACGAACACGGGTGCCCGGCGGCCCTTCCCGCGTCGCCCGAACGGCTCCGGCGTAACGGCCGGATCGCGCTTGCGGCGGTACTCCTCGAGCGGCATGCGGTGGTCATTTTCACTGCTCGTGAGCTCGGGATGTCGGCGCGGCGCCGAACGGCGCTCTCCGTGTGGACTTGAGGGCCTCGAGCGCATATCGACCGGCACGCGACGCCAGGATCAGACGCGCTCCGCCGCCGGGCGCGAGCCTCATGCCTCCAGACCGACCCACTCCGGTACGTGTTCTTAACACGGACATCACGCAGATCGGTTTTTCCCTGCTCATCCCGGGATTCCAAACAGGGGAAAAGCCTGTGGATAGTGTGGAGAGCGTGTCGTGTCAGGCGTGGGCGCTGAGCACGCCCATCGAGCGGAACTTGGCCCTGCGCGATCGCTGCAGGTCGTCCACCGACCGATCGGCGAGGTCGTCGAGGTGCGAGTCGACCGCCTCACGCAGCAGCACGGCGGCAGCGTCGCGGTCGAGATGAGCGCCTCCCTCGGGCTCGGGCACGATGCCGTCGATCACACCGAGCTCGAGGCAGTGTGCTGCGTCGGGCTTGAAGGCGGCGGCGGCCTTCTTCGCCTGCGACGCGTCTCGCCACAGGATCGCCGCGCAACCTTCGGGTGAGATGACGGTGTAGATCGCGTTCTCCTGCATCAGCACACGGTCCGCGACAGCCGTCGCGACCGCGCCGCCCGACCCGCCTTCACCGATGATCACCGCGACCGTGGGCACGCCGAGCCGGAGCATCGTCACCTGCGATCGCGCGATCGCGCCGGCCTGCCCGTGCTGCTCGGCGGCCACGCCCGGATACGCGCCCGGCGTGTCGACGAGCGACACCAGCGGCAACCGATGGCGCTCGGCCAGCGCCATGACGCGCATCGCCTTCCGGTACCCCTCCGGATAGGCCATCCCGAAGTTTCGCTTCGTGCGCTCCTTGATGTCACGACCCTTCTGGTGCCCGACGAGCGCGATGGTGCGCCCGTCGAGACGGCCCAGCCCGGCCACGATGGCGGCGTCGTCCATCCGCCCGCGGTCGCCGTGTAGCTCGAACCAGTCGTCGAGGATCCGCTCGACGTAGTCGAGCGTGTAGGGCCGCTCCTGGTGCCGGGCGAGCTCGACGCTCCGCCAGATCTCCTCGTCGCTCGTGTCCGTGCGAAGGCGCTCGAGCTGACGTTGCAACCGCTCGGCCTCCGCCGTCAGGTGTGAGCCGCGCAGCCTCCGCACTCCGAGGAGCTTCGCGATGCGGTCCCGCAGGCCGGGCTCCACTTCGCCGGTCACGATGGCCCCCCGAACAGTCGCAGCAGCCGCGCGATCGTCGGTCGCAGCTCGGCTCGCGGCACGATCGCGTCGACGTGGCCCAGCCGGTAGTTCGACTCTGCGAGGCCGAAGTCGTCCGGCAGCTTCTCGCGGGTGGTCTGCGCGACGACCCGTGGCCCGGCGAAGGACATCAGCGCGCCCGGCTCCACGAGCAGCACGTCGCCGAGACTGGCGAAGCTCGCCAGCAGCCCACCCGTGGTCGGATGCGCGAGCACCGACACGTGCACGCCGCCGGCGTCGCGCAGGTCCTCGACTGCGCACACGGTCTTCGGCAGCTGCATCAGCGACAGGATCCCCTCCTGCATGCGCGCCCCACCGGAGGCAGACACCGACACGAGCGGTGTGCCGTCGTCGGCTGCCGTCTCACAGGCACGCACGAACTTCTCGCCGACGACGCTGCCCATCGACCCGCCCATGAAGGAGAAGTCCATCACCGCCAGCCGGCACGGCACCGACTCGATGGTCGCGCTGCCGGTGACGAGCGCGTCGCCGAGCCCCGTCGAGACCTCGGCCTCGGCCAGCCGCTCCTTGTAGGGCTTCAAGTCGAAGAACTCGAGCGGATCGGCGGAGCGAAGGTCGGCGTCGGCCTCGACGAAGCTGCCCGGATCGGCGAGCTGCTCGATTCGCTCGGGCGCGCGCACCGGGAAGTGATGGCCGCACTGCGGGCAGACCCGCAGGTGGGCGATGAGCTCGTCCTCACGGTAGTGGGAGCTGCACCCGGGGCAGGTGTTCGGGTGGCGCTTCCCCGACGGCTCGGGCTCCATGCGCTTGCTCTCGATCGAGACATCGACGCCATCTGGCTCGGACATCTGCGCCATCTTAGACCCGGTCTTCCGGCGGGCGACTACAGCCCCAGCGCACGGCTCAGCCGGGTCAGCGTGTCGACGTCGGCGTCGGGTCGTAACCCGGTGAGCCCGAGACCCGTGACGGCCGGGCCTGCAGCGGCAACGTGGCGCAGGATGCGCTCGACCTCGCCGACGGTCGGGCCGTCCGGCTCGGGCATGAAGCACGAGATCGCGGCGGGGTCGAGCACGTCGCAGTCGAGCGCGACGTAGACCGCGCCTGCACCGTCGAGCGCTCGCCCGACGTCGCCGTCGATCCCGCTCGCCCGCATGTACTCCACCTCGGGTGGATCGAGGTTGCGGGCACCCACGAGGGCGACGTCCTCGGGGCGCACCGAGCCGTCGTCGAGAGCGGCACGCAGCGGCATCCCCCACTCGTTCCCAGACGGCGACGTCTCCGGCGTGTTGAGGTCACCGTGGGCGTCCAGCCAGATCACGGCGAGCCGGTCGACCCGCGCTGCCAGCCCGCGGATCGCACCCGTGTGGGCGCAGCAACAGCCACCCAGCACGAGCGGCCGCTCCGGCAGCAGCGCCGCGAGCCTGGCCGTCTGCTCGTCCAGCGTGTCGCAGTCGACCACGGCCGTCTCCGGGTACGGCAGCGGCAAGGAGGCGGCCTCAGCCATGGCCTCGCCACCGGAGCCCCAGGCGCGCGGCACCCGAACGAGCCCGGCAGCGAACTCAGCGCCGCAACTGTGGCATTGATACTCGGGGCCCAGCGCGACCGCCGTCAGGGTGCGGCAGGCCGGGCACCGGGCGCGGAGCGCCGACACCGTCACGCCGCCTTTTCGTACGTGTCGCTGCGCCGCACGACGTGCAGGCCGAGAACCGCCGTGCTGTGCGTGTTCAGCACGTCGGCAATCGCGTCGGCGTCCAAGACCGTCGGGGCACGGAGCACGAGCTCAGGCACCGGGCCGCAGCTCCTTCTCCCAGACGTCCGCGCGCCAGAGCACGCGCATTCCCGCCCGCTCGTAGAGGCGGGTTGCACCTGTCGGGTTCTGACTGTCGACTCCGAGCGCGGCGACGGTCTCACCCGTCTCCCGGAAGCGGCGGAAGCTCTCGCGGAGCAACGCCAGACCGAGACCCCGCCGGCGCCACGCCGGCACGACGCCGAGCACTCCGATCCAGCCCCAGTCCCCCATCCGCTTCGCGTAGTTGAGCGAGAAGCCCGCGACGTCCTCGCCGTCCCAGGCGACGACGAACAGCCCCGGGTGGAACTGCGCCTTCTCGAAGATGCGCTTCGCCCACGCGTCGTAGGGCTTCGCCGTGTAGCCCCATTCCTCCGCGAAGGCCTCCTCGTCCGCGGCGTGGAGCAGGCGGCCGTGGGCCTCGACGTCGAGCGGTCGCACGTCGATCCCGCGCGGCCACACGGGGCTCACGTCGATCCGGTCGAGGTCGGCCACCATGCGGAAGAACGTGCGCACGGGCGCGAAGCGCTTCGCCGCGAGAAGAACCGGGGCGCCTGCGTCACCCACGAGATGGGAGTTGTGGAGCGCAATCCGCGCCTCGGCTGGTGCCTCCCCCACGCGCTCCAACGCACGCGCCTCGACGAGATCGAGCAGCGCGGAGCCGACGCCCCGGCCCCGCAGCTCGGGGTGCACGTACCCGTCGCTGATGAACGTCGCGTCCCGACGCTCGCACAGGTGCATCACCCCGGCGAGCCGGCCGTCGAGCTCGACGAGCCACGCGTCCCGCTCGAGGTCGATCGCATCCCACTCCTCGCGAAGCTCCGCCGCGCGTCCAGTCGGAGCCGCCGTAGACCGCGCGGTCGGTCGCCTGCAGCAAAGCGAGCGCCTCGTCGAAACGGTCGGGTGTGGGCCTCAGTACACGCACCGCGGCAGCGTACTGTTCGGACGGTGACCGCCATCCGGCCCATGACGCCGGGAGACTGGCCCTCAGTCGCAGCGATCTACGCCGAAGGGCTCGCCACGGGAGTGGCGTCGTTCGAGACCGGAGTCCCCCCGTGGCACCAGTGGGACGATGCCCACCTGCCCGCACCCCGACTCGTCGCCGAGGCAGACGGAATCACGGGCTGGGTTGCGGTCTCACCCGTGTCGACTCGGCCGTGCTACCGCGGCGTGGTCGAGCACAGCGTCTACGTCGCGGCCGACGCTCGAGGCCGCGGCACCGGTGGCAAGCTGCTCGATGCACTCGTCGCAGCTGCGCCCGCGCAGGGGATCTGGACGATTCAGACGGCGATCATCGCGGCGAACGAGCAAAGCGTCGCGTTGCATCGCCGCTGCGGCTTTCGTGAGGTCGGTCGCCGCGAGCGGATTGCCCAGCGCGACGGCGTCTGGCACGACACCGTGGTGCTGGAGCTGCGGCTGCCGTAAAGCACGCCCCCACCCGTGGATGCCAGGAGCGTCGCCCGGATGCGCATGACAGCGAATCGTCGACCCACCTGAGACAGCGGCAGAGCCGCTGGCAGTAAGACATCAGCCTGAAGCGCATCGAACATCAACGCGCTACAGGCTTGTGTGTTCCACCGGCTGCTCTGCAGCCGTCTCAGGTTCCTCGCTCCACTCGGATGCCGCACGACGAGCAGCGACGCAACCCGGCGAGCCCGCTACCTCCAGCGCTTGAAGACGACACACGCATTGTGGCCGCCGAAGCCGAACGAGTTCGAGACCGCGATGTCGATGTCGGCCGGGCGTGACTCGTTCGGGATGTAGTCGAGATCGCACTCGGGGTCGGGCACCTCGTAGTTGATCGTCGGTGGGAGCACCCCGCGGTCGAGCGCGAGGATCGTGAAGATCGCCTCGACCGCACCCGCGGCGCCGAGACAGTGCCCGGTCGCACCCTTGGTGGAGGACACCGGGGTCGCGTAGGCCTTCTCCTCGCCGAGCGCGACCTTGAGGATGCGCGTCTCACCCGCGTCACCCGAGGGCGTGGATGTCCCGTGGGCGTTGACGTAGCCGACCTCCGACGCGTCGACGCCGGCGTCGTCGAGCGCCATCCGCATCGCGCGGGCCGGGTTCTCGCCGGTGGGGTCGGGGTCGGAGACGTGGTTCGCATCGGAGGAGACGCCGTACCCGAGCAGCTCGGCATGGATCGTCGCGCCCCGCGCCTGCGCATGCTCGAGCTCCTCCAGGACGAGCATCGCGCCCGCCTCGCCCATCACGAATCCGTCGCGTTCCGCATCGAACGGCCGCGACGCCCGCTGCGGGTCGTCGTTGCGGCGCGAGAGTGCGCGCATGGCGCCGAAGCCCGCGATGCCGACCCGCGAGACCGGCGCCTCGGTTCCCCCGCAGATCATCACGTCGGCGCGTTCCAGCCGGATCGCGTCGAGGCCGTCGCCGATCGCCATGTTGGACGCGGCACAGGCGGTGCACTCCGAGAGGAGCGGGCCACGCGTGCCGAGCTCCATCGAGACCCAGCCGGCGGCGAGGTTGGGAATGATCTGCACGATCGAGAACGGGCTCACACGATCGGGACCGCGGTCGTTGAGCGTCACGATGCAGGACTCGAAGGACTTGAGGCCACCGATGCCCGTCGCCACGGCCGCGCCCACCCGCTCGGAGATCGGGGCGATCTCGAGCCCCGAGTCGGCCTCGGCCTGACGCGCAGCCGCCAACGCGAGATGCGTGAAGCGGTCCATCCGCCGCGACGCCTTGTGGTCGATCCAGACGGTCGGGTCGAAGTCCTTCACCTCGCAGGCGAACGAGACAGGGAAGTCCGTCGCGTCGAACTGCGTGATGGGTCCGGCGCCGGACTCCCCGGCCACGAGCGCCGCCCAGGTGGACTCGAGGTCGTTCCCGAGCGGCGTCACCATGCCGAGACCGGTGATGACAACCCGGCGCCTGCCGTTGGCGGTGCTCACGGACACCGAGGCTACATGCCGAGGCCGCCATCGACGAGCAGCACTGCGCCCGTGACGAAGGCGGCGGCGTCCGAGCAGAGGAACCGGACCGCGCCTGCGACGTCCTCCGGGTCGCCGAGCCTGCCGAGCGGCGTGTTCTGGAGCATCAGCTCGGTCGCCTCCTCTGGAAGCACATCCGTCAGCTGGGTGTGGACGTACCCGGGTGCGACGACGTTGGCGCGCACGTTGCGGCTGCCGAGCTCACGGGCAAGCGACTTCGTGAAGCCGATGATGCCCGCCTTCGACGCCGCGTAGTTGACCTGACCGGGGTTGCCGCGCACGCCGACGATCGAGGAGACGTTCACGATCGCGCCGGCGCGCTTCTTCATCATCGGTCGCGACACGGCTCTGCAGGTGTAGAAGACGGCCGACAGGTTCGTGTCGATCACGGTCTGCCAGTCGTCGTCGGACATCCGAGCGATCAAGCCGTCTCGTGTGAGACCTGCGTTGTTGACGAGGATGTCGACGTCGCCGGCCGCCTCGACCAGCGCCCGTGCGGAGCCGGCGTCGGAGACGTCCGCCTGGACTGCGCGGCCGCCGATCTCCGCGGCCACGGCCTGCGCCTCCTGCTCGCCGGAGCGATAGCCGACGACGACGCTCGCGCCGGCGCGGCCGAGCTCGAGAGCGATCGCGCGGCCGATCCCGCGGGAGGCACCCGTGACGAGCGCGAGCTTCCCGTCGAGCGCGCCGAACGCGCTCACGACGCGAGGGCTTCCTTCGCTTTCTCGAGGCTTGCCAGGTCGTTGACAGGAATCGTCCGCACGCCGCGGTCGATCCGCCGCACGAGCCCGCTGAGCACGTTCCCAGGACCGACCTCGACGAACGTGGTCACGCCCTCGCGCATCAGCTCCCGCGCAGCCTGCGTGAAGCGCACAGGGGCGGTGAGCTGGTCGACCAGCAAGCCGGCCAGCCGTTGCGCGGGCTCGATCTTCGCGGTCACCGTCGACATGAACGGTGCGACCGGATCCGAGAAGCGCACCCGATCGACCGCCGGCTTGAGCCGGTCGGCGGCCCTCGCCACCAACGGGCTGTGGAAAGCACCGGACACCTTGAGGCGGATGGCTCGTCGTGCGCCGAGGCTCTCGGCCTCGGCGCAACACTCCTCGACCGCCTCGTTCTCGCCGGAGACGACGATCTGGCCCGGGCAGTTGTAGTTCGCCGGCCAGACGCCGAGGATCTTGCGGCACAGAGTCTCGACCTGCTCGTCCTCGAGCCCCAGGATGGCGGCCATCGAGCCCGGCCGCTGGCGGGCTGCCTCGGCCATCGCGAGGCCACGCTCGCGGACGAGCGCGATCGCCTCCGCGGTACCGATCGCTCCCACCGAGGCCAGTGCGGCGAACTCGCCAACGGAGTGCCCCACGACGACGTCGGGCTCGAGGCCCTCGTTGCGGAGTGCCGCCAGGATGGCAAGGCTCGTCGCGACGAGCGCGGGCTGCTGCACCTCGGTGCCGACGAGGTCCTCGAGTGGGGACTCGAAGCAGAGACGCGCCAGATCGAGCCCGGTCGCCTCGCTGCCGACGCGGTACACGTCCATTGCCGCGGGAACCGCCTCCGCGATCTCTTGCCCCATGCCCTCTTCGAGCGACCCCTGCCCTGGAAAGCAGAATGCGACCTTGCTCATAGTCCTTCTCCCTTCGGAATGAGGACTAATACGACCATCTGCTCCGTCCTCATCCCCAACCTCCAAAAAGTCTAGTTCGTGGTTGTCCATTCCATCAGAGCCGAGCCCCACGTGAGCCCGGCACCCATCCCGGTCATCAGCACCAACGACCCGTCCGTGAGGCGTCCTTCGGTGCGCGCGTCGGCCAGCGCGAGCGGGATCGACCCGGAAGACGTGTTGCCGAAGCGGTCCACGTTGACGATCGTCCGCTCGAGCGGGATGCCGAGCTTCGCGGCGGCGTGGTCGATGATGCGCTTGTTCGCCTGGTGCGGCACGTACACATCGACCTCGTCGACGCTGCGCCCGCACTGCTCCAGGATCGCCTGAGCGGACGAGACCATGACCCTCGTTGCGAACTTGAACACCTCGCGGCCGTTCATCTTCACGAGCTGGTCGGCGTCCTCGAAGCGTCGCGAGCCGCTACCGGGCAGCCACAGGTGCTCGCCGCCGCCGCCGTCGGCACCGAGCTCGAAGCCGAGAAAGCCGCCGCGCGCGACCGGCTCCATCACGACCGCGCCCGCGCCGTCGCCGAACAGGACAAGCGTGGAGCGGTCCTCCCAGTCGAGGATCTTCGAAAGCACATCCCCGCCGACGACGAGCGAGCGCCGTGACAACCCGGCGGCGAGCATCCCGTAGGCCTGCGCGATGGCGTAGACGAACCCGGTGCAGCCCGCCAGGAGGTCGTACGCGGCAGCATCGCCGGCGCCCAGCGCATCGGCCATCAGCGCAGACGACGTCGGGAACATCATGTCGGGCGTCACCGTGGCGCTGATCAGCAGGTCGATGTCCTTGCCCTCGACACCGGCGTCCGCGAGCGCGTCCCTCGCGGCCGGCAGCGCGATATCGGTGAGCGCCTCGTCGTCGGCTGCGATGCGTCGCTCCCGGATTCCCGTGCGCTCGACGATCCACTCGTCCGTGGTGTCGACGTACTGGCTCAGGTCGTCGTTGGTCATCACGCGGTCGGGCACGTGCACGCCGAGACCGGTGATGCCGATCCGCACGCCGTTGGCCGAGCCGATCATCGCTCCACCGCGAAGGTCAACGTCCCCCGAGCCGCAAGCTGGTCACCAACATGGGCCGTCGCCTTGCCGCGGCCGATGGGGCCACGCACCTGGTCGATCTCGCAGGTCAGTGTCAGCGTGTCGCCAGGCTCGACGACCCGCTTGAAGCGACAGTCGTCGATGCCTGCGAAGAACGCGATTCTCCCCCGGTTTTCCTCTTCGACGAGCACCGCCACCGCGCCGGCCTGGGCCATTGCCTCCACGATCAGCACACCTGGCATCACGGGCCGGCCGGGGAAGTGCCCGGCGAACCACCAGTCGTCCTCACGAACGTCGCGGGTCGCGACCACACGGCGCCCCGGCTCGAGTGCCGTCACCACGTCGAGCAGGAGGAAGGGCTCGCGGTGGGGCAGGATCGCCTCGATCACATCCCGGCCGAACGGCGCCGCCGGATTCACGCGACGGCCTCGGGCCGCCGACGAAGCTCCGGGCCGAACGGGCGGCGGTGGGCCGACGATGGCACGGGTCGAGTCTACTTCCCGCGTGCCGGCGGCCTGCGCACCCGCAGGGTGACGGCTGCGTTGCCCGCGCGGTCCCAGGCGTCGGCCTGCAGCGTGCGGATCTCGCGGATGCCCGGCACGGTCAGGGTGGACGCCCGCTCCGTCCTGAGCCGCTGCACGATGCCGTTGACCCTGAGGCGCAGCGCAGCAGCTTCGCTCACCGCCACACGCGGTGGCATGCGGGAGACGAGCCTGAGCCGCGGCGCCGTCGTGTCCACGGTGAAGGGAATCTCGGCCCGTGCTCTCGCGACACCGTCGTCGGCGTCGACGACGGCCACGAACGCGCCGCTGCCCACCGTGCCCGCCGTCTTCCGCCCGTCCCACCTGACCGCCCGGCGGCCGGCCGCGAGCGGCCCTTCGAAGAGTGTGGCGACGGTGGATGCGTTCCGGATGGCTCGCACCGTGACGGTGGCGCGTCGGGTGAGCGTGAAGGCCACGCGCAAGCGTGTCGGCACGACCGTCCCGGTTCGGCGAGAGCACGGTGGGTGCGAGCGCTGCAAAGCCCAGCGCCGTCGAGATCGTGACTTCGACCGATGCGGTCACCTCGGATCCGCCCGTCGCCCGCGCCCGGATGAGCAGGTTGTACGCCCCGTCCGGTAGGCCGGCGCCGTCGAAGGACAGGACGTGGTTCCCCGCTCGCCGCCAGCGCGGCGCCTCGATCTGCGCGACCTCGGCACCGGCCGAGTCGAGCGCCGAGACGGACACCGTCGCAGGTGTCGTGAGCGTGTAAGCGATCTCCGCGGTGTCCTCGACGCCGTCGCCGTTCGGCGATACGGTGCCCGGCTCGACCGCCACCTCGTTCAGGGCAAGCGCTGCCTGGCCCGTACCTGCGGTGACGATTCCGGTTGCCGGAGTGGCCACGGCCGAGCCGGAGCCGGCCGACATCACCCAGCGGTAGTCGCCCGCCGCCACACTCGCGGCATCCCAGGCCCAGTCGAGCCTCACACCCGTGCCGCTGCCGCTCGCGACCGCGGCGCCCTGGGTATCCGTCACGCTCACCGTCCAGGGAAGCGACTTCGACAGGCGGGCCCGAAACAGGACCGCACTCCCCTCGACGCCGACCTCGGGCTCGTAGAGCTTCGGCAGCCCGGCGCGGCGCGTGTCGGCTCCGATTGCCTGTAGACGGGCGTAGAGAGCGTCACCGGGGCACGCGGTGAGGCCGACGTCACGGTGGCCAGAGACGGTGCGGAGCAGGACGGGCACGCCCGCTGCGAACTTGGGCGAACCGCCCGAGACCACCGTCAGCATCGAGCCGGCGTCGACGTGCCCCAGGTCGAGCCGCCAGGCCAGCAGGCGCACCAGGGCTTGCTCGGCAGCGGTGCTCGCGGACGCGCTTCCGTAGGTGCCGAGTAGCGCGACCCCGACGGAGCCGGTGTTGAACCCTTGCGCCTGGGCACCGATCACGTTTGCGGCGACGCCCCCGTAACGCCCTTCGTAGACGGTGCCGAACCGGTCGACGAGAAAGTTGTAGCCGATGTCGTTCCAGCCGTTCGCCTGCACGTGGTAGAGCTGGATCCCGCGCAGGATGGCGGGTGCCTGGCCCTTCGTGTAGCCGTTCGCGCCCGCGGTGTGGTGGACGATCGCGTAGCGCAGCTCTGTCGCGTACGACGGCTCGGCGCGGCGAATCGACTCGTCCGCACCCCAGGTCGCACGGGGGACGATGGCGGGCTCCGAGGCGGCGGCGGGCCGGCGCAGCGGCACGAGCGACTCGGTGCTGCGCACCTTCCAGGCCTTGACCCGTGTCACGTGGCCGTGGGTGCGGACCTCCAGTCGATCGGACGGCCCGACCCACCACGGATTGCCGAGTCGCCATCCGCGCCGCCTGCTCTCGGCCGAGCCTGCGGTCCGGAGCGTCCTCGGCCTCGGGGGCCGCGACGTGCCATGCGCTCCAGCGACCGGAGAGCGAGCGAGCGCGGAGCTCGACCGTTCCGGTGCCGCGCCAGTGCACGCCGACCAGGTCGAAGCGGTCGTGACCCGCCGCTGCGAGACTGCGAGTCGTTCCGACAGGGATCTCCTGCGAGCGGATCGTGGCGAGACCCGCGGAGGCGGCGTCGGGCAGGGCAAGCGCGGCGAGCGCGATGGCGGCGAGTCGGGTGAGCGTCATACGGCTGTAGACCAGGGTCGCGGACACGCACTTCGGTGGCAAGGGCCGGCACCCCTGCCCTGATACTCTCCTTACAGACGTGAAGATGGCGTCTTTGCGGGGGATTTCTCTCCTCGTCGCGGTCATCGGGCTGGCGGTCGTGACCGCCGCGCCCGCCGCGGAGGAGACGCCCCGCGTCCTCGTCGCCGAGTTCGACAACGACGTCAACCCTGTCACGCAGGACTACCTCCAGGACGCGATCGCCCGTGCCGCCGACGAGGGGTACGCGGCCGTCGTGATCGAGATGGACACACCCGGCGGGCTCGGCTCCTCGATGCGGAAGATCGTGAAAGCGATGCTCGCGTCGCCGGTGGCGGTGATCGTCTACGTCGCACCCGCGGGGTCGAGCGCGGACTCCGCCGGTGCGGTGATCGGTCAGGCTGCCGACGTGCTGGCAATGGCCCCCCAGACCAACATCGGCTCCTCCACGCCCATCTCCGCAACGGGCGAGGAGCTCTCCAAGGACCTTCGCAACAAGATCGTCAACGACGCTGCGGCCTACGTGGCGGAGCTGGCTCGCGAGCACGGGCGCAACGCCGAGGCGGCGGAGGCCATGGTGCGCACGGCGGCCAACTACGGCGCGCGCGAAGCGGCGGCGCGAAACGTGATCGATGTCGTCTCGCCGACGCTCCCCGCTCTGCTGCGAGAGATCGACGGCACGAAGACCGTGCCAAAAGGGCTCACCCTCGACACTGCGGGCGCGCAGGTGGAGCGCGTCGAGATGTCCTTCTGGAAGCGGGCGCTCGACCTCCTGATCGACCCGAACATCGTTGCGCTGATGCTGTCGCTCGGCCTGGTGGGGATCCTCGTCGAGCTGTGGAACCCCGGGCTCATCTTCCCGGGCACGGTGGGCGCGATCTCGCTCCTGGTCGGCCTCTACGGCCTTCAGATCCTCCCCGTCTCGGTCGCCGGCGCGTTGCTGATGCTGCTCGCGTTTGCGTTCTTCGCCGCGGAGCTGTTCTTACCGAGTCACGGCGCCCTGACGGTGGCCGGCGCGATCACGTTCGTGATCGGCTCGTTGATGCTGTTCGACCCGGCCGGGCCCGCGTATCAGGTGTCCCTGTGGACGGCCGTCGCGGTCGCCGGCGTGCTCGCGCTGCTGATCGGGGTCGGCCTGGCGAAGACCGCGCGCATCCGGGCGCGACCGCCCGAGGTCGACGCACAGCGCGTCGTCGGCAGCGAGGGAGAGGTGCGTCGCGGAGGGCTCGTGTTCGTGGGCGGCGAGCTCTGGCGCGCACACCGTGCCGACGGCGGGACGCTCGTACCGGGCGAGCACGTCGTGGTAGAAGCTCTCGGTGACGGGCTCGAGCTCGTCGTCACGCCGTTCCCGTCCCCGCCAGAAAGGGTGTCCACGTGACCGCGCTCATCGTCGCCGGCATTGTCGCCGTGCTGCTGATCCTGCTCATCTCCGCCTCGGTGAAGGTGGCCCGCGAGTACGAGCGCGGTGTCATCTTCCGCCTCGGCCGGCTGCTCCCCGAGCCCAAGGGGCCGGGATTGTTCCTGCTCATCCCCGTGATCGACCGGATGGTGAAGGTCGACCTGCGCACGGTGACGCTCAACGTGCCGCCGCAGGAGGTGATCACGAAGGACAACGTCCCGGTGCGCGTCAACGCAGTCGCGTACTTCCGGATCGTCGAGCCGAAGGCCGCCATCGTGCAGATCGAGAACTACATGGTGGCGACGTCGCAGATCTCGCAGACGACGCTGCGTTCCGTGCTCGGCCAGCACGTGCTCGACGAGCTCCTCTCCGAGCGCGACAAGATCAACGTGATCCTGCAGCAGATCATCGACGAGGCGACGTCGCCGTGGGGCATCAAGGTCTCGATCGTCGAGGTCAAGGACGTCGAGATCCCGAGCGACATGCAGCGCGCGATGGCCCGCCAGGCCGAGGCCGAGCGAGAGCGCCGCGCGAAGGTCATCTCCGCGGAGGGCGAGTTCCAGGCCTCCGAGCGGCTCAAGGATGCGGCGGCCGTTATGGCCCAGGAGCCGATTACCGTGCAGCTGCGGTACCTGCAGACGCTGCTCGAGATCGGATCGGCGAACAACTCGACGATCGTCTTCCCGATCCCGATCGAGCTTCTCGGAGCTCTGGGGAGGATGAGCGGCCCCAGCTCGGAATGAGGCTCCTCGCGGCGCTGCCCTGAGAGCGGCTACTAGAGGTCGTCGGGCGTGTCGTCGGCGACAGCTGAGGCATCCTCGGCTGAGTCGGCGTCGGCCAATGCGTTCTCTGCGGAGTCGTCACCGGTTGCGGCGACCTCGACGGAGCCCGAAGCAGCCACGTCGTCCTCGTCGTCGCCGGCGATCACCGGGGCGAGGGTCGAGACCTGCTCTGCCTCGCGGAGGCGCATCACGATCACGCCCTGTGTGGCACGCCCGCTGCGCTTGATGTCGTCGACGGCCATCTTGATCACGGTGCCGCCGTCCGAGATCAGCATCACGGCGTAGCCGTCGCGGACGATCCGCGCGCCGACCAGCTTGCCCTTGCCCTCGACGAGCTTCGCGGTCTGGACCCCGAGGCCGCCGCGGCCCTTCACCGGGTAGTCGGCGACCCGGGTGCGCTTGCCCCAGCCGTTCTCCGTCACGACCAGGAGGTCCGCGTCGTCCTTCGCGATATCGACCTCGATCACCTCGTCGTGGCCGCGCAGCCGCATGCCCTGGACGCCTGACGCAGGCCGCCCCATGGGGCGCACGTCGGTCTCGTGGAAGCGAATCGCCTGCCCGCCGCGCGAGACCATGAGTACGTCCTCCGACCCGTCGGAGAGCCGCACGCCGATGAGCTCGTCGTCCTCGCGCAGCTTGATGGCGATGATCCCGTCCGCCTTCAGCGGTGTGTTGTACTCGAGGAACTCGGTCTTCTTGACGATGCCCTTCTTGCGTCGCGAAGAGGAGGTACTTCGCCTCTTCGAAGGTGCGGGTCGCGATCACGGCGCGCACCTGCTCGCCCTGGCGGAACGGCAGCAGGTTGACGATGGCGCGGCCCTTGGACTGACGCGAGCCGAGCGGCAGCTCGTGCACCTTGAGCCGGTAGACCTTGCCGACGGTCGTGAAGAAGAGGATGTAGTCGTGCGTCGAGGCCACGAAGAGGTGCTCGATGTAGTCCTCGTCCTTGAGATCCATGCCCATCACGCCGATCCCGCCGCGGCGTTGCTCCCGGTACGAGGTCACGGGCAGCCGCTTGATGTAGCCGGAGTGTGTGATCGCGATCACCATGTCCTCTTCCGCGATCATGTCCTCGAGCTCGAGCGCGTCCTCGCCGGCGACGATCTCTGTGCGGCGGTCGTCGTTGCGGCCGTAGATGGCCTTGATCTCGAGCAACTCCTCGCGGATGACGCCGTCGATCCTCGATTCGTCTCCGAGGATCTCCCGCAACTCGGAGATGCGCTCCTCGAGATCCTTGAACTCGTCCTCCAGGCGCTTTCGCTCCAGGCCGGTCAGCGCGCGGAGGCGCATCTCCAGGATCGCCTGGGCCTGCAACTCCGAGAGGTCGAAGCGGCCCATCAGCGCGTCGCGCGCGTCATCCGTCGAGTCGGCGGCGCGGATCACCTTGATCACCTCGTCGATGTTCTCGAGGGCGATCAGGTAGCCCTGGACGAGATGCGACCGCCGCACGGCGTTTCTCAGCTCGTGCTTGAGCCGGCGCGTGACGACGACCCGCTGGTGGTCCAGGTAGTGGCGAATCAGCTCGAGCAGCGACAGCGTCCTCGGGACACCGTCGACGAGAGCCACGGCGTTGTAGCCGAACGTGCTCTGGAGAGCCGTGTGCTTGTAGAGCTTGTTGAGCGCGACCTGTGGAATCGCGTCGCGCTTCAGCTCGATGTAGATCCGCATCCCGTCCTTGCCGGACAGATCCTTGATCGCGTCCCTGTGTGTCGCGATCTCGGAGAGGATGCCGTCCTTGGCCAGCTCGGCGATCTTCGCGACGACCCCCTCCTCGCCCCCCTTGCGAACGCCGTACGGGAGCTCCGACACGATCACGGCGGTCTTGCCGCCGCGCAGCTCTTCCGCGTGCGCGCGGGCCCGCATGATGATCCGCCCGCGGCCCGATCGATAGGCCTCGCGAATCCCGGAGCGGCCGAGGATGATCCCGCCCGTCGGGAAATCGGGCCCCCGGAGACGCTGGGACAGCTTCTCGACGTCCACGGACGGGTCGTCGATGAAGGCGACGACCGCGTCGACCACCTCGGAGAGGTTGTGCGGCGGCATGTTGGTGGCCATGCCGACGGCGATCCCGGAAGAGCCGTTGACGAGCAGGTTCGGGAACCGCGCCGGCAGCACTGCCGGCTGCTTCTGTGAGCCGTCGTAGTTCGGGATGAAGTCGATCGTGTCCGCGTCGATGTCCCGTAGCAGCTCCGTTGCCATCGCCGCGAGCCTGCACTCGGTGTACCGCGCTGCGGCTGCCGGATACCCGTCGATGTTTCCGAAGTTGCCCTGCGGATCGACCAGCGGGTAGCGCAGCGAGAACGGCTGGGCCATCCGCACGAGTGCGTCGTAGATCGCCTGGTCGCCGTGTGGGTGGAACTTGCCCATCGTGTCCCCGACGACGCGCGCGCACTTGATCCGGGGCCGGGTGGGCTGCAGCCCGAGATCGTGCATCGCGTACAGCACCCTGCGGTGCACGGGCTTGAGGCCGTCACGCGCGTCCGGGAGCGCGCGTGAGACGATCACGCTCATCGCGTAGTCGAGGAAGCTCGACCGCATCTCCTCTTCGAGCTCGCGCGGCTCTATGCGGCCGGCGCCCAGTGGATCAGTCGAGGACATGTGCCACCTGCATCAGACGTCGAGCCGGGCGTACTTTGCGTTCCGCTCGATGAAGTCGCGTCGAGGCTCGACCTCGTCGCCCATGAGCATCGAGAAGACCTGGTCGGCCAGGGCCGCGTCCTCGACGCCGACCTGCACGAGGACCCGATTCTCCGGATTCATGGTGGTCTCCCACAGCTCCTCGGGGTTCATCTCGCCGAGGCCCTTGAACCGGCTCACCTGGACGCCCTCCTTCGCCAGGTCGAGAACCGCCTGGCGGAGATCCTCGAACGTCCCGGCGGTGCGGGACTTCTTCCCGAGCTCCACCGTGAAGGGAGGAAGGCCCGCGGTCTCGATCAGGCGGCCGTACGCCTTGCGCAGGCCCGCGTACACCGGTGACGTGAGCAGCTCGACGGGGAGCTCGACGTGCGTCGCCGCGTTGGTCTCCCGCTCGACCAGCTTCATGCGCAGCGAAGCGTCGGTCGCGCCGGCGAGCTCCAGCGTGTACTGATCGCTGCCCAGGTCGCCGAGCACCTGCTCCACCTCCGCCGCACTGCTCGCCGCGGTCTCGACCAGGCGCTGCTCGACGACGAATGTCGCAGCCGCGGTGCCGTGATCGGCGCGGAGCCGGGCGATCCAGCCGTCGAACTCGCTGAGCGCGCGGACCAGGCGGTGGTGGCGTACCTCCGTGACCCGCCATTGCTCACCGGTTCGGTCGCTGACCTCGACCTCGGTGGCCCGGTCGCGGACGAGGATCTCCTCGAAATGGGACTCCTTCTCGACGAAGCGCTCCTGGGCCCCGACCTTCATCCGGTAGAGCGGCGGCACGGCCACGTACACATGCCCGTGCTCGACGAGCTCCTTCATCTGCCTGAAGAAGAATGTGAGGAGCAACGTGCGGATGTGCGACCCGTCGACGTCGGCATCGGTCATCACGACGATGCGGTGGTAACGGAGCTTCTCGAGATCGAACTCGGCGCCGATCCCGCAGCCGACCGCCGTGACGATCGCCTGGATCTCGGTGTTCGACAACACCTTGCTGATCCGGTTCTTCTCAGAGTTGATCACCTTGCCGCGCAACGGCAGGATGGCCTGGAAGTTCTTGTCACGAGCATCGACGGCCGAGCCTCCCGCGGAGTTCCCCTCCACCAGGTACAGCTCGCAACTCTCGGGATCGTTCGACTGGCAGTCGGCAAGCTTGCCGGGCAGGCCGCCGCCTGCGAGCGCTCCCTTGCGACTGACCTCCCGAGCCTTGCGCGCGGCCTGCCGTGCCCGGGCCGCGTCGATCGCCTTGGAGAGGATCTTCTTCCGCTCCGCCGGGTGCTCGTGCAGGAACTCGGCGAGCCCCTGGTTCACGGCCTGCTGCACGAAGCCGCGGATCCACGGATTCCCGAGCTTGGTCTTCGTCTGCCCTTCGAACTGCGGCTCGCGGATCTTGACCGAGATGATCGCGGCGAGGCCCTCTCGAACGTCCTCCCCCTCGAGGTTCTCCTCTTTCTCCTTCAGCAGGCCGTCGTCTCTCGCAAACTTGTTGATCGTCGTGGTGAGCGCCGCCGTGAACCCGGACAGGTGCGAGCCGCCTTCGTGCGTGTTGATGTTGTTCGCGAAGGAGAAGACCGACTCGACGTACTTGCCGTTCCACTGCATCGCGACCTCGACCGCTCCGCGGCCTTCGTCATCCTCGGCCTCGAACGAGGCGATCGTGGGATGGATCGGGTCCTTCTCGGCATTGATGTGCGTGACGAAGTCCCTGATCCCGCCCTCGTAGTGGAACTCCTCGCTCTTCCCCCCCGCCCGCTCGTCGTTGAGGCTGATGCGGAAGCCTTTCGTGAGGAACGCGGTCTCCCGAAGCCGCTGCGACAGGGTCGAAGCCGAGAACTCGAGCTCGTCGAAGATCTCGGAGTCGGGCAGGAACGAGATGGTGGTGCCGGTCTCGCTCTCGGCGCACTCGCCGACCATCTCGAGGTCGCCCTGCGGCGCGCCCCGTGCGAACTCCTGCCGGTATGTCTTCCCGTCACGGCAAACGGTGGCGACGAGCCACTCGGAGAGGGCGTTGACGACCGACACACCGACCCCGTGGAGCCCGCCCGAGACCTTGTAGCCGTCTCCACCGAACTTCCCGCCCGAATGCAGCTTCGTCAGCACGACGGTGAGCGCCGGCAGTTCCTGGTCCTCGACCAGGTCGACGGGGATGCCGCGGCCGGCGTCGCGGACGGTGACCGAGTTGTCAGGGTGAATGGTCACTTCGACCTGCTCGTTGTGACCCGCCAGCGCCTCGTCGACGGCGTTGTCCACCACCTCGTGGACGAGGTGGTGGAGGCCCCGGGCGCCGGTCGAGCCGATGTACATCCCGGGCCGGAGCCGGACCGGCTCGAGCCCCTCCAGGACCGTGATGTCCTTGGCCGTGTAGCTAGTGTCCGCCATAAAGAAAAGCCCTGCAAAATGATGGTTTTGCGGGCTGCGTGCAGTATATCAAAAGTGGCGGTCGTCCGCCCGTGCCGAGAGGCTCGCGGCGGCCGCCCGGCGCACCAGCTCGCCGAGCCGCTCGTCCTCCACCGATGCTGCGAGAAGCTCCGCCTCCCTGAGCGGGCCGGGCCCCGGTCTCGGCGCCGGCGAGGGTGCCGTAGCGCCTTCCGGGCCGGGCGGGGCCGGCACCGGCCCGACGCTGAACCGCATGCGAGACGGCGGTGTCACGCCGGGCAACGCGGCGGTGAGCCGGTCTCGGATCTCCTCCTCCAGACGCGTGAGCTCGAACGCCCACACCGACGACGTGGTGTTGACATGCAGCGTCTCGTCGCGGCCGATGCGTGACGGCCACGCTGCCGCCGCGATCACCTGCCCGACCGCTTCCGGCCACGCCCGGGTGACATCCGCAAGCAAGCCTGCATCCGGCACGCCCGCCGAGCGGAGCGAGCCGCGGATCTCGTCCCCGAGCCGCTCCATCACCCCGCCTTCACGGTTCCGTGCTCGACCACGAGGAGCTGTGCCGGCGCGAGCGGCAGCGCCTCGGCGCCGGTTGCAGTGACCACGGTCTGGCCGGCGCTGGCCGAGCCGCTCGCTCAGCCGCCGCCGCCGGTCGCCGTCGAGCTCGGACAGCGCGTCGTCGAGCAGGAGGAGCGGCATCTCCGACCCCCGCTCCACGAGCAGCTCGGCCTCGCAGAGCAAGAGCGACAGCACCGCGAGACGCTGCTCGCCCTGCGAGCCGAACGACCTCAGGTCTCGGTCACCGGCGTGCACTCCGATGTCGTGCAGGTGAGGCCCGAGGCCCGTCGCGCCGCGGTCGAGGTCGCGCGGCAGCCGTGACTCGAGCTCGGCCACCGTGGGTGCGGTCCCGTCGTACTCGAGGCGTGCCTCGTCGAGGCCGAGCTCGCCCGCGCGACCCCGGAAGCCCGCCGCCAGCAGCTCAAGCAGCTCGCGGCGGGCCTCCACCAGCGACGCGCCGAGCTCCGCCACCTGTTGCGTCCAGGGCGCGAGCGACTCTTCAGAGGATGCTCCCGCGGCGAGCGCCCGCAGCGCGGCGTTCCGCTGGCCGAGAGCAGTGGCGTAGCGCAGTGGCACGTCGCTGCGGCCCGGGAAGACTCGAGCCAGCGTGCGATCGAAGTAGGCCCGGCGTGCGGCCGGGCCGCTCTTGACGACCGCGAGCCGGTCAGGCGTGAACACCAGCGTCGTGAGCTCCCGCCGCAAGTGCTCGGCCGATCTCACTGCGGCGCCGTTCAGTCGGGCGTGCTTGGGCTCGTGCAGGGCGAGCGTCACCTCGACCGTCGTGGGGACGGCATCGCGCAACCCTTCGAGCGCGATACGCCCCTCGCGGGCGCCCCGCCGGACGACTTGCGCGTCCGAGCGGGTGCGTGGCGAAAACCCCTGGGTGCCGAGATGCAAGGCCTCGAGCAGGTTGGTCTTGCCTGCCCCGTTCGCGCCCGTGACGAGCACGAGGCCCGGCTGGAGCGAAAGGTCGAGCCGGGCGTACGACCGGACGTCTCGGAGCGTGATCTGCTGAACGATCAGCCCGCGAGGCGAATCGGCATGATCAGATACCAGAACGCCTCGTCCGGGTCCGTCAGGAGCCCCGGCCGCAACGGGTTGATCAGTTGCAGGTGCACGGTGTCCGACGCGATCGACTCGAGGCCCTCCCGCAGGAAGTCCGCGTTGAAGCCGATCTCGAGCGGCTCGCCCGTATACGGGGCGGGTAACGACTCCGTCGTCTCCCCGTAGTCCTGGCTCTGCGCGGCAACGGTGAGCTCGCCCTCGGCGAAGCGCAGGCGCAGCGGTGTGTTCCGCTGCGCGACCACCGCTGCGCGGCGGACGACGCCCAGTAGCTCGGCCCGCGGCAGCGCCAGCTCGGCTTCGAACGTCTCCGGCAGCAGCTGCTTGTAGTTCGGGAACTGCCCGTCGATGCGTCGTGTCGTCAGCCATGAGTCGCCCGTGCCGAAGATGACGTGGTTCTCGTTCACGCCGAGCCGCACGGTGTCGCCGGCGGCCAGGCGGCTGAGCTCGCCGAGCGCGCGGGCGGGAATGATCGCTTCGAGCTCGGGCCCGGGGGCGTTGAGCACCGTCTCCTTCACCGAGAGGCGATACGAGTCGGTGGCCGCCATGACCAGCTTCGTCCCTTCGAAGCGGACGAGGATGCCCGTGAGCACCGGCCGCGACTCGTCGCGTGACGCGGCGCGTGACACCTGGTCGATCGTCGCCAGCAACGAGGCCGCCTCGACTTCCTGCACGGCGACATCGGTGTTCGGCAGGCGCGGAAAGTCCTCGGCTGCATAGACGTTCAGACGCGAGGAGTGCGCCCCCGAGCGGATCGTGAGCGCTCCGTCCTGTGGTGCGAACGCGAGCTCTACGTCGTCGGCAGGGAGCAGGCGCACGAGATCCGTCAGCAGCCGCCCCGGCACGACGACTGCGCCTTCGCTCTCGACCTTCGCGGGAACCGTGGTACGCAGCGAGAGCTCCATGTCGGTGGCGGCGAGCCGCAGCAACCCGGCCTCGGCTCGCAGCTCGACTCCGGAGAGAACCTGCACGGCCCCTCGCGTGGACACAGCGCGCGTGACGATCCCGAGACCAGCCGAGAGATCCTCGCGGGAGCAGGTGACGAGCAGCTCACCAGCGTTACGGGTTTCTGTTTCTGTTTCCATTATCTCCTTATCTCTTTCATAGACGTAGTAAGGAGTGTGGACGACGGGGAAGACGGCCTCGATCCCACTGTTCGCGGGGATCCGGGGTGTGGGAGAAAGCGTGAAAGTTGTGCCCGGGTCCCACAGGCGCTCGGTCGCTTCCGGTCATGTGCCTCGCTCACCGTGTCTGCTTGATCCTTGTTGTGAGGTCCTGGACGAGGTTGTACACAGATCTGTCCTCACTGATCAAACGCGTGATCTTCGCGTTTGCGTGCATCACGGTCGTGTGGTCACGGCCGCCGAACTCCTTGCCGATCTTCGGCAGCGACGCATCGGTGAGCTCGCGCGACAAGTACATTGCCACCTGTCGGGGGTAGGCGACGGCTTGAGATCGTCGCGGGCTGCACAGCTCGGGAATGCTCAGCCCGAACCGCTCGGAGACGGCCTCCTGGATCTTTCCGATTGTGACGTCACTCGTTCCGTCGCCGCCGGGGAAGAGGTCGCGCAGCACCTGCTCCGCGAGATCGACGGTCAAGGGCAGGCCGGTGAGCGACGAGAAGGCGAGGACGCGTGTCAGCGCGCCTTCGAGCTCGCGGATGTTGCTGGCGACGCGGCCGGCGATGAAGGTGAGCACTTCGGGGTCGGGGATCGCGATGCCGTCCGTCGTGACGCGCTTCCGGAGGATCGCAATGCGCGTCTCGAGATCGGGGGACTGGATGTCGGTGATCAGGCCCCACTCGAACCGCGATCGGAGTCGGTCTTCGAGGGTTGCGATCTCCTTCGGCGGACGGTCGGACGAGATCACGATCTGCCGCCCCGCCTCGTACAGCGAGTTGAAGGTGTGGAAGAACTCCTCCTGGATCCGCTCCTTGCCCTCGAAGAACTGGATGTCGTCGACGAGCAGCACGTCGTAGGTGCGGTAGCGCTGCTTGAAGCCCTCGATCCGCTTGTCGCGCAGCGAGTTGATGAAGTCGTTCATGAAGATCTCGCTCGTGACGTACCGCGTCGTCCAGCGGCGAGAGTGCTCGCTGACATAGGCGCCGATCGCCTGGAGAAGGTGGGTCTTCCCGAGCCCCGTGCTGCCGTAGATGAAGAGCGGGTTGTACGCCTGCGCGGGAGCCTCCGCCACCGCGAGGGCCGCTGCGTGGGCAAAGCGGTTCGACGAGCCGATGACGAAGTTGTCGAAGGTGTACTTCGAATTGGCCGCCGGTTGCGGCTCGGCCGGCGAGACGGCCTCGAGCCGCTCCGACGGGGCGGTGCCGCGTTCCGCGTCCCTGACTGCGACCGCGACGCGCACCTCGCGACCCAGCGTGTCACGCGCCGCGGCCTTGATCAGGCCGAGGAAATGACCCTCGATCCACTCCCGCGTGAAGTCGTTGCCGACGACGATCTGGAAGGCATCCGTGTCCAACTGCCCGGGGCCGGCATCACCGAACCAGGTGGTGTAGGTGGACTCGTTGAGGGTCTCGCGCAGTCGCCTCGAGAGGTCGCTCCAGAGCGACTCGGCGGTGGGCTCGACCGTGTGCTCCACAGCTGCTCTGGGGGCTCCTTCCGGGGTCGGGAGACGGCGAGCATACCACCGTCAGAAGCACCTGCCGATCTTGCCTCCAGCTGCCTGTGCACAGAGTAAAAGGCCGCTTTTGCAGGTATTTTCCAGTCTCCCCACAGGATATGCACAGGTGTGGACACTCTCTCGGGCGACGCCAGTTCAGACGACATCTCAGTGGGGTTGTGCAGCGCTTTCATCTCCACGCAGGGCCCCCCGACGCTGTGGAAAACGCCGCCTGTGCAGCCTCGTCTATACTCGCTGCTCGCCCGTGCGGCACTCCGTGCCCGCGGGCCTCCTGACCGGTCCCCATCGTGAAGCGCACCTACCAGCCCAACGTCCGGCGCCGTAAGCGCAAGCACGGGTTTCGCGCGCGCATGTCGTCCAAAGGCGGCCGCGCGATCCTCAAGCGCCGCCGCGCGCGGGGCCGCAAGCGCCTCTCCGCCTGAGCGCACCGACCGTGGAGCGCCGGTACCGCCTGTCCCGCTCCCGGGACTTCGCTGCCGTCTATCGCCAGGGACGTTCGGTCTCGACGCGGTACCTGACGCTGCACTGGTTCCCACGCGAGGACGATCCCGAGGGAGTACCGCGCCTGGGGCTTGCCGTGCCGAAATCGGTCGGTCCCTCCGTGACGCGGAACCGGATCAAGCGCCAGCTGCGTGAGATCTGGCGTGACCTGGGCCACGGAGCGGCGGCAGGGCACGACTACGTCCTGGTTGCACGACCCGGTATCGCGGAGCCGGCGGAGTCGAACGGGCGAGAGTGGCTCGGCGAGCAGGTGAGCGAGGTCTTGGGCAGGGTGGCGGCGTGATACGGCCCGCCAGCATCGGCGTCGCCGCAGTCTGGGCGTGGCGGCACACATTCGGTGTCCTGACGCCCGCAGGCACCTGCAAGTACCACCCGAGCTGCTCTCAGTACGCGCTGGACGCCTTCCGGCAGTACGGGCTCATGCGGGGCTCGGTGCTCGCGAGCTGGCGCCTGCTCCGTTGCAATCCCTGGTCACACGGCGGCGTCGACCGTGTGACCGACCAGACGCTCTTCCGTCCCCGCGGCGGTGAACGGTGATCGTCGGCGGGATCCTCACACCGCTCGAGAACGTCCTCACGACTGGTCCTGGAGTGGTTTCACAACACCGGCGGCCTGACGTGGGCGTGGTCGATCGTGGCGCTCGTCGTGGTGGTGCGCATCCTTCTCGTGCCGGTCACGGTGCGGCAGATCCACTCGATGCAGAACCTCCAGGCCCATGCGCCGGAGATGAAGGAGATCCAGCAGCGCTGGAAGCACGACCGTCAGCGCCAGAACGAGGAGCTGATGAAGTTCTACAAGGAGAACAAGATCAACCCGGCCTCGTCGTGTCTGCCGATCCTGTTCCAGTTCCCGATCTTCATCGCCCTCTTCTTCACGCTCCGCGACTTCGAGAAGGACGTCGCGAGCTCGCCGGAGTACAAGGGGGACAGCCTCGACTTCCTCGGGCTCGTGAACATCACCGAGCCGACGCTCGAGGCGTGGGGGCCGCTGCTGCTCGTGATCTACATCATCAGCCAGCTCAGCTCGACGTACTTCATGTCCGCGGGAGCAACGATGCCGAAGGCGCAGCGCTACCTGCTCTTTGCGCTGCCGATCGTGTTCATCCCGTTCATCGTCAACTTCCCCTCCGGGCTGATGATCTACTGGCTGACGACCAACCTGTGGACGACAGGGCAGGGGCTCGTGACGCGCCGGATGATGCCGCGCCCCGACCTGTCAGCCGCCAAGAAGAGCTCCCGCACGCCACCGAAGGAGCCGCCACCCGACGCGGGTAACGGCAGCAAGCGCAAGGGTGTGCCTGCGCCGGGTGGCTCCGGCCGTGTCGTGGCGGGACCTCCGCGCAGGGTGCGCCGGAAACGCTCCGGCGGCGGCAGGCGGAAATGAGCGAGGAGGTCTCCGTCGAGGCGAGCGGGGAGACGGTCGGCGAGGCGAAGTGGGCGGCCATCCGGGAGCTCGAGCAGCTCCTACCCGGCGTCGCGCGCGATGCGATCAGGCTGCAGGTCGTCTCCGAGGGCGAGCGAGGCCTGCTCGGCGTCGGGTACATGCCCGCCCGTGTGATCGCATCGGCACCGCGGGGTGCCGCGGAGGAGGCCGACGAGCCGGAAGCGACCAGCGATCAGGCAGCGGTCGTGCGTGAGCTCCTCGAGCTCGCCGTGACGGCGATCGGCGCGCCTGCCCGTATCCGGCTCGAGGAGAGTGACGAAGCGATCGTCGCCACCCTGTCGGGCCCCGACACCGGAGTGCTCATCGGCCGCCACGGGCAGACGCTCGACGCCCTGCAGTACCTCGCCAACGCGATCTCGCATCGCGTCGAAGGGGACGCCCGCCGGCCGGTCACGGTCGACGCGGCCGGGTATCGCGCGCGGCGGACAGCGACGGTCGAGGCGATCGCGCTCCGCTCCGCCGAGAAAGCGTCGACCACCGGACAGAACGTCGCGCTCGAGCCGATGACGGCGGTGGAGCGGAAGGTCGTGCACGAGGCGCTCAAGGACGATCCCGAAGTCGAGACGGAGAGCGAGGGCACGGAGCCCAACCGGTACGTCGTCGTGCTCCCCCGCCGCAGCGACGTCTGACCAGCATTCCCATACGGCCTCGACGCGTCTCGAGCCTGCAGCGGCGGACATCCTCGAGCGGTGGCTGGCTGCGCTCGTCGCAACGTCTGGCCTGACAGGGCTCAACGACCCTGCCGAAGCGCGCCGCGCGCTCCTCGACGACGCCTTGCGCGGAGCAGATCTCGTCGCAGCCGCGCCGGGGCCCATCGTCGACGTCGGGTCCGGCGGTGGCACACCGGGCATCCCTCTCGCCGCTGCGCTGCCGGATCGCGAGGTGACGCTGCTCGAGGCGGAACGGCGCAAGTGCGACTTTCTCGAGCTGTGGACGGCAGAGCTGTCCAACCTCCGCGTCGTCTGGGGGCGGGCGGAGGAGCAGCCTCTCGAGATGTTCGGAGTTGCCCTGGCGAAGGCACTGGCGCCGCCACCCGTGGCGATCGAGTGGTGCCTGCCCCTCGTGCGGACGGGTGGGGTGGCCGTGCTGTGGACGGGCCCGTCGGCCGATCCGGCGCGGCTCGCCGAAGCCGCACGCAAGGTCGGCGGCGAGGTCGAGTCGAGCACCGCGGGGCTGGTCGTGGTACGAAAGTCGGTGACCACGCCGGAAGGCTTTCCGCGTCGTGCCGGCATGGCGCGGAAGCGCCCGCTGGCCTGAGCGCGCGACCGGGGCATCCGCCACCGTCGCGACAATGCCCTTGTGCAGGCACGGGTCTATGCGGTTGCCAACCAGAAGGGCGGAGTCGGGAAGACGACGACGGCCGTCAATCTCGCGGCGTGCCTGGGCGAGGCGGGTGAGCGCGTCCTGCTCGTCGATCTCGACCCACAGGCGAATGCCACCTCGGGGCTCGGAGCCCGAGCGAACGGGACCTCCACCCACGATCTTCTCGACGGGGTGCCGCTCCTGCACCTTGCCAAGCCGACGGCGTTCGCGAACCTCGACCTCGTCCCGGCGAAGCCCGAGCTCGCGTCCGCGAGCGTCCAGCTCTCGGGTCTCGCGGGTGGTGAGCGGTACCTCGCCGACGCGCTCGCCGGCGGCACGGAGCCGTATCGCTTCGTCTTCCTGGACTGCCCGCCGACCTTCGGGCCGCTGACGGTCAACGCTCTGGCCGCGGCCGACCGCGTCATCGTGCCGGTGCAAGCCGAGTACTACGCTCTCGAGGGCCTCTCGCAGCTGATGGGGTCGATCAACCTGGCCAAGGCGAGCCTCAACCCGAGCCTGGCCGTGGCGGGGATCCTGCTCACGATGGTCGACGGGCGCACGCGGCTGTCGGCCGACGTCGAGCGCGAGCTGCGCCGCCACTTCGGCGGTCTCGTCTTCTCCACTACCGTGCCCCGCTCGGTGCGTCTCGCCGAGGCACCCAGCCACGGGCTCCCCGCGATCGCCTACGACCGCCGCTCGGCCGGCGCGGAGGCCTACTGGAAGGTGGCGATGGAGCTTGTCGAGCGCGCCTAGCGACACCCCGCGCCGCGGTCTCGGCCGCGGTCTCGAGGTCCTGATCGGCGGTAGCGCCGCACAGGCCGAGTTGCTGCACCTGCCGGTGGAGGCGATCCACCCCAATCCGCGACAGCCGCGCCGGCGGTTCGAGCCCGAGGCGACCTCGGGGCTTGCCGTCTCGATCAGGCATCAGGGCGTGCTGCAGCCGATCGTCGTGCGCCCGCGCGCCGAGGGAGGCTTCGAGCTGATCGCCGGCGAGCGCCGCTGGCGTGCAGCCCGCGAAGCGGGCATCCCCACGCTTCCGGCCGTGGTGCGGGACGCGGATGACCGCGACACGCTCCTGCTGGGTCTGGTCGAGAACGTCGCCAGGGAAGACCTGTCGCCGGTCGAAGAGGCTCGGGCGTATGCCCTGCTGATGGACGAGTTCGGCCTGCCGTTGGGTGAGATCGCGGATCGCGTCGGCCGGTCCAAGCCTGGAGTCTCCAACAGGCTGCGCCTGCTCGAGCTCCCGGAGGAGGTGCTCTGGATGCTGGCACGCGGCGACATCAGCGAAGGGCACGCCCGCGCCGTGCTCGCCCTCCCCGACGACGATTCGCGCCTGCGCCTCGCGCGGCGGATTGCTTCGGAGGGCATGACCGTTCGCGCGGCCGAGCGGGCGGCACAAGCCGGAGGCGCCCGCCGCCGCCCCCGCCGCGATGCGGCTGCGTCGGTCGACCCCGCGCTCGCGGCCCGCGCACGTACCGCTGCGGAGCGCCTGACCGGCCTGCCCATCCGCATCGTGGGCGGCCGCCTGGAGATCCGTTTCGAGAACGAGACGCGCCTGGCCGAGCTCGTCGAGACCCTCGAAGCGCTGTAGCGGCCGACTTCAGGGTCATGCGCGACCGGGATCTGCGCAAGCGGATTCCGGAATCTCGCGTCAGCGAGATATCGCTTGCAGGAGAGTGGGCGATCCTGGATTCGAACCAGGGACCTCCGCCTTATCAGAGCGGCGCTCTAACCGACTGAGCTAATCGCCCGCGGGCCTGCACACAGGCTTCGCGGAGCGGCAGTGTAGCGAACAGCCGGTGGGACACGGCTACACTGAATCCGAGGGCGCCGTGCAGGAGATGACCGTCTACGGTGTGAGCTTCGACCTCGGCAGCAAGCAGCCGATCGTGCTCCTGAGGACGCTCGAAGGGAGCGTCTTTCTCCCCATCTGGATCGGGCAGCCCGAGGCTGTTGCAATCCTCATGAAGCTGCAGGGATCGGATCCTCCGCGACCGCTGACACACGACCTGGCCTGTTCGATCATCGAGTCCCTCGACGCGGAGATCACCCGCGTCACGGTGACGGAGCTGCGCGAGAACACCTTCCATGCGGCGATCACGCTGCTCCGCAACGGCGACGAGATCGAGATCGACTCCCGCACTTCCGACGCGATTGCCCTCGCCCTGCGCGCGGACGCCCGGATCTACGCCGCCGACGAGGTGATCGAGGAATCCGGCGTGGAGTTCGAGGGCGGCGACCCCGAGCTCGACAACGGCGTCACTCCGCCGCAACCGCTCGGCGATGCGAGCATCGAGGAGGTCGACCTCGGCGAGTTCCGCCGCTTCCTCGATACGGTCAGCCCGGACGAGTTTCGGGCCGCCGAGACCGAGGACGACAACTAGCCTCTAGAACATCGTGTTGTCGTTCTGCGCTTCTGCGGGGATGACCTGCAGGACGTCCCAGTGCTCCACGATCTTGCCGCTCTCGTCGAGGCGAAAGATGTCGATGCCGGCCCAGTCTTGATCCGGGGGCCACTCCTGGTGGCAGTGCAGGACGACGAAGTCGCCCTCGGCGAGGACCCGCTTGAAATGCACGCGCTTGTTCGGCCAGCGCCCGCCAACGCGCGTGAAGTAGTCGATGAACGCGTCCTTGCCGTCGCCGACTCCCGGGTTGTGCTGGATGTAGACGTCGCCCGCGTACCGCTCGATGGCCTCCTGCGGCTTTCCCTGGTTGAACATGAGGTCGTAGAACGCCGTCACGGTGCCCTTGTTCCTGTCGAGCCTGTCGTCGGCCACCGGGGCTCCGCTCAACCGCGAATGCTCGCGCTTGGTGAGCGTCAGCAGTGCCGTTACGAGCTCGTCGAGGCCCTCGTCCGTCAACGGGCCGGAGCTCACCGCTCGCAGTGACGCGCGGATCTCCTGCTCCCGGCCCGGATCGAGGCGCTCGATGCCGAGCTCGGCCTTGAGCCGCCAGAGTCGCTCGACGAGATCCAACCGCTCGTTGACCGCACCGACGATCCGCGCGTCGGCCGCGTCGATCTGCGACCTGAGCTCGTTCAGCCGGCTGCTCACGAGCCTGCCCCGACCGTCACGGAGAGCAGCAGCGCGGAGGCGTTGAAGATCGCATGCAGGAGCATCGCAGGGTAGACGCTATGCGTCCGCTCGCGAACGACGGCCAGCACCACGCCGAAGATGATGAGCACCGGGAGCGCCACGAACAAGCCGTGCGCGAGCCCGAAGGCGAGAGCTGTGATCGCGATCGCGGGCCACATCCCCCAGCGGTCGCGGGTCACCGCGAGGCCGAGCCCGCGGTAGGTGAGCTCCTCGGCGACCGGGGCGACAGCGGCGACGACGACGAAGTTGGCCAGGAACGGGGCAGCTCGGTCAGGATCCCATTCCTCGGGCACGAGCCCCTGCTCCTCACCCGCTTCGAGCACGAGGTTCAACACCGAGGCGACGACCGCGATCGCGACGAACCCACCGACGACCGTCGCGATCGCCCGCGGCCAGGAGGGCGGCCGCCGGAGCCCGAGGAGGTCGCGGGCGATACCTCGTGACAGCCAGAGGACGATCGCGAGGATGATCGCGTATTGCACGGTGGCGGCGATCGCCGTGCCCCACTTGTAGAGCACGTCCGCGGGAATGTCGCCACCGGCGAGGTTGGCGGCGTACGACAGCGCGGCGAGCGCGCCGACGAGCGCAAACCAGCCCGCGAGGCGGCCGCCGGGGATCGCCGCATGCCCATTCCCCACTCCGGCCGCGTGCTCGCTCACGACGGGGATCGAACCACGCGGCCGCGAGTCACCGTCGGGCGAACCGACGCGGAGGGCCTGGCTACCATCGTGCTCATGGCAACCCCGCCTCGCGGCCGCGTGCCGCGGCCGCGCCAGCCGGCCGCTCCCGTGCGCTTCCGACGCCACCGCAGGCGCCGCCGCTCGGCGCTTCTTCCTCTCGGCGTTCTTGCCGGGCTGCTGGTCGCCGCTGCCGTTGCTGCCACGGGCGGCGTCTATGCCTTCTCCGGCGGCTGTGACCTCGATCAGGTCCCCCCGGAGAGCATCGGTCAGAACACCTTCGTCTACGCCGCCGACGGCTCGCTGCTCGGCTCGATACCCGCCGAGCAGAATCGCCAGGTCGTGCCGCTATCCCGGATCAGCCCGTGGATGCCGAAGGCGACCATCGCCATCGAGGACAGGCGGTTCTTCGACCACGAGGGGGTCGACCCGGAGGGCATCGTGCGCGCCCTGTGGGCCGACGTCCGTGCGGGCCAGGTGGTGCAGGGCGGCTCCACGATCACCCAGCAGCTGGTGCGGAACCTGACCACGTCACGCGAGCAGACCGTGGTGCGCAAGGTGAACGAGGCATGCCTCGCGGTCAAGCTCGAGCGTGCATGGACGAAGCCGCGGATCCTCACGTCGTACCTCAACCACGTCTTCTACGGCAGCCAGGCCTACGGCATCGAGGCTGCCAGCCAGACCTACTTCTCGAAGCCTGCCCGCTCGCTCAACCTGCGGCAGGCGGCGATGCTCGCCGGCCTCACTCAGGCGCCCTCGGCCTACGACCCGGTGGTGGCGCCGGAGAAGGCCGTCGCGCGGCGTGACGAGGTGCTCAGGGCCATGCTCGCAGAGGGCATGATCACTCGGGCGCAGCACGACTGGGCTCGAGGCTCACGCAGCCCCGGCCTGCGGCCCGGCAACCTCTACAAGGAGATCAAGGAGCCGTACTTCTTCGGCTACGTCCGCGACGAGTTGATTCGCGCGTATGGGGTCGAGACGGTGCGCTCAGGCGGGCTGCGTGTGTACACGACGATCGTGCCGCGCTGGCAGAAGCTCGCGCAGCGCGCCATCGCCGGTGTTCTCGACGAGCCCGACGACCCCGCCGCCGCGGTCATCTCGATCGACCCGCGTACCGGTGCCATCCGGGCGATGGCGGCGGTCGTCCCCGGCCGGAAGAACAACCAGTTCAACCTCCTCACCCAGGCGCGGAGGCAGTCCGGGCTCGACCTTCAAGACGTTCGTGCTCGCCGCCGCGGTCGATCGCAGGATCGATCCGCTCAACACCTACTACGTATCGGCGCCGTTCACGTACGCACCCACCGACGAGGGCAGCTGCGAGGACGAGACGTGGTGGTGCGTGAAGACGTACGACTCCAGCTACTACGGCTGGAGCTCGATCCGCAACGCGACCCTGCGCTCGGACAACTCCGTCTTCGCACAGCTCACCCTCGACGTGACGCCGAAGCGGGTCGCAGAGGTCGCACGGCGCATGGGTGTCCGGACGCCGCTCGACGTGAACGGCGCCTACGTGCCCGCGATGGGGCTCGGCTCGATCGCGGTCTCCCCGCTGGACATGGCCTCGGCGTATGCAACCCTCGCGGCCGGTGGCGTCTACGCACGTCCGACGGCGATCCGCAGGGTCGTCCTACCCGGGGGACGGCAGGACACGACCGCCGGGTGGGGGAAGCCGCGCCGCACGCGCGTGCTCTCCGACGGCGTCGCGTGGGAGGTGACGCAGATCCTGGAGGAGAACGTGCGCTACGGGACCGGCACTCGCGCCCGGCTCTCCGACCGCTCGGTGGCGGGCAAGACGGGCACGACCGACGAGCATGCCGACGCGTGGTTCATCGGCTACACACCGGGCGTGTCGACGGCGGTCTGGATGGGCTACACACGCGGCGAGATCCCGATGGAGAACGTGCACGGGATCTCGGTCTCCGGGGGCAGCTTCCCGGCAGAGATCTGGCGGCAGGTTCATGGAGGCGGCGCTGTGGCGCACGCCCCCGCACGACTTCCCGGACGAGCCCACCACTCCGGTGGAGTGGGAGCCGTTCCAGCGCGGGCCCTACGCGTTGTCGTACGACCCGCTGGCGACGACCGAGACGACCGAGACGACGACGACGCGCGCCACGGCCCCACCCCATGAGGGCGGCGCGCCCTAACGCGACAGCGGCGAGCCCGGCTCTCCCCCGAGGTAGCGTAGGCGCATGGCCGAGCTGCTCTCCGTCGAGGAGGCTCTCGCAGATCGTCCTCGGGCACGCGCGTCCGCTGCCCGCCGAGAGCGTCGCACTCGACGAGTCGGCGGGTCGCGTGCTCGCGGAAGCCGCGCACGCCGTCGTCGACCTGCCGCCGTTCCCGAGCTCGGCCATGGACGGGTTCGCGCTTCGCGCCGGCGAGACACCGGGCCGGCTCAGGGTCGAGCTCAGGTCAGCCGCCGGCCGCCCGGCAGAACGTCCGCTCGAGCCCGGCGAGGCGATCGGCATCGCCACGGGCGCGGTCGTCCCCGAGGGAGCCGACGCGGTGGTGCCGATCGAGAACGTCGTCGACGACGGAAGCTCCGTACACGTGGCGGCGGCGGTCCTGCCGGGCGAGAACGTCCGCGGTCGCGGCGGCGACATCAGCGCCGGAGAGGTGGTGATACCGGCCGGTGCGCGCATCGGCGCGGCGCAGATCGCAGCGCTCGCCGCGGCCGGTATCGCGACCGTGACCTGTGCACGACGTCCCGCGGTGACGGTGGTCACGACCGGCACCGAGCTCCAGAGCCCTGGACAGCCGCTCCGGGCGGGCGAGATCTACGAGTCGAACGGCCGCATGCTCGAGGTGGCGCTTGCGTCGGCCGGCGCCGTTGTCACGAGGCTCCCACCGGTCGAGGACGACGCGGAGGCGCACCGCCGGGCCTTCGAGCGTGCTCTCGAGGCCGACCTGGTCGTCAGCTCCGGCGGCGTGTCGGTGGGACCACACGATCTCGTGCGCGCGATCACTGCGGAGCTCGGCGCTCGCGAGCTGTTCTGGGGCGTTGCGATGCGGCCGGGCAAGCCGCTGTCGTTCGCAGTCCGCGGCGCGACACTCGTGTTCGGCCTGCCGGGGAACCCGGTCTCGTCGCTCGTGGGGGCCGTTCTGTTCGTGCTCCCCGCTCTCCGGGCACTCCAGGGAGCCTCGTCACCCACGCCGCGCTGGCAGTCAGGCGTGCTCACCAGGAGCGTGCGACGAAACGCGCACCGCGACGACTTCCTTCGAGCGCGCACCGACGCCACCGGCGGTGGCACGACGCTGGCGCCGGTCATCGGCCAGGAGTCACACATGATCGTCCACGCGGCGGCGGCGGACGCACTCGTGCACGTGCCGCGCGGGGACGGGGAGCTGCCGAGTGGCTCGACGGCTCGTTACGTGCTGATCGACTGAGTCTCGATCGACGGCCGGCGCGGCGCCGAGACGAGAGCCGCGATCTGGCCTGCGATCGCCGCCCAGACGAGAGCGCTCAGGCTCAGTAGCCACGGTGTGGTCCCGCTCGTGGCGAGACCGATCGTGTACAGCGGGGTGCGGGCTCCGAGCCCGAGCTGCTCGCCGAGCACGACAACGCACACGACCGGTCCCACCAGCCCGATGCCGAAGACGAGGTCGGCCGGCCATCCGCGTCCACGAAGCGCGGGAAGCCACAGCCACGCGTAGAGCGACGGCAGCACGAAGGCCAGCGCAAACGGGTTCACCACCGCAATCACCGCTGACACGATCGCGAGCGCCGAGAACGCGACGGTGTACCCACCGAGATCGTCGACGCCGACCGCATCCGGCGCCGCCACGCGGCGCGCCAGCAACCACAACGAAGCCACGGCTGACAGCAGGACGAGGACACCGGCCACGGGCCACTCGTCGATGGGTGGCGCGTCGGCAACGGGCGGTGTCGGCTCGCCGAGTGGAAACACGCCGGCGAGCGCCCCGACGAAGACCAGGCCGCCGAGCGCCAGCCAGAGCCCGATGGCACGCCGCAGCCGGCTCCACGCGGGGGCGAGCCGTGTGCCCCTGCGCACCGCCCGCGCCAGCAGGTCGACGACGGCGACGCCGAAGGGTAGGAGCGCCGAGAGCAGGAGCAGCTCGATCGCCCACCCGCGGACGACCCGGTCGCCGAGGTAGACGAACGCGGCGGACCGGCCGGACAGCTGGATGGCGCCGTCGAGCGACGCCAGGGTCGTCTCGGCAGCTCGGCCGAGCTGGCCGAGCCGTTGCGCGCTCAGCCCGCCCGGCTCGTCGCGCTGCCGCTGGACGCATCCTGGGCCGTCGAGAGGCGGAGAGCCGAGCGTCCGGCGACGAGGAACGGCGCCTGCTCCCCGTAGCCGAACGGCAGCGCGAGGTCGACGAGCTGGGTGAGCAACCCCGGCCGGGCCGGGTCGGCGCCGAGCTGCTCGCTCGTGCGGACGGTGGCCGTGCGAACCAGCGCCGGGAGCGGGCGAGCGGGACGCAGGCGCACCGATCTCGAGCCGCGGCCAGGCACGTCCTGCGAGGCCGTCGAGGGAGAGAACCGCGACGGCCTGCCGGGCGAGCGGGGACGTGGTGGCGAACCGCTCTGCGCCGAGCGCGCCGTAGGCGCCCCCGTCCGACGACAGAAACACGAGCGTGTGCGCCGGTTCCAACCGCCGCGCGAGCGTTCCGGTCGCCGCGTACCCGCGCAGGAGCTCCACCAGCGCCGCGGTGCCGGACGCGTTGTCGTTCGCGCCACCGCTCGCACCGTTGTTGTCTCTATGGGCAACGACGACGATCGTCTCGCTCTTCGTGCCCGGCACGATCGTCATCAGGTTGACGAGCGCCGTCTCGCCGAGCCCCGGCACGTCCTCCTGCCAACGATCGGCAGTCGTCGTCAGCCCGTACAGGGCGAGCCGCTCCTGGTACCACGCGACGGCGCGAGCGGCCCCCACCGTCCCCGGTACACGGTTCGGGTAGTCGCTCGCGAGCTCGGTGGTCAGCTGCAGTGCGGACGTTGCGGCGAAGGCCGGTGGCAGGGCGGGGGCGGGCAGCGGTCCCGGCCGGCTCGTCGTGAACATGAGCAGCAACAGCGGCGCGAGCAGGAACAGCGCCGCGTTGCGCACCAGCCGCATGTCGACGGCATGGGTCGCAGGGCCGCGGCGCGGCCTCCTGCGGGGACTGCGGGCCCGGGCCGGCTCCATGCGATCGGCTAGTCTACGGCGGGGCAGGCGACCTCGCCGTGCAGGCGAACATCGAAAGGCATGCCCGACACCTCAGCCATCCTGCTCGTCGACGACGAGGAATCGATCCAGACGCTCCTCACGTACCCGCTCGAGCGCGACGGGTACAAGGTGGTCCAGGCCCGCGACGGCGAGGAGGCGCTGCGACGCTTCGGCGAGGAGTCGTTCGACCTCGTCGTGCTCGACATCATGCTGCCCCGGATCGACGGGCTCGAGGTTTGCCGGCGTCTGCGTGCGACGAGCACCGTGCCGATCATCATGCTCACGGCGCGCGACGACGAGCTCGACACGGTGCTCGGCCTCGAGCTCGGCGCGGACGACTACATCACCAAGCCGTTCTCGATTCGCGAGTTCCGCAGCCGCGTGCGCGCGCTGTTGCGGCGTGCCTCGACTCCGCACGTCGCCGGTCGCCGCGACGACGTCATCGATCGCGGCGACCTTGTCATCGACGTTCCCCGCCGCACGGTGTCGGTGCGCGGCGAGCAGGTGCAGCTGACGTTCGTCGAGTTCGAGCTGCTGCAGCTGCTTGCGGCGAGCCCGGGGGTCGTGCATTCGCGGCGCCGGCTGCTGGAGCGCATCCGCGGCAGCGCCGACTATCGCGAGCCTCGCACGATCGACGTTCACGTGCGTCACCTGCGCGAGAAGATCGAGCGTAACCCGCAGGAGCCCGAGCTGATCCTCACCGTGAGGGGCGCGGGCTACCGCTTCCGGGAGAGCTGAGCCCTGCCCGGCGGGATCCGCACCAAGATCGCGCTGGCGCTGGTGATCGTGATCGGCGGCGCACAGGCCGCCGCGTACCTGCTCGTCGTGCCCACGCTCGAGCGGTCGCTCGTCGGCGCACGAGTCGACAAGCTGGAGAAGGACGCCGCAACGCTGTCGGCGGCGCTGGCAGTGCTCGACGCGTCCGAGGCGAACAGCCTGCAGCGCGTGGTCGCCGCCTCGGCGTTCGGCTTCAACACGCGCGTCGTGGTGTTCGGCGTGCTCGGGCCACCGACGGCGCTCTCCCGTCTGGCGGACTCCTTCGAAGAGGGCACCGACGCGATCGAGCAGAGCCCGACGGCGCTCGAGGCAGCGCGCACCGGCCAGGTCGTGACGGCGACCGTGAGACGCGGCGGGGGAGAGTACGCGGAGGTAGCGGTGCCGTTGCTGCCCTCGTCCGGCGTGCTCCTGCTCACGTCGTCGCTTGCCGACCAGCTCGCCACGGTGCGGCTCGTCGAGCGGCGGTTCCTCGTCGCCACGTTCGTCGCGGTCGGGATCGCGCTCGCGCTCGGCAGTGCCGCAGCAGCCATGCACGCGCGCCGCATCCGCCGGCTCGAGCGCGCGGCCAATCGGATCGCGGAGGGTCACTTCGACGACCCGATCGCGGACACGGGCGACGACGAGCTCGGGCAGCTTGCGGCGGCGTTCGACCGGATGCGCGTGCAGCTGGCGCAGCTCGACACGGCGCGCAAGGAGTTCGTCGCCAACGCGTCGCACGAGCTGCGCACTCCGCTGTTCTCCCTCGCCGGCTTCCTCGAGCTGATGGATGACGAGGATCTCGACGAGGAGACGCGGCGACAGTTCCTGGCCACGACGAGGGAGCAGGTCGATCGGCTCACGCGCCTCGCAGGCGATCTGCTCGACCTCTCGAGGGTGGATGCGGGCCGGCTGCGCGTCGAGCGCGAGGACGTGTCGCTCGCCGAGGTCGCGGGCATGCTCGCCGAGGAGGTGCGCCCTCTTGCGGAGACGACGAGTCACGAGCTCGAGCTCTCGGCGGACGACAGCGTCTGGGCGCTCGCGGACGAGGAGCGCGTTCTGCAGGTCGGGCGTGCTCTCGCCGGCAACGCGCTCGCCCACACACCACCGGGGACGCGTGTCGTGATCTCGACGCGGCGCGCCGGTGACCGAGCGCTGCTGGAGGTCGCAGACGATGGCCCCGGCATCGCCCCAGAGCACCTCGCGCGCATCTTCGACCGCTTCTACCGGGTCGAGGGGACACAGGCCTTCGGCAGCGGGCTCGGGCTGGCGATCGCGCGCGAGCTGGCGCTGCGCATGGGAGGCACGGTGACGGTCGAGACGCGGCCGGGCCGGACGGTCTTCGCGCTGCAGTTGCCCGCCGAGCCTGCGCCCGCTCCGGCTCCGGCCTACCAGTAGTCAGACGCTCGAGTCCGGGAGAAACGGCGACCACGCGCCGAGCCAGTCGTGCATGACTACGGCAGGGTGATCGTTTTCACGTGAAAACGGGGAGGCGACGCGTCGCGCGCTGGCTACAGTGCGACGAGGTGCGCACCCCCGCCGTCATCGCGCTTGCCGCCGCCGCTGCCGTGATCGGAGGGATCGCAGGCGTGGTGCTCGCGGACGCCGCCGGGCTCGGTGGCGAGACGACGGTCGTCGCGTCAGAACCGCTCCCGGCAGTGGGCGCGGGGACGACGGTGCAACCATTGCCCGACGGCGCCTTCGATCCCGCCACGCTCTACGCCCAACGCGCCGCCGGCGTCGTCACGCTCTACGCCGATCTCGGCGGCGACGGGCAGTCGCAGGGCTCGGGCTTCGTCGTCGACCGCCACGGCACGATCCTCACCAACGCTCACGTGATCACGAATGTGGCCACCTCGGCAGACGTGCGCGCGGCTCGTGTCGTCTACGCCGAGTTTCGTGACGGCGAGCGCGTTCGGGCGACGATCGTGGGCTGGGACCTGTTCAACGACGTGGGCGTCGTGCGCGTCAAGCCTGCCGACCACGCCGTGCAGCCGGTGCCGCTCGGAGACTCGGCTGCGGTACGCGTCGGCGAGCCGGTAGCCGCGATCGGCAGCCCGTTCGGGAATCAGAGCTCGCTCGCGGTGGGCGTCATCTCGGCCACGGGGCGGTCGATCGACTCGCTCACCTCGCGGTACGCGGTGGGTGATGCCATCCAGATCGACGCGCCGATCAACCGGGGGAACTCGGGCGGCCCGCTGTTCGACGGCCGCGGCCGCGTGATCGGCATCAACGCGCAGATCCGCTCGAGCTCCGGGACAGCAGAGGGGGTCGGGTTCGCCATCCCCATCAACGTCGCCCGCCGCGCGCTGGCGCAGCTCGAGCAAACGGGCAAGGTGTCATACGCCTACCTCGGGATCACGACGCAGGACGTGACGCCGGGCATGGCGAAGCGCTTCGGCATCCAGTCGAAACGGGGTGCGATGGTGGCCTCGGTCGTGCCCGGCGCCCCTGCGGAGAAGGCGGGGATTCAGGGCGGGAACCAGAGCGAGAGCTACAACGGTCTCGCCGTGACCTTCGGCGGCGACGTGATCGTCAGCATCGCCGGCGTGCCGGTGCGGACCTCCGAGGATGTGTCGCGGATCGTGACCGAGCGGTTCGAGGCCGGGCAGTCCGTCCAGGTGGTCGTCCTACGCAACGGCACCGAGCGCCGCTCCGTGCGCGTCACGCTCGGTGAGCGACCGCTCACACCGACCGACTGAGGCCGGCGTCTACGATGCCCGCGTGACCGCGATCTCCCAGGCGGCACCGGTAGAGGTGCTGGTGCCGGTCAAGCCTGCGATACAGCCAGCTGCGCCCGAGGCGCCTGACGAGATCTCGCGGGCGCACGCTTTACGCAGGAGGCGTGGTCACGGCGCCCTCTCGCGGAACGTGGCGGGTTGCGGCGCCGCGGCGGCCAGGAGCTGCTCGGCTGGTCCCACGCGCCCACGCTGCTTACCGCCGAGCCGCCCCCGGCGCGGATCGGTCGCGAGCTCGGGCTCGGGCGCGCCCGTTCCGTTGTCAAGATGGAGAACACGTCGGGCGTCCGGTGGGCGAACGACTCCCGAAGCGGCGTGGCACGACGCGCGCGGAAGGTGCTGCGGTGAGCGACCTCTCGCACGTCGACGAGGCGACCGGATCGGTGCGCATGGTGGACGTCGGTGGCAAGGTGCAAAGCCGTCGGCGGGCCGTCGCCCGGGCAGTCGTCCAGATGAGTGCCGACACGGCGGCCAGACTCGGCCGGCTGCCCAAGGGTGACGCGCTCGTCACGGCGCAGCTCGCGGGGATCATGGCCGCCAAGCGCACGAGCGAGCTCATCCCGCTCTGCCATCCTCTGCCGCTGTCGCTGGTCGAGGTCACCCTTACACCCGGGCCCGACGGCGTCACGATCGTCGCCAGCGCGGAGACGACGGCGCAGACAGGGGTCGAGATGGAGGCTCTGACAGCAGTGTCGGTCGCTGCGCTCACCGTCTACGACATGGCGAAGGCGATCGACAAGCAGATGACGATCTCGGACGTGACTCTCGTGGAGAAGACGAAGGAGCCGGTTTGAGAGCGGCGGTGCTCACCGTCTCCGACGGCGTTCACCACGGCACGCGGGAGGATCGCAGCGGCGCCGCCCTCGAGGAGCTGTTGCGTGCCGACGGCTTCGAGGTGACGAGGCTCGTCGTGCCCGACGAGCAGAACGAGATCGCCGCCGCCATCGCCGATCTTGCAGAGGGAGCGAGTCTCGTGTTGACGACAGGTGGTACCGGCTTCGCGCCCCGCGATGTCACGCCTGAGGCAACCGCGGCTGTGATCGAACGCGTCGCACCGGGCATCGCCGAGGCGATCAGAGAGGATGCCCGCCGGAGAACGCCCCATGCGCTCCTGTCGCGTGGCGTGGCCGGGCTTCGCGCGGCAACCCTGGTCGTCAACCTGCCCGGCTCGCCGGGTGGCTGCCGCGACGGGTACGCCGTGCTGCGGCCCGCGCTCGTCCACGGTCTGGAGCTCGCAGCCGGTGACCGTGAGACCACGCACCACCAGACGTGAGCTCTCACACCCTGTCGCTGCCGCGCCGTTTTGCTCGATTGATCCGTTTCGAGCACACCGTCTTTGCGCTTCCGTTCGCCTACGTCGGCGCGCTGCTGTCGGTGGACGGCTGGCCGGGTTGGGACGTCATGGCCTGGGTCACGGTCGCGATGGTCGGCGCACGGACCCTGGCGATGAGCCTCAACCGCCTCATGGATGCGGAGCTCGACGCGCGCAACCCCCGGACTGCAACCCGAGAGCTCCCGGCCGGTGCGCTGACGCGCAGCCAGGTATGGGCGCTCTGCGCGGCTGCGCTCAGCGTCTACCTCGTCGCGGTCTTCTCGCTCGACCCGATCGTCCGCTGGCTTTGGCCGATCCCGGTGGCCTTCTTCGTCGTCTACCCGTATCTGAAGCGCTTCACCTGGCTCTGCCACCTGTGGCTCGGCGTTTGCCTCGGACTGGCCCCTCCGGGTGCCTGGCTCGCGGTCACCGGAACGGCCCCGTGGGAGGCGTGGCTGCTCGGAGTGGCGGTGGCGCTCTGGGTGGCGGGCTTCGATCTCTTCTACTCGCTGTTCGATCTCGAGCACGACCGCGACGCGGGCCTGCACTCGTGGGCGACGCGCTTCGGCGAGGCGGGCGTGTTCCGCGGAGCACGGCTGTTGCACGCGCTGACCGTGCTCTGTCTCGCGGTGGCGGGCTGGGGGCTGGACGTCGGCGGCTGGTACTGGCTGGGCGTGACTGCTGTCGCCGGGCTGCTCCTCTACGAGCATCTCCTCGTTCGTCCCGGCGACCTGCGGCGGCTCGACCAGGCGTTCTTCACCGTCAACGGCGTGATCAGCGTCGTCTTCTGCGGGTTCGTAGCCCTGGACACGCTGCTCTGAGCCCGTACGAAGCGTCGTCCCGCCACCGAGAACGGCACTCGCATTGCGGCGTTTCGCGCGCAGCCGGCACAGGTTCGGCGCGATCTCGGCACACACCCGTCACGGATTCCTCGATACCGTGACACCAGGGGACCCACGGGCCCCCTGGGGGTGGTTGCGTGGACGGAGTGATCAGGGGCCAGCACATCGAGAAGCGCTACGGGTCACGCCTGGTGCTGCGCGACCTCTCGTTCGGGGTCGAGCGTGGCGGCTGCCTGGTGGTCACTGGCGCGAACGGCTCGGGCAAGACCACTCTGCTCCGGCTTCTTGCGGGCCTGACTGCGCCGACACGCGGCACGCTCGATGTGAAGGCCGAACGCGCTCGTCTCGGCTACCTGGCGCACGAGCCCCTGCTCTACCGCGAGCTCACGGCGCTCGAGAACCTCGAGCTGTTCGGCCGCCTGTACCGGATTCCGGAGCGGCGGGAGCGAATCGGCATGCTGCTCGAGCGGTTCGGCCTCTGGGAGGCCCGCGGCGAGCGGGTGGCGGGCTATTCGCGCGGGATGGTGCAGCGGCTCGCGTTGTGCCGAGCACTCCTCCACGCTCCCGACCTGCTCATTCTGGACGAGCCATTCACCGCCCTCGACGACGAGGGTGCGGAGCTGCTCGACCATGAGCTGGAAGGACTGGCCGGCACGGCGACGCTCGTGGTCTCGACCCACGACCCCGATCGTGTGGCCCGGTACGCAAGCGGGTGGCTGGCCCTCACGGCGCGATGAACGGCTATCTCGCGGACGTCGCCGCCCTGACGCGAAAGGACCTCGCGCTCGAGCTCAGGGCTCGAGACACGCTGCCCGCGATGCTGCTCTTCGTGCTCGCGACCCTCGTCGTGTTCCATTTTGCGCTCCCGGGGGGCGCCGGTGACGACGCGGCCTACGGCTTGCTCTGGGTGGCGATCGTCTTCACCTCCTTGCTCGGGCTCTCACGTGCGTGGCTACCCGAGGGCCGCCTCGGAGCAATGGACGCGCTGGTGCTCGCGACGTCGGATCGCAGCGCCATCTGGGTGGCGAAGACACTCGCCGTGCTCGCATTCCTCGCCGTCGCAGAGATCGTCGCCCTGCCCGCGTTCGCCCTCCTGTTCGCACCACTGGACGCGGCCGCGCTGGCCGGCGCCGTGCTCGCGACAATCGGCCTCTGCGTCGTCGGCTCGCTGACGTCGGCGCTCGCGTCAGCGGGCCGTGGCCGGGAGGTCGTCCTGCCGGTGCTCCTCCTGCCGCTCGCGATCCCGCTCGTGGTCGGTGGCGTCGGGTCGGCGATCTCGGCGGAGCCCCTCGACTACCTGCTCTTCCTCGCGCTCTACGATCTGGTGTTCGCGATACTTTCGTGGGCCTCGTTCGAGTACGTGGTCACCGAGTAGGCGACGACCTCGACCATGTCCCAACTGCGCCTCACCCTCACGACCGTCGCCCTCGCCGCTCTCGTTCTGATGGCGGCGGCGATCACGATGATCTTCTTCGTGGCGGAGGAGGACTCCGACCAGGGTCTCTCGCAGAAGATCTTCTTCTTCCACGTTCCCATCGCGCTCACCGCGTACGCGTGCTTCGGGCTCGGCGCCTGGAAGGCCCTACGCCTCCTGTGGAAGGGAGGCGAGAGATACGACCTCGAGGGCTACACCGCCATTCACCAAGGCACCATCTTCGGCGCCCTGACGCTCATCACCGGCGCCATCTGGGCGAAGGCGTCCTGGGGCGTCTGGTGGACGTGGAGCTCCAACCAGCTCGTCCTGTTCCTCGTGTTGTTCCTGTTCTACTGCGCCTACTTCATGCTGCGCTTCTCGATCGAGGAAGGGCCTCGGCGCGAGCGCGTATCGGCCGTGTACGCGCTGTTCGGCGTGGCGCTGATCCCCGTCAGCTTCCTCGCCATCCGCCTGGCCAGCGACTTCATCCACCCCACGGTCTTCACCCGGGACGGGCCGCAGATGACAGACAGGATGTTCGCCGCCTTCTGTGTCGCGTGGGCCGCGATCCTGGCGTTGGCCTACCTCATGTACCGGGTCGAGCTCGCGGGCAAGCGCACCGATGCCCACCTCCGCGAGTTGAGGGAGGCTCTCGCGCGATGAGCGCCGCCGAGAAGTACGTGGCGGCCGCCTACGGTGTGGTGTTCCTCTTCGTGCTGGTCTGGGTCGTGATCATCGCGGCCAAGCTCGCACGGCTGGAGCGCGAGACCGCGGAGCTCGCCGACCTCGCCCGCGAACGGGAGACCGATGGCTGAGCTCCTCGTCTGGCCGGCCCTCATCGCCTACGGCGAAGCTGCATTCGCGTACGCCGGCGAGCTCCGCGGAGCGGGTCGCGCAGGGCGCCTGGGCACATGGGGCGTTCGGATCGGCTGGCTGGCTCAGACGGCGCTGCTCGCCGCGCAGGCGCTCGGCAGCGACGGGTTTCCGTGGGGCACCTGGGCCGGCGCCCTCAACCTGTTCGTGTGGCTCGTCGTGGGCGTCTATCTGATCTGGGGTTGCCGGCCGCGCTACCGGCTGCTCGGCCTCGCGGTGATGCCCGTCGCGGCGGGCCTGCTACTGGTCGCCTGGGCAGGAGGCGGCACGGGTGTCGTCGCAGGCGACCGCTCAGGCGCGCTGCTCGCCGTCCACGTAGCGCTGATGCTGGCGGGCCTTGCCGGCTTCACCGTCGCCGGCTGCATGGCGGCGCTCTACCTGTGGGAGGAACGGCGGCTGAAGCGCCGCGACGCACGCGTCCTTCGCCTGCGGCTCCCTCCGCTCGAGGCACTCGACCGGCTCTCGGCACGAGTCGCCACCGCCGGTCTTGCGCTGCTCACCGCCGGGATCGTGGTCGGCTTGACGACATTCGACCGGGACGACGCCGACGCAGCGATGGTGGCCACCGTCGGTGTCTGGGCGCTCTACGCGGTCGCGCTGCTGCTACGCCGGGAGGCCGGCATCCGCGGCCGTCGCGCCGCGTGGCTGCAGCTGGCCGGTCTCGCGCTCGTCGCCGTCGTCCTGCCGCTGACCCACTTCGCCTCGTGACGGACGCCGCGCCATGAACCTGTCGCTCGTCGGCGTGTCGCATCATCAGGCTCCGATCGAGCTACGGGAGCGGGTCGCCGTCGACCTCGAGGGTGCGCGTGCGCTGGCCGCCACTCTCGCCGCCGATTGCGAGGCAGTGGTGCTGTCCACGTGCAATCGCACCGAGATCTACCTGGCCGCCGACGACGACCATGCGTTGGAGCGGCGCGCCATCGCTGCGCTCCTCGAGCTGGCCGGCGCCGAGGCGGCATCGCTGGAGCCCGTCGTCTACCGGCTGGCAGACGAGTCCGCAGCGTTGCACCTGTTCCGGGTCTCGGCGGGGCTCGATTCGCTCGTGCCGGGAGAGGGTGAGATCCTCGGCCAAGTCCGCGACGCCTTCGAGGTGGGGAGCCCCGGGCCGCTCCTCGACCGGCTGTTCCGAAACGCGCTGCACGCCGGCCGCCGCGCGCGTGTCGAGACTGCGATCGGTGAGAGCCCGGCTTCCGTCCCAGCGGCCGCGGCCGCCCTCGCCCAGCAGGTGTTCGACGATCTCGACGGCCGGTCGGTCGTGCTCGTCGGTGCGGGCAGGATGAGCGAGCTGACTGCCCGCAACCTCCGTTCACGAGGAGCCGTCGTCAGTGTCGTGGCCAACCGCACGGCCGCACACGGCGAGGAGCTGGCACGCCGGCTCGGCGCGCGATCGATCGGGCTCGAAGGCCTGGCCGCTGAGCTCGGCGCTGCGGATGTCGTGGTCGCATCGACCAGCGCGCCGGGCTTCGTGCTCGCCGCCGATGATCTCGGCGCTGCGCTTCGAGCCCGTCGTGGCCGCCCTGTCCTGCTCGTCGACCTCGCCGTGCCGCGTGATGTCGACCCCGCCCTCGGCTCCATCGACGGGTGCTTCGTGTACGACATCGATGACCTGGAGGCCGTTGTCGAGGCGTCCCTCTCGGGTCGTCGAGCCGAGGCGGTGCGGGCGGAGCGCATCGTCGCCGCAGAGGCGGGGCGTTTCAGGGAATGGCAGGTATCGCTTGCGGTGGTACCGGCGATTGCCTCGCTTCGCGCTCGCGCCGAGGAGATCCGTGCAGCGGAGCTCGCACGCGCCGAGGGGCGGCTCGGGAAGCTCCCGGAGAGCGAGCGCCGCGCGGTCGAGGCGATCACGGCGCAGATCGTGAACAAGCTGCTCCACCTTCCGACGGTGCGCATGAAGGAAGCCGCGGTGACTTCCGACGGCGTGATCTATGCTGACGTCGTGCGCCACCTGTTCGGGCTCGGGGAGGAGGAGCAGGCGTGACCAGACCGGTTATGACCGGCCGGCCGCTGCCGTTGCAGATTCCCACGGCGTTCGTCCGCATCCGGCCGTCGACACTGCGCGTGTGCGGCGAGTCGCGCACCGCTCCCAGGCGTGGCTGTGCTGCTTCGCGTCGGCTCCCGCGGCAGTAGGCTCGCGCTCACCCAGGCCGAGCGTGCGGCAGAGGGGCTGCGCCGGCCGGGGGTCGAAATCGCGTTCGTGCCCATCACGACCGCGGGTGATCGCGACCGCACAAAGCCATTCGGCGAGATCGGGTCTCGGGGCGTGTTCGTGAAGGAGCTCGAGGAGGCGTTGCTCGAGGGCCGCATCGACGTCGCCGTGCACTCCGCGAAGGACATGACCTCGACGGACGCGGACGGGCTCGCCGTGGGCGCGTACCCGCCGCGAGAGGATCATCGGGACGCTCTCTGCGGCGCCGGCGCGTTGAGGCCCGCCATGCGCATCGGCACCGCGTCGGCGCGGCGGCGTGCGCAGCTGCTGTCGCTCGAGCCGACGCTCTCGATCGAGCCACTCCGCGGCAACATCGACACGCGGCTTCGCAAGCGGGGCGAGCGCGGGCTCGACGCGATCGTTCTGGCGGCCTGCGGGCTCGACCGGCTGGGTCTCGGAGAGGAGATCGGCCACCGCTTCGACCCGGACGAGGTCTTGCCGGAGGCCGGTCAAGGGGCCCTGGCCCTGCAGGTGCGCACCGGCGAGGAGCACCTCGTCGCAGCCGTCGACGACGCCACGACGCGGTCACGCGTAGAGGCGGAGCGGCGGTGCGTTGCGCTCGTCGGCGGCGGCTGCCTCGCTCCGGTCGCCGCGTACCACGACGGCGATCGGCTCACGGGTCTCGTGGCGGCCGAAGACGGCTCGTGGCTGGAGCGCCGCACCGGCGACGATCCCGTCGTCGTCGCGGCCGAGCTCATCGAGGCGTTGAGGGTGTTGTGACGAAGCTGGCACACAACCGGCACCCTCGCGTGTCTCCGACGGCGATACCGTTCGTTTCCCCGTGGGAGGGCGGGGGTTAGGGACGGGACCGATGCGCGTTCTCGTCACACGTCCGCGCGGTCAGGCAGACGAGCTTCTACGACGGCTTGTCGAGCGCGGCCATGACGCGGTGCACTGTCCTCTGATAGCGGTCGAGCCACTGGGTGACGAGACGATCGACGTGGCAGGCTACGACTGGGTCGTCGTCACGAGCGTGAACGGCGCCCGCGAGCTCCTGCGACGCATCTCCGGGCCACTCCCACGCACGGCCGCGATCGGCCGCGCAACGGCGGACGCGCTCGGCGGCGCAGACCTCGTCCCTGCGGTGTCCACGCAGGAAGGGCTCCTCGCAGAGCTGCCGAGACCGGCCGGCAAGGTGCTCTTCGCCGCGGCCGAGGGAGCGAGGCGGCTGGTCGTCGACCAACTCGACGCCGACTTCATCGCCCTCTATCGAACCCACGAGCTCCTCCCTGACGCTCCTCCGGACGGCGACCTCGTGGTGCTCGCCTCGCCGTCCGCAGCGCGGGCCTTCGCAGCGCTCGGCACGGGCACCCCGGCAGTGTCGATCGGGCCCGAGACCACGCGCGCCGCCCGCGAGGCCGGGGTCGACGTGCTGGTGGAGGCCGACACACAGGATGTCCAAGGGCTCGTGGCCGCCGTAGAGACTGTGGCGAGAGCGACCATCTGATGGTTGTCTGCTTTCTCAGCGACTTCGGGCTGCAGGACGACTTCGTGGGCACCTGTCACGGCGTCATCGCGCGGATTGCGCCGGATGTCCGGGTGATCGACGTTACGCACGGGATTCCCGCGCAGGCGGTTCTCCAGGGCGCTCTCGTGCTCGCCGGCACGCTCTCGTACATGCCCGTCGGGGTGCACCTTGCGGTCGTCGACCCCGGTGTAGGCGGTGTGCGCCGGCCAATTGCCCTGAGAGACAACGAGGGGCGCTTGTTCGTCGGCCCGGACAACGGGCTGCTGCTGCCTGCCGCGGAGAGGGGCGGAATCGCCGAGGTGTACGAGCTCGCCAACCCGGCGTACGCACTGAAGTCGATCTCGCGCACCTTTCACGGCCGCGATCTCTTCGCGCCGGCTGCCGCGCACCTCGCGAGCGGCGTTCCGCTCGAGGAGCTCGGCCCGCCGCTGGCACCGGACGCGCTCGTACGTCTCGAGCTTCCCGTGCCCGTGTTCGAGGCCGACGGCGTCCTCGCGACGATGCTCTTCGTGGACGGCTTCGGGAACATCGCGTTGAACCTGACGAGAGACGACATCGAGCGAATCGGGGTCGTTCCCGGGACGCGCGTCGAGCTCGACGTCCTCGGGCAGCGCTACTACGCGGTTGCCGCGCGGACGTTCGCCGACGCCGGTCCTGGCGAGGTGATCCTCTACGAAGACAGCTACAGAAACATGTCCGTCGCAGTCTCGAACGGCTCCGCCGCGGCGACGCTCCACGCCGACAGCGGGAAGCCGATCCTCGTCCGCCGCGCTTGACCTCCGCCTCACCGGAGGCGTAACCTCGAAGAACCGAAAGGGCGTCGCCGGCGCGGTCATCCCGGCCGAGACGCCCTTTCTTTCGCGCGGACGTGGCGAGGGCCGGACTCGAACCGGCGACACCTCGGTTTTCAGCCGAGTGCTCTACCAGCTGAGCTACCTCGCCGCGGGGCATCAGTGTAGCGGTGCCATCGCACCGTCTTTCGGTGACCGGAGGGGTGCGCTGCGAGGCCGGAGGCCGGCTTGGCCGGCCGGGAGGCTCGACGCGGCGGGCTATGTCGCACCCAAGGAGGGGGCTCGTGGGGGAACCCTGGTTCCCCCACGCTGACCGGGGTGTCGCCGGTTCGAGTCCGGCCCTCGCCATCGAGGCTGCGGATCCTGGGAGGCGGAGAGCCGCGCCGGGCAGTAGGCTGCCCGACCGTGACGAGCACCCGGACCGTCACCGTCATCGGCGCGCCGCTCGACCTCGGACAGAGCCGGCGTGGCGTCGACATGGGCCCGTCGGCGATCCGCTACGCGGGCCTCGAGGAGCGCCTGACCGCGATCGGCGTCGTCTCCGGCGATCGCGGCAACGTCGTCACGAAGGAGCCCGAGGCGCTCCCGATCGGCGACGAACAGGCCCGCTATCTCGAGGAGATCCTCGACGCGTGCGCACGGCTGGCCGCGGTCGTGGCCGACGCGGTCTCTACCGGCGCGACGCCGCTCGTTCTCGGCGGCGACCACTCGGTCGCAATCGGGACGCTCTCGGGGATGGCGGCCGCCGCCGGGCACTCGGGCGGCCTCATCTGGATCGACGCGCACGGCGATCTGAACAGGCCGGAGACGAGTCCCACGGGCAATGTCCACGGGATGCCGCTCGCAGCCGTGCTCGGGCTTGCGGGCGAACGCTTCGCCCACCACGACCTCGTGCTGCCGGCGGTCGATCCTACCCGCGTCGCGCTCGTCGGAGCCCGCTCGCTCGACCCGGGCGAGCGAGAACTGATCCGGAGTCACGGGATCCGCGTCTTCACGATGAGCGAGATCGATCGCATCGGCATCGAGCGTGCCGTCACGGAGGCCCTCGCACGCGTCGCGGGCCCGGGATTCGTGCACCTCTCGCTCGATCTCGACGCGCTCGACCCGGAGGTTGCGCCGGGCGTCGGCACCCCCGTCCGCGGAGGGCTCACCTACCGCGAGGCCCACCTCGCCTGTGAGCTCGTCGCGGAGTCCGGGCTCGTCGGGTCACTGGAGGTCGTCGAGGTGAACCCGATACTCGACCGCGAGAACACGACGGCGCTCACCGCCGTCGAGCTCGTGGCCAGCGCGCTCGGCAAGACGATTCTCTGACCCGGCTACACGGGCCGGCGCAGGAGCGCGACCCGCGCCGCACCCGGCACCACGAGCGACCCGTCCGGCCCGATGTACCGCCCAACTCGCTCCGCCGCGCCGGCGCGGATGGCTGCCGACTGCCCCGGCTCGAGATCGGCAAGGAGCCCGGACAGCCTGGGAGACATGTCGCTCACGGTCTCCCACCATTCGTCGACGGATCGCGCCCGCCAGTTGACCTCCGCGTCCTCGAGCGTCTCGAGAGTCAGCCCGGCGCCGACCACGAGCGCCTCGAGAAGAGCGGGATCAGCCAGGCGGAACGGGCCGGGCGCGGCGGGATCGGGGCGCTCCATCAGCCCGAGCGCCAGGGCAGACTGCGCTGCCGCAGTCATCCACTCGTTGCGTTCCGGCTCGGCCCATACCGCGATCGACGCCGGCCGGCCGGGGCGCAGGACGCGCCGCACCTCGGCGAACGCACCCTCGACGTCGTCCACCAGCATCAGGCCGAAGCGGCAGAGCGCACCGTCCATCGATGCGTCGGGTAGGTCGATCGCGGCGGCATCGAGCACTCGGAAGTCGACATTCGTGACGCCGACCTCGGCTGCCCGGCGACGGGCCGCGTCGACCATCTCGGGCGCGAAGTCGGTGGAGAGCAGGCGCCCGGACGGTCCCAGGCGCTCCGCGGCGAGGAAGCCGGTGTCTCCCGGGCCTGCGGCGAGCTCGAGGATCGTTTCGCCGGTGAGCGGTCCGAGCAGCTCCACCATGCGCTCCGACATTGAGCGTGTGGCGTCCCAGAACAGGCTTCGGCGTCTCTCCCAACCGCCGGCGACGCCGCGCCAGGCTTCGAGACCCTCGGACGCAGCGCTCATGCGGCGGCGCCCGCGAACTGCGGAATCACGTCCTTGCCGTACGCGGCGAGTGTCTCCTCCTGGCCATGTGTCATCAGGTAGATCGAATAGTGATCGACGCCGATCGACTCGAGCTCACGCAGCTTGGTGGCGATCTGCTCGACGTTGCCGAGCACCGAGAAGCGGTCGCAGATCTCGTCGGTGACGAACTCGCCGTGCGCCGCGCCAACGCGCGAGTGGTCGTCGTAGTTGTAGAACTTCCGCGCCTCCACGTAGTCCGTGAGCGCCTTGGGGACGACCGAGCCGTCCGTGCCGTAGCGCTCGATCAGATCCTTGACATGGTTCGAGACCATCGCCGGGAACCAGCGCGTCTGATCTCGAGCGTCCGCGAGGTCATCCGACACATGGCTCGGTGCGCAGACGATGCACTTGAGCTCGTCCGGGTTGCGCCCCGCCTCGGCGGCTGCCGCGCGCGCCGTCCCCATGATCCACTGGATGATCTCGGGATCCGCGAGTTGGATGATGACGCCGTCCCCGACTCTCCCGGCGACCGCGAGCGCCTTCGGCCCGTACCCCGCCACCCACATCGGGATCTCCGGTAGCTCGGGCCTCACCCACTTGAGCTGCAGGTCCTTGTCGTTCCAGTGCACCTCGTGCCCGTTCATGAACGGCTTGATCATGCGGAGCGCGGTCTCGAACTCGGCCACGCGGACGGGCTGCTGTCCGATGTAGCGTCGCGCCGAGTCGCCGCGGCCGATCCCCATCGCCATGCGGCCGTCAGAGATGTCATGGAGCGTCGCGTAGAGGCTCGCGAGAACAGTCGGATCGCGTGTACCCGGGTTCGTGACGAGGTGGCCGAACCGCATCCTCGAGGTGGCCTGGATCGCGAGCGTGAGAAGCGGAAACGAGTCCTGCCAGAGCACGTGCGAGTCGTACGTCCAGCCGATCTCGAACCCGTTGTCCTCGCCCAGCTTCATCAGCTCCACGAGCCGGGAGGCGGGCGGGTCGGGCAAGACGGTGACGCCAAAGCTGAGGGCCATCGCGTGTCTCCTGTTCTCTCGTCGAAGGCGTAGTATCGCGCGCCGCGCCTGTCCTGAGTACGGCCGCCGGCCGTCTGTCTCTACGTCGCAGCGGCGACGTGCGTGATCGCCTTGTCGGCCAGCCGGTCGAGGGCGGCGACCGACAGCTCGAGGTGGTCCTCGCGCGTGTCCTCGAGCTTCGTATGAGACAAGCCGCGGAGGCTCTGCACGAAGAGCATCACCGTGGGTACCCCTGCGCGTGACACCTCCGCGGCGTCGTGGAGCGGCCCCGACGGCAGCCGGTGCGAGATCGCTGCCACCTCGGTGATCGCCTCGTCGCAGAAGCCGATCAGCGTCTCGTCGAAGAGGATCGGCTCGATGCTCCAGATCCGCTCCCACTCGACCTCGAGCCCCTCCTCACCGGCGAATTGCCGCGAGAGCTCCTGCGCGCGTGCGAGCATCGCTGCGAGCTTCGCGGCGTCGAGGTGACGCTGGTCGAGCAACTGCTCCGCGGTCTCGACGACCGACGTGACGATGCCCGGCTTGCACACCACCCCGCCAGACGTGCAGACGGCGCCGTCGCCGGTCTCCCTTGCGACGTCGCGGATCGCGAGCGCCAGCTTCGCCGCCCCGGCCAGCGCGTCGCGGCGCCGGTCCATGGGCGTCGACCCGGCGTGCGCGGCCTGGCCGGTCCAGGTGATCTGCCACCGCTCGACGCCGAACGTTCCAAGGACTACCCCGAGCGGCAGCTCCAGCGCCTCCAGCACGGGGCCCTGCTCGATATGGAGCTCGAGGTAGGCGGCAGCGCCCTCGAGCTGCGCGCGCGCCTCGAGTGCGCGGTCGAGGTCGACCCCGAACGCACCGATAGCGTCCGGCAGCAAGACGCCGTCGCGGTCGGTGCGGCGGCGCAGCTCGTTCTGGTCGGCCATCGAGCCCCCGGCGGCGGACGAGCCGAACAGCGAGCGCCCGAAGCGGGCGCCCTCCTCGTCCGCCCAGTCGACGAGGCGCACGGTCACAGAAGGCGTCCCCTCCTCGGCGATGCGGCGCAGCACCTCGGCGCCCGCCAGGACGTTGAGACAGCCGTCGAGCCAGCCGCCGTTCGGGACCGAGTCCATGTGACCACCGAGGAGCACGGCGCGGTCGGTGGCCCCGCGTAGCGTGTACCAGTCGTTGCCCGCCTCGTCGCGGTCACGTCGAGCGGTAGGTCGGAGAGCGAGTCCGCCAGCCAGGCCCTGCCGCGTGCCCACGTCTCGGTCCAGGCGACCCGCTGTGCGCCGTTCTCGTCGCCGGTCAGCTCGCGAAGCTCCTTCAGGCCGGCGACCACGCGTGTCGGCTCGAGAGGCACGGCCCGACCCTACCGCGCCGGGTACCTTCGAACGAGCGCGCGGACCGTGGTGAGGATCCTGATGTTGTCCGAGAGGGCGGAACTGTGCTCCCCGGGTGCAACGTTCGTTTCGCTCCCTGCGAGCCAGCTCGAGCGAGGCTACGATCGCAGCGTAGGACGACCGGAAGGGAGCGAGGAGCGATGGCCACGATCGAGACCAACCCGAACCTCGGCGCGCAGATCGTTGCCGACGCCAAGGAGTACGTCCTCTATTCGTGGTCGGTGCAGGACGCCATCAACCCGATCGCGGTCGCCGGCGCCGAGGGGCGCTACTTCTGGGACTACGACGGGAAGCGCTACCTCGACTTCGCCTCCCAGCTCGTCAACCTCAACATCGGTCACCAGCACCCCAAGATCATCCAGGCGATCAAGGACCAGGCAGACCAGCTGTGCACGATCGGGCCGCCGATGGCGAACGAGTCGCGCTCCAAGCTGGGCCGCATGCTCGCTGAGGTGACGCCCGGCGACCTCTCCGTCTCGTTCTTCACGAACGGCGGCGCGGAGGCGAACGAGAACGCGATCAAGCTCGCCCGGCTCGCCACCGGGCGCAGCAAGATCATCGCGCGCTACCGCTCGTACCACGGCGCCACGAACGGCGCCGTGACGCTGACCGGCGACCCGCGCCGCTGGGCGGTGGAGCCGGGCATGCCGGGTGTCGTGCGCATGCTCGATCCGTACACGTACCGCTGCCCGGCCGGCCACCCCGACCCGTGCCCCGTCTGCACGGGCGCGCCGCACCTCGAGGAGATCCTCGAGTACGAGGGTGCACACAACGTCGCCGCGGTGATCCTCGAGACCGTCACCGGTACGAACGGGGTCATCCCACCGCCCGACGGCTACCTCCGGGCGATGCGCGAGGTCTGCGACCGCCACGGCATCCTGCTGATCCTCGACGAGGTGATGGCCGGCTTCGGGCGCACCGGCACGTGGTTCGCCTGCGAGCACTGGGACGTCGTGCCGGACATCATCACCGTCGCCAAGGGGATCAACTCGGGCTACGTCCCGCTCGGCGCGATGATCGCGCGCGGCGAGATCGTCGATCGCATCCGCGACCGCTTCTTCCCGGGAGGGCTCACGTACGCCGGCCATCCGCTCGCGTGCGCCTCTGCGATCGCCTCGATCGAGGCCTTCCAGGAGGAAGGCGTGGTCGAGAACGCCGCGGCGATCGGGGCGTACCTCGGCGAGGCGCTACGAGGTCTCGGCGAGCGCCATCCGTCGATCGGCGACGTGCGCGGCCTCGGCTGCTTCTGGGGCATCGAGCTCGTCAAGAACCGCGAGACGAAGGAGATGCTCGTGCCGTTCAACGCGTCGGGCGAGGCGGCGGCACCGGTGGCGCGGCTCGCCAAGGCGGCGCTCGAGCAGGGTCTCTACCTGATGACCCACTGGAACGTGGTCATGGTCGTGCCGCCGTCTGACGCTCACCCGCGAGGAGGCCGAGGAGGGCGTCGCGATCCTCGACGAGGCGCTCGCCATCGCAGACGAGCACTGCGTCTGACGGGAGCGAGGCCGGACCCCCTCAGATCCGGCCTCGTCGCGGCGCGCCCACCTCTCCCCGTGGGCCGCCCGCCTGATTCGTCATGCGCCCGCGATCGGTTCACTCGCCGAGGAAGCGGGCGATCGCGGCCGCGGTCTCGTCGAGCGCGTCCCAGAGCACGGTGTGACCGCCGCTCACCGGCACCACGCTGAGCAGGTTGCCCAGGGCGGTGCGGTGAGCGTCGAGCAGGTGGTCGTAGGGGAGATAGCTCTGCGACCCGAGCACGAGGAGCGTCGGCACGCGTGCGTCCTCGAACGGCGGCGGCACGGAGGCCATCTCCCCGTACGCTGCAACGACGGCCGCCTGGCAGTAGCGGTAGCGCCAGCGACCGTCGTCGTCGAGCACGAGGTGGCTCACGGAGCTCCTCCGCCACGAGCGCTCTCGGCGCGCCGTGCAGCTGGCTCTCGTCGTAGCGACGCTCGACCGCTTCCTCGAACGACACGTAGGTGCGTTCCGCGCGGGCGCTCTCGGCCGCGAACAACGCCACCTGCGCCGGGTAGGTGGATCGCGGGGTCGAGCAGGACGAGTCGCCGAACCAGCTCCGGCCGCCGCGCCGCGAGCTCGAAGGCAAGCCGACCCCCGAACGAGTGCCCGATCCAGTCCGCCGGGCCCGGCCCGACGGCCTCGACGATGGCGTCGAGGTGCCCGTCGAGCGACCACGGGGGCTCGTACGGCGATGATCCGTGCCCGAGGAGATCCGGCGCCACCACATGCCAATCGTCCGAGAGCCAGTCCTCGGCCAGCAGGCGAGCATGCCCGCCGTGGCTGGTGACGCCGTGCAGAAAGACGACCCGAGGAGCCCGCTCGTCGCCCCACGCGTGAAGGTGAAGCCCTCGACTCACCGGACCGTCCCGCGTCGCCGGCGCGAACAGACCGGCCCGGGACCGCGCCCCCAGATGGGGGGCGCGAGCCCCCCTGACTGCACGCTACCCGGCATCGCGTGACGGAAGTGCGACGCCTTCGGGGCGGCAGTGTGACCGGTGCGGCGATCGCGTCAGGTGGGCAGCTCCCGGAGGGTCTCCGAGCGACCCGGGCACCATCTCCGTTCGCCGCTCGCTCTCCTTCACGAGCGACCAGATCACGGTGCCCTCGCTGTCGATCAGGAACGTCCCGCGCACACGGTGCTCCGTTGGCCTCGTCGAAGACGCCGTACGCCCGCGCGGCGGCGCCGTGCGACCAGAAGTCGGAGGCAAATGTGTACTCGGCGCCGAGCTCCTCCTTCCAGGCTTGCCGCGCGGCGGAGGAGTCGCACGAGACGAACACGATCTCGGTGTTCGCGTTCCGGAAGGACTCGAGGTTCTCCTGGAGGTCTCGCGCCTCCTCCTCGCACACGGCCGTGAAGGCGAACGGGATGGAAGACGAGCAGGACGTTCGAGCGGCCGAGATAGTCGGACAGGCGCACGCGGCGCTCGTGGGTCTCCTCGAGGTCGAACTCGGGCGCCCGCTCACCCGTCGCTGATCGTCACGCAGCTCCTCCTTCCGCTCCTCCCCAGCGCCGGACGGCCGATAGTAGCTGCGTCCGCGCAGCTCCTCGGGGAGGTACTCGAGCTCGAATCCCGCAGGATCCTCGTGCGGATAGACGTACCCCTCGCCGTGGCCGCGGGCGCTCGCACCGCCGTACCCCGTGCTGCGCAGCATGTCCGGTGGCGGCTTCGCGCCCTCCTCGCGGACGTCGCGCCGCGCCGACCAGATCGCCGTCGCGGCCGCATTCGACTTCGGCGCCTGCGCCAGGTAGATCGCGGCCTGCGAGAGGTTGAGCTGCGCCTCGGGGAGCCCGACGTGCTCGACGGCCTGGGCCGCCGCGACCGCGACGAGCAGCGCCCGCGGGTCGGCGTTGCCGACGTCCTCGCTCGCGAGGATGATCATGCGGCGGGCGATGAAGCGCGGCGTCCTCGCCGGCCTCGAGCATCACGGCGAGGTAGTAGACCGCCGCGTCTGCGTCCCCGCCGCGCATCGACTTGATGAACGCGGAGGCGTAGTCGTAGTGCTGGTCGCCGGCGCGGTCGTAGCGCAGCGGCCGCTTGCGCGCGGCGTCGTCGACGTGGCGTTCCTCGAGCCCGGTGCCCTCGGCCCGTGCCGTCTCCCACGCGAGCTCGAGGGTCTGGAGGGCGGCGCGCGCGTCGCCACCCGCGCGACGTGCGATCGTCGACGGCGACGTGCTCCGGCACCGTTGCGGCCGAGCTCGCGCGGCTCCGCGCGCGATCACCCGCAACAGGTCGTCCTCCGCCAGCGACTCCAGCTCGATCACCGTGCAACGCGAGAGCAGCGCCGAGTTGACCTGGAAGTACGGGTTCTCCGTGGTCGCACCGATCAGGGTCACCGTGCCCTCCTCGACCGCGTGCAGCACCGTGTCCTGCTGGCGCTTGTCGAAGCGGTGGATCTCGTCGATGAAGAGGATCGTGCGCTGCTCGTTGGCGCCCAGGCGGTCGCGGGCCTGACGGATCACGGCCCGCACGTCGTCGACCCGGGCCGAGACGGCCGACAGCTCCTCGAAGACCGCTCCGGTGCGCTCGGCCACGATCCGCGCCAGCGTCGTCTTGCCGACCCCGGGCGGGCCGAACAGGATCATCGAAGGCGGCCGGTCGTCCTCGATCGCGCGGCGTAGCGCCGAGCCCTCGGCGAGCACGTGGCGCTGGCCGACGAGGTCGTCCAGCGTGCGCGGGCGCATCCGCTGGGGGAGGGGAGCGATCTGGCCCATGAGATCCCGTGCCGCGTCGTCGAAGAGATCGGCATGGGCGCCAGTATGCTCATCGCATGACCGAGCACGAGGCCGAGGACTTCTCGCAGCCGCTGCTCGCGGGCACGGCGCCGACCGACTACGAGCGCTACCTGAACACCGAGGAGCTCCTCGCGCTGCAGAAGGGCCCGGACGAGTGGGTGCACCGCGACGAGCTGCTGTTCCAGGTCGTGCACCAGTCGTCCGAGCTGTGGCTCAAGCTTGCGAGTCACGAGGCGAGATCCGCGAGGCGACGACGCTCTCGTGGCGGCGGAGCGCGGCGGCGCTCTCCGCTGCCTGCGCCGGGCCGCGCTGTGCTTGCGCTACGTCACCGCCCAGCTCGACATGCTCGAGCAGATGTCGCCGTGGGAGTACCAGACGATCCGGGAGGTGCTCGGGCACGGCTCCGGGTTCGACTCACCCGGCTTCAGAGAGCCTGCGCGCCGCGCTGCCGGCTCTCGGCGCCGCATTCCACGCGGCGCGCGAGCAGGCCGGCCTGTCCCTCGCCGAGCTCTACGTGCACGGCCGCGAGCACGAGGACCTGTACCAGCTCGCCGAAGGGCTGATCGAGCTCGACGAGTGCGTGCAGACGTGGCGCATCCGCCACTACCGCGTCGTCGGGCGCGTGATCGGCGACGCCGTCGTCGGCACGCAGGGCACGCCGGTCGAGGTGCTCGGACGGCTCGTGCAGAAGGTGGAGTTCCCCGAGCTGTGGGACGTCCGCAACGAGCTCACGGCGCTGTCCAAGGCGAAGAGCCACGTGACGCCTACCGAGACGAGGTGGTCGGGCTGCTGCGGGCGCTCCTCCGGCTCGACACCGTCAACCCCCCCGGGAACGAGACACAGGCGGCCGAGCTGCTCCGCACCTACCTCGCGCGGAGCGGTGTCGATTCGCAGCTGGTGGCGAAAATGCCGGAGCGCGCGAACCTCGTCGCGCGACTGCCGGGTGGAGACGGCCCGACCGATCGCGCTGATCGCGCACACCGACACCGTCGTCGCGGATGCCGAGGAGTGGGAGCGCGACCCGTGGTCCGGCGACCTCGTCGACGGCGAGGTGTGGGGGCGCGGTGCACTCGACATGAAGGGGCACGTCGCTGCGGCGGCGGTCGCCTTCGCCTCGCTGGCTCGCGAAGGGCTTCGGCCGGCGGGCGACGTCGTGCTTGCGCTCACGGCCGACGAGGAGGTCAATCTCGACTTCGGGCTCTCCTGGCTCGTGCGAGGCCCATCCGGACCTCGTCCGCTGCGACTATTCGCTCAACGAGAGCGGCGGCGAGCGGTGCGTGTTCGGCGGCAAGGTCTTCTACCTCTGCGGTGTCGGCGAGAAGATGAGCTCGGCATTTCGCGTTCACGTGAGTGGCCGCAGCGGGCACGCCTCGGTGCCGTCGATCGCGGACAACGCACTCGTCAGGGCGAGCCGTTACATCGAGGCTCTGGGCCGGTACGACCCCCCGAAGGAGCTCTTGCCCGAGGTGCGCCAGTTCCTCGAGGTCGTGCTTGGCGAGGTGCCACCTCTCGAGGACGCGCTCGCCCGCGCTCGCACGCTGCATCCACTTGCGGCCGAGCTCGTCGAGCCGCTGCTCTCGCTCACGCTCGCGCCGACCATGATCGAGGCGTCGCGGCAGCGGAACGTGATCCCCGGCCGCTGCACGATCACGTTCGACTGCCGGTTGCTCCCTGGGCACACACCGCAGTCGACCGAGCCACTCCTCCGCGCCGTCCTCGGGGAGGGGCCGTGGGAGCTCGAGTGGATTCGCGAGGATCACGCCGGCGGGACGTCGTCACCCACCGACACGCCGCTCTGGCAAGCGCTGCAGGGTTGGGTCGAGCGCGTCGAGCCGGGAGCCAGGCTGGCGCCGATCATCAGCGCCGGCTTCACGGACAGCCACTGGCTGCGGGCAGCATTCGGGACGACCGCCTACGGGTTCTTCCCGCTCAAGGCGATGGACGTCGAGCTCGCCTCGCGGCTGGTCCACTCCGCGAACGAGCGCATCGCGGTCGATGACCTCGAGCTCGGCGTCGACGTGTTCCGCTCCGTCGTCACCACGCTCGGCGAGCCAGCTAGCCGGCGGCTGCAGCGTCCGCGAGGACGAGCTGCTGCGCCGTTCGCACGCGGCCGGCGGGAATGCTCTCGTCCCGAAGGAGCAGTCTCGCGAGTGCGCCGCGCTTGTCGTCCCCGGTGACCAGCCACAACGCTTCTCGCGCTCCGTCGAGCAGCGGGTATGTCAGCGTCATCCGCCGGTGCCCCTGGTACGGGCCCGTGATCGCGACAGGACGGTCGCGGACCTCGAGCACAGGGTCTCGCGGGACGAGAGACGCCGTGTGGCCGTCCGCGCCGAGACCGAGGTGGACGAGGTCGAGGCGCTCCGGCAATCCCGCGGCGTACGTCGGCTGCGCCGACCTCGAGGTCGCCGGTGGTGGGCATCTCGTGCAGCTCGGCTGCCGCTGCATCAGCAGGCAGGGCCGCGAGCACCTGGGTCAGGTTCCTGGCGGGATCCCCGTCCGGAGCCACGCGCTCGTCGACCTGGTAGAGCGCTACCTGTCCCCACGGCATGTGCTCTCCCGCGAGCGCCGCGACCATCGCCCACGGAGTGCGGCCACCGGAGAGCGCGAGCGTGAATCGCCCTCGCGCGGCCACCACCTCGCGCGCTCGCTCCGCCACGATCGCCGCTCCACGTCGCGCGACGGCGTCAGCGTCGGGCAGCACCTCGACGCGGAGCCGTGTCAGCTCGGCTTCTCCACGTGCCCGCCGAACTGCAGGCGCATCGCCGAGAGAACACGGTTCGCGAAGTCGTCCTCGCCGCGGGACGCGAACCGCGCGTAGAGCGCCGCGGTGAGCACCGGCGTCGGGACGCCCTCCTCGATCGCTGCGATCGACGTCCAGCGCCCCTCGCCTGAGTCCGAGACTCGTCCGGAAAATCCCTGCAGATCGGGCGATTCCGCAAGCGCGGTGGCCGCGAGATCGAGTAGCCAGGACGCGACGACGCTGCCCCGCCGCCAGACCTCGGTCACCGCCGGCACGTCGATCTCGTAGCGATAGTGCTCGGGGTGTGCGAGCGGCGCCGTCTCCGCGTCCGCCTCGCGCGTGCCGAGGCCCGCGCCTGCTCCTTTCATCACGTTCAAGCCCTCGGCGTACGCTGCCATCACGCCGTACTCGATGCCGTTGTGCACCATCTTCACGAAGTGACCGGCCCCAGCCGGCCCGCAGTAGAGGTAGCCGAGCTCTTCCATCGCGGGTTCGCCCTCGCGACCGGGCGTGCGCGGCGCGGCGTCGATACCAGGCGCGAGCGAGGCGAAGATCGGCTCCAGGCGGTCGAAGGCCTCGCGCGGGCCGCCGATCATGAGGCAGAAGCCGCGCTCCAGGCCCCAGACGCCGCCGCTCGTGCCGATGTCGAGGTAGTCGATGCCGCGCTCGGCGAGCTCTCCTGCTCGGCGGATGTCGTCGTGGTAGTGGGTATTGCCACCGTCGATGATCGTGTCGCCTTGGTCGAGGCGTTCGGCGAGGGCATGGACGACCGATTCCGTGGTCGCGCCGGCGGGCACCATCACCCACACGGCGCGGGGCGGCTCGAGGGCTGCGACGAGCTCGTCGAGCGTGAACGCCGGGGTGGCGCCCTCTGCCGCGAGGGCACGAACCGCCTCGGCGCCCCGGGAGTTGGCGACGCACCGGTGCCCGTCTCGCATTGCGCGACGCACGAGGTTCGCCCCCATGCGTCCAAGGCCCACCATTCCCAGCTGTAGGGGTGTCGCGGTCGCCACGGTCGCTCCCTTCGCTCGTCGGGCTTCGAGCCTAGCGTGGCAGCACGAGACGCTCGACCTCGTCGCCGCGGCCGACCAGCACGTCGCTCACGAGGGCCGGATGAAACAGGCCGTGATCGACGACTCCCGGGGTGGAGGACAGTGCCGGGGCGAGCTGTCCCGGGTCGTCGACGTCGCCGTGGTAGTCGGCGATCACGCCGCCGTCGGGGCTCAGTGGTGCGTCGCGCAGCGACACCAGGTCGAGCCGACGCAGCGTCGAGGCAAGCCCGTAAGAGTGCAGCTCGAGCGGGATCGGCGCCCGCACGCGGTCGACGAGCTTGTCGGAGGAGACGATCACGACGAAACGCTCGGCGGCCGCAGCGACGAGCTTCTCCCGAGTGTGGGCCCCGCCGCCGCCCTTCACGACCCATCCGTCCTCTGCGACCTGATCGGCGCCGTCGATCGCGATGTCGAGGTGCGCCAGGGCGGCGGGGCCCGCAAACGACTCGACAGCCAGGCCGGCCGCCCGCGCTTCCGTCTCGGTGCGGGTCGATGTCGCCACACACCGCAGCGAGAGGCCACGCTCCGCCAGCGCCGGCAGGAGAAAGCCGACGGTCGACCCCGTGCCCAGGCCAACCGTCATCCCGTCCTCGACGAGGGCGGCTGCAGCCGCCGCGGCGAGCTGCTTCTCGTGGGTGGCATCCATCGGAGCGCAACCTATCGCGCCAGCGTGCCGCGTCTTGGGGCAGCGCTGCGAAGATGCCGGTGTGACCTCACTACGTGCGTTGCCGGAGTGGCAGGCGCTCGAGCGCCATCGAGACGCGGCCGTGTCGTGGCACCTCCGCGATCTGTTCGCAACCGATGCGACACGTGGCGAGCGGCTGTCGGCGGAAGCAGCGGGCATCTACCTCGACTACGCCAAGCAGCGCGTCACGCCTGAGACGATCGACCTTCTCGTACGGCTAGCTGGGGCCCGCGGATTGGCGGCTCGGATCGAGGCGATGTTCCGGGGCGAGCCGATCAACGTGACCGAGGGCAGGCCCGCGCTTCACGTGGCGCTGCGCATGCCGCGCGGCACGCCGCTCTTCGTGGACGGCCGTGACGTGGTGCCCGAGGTCCACGCCGTGCTCGACCGCATGCGGCTGCTTGCCGACGCCGTTCGCACCGGGGCGTGGCTCGGCCACACCGGCCGGCCGATCCGCGCCGTGGTCAACATCGGCATCGGCGGCTCCGACCTCGGCCCAGCGATGGCGTACGAGGCGCTTCGCCACTACTCGAGCCGGGAGCTGACGTTCCGGTTCGTGTCGAACGTCGATGCGACCGACTTCGTCGAGGCGACCCGCGACCTCGACCCGGCCGAGACCCTGTTCGTCGTCGCCTCGAAGACCTTCACGACACTCGAGACCATGACCAACGCGCGTACGGCACGATCGTGGCTTGTCGAGACGCTCGACGCCCCGGAAGCCGTCGCGCGTCATTTCGTGGCCGTCTCCACGAACCTGGAGGAGGTCGCCGCCTTCGGCATCGATCCGGCCAACACGTTCGGCTTCTGGGACTGGGTCGGCGGTCGCTACTCGATGGGATCCGCGATCGGCCTGTCGACGATGGTGGCCATCGGCCCGGAGAGGTTCGACGAGCTGCTCGCCGGCTTTCACGCGGTCGACGAGCATCTGCGGTCAGCTCCGCTCGACCGAAGCCTGCCCGTCCTGATGGGGCTGCTCGCCGTCTGGAACCGCGACTTCCTCGGCGCGCAGACGCAGGCGATCCTGCCGTACGACCAGTACCTGCGTCGTCTTCCCGCCTACCTGCAGCAGCTGTCGATGGAGTCGAACGGCAAGTCCGTGCAGGAGGACGGCTTCCCGGTCGAGGTCGACACGGGCGCGATCCTGTGGGGCGAGGCGGGCACCAACGGGCAGCACAGCTTCCACCAGCTGTTGCACCAGGGGACGTCGATCGTCCCCTGCGACTTCATCGTGCTCCGCGAGAGCCTCAACCCGCTCGGAGAGCACCACGCGCTGCTCGTCGCGAACGCGCTCGCGCAGGCCGAGGCGCTCGCTTTCGGTCGTACGGCGGAGGAGGTGCGTGGCGACGGCGTTCCGGAGTCGCTCGTCCCGCACCGGACCTTCCTCGGCAACCGGCCCTCCACGACGTTGCTCCTCGACCGGCTGACGCCGTTCTCGCTCGGCTCGCTCGTCGCGCTCTACGAGCACAGCGTGCTCACCCAGGGCGTGATCTGGGGCATCGACTCCTTCGACCAGTGGGGTGTGGAGCTCGGCAAGACGCTCGCGGGGCGGATCGCGCCGGAGCTCGCCGGCAGGGAGGAGCCGGGCCACGACTCGTCCACCAACGAGCTCATCCGTCGCTATCGTGCGGGGCGGGGCTCCTGATGGACGCGGACGCAGCGGATCTGGCGGGCTGGGAGGAGATCGACGGCGCTCTCGAGCGCGAGTATCGCTGCAAGGACTTCGTGGCCGCGATCGACTTCGTGAACCGGATCGCCGAGGCGGCGGAGCGCGCGAACCACCACCCCGACATCGAGATTCGCTGGAATCACGTCAAGCTCCGCTGGCACACCCATGCGCAGGGCGCGATCACGGAGCGCGACGTCGAGATGGCACGACGCTCGGACGAGCTTGCCCCCTGACGTGTTGGAGCTCGACGCTGCGGAGAGCGCCTTCGAGCGTCTCGAAGCGTGGCTTCGCGCGCGTGGCTTCTTCGAGCCCGGTGGCGAGCGGCTGGTGGCCGAGCTCTATCTCGGCTACGGGCTTTCGCGGTCGATCCGCCGCGGCCGGACGCCGCCTCCGCCCGAGCCCTGTCCGCTGCCGCTCATCGCGTGTGTCGTCCGATCTGACAACTATACTCATGCGCATGTTGTCGGCGGCGAGCTCGAGATCGGGGAGTGGGAGCGAACGTGGTCTGCCGCCGACTACGAGGGGGCCGTGGTCGCGGTGCGAGATGCGATCGCCAGAGGGGACGTCTACCAGGTCAACCTCGTTCAGCACCTCGAGGCGCCGTTCTCCGGCGACCCTGCCGCGCTCGCCGCCCGGCTCGGCCCACTGACACAACCCAGCGGGTTGCCGTTCGCGGACGCAGGCTGGCGGGTGCTCCACGGCCACGGCTGGTCGATCGTCACGGCTTCACCCGAGCTCTTCCTTGCCCGCCGCGGCAACCGCGTGTGGACGATGCCGATCAAGGGCACGCGCCCTCGTGGCGGTGCGGACGAGCTACGGTCGTCGGCGAAGGACGCGGCCGAGCACGTGATGATCGTCGACCTCGAGCGCAACGACCTCTCACGCGTTTGCGTCCACGGATCCGTGCGCTGGCCCGAGCTCATGGCTGTGCGGCCGATGACCGGCGTCGAGCACATGGTCTCGACCGTCGAGGGAACGCTGCGGCCCGGCGTCGGTCTGGCGGAGCTGCTCACGGCGACGTTCCCGGGCGGCTCGGTGACGGGTGCGCCGAAGATCGCCGCGGTTGACCTGATCGCCGAACTCGAGCCGGTGGGACGGGGCGCAGCGATGGGTGCTCTGGGGCGTGTGCACGGCAACGGTGACCTGGAGCTGGCGCTCACGATCCGCACCTTCGCGGTCGCCGCGGGGCGCATCCACCTGTGGGTCGGTGGCGGCATCGTGTGGGACTCCGATCCCGCCGCCGAGGTCGAGGAGTCGTGGACGAAGGCCGATCCGTTGCTCGCCGCGATCGGCGCGCCCCTCTACGCGCCTGCCGCGCGATGAGACCGCTCGCGGTAGCCGTCTCCGGCATCGGCCTCGTCGAGCCGTTGACACCCGTGATCGTCGCGGACGACGAGGGCTTCGCGCGAGGCCGTGCCGCGTTCACCACGCTGCGGATCTACGATGGGCGGCCGTTTCGCCTGCAGGAGCATCTCGAGCGGCTCGCGAGCTCGGCGGCGCGGCTCGGTCTCCCCGCGCCAGACGCGGCCGTGGTCGAGGGCCTGGCACTGGAGGCGGTCGCCGCCGCGGAGGTGGCCGATTGCACCTTGCGCCTCACGTGGACACCGGGCCCGCCGGGCGGCCCGCCGCTCGCGCTCGCGGTCGTCGGTGCCATCCCGGCGTGGATCGACGAGGCCAGGGTCCGTGGGCAGAGACTCGCATCGTTGCTCGTGCCGCGGCGGTCGGAGCCATGGCTGCTCGAGGGGACCAAGTCGACGAGCTATGCGGTGAACATGGCCGCCGAGGCCGAGGCGAAGCGCCGCGGCGCAGACGACGCGGTGTTCGTGGACGGCGACGGCATCGTGCTCGAAGGCCCGGTCACGAACGTCTGGTGGCGCGAAGGCGACACCCTCGTCACGCCGTCGCTCGAGCTCGGCATCCTCGCCGGCGAGACGCGAGCGACGCTGTTGGGCCTCGCAGCCGGGCTGGGGTACACGGTGGACGAGGGCGCCTACCCGCTCGAGCGTCTGCGCAGCGCCGATGAGGCCTTCACCTCGTCCTCCATCCGCGAGGTGCTGCCGGTCGTCGCCGTCGATGGTCACACGCTCGCTCGCGGGCCGGCTTCCGACCGCCTTCAGGACGCGCTGCGCCGGCTGGCGGAACGCGGCTGAAGCCGCGCGTCAGTTGGCCGGTTGGGAGCCGTCCACGACGAGGTGCGCACACGAGACGGGGTCGTCGGCCTCGACATAGCGGGCCTCGGACGGCATCCAGACGTCGACCCATGTGCTGCGCGCCTCCTCGCCGTCGCGCGCCACCCCTCGCGCGAGACGCAGCTCGTACGGCGCCTCGACCCAGACCCGCACCGCGTAGGCGTCACGAAGCGCGCGGTGCAGGGCGCAGACGCCCTCGATCACGATCACGCCGGCAGGCTGGACGGTTCGCGAGCCCCGCGGCTCGCCGGCCGCCCAGTCGTATGAGGCGAATCGGGCTGCCTCGCCGCGTGCCAGGGGCCCGACGGCCTCTCGCGCCAGCCGCTCGATGTCGAATCCCGAGCCGTCCCAGAACTCGTCCGTGGAGACGATCTGTGCGCCGGGGATCAACCGGGCGAGCGTCGACTTGCCGGCCCCGCCGTGCCCACCGATGCCCACGAGCACGGGCTCGGCAACCCGCCCGCGCGCCGCCGCCACGTGCTCGAGCACCGCCCTGGCGTCCACGAGAGGGGACGCTACCCTCTGTGTGATGGACAAGATCCGTCTCGGCGGCATGGCACTGCAGAATGGTGTCCTCGTGCACGGCCCGACGTCGTGGGCCGCGGCCGTGCGAGACGGCAGTGGAGCCATCCACGTCGCGTCCGGAGTCAAGCGGCGCTTCGCGCCCGGCGTCGCGACACCGATCCTGCGCGGCCCACTGCGGCTCGCGGAAGCGTTCGCCGTGCTCCCGGATGTCAAGCGCCAGCCTCCCGCAGGCGCGCTTCCCGTTCGAGCGTCCGGCGGTCGCGGCAGCTGTCGTCGGGGGCTCCGCACTGGCCGCCGTCGCACGGCGGTCACCAATGTCCGTGGTTGCGAGGGAGGCGGTCGCCGCGATCGCATCGCTCGCGCCGGCCGCGATCGCGCTCCGCGGCGGCGAGCTGGCCTCGTACCACGGCGCGGAGCACGTCTCGATCGGGTCGTACGAGCTCGACGGCGAGGTCGCGCCGCGTGAGCACGACCGTTGCGGCTCGCATCTGATCGGCCCGCTGCTCGCATCCTCCGCGGTCGCCGGCGTGCTCGCCGCCCGGACGCCGCAGCGCACCCGCGGCATCGCGCGGCTCGCGGGCGCAGTCGGCGCAGTGGGCCTGTCCGTGGAGGTGTTCGCCTGGATGGGAAGGCACCCGGATAGTCGCATTGCACGGGCGCTCGCCAGACCGGGCTACGAGCTCCAGCACCGGTTGTCGACCGCCGATCCCACACCTGCTCAGCTCGAAGTGGCGGAGCACGCACTCGCAGCCTGCCTTGCCGCCGAGGCCGTGCGCGGCGCGCACCGACTAACCAGGCGTGAAGCCACCACTTGTCGTAAGAGCGCAGGCGCTTGCCGCCGAGCTCGGCTTCGAGAAGTCGTGCACCGACGAGGACGGTGCCCTGCTGCACATGCTCGCCGGCCGGCGTGGGCTGCTCCGGGCGGGAGAGATCGGCACGGGCGCCGGAGTGGGGAGTGCGTGGATCGTGTCGGCCCTGCGCCCCGGGACACCGTTCGTCACCGTCGAGCTCGACAGCCGGCTTGCCGCAGCGGCCGCGGCGCTGTTCGTCGACGATCACGGTGTGACCGTCCTCGCAGGCAGCTGGTCGGAAGTGATGCCGCCACAGGCCCCGTTCGACTTCCTCTTCGTGGACGGCGGCAAGGCAAAGGACGAGCCGGACGCAATCCTCGGCCTCGTCGCGCCCGGCGGCACCATGGTGATGGACGACTTCACATGGGACACGGACGAGCCGGATCCGCGCCGCGACAGGTGGCTCTCCCACCCGGAGGTTGCAGCCGTCGAGCTCTGGACCGCACCCGGGCGGCGCGCGATCGTGGCCACCCGGCGACTCTGACCATTGACCGGGCTCCGGAGGCCGCCGATAGTGCGTAAGTGAGCTGGCAGCACCTCCTCGGCCCGGTCGTCGCCTACAGCTGGCAGGAGTTCGAGGACACCATCGTCATCTGGATGCCGGTGGTGTTCTTCGGGATCATCGTGATCCTGCTGATGATGACCGTCCGGTTCATGCCGCGCGTGAAGCCGGCGCCGGTGGAGAAGGAGTCGGTCGACTCGGTCTCCTGGGGCGATGTCGCCGGAGTCGACGAGGCGAAGGCAGAGCTCGAGGAGGTGGTCGAGTTTCTGCGCGAGCACGGGCGCTTCACGCGGCTCGGTGCGCGCGTCCCACGCGGGATCCTCCTCTACGGGCCGCCGGGCACCGGCAAGACGCTGCTCGCCAAGGCGGTGGCCAAGGAGTCAGGTGCGAACTTCTACTCGTCGAGCGCGTCAGCGTTCGTCGAGATGTTCGCGGGTCTCGGCGCTGCCCGCATCCGCAAGCTGTTCCAGGAGGCCCGCAAGCACGCTCCGTCGATCATCTTCATCGACGAGCTCGACGCCGTCGGGACGCAGCGTGGCGGCGGCTTTCACCGCGAGCACGATCAGACGCTGAACCAGCTCCTGGTCGAGCTGGACGGGTTCGGCGGCCGCGAGGACGTGATCGTGATGGGCGCCTCCAACCGCCTGCAGGACCTGGATCCCGCGCTGCTCCGGCCCGGTCGTTTCGACCGCCAGGTGAACGTCGCTCCGCCCGACGTGGCGGGGCGGGAGGCGATCCTGCGCGTCCACACCCGTTCCAAGCCGCTCGCCTCGGATGTCGATCTCGGCCTGCTCGCCCGCCGCACTGCGGGTCTCACGGGCGCCGAGCTCGCGAACATCGCCAACGAGGCGGCGATCTTCGCCGGCCGGCGGAACGAGCAGCACGTGTACATGGTCGACTTCGAGGGCGCCATGGAGCGCGCGCTCACCGGTCTCCAGAAGCGCCGCATCGTGACGGAGAAGGAGAAGCGCATCCTCGCCTACCACGAGGCCGGCCACGCCCTGATGTCGCACCTGATGGGCGCACTGATGCCCATCCAGAAGGTGACCATCGTGGGTCGTGGGGACTCTCTCGGGCTCGCGCTACTACCTCCCGAGCGAGGATCGGTACCTGCATACGAAGGAGGAGCTGCTCGATGTGATGAAGGTGGCCCTGGCCGGGCGCGCCGCGGAGCAGCTCGTCTTCGGCCGTGTCACCAACGGCGCCTCGAACGACCTCGAGAAGGTGACGGAGATCGCCCGCCTGATGGTCTTCGAGTACGGCATGACCGACATCGCTTCGGCCCGCACGATGCGGGCGGACAACTACGCGCTCTCGGAGGACACGAAGCGGATGCGCGACGCCGAGCAGGCGCGGCTGACCGATCACGCGTACTCCGAGGCGCTGCGCCTGCTGACGAAGCACCGCGGCGCGCTCGACCGCATCACGGACGTCCTGCTCGCGAAGGAGACGATCGACCGCGAGGAGCTGAACACGATGCTCTCCGACGTGGGTGCGGAATCGAGCTCCTCGGAGACAGTCGGCACCGTGCGCCTGCTCGACCGCGCCGCTGGACCCGACTCCTAGCTGCGAGGCGGCAATCCGCCGAGCGGATTCCCGCCCCCTGGAGACCTAAAGGCCTCGCTTCGCGGCCGCTAGGCCTCGACCTGTCACACGAACCTGTGGCTCACCCGCGCGGCTCGCGAGCCTCGTCACCCAGGTGGCGTGCCAGCGCCTCGAGACGCGTGTCCCACTGCGTCCCGACTTGCGCGATCCAGCCCGCGGCGTCTCCGAGCGGAGCGGGGTCGAGCTCGTAGCGGTTCTCGCGGCCCCGGCGGTGCGACCGGACGAGCCCGGCCGTGCGCAGCGCGGCGAGATGCTTCGCCACCGCCTGGCGCGTGACGGGCAGCTCGTCGGCCAGCTCCGTCGGCGTCGCGGTGCCGCGTGTCGCGAGCGTTTCGAGGACGAAGCGCCGGCTCGGGTCGGCCAGCGCGGTGAAGACGAGGTCTACGCGATCGCGCACGCCGCCAGGGCCTGCAATCCGAGCGCTGTGCTCCATTCGGGCGACGTCTCGCGGACGAGCACGCGCGTGCCGGCCGGAGCGTCCTCGAGCCGAAGCTCGACGAGACCGTCGTCCTCCCAGCGCAGCACGAGCCGCTCCTCCGGCTCGATCGCCTCGACCGCCGCCCGTCGCTCCTCCCCGTTGTCCCAGCGGAAGACACCCGCGCCGCCCGGTCTCGGGTCGAGCTCCACGTCGTTTGCGAACCACTCGCACAGCCGCTCCTCGTCGGTGAGGGCTGCCCAGACGTCCTCTCTCGTCGCGGGCAGCAGGATCTCTCGCACGACCTCCATGCGCAACCTCCAAGTTGCGTGTATAAGTGCAACTGCCAGGTTGCACGATACAGCGGAAGGAGGCTCGCGTGCTCATACCCACGGTGGTCGAGGCCGACGGTCGCGCCGAGCGGGCGTTCGACGTCTACTCCAGGCTCCTGCGTGACCGCATCGTGTTCCTCGGCCGGGAGGTCGAGGAGGAGATCGCGAACGTGATCGTCGCGCAGCTCCTGCTGCTCGAAGGAGACGACCCCGACGCGGACGTGAGCCTGTATGTCAACTCGCCCGGTGGCTCCGCCTATGCCGGGATGGCGATCTACGACGCGATGCAGCACATACGGCCGGACGTGCGGACGATCTGCTTCGGCATGGGCATGTCCGCGGCGGCGATGATCGTCGCGGGCGGTGCGCGCCGGGGAAGCGATTCGCGCTCCCGAACGCGAAGCTCATGATCCACCAGGGGTCCGGCCGGGTACCGCGGGACGCCTGCCGACATCGACATCGCGGCACGCGAGATCCTGTCCACCACCCGGCAGATGGCGGAAGATCCTGGCGCGCCACACGGGCGCGACGTCGAGCGGTGCTCGAGGACATCGACCGCGACCGGTTCATGACACCCGAGGAAGCCGTGGCATACGGTCTCGTCGACGACGTGCTTCGGCCCGGGTCGCCGCAGTCGGAGGAAGTAGCATCGCCCGGGTGAGAGCGCGCACCATCCACCACCTCGGCCTGGCCGTGACCGACCTGGACGCGGCCATCGAGACGTATGCCCGCCTGTTCGGAGCCGCCGTCGAGCATCGCGCCGTCGTCCCCGACCAGTGCGTCGAGGCGGCCTCGATGCTCGTCGGGGCGAACCGCCTGGAGCTCGTCATGCCGACAACCGGCGACACACCGGTGGGCCGGTTCCTGGCGAAGCGCGGGCCCGGCATGCACCACGTCGCCTACGAGGTCGACGATGTTCGCACGGCGCTCGGCGAGCTGGAGGCGGCCGGCGTCCAACTGATCGACCACGAGCCTCATCGTGGGCTGTTCGGGCTCGAGGTCGCATTCGTCCATCCCGACGCCGTCCACGGCGTCCTCACGGAGGTCGTCAGCAGTGGCAGAGGATGAGTCCATTCGCATCGAGCTCGCCTTCGAAGGCGGGCAGATCATCGCCGCGCTCGTGGCGCAGGACACCGCGGACGCGGTCGAGCGCGCGCTCGCCGCAAGCTCGCAGGGCACGCTGCAGCTGGACACGGCGGATGGGCGCCTGACGGTCGTGCTGCCGCGGGTCGTCTACCTGAAGCGGTTCGCTCGCGAGTCGTCGGTCGGCTTCGGCCTGTAGTCGAGACGCTTCGCGTCTCGACTAGGGTGACGCGCGGATGGCGCTGGAAGTAGGCATCGTCGGCCTGCCCAATTCCGGGAAGACGACTCTGTTCAATGCGCTCACGAAGGCGGGCGCGGAGATCACGGCCTACGCGTCGGTCACGGACAAGGCCAACGTCGGCATGGCGGCGATCGCCGACGATCGGCTGCCGCGGCTGGCGGCGCTCGTCTCGGCGCGGAAGATGACGCCGGCTGCGATCCGCGTGGTCGACGTGCCGGGCACCGGCGCACAGCTGCTCGGCAACCTGCGTCAGGTCGACGCCCTCCTGGCGGTGCTCGACGGCTTCTCGGGCTCGAGCGACCCCGAAGGCGACCTGGAGACGCTGCGGCTGGAGCTGCTCGTGGCCGACACCGACCACGTACAGCGTCGACTGGAGCGTGTCGAGAAGCAGGCCAGGTCAGGCGACCCCGCCCTACGCAAGGAGGAGGCGCAGCTCCGGTTGGTGCTCGCGCACGTCGAGTCGGGCCGGCCACTGTCCGACTGGGAGGGCGAGCTGCCACCGGAGCTCGAGCCGCTCACGACGAAGCCGCTCCTCGCGATCGTGAACGGCCCCGACGGCATCGATGCGGCGCTCGAGGCCGAGTTGGCGGAGCTGGTCGATGCCGAGGCGACCGAGTTTCGCGAAGGCCGGCGCTCGGCGCTCGAGGAGGTTGTGATGCGCCTCAAGGAGGCGCTCGACCTGGTCGCCTTCTACACGGTCGGCGATGCGGACACCCGTGCCTGGACGCTGCGCCGCGGCCAGACCGCGCTCGATGCGGCGGCAGCGATCCACACCGACATCGCACGCGGCTTCATCCGCTGCGAGGTGATCCTGGCCGACGACCTGCTCGCCTGCGGCTCGCACGCCGAGGCGGCCAGGCGAGGCCTGCAGAGACTCGAGGGCAAGACCTACGTCGTCCAGGACGGCGACGTCCTCAACGTGCGCTTCAACGTGTAGGGGCGAGGCACGCCTCACCCGTGCCTTCGCCAGCCCGGCAGCATCGCGGCACCCGTTGTCTCCTCTAACCGGCAGCGACGAGCACGGCGCCGGCGAGCGCCACCGCGCCGCCCACGCGCCGCGATGCGTCGAGCCGCTCGTGTAGCGCCAGCCGTGCCAGCGTCACGGTGACCAGCGGATAGAGCGCGCTCAGGACCGCGACGACGCCGGCCGCTCCAAGCGTCACCGCGAGCGCCACCAGCACGTTCGCCCCCGTGTCGAACACTCCGATTGCGACGATCGCCGGCACGAGCGCGCGCGGCACCGTCAGACCCGCCGACATGACGAGCGCTGCGACGACGGCCAGTGTGACGGAGGTCGAGCGCGCGGCAACGACCGCCCAGGGAGCGCTCTCGTCTGCGCCGGCGTCGAGGCCCACGATGAACAGGCCGAAGCCGAGCGCTGCGACCATCGCCAGCCCCGCACCGGCGGCAAGGCGCTGTCCGGAGGGGGCGTCCGGCTCGCGCGAGAGCACCACGATTCCGACGATCACGAGCAGGATTCCTGCAGCCTGCGCACCGTTCGGGACGATCCCGTGCGAGGCGTCGACCACGAGCGGCACGACCGGAGACGCAGCCGAGATGGGCGCCACGATCCCCATGGCACCGACAGCCATGCCGCGGTAGAGGGCGGCCAACCCGACCGCGCCCGCCGCGCCTGCGCCGGCGGCCGGCAAGAGCTCCACGGCTCCGGGGAACCCGTCGCCCGAGAGCAGCACCCACAGGAGCACACCGGCGAGCCCGACCGCCTGTGAGAGCGCGAGCACGGTGAGCACGTGCTGGCGCCGCGAGGTCGAGACCTGCGATGAAGTCGCCGACGCCCCAGGAAAGCGCGCCGGCGAGCGCGAGCAGCGCTGGGGCCACCGCCTGCTAGTCGTTCCCGACCGGCCTGGTCGCCGCCTGAGCGTCGAGCTGGTTGGCGTGGTAGAGGACGGCTGCCTCCGCCGTTCGCGCCGCCTGGCGGTCGTGATGCGTGGCGATCGCGTGCAGCAGCTCCGCGCGCGCCTCGTCGTCGAGGGCCCCCGCCTGTTCCTCCACGATTCGAAGCCCGAGGTGCACATGACCGAGCAGGCGTCCCTCCTCCGTCTGCCGGAACGTCGGTCCGGGCACGAGCTCGCGCGTGCGCCCGACGTCGTGCAGGAGCGCGGCGGCGAGCAGCAGGTCGCTGCGAAGCCTGGGGTGCAGCTGCGCTGTCTCGCGGCAGAGCGTCGCGACGCCGACCGTGTGCTCGAGCAGCCCGCCGGCGTAACCGTGGTGCCCGTCGGCGCCGGCGGCGGGCAGTGACCGGTAGGCCGCACGCACGCGTTCGTCGTCCAGCACGGCGCGCACGAGCAGCGCCAGGCCGGGGTGCGCGAGCTCGGCCACGAGGAAGTCGAGAAATCCATCGAGCTCGTCGGCGTCACGGCGAAGCGCGGGCACGAGCCCGGTCGGATCGGTCTCCGCAGCCGTCTCGAGGCTGCGCACGTCGAGCTGGAGGCGCTTGCCGTAGCGCTCCACCCTCCCGAGCACGTGCACGGCGTCGCCCTCTCCGAAGAGACGGTCGAGCAGCTCGACGTCACGCCAGACACGAGCCTCGACCCGTCCCGTCGCGTCCACCAACTCGAGTGCCAGGTAGGGGGCACCGGAGCGCGTGCGCAGGCGCCGCTTGCGGGACACCGCGTAGATGCCGTCCACGGTCCGGTCCTCGACCAACTCGGCGATCGCAGTCACACCGTCCAGTCTATGACCGAGGGTCGGCCGTGGCGGACATGACCGAAGGTAGGCTCGACGGGTGGCAGACGTCCAGCCGTTTCGCGCCGTCCGGTACGCACATCCCTCCGCCGACGTCGTCGCTCCGCCGTACGACGTCATCTCGCCCGAGGAGCGCGAGGTGCTGCTGCGTCGCGACCCGCACAACGTCGTCCACCTCACTCTCGCCGACGACGAGGAACAGGCAGGCGGCCTGTATCGCGACTGGCTCCGGGCCGGTGTCCTCGTCCGCGACGAGCGGCCTGCCGTCTGGGTCTGGGAGCAGGGCTTCACCGGCATGGACGGCTCCTCGCGGATGCGTCGAGGGCTCGTCGCCTCCTTGCGCGCCGAGCCCTACGAGCGTGGCGTCGTGATCCCGCACGAGCGCACGCACCCGGAACCGATCCAGAGCCGGCTGCGTCTGCTTCGTGCCGCTCACGCCCAGCTCGAGCCGCTGTTCTTCCTCTACGAGGGAGAGCCGCCGCTCTCGCCGCCCGAACGGCCCTCGGACCTCGAGGCCGGCGGGACGCGGTTGTGGCGGGTGGAGGACGACGGGATCGTGCCGGCGTTCTTCGAACCGCGACAGGTGCTGATCGCCGACGGGCATCACCGCTACGAGACGTCGCTTGCGTATGCGTCCGCAAGCGGAGCTCCCTCAGATGCGCGCGTACTGGCGGTGCTCGTCTCGACCCGCGATCCCGGGCTCGAGATCCGGGCGACGCATCGCGTGTTCAGCGGCCGCCCGGACGTGGCCCCGGCAGGCGAGCTCTGCACGGGGGTCGAGGAGGCACTCGCGCGGCTGGCGGCCGAGCCCTACGACCGCGCCGCGGCCGTCTTCTACCGGGACGGCCGCGCGTGGCTGGTCCTGGGAGAGGAGGGCGAGCTCGACGTCGATCTCGTCGATCGTGCCGGTCTCGAGGGGATCTCATACACGGTCGATCAACGCGACGCGGTGGGTCGTGTCGACGCCGGCGTCGCCGACTGCGCCTTCCTCGTCCGGCCGACCCGGATCGAGGATGTGTTCGAGCGGTCTCGTCGCGGCGAGGTGATGCCGCCGAAGGCGACGCACTTCTATCCGAAGCTCACGTCGGGGCTGCTCTTCCAGCCGCTGGAGGAGACATGACGGACTGGCTCGCCTTCGCGCGTGGGTGCGTCGCCGACCTCGATCAGGCGCTGGCGCGCCTACCGAGCCGTCTCGAGCGAGAGCCCGTGCTCCGTGCCGGGGAGGGCGGGGACGACACGACGGCGATCGACGCCGCGGCCGAAGAGGCGATCGTGGCCCGCCTCGACGCGCTCGGCGGCGACTTCCTGCTCGTCTCGGAAGAGCTCGGAGAGCGGGCGTTCGGTGCCGGCGGCCCGTTGCGTGTGGTTGTCGACCCGATCGACGGCTCCGTCAACTGCAAGCGGGGCATCCCGTTCTTCGCGCTGTCGATCGCCGTGGCCGACGGATCGACCATGGACGACGTCGTCTTCGGCTTCGTGCACGACTTCGGCGCCCGCGAGGAATGGGTGGCGCAGCGCGGCCTCGGCGTGCTGCTCGACGGTGCGCCGCTCGACGCGCCGCCGCCGAAGGAGCCCGTCGAGATCCTCTCCCTGGAGGGAACGACGACCGACTTCATCGCCGAGGCTGCCCCGGCGATGCGTGGCGTCGCCAAGCGGCTGCGCGTGATGGGGTCTCTCGCCCTGTCTCTCTGTCACCTCTCCGCCGGGAGGGTGGACGCGGTGTGCTCCCTCAAGGCAGCCCGCTCGATCGACATCGCGGCTGCACAACTCGCCGTCCGCGAGCGTGGATTCGCGATCGAGCTCTTCGAGTCGCCACCGTTCGGCGCTGCCCTGCTCGACCTTGGTCAGCGCTCGCGGGTCGTAGCGGGCGCAACCTCCGCTGTCTGCGCAGACCTGGCGGCCGCCCTCACCGCGCCCACGCCGGGATGATTGCCTCGGCGTCACCCCCGCTCGTTCCTGGCTGCGCGGACCCGAGGCCTGCGTCGTAAGCCCGGGCAGCGGCCGAACGGCACACTGGATGTACGCTGATTGGCCATGACTCCTGATCGCGACGCCATTCTCACCGCGCTCGAGAGCGTGATCGATCCGGAGTTGCGCCGGCCCGTGACCGAGCTCGACATGGTGCGCGACGTGACCACCGAGCAGGACGGCGCCGTGCACGTGACGATTGCACTCACCGTGGCCGGCTGCCCGCTGCGGGCATCGTTCGACGAGCAGGTGCAGCGGCACGTGGGTGCCGTCGAGGGGGTCACGTCGGTGCGCCTCTCCTTCGACGTCATGTCACCCGACGAGAAGGCAGCGCTGGCGACGCGGCTTCGGGGCAATCGTCCCGAGAAGAGCCCGCAGCTCGACCCTCGCACACGCGTCGTGGTCGTCGCGTCCGGCAAGGGAGGCGTCGGCAAGTCGACGCTGACCGCGAACCTCGCGTACGCCCTCACGCGCAGTGGTGAAGAGGTCGGCGTCCTCGACGCGGATGTGTACGGGCACTCGATCCCGCACGTGCTCGGCATTCACCAGCGGCCCGTGGTGGTCGACGAGATGATCGTGCCCCCCGTCAACTGGGACCTGCGGCTCATGTCGATCGGGTTCTTCATGGACGAGAACAGCCCGATCATGTGGCGCGGGCCGATGCTGCATCGGGCGCTCGAGCAGTTCCTCTCCGACGTCCACTGGGGCGAGATCGACACGCTGGTCGTGGACATGCCTCCGGGCACGGGCGACGTGGCCATCTCGCTCGGTCAGCTGCTGCCGCGCGCCGAGGTGATCGTCGTCACGACACCACAGCCCGCCGCCCAACAGGTCGCGGTGCGAGCGGCGCAGATGGCCGAGAAGCTCGGCATGCGGATCACCGGTGTGATCGAGAACATGTCGTGGCTCGTCGGCACCGGTCAGGAGATCTTCGGCTCGGGTGGCGGGGAACGGCTGGCCGACGAGATGGGCGTACCGCTGCTCGGTCGCGTTCCGCTGGACCCCGTGCTGCGCGAGGCGGCGGATGCGGGCGTGCCCGTGCTCGAGGCGGCTCCGGAATCGGAGTCGGCGCTCGCGATCGCATCGATTGCGGAAGCGGTGCAGCGCGCTCGCCCGGGGTCCATCCGCAAGCCGCTGACCGTCCTCTAGCACGCAACGAGGGGAGTGACACCCCGTACGGGATGACACCCCGCCGTGTTCCTTTCTCGGCGTGTGAGGATTGGGGCCGATGACCGAGGCCCGTGACCCGCTGGCGCGCCTTCTGGCGCTCGGTCTTGTGGAGGAGGACGCGCGGACGCTGCTGGAGCACTTCCTCGATGCGGAGCGGCGTGGGAAGACCGGTCACGGCCTGGCGCGCATCGCGTGGCTGGAGACCCAGGAGATCGACCCGACGTCACGGCCACGACGTGTCGTCTCGGAGCCGGCGTACGAGCGCTGGGACGGCGCCGGCGCGCTCGGCTACCTCACGCTGGCCGCTGCAGTCCACACGACTCTGTCCAATCCACCCGACCGGGCACGGGTCGTCGTCCTGGAGCGCTGCTTTCCCACCGGGGTGCTGGGAGCGTGGGTGCGGATGTTGGCGGAGGGAGGGCTCGTGGCTGTCCTCACTGCGACGTCGCCACGTCGCTTGCCGCACCCGGACGGCGGCGAGCCGCTCACGGGCACGAACCCGCTCGCCATCGCGGTGCCCTCGAGCGACGGCCCGCCGATCGTGGCCGACGTGTCGATGGGCGCCGTCACGCACGGCGACGTGCTGACGGGCCGGGCCCGGCCGGAGGAGCTCGTCCCCTTCGGCGGCGAGCACGCGCACAAGGCATTCGCCCTTGCCGCAGCGCTCGAGCTGCTCGTTGGCGCCCTCGCCGGCTCGGAGCACGGCGCGGTGTTGCTCGTGGCGCGCCCGGAGCACGACCCGGTGCCGGCGTTCCGGGCTCTGGCGGCGGGGCGGCGGCTGCCGGGCGACGCTCGCCCACCGTGATCGGACAGTCGTTTGTCCGGGCAGCGCCGCTCCCTCCGCGTCGCCACGATCGTGTTCTCCCTCAGAGCTCCTCGGATTGGGGCAGGTCGTCGGTGATCTCGAACCATGGCGCCTTGGAGCCGACGAAGATGTGCTCCGTCGGCCGAATGCTCGGAGCATCAGCGAGCGATCCCATGGCGACGTGCACATAGGCGCCGTCCCGCACCACCGAGAAGAGGAGCGAGCCGCACCTCCCACACCGCGTGTGATTCAGATCTTCCTCTCCGAAGACCAGGACCTCATCCAGGCCCTCCGTGAGCTCGAGCTTCTCCCGCTCGATACCGGCAAACGGCTTGAAGGCCGAGCCAGTCGCCGCGCGACAGCGCGAGCAGTGGCAGTTCGCCGCGTAGAGGAATGCATCCTCGACGCTGTAGCGAACCGTGCCACACTCGCACTTCCCGGCCAGTACGCGGCCGGTTCCGTTGCTCTCGATCGGCGTGTTGCCAGACACTTGGCACTCCTTTCTGCGGCAGCTCTCTCTGGAAGACCGGCCGGGGCGAGCGAAATCATCGCTCCTCGCGGCAGCCGCCCAAGGGTGGCCACGCGTCGGCGCTCTGAGGGCTCACGGCAGACGAGTTGCAATCCTGGCTGCGGGTAGATTCCGGCGGTGCACGACGACGGCTACTTCGACGAGCGCGTCGCGGCGAGGTACGACGACCGACGCCGAGATGTTCGACCCGGCGGTCGTCGACCCGGTCGTCGACCTCCTCGTCGAGCTCGCCGGGAGCGGTCGAGCGCTCGAGCTCGGGATCGGGACGGGCCGGATCGCGCTACCGCTCGCGCAGCGGGGAGTGCCGGTGCACGGGATCGAGATGTCGAAGGCGATGGTCGCGAGGCTGCGTGCGAAGCCGGGCGGCGAGGACATCGGCGTGACGATCGGCGACTTCGCGACGACGACCGTCGACGGGACGTTCTCCGTCGCGTACCTGGTCTTCAACACGATCATGAACCTGACGACGCAGGCGGCGCAGGTCGCGTGCTTCCGCAACGTCGCGGCGCACCTCGAGCCCGGCGGCTGCTTCGTCATCGAGGTCGGCGTCCCCGGGCTGCGGCGGCTCCCGCCCGGCGAGACCATCCACGCCTTCTACGTGAGCGAGACCAGATGGGGGCTCGACGAGTACGACGTCGCGAACCAGGGCCTCACGTCGCACCACTTCGAGATCGTCGACGGAAGAGTCGAGCGCCACTCGGTGCCCTTCCGCTACGCGTGGCCCTCGGAGCTCGACCTGATGGCGCAGCTTGCCGGGATGAGCCTGCGCGAGCGCTGGAGCGGGTGGAAGCGGGAGCCGTTCACGAGCGACAGCCGCAAGCACGTCTCGGTCTGGGAGAAGCCGGCAGTCCAGACCGTGGCGCCCTAGCCGAGCTCGAGGCGGAGCAACATCTCGTTGTCGAACACGATCTCGCCGGTTTGCTGGAAGCCGTAGCGTTCGTAGAACGCGATGGGGCTGCCATCGCCCTGGCGGGCGCTCGTGCTCAGCACGTCGACTCCGGGTCGAGCGCGGAAGTATTCGACGATCAGGTCGAGCGTTGCGGTGCCGAAGCCCTGTCGCTGGTAGCGCTCGTCGATGAGCAGCTTCCAGAGGAAGTGCGGTATGTACTCGGGACCGCCGACGTCGTCGCTGATCATCACGAACCCGACGGGCGTCTCGTCCGCGTAGACGGCCCAGTACAAGGGGCGTCCGTCCGGCTCCTCGGCTGCTTCGAGCAACGACTCGGTGACGCTGCTGACGAACTGCTCCTGGCCGGGGGATACGCGTAGAGCCTCGACTGCCTCGCGGTTCGACTCGGTGATCGGTCGGAGTGAAAGCACGCTCAGGACCCTACTCGGCAGCTCGAACGCGGCGAGTGCCTTGTACCCGGTCGGGTGTGAGGAGCACGACCGGTATCGGTCGCGTTGTCCTCGCCTGGTAGTCGGCGTAGCCGGAGTACGTGGCTGTGATCCCGACCCAGAGGCGCTCGCGGTCTTGCTCCGACGCTGTTCTGGCCGTGACGACCTGCCTGTGGGTGCCGATCTCGATGACTGCCCGTGGATTCTGTTGCAGGTTGAGCGACCAGTCGGGCGGCCGGTCGGCGCCGCCGTTCGATGCGATCACCACGAGGTCGGTCCCGTCCCGGAAGAACGTGAGCGGCGTCGTGCGCGCCTTGCCGGAGCGGCGGCCCGTTGTCGTGAGCAGGAGCACCGGCATCCCCGCCACCGAGGCGAGGACACGCCCCCTGCTCAGGCGAAGAACAGCGAGGTGCGCGTTGCTGAGGCCTCTGATCGTCCACCGCCGGAGCCTCGAGCGAAACGCGGGCACGACGCGCATGCGCCCATCCTTCCTGACTGCCCTTCGTGTCTCTAGTACGAGAACCGCGGGTCGTCGCGGATCGCGTCGAAGTCCGAGTCGGTTGCGGCGTTCTCACCGAACCGAGGCTCGAGCGCGACCGCCTCGGCCAGGTGCGCGAGCGCGCCCTCACGGCGACCCGAGCGTGACTCGGCGCAGGCGAGGTTGTAGAGCACGCCGGCGTTCTGCGGGTGCTCGCCGTGCTGGCGCTGCAGCACCTCGATCGCTGTGTCCCAGTCCTCCGTCGACCAGTAGCGAAGAGCCTCTGCGGAACGCTCCCAGTCCGAGACGGCGAACGGGTCGCCGGGCTTGCCGCCGACGACGAGCACCGTCGTCCCCTCGTCCCGCGCCATCGCCGAGCGCCGCACCGACGGGTCCTTGACGAACACCACGGTCCGTGCGGGCGCCTCGAGGGTCTCGCCGTCGACGGTGAACGTCGCGTGCCCGGAGACCACGAGATAGAGCTCCTCGTGGCCGCCTGCGCCCTGGCCGAGCTCGTCGTGCTGTCCGATCAGCTCCTGGCCTGGTGCCGTCGCGCGCCATGCGTTGACTCCGAACGCCTCGATACCGAGCGCCGAGCGGAGCATGTGCCAACGTGGGCGGCCCTCGTCCGCGTAGCCCGCGATCCCGTCCAGCGGGATCGCCGTCCAGCGCTCTGTCATGCCCCCGCCCTCCGCAGCTCGTCGAGCACGACCGGGTCGATCGAGTCCTCACCGTCGACCCGTTCCTCCAGGTTCACAACCGCCGCCCAGTCGGCCAGCGTCGCGTACCCGAGCGCCGCGAGCAGCCCACGCAGCTCCTCCGCCAGCGCATCGTCGACCGTGACCCACTGGTCCCTCGGTGTGGATCCGAAGAGCTGCTGGTGGATCGCGTATAGGCGGCGCAATTCAGCGAGCGGGTCGTCGTGATCGTCGACGCGCAGGTCGACGAGGGCGTCGGACAGCCCCGCGTAGCCACCGCCTTGCTCGACCACGAGCAGCGCCGCGGACTGTCGCCCACGACTGTCGCCACCCGCCGCCTCGGCTGCGTCGAGACAATCGAGCAGGCGCTCCGCGAGCGGCCTTCCGCCCGTGCCGAGGAACGTCTCCATGAGCGCGTCGACCGTCTCCCCGGAGACGAGGATGTTGCCCTGCGCTGCGTAGCCGGCCCCGGCGACGCCCCCCGCCCACCCATGGCATTCGCGACCCGTGAACGTCGCGCCACGCCCGTCGCCGTCGACCACGCCGAGCTGCCGCATCGCGGCGTCGGGGTCTGCGGCAGTCAGCCGCTCGACCACCTCGTCCGCAGCCAGCCCCGTGCGGAGCAACTCGAGCCCGTCCGGCCCGTAGCGGGGATTGGCGTACGACTGCGTCGCTATCGCGCCGACGTGTGGCGCCGCCCAGGGGACGACGCTGCCCACGGCGAGGAACTTCGACTGCGTCGCGACGCCCCACCGAGCCGTTTCGAGGTCGCAGGCGCAGATCGAGTACGTCGAGACGGGAGGGCCCTCACGAGCCATAGGTGATCCCCGGCGAGGTCCAGCTCGAGAAGTGCGGCGGTCGGCACGAGCACACAGGCGACCTCGGGTCGTGCGAGTGCGGTGACGACGGCCTCGGCGCTCGCCGCTCGCACGACGACCGGCACCCCACGCGCGTGCGCGTCTGCGAGCGCGACCGGGTCGGGCACCGCGTCGAGCACCATGGCGCCCTCGACGTCGATCGTCCCCTCCAACGCGATCTCCGGTACCCGACGGCCGGTGGCGCCGAACCAGCGCTCGCGCACGCTCAAAGCTCCAGCTCGTGGCCCGGCTCGGGCGAGAGCACCTCGGCGCCGTCGGGCGCCAGGCGCCGCAGCTCTTCGGGTGTGCCGGTGAGGACGGGGAACGTCCCGTAGTGACACGGCACGCAGCGGGAGGCACCGATCGAGCTCGAGCGCCACGGCAGCCTCTCGCGGGCCCATGGTGAAGTGGTCGCCGATCGGCAGCACCGCGACGTCGGGTGCGTACACGCGACGGATCAGGGCCATGTCGCCGAACATGTTCGTGTCGCCGGCGAAGTAGATCGTCGGAGCACCGGCCGCGGCGACCACGAGCCCGCACGGCTCGCCGAGGTAGCGACCGTCGGGTGCGCTCGACGAATGGTTGGCATCCGTGAGCGTGACGGACACATCGCCGATCGTGACGGTGCCGCCCTTGTTCGGCGAGGTGGTGAGCCCGTCGGACGGCAGCCCCTGGCCCGTCAGCCAGCCGCGCAGCTCGACCTGCGCCACCACCGGGCACCGAACCGGCGGGCCAGGCCGACCGTGTCGCCGACGTGGTCGGAGTGACCGTGGGTGAGGGCGATCAGGTCGCAACGCTCCGGCTCGGAGCTCGTCGGCCGGGCACGAGGGGTTCCCGCCGAGGAACGGATCGATGTAGACGCGAGTGCCCGCCGGCGTGTCCAGCCGGAACGCCGAATGACCGAGCCACGTCAGCCGCGTCGCCACGGCCGGGACCGTACCACCGGCCGAGGCGGGAAGGCCCGCCCGCTACAGCGGGAACGGCAGCTGCGCGATCGCCTTCTCGCAAGCTCGAACAGCGGTTCGACGAAGAAGAACGAGCCGATCACGACGGCGATCGCGGCGAGCAGAGCGGCATCGAGCGCGTGATCGACCGGCGGTGAGCCACCGACCGCGACCGGGCGCGGTGCCGATCACCTGGCCGGGCCGCATGTAGAGCGCACGTACGACGCCAGGTAGTAGGCGACGCTGACGGCGGTCGCGACGACGCCGACGCACGACGAGCCACCACCAGCCGGACTCGTAGACCGCGGAGAACACGGTGAACTTGCCGAGGAAGCCACCGGTGAGCGGAAAGCCGGCGAAGGAGAGCATGAAGACCCACATCGCCGACCCCGTGCAGCGGCCGCTCCCAGCCGAGACCCGCCAGCGCGTCGAGGGTGACGGCGCGGTCGAGCTCCCGCTCTCGCGCGGCGATCACGGCGAACGCGCCCACGGTGGCGGCCGTGTACGGGACGAGGAAGTACAGAAGCGCGCTCGCCGCCAGCGGCGTTGTCGGCCGCGACCGCGATGAGGAGGAAGCCGGCCTGGGAGACGGACGAGTAGGCGAGCATCCGCTTCACGTCGCGCTGGACGAGCGCCGCCAGGTTGCCGACCACGAGCGAGGCGACGGCGAGCACCGCGACCGCGACGGACCAGATCTCGGACTGCTCGGGGAACGCGGTCACGAGCACGCGGCAGCGTGACGACGATCGCTGCAGCCTTCGTCGCGGCCGCCATGAACGCGGTCACCGGCGTCGGCGCGCCCTCGTAGACGTCCGGCGTCCACATGTGGAACGGCGCGGCGGAGACCTTGAAGGCGAGACCGGCGAGGATCAACGCCAGGCCGATCACGAACAGCGGGTCGTCCGCACCGGGAGCGTCGCGGATCGCGTCGAAGCCGAGCTCGCCCGTCGCGCCGTAGACGAGCGCCGCGCCGAAGAGGAGGATGGCCGAGCCGAAGGAGCCGACGATCAGGTACTTGAGCCCGGCCTCGAGCGACCGCTCGCGGTGCGTGTCGAGTGCGCACAGCACGTAGAGCGCGATCGAGAACCACTCGAGCCCGAGGAACAGCGTCATCAGGTTCCCGGCCGAGACGAAGAACATCATCCCGGCGGCCGGCCGCTGTGACGAGGGAGTAGTACTCACCGACGTGGTCACGCCGCCGGTCGCCGTGCGAGACGAGCACGACGAGCACGCCGATCCCGGCGAGGATCACCTGCGTCAGCGCGCCAGACGGTCGCGGGTCATCGAGTCGGAGAGCAGCGACACGGTGGCCTCGGGCGTGTCTGCGAACACGCCGCCCGCGAGCACGCCGGCCGCGACGAAGCCGGTGAACGCGACCACCGCCGAGAAGAACCGCCGGCGTGTCGCGCGGGAAGAGCACCGCGCCCAGCAGGCAGATCGCCGGACGCGAGCAGGAGCGCGAGCGACGGCGACAGCGCCAGCCAGTCGACGTGCGGGCGTCGGGATCGAGGCGCCGATCACGGGGTCACCTCGGCCAGCCTGTTGCGCCTCGTCACCCGGGAAGCTGTTCGCGGTCACGGTCGCCGGCCAGGCCGACAGGGCGAGGAGCACCGCCACGAGCGGCACGACGAGCCACAACTCGTTGCCCGACAGGTCGCCGTCGCTCCTCGCGCACGCCGGCCCGCGGGCCTGGTGGAGCACCGCCGAGATCAGCCGCAGCCCGTACAGCGCCGCGATCACGATCGCGACGACGCCGACGACCGCGTAGCCCCACCCGTGGCGTGAAGACGCCCGGCCAGGATCGCGAACTCGCCGGTGAACGTGACCGACCCGGGGACGGCGAGCATGATCATCCCGCGTCGACGAGCACGAGCGTCGCGAGCGCCGGACGGCCCTTGGCCATCCCGCCGAGCCGTGCGAGCTCACCGGTGCCGCAGCGCACCTCGAGCATCCCGGCGAGCAGGAACATCGTGGCCGACACGAGCCCGTGTGCGACCGCCTGCAGCACGGCGCCGGACACGCCGAGGTGGTTCGTCGTGAACGGGGCAAAGATGCCGAGCATGATCAGCCCCATCTGCGCCATCGAGGAGTAGGCGATAACTCCGCGCAGGTCGTCCTGGCGGAACGCGAGCAGCGAGCCGTACACGAGCGTCGCCGCGCCGAGCACCAGCAGCAGCGTGCCGGAAGTCGTCCATCGGGCTCGGGGAAGTGCAGCAGCACGATGGTGATGAGGCCGGCGACGACAGCCTTGCGAGACGACGCCGGAAAGCAGCGCCGACACCTCGGGCGGCGCCTGCGTGTACGCACCTCGCAGCCAGCCGTGCAGCGGGAGCAGCGGCGCCTTGACGGCGAACGCGGCGACGAAGCCGAGGAAGATCCAGTCGTTCGTCACTCGTGACCGGCGTCGACGAGGTCGAACGTGCCCTGGCTGACACCGAAGGCGACCACCGAGGCGAGCATGAGCAGCGAGCCCGCCATCGTGTAGAGCACGAACGTGAGCGTCGCGCGCTGGCGGTCGGGGCCGCCCCAGACACCGATCAGGATGTACAGCGGGATCAGCATCGCCTCGAAGAAGACGTAGAACAGCAGCAGGTCCTGCGAGGCGAACACGCCGACGACCGAGCCGATCAGGAAGAGCATCAGGCCGTAGTAGGCGCGAGGCCGGTCGCGCCCGCCCAGACGGCATAGGCGACCGCAGCGGCTCCGACGACCACCGTCAGTCCGGCGAGCCAGAACGAGTAGCCGTGGAACCCGACCGAGTAGGAGGCGCCGATCGCGTCGAACCACTCCCTGCTCGTCGCGTGCTGCAGCTCGGGGGAGTCGAAGTCGGGTCGACCCCGAACGACCAGGTGCTGCGATCGAAGTCGAAGACGCTGCCGATCCACCAGCCGATCTCGGCCACCGCGATCGAGGAACGCGAGCCCCGCCGTCCAGTCGCGGGGCAGCGGAGCGAGCCACACGACGAGCGCGCCGACGAGCGGGAAGGCGATCAGCAGCGTCGTCTGCATCAGCGCACCACGAGGAAGACGACGGCGAGGACGACGACGGAGGCGGCGATCACGAGCGCATACACACGCAGCAGGCCCGACTGAGCGCGGGCGACGCTGCCACCCGCCTCGAGCGACCCCCGCGCCACCTCGTCGAGCGAGCGATGGACGACGGGCGCCTTCGACGTCATCGCGCAAGCGCAGCGCCACCGCCTGCACGGGCCGGGAGAAGACCGTGTCGTAGAGCTCGTCGAAGTAGAGCTTTCGCTCGAGAGCCGTCCGCAGCCCACCGGCCGTGACGAGCTCGCGACCGGCCTGCGTGATGCGCCAGGCGATGAAGCCACCCACCACGGCAACCAGCACGGCGAACAGGCTGGTCAGCGTAGTCCTCGGACACGCTCGGGTGGACGAGGGGCTCGGTGGTGGTCTCGAGCCACTCCTCGAGCGGCTCCCACAGGCCTGCGAGGCCGAGGATGCCGCCGAACGCAGTGAGGAACGTGAGCACGCCGACGGGGATGAGCATCGAGAGCGGCCCCTCGGTGTGGGCGTGCTCCTCGTGCGTCCTCGTTGCCTCCGCGCCGTGTGCGTGGTCGGCGTGGCCGCCGGCGTGGGCGAGCACCAGCTCCGAGGCCTCGCCGCGGAAGACCTTCCAGTAGAGCCTGATCGCGTAGAGCCCCGTCAGGAACGCCCCGACGAGGCCACCGATGAACAGCGCCCAGCCCAGCGCGTCACCCTGGTCGAGCGCGGAGGCGAGGATCGCATCCTTCGACCAGAAGCCCGCCAGTGGCGGGATGCCCATCAGCGCCAGCGTCCCGATCAGGAAGGCGAGGTGCGTCCGCGGCATGAAGCGCCGCAGGCCGCCCATGCTGCCGGATGTCCTGCTCGCCGGCCAGGTGGTGGATGACCAGGCCGGCGGAGAGGAACAGCAGCGCCTTGAAGAACGCGTGCGTGACGAGGTGGAACATCGCAAACCCGTACGCGCCGACGCCGACCCCGACGAACATGTAGCCGATCTGCGACATGGTCGAGTAGGCGATCACCCGCTTGATGTCCTGCTGCACGAGCGCGACGGCTCCAGCGAGCAGCAGCGTCACGAGCCCGAGCAGAGCGACCAGGTGCTTGCACGTCGGAGCGGCCTCGAACATCGGGTGTGTGCGACAGATCAGGTAGACGCCCGCGGTGACCATCGTCGCCGCGTGGATGAGCGCGGAGACGGGCGTCGGCCCTTCCATCGCGTCCGGGAGCCACGTGTGGATCGGCACCTGCGCCGACTTGGCCACCGCCGCCGCCAGCAACCCGAGCGCGACGAGCGTCAGGACGGTGTCGGAGACGCAAGCCTTCTTCCGCGGCTTCGAACACGGGTGCGAAGTCGAGCGTCCCCAGACGCGAGATGAGCAGGAAGAACGCGAGCGCCATCGTCGCGTCGCCGACCGCGTTCATCACGAAGGCCTTCTTCGCGGCGGCGATCGCCGCGGGCCGGTGGTGGTCGAAGCCGATCAGGAGATACGAGGCGAGGCCGACCAGGCCCCAGCCGACCAGCAGGATGAGCAGGTTGCCCGCCTCGACCAGGAGCAGCATCGAGAACACGAACAGCGCCATGTAGGCGAAGTAACGGCGCTCCTCGTCGGCGCCGGCCATGTAGCCCATCGAGTACCAGACGATCAGCCCGCCGACCCCCGAGACGACGAGCATCATCGTGACGGAGAGCGGATCGACGAGGATGCTCATGTCGGCCTGGAAGCCGGCGACCTGGAGCCAGGTGTACGCGGTCGAGAGGTGTGTCCGCTCCTCGGGATCGTGGCCGAGCAGGTCCACGAGCGAGGCGAGCGCGCCGGCAAAAGCGACGAACACCGACAGGGTGGCGATCCAGCCGGCGTGCCGGCGCGTGATCCGCGTGCCTGCGAGGACGATCGCCAGCGCGCCCGCGAGCGGTGCCAGCAGGCACACCCAGCCGCCGGTCGCGATCATGCTGCCCTTCCCCGCAGGATTCGGAGTCGCGACAAGCCCTGAAGCGGCCGCATTCGCGGCCGGTGGCACGCTCGACGGAAGCGGCAGCGAGCGACGTCTCATCCGTGAAGCTCCGTCATCGCGTCGACGTCGAGCGGCAGGCGACGCCGCGCCACAGCCACGATCAGGCCCAGGCCGACGACCACCTCCGAGGCGGCGACGGCCATCACCGCGAGAGCGAACACCTGGCCGTCGAGCTCACCGTGCAGGCGGGAGAAGCCCACGAGGGCGAGGTTTCCCGCGTTGAGCATGATCTCCAGCGAGAGCAGCACGATCAGCGGGCTGCGCCGGAGCATGACGCCCATCGTCCCGATCGCGAAGAGCGCCGCGGCGACGACGAGGTACCAGGTGACGCCGGGACCGAGCACTACGCCGCCTCGTCCTCGGTCGTCGCTCTGATGCCGAGCACGACGCCGCCCACCGCGGCAACCAGCAGGACGATCGAGGTGATCTCGAATGCGAGCAGGTGATCGGTGAGGAAGAGCCTGCCGATCTCGGCCGGGCTCCCGAACGACGCGCCGATGTCAGCCTCGTTCGAGAGGCTGTCCCCCGCCGCGAGCCCCATCGCCACGACCACCTCCGTGAGCAGCGCGACCGACGAGACGACCGCCGCCACCCGGATCCACTTCGGCCCCCCTGCCCACGGTGCGTCGGCCCGACCGCCGAGGTAGGCGATCACGAACAGGAACATCACCATCACCGCGCCGGCATAGACGAGCACCTGCGCGGCCGCCACGAACTCGGCGGCGGCGAGCAGGTACAGCACGGCGAGCGAGGCGAGGTTGCCGATCAGCGAGAGCGCGGAGTAGAAGGGGTTCGTGAGCGTGACCACTGCGACGCCCGATCCGAGGCACGCCCCGGCGGCGAGGATCCAGATCACCCAGACGAGGACGTTGCCCATCGAGGGCTAGCTGCGCGCCTTGTAGGCCGGGATGGGTGTGTCGAACAGGTCCGGGTCGGCGACCGGCACCGTCTTCACCGGGCCTTCGAGGAGCATGTCCTTCGTGTAGATCAGGTCGTCGCGCGAGTACTCGGACAGCTCGAACTCGTTGCCGAGCGTGATGGCGTCGAACGGGCAGGCGAGCTCGCAGTAGCCGCAGAAGATGCACCGGCTGAGGTTGATCTCGTAGATGCGTGCGTATCGCTCGCCGGCCGAGACGCGGTCGTCCGCCGTGTTCTCGGCGGCCACGACGCGTATGCAGTCGGCGGGGCACGCCGCCGCGCAGAGCGAGCAGCCGACGCACTTCTCGAGCCCGTTCTCGTGCCGGTGCAGCCGGTGCCGCCCGCGGAAGCGCGGGTAGACGGGGCGCTTGAACTCGGGGTACTCCTGGGTGATCGGCTTCTTGAAGATCTGCCGGAAGGTGACCCCGAACCCTTTGAGTGTCGAAAACGGCTGCGGCATGCTCAGATCGCCACCACGAGGATCGCGGTCACGACGGCGTTGATCGTGGCCACCGGCAGCAGCACCTTCCAGCCGAAGCGCATCAGCTGGTCGTACCGAAGGCGGGGGAGCGTGGTGCGGATCCAGATGAAGATGAACAGGAGCAGGAAGAGCTTGAAGATGAACCAGATCGGCCCCGAGAGCCCCCAGAACCAGTCAGGCCCGTGCCAGCCGCCGAGGAAGAGCGTCACAGCGAGCGCCGACAGGGTGATCAGGTTGATGTACTCGGCCATCGTGAAGAGGCCGAAGCGCATGCCGCCGTACTCCGTGTGGTAGCCGGCCACGAGCTCCTGCTCGGCTTCGGGCAGGTCGAACGGGGCGCGCGCCGTCTCGGCCAGACCGGCGAGGAAGAAGACGAGGAAGCCGACGAGCTGCGGGACCACGTACCAGACCTCGTCCACCTGGGCGGCGACGATCTGCGTCAGCGAGAGCGAGCCCGCCATGATCACAACGCCGAGCACCGACAGCGCCAACGCCACCTCGTAGGAGACGAGCTGGGCGCAGGTGCGCATCGAGCCCAGGAGCGAGTACTTCGAGTCCGAGGACCAGCCGCCGAGGATGAACCCGTACACACCGAGCGAACCGATCGCAAACATGAACACGAGGGCGATCGGCACGTCAGCGACGTAGCCGGTCACCTCCTGGCCGCCGATCGTCCAGCCCGGGCCCCACGGGATGACCGAGAACGTCACGAGCGCGGTGAACGCCGCCAGGAACGGTGACAGGATGTAGAGCACGTCGACTGCGTCGACCGGCCGAAAGCTCTCCTTGTTGAGCAGCTTGAGGAGATCGGCGATCGGCTGCAGCAGGCCCTTCGGCCCGACCCTGTTCGGCCCGTACCGCAGTTGCATGCGACCCATCACCTTGCGCTCGGCGAGCGTGAGATAGGCGAAGGTGACCATCACGAGGTTGATCACCACGAAGCACTTGATGAGGCTGATCCACCAGGCCTCTGTCATCTCGTCCCCTTCTCGACCGAGTCGCGCGTAGCGACGACTTCGACCAGGGGGTGGAGGTCACCGGCGTGCTCGTCGGCAACGCGGACGACGCCGGCGATCAGACGTGGGCTGACTCTCGCGCGAAGCGCGACGGAGGTGCCGTTGGAGCGAAGCGTGACCGTGTCACCCGTGCCGATACCGCGACGCTCGGCATCGTGCGACGACAGCGTGGCCTCCCGTGCGGGCCGCTGGAACTGGAGCTCGCTGACACGCTCCACCTGCGGCCCCGAGAAGAGCGGGCGGTAGCGCAGCAGGCGCAGCTCGCCAAGCACATGCTCCTCTCTCCCCGCAGGGGACTGTCCCCTACCGTCTGTCACCGGCTCGGGCGCGATCCACGGCGCGCGAGCCGGGAGCGGAGCCTGTTCGCCGATCGTCGTCAGGTCGACGCTTTGGAAGATGTGCTGCGCGACCTCGTCGAACAGGATCGAGGCGTGGGGGGACAGCTCGACGCGGAAGCGTCCCGCGAGCTTCGCGATCCAGGCGAGCTCGTCAGGGACAGGCGGCGCCACCGTCCTGCGCAGGCGCTGCAGACGGCCCTCGAGGTTCATCAGCGTCCCGTCACGCTCGAGCATCGCCGTGGCCGGCAAGACGACGTCCGCCCAGCCCACCGCGAGCTCGTGGAACATGGCGACGGCGACCACCGAGTCCGCTCGCTCCGCAAGCGACCGCACGCTCGCGGAAGCGGCTGCCTCGTCCCCGGACACGACCAGCAGCCGGATGTGACCGGGATCGGTCTCGTCCTCGTCGGCCGCGGCGGCCCAGGCCTGCGCCACTGCACGCCCGTTGGGAGTTGCCGGCAGGTTGAAGGCCGCGCAGCCGGGCTTGCCCTCGAAGCCGAGCTCGTGTGCCGCCTCGGCGAGCCTGGCGCCGCCACCGCCACCGGCGCCCGACCAGACCAGCACCGCGTGGTCGGAGGCGCGCAGCCGGTCCCCCAGCTCGTGACCGGGGCGGACGATCTCCGCGAGCGCTGCGGCCGCCCCGCCGGGCGCGGCCCGCACGACTCCGCTTGCGCCCACCGTGACGATCTCGGCGCCGTTGCGCTGGGCCTGCTTGAGCCACAGGTCGACGACCGGCGCTCGGTCGACGACGCTCTCGTCGCCGACGACGACCACGATCTGAGCGGCTCCGATCGTGGCGAGCGGCGCGTGGAAGGCGTCGAGCGCGGCGGAGGTCGACTCGGGAAGCACGGCCGTATGAGCCCCCACACCGGCCCGCAGCAAGCGGCCCAGGGCGTATGCCTGCTCGATCGTCTCGCTGCCGGAAAGCGCCGTGACGACGTGGCCCTCGGCCGACCGCAGCAGGCGCTCCACTGCTTCCAGCGCGTCATCCCAGGGTGCAGCCTCGAGCCCATCGGGGCCGCGTACCAGCGGCTCGCGGATGCGGTCGTCGGCGGTCAGGTGCGGGTGGGCGAAGCGGCCCTTGTCGCAGAGCCAGCCCTCGTCGATCTCGGGATGGTTGCGCGAGAGGACGCGTAGCACCTTGCCTTCCCGCGTCGTGGCGGTCACGTTGCAGCCCACGGGGCAGAGACCGCACACCGTGGGCACGTTCTGGATCTCCCAGGGCCGCCCTCTGAAGCGGTACTGCGTGGACGTGAGCGCGCCGACGGGGCACAGCTCGACGACGTTGCCCGAGAACGGAGCCGCGTAGGGGTCGTCGGCGAAGGTCGCGATCTCGGTGAACGCGCCACGGTTTCGCGCCACGAGCTGGTCATCCTCGGCCACGTCCGAGGAGAACCGCGTACAGCGATAGCAGAGGATGCAGCGCTCGCGGTCGAGGGCGATCAGGGGTGAGATCGGGATCGGCTTCTCGAAGGTCAACTTCGGGAACGTCATCCGCGTCGAGCCTGGGCCATACCTGAACGTCAGGTCCTGGAGCGGGCACTCGCCACCCTTGTCACAGACGGGACAGTCGAGCGGGTGGTTGACGAGGATGAACTCGAGCGTTGCGTTCTGACCCTCTCGAGCCTTGGCGGACGTTGCCGCGGTACGCACGGCCATCCCGTCCTGTGCGGCGAGCGTGCAGCCCGCTTGCAGCTTTGGGAGCCCTTCAACCTCGACGAGGCACATGCGGCACGCGCCGACCGCCGGCCCGAGGCGCGGCTCGTAGCAGAACACCGGGATCTCGATGCCTGCAGCAGCGGCGGTCTCGACCAGGCCCGTGCCCTGCGGCACGCTCACCTCGCGGTCGTCGATCGTGAGGGTGACGAGCTGTGTCATTGCTCCCACCGGGCGTACGCCACGGGGACTGTCCCCGCAGGGGACTGTCCCATCCCCCGTGGGCGTGGATGTGGCGCTCGTGGACGGTCACCGGCGCCAGGATCCCGTCGAGCGAGGACTCCCCGCCGAAGGGGCAGCCTCCTCCGTCGATGTGCGCCTGGAACTCGTCGCGGAACTTGGCCACGTAGCTGACGACGGCGATCGCGTCGGAGTCGCCCAGGGGGCAGAGGCACTTGCCGTTGATCCGCTCGGCGACGTCGAGCAGCAGGTCGAGGTCGCCCTGCGTGCCCCGCCCTTCCTCGATCTTGAGGAGGATCTGCGTGAGCCACTTGGTGCCGACCCGGCACGGCGTGCACTTGCCGCAGGACTCGTGCTCGTAGAACTGCGAGATGCGGACACCGAGCTGCACCATGCAGCAGCGGTCGTCGAGGACGACAACTGCGGCCGAGCCCATCGCCGAGCCGGCTGAGGTCAGCGAATCGAAGTCGAGCGTCACCTTGTCGACCTCGGCGGCCGTGAGGATCGGCGTCGACGATCCGCCCGGGATGACCGCCTTGAGCGTCCGGCCCCCGGCGATGCCGCCGCCCTCCTCGTAGATGAAGTCGCGCAGCGGGTAGCCGTGCGACAGCTCGTAGTTGCCCCCGCGCACGACGTCCCCGGAGAGCGAGAAGACCCGTGTGCCCGTCGAGGACTCGACCCCGAGCTTCGCGTACTCGGCGCCGCCCAGCTCGAGGACCGACGTGGCGGTTGTGATCGACTCGACGTTGTTGACGGCGGTCGGTGAGGCGTAGAGCCCGGCGATGGCGGGGAACGGCGGCTTTGTGCGCGGCGTGCCGCGCTTGCCTTCGAGGGACTCCAGCAACGCGGTCTCCTCGCCGCAGATGTACGCGCCCGCGCCGCGATGGATCACGACGGTGACCTTTCGGAGCAACCTCTTCTTGCGCATCTGCTCGAGTGCGTCGACGAGCACCTCGAACTCCTGCTCGTACTCGCCGCGGATGTAGACGAACACGTGCTGCGACTCGATCGCGTGCGCCGCGATGAGGCACCCCTCGAGGAACCGGAAGGGGACGCGGAGCATGATCTCGCGATCCTTGAACGTGCCGGGCTCCGACTCGTCCGCGTTGACGACGAGGTAGTGCGGTCGCGGCACCTGCTCGGGCTTGGGCAGGAAGCTCCACTTCCGCCCGGTGGGGAAGAAGGCTCCACCTCGACCGCGGAGACCCGACGCGTTCAGCTCCTCGATCACGTCCGCGGGCGCCATCGCCCGCGCGCGGGCGAGACCGGTGAAGCCACCGCCCGCCTCGTAGTCCGCGATCCGGGTGACCGCGCCGCCGTCGGTGCCGGCGAAGACGACCTCAGGCGTCGCCACGAAGCTCCCTCACGATCGCCGGGACGTCCTCGGCCTGCACGTGCAGGCGGTGACGGTTGTCGACGGCTACCACTGTCGCCCAACCGCAGCCGCCGATGCACTCGACGGTGCGGAGCGTCACGGCGCCATCTGCGGACGTCTCGCCTGTCTCGATCCCCAGGCTGCGCTCGAAAGCCTCCACCACGCCCTGCGCGCCCTTGACCGCACAGGAGACGTTCGTGCACACCTCCACGACGTGGCGGCCGACGGGCTCGAGCCGGAACATGTCGTAGAAGGACGCCACCGAGAGGCAGTACGCGGGGGTCAGCTCGAGTGCGTCGGCGACCTCCCGGAACGCCTCCTCGGGCAGCCAGCCGCCGTGCTCCGCCTGTGCCAGCTGCAGCGCCGGCAACACCGCCGAGCGCGGGTCGGGGTAGCGTGCCATGAGCTCCTGCACCTGGTCGGCGAGGCCGCTCACCGGTCGACGTCTCCCATCACCGGGTCGAGCGAAGCCGCGACGGCGACCATGTCGGCGATCGCCGCACCCCGCATGCACGTGGCGGTGGCCTGCAGCGCGGCAAAGCTGGGCGCGCGGAACTTCACCCGCCACGGCCGGGGGCCGCCGTCGGAGACGAGGTAGCAGCCGCACTCTCCGCGCGCCGACTCGATCGCGACGTAGACCTCGCCCTCGGGCACGAGGTAGCCCTCGGTGACGATCTTGAAGTGGTGGATGAGGGACTCCATCGAGGTGTGGAGCTCCTCGCGCGGCGGGAGCACCACCTTTCTGTCGTCCGCGATCCAGCGCTCTCCGCGCAGCTCCTCGAGCCGGTCGACGCACTGGGTGACGATCCGCGCCGACTGGCGCATCTCGTCCATGTGCACCTTGTAGCGGTCGTAGACGTCGCCGTTCGAATAGACGGGCACCTCGAAGTCGACCTCGTCGTAGCGCAGGTACGGCATCTCCCGCCGGAGATCCCAGTCGACGCCGGACGCGCGCAGCATGGGGCCGGTCTGGCCGAGCGCGATGGCGTCGGCCGCCGAGAGGAGCCCGATGCCCTTCGTCCGCTCGAGCCAGATCTTGTTGCGGTCGAGCAGCGCCTCGTAGTCGTCCACCGCCTTCGGCATCCGCTTTGCGGCGGCGCGCGCCTGCTCGTAGAAGCCGTCCGGGATGTCCTCTGCCAGCCCGCCGACCTGGAAGTACCTGGTGTGCATGCGCACGCCGGTGACCATCTCGAACAGGTCGAGGATCATGTCGCGCTCCCGGAACGCGTACCAGAACATCGAGATCGCTCCGATCTCGAGCGCCGAGGTGCCCAGCCAGACGAGGTGAGAGTGGATGCGGTTCAGCTCCGTCAGGCACATGCGCATCCACTGCGCCTTCGGTGGCGTCTCGAGCTCGAGCAGCTTCTCGATCGCCAGCACGAAGACGAGCTCGTTGGCCTGGAAGGCGAGGTAGTCGATCCGCTCCGGGTAGGTGATCCCCTTCCAGTAGGTCTTCTGCTCCATCGTCTTCTCGAAGCCGGTGTGGAGGTAGCCGATCACGGCGCGGATCCCGGCGATTCGCTCGCCGTCGAGGTCGACGATCAGCCGCAGCACACCGTGGGTGGAGGGGTGGTTGGGCCCGAAGTTGACCTGGAGGATGTCTTCCAGGTCGTGCTCGGCCGGGTCGACCTCGAGGATCGTCGGGCAGGGGCGCGGGATCCGGGTGCCGTCGTAGATCCGGGTGGACGGCAAGACGCTCATTCTTCCTCCCCCGCAGATCGTGGATCTGCAGTGGCAGATCCACGATCGCGACAATCCCTGAAGCGGCCGCTGGCGCGGCCGGCGTCGTCGATACACGCGAGCCGCGACACGGACCTATGCCTCCCCCGAGAAGCGCACCGGCTCGCCGCCGAGCGGGTAGTCCTTGAGCAGCGGATGGCCTTCCCAGTCGTCCGGCATGAGGATCCGCACGAGGTTCGGGTGATTCCTGAAGCGGATGCCGAACATGTCCCACGCCTCGCGCTCGTACCAGTCGGCGGCGGGCCATACGGCGATCACCGAGTCGATCTCCTGTCCTGCGTCCAGCCATGCCTGGACGCGAACACGCGCGGGCTCGTCGTCCACCTTGAGCAGGTGGTACGAGATCGAGAGCCGCTTGGGCTTCGCCACCGGGACACGGGCCAGGCCTTGCGACCCCGGGCCGAAGATGTCGCGGCCGTCCGGGGTGCCGATGTACCCGGCCACGCCGATCTCACCCCAGCCGAGGTAGTCGGTCGGCGAGACGTCGGCGAGCATGGTGAACCCGGCTGCGTCGCGCAGGTGCGTGCACGCCTCGACGATGCGTGCCGGGTCGACGACGAGCGTCGTCTCACCATGTGCCTCGCGCGTCTCGACGAGACCGGGCACACCCTCGAAGCTCATTCCGCGACCTCTCCCGCAGATCCCGAATCTGCGGCGGCAGATTCGGGATCGCGACAATCCCTAAAGCGGCCGCTGGCGCGGCCGGGGCCGACGAGACACGCGAGCCGCGAGGCTCTCACTCCGCAACTCCTCGGATCAGGTACGCGGGCGGTACGCCGGCCTTGATCTTCTCGTGCAGGCGCACGATGCCCTCCATCAGCGCCTCGGGGCGCGGCGGGCAACCCGGGACGTGGATGTCGACCGGCACGATCTTGTCGACCCCCTGCAGGACGGTGTAGTTGTTGAACATCCCGCCCGAGGACGCACAGGCGCCCATTGCGATCACCCACTTGGGCTCGAGCATCTGGTCGTAGACCTGGCGTAGCGGCGGCGCCATCTTGTGCGTCACGCGACCGGAGACGATGAGCAGATCGGCCTGTCGCGGCGAGGAGCTGAACCGCTCCATCCCGAAGCGGGCGATGTCGTAGCGCGAAGAGACGATCGACATCATCTCGATCGCGCAGCATGCGAGGCCGAAGGTGTCCGGCCACATCGAGCTCGCCTGCGCCCACTTCACCGCTTTGTCGACGCTCGTCAGCAGCAGCGCGTCCTCGATCCTCTCGACCTCTTGCTCGAACACCCCGGCGCCCTTGCTCGGGTTGAGAACGCGCTCCGAGTTGAGCCCGGCCCGTGCGAGCGGGCGGTCGGAGATCAGCGGGAGCTGCCTGCGCGGTGTCACGCGGTCACTTCCACTCGAGCGCTCCCTTGCGCCAGATGTAGACGTACGCCACGCCGAGGATCGCGATGAACACGAGAAACTCGACCAGGCCGAACCAGCCGAGCGCGTTCAGCTGCACGGCGAGCGGGTAGAGAAAGACGATCTCGATGTCGAAGAGGATGAAGAGCATCGCGGTCAGGTAGAAGCTGACGGTGAAGCGGCGCTGCTGATCCGGGGAGCCCTCCGACACGCCCGACTCGAACGGGATCATCCGCTGTCGTGTGCGCGTGCGCGGCTTCGGCGGCAGCACGAAGGACAGCACGATCATGGTCGCCGGGATGGCTGCCGCGAACAGGGCGTAGAACAGGATCGGCAGCCAGTTCGAGAGCATGCGGAAGAGGCGTCTCCTCGGCGCGGAACCTAGCACCAAGCCGCGCCCTCACGAGCAAGGAAGGGAATGCCGATGAAATCGAGGAAAGCTCTGTCACGAACCAACCTCCCGGCGACCCCACACACGACCCTGTCAGCTACGATCGGAACGTGGAGATCATCGAGCGCCCCACCGAGACCTTGATCACGCTGACGCCTGTCGCCGCGTCGAAGATCAGGGAGCTGCTCTCCGAGGAGGTCGACGGGGAGGCGCTCGTCCTGCGCGTCGCGATCCAGGGTGGCGGCTGCTCGGGCTTCCAGTACGGCCTCGGCTTCGATTCAGGCCCGGCCGAGGGAGACCACGAGCTCGAGCTCGAGGGTATCCCCGTGGTCATCGATCCGTTCAGCGTGCCGTACCTCCAGGGCACGACGATCGACTTCCTCACCGGACTGCAGGAGTCCGGGTTCAAGATCGACAACCCGAACGCCGTCTCGTCCTGCGGCTGCGGCCACTCGTTCCAGGTCGCCGAGGGCGAGGAGCTGCCCGAGGACACGCACGTCGGCGGCTGCGGCGACGGCTGCTCCCACTAGCGCGCGGTTGTTCACGGCGGCATGTGTGCCGCCCCGACCTATCTCGCCGTGCACCATTCGTCGACCCACGGCGTGCGATACCCGTCCTCCCGCCACATGATCGGGAAGAAGGCCTCGTCGAGCTCGCGCTCGCCTGGCCGGCGGTACTTCGAGTAGACGGGATGCGGCTCGGCGTCCGTCGCCCAGCGTGTCTCGGTCGAGACCATGTGGCTCACGATCGCACGGCGCTCGCGGTCGGCGCGCTCGTTCGGCGGTGACCCATGGAAGGTCCAGCCGTCGTGAAATGCGGCGCCGCCGGCGGGCACCTCGATCGGGACCAGCTCGAGCTCCACGTCGTCGGGCCGGGCGTCCTCGACATGGGCGAGCCAGTCGTCGGGTGCGTGGAACTGCCCGCCGACCGGCGCCCGCGGCCAGTGGCGTGAGCCCTTGACGTAGTAGATGGTGCCGGCGTCCGCGCTGGTGTCGTCGAGGGCCATCCAGCAGGTCGTCATGTTGGGCGGCTCGAGCCAGTGGACGTAGGCCGCATCCTGGTGGCAGAGGAGCGCCTTGCCGGAGGGCGGCTTCCAGATCGCGTTGTCCTGGATCAAACGCATCCCGGGCGCGCCCGCCAGGCGGGTGGCGAGCTCCGCGCTTCGTGCCGCGAGGACGGTTGCCGCCAGCGTCCGGTCGGCCTTCCACACGTTGCACAGCTGTCGCGTCTTGTCGGGTGGTGTCACCCCGGGCTCGTAGTTGACCTCGTCCGGACGGAGCCCTGTCTCCCAGTCGTGGGCGAACACTCGTCCGAAGTGCTCCCGTAGGCGCTCCACCTCCTCGGGTGCGAGAAGCCTCTCGATCACGACGAAGCCGTCCTGCCGGTAGGCCTCGGCCTGCTCGAGGGTCGGCTCCACGCCCGTGATTATCCTGGCTCCGTGAGCGAGCTGCGCCCCTTCCGCGTTGCCGTCGTCGGGTCGGGGCCCGCCGGCTTCTACGCCGCCGGAGCCCTCCTCGCCTCCGACGTTCCGGTCGAGGTCGACATGATCGAGCGGCTGCCGACGCCGTGGGGCCTCGTACGGCTTGGCGTCGCGCCCGATCATCCGAACATCAAGTCGGTGTCACGCGTTTTCGAGAAGACCGCGCAACGACCCGGCTTTCGCTTTCTCGGGAACGTCGACGTGGGCCGGGACATCACCCATGAGGAGCTCACGCGCCTCTACGACGCCATCGTGTACGCGTTCGGCGCCCAGACCGACCGGCGCATGGGCATCCCGGGCGAGGATCTCCACGGCTCGTGGCCGGCGACTGCGTTCGTCGCCTGGTACAACGGCCACCCCGATTTCCAGGACGCGTCGTTCGACTTCTCCTGCGAGCGGGTGGTCGTCGTGGGCAACGGCAACGTCGCGGTCGACGTCGCACGCATGCTGGCGCTCACCGCGGACGAGCTCGCACCCACCGACACCACCGACGAGGCGATCGCGGCGATCGTCCGGTCGGATGTGCGCGAGATTCTGATGCTCGGCAGGCGCGGCCCCGTCCAGGCGGCCTTCACCAATCCCGAGCTCGTGGAGCTCACCGAGCTGGCCGGTGCCGACCTCCTCGTCGACCCTGCTGACCTCGAGCTCGACCCGGCGAGCGAGGCGGCACTCGCGCACGACGCGATGGCGCAGCGCAACGTCGCTGTCCTGCGGGAGGTGGCCGCTGCCGAGCCGGCCGGGCGGTCACGCGCGATCCGCCTGCGCTTCTACACGTCGCCGGTGGCAATCCTCGGCGAGGAACGGGTCGAGGCCGTCGAGGTGGTGCGGAACGAGCTCGTGGACGACGGTCGCGGCGGCCTGCGGGCCGTTCCCACCGATCAGCTCGAGCTGATCCCGTGCGGTGCTGTCCTGCGCAGCGTGGGCTACCGCGGCGTTCCGTTGCCCGGGGTGCCCTTCGACGAGGAGCGCGGGATCATCCCGAACGACGGCGGCCGCGTCCTCGACGAGGCCGGGCGGCCCCTCCCGGGCGTCTACTCCACCGGCTGGATCAAGCGCGGGCCGAGCGGCGTGATCGGCACCAACAAGAAGGACGCCACCGAGACCGTCGCACACCTGCTGGACGACGCTCGTGCGGGCCTGCTGAGGGGCGGAGCGCCCGCCGGGGACGTCGACGCCCTTCTCGGCGAACGTGGCGTCGAGGTCGTCACGCAGGTGGGATGGGAGGCGATCGACGCGGCGGAGCGCTCCCAGGGCGAGCCGCACGGCCGGCCGCGCGTCAAGCTCGCAACCTGGGACGACCTGCTCGGCGCGGCTCGTGACTAGACTCGGCGTCGTGGCCGGCGAGAGGCTCTGGGGAGTGGAGACCGACAAGGCAATCGCGAACTTCCCCGTCTCGGGCGAGCCGATCCCGGCCTCCGTCGCACACTGGCTCGGCCGCATCAAGGGCGCGGCCGCACGCGTCAATGCGGAGCTGGGGCTGCTCGACCCGGACAAGGCGACGCGCATCGCGGCGGCCGCCGACCGCGTCGTGGCCGGCGAGCTGGACGACCAGTTTCCGATCGATGTCTTCCAGACGGGCTCGGGCACGAGCTCGAACACGAACGCGAACGAGGTGATCGCCGCCCTCGCGGGCACCGACGTGCACCCGAACGACGACGTCAACCTGGGCCAGTCCTCGAACGACGTCTTCCCTTCGGCCGTGCACCTCGCCGCGCTCGACGGCATCGCGAACGACTTGCTGCCGGCCCTCGACACGCTCGGCGCGGCGCTCGAGCGCAAGGCGGCCGAGTTCGACGACGTGGTGAAGTCGGGCCGCACCGCATCTCATGGACGCCGTCCCGGTGACGTTGGGCCAGGAGTTCGCCGGCTATGCAGCCCAGGTGCGACAGGGAGCACTCCGAGCTCGCGACGCGATGCCGCGCCTGGGGCAGATCCCGCTCGGCGGCACGGCGACGGGCACCGGGCTCAACACGCACCCCGATTTCGCGCCGCGCGTGCGCGCTCACCTCCACGCACAGACCGGCCTGACCATCTCGCCGCCCGCCGACCCGTTCGAGGCCCAGGCCGCCCGCGACGGGCTCGTCGAGGCGTCCGGCGCGCTCAAGGTGGTCGCAGTGTCGCTGACGAAGATCGCCAATGACCTGAGGCTGATGGGCTCCGGCCCGCGCGCCGGCCTCGGCGAGCTGTTCCTACCGGAGCTCCAGAAGGGCAGCTCGATCATGCCCGGCAAGGTGAACCCGGTGATCCCGGAGGTCGTGACGCAGGTCGCGGCGCAGGTGATCGGCAACGACACCGCGATCACGATCGGCGGCATGAACGGGCAGTTCGAGCTCAACGTCTACGTGCCGCTGATGGCCCGCAACCTGCTCCAGTCGATCCAGCTTCTGGCGAGCGCCTCACGGCTGCTCGCGGAGAAGTGCGTCGACGGCATCGAGGCCGAACCGCGAGCAGAACGAGCGCTACGCAGAGCTGACGCTGTCGGCGGCGACCGCGCTCAACCCGCACATCGGCTACGACAAGGCCACGGAGCTCGTGAAGGAGGCTGCGTCCACCGGCCGCTCGCTGCGCGAGGTGGCGCGCGAGATGGGCGTCGAGGAAGCCGTACTCGACCAGGCGCTCGACTACCACCGCATGGCGAAGCCGCACGGATAGGCCGGCGAAAGCCAGGCCGACGCTCGTTGACCCGAGAGTGGCACGACCCGGAAGGCCCGGGCAGATCCCTCGTTCGGTGGGTTTCAGGCGGCAGTTGTCGGGGAAGAATCGCCGCGATTCCGCTGCTCGAGCGGATTGCCACGAGGGGAGACCTCATGCGCATACCTCCGCGTCTACTCATCGCGTGTGTGCCGTCGGCCTCACATTGCTCGTCCCGGCGCTCGCCGAGACGGACGACGGAAGCCACATCGTGCTCGGCTTCGGGCGCGACCGCCACGGTGAGCGTTGCGCATGCAGACGCGACCGTCCGGCGATAGGTCGATATCCATCTCTCGGAGGAGGCACACCAGAAGCGGTGATGACAATCCGGCGTCAGACTGGGCCGGCTGTGACTTGACAAGTCCATCGGTGCTCGTCGAAGCTTCCCGCCGCGGTGTGAGCCCGTAGACGAATCGCTAATCGTAGGGGGAAAGAATGCTTGCATTCCGATTGCGCCGGCAGCAGGTTCATGTGCTCGTCGGCGCCGTTCTCGCCGTTCTATGCGTAGGTGTCGTCGGTGCAGCCGCCGCTGCAGGAGACGAGCCGATCTATCGGCCGGGCACGGCGCCTCTTCGCCTCAACGAGGAGAACGAGCAGATCCTGCTCGAACGCGACATCTCGTTCGAAAGTCGTCGCACTGCAGGTGACGTCAGGATTCCGTGGAACGAGGCTGGCCGCCTGCGCTGGGATGCCGCCACCAAGGCGCGCGACGACCGGCGCCACCGTCCGAGAGGCACTTCGCCCAACCCGACAACGTTCGGCGGTAACTGGTCCAACATCGGCCCGGCGCCCATCAACGAGCTCACGCGCAGCACCCCGATCTTCGAGACGATGAACGGCCGTATCGGTGCTCTTGCGATCCGCGACGACGGTACGTTCATCCTCGGCGGCGCCCAAGGCGGTATTTGGATTCTTGAGCCTGGTGCCAGCTCGTGGGTTCCCAAGACCGACGGCCTCGCATCACTGGCGATCGGCGCCTTGGCGGTTGCGCCGAGCAACGATTTGATCGTCTACGCAGGCACCGGCGAGGGCGCGCTCTCCGGTGACAGCTATGCCGGCAACGGCATTTTGAAGTCGACCGACGGCGGCGCCACCTGGACGCAGGTTTCGGGTGACTACTTCCGCGCCGTCGCGATCTCCAGGATCGTCGTCGACCCAACCAACGCGAGCCACCTCTACGCAGCCGTTCTTCGTGGCCGCGGCGGCGTTCGCCGCGTGTCACCTCCCGCTCACTCGCGGTTCGGCATCTGGGAGTCGGTGAACGGCGGCGTGACGTGGAAGCAGAAGCGCAATGTGCCCGAGGAGAACGGGGCCACCGACCTCGAGATGGACCCCTTGAACCCGAGCGTTCTCTACGCGACGTTCTGGGGAGACAAGATTTACAAGTCGACCAACGGCGGCACGACGTGGTCGGCGATCATGACCGGCCTGCCAAGCGGCGATTATGCAGAGGCGCCAACGCGATTCTCCATCGGCCTGACGCACCCGTCGCCGAGCGAACCGATCACGCTTTACGCAGGCTTCCAGATCGGCGACGAGTTCTCCCACGTCTACAAGTCGATCGACGGTGGCGCCAACTGGACCCAGACAGCGGACGGGACCGGCGACGACGCGGTCGTCGACTACTGCGGTGAGCAGTGCTGGTACGACAACGTGATCGAGGTCGACCCGAACGACCCGAACGTCGTCTTCGCCGCCGGTCAGTTCAACTACGGCATCGGCTCCGGTGGCATCTTCCGCTCGGACGACGGTGGTGCCACGTGGAAGAACCTGGGCGGGACCAGCACCCGGACTTCCACGCCTTTGCCTTCGATCCAAACGACTCGACCAACATTCTCAGCGGCTCGGACGGCGGTGTGTGGTACAGCGACGATCGCGGCGGACGCCCCGGTCCGGCTGACCCACTCGACGCCGTGACGTGGCAGTCGCTCAACACCGGGAACCTCTCGATCGGCCAGTTCACGTCGATCGCTACGAACCCGGCCTGGACCAACGAATCCGGTAACCCGTTCCCGTCGAGGGTATGGGGAGGGACGCAGGACAACGGGACCCTGCGGCACGCGACGGCCCCGACGAATCCGCTCTGGACTGACGTGTCGAGCGGTGACGGCGGCCAGGTGCTCGTCGATCCCACTGACTCCAACTTCGTCTACGGCACCTACTTCGGCATTAGCCCCTTCCGATTCGACAACGGCGGGGCGTTCCTGTTCAGCAACCAGAGCATCTCGCGTGGAATCGACCTCACCGATCGGTCGGACTTCTACATCCCGTGGGTGCTCAACAAGGAGAATCCCGCGCAGCTCTTCTTGGGCACGTTCCGGGCCTATCGCACCGACAACGGGAACTCACCGTCGGCAGGCGACGTCGAATGGGAGTCGATCAGCCCGGATCTGACCCGCGGGTGCACGGGCACCGCGCCAAACGGCGCCCGCACCTGCGCACTCTCCGCGTTCGGTCTCGGTGGCGGCCAGGCACTGTACGCCGGGTCGCTCGACGGGCTGCTATGGATCAGCCCTGACGCGCAGGTCGCGGAAACGCCGGCGTGGAAGCGGATCCGCGATAGCAAGCTCCCTAATCGGCCCGTACAGTCGATCGCCGTTGATCGCTCCAACTACCGCATCGCGTACGTGGCGTACGGCGGCTTCTCCAAGGCGACACCTGGCCGTCGCGGTCACGTCTATCGGACGACAAACGGGGGTGACGACTGGAAGGACGTCACCGGCAACCTTCCCGACGTCCCGGTTAACTCGATCGTCCTCGACCCATCGTACGCGGGAACCGTGTACGCCGGCACCGACGTCGGGCCGTACGTCACCTACGACGGCGGCGTGACGTGGGGATACATGGGTGGCACCAGCCACGCGATCGTCGGGATCTGGCAGTTGGATCTCGACCCGAGCCACGGCACGCTGATCACCGGAACGCACGGTCGCGGCGCGTACGGCCTGGTCGACGCAGCGCCGCGCCCAGCGCTCGTGCTTTCCAAGGTCGACGGAGACGTTCCGGTCGGCCCCAACAGCGAGATCGACTACACACTGACCCTGAAGAACATCGGAACGGGCGACGCGACGGGAGTCAAGCTCACCGACCCGGTGCCGGACAACACGTCGTTCGTCAGCGCCTCCGACGGCGGCACCAAGATCGGCAAGGTCGTCACCTGGACGGGCATCACCATCCCGGCCGGCCAATCGGTGATCCGGACGTTCAAGGTGAAGATCGACTCGTCGCTCAATAGGCGCGTCAAATCGATCGTGAACGACAAGGTCCGGGCAGAGTCGGCCGAGGGGCCGTACACCACCGGCTCGCCGTTCCTGACGCCGATCGCAGATCCGTACGCAGTGTCGGTCACTCCCACAACGCAGACCGACGGCGGCCGGAACGGCACGACGGTGACCTACCACGTGGACGTGAAGAACCTCGGCTTCAATCCCGACAGCTACACCATGAGCTCGGCGGGCGGAACCTTCACCGTGAGCTTCTACAACGACGACTGCACGACGCCACTGACTACAACGGCCACAATCGCCCCCGGCGACGCTGCCGATGTCTGCGTCGGTGTATCGGTGCCAAACGACGCTGCGAACGGCGCCACGAATGACGCGACCGTGACGGCGACCTCGGCCGGCGACACGACGAAGTCCGGCTCGGCAACGGTGAGGACAATCGCCGTGTCGGTCGACACGCTTCTCGTGGACGGTGACGCGAACATCCCCGACGTCCAAGCGCACTACACGACGGCTCTCAATGCCGCTGGCGCGCAACACAGCGTCTGGGATCTGGCCAGTGACTCGAACCTCCCCAGCAACTACCTGGAGTCGTTCACGAACGTCGTCTGGTTCACGGGTAACACGTATCCGGGGCCACTCCTGCCGTACGAGGGCCAACTGGCCGACTTCCTCGACGGAGGCGGCCGTCTGCTCCTCTCCGGCCAGGACATTCTCGACCAGGCCGCTGGGCAGACTGAGTTCGTGTTCAACTACCTCCACGTCGACTGGGACGGCACAGAAACCCAGAACGACAGGGACACCGACCAGGTGCACGGCGTCACCAGCAGCCTTACGGACGGCATCGGTGACGTGACGCTCGACAAGACCGTCCTCGGCAACTCATTCATGGATCAGGTCACACCGACCGCCGGTGCGGATCCGATCTTCACGGACGATTCCGCCGAGACGAACGCGCTGTCGGTCGATAGCGGTACGTACAAGGTCGTCTTCCTCGCCTTCCCGTTCGAGGAGTACGGGGATGCGTCAGCGAAGAGTGACTTGACGTCGCGGGTGCTGAGCTTCTTCGGCCCGTAACCCGTCATAAGCAAGGCGATCGGGGCCGGCTGTTAAGCCGGCCCCGATCGCTGCACGCCCTGCCGGCCGCGCTACCCTGGGGTCATGGCGAGGATCGGATTCACTCTTGTACTCCTCGCGCTGACGGCAGTCGGGGTTGCCCAGGCGACCTCGGTCCCGAACGTTCGTGGCACCCTCGATCGTGGCGTCTACGCGCCAAAGTGCTTTCCGGACGAGCCGTGCGACACGCCACCCGTCGGGGCGTACCTGGTCTTCGTCCGCGGGGGGAAGGTGGCTGCGAGAACACGCGTCCGCTCGTCGGGAAAGTTCGCCGTGTACCTGCCGCCGGCCACCTACGCCCTGCGACTCGCGCCCGCCCTGAAGGGGGCGGTTCTCACGCCCACGAGGGTCATCGTCCCTGCGGGCCGGGCGATTACGCTTCGTCTGCGCGTGCGGACCGCGACGCCTACGGCTCCTAGTAGGCGATCGCGCCGCGCCCGCTGTCGGCCGCGTGCTTCTGCTCGTCGGCGCGGTAGCTCGAGCGCACGAGCGGCCCGGCGAACACGCTCCCGAAACCGAGCTGGTCGCCCTGCTCGCGCAGCCACCGGAACTCGTCCGGGTGCACCCAGCGGTCGATCGCCGCGTGGTCGCTCGAGGGCTGCAGGTACTGGCCGATGGTGACCACGTCGACGCCGTGCGCGCGCAGGTCGCGCATCGTGGCGACCACCTCGTCGTTCGTCTCGCCGAGGCCGACGATGATGCCCGACTTGGTGAGCACCGGATAGTCGGCGATCTCCTTCGCCCGGGAGAGCAGCCGCAGCGCTCCGTCGTAGCTCGCCTTGGCGCCGCGCATCCGCCGGTGCAATCGGCGCACGGTCTCGATGTTGTGGTTGAAGACCTCCGGCCGCGCGCCGATCACGGTCTTGAGCGCGGCCTCTTCGACCCCGAGGAAGTCGGGTGTCAGCACCTCGACGGAGCAGTCGGGCAGCTTCGCCTTCAGCGCACGGATGGTGGCTGCGAAATGCGCGGCGCCGCGGTCGTCGAGATCGTCGCGGTCGACGGAGGTGACGACGACGTGCTCGAGCCCCATCTGGGCGGCCGCCTGTGCGAGCCGCAGCGGCTCGAGTGTGTCCGGTGGGCCGTCGGGCCTGCCGGAGTGCACGTAGCAGTAGCGGCAGGCACGTGTGCACGTGTCGCCGAGGATCTGGAAGGTGGCGGTGCCCCGACCCCAGCACTCCGCGATGTTCGGGCACCGCGCCTCCTCGCAAACGGTGTGCAGGCCGGCGCCGTGCAGGAGCTTCTTGACGTCGAAGTAGCGGCCGTCGGCGCTCGGTGCGCGCACCTTCATCCATTCGGGGCGCCGCGGGCGCTCGGCGACGGGCAGCGACGTCTGCACTCGCGCCAGTCTACGCGGGGGGTCGCCCTTCGCGACGGATGAGACCCTGTGTCAGGCGACGAGCACGCCAGTGACGTACATCGCTGCAATACCGGCCATGAAGCCGCCGATCACCCAGCCCGAGCGGAGCCCTCCCGGAGCAGTGCGGGTCAGCCACCGCCCGACCTCGACGACGACCTGGAGCGCGGCGCCTGCCGCGATCGCGAAGAAGAGCACACCCAGCACCTCGTTCGACGAGTAGCCGCCGATCCAGGCGCCGAGGATCGCGGGTGCGCCGGCCACCAGGGCGAGCACGGCCACGCGCGCCGGCGAGGGCCTGTCGGAAGCTGCGGGTGCCGCGATCCCGAGCCCTTCGGTCAGGTTGTGGATCATGAACCCGATCACGAGGAACGACCCGAGCTGGAGCTCACCGATGGCGAAGCTCGTGCCGATGGCGAGGCCTTCGCCGAGGTTGTGCACCCCGATGCCGATCGCGACGAGCAGCGCGAGCGTCAAGCCGGTGGCGGCTCCTCCGCGGGAGAGCCGTGAGGAGAGGTACGTCATCCCGAGCGCGCTCAAGGCGACCCCGAGCAGGACGAGACCCGCGCCACCCAGCGAAGGCGGCAGCGCCGACTGCAGCTCGAACGCCTCGGACAGCGCCTCGACGCCGAGGAACGTGAGCAACCCTGCCGTGAGCGCCATGAACGCAGCCAGCCAACGTGGATCAGCCCGCCTCAACGAAGGCAGCCAGAGCAGTCCGAGCGCGACAGGGACGATGCCGACCAGCGTTCCCAGGATCGTGTACCCGAGGAACCCCCGCGCGCTCGGCACGGGCGTGGCGACCGCGGCGGCGAGCTCGTGCACGGTCTCGATCCCCGTGGAGCTCGTCACGCCGACCGTGAGCGGCTCCTCCTCCACCCAGTCGTAGAGCACGACCACCGTGCTCGATCTCAGCCGGCCTAGCGTGGCGGGCCCGTCGAGGGTGAACGGCACGATCGCGTCGTCGACGGTGACCGATGCGATGGTGAGATCGTCCGGCTGCGGGTTTCGCACGGTGACGCGGATCTCGCCGGAGGACAGTTCCACGCGGCGGATCTCGAACTCGTCCGCCGGTGGCGGGTTGCTCCCGATCAGATCGACGATCTGGTCTCCGCGCGAGATCACGAACGCGACCGCCACCGCCAGCAGCACAACGGGGACGAGCGCCCACAGGCGCCATGCGACCCCGCCTGTGGCGGAGCCCGCCTCCATCAATTCTCCACCTTGAAGTACCCCATCCAGCCGAGCTCGGTGAATTCGGACTGGTGCGCGTGGAACATGAACGTGCCCGCGTTCGAGAAGCTGATCTCGATCACGCCGCGCTGGCCCTGGCACTGCATGACCGTGTCCGTGTACTCCCAGTAGTCGCCCGTGCCGGTCGGCTGGTAGCGGAAGAAGTCGGCGTGCAGATGGAGGGAGTTGATCAGGTCGAATTCCGTCAGGTTGGCCAGGTAGACCCGTACCAGCTCGCCGCGCTTCACCTTGATCGGATAGCGCGCGTAGTAGAACGAGCGACCGTTGACGGTGTAGAAGTTGTTGCCTCCGTCGGCGTCCGTGTCGTAGCCGTTCATCACGAGCACGAGCTCACGTGCAGGCTCCCGCGGCTCCTTCGGGTCGATGATGAAGGCGCCGTAGAGACCCTTGTGGATGTGCTTCTTGAGCGGCGTCGAGTGGCAGTGGTAGAGGTGCAGGCCTGCGGGCCGCGCCTCGAACTCGTACGTGAACTGGCCGCCGTGTTCGACCACCTCGAAGACGCCGTCCATGTTGGTCGGGTGGATGCCGTGGAAGTGGATCGTGTGCGGGTGCGAGCCGGCGTTGACGAACTTCACCTTGAGGATGTCGCCCTCCGTCGCTCGGATCACCGGTCCCGGGACGGTGCCGTTGTACGTCCAGGCGGGGAAGAACACGCCCGGAGCGATCTCGATCTCCCTGTCGACCGCCGTCAACGTGTACGGGCGCACGCGGCCCGGCTGATAGGGCAGCGGCTTGGGCGGATAGAGGAGCGCGTCGAGGTCGTTGGGGCCACCGACGGCGGGCACGCCCTCGCCGATCATGGCGGCATGACCCAGCATCCTGTGGCCGGGCCCGCCGTGGGAGGCAGGGGTGCGGTGCTGCAGATGATCGTGCCCCGAGGCCTGCGCTGAGCCTGCGTCCACCAGCCGTGCAGCGACGGGTGCGGCGGCGAGCGGTGCGGCCGCGGCGAGAAGGCGCTTGCGCGTAAACTTCGTCATGACTAACTTTCACTGTAGTCGATACACACAATCTCTGCACACGCCTTCATGACCACCGTGACCTCAGTCCGCGATCTCAGCCCGGCCTGCCAGGACTACCTGCGCAGCATCTACGTGCTGTCCGGGGCGGAGGTGCGTGTCTCGATCTCCGCGCTCGCCGAGCGCATGGGCGTCACCGCGCCGTCGGCGACCGCCATGTCGAAGCGGCTCGCCTCGATGGGGCTCGTCGAACGGGTCCCGTACCGAGGCTTGTCACTCACCGACGAAGGGCGGCACGTGGCGTTGGAGCTTCTGCGCCACCATCGGCTGATCGAGCGCTACCTGGCCGACACCCTCGGTCTACCGCTCGACGCCGTGCACGACGAGGCCGATCGGCTCGAGCACGCGCTCTCCGAGGAGCTCGAGGCGCGCATCGACGAGCGGCTTGGGTACCCGACGCTCGACCCGCACGGTGATCCGATCCCCGATCGGGACCTGCGGCTCGCGCCCGTGGTCGAGCGACGCACGATCGTCGAGCTCGACCCGGGCGAACGGGCGACGGTCGCCGCCGTGCCCGACAGCGACCCCGCGCTACTCCGCTACCTCGGAGAGCTGGGACTGGTCCCTGCCGGCGAGATCACTGCCGTCGAGGCTGCGCCGTTCGACGGGCCCGTCACGCTCGACACCGCCTCCGGCCGGCATGCGATCTCGCGGGAGCTCGCGGCTAGCATCTCCATCCGGTAACCGTCCTGTGCGCGCGGGCTCTGAGCCCAGCGGATGTCGACCGTCATCGTGCGCCGAGCTTGGCGTGCACCGGCTGGGCCCACAGCCCCGTGGCGCCGTCGGCCGGAAGCTCGTCGAAGGCAAGGTCGTAGACGTCGGCGAGCGCTCCGATTGCGGCAGGTAGCACCTCGGCGACGGTGACCGGCCGGTCGAGCTCGCGCGACATCGTGGTGAACTGTGCGTCGTCGAGCCCGCAGGCGGTGATCCACTCCGTGAACGGCGCAGGGTCGAGATCGACGTTCAAGGCATAGCCGTGTGTCGTGACCCAGCGGGAGACGTGCACGCCGATCGACGCGATCTTGCGTGGCCCGTGGCCGCCCGAGGGAGGCATCCAGACCCCGGTCAGACCGTCGATTCGAGCACCGGCCAGTCCAAACGCTGTGAGCGTTCGGACGATGGCCTCCTCGAGCTCGTGGACATAGCGTTTGACGTCCCGGCCGTGACGGTTGAGGTCGAGGATCGGGTAGCAGACCAGCTGGCCCGGGCCGTGGAAGGTCGACTTGCCGCCGCGGTCGGTCTCTGCGATCTCGACCTCCGCACCCTCCGGGACGTGCAGCTCCCTCCCTGAGTCCGTGCGCCTGCCCACGGTGATCACGGGAGGGTGCTCGAGCATGACCACCGTCTCGGGGATGGCGCCCTGCGAGACGGCGCCGGCCAGCGAGCGTTGCAGCGCGAGCGCCTCGCCGTAGGGGACGAGGCCGAGCTGCATGAAGTAGGCGCCTTCAGGCACGGCGCCAAGGCTATCGGCCGGACGGTGCGTGCCGTTCCGCGCCTACAGCTCGCCCTCCTCCAGCGTCTCCAGGCGTTCGCGCAGGTCGCGCAGGAAGCCGCCTGCGTAGGCACCGTCGACCAGGCGGTGGTCGTAGGTGAGTGTGAGGTTCATCACCGGCCGAATCGCGATCACGTCTTGGCCGAGCTCGTCCCGGACGACCCATGGCCGCTTCACGAGCGCGTAGGTGCCGAGAATGGCTGCCTGCGGCTGATTGATGATCGGCGTTCCGTGGAAGGTGCCGTAGCCGCCGGGGTTCGTGATCGTGAACGTGCCACCCTGTACGTCATCGGGAAGCAGCTTCTTGGTGCGTGCGCGCTCGGCGAGGTCGGCGATCGCGCGGGCGATGCCGAGCAGGTTGAGATCCTGGGCGTTGGGGATCACGGGCACGATCAGGCCGCGGCCCTCGTCGAGCGCGACGGCGATGCCGAGGTTGACGTACTGCCTGGTGACGATCTTCTCGCCCCGGATCTGCGCGTTCACCCACGGGTAGTCCTTGAGCGTCTCCACGGTGGCGCGCGCGACGAAGGCCAGGTAGGTCGGATGGACACCGCCCGTCGCCTGGGGATTCCGCTTTAGCTGTTCGCGGATCGCAACCACGCGGGACATGTCCACCTCGATGGCGCTCGTCACGTGCGCGGACGTGTCGAGTGAGCGGCGCATGTGCTCCATCACGCCGCGGCGCATGGCCGTGATGGGCTCGGCCGCTTCGCCGGGTGCGAGCTCGTCGTCCAGGTCCGCAGCCTGCGGTGGCGGACTGACCGGCGCCGTCGGCGCCGGGGGCGGCGTCGCAGCCGGGGTGGGGGCGACGGGCGCCGGGAGGGCTGCGGCGACGGCCGGCTCCGGCGCGGCCGCAACCGGGGCTGGAGCCACAGGAGCGGGAGGCGCTGCAGGAGCGGCAGGTGCCTCGGGTGGAGGCGCGGGCGGCGCCTCGCCGGCGGGTGTTGGAGCGCCGGACTCGATGAAGGCAAGGATGTCCTTCTTGGTCACACGGCCGCCCTGACCGGTGCCCGCGACGACGTTCGGATCGACCCCGTGCTCGGCAGCGATCCGCGCCACGACAGGCGACACGAACGTCCGGCCATCACCCGCAGGCTCGACCGGCGGGCTAGCCGGGACCTGCACCGGCGGTGCAGGCTCGGGCGCCGGTGCGGGCTCGGTCGGCTGCGTCGAGGTAACGGGCTCGGCCCCGATCTCGGGTGGGCCGGCGGCCGGCTGCTCCGTCGGCGTCTGAGGTCCATTGACTGTCGTCGCAGCAGCGCCGGCGGGTGTGATCACCGCGAGCACGGTGCCGACGTCCACGGTCGTCCCCTCCGGTACGAGGATCTGCGCGACGACGCCCTCGCCCGGGCTCGGCACCTCGGTGTCGACCTTGTCGGTCGAGATCTCGAGCAACGGCTCGTCCAGTGCCACGGTCTCGCCCTGTTGCTTGAGCCACTTGGTGACCGTGCCCTCGGACACGGAGACACCCATCTGGGGCATCACCACCTCGACCTGGGTTCCGGTGCTCACGTCTCCTCCAAACCTGTCGTAGGGACGAGATCTATCTCGCCCTCGTCCTCAATACGCCGCGAGGTCGCGCAATGCGGCCACGACGTCGTCGACCTGCGGGATGAACGCCTTCTCGAGCACCGGCGAGAACGGCACCGGGGCATCGGGCGCCGCGATGCGGCGCACGGGTGCGTCGAGGTGCTCGAAGACCTCTTCGGCGATGGTGGCGGCGATCTCGGCTCCGAAGCCGCCGGTGCGCGTGTCCTCGTGCAGGACGAGCACCTTGGAGCAGCGTCGTACGCTCTCGAGCACCCGTTCCCGGTCCCACGGGATCAACGTGCGCAGGTCGAGCACCTCGACGGAGACGCCGTCCGCCTCCAGCCGGGTTGCCGCCTCGTCGGCGGTGTACACCATCGCGCCCCATGTGATCACGGTGACGTCGTCGCCGGCGCGCTGCACGCGCGCTTCGCCGAAGGGCACCGTGTAGCGCTCGTCCGGCACCTCGCCCTTGATCCGGCGGTACAGGTGCTTGTGCTCGAAGAACAGAACGGGGTTGGCGTCCTCGATCGCGCTGACGAGCAGTCCTTTCGCGTCGGCGGGCGTCGACGGGCAGACGATCTTGAGACCGGGGATGTGGGCGAACGAGCTCTCGGGGTTCTGCGAATGGAATGGCCCGCCCGAGAAGCCGCCGCCCGAGGGCAGGCGCAGCACGATCGGGATCGGGGTGCCGGCTCGCCAGTTCTGCTTCGCGGCGACGGTCACGAGGTGATCCCACGCGCACGAGACGAAGTCTGCGAACTGCATCTCGGCCACCGGTCGCAGCCCCATCAGGGCCGCGCCGGTCGCGCCTGCGACGATCGCTGTCTCCGACAGCGGCATGTCGAGCACGCGCCAGGGCCCGAACTCCTCCTGGAAGCCGTGCGTGACCTTGAAGGCGCCCCCGTACACGCCGACGTCCTCGCCGAGCACGCAGACTCGTGGGTCTCGTCGCATCTCCTGCCGGAGACCGTCGGAGATCGCCTGGAGGTAGGTCTTCTCGGGCATGACGCTACTTGTGGTGCGGTGTGTCGAGGTCCTCCTGAGAGGCAAACACCCCGACTGTCACGGTGGCCGGGTCGGGGAGCGGCGATTCCTCTGCGCGTTGCACCGACTCGTGCAGCAGCCGCTTGACGCCGCTCGTGATCTCGTCTTCCTCCTCGTCGGTCATGGCAGCGACATCACGCAGCCAGCTGCGGAAACGCTCGATCGGGTCGCGGCGGGCCCACTCCTCGAACAGCTCCTTTGGCACGTAGAAGGCGTCGTCGTGGACGGCGTGGCCTTCCATGCGGAGCGTGACCGACTCGATCAGCGTCGGGCCGCCGCCCTCCCTGGCCTTCTCGATCGCCCGCTTGGCCTCGCGGTAGACGGCGAGCACATCGGTCCCGTCGACCACCACGCCGTCGAAGCCGTAGGCCGCAGCGCGGTCGGCGAGATGCTCGACGGCGTACTCCAGGTAGCTCGGCGTGGAGTACGCCCATTGGTTGTTGTCGATCACGAAGACGACTGGCAGCCGGCGGACGCCGGCGAGGTTCATGCCTTCGTGCGCGTCGCCACGGGCCGACGCTCCCTCGCCGCACCAGGCGACCGCGACGCGCTTCTCCTCGCGGATGCGAAAGGCGAGGGCCATGCCGACGGCAACGGGAAGCATCGCGGGCAGGTGGCTGACCATGGCGTGGAGACCCATGCGGGCGTCGGCGAGGTGGACGTTGCCGTCACGCCCTCGGGTGGGGCCGTCAGAGCGTCCCATGTACTGCGCGAAGACACGCCACGGCTCGATGCCGCGTGTGATGTGGACGCCCATGTCGCGCTGGAGCGGCGTACCCACGTCGTTGGGGCCCATCGCGGTGGCGACGCCGACCGCGGAGGCCTCGTTGCCACGCCCCGTGTAGAACGAGCCGGGGATCTTGCCCTGCTTGTAGAGGATGTGGCCACGCTCCTCGATCCCGCGCGTGACCAGCAAGGTGCGATAGATGCCGAGGAGATCCTCGCGGTCGAGACCGGCCTCCTTCACTTCCTGGAGCGAGCCGACGGGCTCCGCTTCCCTGACTGCCAATTCGTCTCCCCGGTCGGCGTGTCGGCTGCACTGTATCGGCTCTACCCGCCGGTGCCTGAACAGGTGGTGGCATGCTGTGAAGAGGCGGTACCGATCGGGAAGGTCGATGACTGCAGGCCGGAAACCGAAGCGCAACTGGATCCAGGAGGAGCGGCGCAACGCACTGGGGCACTGGGTTCTGCGTGGGGGAACCCAGGTTCCCCCACGAGCCCCCTCCTTGACCGCTGCGCTTCGGCAACACAGGTCTGGCCTCCCGCCCGGCGAAGCCGGGCTCCGGCCCTTCCGGGCAGTGGGTAGCGGCGCGTCTTGACCGGAGAGAGTCGAAAGCCGAAGCGCAACTGGATCCAGGAGGAGCGGCGCAACGCGCTCGGGCACTGGGTCGCGTTCTGCACCTCGTGCGGCCACGTGCAGCGATTCTTCGAGGACCGGGAGGCCGAGGTGTCTGCGGATTGCCCGCAGTGCGGGGGCGTCGTGCGGTCCCGTTGCCCGGGCTGCGGAGCGCTGGTGGCGTCTGCGTTCGCCGTCACGTGCGAGGTGTGCGAGGCGGGCCTCCGCCCGGCGGAGCTCTTCGGTGGTCCGATCCGCAGGCCCGGCCGCTCGTCGTGAAACGGTGCTCTACAGCTGTGTCCCGACGATCTGGGAGAAGCGGATCACGGTGACCTTGTCGTCCTCGGACACGTCGCGGTTGTACAGCTGGCCGAGGAATCGCATGAAGTCCTCCGCCTGGCGGACCTCGGGGTTGTCGTGCTCGATCTCGCGGGGTGAGAGGTCGCCGAGGCGCTTCACCTCGACCTTGTCGATCACTGCGTCGAAGACCTTCTCGCGCTGCCCGTAGCGCTGACCCACCAGCACGGTGACGATCATCCCTTTGCGGTACTTCGTCGACTTGTCGCCGAGCCGGATGGTGGCGGTCTTCCGTCCGCTGCGCAGCTGGTCGGCGAGGACGGGGGAGTAGAAGTTGAGCGCGTACGTCGCCACCGCGCAGGACTATAGAGCCTCTCCGGCCAGCGCTTCGATCGCCTTGGCGGCCATCTCGCGCTCACCGCGGTAGGCGAGCAACCGAGGCGCGTCCTCGAGGGGCAGCCAGCGGGCCGCGGCGACCTCGACCTCCATGCCCGCGGGAAGCCGGCCGATCCGTCCACGCACCGGCCGCAGCAGGAAGAAGCTGACGATCTTGAACACCCGCTCGCCCTCCCAGGTGTACACGTAGCGCACGTCGCCGAGCTTGCCGACCAGGCGGGCCTCGACACCCGGTCTCCTCGGCCGTCTCGCGCACCGCGGTCTCCGCCGGTGTCTCACCGGGATCGATCAAGCCCTTGGGCAGGGCCCAGATGCCCTGCTGGCTTGCCCTGCGGCTGCACCGCCGCCACGAAGCACCGGCCTCGCATCCGGCGCACCAGGACGCCTCCCGCCGACAGCTCTCGCTTCATGCGGCCCTTCTACCAGATCTCAGTCACATCGACTCAACCTTTTCCCCAGGCGCTGCTTGGCTGCCCGGAATATGTCTGATACAGTGCCGCTGTCGGCACTCTCGGGGAGTGAGTGCCGAACACGATCAATTGCAATCACGTCTCTAGGAGGCCTGTGTATGAACCTGCAGCCCCTCGGTGACCGCGTCATCGTCGAAGTCCTCGATGAGGAGGAGATCACGGCGAGCGGCATCGTGCTACCCGACACCGCGAGGGAGAAGCCGCAGCGTGGCAAGGTGCTCGCGGTGGGCCCCGGCCCGCGTGACGAGGACGGGGAGTACATCAAGATGGACGTGGACGAGGGTGACGAGGTCATCTTCTCCAAGTACGGCGGCACCGAGATCAAGCTCGGGGTCGACGAGGTCCTGATCCTGCGCGAGTCGGACATCCTCGCCAAGGTCGTAAGCACAGGTGGCAAGGGCAAGCGCAAGCTCGCCGGCGCCGCCGCATAGCCCGTTCGCTCAGGAGGTTAGAGATGGCTCACAAAGAGCTGAAGTTCAACGAGGACGCACGCCGTGCGCTCGAGCGCGGTGTCAATACGCTCGCCGACGCGGTCAAGGTGACGCTCGGTCCCAAGGGCCGCTACGTCGTCCTCGACAAGAAGTTCGGCGCGCCGACGATCACCAACGACGGTGTCACGATCGCCCGCGAGATCGAGCTCGAGGACGTGTTCGAGAACCAGGGCGCGCAGCTCGTGCGCGAGGTCGCGACGGCGACGAACGACGTCGCCGGTGACGGCACCACGACGGCGACCGTGCTCGCGCAGGCGATCGTCCGCGAGGGCCTCAAGAACGTCGCCGCGGGCGCCAACCCCATGGGTCTCAAGCGCGGCATCGAGAAGTCGGTCGAGGCGGTCGTCGAGGACCTGAAGAAGCAGTCGGTCGAGGTCGCGGGCAAGGAGGACATCGCCCGCGTCGCCACCATCTCGTCGCGCGAGCGCGAGATCGGCGACGTGATCGCCGACGCGATCGAGAAGGTCGGCAAGGACGGCGTCGTGAACGTCGAGGAGGGCCAGACCTTCGGCCTCGAGCTCGAGTTCACGGAAGGCATGCAGTTCGACAAGGGCTACCTGTCGCCCTACATGATCACCGACGCCGAGACGATGAAGGCCGAGCTCGACGACCCGTACGTCCTCATCGCCAACCAGAAGATCGGCGCCGTCAAGGACGTCCTGCCCGTGCTGGAGCAGGTCATCCAGGCGGGCCGGCCGCTGGTCATCGTGGCCGAGGACGTCGAGGGCGAGGCGCTTGCCACCATCGTCGTCAACAAGCTCCGCGGGGTGTTCACCGCCGTCGCCGTCAAGGCGCCGGGCTTCGGTGACCGCCGGAAGCGGATGCTCGAGGACATTGCGATCCTCACCGGTGGCGAGGTGATCACCGAGGAGATGGGTCTCAAGCTCGAGAACACGAAGCTCACGCAGCTCGGCAAGGCCCGCAAGATCGTCGTCGACAAGGACACGACCACCATCATCGACGGAGCCGGCGACTCCGACGCGATCAAGGGCCGCATCAAGCAGCTGAAGGCGGAGGTCGAGAACACCGACTCCGACTTCGACCGCGAGAAGCTCCAGGAGCGCCTCGCGAAGCTGTCCGGCGGCGTGGCGGTCGTCAAGGTCGGCGCAGCCACCGAGACCGAGATGAAGGAGAAGAAGCATCGCGTCGAGGACGCGCTGCAGGCCACCCGCGCCGCCCTCGAGGAGGGCATCGTGGCGGGCGGCGGCGTCGCGCTCCTCAACTCGGCGGAGGTCGTCAAGGCCATGCTCGCCACCCTCGAGGGTGACGAGAAGACGGGCGCATCGATCATCGTGCGCGCGCTCGAGGAGCCACTGCGGCAGCTCGCCTACAACGCGGGCCTCGAGGGCTCGGTCGTGGTCGACAAGGTGCGCTCGGCCAAGAAGGGCCACGGTCTCAACGTCGAGGACGGCGAGATCGAGGACCTGGTGAAGGCCGGGATCATCGACCCGACGATGGTGACGCGCTCGGCGCTGCAGAACGCAGCCTCGATCGCGAAGAACATCCTCACCACGGAGGCGATCGTCGCCGAGGCGCCTGAGAAGCAGGCGGTCGGCGCCGGTGGCATGCCGGACATGGGCGGGATGATGTAACCAGCCTCAGGGCTGACGCTTCATGCGAAGGGCCGGCGCCAGCCGGCCCTTCGCTGTTCCCGCGCTGATTTCTCACCAGATAGCGGGTTCAAAGTGCGGGTGGAACAAGTGGATCGCGGCCGCGAAGCGGACACCTTGCGCGGCCAGAAAAGCGAAGCGGCCCTTGGGGGAGGGCCGCTTCAGTGGGATGAAGCTAGGGGGAGGGTGGGTGCCCTAGACATCGACCACCCTGCGCTCCCGTGCATCCCTCGTTCGGGGGATTCTGCGCGCTTCCATCTGCGAGAGCCGCGGTGCGGTGGCAGACCTAGAACGCGTAGCGCTGCTCCTGCCAGGGGTCAGCGTCGTTGTGGTACCCGTAGCGCTCCCAGAAGCCCGGCTGGTCGCTCGTGGCGAGCTCGATGCCGCGCAGCCACTTGGCGCTCTTCCAGAAGTAGCGGCCAGGGACCACGAGTCGGAGCGGCCACCCGTGCTCAGGCGTCAGGGGCTCGCCGTCGGCGTGCGTCGCGAGCAGCGCCCCGCCCAGCTCGAGCGCGGTTGCCGGCACGTTGGCGGTGAAACCCTGCTCGGCGTGGGCAATCGCGTAATGCGCACTCGGACGCTGACCGATGCGCTCACGGATCGCCGACCACGGCACCCCCTGGAAGACCGCGTCGAACCGGCTCCAGCGGGTCACGCAGTGGATGTCCTGGGTCACGCTCACGGTCGGCAGCTCGCGGAGCTGCGCCCAGGTGAGCGTGATGGGGCTGTCGACCTCGCCCCAGACGCGGAAGTCCCAGCCCGTGAGGTCCGCCGGGTAGTCCGGTACCGCGCCCGCGTGGAGCACGGGCCACTTCTCGGTCAGGTACTGACCAGGTGGCAGGCGCGCGGGGTCGTATCCCGCCTCCAGCACCTTCTTCTCGGCCTTGCTCCTGAACACGGTCGCTACTCTCGTCTCGAATGGTCGCAACGACGTTACAGGTCGGCGTGAGGCCCAGGGCATTCGTCGCCGTGCGCGGGCCGGAGGCCGCCCCATTCCTCGAGCGGATGGTGTCGAACGCCGTCGAGGAGCTCCAGCCGGGCGGGTCCTGCGAGGCGCTGCTCCTCACTGCGAAGGCGCGGATCATCGCGCCGATGACGGTGCTGCGCCGCGGAGAGGATGACTTTCTGCTGCTCACCGAGCCCGACCTGGGTGAGCCGCTGGTCGCCGCGCTCCTGCGTGCGCGCTTCGCGGCGAGGTGCACCGTGGAGCTCGAGCAGCACGTCTCCACCCTCCTCCTGGGGCAGGACACGGGTGGCGTGCCGAACCGCGATTACGGCGTCCCTGCTGTCGAGTTGCTCGACGCGCCACCACCCGCGGGCGCCCGACCGGTGAGCCGGGACGAGCTCGAGCGGCTGCGCATCCTGGCACGCACGCCGCGCTTCGGGGCCGAGCTGGACGAGCGCGTACTCCCGGCCGAAGCGGGGCTCGAGGATCGGGCGATCAGCTTCACCAAGGGCTGCTACCCGGGGCAGGAGCCGGTGGCGCGGCTCCACTACCGCGGTCGCGCGAACAGAGGGCTGCGTGTGCTCGCGATCGACGGCGACGAGCTGCCCGGCTACGACGCCGAGCTGACCGCCGGGAGCAAGGTCGTGGGTCGTGTCACCAGCGCCGCCCACGACCCCGAGCACGGAATCGTCGCGCTCGCCTATGTCCGGCGCGAGGTGGCCCCCGACGCCGTGCTCGACTGGGCAGGCAGAGCGGCTCGGCCGGTCTAGGGCTTCGTGTGTACGGCCGCCGTCGAGGCGCGGCAAAGTCAGCCGGTAGACTTCGCCTTCCCGCGCCCGTAGCTCAGGGGATAGAGCGCTGCCCTGCGGAGGCAGAGGTCGCATGTTCGATTCATGCCGGGCGCATGGCTCGTTGTCCGCCGGTCGAAGCGTGATCGAGGAGGTCGTGATGGCGAAAGGCTCCGAGAAGCCCAAGAAGCAAGGGAAGAAGCAGCCGCAGAAAACCCTCAAGGAGCGTCGCAGCGAGAAGCGGGCCGCAAAGAAGTTCGGCTCCGGCTAGCGCCTTCCGCTCGCTAGCCGCGTCGCAGGCGCGATACGCGGACGCAGGCGTCGACGACCTCGAGCTCGCCGTCGGTGTCGTAGTGGTGCGTGCAGGTCGCTCCGGGGAGCCAACTCGGCTCGATGCGGCGCACCGCGACCTCGCGGTAGGCCTCCGGTGTGAGCGCCAGGATCTCGTTCAGCACCAGCGCGTAGCCGTAGCGCACGGACCCGTCCTGCGCCGGACGGAGCAGGCGGCCGTCCCGAGCGTGCACGCGACCGCCGGGCCGCGCCGAGCGTGCGTCGGCGACGACCGGGTTCGCGGGGTGCTCGTGCCAGGGGGAGGTGAGCGAGTCAGCCGAGAAGATGGACATCGTCTCCGTGGCACCGCCACGGGCCGTGCGGATGGTCGTGAAGATCCAGGTACGTCCGTCGTGCTCGAACGGCGTGGTGTCGACCGCGCGGACGCCGTCCCACAGCACACGATCCAGCGCCCAGCGGCCGGGGAACTCCACCGCGCGGTAGAGCTCGATCGTCCGGTTGGCGGACGTCTCGGGAAGCATGAACCATTCGCCGCCGGCCTCGAAGACGAACGGATACGAGAGGTGGTAGTCGCGGCTCAGCTCCGTCTGCGGCTCCGAGAGCGTGCCGTCGGACATCACTTCGACGCTCGAGATCGAAGCCGGACGGCCATGCGGCCAGTCTTCGAAGAAGACATACCGCCGCCCGTCGTGAGTGGCGAGGAACGGGTCGGCGTACGAGCGCCCTGCCGGTGGCCGAAGCACCGCGAAGCCCTTCATGTCGCCGTCGACGACGTCCGTCGGCGTACGTCGCCTGTGCGCGATCACCCACTGCTCGTCCGAAACGATCGACCGCGCCCTCCTGCCGACTGCTCGGCCCACGACGCGCGTGACGATCCCCGCGGCGGCGACCCTGCCGATCGGGCGCAGGTCGTCAGCCCCGGGTGAGGGATTCGCTTCGAGGTCGCCGCGCGCGCGGCGCCGCAGGCACGTGAGCACGAGCTCCACGGCCTGCCAGAGGGCGCTGTCGCTGACGCGACGGAGCGAGATCGAGTCGGCGGACGTGACGATGCTCCCGAGCACACGGATGTCCCCGGGCAGCTCCGCGCGGGCGAGCACCCGCGTCTCGACGACCGAGGCGCCCGCTTTCAACTCGCGAAGGAACGGCGGCTCGCCGCCGTGGTCGAGCCACCACACATCGCACCCCGGAGCGCCGTCCAGGCGGGGCGGCGGGCTCGTCGACGCCAGCCAGAGCAGCACGGCGGGTGCGGCAGCGCCGATCGTCTCGTCCGCGCCGTCGTCTTCGAGCGAGACGGTGGGTGTCCCCTCAGGCAGACGGCCCGGGGCGCTCGCATCCTCGACCATCGCGAAGAGACGCCGATCGAGACGGTGGTAGATGCCCGGAACAGCGTGCCCGTCCGGCTCGCCGGTGCCGGCGCGCACGACGACGGCGAGCTCGGCAAAGTCGGAAGTCGCGATCCGGTCGACCAGCGAGGCCACCCAGGCAGCCGGCTCGAGCGAGCTCACGAAGACACCGACCCGCAGCAGCGGGCGCCCAGATTGGCTCATCGGGCGAACATACACTGCGCGCCGTGGCGCTCTTTCTCTCGGAAGCCGACGTCACCTCGCTCGCGGAGCCCGGCGACGCCGTGCCGGTGATCGACGCCTGCTTCCGTCGCATGGCAGCGGGCTCCGTCGAGGTGATGCCACGCCGTCGCTTCGCGGTCGAGGGTGGCTACTTCGCGGTCATGGCTGCAGTCGACCGAGAGCTCGGGGTCGCCGGGTTGAAGAGCTACACCCTCGTCGACGGCAAGCTCGCTTTCGTCGTCTGCCTCTTCGGCCTCGAGGACGGGACGCTGCAAGCGGTGATCGAAGCCGACAAGCTCGGCCAGCTCCGCACGGGAGCGGCGAGTGCGGTCGCTGCGTCACACCTCGCCCGCCCGGGGGCGTCGAGCGTCGGGCTGATCGGCTGCGGTTGGCAAGCGGAGTCGCAACTCGCTGCCATCCGGGCCGCCGTGCCCACGATCGAGCACGCCCGCGTCTGGTGCCGTACACCCGGGCGATTGGCCGCGTTCTGCCGGCGCCAACACGCCGAGCCGGCGGCAGGCCCGCAGGACGTGGCCGGCTGCGACGTGATCGTCACCGCGACGACATCCAAGGACCCGGTGCTCCGCGGCGACTGGCTTCGTGACGGTGCGCTCGTCTGCGCGATCGGTGCCAACGATCCCGGTGCACGCGAGCTCGACGCGCTGGTGATCGAGCGTGCGTCGTTCATCTGCTGTGACTCGATCGAGGATGCGAAGCTCGAATCCGGCGACCTGATCGACCCGGTCGCGGCCGGGCAGCTGGACTGGCTGGAGGTCCACGAGCTGCAGGAGGTCGTCGCGGGCGAAGTGCCCGGCCGTCAGTCCGACGCCGACATCATCGTGTTCAAGTCGAACGGGATCGCCGCCTGGGACGTTGCGATGGCGCACGAGGTGGTGAGGCGCGCCCGCGAGCGCGGCGTCGGTCGAGAGCTCTAGCTCCCCCGCGTGCGCGCACTCCGGGCCGGGCCCGGCGCATGTGGCCCGCCGAATGCGTGAACTGGCATTCGGTTCAGGCGGGTGTCACGCTTGCAGGCCATGACAGAGGCCCCGACCGGCGCGGTCACGTTCCTGTTCACCGACATCGAGGGTTCGACACGACTGGTGAAGCAGCTCCGTGACCGTTACGGAGAGGTGCTCAGGGATCATCAGCGCCTGCTGCGCGCCGCCTTCGAGTCGCATCACGGCTATGAAGTGGACACGCAGGGCGACTCGTTCTTCGTCGCGTTCGCGAGCGCGCGCGATGCTGTGCTGGCGGCTGTCGAAGGTCAGCACGCGCTCCTGTCTCACTCGTGGCCCGAGGGAGTCGAGATCAGGGTCCGCATGGGCCTTCACACAGGGCAGGCGGTGGCGGGCGACGGCCGCTACACAGGCTTGGCGGTCCATCGCGCGGCACGCATCGGTGCTGCCGGGCACGGCGGCCAGATCCTCGTCTCGCATGCGACCCAGACGCTGCTCGAGGACGAGGAGGAGGACCTGCGCGTCACCCTCCGGGACATCGGCGAGCAGCGTCTCAAGGATCTCGACCGACCCGTCAGGCTCTATCAGGCCGTAGCGGAGGGGCTGCCTGCGTCCTTCCCGCCTCTTCGGGGTGACGCCGATCTCGCCGAGGCGGCGGGCGAACCGATGGCACGGCCGTTCCTGCGGCGTAGACGCTGGCAGCTCGCCGGGCTGGTGGCGTTGCTCGGTCTCGCGGGGCTCGCGACGGCTCTCGTGCTCGGGGGTGGCTCGGGCGGAGGTCTGAGCGCGATTCAGCCGAACCACGTCGGGCTCATCGATCCGCAGACCAACAGGATCGTCGCCGAGATCCCCGTGGGGATCCGTCCGGGCCCCCTCGCCGCGGGCGCGGGCTCGGTATGGGTCGGCAACCTCGAGGATCGGACGCTGACGAGGATCGATCCGGCGCAACTCTCTGCCGCTGCGACAATCTCCCTGGAGAACCGGACGCCGACCGGGCTTGCCGTCGGCCTCGGTGCCGTCTGGGTGGCCCATGGGCTGCGTGGCGAGGTCTCACAGGTCGACCCTCAGTTCGGCCAGCTGACACGGTCCGTGTCCGTGGCCGGCACGGCCTTCGGCTCGCCGAACGGGAGCGTCGCCCTCGGCGAGGGCTCGGTGTGGGCCGTGTTCGGCGACTCGACCCTCGCCCGTCTCGACGGCTCCGCGCGGCTCCTGGGTGAGACCGTCGCCGGCTCACAGCCGGCCGGGCTCGTCGTTGCCGCCGGTGACGTTTGGGTGACGAACTCGGGTGAGGCAACGGTGCAGCGGTTTCGCGCCGAGACGTTCCGGCAAGGCGCGGTCAAGACCTTCAACGTCGCCGCGGGACCGGCGGGCATCGCGTACGCGGACGCCGCCATCTGGGTCGCGAATGCCGACGCCGACCTCGTTACGCGCATCGACCCGGACTCCGGCGCAACTCTCCAGGTCACGGTCGGAGAGGGCCCGTCGGCCATCGCGAGCGGGTCCGGAGCTGTGTGGGTCGCAAACGCCACCGCGGGGACGGTCACCCGAATCGATCCGAAGTCGGCCGAAGTGGTGGCGACGATAGAGATCGGGAACTCCCCCTCAGGGATCCTCGTCAGCGGCGGCCTTGTCTGGGTCGCCGTCCAGGAGCCCGTAGCTACTTGAGACAGACGGCCGTCAGATCGAGCGCTGGCCTGAGCACGATGCATCCGACGCGCTTCGAGACCAGAGTCGGCTCGTTGAGGAAATCGATCGCCGCGCCGGGTGCCGACTCGCGTGCGAGTCGGGCATCGAGCGTTGCGTAGGCCGCGCTCCTGCCGATTCCCTGCGGTAGCCGGGCAGCGTTGCGCATCGCTCCGTCGTACCTCGAGGAAAAGCGCGCGAAGTTCGTTCCTCCGACGAAACGTCCTTCGAAGAGGAGGTTGATGTACGCGAATGGATCGACGTAGCTCGGGGTCCAGAGCCCGAAAGCGAGGTCCCAGGGCTCGCCCCCCGTCGCCAGCTTCTTGAAGTACGCCGCAGAGGCGCTGTGGATCGGTATGCCACGAATCTCCACCTCGAGCCCGATCTGCCCAAGCTGCTTCTTGATCAGCTGACCTATGGCCATCGGCAATGGGGTGCTGTTGACATACAGGACAGCTGTCCCCCCGCGCAGGTTTCCGTTCGCGAGCGCCTTCGCTCGCTGCAGGTTGGAGCGTTCGAGCGGGTAGACCTCCGCATCCTTGAACCCGGGCAGGATCGACGGGAGATACTGGTCGCTCGGGCGGCTCACGTTCGGTCCGGCGACGTTGACGATCGCCCGGCGATTGAGGGCAAAGTTGACGGCCCGGCGAAGGCTCGGGTTCTCCTCGAAAAGAGGGCGCGACGAGTTGAAGGCGAGCATCCGCAGGGTGAGTCCTGGCCTCAGGAACAACTGCGTGCGGTTGATCCCATACTTCGCGGTGAGCGAGAGAGCCGGGTCGAAGTAGATGCCCGCCAATGTGTGGCCCCAATCGGCCTCGCCTCGATCGACGCGCTGCAGCACCTCCTGTGGCGATGAGGCGCGGAGATCGACGTCGAATCCGTCCACGTGGTGCGGGCGGCGACCGCCGTAGTGCGGGTTCCGCCGCAGCACGACCTGCTCGCCGCGGCGGTACTCGACGACGTGATACGGGCCAGCGGCGGGAATCGCTCCGGCCCCCTCCGGATCGATCGGCAGGGCCGGTGGCACGGCGCAGAAGAAGGTCGACGCCGTCCGGTGTGGGAAGTCGGGGGCAGGACGCGTCAGCCGCACGATCAGAGTGTTGCCGCGTGCGACGACGCCGGAGGCGTTGGTGGCTTTCCCCGCCAGCACCCGCCCCGCGCCGACGATGTCGCGCATGTACTGAACCCCGGGCGATTGCATCTCCGGCGCGAGCGTGCGGTTGATGGCACGCGCGAACGCGCTGGCCCGGACCGGAGACCCGTCGCTGAATCGGAATCCGCTTCGGAGCGTGAAGGTGTACGTCTTGCCGTCGCTCGTGACGGCGGGAAAGCCGACGGCGACCTCCGGCTCGAGCCGGAATCCGGCCGGCGGTGCTTTGTCCGGATATGCGAGGAGCCGCGCACACGTCGTGTCGAGCAGTGCCCAGCCGGGTGGGCTCGAAGCAAGTGCGGGGTCCAGGTAGTCGATCCCGGAAGCCGCATTGAGGCTCACCCGGAAGATGCCGCCCTCCTGAGTGACCCGCGTCGATCCGAGCGCCTTCCGGTCCACTCCGATCGTCTGGAGCACGCCACCCAAAGCAAGGGCAGCTAGCAACAGATGAGGCACTCGGCTTCTCATCCGACCCTCCTCGACGAACCCGGAAGCAACTCTACGACGATGGATGCCCGAACACCAGACGGAGCTCGCGGGGCCGGGCTTCCCGGCTCCGACGCGATCGCGCACGTGCGCTGCGCCATCGACTCAGGGCTCGGTGATGGAGGCTTTCGCGGCTTCGGCGATGTCCGAGCCCACCGCCTTGACGACCTCGGGCCGGTCGAGGAGACGCGCGCGTTGCTGTGGCGTCTGCAACCGGTTGATGACGTACTTGTCCTCGAGGATCTCGGCGAGTGGCCGTCCGCGGTCGTGCTCGCGGATCACGTACTGCGCGACACGCTCCTCTGCCGACGAGCGCGCGAAGAGGAACGAGAACATGTCCTTGAGCGCCACGGCGTCGGGATTCTATCCTCAGGGTGTGAAGCGCAGGTCGCGCGATGGGCGGTTCGCCGAACGCACGGTCGTCGGCACGGACGACGCGGGGGAGGACGAGCGCGTCGTCTTCTGGATCGAGCGGCGGCCGGGCGCGGTGTGGGTGGTCGGCCGGACGGTCAACCCTCAGCTCCGCCCCACCGACGACCCCCGCCCCGAAGACGTCGTCTTCGAGGGGTATGAGCTCGAGGAGGCTCTCCTGCACGCCAACGAGGCGCTGGAGGACGACCTCACGGTGCTCGAGCGTGACGGGCGTGAGGCCGACGTGAAGCCGTTCACGCGCAAGGAGGTGATACCCGTCCTCGAGCGCTGGTTCTTCGGTCGCTAGCGCGAACCCGGACGATCCGACGGTGCTAGCGTCCGCGCCTCGTGGAGATCCGTGTCGGCCACAGCCCCGATCCGGACGACGCCTTCATGTACTGGGCGTTGACGACTGACCTCGTCGATCGTCGCGGGTTTCGGTTCGAGCAGGTGCTCGCGGACATCCAGACGCTCAACCAGTGGGCGCGCGCGGGGCGGCTCGAGGTGACGGCGATCTCGCTCGCCGCCTACCCGTTCGTGCAGGAGGACTACGCCCTGCTCACGCATGGGGCGAGCATCGGCGCCGGGTACGGGCCGATCGTCGTCGCACGCGAGCCCATCGACCTGGAAACCCTCCGCACGCTCGAGGTCGTGGTGCCGGGCGCGCTGACGACCGCCTTTCTCACGCTTCGTCTCGTCCTCGGGGAGTTCGCCTACCGGGAGCTCCCGTTCGAGGAGATCCCCGGCGAGGTGGCAGACGGTCGGGCGGAGGTTGGGCTGCTGATCCACGAGGGGCAGCTCACGTTCGCCGAGCTCGGCCTCGTCAAGGTGCTCGACCTCGGCGAGTGGTGGCTGCTCGAGACCGGCCTGCCGTTACCTCTCGGTGTGAACGTCGTGCGACGGGACGTGGGGCGGCTCGCCGAGCTGTCCGATGTGCTTCGCGAGTCGATCCAGGCGGGCCTCGACCACCGGGCGGAGGCGCTCGAGTACGCGCTGCAGTTCGGACGGGGCATCGACGCTGCCGTCGCCGATCGATTCGTCTCGATGTACGTCAACGACCTCACCCAGGACTACGGCGACGAGGGCCGCAGCGCAGTGGCCGAGCTTCTGCGGCGCGGCTCCAGCATCGGCGCGTTCCCAGATCCGATCCACCTCGACTTCGTCGAATAGCTGCGCAAGCCGCGAATCCGCTCGCGCGGATCCGGGGCGCGCGAACACCCTGAAGGCGTCCGCTTCGCGGCCGCGCCGCTCTGTTTCCACCCTCGGTCTCCAGCGGCTACGGTCTCGGCAATGCCGCTCGAGATGCGAAACGCGTGTGAGCAGTGCGGCGTCGACCTGCCGCCCGACGACCTCCGCGCGCGAATCTGCAGCTGGGAATGCACCTTCTGCACGCTGTGCGCCGGCGAGCACGGTGGCGTGTGCCCGAACTGCGGCGGTGAGCTGGTGCCGCGGCCGCGCCGCAGCACGCAGCCGTGAGGCGCGCGGTCGTGCTGGCAGGCGTTCGGACGCCGATCGGACGCTACGGCGGAGCGCTGGCCGGCATCCGGCCCGACGATCTCGCCGGGCTCGCGATCGCAGCAGCGGTCGAGCGGGCGGGCGTCGATCCGGCGGAGATCGAGGACGCTTTCGTGGGCTGCGCCAACCAGGCGGGCGAGGACAACCGAAACGTGGCCCGCATGGCCGTCCTCCTGGCCGGCCTGCCTCAGACGGTCGCAGGCGTGACGGTCAATCGGCTCTGCGCGTCCGGGCTCGCCGCGGTGGTGTCCGCGTGCCACGCGGTGATCGCGGGCGATGCGGACGTCGTCGTCGCCGGCGGAGTCGAGTCGATGACCCGCGCTCCGCTCGTGACGCCGAAGCCCGAGCGTGCCTACCCGCGCGGCGACCGCACCCTCTGGGACACGACGCTCGGCTGGCGGTTCCCCAACCCGCGGCTCGAGGCGTTGTTCCCGCTCGAGACGATGGGTGAGACGGGTGAGAACGTGGCTGAGCGCTGGAGCGTGACGCGCGAGGAGCAGGACGCGTTCGCGCTGCGCTCTCAGCAGCGCTGGGCCGCAGCGGCGGAGGCGGGACGCTTCGACGACGAGCTCGTCCCCGTCGGGGAGGTCACCCGCGACGAGCATCCACGCCCCGAGACGACGGCGGAGGCGCTGGCCGGGTTGCAGCCGGCGTTCCGTGACGGCGGCACGGTCACCGCAGGGAACGCGAGCGGCATCAACGACGGCGCCGCTGCGGTGGTGGTCGCGAGCGAGGATCGTGCACGAGCACTCGGTGTGGAGCCGCTGGGCGCCTTCGTTGGCTCGGCGGTGGCGGGTGTCGACCCCCGCGTGATGGGGATCGGGCCCGTGCCCGCCGTGCGACGTCTTCTCGGGCGCGCCGGTGTCGCGGTCGACGAGCTCGATCTCGTGGAGCTCAACGAGGCGTTCGCCTCGCAGAGCGTCGCCGTGTGCCGCGAGCTCGGTCTCGACCTCGAGCGTGTCAACGTCAACGGCGGCGCCATCGCGCTCGGCCATCCGCTCGGCATGAGCGGTGCTCGTCTGGTGGTCTCGCTCCTGCACGAGCTGCGCCGGCGCGGTGGGCGGTACGGGCTCGCGACGCTGTGCGTCGGCGTCGGTCAGGGCCAGGCCGCGCTCTTCGAGCGTTCGTAGGTGCGCGAGGGACCGGCTTCAGGAGCGCTACGAGATGTCACCGCATCGGGCGGCGCCCGGCGCGAACCGAGATGGGGTTCTCACCGGGGAAGACGAGGCGCACCGTCTCCCGCGGCCTGGATGGCGGCGACTGGGGCCGAGGGGAAGGTGGACGAGACCGGGACCTCGTCGGCAGGCTGCGCGGCGACGCCGGGCCTAGCCCGCGACCGCAGAGACGTAGGCGGCCACGGCAGCGATCTCCTCGTCGTCGAGGGTGGTCGCGAACGACGGCATGGCTCCCCGACCGCTGCGCACGGTCGACTCGACGCGCTCGGCCGAGGGCCGCAAGCCGTCGAGGCTGGGGCCGACCGTGGCCGACGCGCCGGCGTCCGCGAGCGTGTGGCACGAGCCGCACCCGGTCGAGGCGAACACCGCCCTTCCCTGCTCGACCTGCGTCTGCGATGGAGCGGAGCCGTCTCCGGTCTCGTCCGGCTCGAGCACGACCGCGAGCCCGACGACGGCCACTGCCGCTGCGATCGGGATGGCCCAGATCGTCCGGCCACCGTGGCGGAGGTTGTAGAAGAGGCGCGCCGTCGCGCCCAGCACCATCAGCGCCACCAGGATCAGCCACGCTCGCTCACGTCCGACGAGGAACGCGAAGTGCCCGGCGAGCATCGTCAGCACCACGGGGAGGGTCAGGTAGTTGTTGTGCACCGAGCGCTGCTTGCCGCGGAGGCCCGCGCGCGGATCTGGTTCACGGCCTGCCTGCTTTGCGCGGATCAGCTCCCAGTGGGCGGGGATGATCACGAACAGCACGTTCGCGGCCATCACGGTGCCGAGCATTGCTCCCACCTGAAGCCAGGCCGCCCGCGGCGCGAACAGCTCGCTCGCCCCCCAGGCTGCGAGCGCGGTGAGCGCGAGGATCGCCGCGCCGAGGGCGAGGTCGTGCCCTTCGAGCGCGCGGCAGAGCACGTCGTAGACGACCCAGGCGGCGACGAGCAGGGCGACGCTGATCGCCACCGCCTGCCACGGCTCGAAGTCCACCACGCGCGGGTCGATCAGGGTGGCCTTCGCCTCCAGGTAGTAGAGGACGACCATCAGGCCGAAGCCGGACAGCCAGGTCGCGTACGCCTCCCACTTGAACCAGGCCAGGTGATCGGGCAGCACCCGCGGAGCGACGCGGTACTTCTGCACCTTGTAGAAGCCGCCTCCGTGCACCTCCCACAGCTCGCCCAGCGACCCCGTCCGCCGCGTCCTCGGGATCCTTCGGCGCGCGGAGCGACTGGTCGAGCAGGACGAAGTAGAAGGACGTCCCGATCCAGGCGATCGCCGCGATCACGTGCAGCCAGCGGAGCAGCAGGTCGAGCCAGTCGCGCACGTACGGGTCGAGCGCCAGCGGGAGCGACACCGTGCTCACCCACGCCTCCAGCGGTCTTCGGCGATGGACACGAGCTCGTCGAGGGCGGTCTCGAGCTCCGCAGCGGTGGGACGCCCGATCCGGCCCTCGCAGCACCTCGAGGATCTCCGCCTTCGGCCGGCGGTTCACGAACACGACGAAACGGAAGCCGTGGCGCGCCTCGTAGTCGGCGTTGAGCCGAGCGAGCTCGGCGAGCACGACCGGATCGGCGTCCGCGCCCTGCTCCGCGGCCGACCTGGCGGACAGTCCCGTTCGCTGCCCGATCGCCGGATGGGCGTCGAGGACCTCTCGCTTCTCCTCGTCCGAGAGCTCGTGGACGAGCGTGCGGGCGCGGGTCAACGGGTCGGGCTCGACCGGCGAGCCGCTCGACGAAGCGCGTGCGCCCTTCGAAGAGCTGCGCCAGCTCCTCCGCCGTCAGCTGCCGCGGTAGCTCGCGCATCCGTAGGGAGACACGAGGAGCGGCACGTGATGGTGCCCGTCCTCGAGCACGATCTCGAGGGCCACCCGACGGAAGAAGGCGCGACGGTGGATGGAACACGATCTCGGCCTGCGCCGGGCTCGAGCTCGGTCGGCCAGCTCGCTGATTCGCCCGTCGGCGTCCGTGTCTCCCCGACGCGACGAGCGTCGCCGTCGCGCCAGAGCTCGACCCTGACGCCCGAGGCCGGCCGTCCCGTGGCGGTGTCCAGCACATGGGTGGAGAGCGAAGCGCTCATGCGGCGAATCTTCTCGCCTGGACGCGGTGAGCGCGAGCGATCTCGGTCTCGTCGGCTCGCACGAGCGCCCCGTCGCGCACCACGTCGTCGCCACCCACGACGAGCCTGTCGACACGGTGCGGCCCGGAGAGGACGAGCCCGGCCACCGGGTCGCTCGCGCCGCCGAGCTCGAGCCCGTCGGTGCGCCAGACCGCGAGGTCGGCCTGCTTGCCGGGCTCGAGCGACCCGATGTCGTCGCGTCCGAGGACTGCTGCGCCGCCGCGCGTGCCGAGCCGCAACGCGTCACGCACCGTCATCGCCTCCCCGCCATCACGGCCGCGCGCGACGAGCAGGGCCTGCTTCACCTCGAGGAACAGGTCGCTGCGCTCGTTCGACGCCGACCCGTCGACGCCGAGCCCGACGCGCACACCGGCGTTCGTCAGGTCACGCACCGGCGCCACGCCGGCGCCGAGGCGCAGGTTCGAGGTGGGGCAATGCGCCACCCCGGTGCCGGTCTCGCCGAACCGCGCGATGTCGTCCGCCGAGAGGTGCACGCAATGTGCGCACCAGACGTCGTCGGCGAGCCAGCCGAGGCGCTCGAGGTACTCGACCGGGGCGCAGCCGTACAGCTCGCGGCAGTACGCGTCCTCCTCGACGGTCTCGGCGAGGTGCGTGTGCAGCGGCAGCCCGAGACGGCGTGCGAGCGACGCCGATTCCTCCATCAGGCGTCCCGTGACCGAGAACGGAGAGCACGGTGCCACCGCGATCTGGACGCGGGCACCGGGTCCAGGCTCGTGCAGCTCGTTCGCCAGCCGCTCGGTGTCCGCGAGGACGGCGTCGAGCTCCTCGACCAGCTCGTCGGGCGGCAGGCCGCCGTCGGAGACGCCGAGATCCATCGAGCCGCGCGAGGCGACGATGCGCACCCCGAGCTCTCGGGCTGCCTGTACCTCCGCCTCGACGAGACCGGTGCGGCCGCGCGGAAAGACGTAGTGATGGTCGAACACGGTCGAGCAGCCCGACAGGGCCAGCTCGGCGAGGCCCGTGCGCGCCGCGGCGTACTCCGACTCCGCGTCGATCCCCGCCCACACCGGGTAGAGCTCGCGCAGCCAGGTGAACAGGTCGGCCTGCTGCGCGCGCGCCCGGGTGAGGGTCTGGTACAGGTGGTGGTGCGTGTTGACGAGCCCGGGCGTGACGACCGCTCCGGAGAGGTCGAAACGACGGTCGGCCGCCGGCTCTGGCCCGCTTCCGACGGAGGCGATGACCGTCTGGTCGACGTGGATCCAGCCCACGTCGTGCTCGGTGCCGGCGTCGTCCATCGTCACGACCCAGGCGTTTGCGTACAGGGTCGTCACTGCTGGCCCGGGTGCGACTCCCGCTCGCCGGCCTCGGTCTGGCGCACGAACGACGCCTTCTCCCAGAACTCGTCGATCGTCGCACGCGTCGACGTAGCTCATGCCGCTGCGCAGCCCACCGACGAGGTCGTCGATGACCTCCGCCACCGGCCCACGCAACGGGAACTCCATCTCCTCGCCCTCGGCGACGTACTGGTCGAGCGCGTCATCGGGGCTCTCGACCGCGAGGCGTGCCTCGGCGGCCGAGCGCGACGCCATGCCGCGGTAGACCTTGAACATCTGGCCGCGGCGCCGTGACGACGTCGCCGGGGCTCTCCGTCCGCCCGGCGAAGAGGCTTCCGACCATGACACTGCTCGCGCCGGCGGCGACCGCCTTGGCCACGTCGCCCGGCCGCCGGATGCCACCGTCGGCGATCAGCGGTGCGCCCGTCGAGCGCGCCGACTCGGCGCAGTCCAGCACTGCGGTCAGCTGCGGCACGCCCACTCCGGCCACGAGTCGCGTCGTGCACGCGTAGCCCGGCCCGATGCCGACCTTCACGGCATCCGCTCCTGCTGCGACGAGATCCGTGAGACCTGCGGCTGTCGCGACGTTCCCGGCCACGACCTCCACGTCGGGGAAGGAGCCCTTCAGCTCCTGCACCGCCTCGAGCGCGGCGTCGGCGTGCCCGTGCGCGATGTCGAGCACGAGCGCGTCGACCTCGGCGTGGACGAGCTCCTGCGCCCGCTCGAGATAGTCCCCACGCACACCGACGGCCGCCGCAACGCGCAGACGTCCGTTGTCGTCGCGGGTGGCGTGTGGGTAGCGCTCGACCGAGGCGAGATCGCGAAGAGTGACGAGACCGGCGACGCGGTCGTCCTGGTCGACGAGCGGGAGCTTCTCGACCCGGTTGGCGTGCAGGAGCCTCCGAGCTTCGTCCAGGCCGATGCCTGCGTCCGCCGTGACGAGGCGCTCACGTGGCGTCATCAGCTGCTCGACGGAGTCTCCGAGCTCCCCTGCGGCGAGGTCGCGCGCCGTCAGGACACCGAGCAGCGCGCGCTCCTGGTCGACGACGAGAAAGCCGGTCACATCGAGACGGGCCGCCTCCGCCCGGGCGTGCGCGAGCGTCGCGCCCGGTGGAATCGTGTACGGCTCGGTGACGACGTGCGTCAAGTACCGCTTCACACGCCGAGCGTCGGCGGCCTCCTCCTCGATCGAGAGAAAGCGATGCAGCACCCCGATGCCGCCGAGCTGCGCCATGGCGATGGCCATCGGCGCCGTCGTGACCGTGTCCATGTTGGCCGACACGACCGGGATCGCGAGCTCGATCGCAGGTGTGAACCGCGTGCGGGTCGACACCTCGCGGCGTGAGCGAACCCGCGAGCGGCGCGGGACGAGAAGCACGTCGTCGTACGTGAGGCCGAGAGGAAGCTCGCTCATGCGCGCCCCTCGCCGGCGTCGGCTCCTGGAACGCGCATGGGCGCCGCTGTTGACGCGGGACGTCTCATCTGGCGCCGCGGACGTTAGCGTGGAGGGGCGTCGATGTCCGTTCACGGGTCGACTAGGCTGGCGCCATGACGGGGCTCGAGCGCCGCATCGCCGTCGCCCGCGGCGACGCTCCCGCGGATCTGGTCGTGCGCGGCGGGCGGGTGTTCTCGGTGTTCACGCGCGAGTGGCTCGACGCCGACGTGGCTGTCGCAGATGGGGTGATCGCGGGCCTCGGAAGCTACGACGGGGACCGGGTCGTCGAGGCCGACGGCAGGTACGTCGTCCCCGGCTTTATCGACGCGCACATGCACCTCGAGTCGACGAAGCTCCTCCCCGACGCCTTTGCACGGCTCGTCCTCCCGCTCGGCACGACGGCCGTGGTGGCCGACCCGCACGAGATCGCGAACGTGCTCGGCGTCGATGGTGTCCACTGGCTGCTCGACGCGTCGGCCGCGCTTCAGCTCGAGATGTTCTTCATGGCGCCGTCGTGCGTCCCTGCGTCGCCGTTCGAGTCACCCCGGAGGCCGCTGACGAGCGGCGACCTCGAATCCCTCATGCGTCGCAAGCGGGTGCTCGGCCTCGCGGAGATGATGAACTACCCGGGCGTGATCGCCGGTGCACGGGGCGAGCTGGAGAAGCTCGCCCTCGAGGGTGCCGAGCACGTGGACGGTCACGCGCCTGGGGTGCTCGGGAAGCCGTTGCAGGCATACGCCGCCGCAGGGATCGCGTCCGATCACGAGGCACTCACCGTGGAGGAAGGACGCGAGCGGCTCCGGGCGGGCATGTGGCTGCTCATCCGCGAGGCGTCCATGGCCCGGAACCTGCTCGCGCTCCTTCCGCTCGTGCAGGAGCTCGGGCCCGGTCGGATCGCGTTCTGCACCGACGACCGCGACCCGGACGACATCGCGGACGCCGGTCACGTCAACGGGATGGTGCGTGAGGCAGTCGCCTTCGGGATCGCAGCGGAGGATGCGCTGCTCATGGCGTCGTTGCATCCTGCGCAGTGGCACGGGCTCCGCCGGCTCGGGGCGATCGCGCCGAGCCACCAGGCCGACCTGCTGCTTCTCCCAGACCTCGAAAGCTTCGTGCCCGACGTCGTCCTCAAGCGCGGCGAGCCGCTGAGTGACCCACCGAGGGCGGAGACACCGGAGTGGGTGCGGCAGACGGTGCGCGTCAAGCCTGTCGCGCAGCCGGACTTCTCGATCCCGTCGACGGGTGCCGAGATCCGGGCGATCGGGCTCGTCGAGGATCAGGTGGTCACCGAGGCTCATATCTGCGAGCCGGTCGTGGTGGAAGGCCACGCGGTTGCGGACGCCGAGCGCGACCTGGCCAAGATCGCCGTGGTCGAGCGGCATTTGGCCACGGGACGCATCGGCCTCGGGTTCGTCCGAGGCTCCGGCCTGCGACATGGTGCGCTCGCGTCGACCGTGGCTCACGACGCGCACAACCTCGTCGTGGTGGGGATGAGCGACGACGAGATGGCATTCGCGGTCTCACGCCTCGCCGAGCTAGGCGGAGGCATCGTCGCGGTCGGCGGGGGCGCGGTCCTCGCCGAGTGCCCGCTCCCCGTTGCGGGACTGCTCTCCGACGCCTCGCTCGGTGATGTGATCGAGCAGAGTCGCGCCTGTAACGAGGCGGCAGGGAAACTCGGGTGGTCCGGCGCGACTCCGTTCCTGACGCTCTCGTTCCTCGCGCTGTCGGTGATCCCGCACCTGAAGATCACGGACCGCGGCCTGGTGGACGTCGACCGCTTCGAGCTCGTGCCTCTGGACGGATGACGCGGCGCTGGTCATCCGGAAATGTTCGCGTTTGGAGAACGCGCGCTCGCCGCCCCGCCGCCCTGGGGCAGCCCTTTGTTCGGGAGGAGCGCTAGCGGTGGACGTGCTCACCCCCCGCTCGCTCGAGAAGGCGCTGCAGCTGAAGTCGGAGGTACCCGATTCCCGCTTCGTGAGGGAGGGCGCTGCCGTACGTGATGACGATCGTCGTCCTCGTGCTCGTCTCGTCCGGGCTCGGCGAAGCGCCGGCTCGGCGCGCCGGCCAGCGCTCGGCATCCCCGTACGTGCGTGAGGAGCGATAGCGTGGACGTCGCACGCCGCGGTCGCTCGACGAGGCGTTGCGGCTCAAGGCGGAGCTGCCGGAGGCGCGGCTCGTGCAGGGCGGGACGGACGTGCTGGTCGAGCTCAACTTCGACCGCTCGCGGCCGGCGGCGCTGATCAACCTGAACGAGGTCGCGGAGCTGCGTGGCTGGCGCCGTGACAACGGCTCGATCGTGCTCGGGGCGGGCCTCACGTACACGGAGGCGATGCGCGGGAGCTCGCAGCGCTGGTCCCGGCCCTCGCCGAGGCGTCACGCACGGTCGGCTCGCCGCAGATCCGCAACCGCGGCACCATCGGCGGGAACCTCGGCACGGCCTCTCCGGCCGGTGATGCGCTGCCGCCGCTGCTCGTCGAGTCGGCCGCAGTCGAGATCGCAAGCGTGCGCGGTGCACGCGACGATGCCGTTGCACGAGTTTCTCGTGGGTGTGAAGAGAAGCGCGCTGGCAGACGACGAGCTCGTCACGGGAGTCAGGTTGCAGCCCTGCGGCCAACCGCAGACCTTCATGAAGGTGGGCCCGCGGAACGCGATGGTGATCGCCGTCTGCTCGCTGGCCGTCGTCGTCGACGCGGAACGCGGCGAGGTGCGGGCTGCGTTCGGGTCGGCTGCGCCCACCGCGCGCGGCGTGACGGTGCCGCTCGCCGATGCGGCGTCGCTCCCGGAGGCGGTGGCCGCCGCCTGTAGCCCGATCGACGACGTGCGCGGCACGGCGGCGTACCGGCGCCACGCGCTCGCTGTGCTTGCCAGGCGCGCACTTGCGAGGTGCACCGCTTGAGGCTCGAGTTGACGGTCAACGGGGAGCGCCACGAGACGGACGCCTGGGGTGGCGAGAGCCTGCTGTACGCCCTGCGGGAGCGCCTCGGTCTTCCGGGCTCGAAGAACGCATGCGAGCAGGGTGAGTGCGGCTCGTGCTCGGTGCTGCTCGACGGCGCGCTCGTGTGCTCGTGTCTCGTGCTGGCCGCGCAGGCGGAGGGTCACGAGGTGACGACGGTCGAAGGGCTGGCCGGCGATGGCGGCCTGCACCCCGTGCAGGAGGCGTTCGTGAGCGCTGGCGCGGTGCAGTGCGGCTTCTGCACGCCCGGCCTCGTCGTCGCCGCGGTCGCGCTGCTCGACGAGCATCCGTCACCGACCGACGACGAGGTCAGAGAGGCCCTGTCGGGCAACCTGTGCCGCTGCACCGGTTACGCGAAGATCTTCGACGCCGTCCGGGACGCTGCGACGTGACCACGGTGGACATGTCCTGCGGTGCGAGCGACTCGGGGCACCCCAACCCACCACCCACTGCGAGTATAGCCAGCTCCGTTGCCAATATGGGAAACGTCTTCGGGCCGAAAGTGTGCCAACAGTGACGCAGACCGAGACACCTCTCGTCGTCGGCCGGATCGGCGAGTCCGTCGCGCGAGCTGATGCGCCGCCAAAGGTGAAGGGCGAGTTTGCCTACTCGTCCGACCTGCAGGCGGCCGGGATGCTCTGGGGCCACACGCTGCGGAGCCCGCATGCGCATGCCCGCATCATCTCGATCGACGTCGGCCCGGCACTCGCGCTGCCGGGGGTGCACGCGGTGCTCACACACGCCGACGTGCCTGGCCGGACGACGTATGGGCTGGAGTTCCCCGATCAACCGGTGCTGGCGATCGACCGTGCGCGCTACCACGGCGAGCCGGTCGCGGTCGTCGCGGCCGAGCATCCGGAGCAGGCGCGGCGGGCTGCGGCCGCGATCGTCGTCGAGTACGTGGAGCTCGAGCCGGTTGCGGACATGGAGCGCGCGACCGAGATGGAGCCGCTGCACCCGGACCGCCCTACGATGGGCCACGGCTACCGCGACGACCCGAGGGCGAACGTCGTACGGCACATCGTGATCCGCCACGGCGACCCGGACACGCCGGGTGACGTGACCGTCGAAGGGGTCTATGACGTCGGCATCCAGGACCAGGCGTTCCTCGGCCCCGAGTCGGGGCTCGCGGTGCCGGACGGCCAGGGCGGCGTCGACGTGTACGTCGCGACGCAGTGGCTACACGTCGACCGTGACCAGGTGGCCCCGTGTCTCGCGCTCGAGCCCGAGCAGGTGCGGATCCACCTGGGAGGGGTCGGCGGCGCGTTCGGCGGACGCGAGGATCTCTCGATCCAGATCCACGCGGCGATGCTGGCGCTCCACGCCGACCGGCCGGTGAAGATGGTCTACGACCGCGAGGAGTCCTTCGTGGGTCACGTCCACCGTCACCCGGCGCGGATCTGGGCAGAGCATCGGGCGACCCGCGAGGGCCGGCTGGTCAACGTCCGCATGCGGATCCTGCTCGACGGCGGCGCGTACGCGTCCAGCTCGACCGCAGTCTGCTCCAACGCCGCCTCGTTCTCGATCGGGCCGTACCGGGTCGACAACGCGCTGATCGAGTCGACCGCCGTCTACACGAACAACCCGCCGTGCGGCGCGATGCGTGGCTTCGGCGCGGTGCAGACGTGCTTCGCGGGCGAGGCGCAGATGGACAGGCTGGCGGAGGCGCTCGACATCGACCCTGTCGAGCTGAGGCTGCTGAACGCGATCAAGCCGGGTGACCGGCTGCCGACGGGACAGGAGATCACGGGGTCGATGCCCGTGGCCGAGGTGATCCGCCGCGCGGCGGCGCTTCCCGTGCCCGAGGCCGAGGAGCTGCCGCGCGACCCGATCCGGCTTCCCGGCGGCGCGGGCAACACCACCAGGGGCGAGGGCGTGCGACGAGGCATCGGGTTCGCGGTCGGCTTCAAGAACATCTGCTTCTCCGAGGGCTTCGACGACTTCTGCGCCGCGCGCGTGCAGCTCGTCGCCGACGGCAGCGCCGTCGTGCACTGCGCAGCCGCCGAGGTGGGGCAGGGCGTCGAGGACGTGATCCTTCAGGTCGCGCGCACCGAGCTGGGCACGGACGCGGTCACGCTGGCGCCCCGCACGACGTCCAGCGTCGGCTCGGCCGGCTCGACGTCGGCGTCACGCATGACCTATATGGCCTCGGGCGCCACCCGCGATGCGTGCCGCGCAGCGCTCACCGAGCGTGAGCGCCGCGGACGTGCCGACGTGGACGTGGAGCGCGTCTTCCGCCATCCGCCAACGACGCCGCTCGATCCGGAGAACGGGCAGGTCACGGGAGATCGCGCGCACGTGCAGCTCGCGACTGCGGCAATGCGCGTCGTCGCGGAGGTCGATGTCGAGCTCGGCCTGACCCGCGTCGTCTGGATCGGCGTGGCGCAGGACGTCGGTCGCGCCGTCAACCCGCAGGCCGTGTACGGCCAGATCGAGGGGGGCACGGTGCAAGGCCTCGGCCTGGCGCTGATGGAGGAGATCCAGACCGTCGGCGGGAGGATCGTGAACGCGAGCTTCACCGATTACCTCCTGCCGACCGCGCTCGACGTGCCACCGATCGTGGCCGAGCTCGTGGAGGACCCGGATCCTGAGGCGCCGTACGGCGTCAAGGGCGTCGGCGAGCCGCCGACCGTCGTCTCGACGGCGGCCGTCGCCGCCGCGCTGCGCAACGCGACGGGCAGGCAGCTCACGCGTGTGCCCGTGCGCGCGGACGACATCGTCTTCTGATCGAGCGAGAGGACGCTGGGCCGAGCGAGCGTCAAGCGGCTGGCAGCTAGCGGTCCCCGTGGAAGACCGCTTCGACGTTGTTCCCATCCGGGTCGATGACGAAGGCTGCGTAATACCCGGCGTGGTACTGCGGGCGAAGACCCGGCGCGCCGTTGTCGCGGCCACCGGCTTCGACAGCGGCTCGGTGGAACCTGTCAACAGTGGCTCGGTCGGCTGCAGCGAAGGCCACATGAACGGGAGCGGCCGGGGGTTCCCCTTCCCCGATCCAGAAATCTCCACCGCCCTCGATGGCGAACCCAGGACCCTGCGAGCTCTCCACGACCTTCACTCCGAACGGCTCGAGGGCCTGCTCGTAGAAGCTGCGGCTCCGTCTCACGTCACGTACTCGCAGGGCCAAGTGGTCGATGAGGGGAAGCGCCACGGGCAGCAGTCAATGGTACTGGTTCTCAGGTGGCATTCCCGAACACTCGCGCAGCTTGGGGTAGGCGACCCTGTGGCGTGCCGGTGCGCCGTGGCGCGCCAAGCTCGCCGACGTCGAGATCCTCCTCGTAGGCGTCGTAGCACCGCTGCACGTGCTCGAGAACCGCGAAACAGCCCGGCGCAACCCGGATCGCCGGCGAGGCGCGATCGCAGGTCGACGTGATTCGTCACGGCATCGAGTACGACCTCATGGTGGACACATCACGCGAGTCGCCAGACGAGTGCGCCCGTTCGATCCTTCCGGCGCTTACGCGCTAACCGTGCTCGTAGCTGGGAGCTAGAACTTGATGCCGCACTTTGTCCGCTCGAAGTTGGTGATCTGGCCGACTTCGGCGGTTGTCCAGGAGCCAAGGGGCGTCGCCTTGGAGTAGCGGTTTGCCTTTATGCGGGCGAACCACGCCATTTCATGCGTGACCGCCTTCCTGATCTCGCTTGGCGCTAGGGCGATCAGGCGACTCCGCTGCGCAACACCAGCGTCGACGAGTGCTTTCCATGTGCTCGGCGGGACCTTGGCGAGTGGTACGAAGCGCTTGTTCTTCATCGTGCCGTACTTGGTGTTGATCCGGATCACAAGCGCGCACCACTGTGCCGCGTTCGCTGCTCCCACCGGAGATGTCGCCGCCCGCGTCGTGGCGGCAGCTGGCGAGGCGAGGAGCGCCGCTGTCACGAGAGCCGCGAGCGCCGCTCCCTGGTGACGAGATGTCTGCCGATGCCGACAGCGCCGGGACACCAATGCCTCCTAACCTCCAAGGCAGGACCCGCCGAACGCTACACCTGCTCGGGCCCGTAATCCAACCCGGTGCGACCCGACGGCTCGGGCATCGGCTCCCCACGAGAACCCGAGTGCCCAGCAAGGTCGAGGAACCATTCCCGCACACTCGGGGCGTGCGGCCGGATTCTCAGCTGACGGACATCGCCGAGAGCACGCGAACTTCCGTCACTTTGTCCTCGCCATCTCCAAACCCGCGATCAGGTCGTCGACGGCCTGCTCCAAGGCGGGCGCGCCAGGGTCGCCGCCAGCGCGCGGGCGCCGTTGCGCAGCACCGGCCCGCCGTGCGTGACGAGCACCCGCTCGACGTCGAGCCGCGTCAGCGCGTCCAGCGTGGGCAGGAAACGCTGCTCGTACCAGGCACGTTCGATCTCGCGGCGCCTTGGCCATACACGCAGCTCGCCGTCGATCTCGAGCACGGCATCGCCGAAGGCCAGCGCACGGTGTGACGGCAGCTCGAACGGGATCTCGGCGCGTCGCGGCTGCCCGATCGAGTGCGCGCGCACGCCACCGTCGAGCGTCTCCCCGCCGCGCAGCGGCCGGAAGGCGGAGCGGTCGTCGAGCCGCGTAGCGCAGTACTCGTGCCCGAAGATGGTGACCTGGTGCCGGTCGCGCCAGCGCCGCCACAGTAGCTCGGAGTCGCGCACATGAAAGGGGGTGGTGACGAGGATCCGGATGCGGCCACGCACGATCTCATCGAGCATCGCCAGCAGCGGCTCCGCCTTGCCGGCGACGAGCGGGTCGACCAGGATCGTGTCCTCGCCGTCGCGCAGCACGTACGCCGTCATGGTCGGAGGGATGCCGTTCCTGTTGACGGTGAATCGCCAAAGTCCGAGGGCAAGCTCGTCGAGTGGGGACACGCCCCCATCATCGCGCGCCACTCACTCCGCAACCAGCAAAGGCGCTGAAGAGAGTCACGGTCCTCGAGCGACATGACCCCCGACTCTCGGCACAGGATCAGGGGCGGAGCATGCTCGGTCCTACGGAGTGAACAGTTTCCAGTGCCCCTCGGAGACGACTTCGACGGTGCCGTCGGTCACTTTGATGGCGGTCTGATCGTCAATCGCGTACGCCGGACCTGGGATCCCGGCCGCCCATCGTTCTGCGTTGGCCATGGAATTGTCCGGCAGGTCCTCGTGATCCACGTGCGGAAAGATCGAAAAATCGACGATTCCCAGCGCTCTGTCGCCGCCGGTGGGCGGCCTCCAGAAGACGAAGTCCTCCCCGATGCGGGGAGTCATCACCATGCTCCCGGCGCTCAATCCCACGTAGACCGTCTCGCGCAGCGACGGCAGGAGGTCCGCCAGCCCGGACTGCCGCATCCAGTGGCACAGATACAAGGCATCGCCGCCCCCCACCAGCAGGACATCGGTCTCCTGGACCAAGGGGACCCACTGCTCTTCATCGATGCTGGGCAGTGCGGTGAGCTCCAGCACGCCCAACGACTTCCAACCCAATTCACACATAGGGGTGGTGGCTCGTCCGCTGATGAACCGCCATGCCACGCCAGGAGTCAAAGGGTGCCCGTACGCCGCGGTCGGAATGCAGAGCGCGCTGGACTCGGCAATCGGTTTGCCCAGGAGATCGACCAGCGCCTCGTGGATGCTCGTGTTCTTGATGCCAGCGGACGTGAGAAGACACCTCATGCTGCCTCCCCCACTGCGGCGGGGCAACACTCGAGCACGTCCCCTACGTCCCTGTCTGACACGTCGCAACATCCTTTCTCGGCGCTTACGAATCCGTACGCGGCACAGACTGGCGGAGCACCCAAAACTCATCGGCTCCCGGCCAGATCAGCCTCACGTCCTCGGGTGACCGCACGCTGACGCACACGGCCACGCCGTCGCTTGACACTCGGTAGCGTCGGCCCGATGTCGAGGATCTTGGTGACCGGCATGTCGGGAACGGGCAAGTCGTCGGCGCTCGCCGAGCTTGGCCGACGCGGCTATCGCGTCGTAGACACCGATGATCCGGGCTGGCGCGAGTATCGCGAGTTTGTTGAGTCCTCCGACGCGCTGCACCGCGGGGAGTGGCTCTGGGTCGAGGAGAGGATCGCCGGGCTGCTGGACTCCGATGATGGTCGCTCGCTCTTCGTTCAAGGGTGCGTGAGGAACCAGTCGAAGTTCTATGACCTTTTCAACGCGGTCGTCCTGCTCAGCGCCCCTGCTGACGTGATCCTTGACCGGATCGCGCGCAGAACGACGAACAACTACGGGAAGACTCCAGTGGAACGAGCGATGATCTTGGATGACCTGGCCAGGGTCGAGCCGTTGCTCAGAGCGAGCTGCACGCATGAGCTGGATGCCAGCCGACCGCTCGTTGAAGTCGTTGCCGACTTGATCGCGATCGCGTCGCGCCCGATGACGACGTCCTAGGCAGCCCGGACCTTCGGGGACATTCCCGAACACTCGCGCACACCAAGCACGCATCGCTTGGGCTGCGAGAATGGGGCTCGTGGCCGAAGCGCGGCTTGAGGATTCCGGCTCCGGACTTGCTCCAGTGACGGAGGGCTGGTTCGTCGTCAACGTGCGCGATGCCGAGTGGTTCTCTTCGGAGACGCGAGGGGCGGCGTGCTGGTTCGAGAGCGAGTACGGCGATCCGCCGGTCGAGTTCGCGCAGCTTGGAATCAACGTGACTGTCCTGGAGCCTGGCCAGAGCGGCGTCTATCACGCCGAGTCGAATCAAGAGGCGTTCCTCGTTCTGGCCGGCGCGTGCAGGCTGCTCGTCGAGGGCGAGGAGCGACGCCTCCGGCCCTGGGACTTCTTCCACTGTCCCCCCTGGACGGAGCACGCCTTCGTGGGTGCTGGCGACAGGCCGTGCGTGATCCTGATGGTCGGTGCACGCTTGGGCCCAGAAGGGCGGTACCCGGTGTCGGAGCTCGCGGCGCGCTACGGCGCGAGCGTGGAGAAGGAGACATCCGATCCGGGGCAGGTCTATGCGGCGGCCGAGCGGTTCCGGCGAGAGCGGCCGCCGTACTGGTCCCGCCTGCCCTGGGGCTAGGTCTTCAAAGGGACCACCCCGCACCGCCTGGCATGCGTCGGCGCAGGGTTCATGTGAGATTCCCGCACACTCGGGCAGAGGGGATGGACATCCGCCGTCAGGGAAGCGCGCGCTCGACGGCCCCCGACGACATCATGTGTTCCAGCTGGCAGTCCCAACGTCGGCGGACGAGGCGGAAACGCGGAGGACGAAGCGCGTGGATCGAGCAGTCATCGATGGGATCACGCTGGAGTACGAGGAGTCCGGGGCGGGTCAGCCTGTGGTCTGTATCCACGGGGCGTTCATCGCCGACGCATTCCGGCCAATGCTGTCTGAGCGCCGCCTGACCGATTCCTATCGGCTGATCAGCTATCACCGTCGCGGGTACGTCGGCAGCAGCCGCAGCGGCGAGCTCACGGACTTGGCGGAGCTGGCCGAGGATTGCCGGCGGCTGATGATGCATCTCGGCGTGCGGCGCGCCCACGTCGTAGGCCACTCATTCGGCGGTGTGATCGCTCTGCGGCTCGCGCTGGATGCCCCGCAGCTCGTTCACACGCTGAGCTTGCTCGAGGTTGGCCTGTTGATCGGGGAGAGCGCCGCTGGGTACCGGCAGGCGCTGTTGGGCAGCCGTGAGCGCTTCCAGGAAGTCGGCGCGGAGGTTGCTGTCGACGAGTTTCTACGGATGCGATGGCCGGAGTATCAGGAGCACCTCGACAGCGCGCTACCGGGGGCTGCCGCGCAGGCGGTGAGGGATGCGGCGACATTCTTCGAGGCGGACATGCCCGCAGGCCTCGCCTTCCGGTTCGGATCGGAGGAGGCGCGGCTTGTGACGCAGCCCGTCCTTCTCGTGCTCGGCGAGAGGAGCGTCTCACTCGATCCACGCTTCCGCGAGACCTATGAGCTGCTACAGAGCTGGCTGCCGAACGCGGAAGGCTTCGTCCTCCCGGAAGCGACGCACTTGCTGCAAGTCGAGCACCCGCGCGCTATAGCTGAAGCGCTCGCCGAGTTCTACGGGCGTCATCCCCTCGGCGGCTCGGAGACCGCGTGAGCTGCAGCCGGCGAACCCCCGACCAGGCAGCCATCCTCAGCTCACCGCCTTCTTCACGAGCGCGCCGATTCTCGCCTCTTCGGCGGCGGTCAGCTTCTCCAGCGCGAAGGACGTCGGCCACATCGCGCCTTCGTCGAGGTTCGCGGCGTCGCTGAAGCCGATCGTCGCGTACCTCGTCTTGAACTTCTGCGCGCTCTGGAAGAAGCAGACGACCTTGCCGTCCTTCGCGTACGCGGGCATCCCGTACCAGGTTCTCGGCGAGAGGGCCGGCGCGCTCGCCTTGACAATGGCATGGAGCCGCTCGGCCATGGCGCGATCCGGGTCCGGCATCTCGGCGATCTTCGCGAGCACGTCGTGCTCCCCGTCCGCCTTACCTGCACGTGGTCTGCGGCGCGCGGCCGCCTTGAGCTCTTGGGCGCGCTCCTTCATCGCGGCTCGTTCCTCAGCCGTGAACCCCTGGGACGCCTTGCCCGTAGCGGTCGTCTCCGCGCCCCTCTTCTCAGGTTTCCTCTCAGCCATTGCGAAGCACCTCCGTGTCGAACGAGTCCTGGCCGCTTGACCTCCGGCTCGATCGCCGGACGCTCAACGGAGCTCCCGGCGGACGTCCATGGTGGTCAGAGTAGTTGCGGCGCCGCGACCGGCGCTTCTCGATTCCTGACCCGTCTCGTCACCCTTTCGCCAAGCCCGACGGTCCCGAGGCTCAGGGACTATTGCCGCACGCTGGGGCGGGGGCACGCGAGGCACGCCTCGTCTTCGCGAGTCACTCCATAATCCGGGTATGGACGACGAGCGCCCACCAATCTGTCCTGCTTGCGGCGTGACGATGGTTCCCGCCGCACTCAGCGCACGGGAGACCCACGCCGATGATTGGATCTGCCTCGAGTGCGAGGAGACTGATGAGCCGGACTTGATCTGAGGGGCGAGGGTCGCGTCGTCGGCGGCGCGGGTGCTAGGAGATCTCCAGCCGGAGCAGGACCTCGTCGCCGTGGAGCTCTCCGGTGTGTTCGAAGCCGTATCGCTCGTAGAACGTGACCGGGCTGCCCTCGCCCTGCCCGGCGCTCGTCCACATCGCGCCGACGCCCCGGTTTCGGAAGTACTCGACGATCAGATCGAGCGTTGCCGTACCGAAGCCCCGTCGCTGGTAACGCTCGTCGATGAGCAACTTCCAGAGATAGTGAGCGATGTAATCGGCGCTGCCGACCTCATCGGCGATCATCACGAACCCGACCGGCGTCTCCTCGGCATAGATCGCCCAGTAGAGGGCCTGAGCGTCCGGCTCCTCTGCCGCCTCGAGAATCGACTCGCCGACACCGCTGACAAATCGCCGCTGATCCGGCGTTACGGCAAGGGCCTCGACCGCTTCCCGATTCGCGTCGGTAATCGGCCGGAGAGAAACCACCGCGTGAGGCTAGACCAACCGCTCACGTGAGGCGACGCGCGTACCACCTGAACGGGGCGCGTTGCACGAGTCGCCGGTCAGTGTCGATCGACGCTTTGTCAGTCCACCTTGTTGTAGTCCCAGGTATGCCAGGTCCTGGGCGTGATCGTGACGACCGTCCGCCCTTCTGCCATGAGGGGCTGGGTGTACTGCTCGGCGTCGGCCTTGCCCAGCGCCTTCACGAGTGCGCGGTGTGTCACCTCCTGGATCAGCGTCTCGTCGTTCGAGAGCTCGGCCGTGCCGCGGCACTCGATCGCCCAGGCGCCCGCGGCGAGACCGTGCTGCAGCCGGGGGTCTTCGTCGACGAGGATCGTCACGCGCGGATCAGCGGCCAGGTTTCTGAGGTGAACGCGGCCGGCACCGAGAGACAGCCGGAACACCGAACCGTCCCAGTCGAACCAGATCGGCGTCAGGTGGATCATTCCGTCCGCTCGGAAGCTCGCGAGGTGGGCACGGGCGGTGGAAAGGAGTCGCGTGTCGATCTCCTCTCGCGTGAGCGCGTTCTCCGGTGTGGCGGTGGACTTCGAGCTCATGTGGGCTCCATGTGGTGGTCGCAGCGGTTGACACGAGCATCCTACGCCGCAGGCGATCAGAGGAAGGGATAGCTCCTCGGGCTCGAGCGACGATCCCGGACGCTGGGCGGGCGACGCAGACATCCCCTGGCGTTCGTTGTCGGGCCGTGAGTCTGAGTAGTGTCGCGTCCATGGCCGAGATGCTGTTGTTTCACCACGCACATGGGCAGACCGAGGGATTCCTCGCCTTCGCCGACGAGCTGCGGGCTGCGGGTCACCTGGTTCACGCCCCCGATCTCTACGACGGAAAGACGTTTGCGGAGCTCGCCGATGGGGTCGCCTACGCCAAGGAGGTCGGTTTCGACGTCATCATCGAGCGCGGCGTGGCCGCGGCCGAAGGACTGCCTGCCGAGATCGTCTACGCCGGGTTCTCGTTGGGTGTCCTGCCGGCCCAGAAGCTGGCCCAGACGCGCCCCGGCGCCCGCGGCGCATTGCTGCTGCAAGCGTGTCTGCCAACCTCCGAGTTCGGGGCTCCCTGGCCGGACGGCGTTCCCGTCCAGATCCACGCGATGGACGCCGACGAATGGTTCCAGGAGGATGCCGCCGCGGCGCAGGAGCTCGTCGACGAGGTCGAGAACGCCGAGCTCTATCTCTATCCGGGCGACGGGCACCTGTTCGCAGACAGCAGCCTCAGCGACTTCGACGAAGAAGCGGCAGCGCTGCTCGAGGAGCGCGTTCTCGCGTTCCTCAAAGCCGTCGGATGACGGAGGCTGGCTTGTAGGATCAATCAACGCGTCCCGCCAGTGCTCGGCCTGCTCGAGCAACCGCTTCTGCTCGTCGCTTGCGTAGCCGTGAACGTACGCGTCGCTCATGCGGAGAAGTAAAGCCGCCGTCGCTCGGTGCGCGCTGCTGCGCCAAAGACGCGCGCCGCGATGACCTACGATGTGCCCGTGCCGGGCCAGGACGGGGTGTTCGCGGACGTCCTCGACGCGAACGCGACGTACGTGGAGGGCTTCCGGCTGACGGGGCTTCCAGCGCGAGCCGCCAAGGGCCTCGCCGTCCTCACCTGCATGGACTCGCGCATCGAGCCTTTGCCGCTCCTCGGCCTGAGGCCCGGCGACGCGAAGATCCTGCGCAACGCAGGGGCCCGCGTCACCGACGACGTCCTGCGCACGCTCGTGCTCGCTTCGTACCTGCTCGGCGTCGACCGGACGATGGTGATCGCCCACACCAAGTGCCGGATGGCAGCGGGCGACGAGGCCGACGTGCACACCGCGGTGAGCGACGCCGGTGGGCCCGACACGCGGAGCCTGTCCTTCTTGATGACGAGCGACCAGGAGTCGACGCTCCGCGCCGACGTCCAGCGGGTGCGGTCGTGGCCCTACCTCACGCAGCTTCACGTGGGAGGGTTCCTGTACGACGTCGACACGGGCCGCGTGACGCAGGTCTGTTAGGTCAGCGGCGCAGCGTCTCGACGACGAGGTATGCCTCGACCGGCTCGCTTCGGCCCTTGACCTGCAACGAGCCGAGCGCCTGGAGCGCCACACCCGAGAGAAGCTCGGCGGTCGAGGCTGCCAGCAGCACCTGCCCGGGTCTGGCGCTCGTCTGTAGCCGTGCCGCGAGATTCGTCGTGTCGCCGATCGCGGCGAAGCTCCGTTGCTCGTGGGTGCCGACATGGCCGACGGTGGCCGAGCCGGTGGCAAGCCCGGCGCGGAAGCGAGGCCAGCCGGGATGCTCAGCCGCGAGGGCCTCGGAGGATCGCAGCATCGTCTCGGCTGCACGCAGCGCCTGCCGGGCGTGGTCGGGCTGGTCCCCGACTGCGTTGAAGACCGCCATCACGGCGTCGCCGGCGAAGCGCTCGATCGTCGCCCCTTCGTGGAGCAGGTCAGGCACCACGGCGGCCCAGTAGGCATTCAGCATCGCGATGGCCTCACCGGGCTGAAGCGTCTCGGAGAACGCCGTAAAGCCCTCGAGGTCGGCGAAGAGCACCGTCACTACCCGCTCCGTGCCGCCGAGCTCGGCCAGCTCCGGCTCCCGTTCGAGGTCCGCGGCGAGCGCCGGCGAGACGTACGGCCGAAAGAGGCCATCGATGCGCCGCAGCTCGTGCGCCGACCGCTCGAGCAGTGTGACCTCGTCGGCGCTCAGCCCATCCGCACGCAGCTCCTCCAGCAGCGGAGTGACGGGACTGCCGCTCTCGAGCGCAGCCACGAGGCGCCGCAATGCCTCCGCGGAACGCTCGTCGGCACGAGCGAGCGTGGCGTCGAGGTAGACGCCCCCGAACGCGACCGGAACCGATGCGCTGCGTCGGTAGCCGGCATACGCCGCCAGAAGGACGAGCACGAACGCACCGCTCATCATCAGATGCCACTCCCACCACGACAACCGCCAGCTCCGCGCGGCGGCAGTCGCGACGAGCGCCTCGGCGAGCAATACCCAAGCGGCCGCGAGAGCGCCCGGCAGCCAGTCATGGCGCCGACGGTAGAGGCCGAGGTAGCGGACGGCGGCGAAGGCGTACAGCACGCAGCCGGCGCCGGCGAGGATGAGCAACTCACGCCGGTTCTCCTCCGGTGGTAGCGACTGGTCGAGCGGCGGCAGCTCGAGCACCGACATGAGCCCCCAGACCGCGAGCGCGGCAAGCAGACCGGCACGCAGCAGCCGTTCGTGGCGAATGACGGCGGCCGCACGTGCCGGCGTCAACTCGACCGCCGACCATGCGGCGAAGACTGCCGCGACGACCAGACCCACAGTCGTGGCGATCTCGAATCCCGTGTTCTTCCCCTCGACGAGCGTTCCCGGTGTGGCGAGCGCGTGCAGCGCCAGGAAGCCGGCACTCGCGAGGAACGCGAGCGAGACGAGCGAGGCGCGTGCGTCCCCTCTGCGCCGCGCCGCCTCGCTGGCAGCGAGACCAAGCACGACGTTGACCAGCGCGGTGCCGAGCACGAGCCAGAAGTGCGTGGCTCGATGCTGCCAGTGGGCGTCCGCCTCGGGGGCTGCAAGCAGGACTACGAAGCCGGCTACGGGCAGAGCGAGGAGGGCGACGGCCCTGAGCACCGCGATCGAGCGTACTCCCGCTGCGGGTTCCTGCAACCCCGCTAGCGCCGCAGCGTGAGCGCAGCGCCTGCCGCGAGAAGGCAGAGGCCGACCAGCCGTGGCAAGGAAACCCCCACTCTGTCCACGCCGAACCAGCCGAAGCGGTCGATCAGCGTGGCGACGGCGAACTGGGCGGCGATCAGGATGCCTGTTGTGGCGACGACTCCGATCCGGGGGCCGGCGACGGTGATCGAGAGCACGATGAACGCGCTGGCCACGCCGCCCAGCAGCATCCACTTGGGGCCGCCCAGGCCATCCCCGAGACCACTCAGCGTGCGGCGTGATGCCAGCAGCACGAGTAGAGCCAATGACCCGCCGATCACGGACGCGCAGGCCATCGCCTCGATGCTGCCGATGCGGTCGCCGAGCCGTCCCTGCACCGCGATCTGCACGGCGCCCGCCAGACCGGCGCAGAACGCGAACACCGCGGCGACCCCCGTTGAGCCCACGCCAGGACGCTAGAGCATCTGTACGCTCCGCGCGTGGCGGAGCCGACTCATCCCACGCCCCGGGATCCGTCCGACCTGGGGCTGGAGACGATCGTCTACGAGAAGACGCCGCCGCGGGCGACGATCCGTCTCGACCGGCCGGACGTGCTCAACGCCTTCGACTTCCGCATGCTGCGCGAGATCGCCGTTGCCTGCGAGGACGCGTCGTGGGACGACCAGATCCGGGCGGTCGTCGTCACGGGCACGGGCCGCGCCTTCTGTGTCGGCGCCGACCTGCGCACGTGGGGTGACGACTACCTCGGCAACCCGGCCGAGTACTGGAAGTGGTTCGGCGCCTTCAAGGACATGCACGACCGGTTGCGCGAGATCGGCAAGCCGACCATTGCCCGCATCAACGGCATCGCGGTCGGCGGCGGAAACGAGCTCCAGATGGCGTGCGATCTCGCGGTGATCGTCGACGACGCCTACATCCGCCACGTCGGGCTCGAGCACGGCAGCGTGCCGGCCGGCGGCGCGACGCAGTGGCTGCAGCTGATGGTCGGCGACCGGCGTGCGCGAGAGATCGTCCTGCTCTGCGACGAGATACCGGCCGTGCAGGCAGCCGAGTGGGGTCTCGTCAACCGGGCGGTGCCCGCGGCGGAGCTCGACGGGGTTGTGGACGCATGGGTGGAGAGCCTGGCCCGCAAGCTGCCGCAGGCGACCCGCTACGCGAAGCAGCAGCTGAACGTGTGGCGTGACTTCGCCTGGCACCAGACGGTCGGCCATGCCCGCGACTGGCTCGCCCTGTCGATGCTCAGCGACGAGACCCAGGACGCCGTGCAGGGCTTCCTGGCCAAGGGGAAGGAGTAGCCCAGATGGCCGACGAGGTCCTCACCCGCCGTGACGGCGCCGTCCTCACGATCACGTTCAACCGACCCGACGTCTACAACGCATTCAACCGCGAGCTGCACGCTGCCCTGCACGAGGCGCTGACCGAGGCGGCGGATCCGGCGATCCGCTGCGTCGTGGTCACCGGTGCCGGGAAGGGGTTCTGCGCCGGGCAGGACCTGAAGGAGTTCCAGGGCCTCTCGGGCTCGATCGGTGACGCCCTCGAGGCCTCGTACCACCCCAACGTACGGCTCGTGCGCGGGCTCGAGAAGCCGGTGCTCGCCGCCGTGAACGGGGCCGCCGCCGGTGCCGGGCTGTCCTTCGCCTGCGCGTGCGATGTTCGTGTGGCGGCCGACACCGCCTCGTTCGTGCCCGGCTTCATCGGAATCGGGCTGGTGCCGGATGCGGGCGGCTCGTGGTTCATCCACCGCTTGCTCGGGTTTGCGCGCGCGTTCGAGTGGATGACGTCCAACCGCCGCCTGTCGGCGCAGGAGGCGCTCGACTGGGGGCTCGTCACCGAGGTGATCGCAGCCGCCGGCTTCGCCGACGCGGTGGCAGAGCTCGCTCAACGCTGGGCCGCGCTCCCCACCCGAGGCGTCGCACTGACGAAGCGGCTCTTCGAGCACGCGCACACGGCCGACCTCGAGGCACAGCTCGCGCTCGAGGCCGCGCTGCAGCACGAGGCGACGCAGACGGCCGACTTCACGGAAGGAGTCACGGCCTTCCTGGAGAAGCGACCACCGAGCTTCAGCGGCTCGTAGAGGCTCTCGCCCACGAGCGAAGGAGTACGCGATGTCCGAGCAACTCGATCTCGAGCCGGCGAAGCCGCCTCATCCGATTCACCTCGTCGTCACCGACGATCTCCAGCGCAGCCGCCTCACCGTCTTCTTCCGTCTGCTGCTCGTGATCCCGCTCGCGATCTGGCTGGGCCTGTGGGCCATCGCCGCGTTCCTCGCCGTGATCGTCGCCTGGTTCGCCGGGCTCTTCACGGGCCGCGTGCCGGACGGCCTGCACCGGTTCCTGGCCGCGTTCGTCCGCTGCTCGATCCACGTCACGGCGTACTTCGTCATCGCCGCCAACCCGTATCCGTCCTTCACCGGCACGCCCGGGTATCCGGTGGACGTCGACATCGCGGGCCCCGTGAAGCAGAGCCGCCTGACGATCTTCTTCCGCGGCATCCTCGTCATTCCGGCCTACATCGTCTTCTACGTCCTCTCCCAGGTTGCCCAGCTGGTCTCCATCGCCTGCTGGTTCTACGCCATGTTCACGGGCCGTCAGCACGGTGGGATGCAGGAGCTGCTCTGCTACTGCATCCGCTACCAGGCGCAGACCAGCGGCTACTACTTCCTGCTGACTCAGCGGTACCCGAGCTTCTCCGACGACTGACCGACCCGCGTTAGGCTCCGGCGCGTGGACGGCCCGATCCGGACGGTCGACTACCACACCGGAGGCGAGCCTTTCCGCATCGTCACCGGTGGGGTCGAGCCGCTGCGCGGCGCGACGATCCTCGACAAGCGCCGAGATGCGCTCGAGCGCCTCGACTCGGTGCGCCGCCTGCTCGTGCTCGAGCCGCGCGGGCACGCAGACATGTACGGGTGCCACGTCGTCGAGCCGAACGACGTCGGTGCCGACCTCGGCGTCGTCTTCTTCCACAACGCCGGCTACTCGACTGCCTGCGGTCACGGGACGATCGCGCTCGTTACGTGGGCGCTCGACGAGGGCAGGGTCGAACGGCGGGAGGGCGAGAACCGGGTTGTCGTGGACGTGCCGTCAGGCCGCCTCGAGACCTGGGCAACCGTGACCGACGGCCGCGTGCGGTCGGTGAGGTTTCGCAACGTGCCGGCGTTCGTCTGGGCGCGGGCGCTACCAGCTGCAGGGCGCGAGGTCGACCTCGCCTACGGCGGGGCCTTCTACGCCAGCCTCGCCGAACGGGTCGAGGCGACCGAGCTGCCACGGCTGATCGAGCTCGGCCGGGCGATCAAGCGCGACCTCGAGGCCGGGCACGAGATCGTGCACCCGCTCGAGCCCGAGCTCCGCGACGTCTACGGGGTGGTCTTCTGGCAGCAGGAGGTGCTCGAGCCTCTGACTCAGCGCAACGTGACCGTGTTCGCGGACGGCGAGGTGGACCGCTCGCCCTGCGGCAGCGGCACCTCGGCGAGGCTCGCGCTGCTCGATGCCGACGGGATCCTCGAGCGCGGCTCCGCGCTCCGGCATCTGTCCATCGTGGGCTCCGAGTTTCGCGGCCGGGTCGTCGGCGACGCGGTGGTGGCCGGTCTCCCGGCCGTCGTCACCGAGATCGAGGGCAGCGCGTACCGCGTAGGGAGCGCCGAGTTCTCACTCGATCCCGACGACCCGCTCGGCGAAGGCTTCCTACTGCGCTGACGGCGGGAGCAGCAGCGCCAGCACCTCGCCGTCCTCCGGGAACCTCCCCGTCTCCTGCTTCGAGAACACGAGCGATCCCTCCGCGACGACGTCGAACTGCCCACCGTCGCCCGGCGTGATCGATGCGTCGAACCCCTGCTGGTCGAGCTCCGCCGCGAGACTCGCGGCGCGTGTGTCGTAGCCGCTTCAGGTCGGGCAATACAGGATCTCGACGCTCATGCCGCCACAGCTTAGGGGACGTCGATGCGGATGAGCTTCCGGACGGTGAGGGCAGAGAAGACACCGATCACGATTGCCGCCCCGATGGCCCCGGCGCCCGTGCCGAGCGAGAGGTCGAGCGTGTCGAGCCGCCCGCTGTCGAGGCCTCCGATGAGCGCCAGGGTGAACTGGCGGACGCTCAGGAAGCGGATGCCGTCGAGATAGGCAGCGAGCACCGCCTCCCAGACGAAGACGTAGACGAGCCCGAAGATCAGGGCGTGCCGCGTGGCAAGCCCCGCCCAGGTGAAGATCGCGGCGTACGCAAGTGCTCCGACCAGAAGACCGAGGCCGGTCGCGGCTGCTCCGCGCATGTCGCCGCTCTCGATCACGGCGACGGCTGCGAGCCCGCTGACCGCCACCGGCACGCCGCCCACCAGCATGGACGCGAGCACCTTCGGTGCGCCGATCCGCCAGCGAGGCACGGGCTTGAGCACCAGGTAGACGAGCGTCCGGTCGCTGAGCTCGTTGCCGAACGCGGAGGTGCCGAACAGAAGCATCACGAGCGGCAGGATCCCGGATGCGATGAGCGTCGCGGTGATCCCGTCCGCGAACTCGCCGCTCGCCGTCGTGCTGTCGGCGACGTGGAACAGCACTCCCGCCAGCACCGGCAGCGAGACCAGGGCGAGTACGAGCCACTTGCGCCTGCTGCCGGCGAGCTGTCGGGCCGTCAGGGTGAGGATGGCGCTCACGACGCCGAACCTGTCGCCAGGTACTCGAAGACGCTTTCGAGCGAGTCGTCGAGCGGCTCGACGCGCAGCAGCCGGATGTCGAGCCGGGCGGCGACGGCGGGCAGCGACCGTTGCAGCGTCGCGACGTTGACGCTACGTACGCGCAGGCGTCCCTCACGGTCGATCTCCACGGACTCGACGGCTTCGACCTCGAGCAGCCCCGCGGCCAGGGCGCGCGGGTTGGACGAGTCGATGCGGACGAGAAACGGTCGGTCGTTCAGCTGCTGCCGGATGGCGCGGTAGTCGCCACTCGCAGCGAGCTTGCCGCTCACCATGAGGTGGATGCGGTCGGCGAGCTGGTCGACCTCCTCCAGGATGTGAGACGAGACGAGGATCGTCCGACCTTCAGCGCCAAGGCCGCGGATGACGTCGCGCAGGTGCAGGCGCTGCGCCGGGTCGGTGCCGGACAGCGGCTCGTCGAGCAGCAGCAGCGGCGGGTCGTGCACGAGCGTTGCGGCCAGGCGCATCCGCTGGCGCATGCCGCGCGAGTACCCGCGCAGCTTCCGATGCTGGGCGTCGACGAGGTCGACGGTCTCGATCGCGCGACTCACGGCACCCTCGAGGTCGGCCACACCCTGCAGGCGGGCATTGAGCTCCACGAACTCGCGGCCGGTGAGGAAGTCGTAGACGGACTCGTGCTCCGTCATGTAGCCGATCCGCCTGTACAGCCCGGGGTTCCCGCGCACCGGCTCGCCGAAGATGCTCACCGTCCCCTGGGACGGGGCGGTCATCCCGGCGATCGCTCGCAGCAGGGTCGTCTTGCCCGCGCCGTTCGGCCCGAGCAGCGCGGTGATGCCCGGTTCGACGACGAGCGAGACGTCGCTCACGGCGACGACGCCGGCGAACCAGCGCGACACGCCGTCGACGACGATCGTCGGGGGCGTCCCGTTGCCGCTCACTCGCCCACCAGCTGCCTGGTTCGGCGCAGGAGCCACCCGGCGAGCGCGAGCGTCACCACCGTCAGCCAGGCGGCGGACACCCACCCCGGGAGCGGCCGGTCGGCGACGTCGTCGGCGAAGATCCAGTTCACGGTGTCGACCACGACCTGGGGCAGCCCTGCCAGGGACACCGCGTCAGCCACGTCCCCGGTGAAGTTCTCCTCCGCGATGCCGCCGATCGCAGAGCCGACGAACAGCACGGCCGAGCGTCGCCACGGCTGCGTACGCACGCCGCTTCGCGTACGAGGCGGTGAACAGCGACAGCGTCGTCATCAAGGCCGCGACCGCGGCCGCCGCGGCGAGCGACCTTGGCAGCACGTCCCAGTTGTCGCGGAGCCACGACCCCGTGGCTGGCGCGTCCAGCCCGTTCCACGTGAACAGCACCGCCACCGGGAGCCACGCCGCCGCACCCGAGACCGTCAGGAAGGCCGCCCACCGGGAGCCGACGTAGTCGATCGGCGTGATCGGCCGAGCTGCATAGAGCGCCAGGACGCCGTCGCGGCGATCGGGACAGAGCAGTAGCGGAGCGACGACCGCCGCGAACAGCGCGATCGGCACGATCGCCCATTCGTAGTAGTCGGCGTAGGAGGGCAGCTCGAAGTCCTCCGTCACCTCCTGCGCCGGCGACAGGAACGCCGAGATCACGACGAGCACGACGATGGGCACCAGCGCCAGGCCGATGAGCAGCCAGGAGGCGAACTTGGCTCCGGCGCTCCGTCCGAGACCGAGTGAGATCCTCACGCCGTCGCGCCAGATCGCGCGCCGACGTCGCCAGCGGCTCGTCCGCTCGCCCTCGTAGCCGCGGTAGCCGAGATCGAAGATCTCCGCGGGCCGGGTCGTCACGCGGCCTCACCCTCTCCGGCGTCGGCGTCCTCCGATGGCGCGGAGAACACGTCGGCGAGCATGAGCCGGGCCGGCGCGAGGCGGTACAGCAGGGCCCCGGACTCCACGATTGCGTCGCGGATCACGTCGTAGTCGCCGCCCGACACTCGCTCGAGCGTCAGCCGGTTGCCCGTCGAGACGCGCGTCCAGCCCGCGGCGCCGTCGAGTGCCGCCTGCAGCGCGGCCGCGTCCTCGACGAGGTCGATCTCGAGCGCCTCGGTCTCCTCCGTCAAGCCCGACACGGCGCCGGTTCGCAACAGACGGCCGGCGTCGAGCACGACGACGGAGTCGCAGACCCGCTCGACGTCTCCCATCAGGTGCGTCGAGATGACGATGCTGATGCCGAAGTCCCCACCGACGCGCCGGATCAGCTCGAGCATCTCGCGCCGGCCGATCGGATCGAGCCCGGCCGTCGGCTCGTCGAGGAACGCGAGCAGCGGATCGTGGACGAGCGCCTGCGCCAGCTTCACGCGCTGCTTCATCCCGGTGGAGTAGGTGCCCATCGGCCGGTAGCGCTCCTCGAACAGCCCCACGTGCCGGAGCATGTCGGACGCCCGCAGGCGCGCGGCGGTGCGCGGCAGGCCGCTCACCTCGGCCATGTACGCGAGGAACTCGGCCGCTGAGACCCCACCCGGCAGGCAGTCGTGCTCCGGGCCGTACCCGATCCGCGCCCGAAACTCGGGCGACACGCGCGGATCCTGCCCGAGTACCTCCGCAGAGCCGCTGTCCGGGTCGATCAGCCCCATGAACAGCTTCAGCGACGTCGTCTTGCCGGCCCCGTTCGAGCCCAACAGGCCCGTGATCCCCTCGCCGATCTCGAAGCTGACCCCGTCGAGCGCCCGAACGGAGCCGTACGACTTGGTCAGGTCGCGGGCTGCGAGCAGTGCCATCCGCGAGAGCGTATCGGCCAATCCCGGAGGATCGGCTCGCTTCCGGCCCTACAGCGTCTTGAACTGCTCGAACGGCTGGCTGCAGGCGTCGCAGTAGCGGATCGAGCGGCACGGCGTCGGGCCGAAGATGTTCTCCAGCCGCGTCTCGGTGGAGTTGCAGTACGGGCAGCGGAACGGCCCACGTTCGAGCTGCACGAGCGTGGGCGTGCCGGCCGAGCGGGGTGCGGGCGGCGCGAAGCCCGCCGCGCGCAGCTTCTCCCTGCCGGCCGGGGTGATGCGATCGGTCGACCAGGAGTCGTCGAGGATCACCCTCACGTCGGCCTTCCCGCCCAGCCCGGCGACTGCGTCGCCGATGGCGCGCGTCATCGCGTCGAGCGCCGGGCAGCCCATGAACGTCGGCGTCAGATCGACGCGCACACGGTCGCCCTCCACCAGCACTTCCTTGATCACGCCGAGGTCGACGAGCGAGATCACGGGAATCTCCGGATCCGCGATCGTCGCGAGCGCGTCCCACACCGCGCCCGGGGTCTGACCCCCTGTCACCACTCCGCTCCCGGATCGGACCGGCGCACCATCGTCATCTCGTCGAGCAACTCGGCGAGCTCGGACTCGTGGCGACCGCGGGGGACCGGCTCGACGTCGGGCATCGCTCGCCCGAGCCGCGCCTCCACGCGGCACACGTACTCCGCGCGTAGCTCGTCGTCGAGCACGCCGAGCGCATAGGGCCAGAGCTCGTCGAGTGCCTCGCCGAGCTTGTCCCGCCCTTCGTCCGAGCGAAGCAGCCGGTCGAGCCACATGTCGGCGTGCATGCGGTGATAGAGCCTCCTCACGATCGATCTTCGCGGCGATGCCGGCGATCTCCACGTCGTCGGATCCCTTCAGCGCCTCGAGCCGCACCGCGTCAGCCGTCTCGTACAGCCAGTGACGCGCGATCGTCCGTGCCCACTCCAGCCTTCGCAGCGCGACCAGCGGCGCGCAGCGGTACTCGTCCGGCGCGCGGTCGAAGGCGAGCTCGTCGGCCGTCACTCCGAGCTCGGCCGCGGCGAGCTCGTACAGCGCCCGCGCATGGCCGATCTCGTTCTGGGCGATCGACGAGAACGCGACGTCTTCCTCGAGAAACGGCGCGATCCCCGTCCACTCCGAGTTGCGCCAGCCGAGGATGAGCTCGTCGTCGGCGAGCTCGAGCAGAACGTCAGTCTTCGAGCGTTCCGGCACGCTTCCGTGCCTCCCTGAGCCGGGTCTTGATCGAGTAGCCGTCGACGCGGCGGTACTTGAGGTCGAACTCGTCCGGGAACTCGGCGATCTCGTGGATCTCGTGCGCGCGGCACGAGCCACAGCGCGACCGACTCCTGCCGCCGCCCGTACTGCTCGCGCGCGTAGATCTCGGCGAAAGCCTCGTCGGGCGCCGTGATCGCGCCGGCGTGAGCGAACGCCTGCCCCTTTCGTTCCTGCCGGAACACCTCGAAGATCGTGCCCTGGCCGCCCGCTGCCTCCCGGCCGGCGGAGCCGGCCTCCGGCATCGCGCTCGACTCGCTCGCTTCGCTCTCCTCGGGGGCCCGTGCGTCTAGCACTGTGCCCCCTCGAGCCGCTCGCGAGCGAGCCGCCAGGACACGATTTCGATCACGCCGCCTCCGCAAGCACGACCCGCGACACCCACTCGACATCCGTCGCGCGACAGCCGCCGAAACGCGAGCCGCTCCTGCGACGCCGGCCCGTGCCCCGAGACAACCGCCATCAGCATCTCGTAGTCGGGCTCGGTGTACTCCCAGATACCGTCGTCACGCTTGCGAAGCTTCGGGTCGGGGACGGAGAGGCCGAGCTCCAGGATCTGCGGCACGTAGCCGTCGAGGAACTGCTGCCGCGCGTCCTCGTTCGCCTGGCTCTTGATGCGCCAGTGAACCATCGGATCCTCCGCCGCCGGGATCGGGTTGCCGTGGAACATCATCAGCGGCTCCCACCAGCGCGTCACGGCGTCCTGGAGCAGCTCGCGCTGATGCTCGGTGCCGGTCACGAGCGCGAGGATCACGTCGCGGCCGTGGAGGATGTGGAACGACTCCTCCCAGCAGATCTTCTTCATGATCCGCGCGTACGGGGCGTACGAGCACTTGAGAAGCGCCTTCTGCGAGACGATCGCGGCCGCGTCGACGAGCCACGCGATCACACCGACGTCACCCCACGTGAGAGTCGGGTAGTGGAACACGTTGTGGAACTTCGACCGCCCGTCGACGAGGTCGTCGAGGCACTGCTCGCGGGGCTTGCCGAGATCCTCGACGACGCGGTAGATGAGCTGCGCGTGGCCGACCTCGTCCTGGATCTTCGCCGTCAGCGCCAGCTTGCGCTGCAGCGTCGGCGCACGGAGGATCCAGTCACGTTCGGGGAGCACGCCCATCAGCTCCGAGTTGGCGTGCATCTCGATGAACTTGACGAGGCGGCGCCGATACTCGTCGGGCATCCAGTCGTGCGTCTCGACCTGCCCACCTTCCTGGACGTAGTCGAGGAACTCCTGCTCGCGGGTGCTCATCGCGATTCCTTCCCCTTCCGAACGGTCGGTAGCATCGTACCCATGAGCACGAGACGGGACGAGCTCGGGCGCACGGCTGCCAAGCTGTTCGCCGAGCGCGGCTTCCACGGCACCTCGATGGGCGACATCGCGGACGAGATGGGCGTGCAGAAGGGGTCGCTCTACTCGCTGACGGAGTCGAAGCAGGCCCTCCTCGCCGACGCGATGCGTGAGGGAGCCGGCGCGTTCCACGCTGCGCTCGACGGCGATCCCCGAGGAAGCCACGGCCACCGAGCGGATCCGGGTCGGCTCTGCGCGCACACCTGCACGTCGTCGCGGGCCAACTCGACGTAGCCACGGTCTTCATCCGCGAGTGGCGCTACATCGAAGGGCCCGGGCGGAGTGACTTCGTCGCCGAGCGCCGCCGCTACGAGCAGCGCTGGCGCGCGTTGTTCCGCGAGGGCGTGGAGCGTGGCGAGCTCCGCGTGGACGTCGACGCCGAGGCGGCCACCCTGCTCGTCCTGTCGGCTGCCAACTGGGCCTACACGTGGCTCCAGCCCGACGCGGACACGGACGCACTTGCGGATCGGTTCACCGCGCTCCTGGTGGACGGAGTCCGCGGCTACGCCTCGCTTGCGCCGTAGTTGCGCATGCCTCCGGCCCGCGTAGGGCGCACGCATCGACAGAAGCCCGCACGCGACACCCCGGCGGCTACCCTCGCGCTTCGTGGGCGGCCTGCTGATCGTCAACCCGTTCGCTTCGGGCGTAACCGAGGAGAAGCTCGCCGCCGTCCGCGGCGTATTGCCGTCCGCGACGGAGGTCGTGCACACGACGCGCCAGGGAGATGGCACGGAGATCGCGCGGGCCCGCGAGAACGCGGTCGACGCTATCTACGTGTTCGCGGGCGACGGGACGTTCAACGAGGTGCTGAACGGGGTCGGGGTCGACGTGCCGCTCGGGTTCGTCCCGGGTGGCGGCACGAGTGTGCTCCCGCGAGCACTCGGGCTCCCCCGCGACCCTGTCGCGGCCGCGACCCGTATCGCCGCCGGCCGCACTCGGCGCATCGGTCTCGGCCGCGCGAACGGGCGGCGCTTCGGGTTCAACGCGGGCGTGGGGCTCGACGCCGAGCTCGTGCGGGCCGTCGACCGCCTCGGCCGCGGTGGCGACGGGCGCCGCCCCGGTGACACTGCCTTCGCCCGCGCGGCGCTCGGGCTGGTCGTGCGGCGTCGAGGCCGTTTCGGCCCGTCGCTCGAGGTGGAAGGGATGGGTCGTGCCGCATTCGCGCTCGTCGCGAACTGCTCTCCGTACACGTACCTCGGTCGCGTCGGGCTGGCTGTGGCTCGCGGAGCAAGCTTCGACACGGGGCTCGATCTCGTCGCGCCGAGGTCGCTACCTCCGTGGTCACTGCCGCGCTTCGCCTGGCAGGCGTGGCGCGGCGCGAGTGGCCGCCGTGTGCTCGTCGTGCACGACGCCGACAGCCTGGCGATCCGCTGCGACGGGCCGATGGCGCTCCAGGTCGACGGCGAAGACCTCGGCGACGTCGAGACCGTCGCCTTCGAGGCGGAGCGCGATGCCGTGACGGTTCTCTGCTGACCGCCTGAGTGCCCGTTGCCGCCGTGTCCCCCGTGGACGCGGCCGCGTGAGAGACGGCCAAGGCTCTGAGCCGATTCGTGTTAAGCAACCGTGCCGATCTCTCCACAGGCGGCTGCCGCAGACGCCTCTGCGACGGCGCGGGGGCGGGCGTCCCGGCTGATCAGCCCGGGCCGAACAGGGTGTCTCGACTGCGGCCGATCGCCTCCGCGAAGGCGTCCTCCAGCATGCGCAGGTGCTCGTCCAGGACCCGCTCGAGGTCATCGCGGTCGCGCCGTCGCAGCGCTTCGAGCTGGCGCCGGTGCACCTCGAGCGTGTCACGATCGCGTTCGACGCCGCCCGAGTAGGCGTCACGGACGGGCGCCAGCGACCTGGCGAGGACCTGCATCGCCGCCTGGATGGTCGCGTTGTGGCACGCGCGCACCATCGCGCGGTGGAACATCGCGTCGGCCCGCATCACGCTCGGCCGCTCACCCAGGTGACGCTCGAGCAGGTCGATCGTGCGCCCGAGCTCGGCCAGGTCGGCGTCGGTCGCGCGCTCGAGCGCCTCGAGCGCAACTGCCCGCTCGAGCACACGGCGCGCACGCAATGCATCGATCACTGCGCTCTCCTCCATGGCGACCGCGCTCGACAGCGCCAGCGCGGGGACGAGGTCGCTCGCTACGACGATGCCCCCGCCCTTCCCGCGCCGCACGGTGACGAGGCCCGAGAGCTCGAGCACGCGAAGTGCCTGGCGCAGGGTCGGTTTCGAGATCCCGAGCGCGAGGGCCAGCTCTGACTCGCTCGGGAGACGGTCGCCGCGGCGCAAGCGGGCCCGCTCGATCGCCTCGGTGAGGTGCTCGATCGCGGCCTCGAACGTCCGTGTGGCCCGGATCGGCTCGATCGCGAATGGCTGCTCGACGGCGGTCACCCGCTGAGTCTGTCATCCTCCGCGGCTTGACAGCAAAAGAGAAACGCTGTTTCACTTCAAGCGCGGTGAGCCGAGCGCCTGCAGCACCCCACGACCCGAGTCTTCGCCGCGTGATCGGCGACGGCGCAGTGATCGCTGATGGCGAGCCCTATGGTCTGTCCGAGGACGAGCTTCTGCGGCTGCACCGCTCTCTCGTCCTGCTGCGCACGTACGACGAGCGCTCCGTCGTCTACCACAGCCAGGGCCGTATCGGCACATACGCCATCTTCTGGGGGCACGAGGCGATGCAGGCCGGGGTCGTGCACGCGCTCGAGGACCGCGACTGGATCTTCCCCAGCTACCGCGAGTCCGCCGTCGGCCTCCTGCGTGGCATTCCGGCCGCCACGCTGCTCTCGTGGTGGCGAGGCCATCCGTCCGGCTGGTGGAACCCGGCTGAGTACCGCGTGGCGTCGATCTGCGTGCCGATCGCGACCCAGGTCCCACACGCGGCGGGGCTCGCGTGGGGGGTTCGTCTCAAGGGTGAGGACACGGTCGCGGCGACGTTCTTCGGGGACGGCGCCACATCGGAGGGGGCCTTCCACGAGGGCGTGAACTTCGCCGCCGTGATGAAGGCGCCGCTGGTCCTCCTGTGCAGCAACAACCAGTGGGCGATCTCGACGCCGATCTCGTCGCAGACAGCCGCGGCCGCTCTCGCCGACAAGGCGATCGGGTACGGCATCCCAGCGGTGCGAGTCGACGGCGCCGACGTCCTCGCGGTGTACGGCGCAGTGCACGAGGCCGTGACCCGGGCCCGCGCCGGTGAGGGCCCGACGTTCATCGAGGCCGTCACCTATCGCGCCGCCCCGCACGCGACCGCAGACGACCCGAGCGCCTACATCGATCCGGAGCTGGTCGAGGAAGCGCGCCGCCACGAGTGCGTCGGGCGATTCGAGGGCTATCTCCGGCGCGCTGGAGTGCTGACGGACGCGCTCGCCGAGGAGACCCGTGCGCATGCGCTGGAGATCCTGCGCGCCGGCATCGCCGCCGCCGAGGCAGAAGCTCCGGGCGACGTATCCCTCGTCTTCGAGCATGCGTATGCCGATCCACCGGAGACGCTGCAGCGTGACTTTCGCGAGCTCAAGAGGGTTCTCTCGCAGTGAGTACGGCGCAGGCGGTCCGTGACCTCACCCTCGTCGAGGCCGTCAACGACGCCCTCCACGTCGAGCTCGAACGTGATCCGAGCGTGCTCGTGCTGGGAGAGGACGTCGGTCGCGCGGGAGGCGTTTTTCGCGCCACCGCCGGCCTCCACGACCGCTTCGGTCCCGAGCGCTGCGTCGACACCCCACTTGCCGAGGCCGGCATCCTCGGCACCGCGGTCGGGCTCTGCATGGCGGGGTGGCGCCCGGTCTGCGAGATGCAGTACGACGCGTTCTCGTACCCGTGCCTCGATCAGCTGATCACGCACGTCGGCCGCTATCGCTGGCGCACACGTGGCGCCATGGAGTTCCCGCTCGTGGTGCGCATGCCGTACGGCGGCGGGGTGCGGGCACCGGAGCTGCACGACGACTCTCCCGAGACCTACTACGTGCACACACCCGGCATCAAGGTCGTCGTCCCCTCCACCCCCGCCGACGCAAAAGGCTTGCTTGCCGCGGCGATCCGCGATCCGGACCCGGTCGTCGTGCTCGAGCCAAAGCTGGTCTACCGGACGGCACGCGGCCCTGTACCCGAAGGCGAGCACGTCGTCCCGCTCGGTGAGGCTCGTGTCGCGAGGGAGGGCACCGACCTGACGCTCGTCGCCTGGGGGGCGATGGTGCCACTCTGCGAGCGGGCCGCCGGTGAGCTCGAGGGCGAGGCCTCCGTCGGTGTGCTCGACCTGCGCTCCCTCAAGCCGCTCGACGAGGAGGCGGTGCTCGAGTCGGTCTCGCGGACGGGCAGGATCGTGATCGTGCAGGAGGCGCCGCGCACCTGCGGGTTCGCCAGTGAGGTGGCCGCGCTGATCGCGGAGCGCGCGATCCTCGACCTGCGCGGCCCCGTGCTTCGCGTCACGGGGTACGACGTGCCCTACCCCTACTGGCAGCTCGAGGACCTGTACATGCCGTCGGTGGCGCGGGTCGTCGACGCGGCACGCCGGCTGCTCAGCTTCTAGTCTCCGGCCGTGGCGAACGAGTTCCGGCTGCCCGATCTCGGCGAGGGCCTGACAGAGGGCGAGGTGGCGCGCTGGCTGGTCGCCGAGGGAGACAGGATCGAGGAGGACCAACCCCTCGTCGAGATCCAGACCGACAAGACGACAGTCGAGATCCCTTCGCCGTACTCCGGCATGGTGCTGAAGATCGTCGTCGCCGAGGGTCAGGTTGCCCCCGTGGGAGCCGTGCTCGTCGTCGTCGGCGAGGAGGGCGAGCAGCTGCTGCGCTCCGTCGAGACGCTCCCACCGCAAGCCTCGATCCCCGGCGCCGGATCGATCGTGGCCGTCGTGGACGACGAGCCGACAGCTGCCGTCCGTGCCACGCCCGCCGTGCGCAGGCTCGCACAGGAGCTCGGGGTCGACCTGCTCGCCGTGCGTGGCAGTGGCTTCGGTGGGCGGATCACGGAGGACGACGTCCGTGCGACAGGAGCGGGCGCCGCCGAGGGGACGCGCATTCAGGTGCGCGGCGTGCGGCGACTGATCGTCGAGCAGGTGACGCGCACGCACCGCGAGGTGCCGTCGGTCACCTTCGTCGAGGAGTGCGACTTCACGGGCGCCGACCTGACCACGCTCGTGGCCCGGTCGCTCCACGCCGGGGCGCTGGCGCTGCGCGAGTTCCCGGAGCTGAACGCACGGCTGGAGGGTGACGAGATCGTGCTCCTCGACCGCTACGACCTCGGCATCGCCGTGCAGACCGACGATGGCCTCGTCGTGCCCGTCGTGCGCGCCTGCGACACACGGCCGGTGGAGGAGCTCGACGCCGACGTACGTCGTCTCGCGGACGCTGCGCGCGCCGGCACCCTCTCCCCCGACGAGCTGCGTGGCTCGACCTTCACGATCACCAGCGCAGGGAGGCTGGGCGGCGTGCTCGTGACGCCGCTGATCAACTATCCCGAGGTCGCAATCCTCGGGCTGCACCGGGTGGCCCCGCGCCCCGTGGTGCGAGATGGCGAGATCGTCGTTCGGCAGATGGGGAACGTCTCCGTCACGTTCGACCACCGCGTGGTCGACGGCTTGCGTGCCGCGGAGTTCTGCCTCGATGTGATCGGACGACTCGAGGGAAACCGGTGACAGTCACCGACCGGTGACGGTCAACCACCCTACAATCCGCCTCTGTGGGCGACTGGTACGAGATCGGGATGGTGCTGGGCCTCGGGCTCGCTGCCGGGGTCTTCTTCGCCGGCGTGGTGGGCGCCTGGCGCGTCGGCTGGCTCGTGTCGGTGCTCGGCTCGGTGGCGGTCGGCGTCGCCGCCGGGCTGCTCGTTCGGGTCTGGCTCGACACCGGCGGCCTGCCTGTCCCGGGTGGTGTCGTCGGAGGCGTGATCGGATCCGTCTCCGCGGGCCTGATCGTGCGCGGTGCGCTGCGACGCGGCGGAACCGCGGGCGGGACGGCCTTCCTGCTCGTCTCGGCCTCGGTCATGATCGCGCTGCTTGCCTTGATCCCGCTCGTCGGGTACGTGATGGCGGTCGTGATCCCGCTGCTGGCGGTTCGACGCACCCGTCGCGAGCCCGAGCGGTACGCGGGGCTCCGCACGTTGTCCAAGTAGCGGTCTCGTGGCGCCCCGAAAGGTGATCCTGGTCGTCATCGACGGGCTCACGCCGTCGATGCTCGAGACGGCGCTCGAACGCGGCGACCTGCCGGCGATCGGAGCCGTCGCCGAGCGAGGCAGGTACGGGCGCGCGGTGTCGGTGTTCCCGTCGCTCACCCCCGTGTGCCTCTCCTCGATCTCGACGGGCGGCTATCCGGATGTCCACGAGATCCCGCACCTCGTGTGGTGGCACCGCGGGCAGGGGCGGGTCGTCGAGTACGGATCGTCGTTCGGCGCCGCGCGCGCCGCCGGTCTCGGCCGCACGCTGCGGGACACGCTCGTCGGCATGAACGCCGAGCATCTGGGAGCCGGTGCGACCACGATCTTCGAGGCGCTTGCAGACGCCGGGCTCGTCACCGGTGCGGTCAACTTCACTGCCTACCGAGGTCGTACCCGCCACCACTCTGTGGTGCCCTTTCTCGGCGACATCTACGGCCCGGAGCGCTTCTTCTTCTACAACCTCTTCGAGTCGGAGCGGACCGGCGCCCCACTCTCGTGGCGGAACCGGGCCGGCGGGACGGTGGACGCGTATGCGGCCGCGGTGGGGCGCTGGCTCGTGACGCGGGACGCGTTCGACTTCTTCCTCCTCTACCTGTCCGACTACGACTTCGCCTCCCACGCGGCCGGGCCCGACGCTTCGCACGAGGTGCTCGGGCGCTGTGACGCGGCGCTCGGGTCGCTCGCAGAGGCCGCGGGTGGTGTCGAAGCCTTGCTCGACAGGTACGCGATCGTGATCGTGTCCGATCACGGGCAGACGCGGGTCGATCAGGTGCGCGATCTCCGCGAGTCGCTCGGCGCCCTCGACGGCGTGCTGGCGACCGCCTCCAACCGCGCCGCGATGGCGTACACGCTGGACGGCTGCCGCCACATGCCGCGCGATCTCGCCCGGGTGCTCGACGGGGACCCTGCGGTCGACGTGACCCTCTTCCGCGACGGGGAGGACGCCGTCGCGCGACGCGACGGGGAGGAGCTGCGCTTCGCGCCCCTCGGGAACGGCTTCAGGACGGACGGCGACGCTGCCGTGCTCGACCACCCGGACGGCTTGCGGCGGGCGTGGTCTGCGCTGGCGTGCCCGAACGCCGGCGAGCTGCTCGTGTCCGCGACAGACGGCTGGGAGTTCGCCGACCTCGGTGGGCGTCACCACCGCGGCGGCGGGTCACACGGGTCTCTGCTGGCGGGTGACTCGGAGGTGCCGGTCGTCGTCGCCGGCCTCGACGAGCTGCCGGTGCGGATCGTGGATGTCGCGCCGGCGATCCTGCGCCACTTCGGTGTGGCTCCCCCGCGGTACGTGGCCAGTCGTGCCGCCTGATCCGGCAGCTGCTCGCGCGGCGATGGTGGAGCATCAGCTCCGTCGCCGGGGCATCGCCGACCCCCGTGTGCTCGAAGCGATGGGTGTCGTGCCGCGGGAGCTCTTCGTGCCGCCGTCGTTGCGTGACCGTGCCTACGAGGACGGCGCCTTGCCCATCGGTCACGGGCAGACGATCTCGCAGCCGTACGTCGTGGCAGCCATGTGCGAGCTGCTGCAGCTGCGCGGTGACGAGCTGGCGCTCGATGTCGGCACGGGATCCGGCTACGCGGCAGCTGTGCTCGCAGAGCTGGCCGCAGAGGTGGTCTCGATCGAGCGTCTGCCGGCGCTCGCCGAGCAGGCGAGGTCGGCGCTCGCCAAAGCGGGGTACGCGAACGTCGAGGTACGGGTCGGGGACGGCTCCCTCGGAGCTCCTGACCGGGCTCCGTTCGAGGCGATCGCCGTCGCGGCTGCGGCCCCCGCCGTTCCGGCCGCGCTCGCCGACCAGCTGGTCGAGGGCGGCCGTCTCGTCGTGCCGCGGGGCAGCCGTTCCTCGCAGCGCCTCGTGCTCGTCGTGCGGGGTCGCGCCGGCCTCGTCGAGCGTGCGTCGATGCCCGTTCGGTTCGTGCCGCTGGTCGGTGCGGAGGGTTTCCGCGACAGGCACCGCTGACCGCTCCGCTACCCTCGCCAGACCCCATGGAGCCGTCGCAGACAGAGACAGGCCCCGGGATCAGCCGCGCCCGCGTGGCCGATGCCCTGCGCAGGCGTGGCAACTGGGAGCAGCTGGCGAAGTTCTGCGTCGTCGGCGCTTCCGGCTACGCCGTCAACCTGATCGTCTACACGCTGCTCCTGCGGGGCTTCGATCTGCACTACATCCCGTCCGCGATCGGGTCCTTCCTCGTTGCCGTTACGAACAACTACACCTGGAACAGGCTGTGGACATTCCACGGCTCGCGCGGGCACGTCGTCTTCCAGGGTCTTCGCTTCTTCGTCGTCTCGGTGCTCGCCCTCTGTGCAAACCTCGTCGTGCTGTACGTGCTCGTGCAAGTCGGCGTCGGCGAGGTGCCCGCCCAGGCGATCGCGATCGTCCTCGTCACACCGGTCAACTTCGTCGGCAACAAGCTGTGGTCGTTCCGCTCGCGCCGCGGGCGCTGACGGCGGTCGCCGTCGCCGCGCTCGTCGCTCTCGTCGTCGCCTCAGCCGCGCGCGCCGAAACTCCCACCACTCCGGTGTACGACGACAGCGGGCGCCTGATCGACACGCCCTTCGCGCCGTCGGCCGCGGCTCCCAGTCTCACCGAAGAGCAGGTCGTGCGGCGGTTGCTGGCCGATCCCAAGGTGGAGGCGTGGCTCGAGCGCTACCCGCCGACGCCGCTCACCGAGGCGGACTTCGACCGGCGCACGCGGCGGTGGCGCGTTCACGTCTGGTCGGGAGCTGCCGGCGAGGTAGCGTCGGGCGTCGTCGACGACGCCCGCGGTCGGGTGCTCGAGGCGTGGACCGGGCCACAGGTCGCGTGGAAGATGGCCCGCGGGCGGCCCGGCGCGTTCGGAGGACGGACGCTCACGTCGCTGGCCGGTCTGGCTGGCACTGTCCGCTGTCTTCTTCCTTGCCCTTGCCGACGTGCGGCGGCCGCTCGCGCTGCAGGAACCTCGATCTCCTGGTGCTCCTCTCGTTCGGCGTCTCACTCGCATTCTTCAACCGCGGCGAGGTGTTTCGCAGCGTGCCGCTCGCCTATCCGCCACTCGCCTACCTCCTCGTGCGCACGGCGTGGATCGGGATGCGACGGCGCCCACTTCGGCCGGCACGCTCCGTCTGGCCCGTCTGGCTCCTCGCAGCCGTGGCGATCTTCCTCGTCGGCCTGCGCATCGGGCTCAACGTGGAGGCGCCGCGATCCGTGATCGACGTCGGGTACGCGGGGGTGATCGGCGCCGACCGCATCCTCGACGGGCAGGCGCCTTACGGTCACATGCCCGTCGAGGAGAACCGCACACCTTGCGGGCCGGCGGACTCCGAGGGTGAGATCCGGCAGCGGATCCAGGTGAACGGACGCTGCGAGGCGGCCAACCCACGGGGAGACACGTACGGCCCCGTCGCCTACCTGGCGTACGTGCCTGCCGTCGCCACGCTGGGCTGGAGCGGCCGCTGGGACTCGCTCCCCGCAGCACACGCCACAGCGATCGCCCTCGATCTGCTGACGCTGGCCGGTCTGACGCTCGTCGGCCTGCGGTACGGCGGCCGGCGCCTCGCGGCCACGCTCGCGGTCGCGTGGGCCGCGTACCCCTTCACGGCCTATGCGCTCCTGGCCAACACCAACGACTCGTTGATGCCGGCGGTGCTCGTCTGGGGCTTCTGGCTCGTCTCCTCGCCCTGGGCACGCGGCACGGCCGTGGCGCTCGCCGGCTGGTCGAAGTTCGCAGCCTTGCTCCTGGCACCGCTCTGGCTCGCCTATCCGGACGGCCTCCGCCTGCGCGCGGTTGCCCGCTTCGCCGCCGCGTTCGCGATCGTCACGGCCGTGGTCTTCGCGATGCTGCTCTTCGAGCCCGATCTCGGAGATGCGCTCCGGACGTTCTGGGACCGTACGGTCGGGTTCCAGCTGGATCGCGAGTCCCCGTTCTCGCTGTGGGGCTGGGGCCAGTACGACGCTGCCGGGATCCCCGACCTCGGCTGGCTGAGGACGGTGCTGCAACCCGTGGTCGTCGGGCTGGCGCATCGCCGCCGCGTTCTGGCCGCGCCGTCGCGGCCCGCTCGAGCTCGCGGCGCTGACCGCCGCCGTCCTGCTCGCAACGCAGCTCGTCCTGACGCACTGGTTCTATCTCTATCTTCCCTGGGTACTCCCCTTCGTAGTGCTCGCCGTCGTCCTCCCTCGCCACGATGAGCCCCTGACCGCCGTAGCGGGATAGATGCCTTCACGCATCGCCGCCGCGATCGTGTTCGTGGTCGTCGCGATCGGCACGACGGCGATCATCCGCGCCAGCGGGGAGCAGATGATCGACCTCGAGCTGTACCGCTCGTACGGCGACGCGATGGAGAGCGGCCTCGTCCCGTACCGCGACTTCGACGTGGAGTATCCGCCGGGGGCGCTGCCTGTCTTCCTCGCTCCGTCGCTCGTCACGGCCGAGCCGGAGCAGTACTACCGGGGCGTTCGCCGGGCTGATGGCCCTGATCGGAGCTGCCGGTGTCGTGATCACGAGTGTGTCGATGCGCCGGCTGGGCCGGTCGCGACGGACGACGCGACGCGTGCTGGTGCTGCTGGCGCTGTCGCCGGCGCTCTTCGGCGGCGTCCTGCTGACGCGTTTCGATCTCTTGCCGGCCACGGTCGTCGCGGGGGCGACAGCACTGTTGCTCGCGGGCCGGCTCCGGCTCGCCGCTGCCGTGCTCGGCGGCGGCGGTCGCGATCAAGCTCTACCCACTGGTCCTGCTGCCCCTCTTCGCAGCCTGGGCGTGGCGACGGCGCGGCCCCCGCGAGGCCGTAATCGCCGTCGGGCTCGTCCTCGGGATCGCGACGCTCGCGTATCTGCCCTTCGTCGTGCTGTCACCCGGAGGCGTGGCGGACAGCATCGGTAGGCAGCTCGGGCGCCCGCTCCAGATCGAGAGCCTCGGCGCCGGGATCCTGTTCGTCCTGCACAACGCGGCCGGCCTCTCGCTCGAGACGGAGAAGAGCCATGGCTCCGACAACGTCGCCGGCGGGCTTGCCGCCGCGTTCGCGGTGGCGTTCTCGCTCCTCCAGGTCGCGGTGCTCGCCTGGCTGTGGGTGCGGTTCGCGCGCGGCAGGCCGACGGTTGAGCGGACCGTCCGCTATGCGGCCGCCGTGTTGATCGCGTTCATCGTGCTTGGCAAGGTGCTGTCGCCGCAGTTCCTCGTCTGGCTGCTGTTCGCGATCCCCCTCGTCGCCGGCCGTCGAGGAGTGTCCGCGGGCGTGCTGTTCGGCGTGGCTGCGCTCGCGACCGCGATCTGGTTCCCGGCGCTCTACCAGAACCTGCTGCGCGACGAGCACCCGGCGCTGTCGCTGCTCGTGGTGCTCAGGGGCCTGGCGCTGGTGGCTGCTCTCGTGGTGCTGGCCTGGCCGGTCGGGGCTCTCACGGCCATGGCGCACGTAGCGCCTCGATCGCGCTCGCCTTCCCCGTCGCAGGGTCGCAGGTGACGACGGCGGCCTCGAGCCGGACCCCCTTGTCCGCCGTCTCGAAGCGAACCGGTGCGCCTGTGCGCATCCGGGCAATGGCGAGCTCGGTGCGAACGCCGATCACCGAGTCGTGCGGCCCGGTCATGCCGACGTCCGTCAGCGCGGCGGTGCCCCCGGGCAGAACGCGGGCGTCACTCGTCTGGACGTGCGTATGGGTCCCGATCACGGCGGTCGCGCGCCCGTCGAGCCAGCTCGCCAGTGCGACCTTCTCGCTCGTCGCCTCGGCGTGAACGTCGACGACGACGACCGGCGTCGTCGAGCGCGCCTCGTCGACGAGATCGTCGATCAGCTCCCACATGCTGTGCGCCGGCTCGAGGAAGAGCGTGCCGAGCACGTTGACGACCGCAACTGACGTGCCGTCGCGGGCCTCGACGATCGTGAGCCCGCGCCCGGGCATCGTCGACGCCATGTTCGCAGGGCGCACGACCCGCTCCGAGCCGTTCAGGTAGCCGGCGATCTCCTGGCGCCGCCAGGTGTGGTTGCCGAGCGTGATCGCATCCGCACCTGCCGCCAAGAGCTGCTCGGCGAGGCGTGGTGTGATGCCGACGCCATCCGCGGCGTTCTCACCGTTGACGACGCACACGTCGATCTCGTGCTCCGCCCTGAGCCCTGGCAACAGCCCGGCCACCGCGTCTCGGCCGGGGCGCCCGACGACGTCTCCGACGAACAGGATCCTCATTGCGCCATCTTCTCCGATCGACGGCACGGTCGACCGGGCGAGGCGGGCCTCGGCCCTACGGCAGCGTCCCCGCCGCGGCGTAGACGGCGATGGCGACGTTGTTGCCGTTGTCGCGTGCGTGTGCAGCGAGCGCCTGTCGCTCGACCGTGGCGACGTCGACCACGGTGCCGATCCTCGACGTGGCCGCGCGCACGGACGAGCCGACAGTCAGGGCGGGGTCGGGGCGCAGATGGATCAGGGAGACGAACACCGCCGGAGCCTGCTGAGGCCGGATGTCGATCCGCGCTCCGAGCGTGCGACCGTCGATCACGAAGTCGCTGATCGCCGCGATCGTCCCCTCGACCGGCGAGTACACATCCGTGCCCGGCGGCGCGCCGACGTTCAGCACCGTCGTCGCTGGACCTGAAGAGCCCGACAGCTGGAACCAGACGAGGCCCCCGTCCGGTGTGCCGGCGATCCGGTGCCACAGCCGCAGCAGGAGGCCCTCGTTCGCCTGACGGCCGGCCGGGTCGAGCCCGAGTGCACCGTCGCCCGAGCCGCGGAACCCGATGCCGGTCACCGACTCCTGCGCCACGGGCTGCTGCAGGCGCAGGTTGCCGACAGATGCCAGTACCTGCGGCTCGGGTTGCGTGTCGCCGGCCACCGACGCGCCGGCCGTCGTCGACAGCGTCCCGGCGGCACGTGGCGTGCCGCTCCCGAATGCGGTCAACAGGAGCGTGACGAAACCGAGCACGCCGACGAACGAGAGAACAACGAGCCAGCGCGCCCGTTGCTGGGCGCGGCGCCTGCGGGCACGGAGACGTTCTGCCTGCCGGGAGCGCGGCGTCGGCATTCAGGCACGGTAGCGCACTTCCCGACCGGATAGCAGCGTCGCCGACGCGTCCCCCGCAGGCAAGCGTTCATCACTCGTCCTGGGCGGAGCTACGATCCGCTCATGAGCGAGCCCTCGGGCGCGACGATCCGGGTTCCGCGCTGGGTCCAGCTCGTCGGGCTGCCCGTCCTGTTCCTCGTCGCCTTCATGCTCGCGCGCCCGCTCGGGCACGTCATCTTCCTCTTCCTGACCGCGGGCGTGATCTCGTTCATGCTCAACCCGCTCGTGCGTGACCTGCAGCGGCTGCGGTTGCCTCGCGGGCTCTCCGTCGCGGTCGTCTACACGCTTTTCGTGGCGGCCATCGCCGCAGTGCTGATCGGCATCGGCACGATCGCGTTCGATCAGACTCGGACTGCCGGCGAGCGCGTCGACACGTACGTCACCGAGGAATCCGCGGTGACCGGCAGAACGGGGCTCCAGGAGGACGTCGACCGGCTTCAGACGTGGCTCAACGACCACGGGCTCGAGAACGTGAAGATCGAGGAGCAGGTCGACGACTGGATCGCCTCGCTCGGAGCGGGCGAGATCTCGGGCTACGTGCAGGACGCGCTGTCGTTTGCGCAGGGAGCGGCATTGTCCGTGATCCTCTTCTTCTTCGCCGTGATCCTGATCATCGTGATCTCGATCTACATGCTCCTCTCCATGCCGAGGCTGGAGACCAGCATCGACAGCCGGTTCCCACCCGCACGACGGCTTGCCGCTCACGCAGCGGATCGAGCGAGCGCTGTGGGGGTACGTCAAGGGTCAGACGATCCTCTCGCTCGTGATCGGCACGAGCGCCGGCGTCGGGATGTGGATCCTCGGCACGACCGGCGCTCGTGGAGGGCGCCGAGCGCTACGCGCTCCTGTTCGGCCTGTGGACGGCGTTCATCGAGGTGATCCCCTACATCGGGCCGTGGCTGTCTGCGGTGCCGCCGGCGATCTACGCGCTCTTCGTCGACCCGATCGGCTTCGTCTGGGTGGGGCTGCTCTTCCTCTTCATCTACCAGGTCGAAGGGCACATCGTCGTCCCGAACGTGATGGCCAGCGCGCTCCGCCTGCACCCGCTGCTCGTCATCTTCGGGCTGCTCGCCGGCGGCGCGCTGTACGGCATCCCCGGGGTGCTCGTCGCGCTCCCGACCATGGCGGGGATGCGCGCCATCTGGGAGTTCTTCGGCGCTCGGATCACGTTCGAGCAGTGGGAGGAAGGTGGCACGGTGCCGGTCGACGTCGAGCTGCAGGGCGAGGAACCGCCGCTCGAGCCGCCACGGGTCGTCAGCCGCTCGGGCTGAGGCTTGCTGTGAAACACGTGGCCCTGCGGACCGCGAAGCGGACGCCTTCAGGGTGTTGCGCGGGCTAGTAGGGGTCAGACCCCACGGGTCTGACGCCGCCGCGTACGCTTCACGCCGTGGCGAGCTTCCCGCTCACGCGCCTGCGGCGACTGAGGCGCACCGACACCCTGCGCGCGCTCGTGCGCGAGACGTCGCTCTCGCTCGACGACGTCGTGATGCCGCTGTTCGCATGCCCGGGTGAGGGCGTCGTACGGCCGGTCGACGGGCTCGACCGCATCGCCCAGCTGTCGGTCGACGAGATCGCGCGCGAGGGAGTCGAGCTGCAGCGGCTCGGCATCCGTGCGGTGCTGCTCTTCGGCATTCCCGAGGAGAAGGACGAGCAAGGCTCGGGAGCGTGGGACGACGACGGCATCGTGCAGCGCGCGCTCCGCGCGCTTCGCGCCGAGGCACCCGGCCTGACGCTGCTCACCGATGTCTGCCTGTGCGAGTACACGTCGCACGGTCACTGCGGCGTCCTCCGTGACGGCGAGGTGGCGAACGACGAGACGTTGGACTTGCTGGCGCGTACGGCGGTCAGCCACGTCGAGGCGGGCGCGGACGCCGTGGCTCCGAGCGACATGATGGACGGCCGCGTCGCGGCGATCCGAGCGGTGCTCCCGGAGACGCCGATCGTCTCCTATGCGGCCAAGTACGCCTCGGCCTTCTACGGCCCGTTCCGCGAGGTTGCCGAGTCGGCACCGGCCTTCGGCGACCGGCGCGGCTACCAGATGGATCCGGGCAACGCGCGCGAGGCGCTCCGAGAGTGCGCACTCGACCTCGACGAGGGCGCAGACGTGCTGATCGTCAAGCCGGCGCTGCCCTACCTCGACGTCGTGCGGGCGGTGCGCGAGCGCTTCGACTGCCCCGTGTGGGCCTACAACGTGTCGGGCGAGTACGCGATGGTGAAGGACGCCGCGGCAGCAGGGCACCTCGACGAGCGTCAGGCGGCGCTCGAGTCGCTGACGGCCATCAAGCGCGCCGGTGCGGGGACGGTCGTGACCTACTGGGCGAAGGATCTCGCCGGGTGGCTCTGACCGAGCGCAGCACGCTCTGGCAGCGTGCGACGAGCCTGATCCCAGGCGGCGTCAACTCACCGGTTCGTGCGATGCGCGCCGTCGGGCTGGACGAGCCGCTCTTCGTGCGCCGCGGCGAGGGTGCGTACATCGAGGACGTCTCAGGTCGCCGCTACGTGGACTGGGTGCAGTCGTGGGGACCGCTGCTGTTCGGCCACGCCGACCCGGAGACACTGGCCGCGGTCGAGGAGGCGGCGCGATGCGGGACGACGTTCGGGGCTCCGACGGAGGCGGAGGTGGAGCTTGCCGCGGAGATCGTGGACGCTGTGCCGTCGGTGGAGATGGTACGGCTCGTCTCCTCGGGTACCGAGGCGACGATGAGCACGCTGCGCCTCGCCCGTGCCGCCACGCGCCGCGACCGCGTGATCAAGTTCGCGGGCTGCTACCACGGGCACGCCGACGCCATGCTCGTCGCGGCCGGATCCGGGCTGGCCACGCTCGGCATCCCATCGAGCCCCGGCGTCCCCGCCGCAGTCGCCGCTGACACGATCGTGTGCGAGTTCAACGACACGGACGGTGTCGCCCTCGCCGTGGCAGAGCACGCCGAGGGCCTGGCCGCGATCGTGGTCGAGCCGGTGGCGGGCAACATGGGCGTCGTGCCACCGGCGCCGGGCTTTCTGGAAGCGCTCCGTAAGCTGTGCGACGCCTCGGGGGCGTTGCTCGTCTTCGACGAGGTGATCACGGGCTTCCGTGTCGCCCGCGGCGGTGCGCAGGAGCGCTTCGCCGTTCTACCCGACCTCACCATCCTCGGCAAGATCGTCGGCGGCGGCCTGCCGCTGGCGGCGTTCGGCGGCTCGGTCGAGCTGATGGAGCGCCTCGCGCCGGTGGGAGACGTGTATCAGGCGGGGACGCTGTCGGGGAATCCGCTTGCAACCGCGGCGGGCCTGTCGGTGCTGCGCCGCCTTCGGGACGGCGCGGTGTACGAGCAGCTGGAGCGGACCGGGGCGCGCCTCGAGGCCGGGCTCGAGCCGTTCGGGCGGGTGCAGCGGGTCGGCGCGATGGCGACCCTGTTCATGCGCGACGGGGAGGTGGCGGACTTCCGGGCTGCGGCTGCCTCCGACACCGAGCGCTACGGCTGCCTCTTCCGGCACCTCCTCGACCGTGGCGTCTACCTCGCCCCGTCGCAGTTCGAGTGCATGTTCCTCTCGACCGCTCACGGCGACGACGAGGTGGAAGCGACCGTGGATGCAGTCCGCAGCTTCTTCGACGCGGCGGGCTAAGAGGATATGGCGATTGCCGGCGAAGCCTCGCTGTTCGACGCCATCGCCACCGAGGCGAGTGCGGAGAGCCCCCTCTGGGAAGAGGCCCTCCTCGCCAGGCGCGAGCGCACGCTCGTGCCTGTGTTCTCACTGCTGGTGCCAGACCCGGCGCTCGCGCTCGGCGTGGAGACGATCTACGAGGGCTACCTCGTGCACTACGGGCGCCCGCGCCTCTTCGCCCCGGACGACCCCGACACAGCGCTGCTGCTCGGGGACTACCTGTACGCGCACGGGCTCGTGCGCATTGCCTCCACCGGCAACGTACGAGCGGTGCGCGACCTGGCAGAGCTGATCTCGCTCTGCGCGCAGGGCAATGCCGACGGCCGCGACGGGGACGGCTCTGCCTGGGCCGCGACGGCCGCGTTGCTGGGCACGGACGACCTGGACGAGCCGCGGGCGCAGCTGCGGGACGGCGCCGATCCGTCGGCCCTGGAGGCTGCCGCTCGCGCGACCGCCGGCGACGACGTAGTCGAGCGCGCCTTTGCCGCCCACGGGCGCCTGGCGGTGCGCTAGAGTCGCCGCGATGGTCGGGTCGATCGGCTGGCTGCTAGCGGATGCGGCGGAGGAGGGCAAGAACGTCGTCCTCTCGATGCTCGTCGTGGGTCTGATCTTCATTGCGGTGATCATCCTCGGCGACCTCACGCATCACGCGGCTTCGAAGCGCAAGGCCGCCAAGCGTCGTCCGCTCTAGGCTCGCGCCCGCCGGATGCCGGCGCCGGCGGGTAGGAGGCCACTACGACCGTTTGACTCATCTGTCACGACGTCGTAGGTTCACGCCCGCGGTCGACAGCTCGAACGAGGAGGTCTCCTGTGGGTGGGCAGCCAACGAGTCGTATCGGTCTTTTCTTCGCCGGCTTGGCGGTCGCGGGAACCGTGGCCGGCGCGGCCTGGGCAGGTAGCACGGGATCGGAGGCCACAAGCGGCGTCCTCCGCGTGAACATCTCGAACTCTGACGTCCAATACCTCGATCCGCAGCTGGACTATGAGTTCTTCGGCTGGACGCTTCTGTTCGCGACCTGCGTGAACCTGATGACCTATCCCGACAAGGGTGGCAGCGCCGGGAGCCGGCTCGTACCGGAAGGGGCACAAGGCTTTCCCACCGTCAGCAAGGACGGGAAGACGTACACGTTCCGCATCCGGAAGGGATTCCGGTTCAACACCGGCCAGTCGTTGACGGCCGGTTCGTTCGCCCGTGCGATCGAGCGTGCGTTGGACAAGAAGATGGCCTCCCCTGCGGCGTCGTTCATCTCGGACATCGTGGGCGCCGAGGCGGTGCTGGCCGGCAAGCGTGTCCGGCCGGCGGGCGTGATCGTCAAGGGTGACACATTGACGCTGAAGCTGAAAGCTGCTTCGGCTGATCTGGTCTCGCGTCTGGCGATGCGGTTCTTCTGTGCGGTTCCCGAGGATCTGCCGATCGATCCCAAGGGTGTGCAGCTGCCGCCGATGGCAGGCCCGTACTACTTCGCTGCGCGCGAGCCGGGTCGGAGCATCACGCTGCAGCGCAATCCCAACTACGGTGGCAACCGCACTGCGCGCGTGAACACGATTCAGGTGACGGTCAACACGTCCATCGAGACGAGCCTGCTGCAGGTGCGTAAGGGCGAGGCCGACGTCGACATCGCAGGGCTGCCGCCACAGTCGAACGCAGATCTCGCGCGTGAGTTCGGGATCAACCGGGGCCGGTATTGGGCCCACCCGGCCTTGGCCGTCAACTACGTGGCGCTCAACGTGACTCGAGGCATCCTGAAGGAGCCGAGCGTGCGCAAGGCGCTGAACTACGCCATCGACCGCACCATCGTGACTCGCGCCGCGGGCTTCCGGGCGGGCAAGCCCACCGACCAGGTGCTCCCACCCGGCATCTCCGGGTACCGCGACGCCTCGATCTACCCGGCGCGTGCGAATGTGGCGAGAGCGAAGGCGCTGCTGGCGGGGCGCACCGGCAAGCTCACGCTCTACACCTCTACAGGGCCGCCGACGGAGGAGCAGGCGCAGATCATCCAGCAGAGCCTGAAGCGGGTCGGGATCGCCGTCACAGTCAAGAAGTTCCCGTTCGGAGTGCTCCTGGGCAGGATCGGCAATCCCAAGGAGCCCTACGACATGATCTTGATCGGCTGGTACGCCGACTACGCCGATCCGTACGACTTCATCGGCATCCTGTTGAACGGCAAGCACATCTCGCCGCGCAACAACCTCGCCAACATCGCGCTCTTCGACGACCCGAAGTTCAACAGGCAGATGGACGCGGCGGCCAAGCTCGCAGGCGACGCGCGCGCCGCCGCCTATGCCCAACTGGACGAGCAGATCATGCGCCAGGCGGCACCATGGGTGCCGATCAACAACCCGAACGTCCGTGAGTTCATCTCGGCGCGGGTCGGCTGCTACGTCTACGTGCCGGCATTCCAGCTGATGAGCCTCGCCGTCGCCTGCCTCAAGTAACCGGAGATCGTGGGGCGGCCCTGATCAGGGCCGCCCCACCGACTGCCAACACCCTGGGGGCGCCACGCACGCGACTTGGCAGCGATCGGTCGCGATGACATGGTCGGAAACATGAGCGAACTGCCGGCGGGGACGGTGACGTTCCTGTTCACGGACGTCGAAGGCTCGACCCGGCTTCTCCACGAGTGGGGCTCCGAGCGCTATGGAGCGCTCCTGGTCGATCACCACCGCGTGTGTCGAGCAGCGTGGAGGGCGTTCGGCGGAGTCGAGGTGGACACAGCGGGTGACGCGTTCTTCGTCGCCTTTCCAACCGCCGCAGGGGCGCTCGGCGCGGCCGCGTTGGCGCAGCGAGGGCTGGGTGAGCTCGGTCTTGCGGTGCGCATGGGCCTGCACACCGGCGACGTAGCGGTGAACGAGACCGGGTACGTCGGGATCGAGGTGCATCGCGCCGCCCGCATCGCTGCTGCCGGTCACGGCGGGCAGGTGCTCGTTTCAGCGTCCACCGCCGCGCACATGAGTGAGGTCGCGCTCGTCTCCCTGGGGAGACACCGCTTCAAGGACTTCGACGAGCCGGTCGAGGTGTTCCAGCTCGGCGACGGCGTGTTTCCGCAGCTGAAGACGATCGCGAACACGAATCTTCCGGCCCCTGCATCGAGCTTCGTAGGGCGGGACAGGGAGCTCTTGCGGGCTGCCGGTCTCCTGCCTGAGCACGCGGATTCTCACGGTCGTGGGCCCCGGCGGAGCCGGGAAGACCCGCTTCGCGCTGGAGCTCGCGACCCGGGCGCGGGAGGAGCGCTTCTCGGACTACCGCGACGGCATCTTCTGGGTGCCGCTGGCGACTCTGCGCGACTCCGCACTCGTGCTCGACTCCGTCGCGAAGATGCTCGGAGCGTCCGGCGATCTCAGCATGTGGATCGGCGAAAAGCGTTTGCTGCTTCTGCTCGACAATCTCGAGCAAGTCCTCGGCGCAGCGCCGGAGCTGGGAGAGCTCGCGAGCGCCTGTCCCAATCTCACCTTGCTGTGCACGAGCCGCGAGTTGTTGCGGGTCGCCGGCGAGCGCCGGTTCGAGCTTCCCCCGCTTGCCGGAGGGGAATGCGTTGCCCTGTTCTGCGAGCGCTCCGACATGCAACCGAGCCCGTCCGTTGCGGAGTTGTGCCATCGTCTCGACGGCTTGCCGCTCGCGATCGAGCTCGCCGCGGCGCGGGCCCGTCTGCTTTCCGTCGCACAGATCCTGGAGCGGCTGTCCGGACGGCTCGATCTCTTCCGATCGGGCGCCGACGCCGACCCACGCCAGGCGACACTGCGCGCGACGATCGCGTGGAGTCACGAGCTGCTCGACCCGCACGAGCAGCGGCTCTTCGCGCGGCTCGCCATCTTCGCAGGAGGCTGCACGCTCACAGCCGCCGAAGCGATCTGCGAGGCGGAGCTCGAGATCATGCAGTCGCTGCTCGACAAGAGCCTGCTGCGACGCAGCGACGACGACGAGCCGCGGCTCTGGATGCTGGAGACGATCCGCGAGTTCGCACTCGAGCGTCTCGTGGACTCCGGTGAAGCGGACCGGCTGCGAGGCCGCCACGCCGACTGGTTCAGCGCGCTGGCCGAACCGCCCGACGGCGACTTCTCGTCGGCGCCGACAGCGCGCATCGATCTGCTCGAACGGGATCTGGACAACTTCCGCGCCGTGCTGGAGTACCGGGTCGAGAAAGCGGACTCGGCCGGCGCGCTCGCGCTTGCCTGTCAGCTGTTCGCTGTGTGGGAGATGCGGGATCGCCTCGTGGAGGGTGATCTGTGGCTCGACCGAGCGCTCCGGGTCCCAGCGGTTCCGTCTTCCGGGCGGGGCGCGGCGCTCTCGGCGCGAGCTGCGCTCGCATTTCACCTCGGCCGCAACGACAAGGCGTATGAGTTTGCAAGCTCGGGAGTCGAGATCCTCCGCGAGTCCGGATCGGAGGCCGAGCTCGCTCAGGCGCTGCACGTGCTCTCGTGGACGCTCGGCGAGAAGGACAAGGTCGCGTCCGTGGCGGTCGCAGAGGAAGCCCTCGAGCTGGCACGGCTGTCCGGGTCGCAAGCGACGCTTCGCTCAGTACTGCATCGCCTTGGAGAGCTGGAGCGGGATCGCGGTGAGAGCGAGCGGGCGGTGTCGACGCTCGAGGAGGCACTGGCCATCTCGCAAGCCCTCGGGCAAGCCGCGTTCGTCGTCGCGATCTTGCACAGCCTCGGTGATGTCGACCTCTACCGCCGGAACGACGATGCCGCGTGGCAGCGCTACGTGGAAGCAGCGACGCTCGGGCTCGCCGAGCGCGTCCCCGGACAGGTCGGTCTGTGCGTGGGCGGGCTCGCTGCCGTCGCTGCCAGACGCGGTGAGATCGAGCTCGCGGGACGTCTGTGGGCCGCGTTGGAGGCATGGGAGCAGGAGCGTGGCGTCATGCTGCATCCAGAAGCGCGGGAGCACTACGAGGAGGCGGTCGCGGGCCTCGACCCGTCCGCCGAAACGGCGCTGACGATCGAGCAGGCGGTCGCACTCGCGCAGGAGCACACACCGATGGACGCTGGTTAGCGGCACCCACGATGTCGTTGGCCCACAGGTAGCGTCAGCGGCGCTCGGGCGGGGTCTCGCCACCCCGCCCGGGCGACTGCGGCTGCGTGGGCTCGATTCAGCCCGACGGCGTCTTGCCCCGCCCGTGCTGCGAACTGGGTGTCACGCCGTGAACGCTCTACCCTGACCTATGGAGTTCCGCGTGTTCGCAGGCGTGCCCGCCGAGGATGTTCTCGCGCTGCTCGCGCTGGCGCGCAGGCGGAGCTTCGCGCGGGAGGAAATCGTCTTCCACCACGGCGACGTGGCGGACGCGCTGCACCTGATCACGAAGGGGCGCTTCGGGGTGCGTATCGTCACGCCGCTGGGACAGTCCGCGATGCTCGCTGTGCGCGGGCCGGGAGAGACGTTCGGAGAGTTCGCCCTGATCCCGGGCGGTGCCCGCCGCACGGTGACAGTCGCGGCGCTCGAGCAGGGCGAGACGCTCTCAATCGGACGCGACACCTTCATGGACCTTGCCTCGCGACATCCCGAGCTGAAGGACGTCCTCGTCGTGCTCCTGTTCGAGCGGCTGCGCTACGCCGACGAGCGCATCGTCGCCGCGCACTTCCTCGACGCCGACGCGCGCGTGCGCTGGGCGCTTGTCCAGCTGGTGCGGATCTACACCGACGGCGACGAGATCGTCGTCCCGCTCACGCAGGAGAACCTCGCTGAGCTCGCGGGCACCGCGCGTGGCACCGTGAATCGCGTCCTGCGCGAGGAGCAGGAGCGCGGTGTCGTCGCGCTCGAGCGCAGCCGTGTGCGCGTACTCGACGTCGAGGCGCTAGCCGCGCGCGTGCGTGGGCTTCCACGCCTCTGATCTTGACGTCCGAGCACGCCTGGGCCTGCCTGGCGGCGTTGGCCCGGTCGGTGTGATCTCGGGTGGTGCATCCGTGCGGCTCGCCGCCTGCTGGTGAGGCACCACGGTTCGCGCGATGACAAGTGCGGCGGCAATCTGCCTCATCTAGCTCTCCTTCGGACTCGTTGACGGCAACGAGACCGACGGTAGGGAAAGGCGACAGCCGTGTCTGTCGCAGGCGTGACGCAGTGAGTGTCTCCGTCGCGACACTCGGGCGATCTCTGCAGCGGCCGGCGGCCGTAGACTGACCGGCCGTGGCGTCGCCAGTCTCCGACCTGCGTGAGTGGATCGCGCTCCTCGAGCGCGAGGGTGAGCTGCGGCGTGTCACGGTCGAGGTCGATCCCGAGCTCGAGATCACCGAGATCGTCGACCGCACGGTGAAGGCGCAAGGGCCGGCGCTCCTGTTCGAGCACGTCAAGGGCTCGCAAGCTCCCGCTGCTGATCAACCAGTTCGGCACCGAGAAGCGCATGTGCCTCGCGTTCGGCGTGGAGCGCCTCGACGACGTCGCCGCAAAGCTCGAGAGCGTGCTCGAGATGCAGCCGCCGCAAGGGCTCGTCGACAAGGTGCGCAAGCTCGGGCAGCTCAAGTCGATTGCCGACTCGATGCCCAAGGAGGTGTCGAAGGCACCCAGCCAGGAGGTTGTGCTGACCGGCGACGACGTCGACCTCGACCTGCTGCCGATCCAGCGCTGCTGGCCTCTCGACCCCGCGCCCTTCATCACGCTGCCCGCGGTGATCACGAAGGACCGCGAGACCGGCGTGCGCAACGTCGGCATGTACCGCATGCAGAAGATCGACCGCCGGTCGACGTTCATGCACTGGCAGATCCACAAGGACGGCCGCGCCGACCTGCTCGCCGCGCCCGACGGGCGCATCCCGGTCGCCGTCGCGATCGGGCTCGACCCCGTCACCGCCTACTCCGCGAGCGCGCCGCTGCCGAAGCACGTCGGCGAGCTGATGCTGGCCGGCTTCCTCAAGGGCTCACCGGTGCAGCTCGTCAAGTGCAAGACCGTCGAGCTCGAGGTGCCCGCCAACGCCGAGATCGTGCTGGAAGGATGGGTGGACGCCTCCGATGTCGGCCGCGAAGGGCCGTTCGGCGATCACACCGGCTTCTACACCCCCGCCGAGGAGTTCCCCGTCTTCCGCTGTAGCGCCATGACGATGCGGCGCGACGCCATCTACCCGTCGATCGTCGTCGGCAAGCCGCCTGCCGAGGACCAGTGGCTCGCCAAGGCGACGGAGCGCATCTTCCTGCCGGCGATCCGCATGAGCGTCCCGGAGATCGTGGACTACGACCTGCCCGTCGCGGGCGCGTTCCACAACTGCGTCATCGTCTCCATCCGCAAGCGGTTCCCGGGGCACGCGCAGAAGGTGATGCACGCCATCTGGGGGCTCGGGCTGCTCTCCCTGTCGAAGTCCGTCGTCGTGGTCGACGAGCACGTGAACGTGCACGACTACCAGCAGGTGTTCTTCTACGCCTGCGCCAACGTCGACCCGAAGCGCGACGTTCTGCTCACCGAAGGGCCGCTCGATCACCTCGACCACTCACCGACGCTGCAGTTCTACGGCGGCAAGCTCGGGATCGACGCCACGGCCAAAGGCCCCGCGGAGGGCGCCCGCGAGTGGCCGCCCGAGATCGAGATGAGCACCGAGGTGAAGGCGCTCGTCGACCGCCGCTGGGCCGAGTACGGGCTCTGACGCCCGAGACAGTCGCTACCCACGCGCGGGTTGCCCGTGCGCGATCCGGCCGACCTGTGCAGAATCCCGCTCGTGCCGTTGACACCGGTCACGGGCGATAGATTGAATCCGGTGCGGGAGCCGAGCGGGTGAACGACAGCCAAGAGAACCAGCACCTCGCCTCGACGAGCCTGTGGCCGATCGGGTTCGCGATCGGCATCGCCTGCGTGCTCGTCGGGCTCGTCATCTCGGTCGCCGTGCTCGTCGTCGGTGCGGCCATCGCGGTCGCGTTCGGCTGGCTCTGGATTCGCGACCTGCTCGGCAAGCGAGCGCCCGAGCCCGCGGAGATCGCCGAGCCGGCGACCGCCGCCGCGATCGAGGAGTACGACCGTGCCACCTTCCTCAGCGTCACGACGCTCGGATTGGGCGCAGTCATCGGCGCAGCGGTCACCGTCCCCGCGCTGGGGTTCATGGTGCTCCCGTCCTTCATGGGTGAGGGAATCGAGACCGGCGAGGTCGATCTCGGGCCGATCTCGAACTTCCCCGAGGGGACGTACGTGATCACCACCTACACGGAGTTCCCGCGCCAGGGTGAGGTCTCGCGGCGCACCGCCTTCGTCCGCAACAACGGGCGCCGCGAAGACGGAGTCCCGAGCTTCTCGATCCTCTTCAGCCGCTGTGTGCACCTCGGCTGTCCGGTGCAGCCGAACGGCCCGTTCGAAGGCGACCCGGTCAGCTACCGGGCCGATGGCGGGCCCGAAGTGACGTTGCAGCCGGTGCTCGCCGCGAGCTTCGGCTGCCCGTGCCACGGCGGCCAGTACGACAGCGAGGGGAACCGCACAGCAGGCCCGCCAGTCCGCTCGCTCGACCGCTACGAGTTTTCGATCGTGAACGGCAACCTCGTCCTCGGCCGCCTCTTCAGCGTCGGCAGCGTCGAGGGCACCGGGTCGAACGCGACGATCGCCAAGTACTACCGCGCGTACCCCGGCGTGCACGTCGACGGCATCGAGCGGTTCCTGTACCCGATCCCGACGCCCGGATCGACGGGTAGCTGATGCCGAAGTCGCCGATGCGTCAGAAGACGGAGGCCGCCGTCCTCGTGCCGCTCGACTGGCTCGAGGAGCGATCGGGTCTCGTCGGCTACACGAAGTGGTTCCTGTTCCGCAACGTGCCGCGGGACATCAACTGGATGCAGACCCTTGGCGCTGCCTCGCTGACGGCCTTCATCGTCCAGGCGGTCACCGGCGTGATCCTCGCCATGTACTACAAGCCGGATCCGGACAAGGCCTACGAGTCGATCCAGAACATCACGAACGAGCTGACCCTCGGCTGGCTCGTGCGCGGCATGCACAAGTGGGGGGCGAGCGTCTTCATCATCCTCATGTTCCTGCACATGGGGCGCACGTTCCTGTTCGGCGCCTACAAGTACCCGCGCGAGCTCAACTGGATCGTCGGAGCCCTGCTGCTGGTGCTTGGCATGCTCGAAGGCTTCACCGGCTACCTGCTGCCGTGGGACCAGACCTCGTACTGGGCCACCGTGGTCGGCATCAACCTGAACGCGACCGCACCGTTCGCCGGGCCGTTCCTCGCGCAATTCCTGCAGGGGGGTCTGGCCATCGGGCCTGACACGCTGTCGAAGTTCTACGCGCTGCACATGCTCGTCATTCCCGGCGCGATCATGGCGCTGATCGGCCTCCACCTGTACCTCGTCGTCCGTCTCGGCGTCACGTCGCCGCCCTGGTCGGACGTCAAGGCAGGGCGGGAGCGCGGAGACGAGGCGTCGACCGGCGCACGCGAAGGCCTGATTCGGTCACCAGCCGACGTTTCGCGTGACGAAGAGGACGGCGCCTAGTGGCTGTCTCCAAGACACAACGCGCGCGCCGCGCCGAGTTCGCCCGCTACAAGGAGGACGTCAAGCGGGAGGGCAAGCCGTTCTTCCCCTACGCGATGCTCCACGACACGGTCATGTCGCTCGTCGTCGTGCTCGTGATCATCGGGCTGGCGTGCATCTGGTACTTCACAGCCGGCGACACCGAGGAAGGGAAGGGCCTCGAGGCAGGCATGCTCGGCCCCTGGTACGCGGAGAAGGCCGATCCGGGTACCTACCAGTTCGTGCCGCGACCCGACTGGTTCTTCTACTTCCTCTTCTACCTGCTGCGCATCTTCAAGTGGCCCGAGACGGTCGTGCTCGGCACGGTCGGCATCCCCACGATCCTGCTCATCCTGCTGCTCGGGCTTCCGTTCTACGACAGCAGCCGCGAGCGGCGGCCCCTCCGCCGTCCGGTCGCGATGGTGACCGCGATCATCGTCGTCCTCTCGATGGGCGTGCTGACGTGGAAGGGCGCCACCGCAGAGGAGGCGCTCGGCTCCGAGCTGATCGCGCAGGGGCTCCCCGAGGAATGGGCGCGCGACCAGGGCTACATCCTATCCAGCTCTGGTACTCCTCCTGCACGAGCGGCCGCAGCCGGTCCCATCTGGCATCTGCCAGTAAAGATCCATGGAGCCAGTGCGACGGCGGACCATTCCCACGTGAAGGCCGTCGGGCGTCCACATGGGTATCGGCTCACGCCATCTGACGTGACCCTCGAGAGCGCTTGTCGCGCGAGGTCGAATAACCAGATGTCGAACTTCCCGTCGTTGCTCATTTCCACCGCAATGCGATCACCGTTCGGAGAGAGTGATGGCGTATGATAACGGCTTCTGGGACCCGGCAATGACAATTCACTTCCGTGTCGAGTGACCCAGACGAAGCGCAGGTTTTCGTTTCGTGGTCGATAGACGAGCACGTCTCCGCCAGCCGCCCAGATCGATCTGGCAGAGTTCGGTGAGGGCGAACATCGCTGAACAAGGCAGTTCCTGCTCCCGACGTGGTGAGGGTCTTGGGGGTCGAAGGCCGTCAGAAACAACGAATGTCCGCGCTGATAGACGAGCGCCCCTGCCCCCAAATAGCGCCCATGACTTGCGTCGTCGACGACCACTCGAGCCGTGCCGCCCGGCGGATGAACCACCACCGAGAAGGTCGCTCCGCGGACCGATTGTCCGCGCCGCTAACAGGAGTGTTTACTGTCGCTCAGAACTTGAGGAGTCAGATGATTGATCTCGCCGCGCGCGCGGTCGGGCCGTGACAGCATTTCAACGGGTCCCCCGCTGTCCGCAACGCGCCGAATGCCACCGTCGGGGACATCGCCGCCCTCACCAAAAACGATCGAGCCCGGCGCCCACGACGGATCAGCGCCGGATCGCACGTGCGCGATGACCTGTGACCGGCCGTCGGCGATGGACAACTTCCTCAACGTGTCACCAGCGAAGAACCCGATCCATCGGCCATCGGGTGAGAAGAATGGATCCCGCGCATCAATCGTGTCGCTGAGGGATCGGGGCTTCTCGGCGGTGTCCAGGCGCTTCAACAGCAGCCGAGGCGCATCGCCTGCCGCCACCGCGATGTACGCGATCATCGTTCCGTTCGGCGAGACGGCAATCTGGTTCTCCTCTGACGCGGGAAAGTTCATGTTGGCCGGAAGGACTAACGGACAGATTCGACAAAAGCTCAGACGGTGGCGCAGCGGCCGGCCGCAGCATCATGCCCGCACCACCGGCGATCGCCACCACTACGGCGGCCGCGATCAGAGCTGCGAACAACGCTCGGTTCGTCTGCGGCCGATGCACAGATACTGAAGCCAGCGATGGAGGGGACAGCGCGTCGAGATCAGACAGCACATCTCCGATGTCGCGGCGTCGTCGTTTCGCGTCCTTGTCGAGGTATCGTCTGACGAGTAAGACACAAATCCGCTGGCGCAACGTCCGAGAGGACAGTCCATTCTGGCTCGCCTTCCAACACCGCCGCCAGGGTCTCCGTGGTCGTATCTCGCGCCAACGGTGCCCGGCCTGTCAGCATTTCGTAGACCACACAGCCAAAGGCCCAGATGTCGGTCCGTTTGTCGACGATTTCGCCACGTGCCTGCTCGGGGCTCATGTACGCGGCCGTCCCGCGAATCACCTCTCGTTGCGCATCTTGGGCCGTGTCGCCGGAGGTGCTGGGGCTGGCGGGTGCGGCTTGTGCGAGGCCGAAGTCGAGGACCTTCGTTACACGGTCGGCTGTGATGATGTTGGCCGGTTTTACATTCTGATGAACGATCCCTCGCTGGTGGGCCGCATCCAACGCCTCCGCGATCTCGTGCGCGATCTGCAGCGCCTCGCCGAGTGGGATCGGCCCGCGGCGAATCCTGCTCGCCAGCGTTTCCCCATCGACGAGCTCGAGCACCAGGCCACGGACGCCCTCGGACTCCTGCACGCCATAGATCACGGCAATGTGCGGATGGCTGAGTGACGGTGAGGGGGACGAGTTTTCCTGTTCGAATCGCGCGAGCTTTCCTGGATCGGCATCGAACGTATCCGGCAGAATCTTGATCGCAACCTCGCGGCGGAGCACGGTGTCCTCGGCGCGATACACATCGCCCATGCCGCCGGCGCCGAGAAGCTCGCCGACCAGATACGGCCCGAACCGACGGCCGGTGAGTCGCGGCATTTGATTGGCCACCTCGCGCGCCGCAACCGACAGGGCGCTCTCTTCGAGGAACGGGCCCGCAGGGTTGTCATGCGCGAGAGCGGACTCCAGTTCCCGACGCAACGCGTCGTCGCCGTCGCACGCTTCGTCCAAGAACCTCGACCGGTCGTCGCCAGTGCGCGCAGCCGCATGATCGTAGAGGCTGTCAACGCGCTTCCAGCGATCAGGGTGCATGATTCGGTCAAATCTTACGCGAACCGGTGTGAGAGTTGAACGTCATCGCGTAACTGGCGCGACGGCTGTGACGCCTCCTCGCCCTGCGTCGTCCACAAATGAAATCGCGAGTGAGACACGCGATGCATCGGCCATGCTGGTTATGTCGAGCCAGGGCCCGTAACCATAGTCATCCTCGTCGAGGGCGATGGCGACCGTGGTGACCTTGCTGGCCTCCGACTACGGGCACGCGGCCAGAGGGGCTGATATCCAGCAACTCAATGTCATCTTGATCAACGCGCGGCTGACGCCGGAGGTCTCGGTCAACGTGAGTTTCGGCCAGTAGGAGAAGGAGCCCCGCTCGGACGAGCCGATGACGGAGAAAGCCTGAATCACTAGAGCCGCCGATGAAGCAACCGGCGCGAGCGGCGGAACATCCTGGGTGACGGCGACGCTTCCTGTCAGGTCAACGCCGGTGGTGAAGAACACGGTCGCCGTGATCGAAGCCAGTGCGGCCGACGAAGTACGTCCACCGGGGGCAGCCCTTTAAGAGATCGAGGGTGCCGCCTGGAGAAACGACGCGCTGTGGGCTGCCGAACGCAATTCCTGTCAGATTTGTCGTCGCACCGCGATTCGAGGTGGTGAAGGCGACTCGTTGGACGTAAACGGTGCTGCCGGTTGAAGGGACGGAGACCGATACGGTTGGCAAGTAGTGGAATATTCCGTCATGCCATCCTTGGAGGCTGAACTCTGTTATTGACAACGTGTTACTCAGGTTTTGGGATGTCGAAGATGGCATGCCGGCCGCGGGGGTGGGCGCCGCCGGATTCTTGCCACATCCAGCTGACAGCGACAGGATCAGGAGGACGTAGCCGGACGTGGCTGCTGCAATTCGCATGAGAGCGTGTCTCTGTGAGTAGGCGTGAAATCCGACGGGAAGCTGTCATGTCGCGGTGCGCTTGAGCACTGCAGCCGAGGTTAGAATTCTGTAGAAGCCCGATGGACGGATCACATGGACGCGGTCATCTCCCACCGCCTCCGCCGGTGACCGAGTTGCTGCTTGCCTGGGGCGGTGGCGACGAATCGGCTTTCGATCAGTTGGTGCCGCTCGTTCACGCCGAGTTGCACCGCCTCGCGCGTCGGCACATGCGTGGCGAGCGCAAACACCACACGCTCCAGACCACGGCGTTGGTGAACGAAGCGTTTCTGCGCCTGATCAATCTCAAACTCAGTGCGCTGGCAAGACCGCGCGCATTTCTTTGCGGTGTCAGCCAGATTGATGCGCCGGGTTCTCGTCGATCACGCGCGATCGCGGCAGTTCCTCAAACGCGGCGGCGGCGCGCCCACGACACCATTCGACGAAGCGTCGATGTCGGTCGAGCGCAGCGTGGACCTCGTCGCGTTAGACGACACGCTCCAGGCGCTGGCAGTAATTGATCCACGCAAGGCTAAGGTCGTCGAGATGCGCTTCTTCGCCGGTTTCAGCGTGGACGAGACTGCGGCGGCATTGCATGTGTCGCCCGAAACTGTCATGCGCGACTGGCGGGTTGCCAAAGCCTGGCTGCACCGCGAGATCCTGCAGCGCCACGACTGAGCCGTCATATTCAATGACAGTTTTGGACCGCGATTCCCGCTCCTACAGTGTCCCCCTGTGCGGGGTCGCCTTCGGTCAGAGGCGGGAAGGAAGCAAACGATGAAAGGGCGCACGGTCCTTTGTAAAACGGCGCGGGTTGGTCTCTTCATATGGGCCAGCGCCTGCGGCAATCAATCGACGTCGCCAAGCGCGATCCAGAATCAGCCCCCACCGAGTCCTCCGGTGCCTCAGCGTACGATTCACGGCATCGTGCGGGAGGTCAACGGCAGTGGGTTAGGCGGTGTCACGATCCGCGCTTCTAGCCGCACGACCGGCGGGGCGGGGTTCCCGTCGGTTCAACCGCGGCCGACGGGTCGTTTCATCTCGAGCAGCTCGCTCAGGACCTCTTTCATTCACGAAGACCGGGTACGAAATCGGCGGCTCGACCATGCCCCAGAACGCCAAACCGGACGAGACGTTCACGATTGTCGTCAAGATGCAGCCGACGCTGCTGTTGACTGAAGGCCAACCGGTCGAAAACGTGATCACCGCCGACGATCTCCGTGTACACATCCCAGCAGGCAGGGGACTCCATCGATCTGGACTGGCCGGGGAACGGTGTGGTGCAGCCCGTGGAAACCGGCTCTGATGCAACCGCCACCAGGTAAGGGGGCAAAGGCTGACACTGTCGTCGTCCGCAGTGCTGACGCTGTGGGTGGCCGATCACGACCTGGTCCGATTCTGGTAGCCACGGGCGGCGCGGACGGGCCTGAGCTCGTGGTGGACATTCCGGCCGACCGATCAAAGGGTCGATTCGAGATGTGGAACACGCTGCTCGTCGGTCTCAATCGCCGCGACGGCGCGGCCCTTTCCGCCAGCGCCGTCCCGTTCAGGGTCGCAT
>CAVRXC010000007.1:0-9613 GCA_963724995.1 uncultured Actinomycetes bacterium
TGCGTCGTGTGTTCACACCGCGTGAGGTCGCGGCGTGCGCCGGCGACGTGCGGCGGCTGGCGGCCTGCTTCGCGGCGAAGGAGGCGATGGCAAAGACGCTGGACGCCGGCGACGAGCCGCTCGACTGGCGCTCGATCGAGGTTCTGGTGGCGCGCGACGGGTCCGTCGCGGTCGAGCTCGCCGGGCACGGCGCAGAACTGGCCGACCGGGCCGGCATTGGACGGTTCGACGTCAGCGTCACGGCCGCGCACGAGTACGCTGTGGCGGTCGTGCTCGCAGAGCGTGAGGTCACACGTCCGACGACGGGGGAGCGGTGATGGACGACCGGATCAGAGCCGTGATCGGCCAGTACGCCAAGTTGAGCACCGACGCCGGCGCGCTCGCTGACGCCGACGACCTCTACGCCGCCGGGATGACCTCCCACGCCAGCGTGAACCTGATGCTCGCTCTCGAGAACGAGTTCGACATCGAGTTCCCCGACCGGATGCTGCGGCGCAGCGTCTTCGAGAGCGTCGCGTCGATTCGCTCCGCGTTGCTCGAGCTGACCGCCGAGGCCGCTGCATGAGGCGCGCGTGAGCTTGACGGCGGATCGGGACACGGCGTTCGCCGTCAACGTCCGTCGAATCGCAGAGGACATCGCGGCCGGTGCGGCCGATGCCGTCGACCGCGAGGCGCGCTTTCCACACGAGACGATCGACGCGCTGCGGGAGGCCCGCGCGCTGTCGGCCTACGTTCCGGTCTCGCACGGAGGAGAAGGGGTCGGCTTCAGGGAGCTCGCAGGTGCCTGCTTCGACCTCGGCCGTGCCTGCGCCTCCGCCGGCATGGTGTTCGCGATGCATCAGATCCAGGTCGGCTGCATCACTCGGCACGCCCTCGGCAGGCCGTTCTTCGACGACTACGTCGCGGATCTCGTTGTCCGGCAGAGGCTGATCGCATCGGCCACCTCGGAGCTGGGTGTCGGAGGCGACCTGCGTACGAGCATCGCGGCAGTGACACCCGACGGTGACGCGGTGGTCTTCGAGAAGAAGGGGCCGACCGTCTCGTACGGCGCGCAGGCGGACGACCTCCTGACGACCGTCAGGCGAAGCCCCGACGCCGAGGGCTCGGATCAGGTGCTCGTGCTCACACGGGGTGACGAGGCGGTGCTCGAGCAGACCAGCACATGGGACTCCCTCGGCATGAGAGGCACCTGTAGCCCCGGATACGCCGTCAGCGCACGGGTCACTCCCGAGCACGTGCTTCCCGTTCCCTTCGGCGAGATCGCCGTCGAGACGATGGTGCCGTTCTCGCACCTCCTGTGGGCCCACGTCTGGCTCGGGATCGCGACGGCGGCGTACGACCGGGCACGGGCGTTCGTGCGCGCGCAGGCGGGCACGCCGGGATCGGTGCCGCCGACAGCAGCGCGGCTCTCCGTCCTGGCGACAGAGCTCCAGGCGATGCGGGGCGAGTTGACCGCCGCGACCGACGAGTACAACGGGATCATCGAATCGGACACGGGCGCGGACGACATCCACACGGTCGGCTACGCGATCCGCATCAACACGCTCAAGATCAGCGCTTCGGAGCGCGCGCCCCGGATCTGCACGGCCGCTCTCGGGATCTGCGGCATGGCGGGCTACAAGAACGACACACCCTTCAGCGTCGGACGCCACCTGCGCGACGCATTGTCCGCCGCGCTGATGATCGCGAACGAGCGCATTCACGCAACGAATGCCGGTCTGCTGCTCGTGCACAAGGGGGGCTGACCACGGCGATGACGCCCGTCGCCGCAGAAGCTTCGGACGAGATGACCTTCCTCGACTGCCTGCTCGACGAAGGGCTGCTCGCCAAGACGGGTGTGCCGGGCATCTTCGGGCGCTCGGAGGCCTTCGAGGCGGTCGCCCGGGCGATCGACGCGCTCGTCGGGCGGGAGGGCGAGACCGACGGAGCGGAGGCGCTGCAGTTCCCGCCCGTCGTCTCCCGCCGCGACCTCGAGCGGAGCGGCTACCTCGCCAGCTTCCCGCACCTGGCGGGCACCGTGTTCACCTTCGAGGGAGACGAGGAGGACGCTGTCGACCTGGCGCAGAAGGCCGCCGCCCAGGAGGACTGGAGCGAGCACCAGGTGATGGCGGAGGTCTGCCTTGCCCCCGCCGCCTGCTACCCCGTGTACCCGATGCTCGCGGCGCGCGGGAGACTCGCTCCGGGCGGGACGATCGTCGACGTCTCGGGCTGGTGCTTCCGCCACGAGCCATCGGACGACCCGGCGCGGCTGCAAAGCTTCCGCATGCACGAGAACGTCCGCGTCGGTGAGCCTGACACCGTCGCCGCGTGGCATTCCTCGTGGCTCGAGCGTGCAGCGACCATCCTCGCAACGCTCGGGCTCGAGGTGGACGTCGTCCCGGCCAACGACCCGTTCTTCGGACGTGCGGGCCGCATTCTCGCCTCGGGCCAGCGCGACCAGGGGCTCAAGATGGAAGTCGTGGCGCCGATCTCGAGCGAGCAGCCCGGGGCACTGGTCTCCGTCAACGCGCATCTCGACCACTTCGGTGCGGACTTCGGGATCGCGACGAGCGACGGCGGTGTCGCGCACACAGCCTGCATGGGCTTCGGTCTCGAGCGCGTGACGCTGGCGCTTCTGCGCCGCCATGGGCTGCGGCCGGCCGCCTGGCCCGCGCCTGTGCGACGGCATCTCGGCCTCGGGAGCTGACCGTGCTCTCGCTGCTCGGCCTCGACCCGGAGGCCTATCGGTCGCACGAGCTCCACGCGTCCGAGCGGATGTTCCCGGAGACGAATTGCTACACGGACATCTGGATCGAGCTGGTGCACGGCTCCGGGCACGAGCCGCTCGCGATGCTCGGCTACTGCACGGCGGTCGACTTCGAAGGCGACCAGTGGACGTTCTTCAAGCCACCGCCGGCCGACCTCGAGCGGCTCTACGGCATGGAGGTCTACGAGCTTGCCCTGTACCGGCCCCTCCCTGAGCACTGCGTGACGCAGCTCGAGCTGGGCCGGGCCGTGATCGTGGAGGTCGACGGGCACTTCCTGCCCGACACCGATGGTCGCAGCTACCGCGCCACGCACGAGAAGACATCGATCGTCGTCGAGGCGATCGACATCGAGGCCGGGCGGCTGCGCTACTTCCACAATGCGGGCTACTACGAGCTCGACGGCGACGACTATTGCGGGGCGCTGCGACTGGGCGGCCTCCCGGCCGCCGATCTGCCGCCCTACGTCGAGATCGTGCGCCGCGACAGGCTCGAGCCGTGCCCGCCGGAGGCGGTCAGGGACGTCGCAGGCGAGTTGCTCGTCGAGCACCTCCGGCGCCGGCCGCGGACCAACCCCGTGACACGCTTCGGCGAGAGTCTCGTGCGTGACGTCCCGACGCTGTCCGGCGAGGATGCCTACCACGCGTATGCGTTCGCCACGCTCCGCCAGTGCGGCGCGGCGTGGGATGCTGCAGCTGCGTTCCTGCGCTGGCTCGAGCCAGTCACCTACGAGGAGGCGGCCACCTCCTTCGAGGATCTCGCAGGGTCGTCGAAGATGCTCTTGCTGAAGCTCGCCCGCGCCGCCACGACCGGGCGCGCCCTGGACGCTGCGGAGCCCCTCGCGGCCATGGAGAGCCTCTGGGCGAACGCCATGGACGTCCTGGCCGTGCCCGTACCCTGAGCGTGTGAGCAGGCGCACACCATCGCCGGCCGACGTGGCAGCCGGCACCTACGACCGAGTCGAGCTCGTCGCTGGCTGGAGCGCCGTCGGCGTCCCGCCCGGGGCCGCGGACTGGCGACTGGCGGGCCTCGAGGGCGATCTCCTACCTCACCGAGCACCCGGCACCGCGGCCATGGCGCTTGCCGGCGCCGGTGTGAACCCTGCCGGTCGCGATCTCGACGCGGAGGACTGGTGGTTCCGCTGCCGCTTCTCCGCGGCGCCCGCCCGCGACGAGGAGACGACGCTCCGCCTGGAGGGGATCGCAACCCTCGCGGACGTGTGGCTGAACGGTGAGCACGTGCTCGCGAGCGACAACATGCACCTCACTCACGAGATCCCGGTGCACGGGTCGCTGCAGGAGGAGAACGAGCTCGTAATCGGCGTGCGCGCGCTGGCGCCGCTGCTGGCCGAGCGGAGGCCGCGGCCCCGCTGGCACACGCGGCTCGTCGCCAACCAGGGCCTGCGCTGGTTCCGCACCTCCCTGTTCGGCCGGATCCCGGCGTTCGCGCCCGGGCCGGCCCCGGTGGGCCCGTGGCGACCCGTCGCGGTCGTCCGCCGCCGGGACGCGGCCGTTGACGACCTCCGCCTCCGCGCGCGGGTAGAGGGGCGTGACGGCGTGGTGACGTTGCGTGCGGCGCTCCGGCCGCTCGGCGGGTTCGCCCCGACGAGCGCACGCCTGGTGGTGGGGGAGATGTCGGAGAAGCTCGAGGTCGAGCACGAGGACGGACGCCTCCTCGTGCGCGGAAGCGCCCGCGTGCCGGGCGCCGACCTCTGGTGGCCCCATACGCACGGCGAGCCGTCGTTGCACGACATCCGCCTCGTGCTGTCGAACGGGGATCGAGACGCCGAGGTCGCGCGCGAACGCGTCGGCTTTCGCGCTCTCGTTGCGCAGGACGACCCGGGGCTCGCTCTCTCGGTCAACGGCACGCCGGTGTTCTGCCGCGGCGGCTCTCTGCTGCCGCACGCGTTCGCGATCGACCCGCCGCCACACGAGCTGCGCGCGTTGCTGACGTCTTTCCGCGACGCGGGGATGAACCTCATCCGGCTCTCGGGCGTCGGCGTGTACGGCAGCGACGACCTGTTCCGCCTGTGCGACGAGCTGGGTCTGCTGGTCTGGCAGGACTTCGCTTTCGCGAACCTCGACTACCCGATCGAGGACGAGGGCTTCAGCGCCGCAGTCGAACGCGAGGCGGATGGGTTTCTCGCGCGTGCGGGCAGCCACCCAAGCCTCGCCGTGTTGTGCGGCAACAGCGAGATCGAGCAGCAGGTGGCGATGCTGGGACTCGACCCCGCACTCGGCCGGGGGCCTCTGTTCGAGGAGGTGCTGCCTCGGCTGACGCGCGACCAGGAGGTCGATGCCCACTACGTGACCTCGACGCCGAGCGGCGGCGAGCTTGCGTTCCGGCCCAATGCAGGTGTCGCGCACTACTTCGGCGTCGGCGCGTACCGGCGCGGTCTCGAGGACGCGCGGCGCGCGGAGGTGCGCTTCGCCGCCGAGTGCCTGGCGTTCGCAAACGTTCCCTGTGACGACGTCCTGGAGGAGCTCGCCCCCGGCGGCGCCGGGCGGTTGGCGCATCATCCGGCCTGGAAGGCGGGCGTCCCGCGCGACACAGGTGCGGGCTGGGACTTCGACGACGTCCGCGACCACTACCTACGTGTGCTCTTCGGCGTCGACCCGGTTCGGGCGCGGTCGATCGATCCCGAGCGGTACCTCGCCCTTTCACGCGTGGTCACCGGTGAGGTGATGGCTGCGACCCTCGGCGAGTGGCGGCGCGCAGCGTCGACCTGCCGCGGGGCGCTCGTCTGGACACTCAACGACGTGCTCCCCGGTGCGGGCTGGGGGCTGGTCGACGCCGCGGGCCGGCCGAAAGCTGCCTACTGGCTCGTCCGGCGTGCGCTCGCACCCGTTGCGGTCTGGACGACCGACGAGGGGACGAACGGCATTGCCATCCACGCGGCCAACGACGGGGCCGAGAGGCTGCGCGGCGAGCTGCGCATCGCGCTGCTGCGCGCCGACGGTCACGCAGTCGAAGAAGCTGCTCTCGCGGTGGACCTCGACCCACACGGCAACCTGACGACGAGCGTGGAGGCCGTCCTCGGACGCTTCGTGGACGCCGGTCACGCGTACCGCTTCGGGCCGCCGGCCCACGAGGTCGTTCTCGTCGAGTTGCACGACGAGCTCGGGCTCCGCCAGCGACACACGGTTCACGTGCACGGGCTTCCTGCCGGCATGCGTGACGCGGCCGAGATCGGGCTCACCGCCACCGCGTCGGCGCAGCCCGGCAACTCGGCCGTCGTCGAGGTCGCGGCGGAGCGGCTCGCGTACGCCGTGTCTCTCGAGGCGCCGGGCTTCACGACGACGGACGACGTCTTCACCGTGCCGCCTGGGCGCACGCACACGTTCGAGCTGCGGCCGGCGAGAGAGGACGCTTCGCTCGGCACCGTCCGGCTGCGGCCACTCAACTCGACAGGGGCTGCCGCCATCACAATAGACCTCGAATGAACGAGACCACACCCCTCGTGCTCGAAGGCGAGGCACCGCTCGTGGCCATGCTCACGGTGCCGTCGCAGGGTGTCACGCGCTCGCAGGGCGTCCTGATCTGCGCCCCGCTCGGTCACGAGAACATCTGTAGCTACCGGCCGCTGCGCACGCTCGCAGAGCACCTCGCGGACTGCGGCTGGCCGGTGCTCCGCTTTGACTTCCCCGGCTGCGGAGACAGCGCCGACCGGCCGGCGCATCCGGCGGACCTCACGATCTGGACCGACCCCGTGCATCAGGCGCTGGCTGCTCTTCGCCACCACGCGGGCGTCGATCGGGTCGCGCTTGTCGGGCTCCGCGTGGGAGCCACGCTCGGCATGCTCGCTGCGTCGACCGCGACCGGGGTGAGCGACGTCGTGCTGCTGTCGCCGTTCGCGACCGGTCATGCATACCTGCGCCAGCTGCGTGTCTTCGAGGCGCTCGCGCGGCAACCGCCGGAAGAGGTCGCGAGCGCCTGGCAACAGCCGGACGGAATCGCTGCGAGCGGCTTCCTCGTCACTCCGAGCGAGGCAGCGGTGTTCGAGGCGATCGACCTGGCGACACTGGACAACACGAGGCCCGAGATCCAGCGGGCGCTCGTCGTGATGGCACAGCCGGAGCGCGGCGCCACGTCGCTCGTACAGCGGCTCGAGGAGACCGTGCCCGACGTCGTCTACGAGGTCTCGCCCGGCCTCGCAGCAGCCTGGGACGACACGAGCATCGCCTCCTTCCCCGCCGCGTCTGCCGAGCGGGTGTCCGGATGGCTGGCTGCGGGCGGCGCTCCACAGGACGGGCCCGACAGCGCTGTCACTCGACCGAACCGCGCAGTCCTCACCACGAACGGCATCCGCGAGGAGACCGTCACGTTCGAGGGCTCTCACGGCGCGCTCGTCGCCGTGACGTGCGAGCCCGTCGCTCGGGCGAGCGGCCGCGACTGGGTCATCTTCCTGAGCGCCGGGGGCGTGCGGCGCTCGGGGCCGAACCGCCTCTGGACGACCCTGGCGCGCTCCTGGGCCGACGCTGGGCTCCCGTCCCTTCGCCTCGACGTCTCCGGCGTCGGCGACAGCGACGAGGCGCCCGACGCGGTGGGGGTCGAGATCAGCCGCTTCTACACCACGGACGTCGGGAGCGACATCGTCGGCGCCCTCGCGTGGCTCGAGGCGCGCGGCGCCGAGCGGGTTGCTTCCATCGGGCTGTGCTCCGGGGCCTACTGGTCGTTCCACACCGCTCTCGCAGGCGCCAGGCTCTCGACCATCTCGATGATCAACCCGGCCGTGCTCTTCTGGGACGAGCACGACTCGTCGCTTCGCGCCGTGAGCGAGGCGTGGTCGATCCTCAAGAGCCCGCGCGCCTGGCCGCGTCTCCTCGGCAAGGGCGCACGGTCCCACATGGGGTCCGTGGTGCGCGGCCTGCGCCACAAGCTCAGCGGACAGATCGATGCGGACGCGAGCCGGGGGAGGATCCTCGAGGCGTTCGAGCAGCTACGCGAACGAGGCGTTGCCGCGCATGCCGTCTACAGCCAGGGAGATCTCAGCGTGATGCACGTCGAGCGCCACCTCGGGTCGCAGTACGTCTCGCTGATCGAGGCAACAGGCGCCACGGTGGACGTGATCGCAGGCCCCGACCACACGTTTCGGCCTCTCTGGTCACACGACCTCCTGCGAGCCTCGCTCGAGGCGAATCTCCGGCGCGCCGGCATGCTGCCCACACCCGTTCCTCCAGACCCGGTCGCCGCGACCTCACGGGCGCACGAGTAAGGCCCAGCCCTACGCCTGCGGGATGCGGGCCTCCAGCGCCGCGCCGAGCGCCTCACGCACCGGCGCGAGCTCGACCCGGTCGAGCACGTCCTGAAAGAAGCCACGCACGATCAGCCGCTCCGCCTCCGCTCGCGAGAGCCCGCGGGACATCAGGTAGAAGAGCTGCTCTCGGTCGACCTGGCCGAGCGTCGCGCCGTGAGTGCAGCGCACGTCGTTGGCGAGGATCTCCAGCCCAGGGATCGAGTTGGCATGCGCATCGCGCGAGAGCAGCAGGTTGCGGTTCTCCTGGTAGGCGTTCGTCTTCTGCGCGCCTTCCTCGACGCGGATCATGCCTCGCCACACGGCAGTTGCGGTGTCGCGGAGCACGCCCTTGAACGCGAAGTCGCTCGTGGTCGACGGCGCGATGTGGCGCTGATAGGTGTCGTAGTCGAGGTGCTGCGCACCGTCGGCGAAGTAGGCGCCGGTGACGCGCGACGTGGCGCCCTGGCCGGCCAGGTCGTTCTGGATCCGGACCTTGCCCTTGGCCGAGCCGAAGCCGCCCGTCACCCAGTCGAGCTCGGCGTCGCGCTCGACGCGGGCGTGGCACGAGGCGAACAGCCACGTGTCGCGGGAGAGGTTCTGGAGGTTGACGTACTCGACCTTGGCGCCGTCGTGAACGACGATCTCCACCGCGCTGTTGGCGTAGCCGGCCAGCCCGGGTGACGCCGACGAGAGCTCCTCGATCAGCGTGAACCGGCTCCCCGCCTCGGCCACGACCAGGATCCGCCAGAACAGAGACCCCCCAGCGGCAGCGTTCGCGACGTGGAGGTACAGCGGTTGCTCGACTTCGACGCCTGCCGGCACGTGCACGAGAAGCCCGTGCTCCCACAGCGCCGCGTTGTGGGCGCTGAACTTGTCGTCAGTCCCGACCAGGGTTCCCAGCAGGGGATGGTCGTCGGTCAGCGCCTCGAAGCGGATTCCGTCCGGGGCGCGCTCGACCGTGACGCCCGCCTCGCCGAGGTGCGCGATCCCCGAGACGTCGAGCTCGAGCATGGCGGGCGGTGCAGCCACGCCCTCCGCGAAGTCTCCGAGAAACCCATCCGGGTCGAATCCGGCGAGATCGGTGAAACGCCAGTGCTCGTCACGCGTCGTCGGCAACGGGAGGGCGTGGTAGCGCTCGAGCAGCTCAGTCCGGGCCATGACCCTCCGTCCGCGCGGCATAGCGCCGGTGCAGCGTGAGCGAGTTGCCGTCGGGGTCGGCGAAGAACGCCATGTGGCAGACGCCGGTGTCGAGCGTGTCGCCGACGAACTCGATGCCCTTGCCCTCCAGCTCGGTGCGCGCGGCAGCGACATCGAGGACGCGCAACGCAACATCCCCCTGGCCGTTGTCCTTGAAGTCGTAACCGTGCGCCTCGGGCGCCCAGATCGCGAGCGTCACGTTCCCCGCCTCGAACTCGTTCTCTGCGTACGCGCTCTGCGTCAGCCCGACCACGTCACGGTAGAAGGCAATCGCCCTCTCCATGTCCCGCGTCGGGATGGCAACGAAATCGACCTGCTCGACGATCATTCGTACTGCTTGTACCGCCGGTGCAGCATCAGATTGTTGCCGTCGGGATCGGCGAAGAAGGCCATGTGGCAGACGCCGGTGTCGAAGGTCTCACCCTGGAACTCGACG
>CAVRXC010000008.1:0-60724 GCA_963724995.1 uncultured Actinomycetes bacterium
GAAATGTCGCGGTGCCGGCGAGCGTGCCGGCGGAGACGATCGTGGCGCGCGGCGTGTCCGCCGAGGCCGCGTCTCCGCGTTGCGCGTGGAGCGCCACGAGCGCGACGGCCGCGAGCAGCGGGCCGAGGAATGCTGCGAACAGGCGCGACATCGCCATGCCGCGGAACTCTGCCCTGACCGCCCACCGGCGGTTGCAGGGAACCGTTACAGGCGCGCCGCCGCTCATCCGGCGACCTCACCGTGACAACGGGCCGACGCGAACGACGGGTCAGGCTGAAGCCAGACCCCGGCATGCGGCTACAATCGCCGCTTCGCAGGGGTTCCCGAGTGGCCAAAGGGGGCGGGCTGAAAGCCGCTGGCTCAGCCTTCAAGGTTCGAATCCTCTCCCCTGCACTGCCGCGCAAGCAGGATCCGCTCTCGCGGATTCCTGCGCGCCCGGGGCGCCTGCGGCGCGGGATCCTGAAGGCGTCCGCTTCGCGGCCGCACTGCGCAGGGCGGGTCTGGCTTCAGCCTGACCCTGTTGTGCACGCCGGATAGGCTGGTCGCGATGCGCTTTCGGAAGGACGCCCGGCTCGACCCGTCGCAGGTCGAGGACTACCGCGGCAGGCGGCGCGTCCCCGGTGGCATGCCGATGGCGCTCGGCGGGGGCGGCGGCCTGATCGGCGTCGTCATCGTGCTCGCGATCATTTTCCTGGGCGGCGGCGGAGGGCTCGGTGATCTCGGCAGCCTCACCGGACAGACGGCCGGCGGCCCGGGAGCGCCGAGTCGAGCTGCAGAGGGAGTGCCGGACGGGCGCCGACGCGAACGAGCGCGAGGACTGCCGCATCGTCGCGGTGTGAACAGCGTCCAGGCGTACTGGTCGACGGCACGTTGCGGGGCTACGAGCCGACGCCGACGCGGTTCTTCACCGACGGCGTCCAGACCGGCTGCGGCACCGCGACGTCGGCGGTCGGCCCGTTCTACTGCCCGAGCGACCGCTACGTGTACATCGACCTCGGCTTCTTCGACGAGCTGCAGTCGCAGCTCGGCGCCCGCGGCGGGCCGTTCGCCGAGGCGTACGTCCTCGCGCACGAGTACGGGCACCACGTGCAGAACCTGACCGGGCGTGCTGCGGCGCGCCGACCGCGACACCGGGCCGCAGGGCGGCCAGGTCCGCCTCGAGCTGCAGGCCGACTGCTACGCCGGGCCTGTGGGTCGGCAACGCGCTCGACACGGGGTTCGTCGAGGACATCACCCGACGGGGACATCGCCGACGCGCTCGACGCCGCGGCGGCGGTCGGCGACGACCGCATCCAGGAGCGCGCCGCAGGGCCGCGTCACGCCGGAGACCTGGACCCACGGCTCGTCCGAGCAGCGCCAGAGCTGGTTCGTGCGCGGCATCGAGGGCTCGGGGCCGTCGAGCTGCGACACGTTCAAGGGCCGCGTGTAGCCGGACTGTGAGCGGCGGGCCGGACGGGATCGAGGCCGAGGTCGCCGTCCTCGGAGGCGGCACGAGCGGCTCCGTGGTGGCGGGGCGGCTCGCCGAGGCCGGCCGGGACGTGGTGGTGATCGAGGCCGGCCCCGACTACGGTGCGCTCGCCGACGGCGGCTGGCCCTCCGAGCTGGTCGACGCGCGTGCGATCCCGGAGTCGCACGACTGGGGCTACGACTCCGTCGCCACCTACGACGGCCGTGTCGTCCCGTTCCAGCGCGCGCGTGTGATCGGCGGCTGCTCCGCGCACAACGGGTGCATCGCCGCAGTCGGCCATCGCTCCGACTACGACGGCTGGGGCCTGCCGGGCTGGGCGGCCGCGGATGTCGAGCGGTTGCTGCCGACGGTGCTCGAGCGGATGCGCGTGCACGCCACCACCGACGACGAGGCAGGGCCGTTCCATACAGCCTGCCTCACGGCGGCGGGCGCGGCCGGGTGGCGAAGGGCGGACGACCTCTGCGATCTGGACGGGCTCGACGGATTCGGCCTGGAGACGGTCAACATCTCGGCCGGGACGCGATTCAACGCGGCGTTCGCCTATCTCGATCCCGTCCGGTCGCACGTGCGTGTGCTCGGCGACATGCTGGTCGACCGGGTCGACCAGCAGGCGGACGGCTGGCTCGTCCATGCCGTGCGCGGGGGTGAGGCGCTGACGCTTCGGGCGTCGACCGTCGTGCTGGCCGGCGGCGTGTACGGCACGCCGGCGATCCTGCAGCGCTCCGGCATCGGCGACCCCGGGCTCCTCGCCGGGGCAGGGATCGCGTGCCGCCACGACCTGCCGGGCGTCGGGCGCAACCTGCACGACCATCCGATGGTGGAGGTCGAGTACGTGCGCGGCGACGAGCTCGAGCGGATCGTGGCCGCAGCGGCGGCCGAGGGGTTCGTCCCCGACGAGCAGAGCCTCGGCAAGGCGCGCTCCTCGCTGGCGGGCAACGTCTACGACCTGCATCTGGTGCCGTTCTTCTCCGCCACGCAGACGGGTCTGCTCGCCGGCCGTGTGACGATCGCGGCAGCCGTGCTGACGCCGCGCTCTCGCGGCACGCTGCACGTGCGGTCGGCCGACCCGGCGGAGGCACCGCGGATCGACCACGCGTACCTCGCCGACCCGGACGGCCACGACCTGCGCGTGATGCGCGACGGGGTCGACCTCGTCCGCGAGCTCGCCGCTCAGCGGCCGCTGCGCGACCTGCTCGGTGACGCGCTCGGAGCGCTCGAGACCGACGACGAGCTCCGCGGCAACGTCGTCCACTACTACCACCCGGTGGGCACGGCGGCCATGGGGGCGGACGACGACGCGAGCGCGGTGTGTGACCCGCGGGGCCACGTGCGCGGCCTACCAGGGCTGTTGGTGGCCGACTGCAGCCTGCTGCCGGTCGTCCCGCGGGCGAACACGAACATCCCGGCGGTGATCGTCGGCGAGCGTGTCGCCGAGCTGATGCTCGACGACCGATGAGCGCGGGCTCGCGCGACGGTCGAACGGAGAGAGTCACCCTGACACCCGAGCCTCCGAGCGAAAGGACGAGAGATGAACACGATCACCCCGTGCCTGTGGTTCGACACCGAGGGCGAGGCCGCCGCGGAGTTCTACACGTCGCTGTTCCCGGGCTCCCGGATCGTCGACGTCGCGTACTACGGCTCGGCGGGGCCGCGTGAGGAAGGGACGGTGATGGCGGTCAGCTTCGAGCTCGACGGCCGGCCGTTCGTGGCGCTGAACGGCGGCCCCGAGTTCACGTTCGACGAGGCGATCTCGTTCCAGATCCCCTGCGAGACGCAGGACGAGGTCGACATGTACTGGAGCGCGCTGTCCGAGGGCGGTGAGGAGGGCCCGTGCGGTTGGGTCAAGGACCGCTTCGGCGTCTCGTGGCAGGTGTTCCCCTCGCGCCTGCTGGAGCTCCTTCAGGACGCGGACAAGGAGAAGGCCCAGCGTGTGATGGCCGCCATGCTGGAGATGCGGAAGATCGACCTGGCGGGCCTCGAGCAGGCCGCTGCGGGGTGAGCCGGCGGCCGTGCCGTCAGGCGGCGTCGCCCTCGGCGGGCTCGTACCACGGCATGTCCTCCTCGTCTTCCCAGGTACGCATGGTCGGCCCGCTGCCACGGGGGGAGAACCAGGTCACGGTCGGTGTCGTGACGGGCTCCTTGTGGACGATCAGGTGCTCGCGGTAGGCCTTGATGAACTCGTCCACGAAACGCCCCTCGGCGATCAGCCGCTGGCGTTCGTCGACCGTGACGCGGCGCAGCTCCAGCGACGCAGGGTCGGTGCCGTCCTCGATGTGCCGCTGCATCTGCTGCTTGCGGGCCCGCTCGCGCTCGCTCCGCGTGCCGGTGCCGAAGTGCTCCTGTGCGCAGACGCGGCTGCAGAACGGGTCCTGCGTCCGGATCGACACCTCGGTCAGCGCCCCGCCGCACACGATGCACGCCTCCATCCGATCTACGGTAGCCCGCGGAGCGGAGGCTGTGACGCCCGGGGTCGGCGTGCTCGCGACGCGGCGGTCGGCCACGCGGCTCAGAGGCTGTCGCGGAGGATTCCCTCGAGCGCGGTGGCGTCGACGGGCTTCGGCGCGTTCACGAGCAGGCGCTGCTGTTTCAGCGCGCCCTCGACGATCGCCGGTATGTCCTCCTCGTCGTAGCCGACCTCGGAGATCGTCGACGGTGCGCCGACGTCGCGCATCAGCTGCAGGAACGACTTCTCGAGATCGTCGCCGCCGTCGATCAGCCGGGCCGCCTCGCGGCAGCGTTCGGGGGCAGCATCGGCGATGAAGCGGAACGACGCCGGCGCCGTCACGGCGACCGCGAGGCCGTGAGGAACGAAGGTGGCGCCCCCGTAGCCGGGCGGCGACCACGCGTGCCGGAGCGACGCGATCGGATACGAGAGCGCGTGCGGGATGTGCACGCCGGCGCTGCCGAAGCCGACGCCCGCAATCGTTGCGGCGAGCGCCATGTTGCTCCGCGCGTCGATGTCCGACCCGTCGGCGACCGCGAGGCGCAGGTTCGCGCCGACGAGCTCGATCGCCCTGGCGCACAGGAGGTCGGCCATGGGGTGCGCACCCTGGTAGGGAGGGCGCTCCGCCGGCGGGAGCTTGGGACGGCGGTCGTACGGCAGCGTCGTGTAGCCCTCGAGCGCATGGAGGAGCGCGTCCAGACCGACCGACGCGGTGACCCCGGGAGGGCAGCTGACGGTGAGGAGCGGGTCGACGATCGCGAGCCGCGGGCGCAGGTAGCGGTGCGAGATGCCGCTCTTGACGCCGACGTCGACGATCGCGACGGTCGTCACCTCGGAGCCCGTGCCGGAGGTCGTCGGCAGGGCGACGAGCGGCAGCACGGGGCCAGGCACCTGGCCGTCCCTCTCCCACCGGCGCGTTGAGGTAGTCGTAGACGCCGCCGCCGTGCGTCGCGAAGAGCGCGCAGAGCTTCGCGGTGTCGAGCGCCGAGCCACCTCCGATGCCGACGAACCCGTCCCAGCCGCCCGTGGTGGCGGCCTCGATGGCTTCGGCGACCGACACCTCGGTCGGCTCGCCGGCGATGCGGTCGAAGACGCCGGTCTCGATGCCCGCTGCGCGCAGCTCGTCCTGCAGGCGCGCCGCGACGCCCGAGCCGACGACGAACGGGTCACAGACGAGGAGCGCCCGCGTCACGCCGAGCCGGGCGAGGTGACTGCCCGTCTCGGCCGAGCTGCCCGGGCCGAACACGATGTGGGGCAGCTCGAGCGAGAACGTCGACTCGAGGCTCACAGCGCTTGCTGCTCCGCGTCCTGCCACGCCTCGAGACCGAGGAGCTCGTTCAGCTCGCCGAACACCATCAGCCGGTCGAGCACTTCGCGGCTCGTACGGTCGCGCTGCAACGCGGTCGCGATCTCGAGCGCCGACTGCGCAGCAGCGAACAGCGACGTCGTCGGGTAGAGACAGATGCGAAAGCCCGCCGCCGCCGTCTCCTCGGCTGTGAGGAGCGGCGTCTTGCCGTGCTCCGAGTAGTTCGCCACGAGCGGCCTCTCCCCGACGGCTGCCGCGATCGTGTGCATCTCCTCGACGGAGCGCGGCGCGTCCGGGAAGAGGACGTCGGCGCCCGCCTCGGCGTACGCGGAGAGGCGGTCGATCGCGTCGTCGAGCCCGGTGACGGCGATGGCGTCGGTGCGGGCGATGATGACCGTGTCGGGGTTCGAGCGTGCGGCGAGCGCGGCCCGCACCTTGCGCACCATCTCGTCGCGCGGGATCACCTTCTTGCCCTCCATGTGACCGCAGCGCTTGGGGAAGGTCTGATCCTCGATCTGGATCGCCGCCGCGCCTGCGCGCTCGTACTCGCGCACGGTGCGGGCAACGTTCGTCAACTCGCCGAAGCCGGTGTCGGCGTCGGAGACGAGTGGCAGCGAGACGGCTCTCGAGATCCGCTCGACGTGTGCGCACATCTCGGTCTGCGTCATCAGGCCGATGTCCGGCAAGGCGAAGTTCGCGGCTGCTGCGGCGTAGCCGCCCGTGTAGAGCGCCTCGAAGCCGGCGCGCTCGTAGATGCGGGCGACGAGCGCGTTGTAGGCGCCGCCGACGAGGAGCACCTCACCGGTCGCGAGGCGCTCGCGGAGTCGGCGTGCGGCGGTCATTGCTGGAGCCTACGGGACAGGCCCGCGATCACGTGAGCGGGTTCGCACCGTCCATCCAGATGATCACGCGGGAGAACTGCCCGTCGTCGTTCACGGTGAAGAAGTTGCAGTTGTGCATCTTCGTCGTCGCCCCCGCGACCAGGTCGACGTGCTGCTCGGTCGCGACCGTTCCCGCGTCGGCGTCGACGACCAGGTTGGTCACCGTGTGCACCATCGACTCCCATTCCGCGAAGAAGTCGACGAACATCCGGCGGATCTCCTCGGCTCCGGTGAACGTCACACGGGCCGTCTGAACGGTCAGCGTCGCATCGTCGGCGAAGTGCGTGAGGACGGCATCGGGATCGAGCGCGTCCACAGCCTTGAAGTACGCGAGCGGCTTCTCGCCGATCGTTCGATCGGGCGCTCTCGTCGCTTGTTCACTCATGACCTGGGGCTCCTCTCGCTGTCGAGATCGCGTCGCGGCGTGCTACGCAGCCCGGACGATAGACCACTCGAAATCACCCGTCACGCCGAGCCGCCACGAGGGCCTGGTCTAATTCGCCGCATGCAGTTCGACAGGCACACGCTCGTCCTGCTCGTGCGTCGGCCCGATGCGCCGGAGCTCACGGACGACGAGGCGGCCGAGCTCCAGGATCGGCATCTCGCCTTCCGAGCCGATCTGCGCGACCGCGGCTACCTGATCGGCGGAGGGCCGCTCGTCGACCAGGACGACGAGCGCCTGCGCGGCATCTCGATCATGACGTGCGACCCCGAGACGGCGCGCCGACTCAGCAGCGAGGACCCGGCGGTGCGGGCGGGCCGGCTCGCGGTCGAGGTGATGACCTGGATGGTTCCCGCGGGCAACGTCCGCTTCGAGAACGTGCCCGCGCCGCGGTCGATGGCCGAGGCAGCGGAGGATTGACACCGACCCGACCGTTGAGGCGGTGCGTCGCTTGACAACGCCGCGGGGCAGGCATAGTACGCGTCGCTGATGGCAGAGCTGCCGAGCGGTACCGTCACCTTCCTGTTCACGGACATCGAGGGGTCGACAGCGCTCCTCAAGAAGCTCCGTGACGCGTACGACGGCGCGCTCGGCGATCACCAGCGTCTGCTGCGTGATGCGGCCGCCGCGCACGGAGGGACCGAGATCGACACGCAGGGCGACTCGTTCTTCTTCGCGTTCGCCCGAGCGGGGGACGCGGTCGCGGCCACCGTCGCGGCGCAGCGCGCGCTGGCGGCGCACCCGTGGCCCGTCGACGGCACCGTCCGCGTCCGCATGGCTCTCCACACCGGCGAGCCGCGGCTGGGTGGTGAGCGGTACGTCGGACTGGGCGTCCACCGTGGCGCCCGTATCTGCGCCGTCGGGCACGGCGGGCAGGTCTTGCTCTCGAACGCGACCCGCGAGCTCGTCGAGGACGAGCTGCCGGCAGACGTGCAGCTGCGCGATCTCGGCGAGCATCGATTGAAGGACATCGATCGCCCAGAGCATCTCTTCCAGCTCGAGATCGAGGGCCTCCCGCCCGAGTTTCCGGCGCTGCGCACGGCGGCCGGGGAGGCGCCGTTCGAGGGTCAGGAGGCCGAGCTGGCCCGTGCCGTCGAGGCGGCTTCCACGCCGCCTACTCTCCGTCGGCGGAATCTGGTGCTCGCCGTGCTCGCCGGCGTCCTGGCTGCGGCTGTCGCGGTCCCGGTGTTCGCGCTTGCACGGGGTGGAGAGTCCGGTGAGACCCTGGACGCCTTCAAGGCCAACGGCGTCGGGATCCTCGACCCGGGCTCGAGCAGGCTCGTGGGTGAGGTCGAGGTGGGAACGACCCCGACGGGCGTCGCGGCGGACGCGGAGGCCGTCTGGGTGACCAACGCCGCCAATCAGACGGTCTCCCGTATCGATCCCGCGACGCAGACCGTGCGCGACACGATCCGAGTGGGCGCCGGCCCGACCGGCATCGCGGTCGGCGGCGGTTCCGTCTGGCTGGCGAACAGCCTCGACGGCACGGTGTCGCGGATCGACCCGGAAACGAACGAGGAGGTGCAGAAGACCGCAGTCGGTATCGGCCCCGGTGCCGTCGCTTTCGGTCTGGGCTCGGTCTGGGTGGCCAACCGCGACGACCAGACGATCTCCGAGATCGATCCCCGTACGGGACGAGAGCGACGCCGACGGAAAGTCGGCGCAGGCGTCGTGGCTCTCGCGGTCGGCGAGGGCGCGGTGTGGGCGGCGAGCGAGTCCGGGAGCAGGCTCCTCCGGCTCGATCCCCGGAGCGGCGTGGTCGATCCTGTCAACGTCGGACGCGGGCCGACAGGAGTGGCCGTCGGGTTCGGCTCCGTCTGGGTTGCGAACGGTCAGGACGGGACGGTGTCGCGGGTCGATCCGAAGACGTTCGCCGTGATCGAGACGATCCCCGTCGGCGCCGATCCGTCGGGGATCGCCGCCGGCGACGAGTCGATCTGGGTGACGACCGAACGCGGCTCCGTGGCCCGCATCGATCCGGCCGACAACGTTCCCGACACGATCGCCGTCGGCGGTCGGCCTGCCGGTGTCGCGGTGTCGCCTCGAGGCGTCTTCGTCGCCGTTCGACCGGCCGGCGGTGCGCACCGCGGCGGCAATCTCAGGGTTGCGACTGCGGGCGACGTCGACTTCATCGATCCTGCGCTCGCCTATTTCTCCCTGTCATGGTCGGTGCTGCTGCTCGCCCACGACGGCCTCACCGCCTTCAGGCAGGTCGGCGGCGCAGAAGGCAGCAGACTCGTGCCAGACCTCGCCGTGTCGCTTCCGGAGCCGGCTGCCGGCGGGAGGGCGTACACGTTTCGCCTCCGCGACGGTATTCGCTATTCGACGGGAGAGCCCGTGCGCGCCTCGGACTTCCGTCGCGCACTCGAGCGCGTTTTCGCGCTCAAATCTAACGGCCGTTATCTCTACGAGCGGATCGTCGGAGCGTCCGCCTGCACCGAGCGCCCGAAGCAATGTGACCTCTCCGCCGGCGTCGTCGCGAACGACGGGTCACGGACGGTGACGTTCCGGCTCACCGCCCCCGATCCCGACCTACCGCAGAAGCTGGCGCTCCCGTTCGCCTACGCCGTGCCGCGCAGCACGCCAAGCCGCTCGGCCGTCACCACCCCGCTGCCGGCAACCGGCCCCTACGTGATCGCGAGCTACGTGCCCAAACGGCAAGTGCGTCTCGTGCGCAACCCTCACTTCCGCGAGTGGTCGCACGCCGCGCAGCCGGACGGGTACCCGGACGAGATCGTGGTTCGTCTCGGGGTACCGGCCGAGAAGCTGGCAGCGCAGGTCGAGACCGGCACGGCCGATCTCGCCAACGCTCTACGGGGCGAGGACACCGAGCGCCTCAGGCCGATGTACGCCAGCCAGGTGCACGAGAGCCCCGGGGTTTCCACGAGCTACCTCTACCTGAACGTTCGCGCCCCACCCTTCGACGACCCTCGCGTTCGCCGAGCGTTCAACTACGCCGTCGACCGCGAGCAGCTCGTCGCTCTGGATCCTGGACGGCTGGTACGGGCGACATGCCAGGTGCTTCCTCCGAACTTCCCCGGGTACCGCGCCCACTGCCTGTACCCGCACGACCTCTCCAGGGCGAGACGGCTCGTGACAGCCTCCGGCACGAGAGGTGCGCCGGTCGTCGTCCTGTCGGCCCCTGGTTTCGAAGGGCCGGGGTATGGGGCGTACTTCGTGAACGTACTGCGATCGCTGGGGTACCGGGCGCAGCTGAAACTCGTGGCCGACGACAACTACTTTGCGACTGCGACCTCCGACACCCAGGCCGGGCTGATGGGCTGGTGGGCGGACTACGCAGCACCCGGAGGGTTCATCCCCCCGATGCTCAGCTGTGCCGCCCTCGCGAGTGGAGAGAACCGCGCGCAGTTCTGCGACCCTGCGGTCGAGGCGGCGATGCAGCATGCGTTCGACCTCCAGACGACCGATCCAATTGCGGCCAATGCCGCCTGGGCGCGCGTCGACCGCATGATCAGCCAGCGGGCCCCGGTCGTTGCCTGGTCGAACGAGACGATCGTCGACTTCGTCTCGGAGCGCGTCGGGAACTACCAGTTCCACCCACAGTGGGGCCGCCTCCTCGGCCAGCTCTGGGTGCGGTAGGGCTCGACGTCACCGTGGCCGCACACGCCCTCTCCCACCGTCTCGCCCGCCGCCCGCGTTCCGCAATCCGAGGAACCACGGGGGCTCTCGCCAAGCCCTCTGACGGACTCGAACCGTCGACCCCCTCCTTACCATGGAGGTGCTCTACCAACTGAGCTAAGAGGGCGAGAGCGCAAGGATACAGGCGGTGGAGCCTCGCCAAACCGAGGCGGTGCGGCCGGTCGCGACCGGCGTGCGGGGCCTCGCTACCCTTGAAGGGTGCGCGCCGTCGCCGCCGTCGCAACCGTCCTCGTAGCGCTGCTCGCCGCGTCGGCGCACGCCGCCGCGCGGCCGAAGACGGTGCTGCACATCGGCGACTCGCTCGCGTACGGGACCGCCGTGTACCTCAAGGACTACCTGCGCGGCTGGCGGCTGACCGAGGACATCGAGGTGAGCATGCAGTCGTACTCCGTGCCGGGGCGCGTCGCCGCGCAGGGGGCGGCGCTGCCGCGCGTGCTCCTCGTCAGCGCCGGCACGAACGGCCACCCGGCGGCGATGCGCAGTTCCGAGGCGACGTCCGGAAGGTCATTCGGCTGGCGGGGCCGAGGCGGTGCGTCGTGTGGGCCAACGTCGTCCGGCCGCCCTACCAGGGCGTCAGCTACGACGGCATCAACCGGGCCCTCGCCGACCTCGACCGCCGCACCCGGAACCTGCTCGTGCTCGACTGGGCCGGCATGGTGCGCCGCAATCGCGCGGCGCTCTCCGAGGACGGCGTCCACGTCGCCGTGCCGTTCTACCGCAAGCGCGCGCAGGCGCTCGCCGCGCTCGCCAAGCGCTGCCCGGCCTGATGGGGACGCCGCCGCTCCCACCCGAGGCCGGCGACCCCATCGGCGGGTGGAGCGTCGAGAACGCCGCCGAGCCCGACGCGACGACGCCGGCCCTGGCTGCCGACGAGCCGCCCCCACGGCCGCGGCCGACGCGGCGCGAGCGCCCACCCGTCGAGCGACCCCCGCGGCCCGCCGGGCATGCGCTGGTGGTCGTCGTCCTCGCGCTCGCCGTCTCGCTCCTCCTGAACGCGCCCGGCCTTCACAAGTCCGCGCACGCGCAACCCGCCGGCTGGGAGCGCGATGTCGCGCTCGGAGTCACCGGGCCGCTCGACGCGGTCAGCGGCGCCCTTCTGCTCGACCGGCCACGGGAGGGCGTCAAGGCACTGCTCGGCCGTTCCGACGACGACGACATCGACACCGAGATCGCGCTGCCGCCCGCCGCCCCCGCCACGGGCACGCCAACCGCGCCGGCGCCGACGGTACGGCGGACATTCACCCGCGAGAAGCCGATGCGGCTCTGGGTGGCCGGCGACTCGCTCGTCGTCGTGCCGGGCCAGTCGATCGTGCGCGCCTCCGGTGTCTCGCCGGTGATCGAGCCCGTCGGGGGTGTCGAAGGACGCGTCGCCACCGGGCTCGAGCGCCCGGACGTGTTCAACTGGTTCCGGTACATCCCCGAGCGGATGCGCGAGCTCGAGCCCAATGTGGTGGTGCTGAGCTTCGGCGGCAACGACGACCACGGCTACATGACCGGCCTGCCCGACGGGGTCGAGCTCGACAGCTTCGGGAGCGACTCCTGGCGCGCCGAGTACGCACGCCGCGTGGGTGGCCTGTTCGACACGATCGCCCGGAAGCGGCGCGCACACCGTATGGATCGGCCTGCCCATCACGCGGGACGCCGAGCAGACACAGCGCTTCGACGTGATCAACGCCGTCGTCGCAGCCGAGGCGCGCAAGCGGCCGAGGAAGGCGACCGTACGTCGACACGTACACGACCTTCGCCTCCGACACGGGCGGCTTCGCCGAGTACCTCTACGACACGTCGGGGCAGCTCGTCCGGGTGCGCGCTGCCGACGGCGTCCACTTCGAGCCGCGCGGGGGCGACATGATCGCGCGCGAGGTGCTCAAGCGGCTCAACAAGGTGTTCGACCTCACGAGCTGGAGGCAGCAGGAGAAGGCCGCGAGCGCCTGACGCCCTGCCGCGGCAGGCGACCCTGCGCCTCCGTCATCCGCCGCAGCCGCGCGGCCAGCTCGTCCGTCAGCTGCTCGCGCCGCAGGCGCCACGACCAGTTGCCCGCTTTCCGGCCGGGCATGTTCATCCGCGCCTCGCTGCCCAGTCCCAGCACGTCCTGCGCCGGGACGATCGCCAGACGGGCCGGCGAGGCGAGCGCCAGCGCGACGAGGCTCCAGTGCGGCTCCGCCTCGTCGAGCCCCGTCGGCCGCCCGCCGCGACGATGCCAGCGACCGGAACCAGCCCACCGTCGTGTCGTTGTCGTGGGTGCCGGTGAAGACCACGGACGACTCCGTGATGTTGCCGAGCCGGTGCGGGTTTCCGGGGAGCCCTCGAAGCCGAACTGCAACACCCGGATCCCGGGCAGGCCGAGCGCGACGCGCAGGCGCTCGACGGGCTCCGTGATCCGCCCGAGGTCCTCGGCGATCAGCGGCAGCCGCCCCAGCTCCGCCTCGGCGGCGGCGAACAGCGCGGCGCCGGGACCGCGCTGCCACCGGCCGCGCGCCGCCGTCCGGTGGCCCTTGGGCACGGCCCACGCTGCGACGAAGCCGCGGAAATGATCGAGGCGCGCGATGTCGACCAGCTCCAACGTGCGATGCAGGCGCTCGATCCACCACCGGTACCCCGACCGACGAAGCGCGGGCCAGTCGTACAGGGCGCTGCCCCAGAGCTGCCCGCGCCGGTTGAAGACGTCGGGACGTGCCCCCGCGAGGGCATCGGCGCGGAACAGGCCGGGGTGCGCGCGCACGTCGACGCTGCCGGGCGCGACGAACATCGGCAGATCGCCGATGACGCCGACGCCTCGCGTCGCCGCATACGCGCGAAGCGCCCCCCACTCGCGCTCGAACCGGACCTGATCGGCCAGCGCGGAGCCGCCGGCGATCGAGATGTAGTCGTCGATCCAGTACGCATGCCGTGCCCTGAACGATGCGAGCTCGTGGCGCGTGACGCGGGCACGCGGCCGCGCGAGCAGCCCTGCCGACGACGCGAAGGCCGAGATCGAGTTGTACGGCGAGCCGTACTCGTCCGGCGGGCCGAGCGGGAGCACCTGCCACCACGACTGCCCCGCCGCCGCCAACCAGTCGACGAAGCGGTACGCCTCGTCGCCCAGCCGCCCGCCGGGCAACGAGGTGGGATGGAGCAGCACGCCGCTCGAGCGTCCTGATGTTCATGGACGGTAGAACTGGATCGTCTCGCAGTGATGTACTCGTCTATCTCGAGGGCGTCGGGTGCCATGAACTTCATCGGCGGGCGCGGCGACGGTACGCCGAGCACATCGGCACGCCTCGGGCGCATCACGACGACCCTCATGCCTACCTCGGCGCACCCGTGGAGGGCGGCGTCGTCGTCCGCGCGCGGCGCCCCGGCGGCGGCGGCGCGCGTCGCGGCAGGGACGGCTGAGGCGATGCGCGGCATCCACCCTGCCGGCGTGTACGAGGCCAACCGTGCCGGTGACCTGCTGTTCTGAACCGCATCGACACGTGACGCCGATGGTGGCGTCGAGCGTCGACGACCTGTACCGCTTCCTGCCGATGCTCCGGCGAGCCGACCTGCACCTGGCCGGCGAGGGGCGAACACGAGGAGCTGTACGAGCGGCGCCGACGAGCGCGTCGTGGTGCAGGGCCGGGACCCGCGTTCGCGGTCCGGCCCTGCGGACGAAGTGTCGCGGTGGTCGGCAACTTCAACGACTGGGGAATGCTGGTCCAACTCGATGCGCCGCTTCGGCGCATCGGCACTCGGGGAGCTGTCGTCTGGAATGGCAGGCGCTGGCGCAGCAACGACGTGCGGGCGCGGGACATGCGTCGCGCTCAAGGGCCGACCCGGTGGCGTTCGCCGCCAGCTCATCGCCGCAAACCGCCTCGAGGGTCTGGACGCCGTTCGACGAAGCGCGACGCCGCTGGGCGCGAACGGGTGCGTCGGGCTCGCCCCCACGCCGAGCCGATGTTCGTCTACGAGGTGAACCTGGGCCGGTGGCGCTGGGCCGCCGAGGGCGACGTGACTGACCTACGCGAGTGGGGCGAGAGTGGCGGTACGCGAGCGGCACCCTGGGTTCACCGATGCTCAGCTCATGCCGGCGACGTACTACCGTTCGCGGCTGTGGGGCGACCAGGTGACGGTGTTCTTCGCCGACGCCGACCTTCGGGTCACTGGACGACCTGCGAGATGATCGACCGCCTGCACGTCGCGGTGTCGGGCTGATCCTCGACTGGGTCGCCGACTTCCGACGCGACGAGTCGCCCTCGCACGCTTCGACGGGCATGGTCGACGAGGACGATGCTGCCGCTGCGGCGACTGATGGGGCAACGCTGATCTTCTCGACGACGGCCGCATCGAGGCGAACTTCCTGCTCGCCAGCGTGCTCTTCCGCCTCGAGACCATGATGGGCCGGCGCGTTGACGTCGCTCATGCTGGAACCTCGACGACCGCGCCGAGGGCGCGGCTCCCAACCCTGCAGGAGGGGCATGAGAACCTTGACGCTGCGGCGTTCCTGCGGAGCGGGCCAACGAGTCGCACACCGACGAGGTCCTGGGCGCGCACCATGTCGGCCGAGGAGTCGACGGCGTGGCCGGGCGCGACCAGCCGAACCACCGTGGCGGCTTGGTCTTCGGCTTCAAGGTGGAACATGGGCTGGATGTACGACACGCTCGAGTACTTCTCCCGCTAGCTGTATTGCTTTTCGCCTCCACCACGACGAGCCGACCGGGCCTGATGTACGCGTTCAGCGAAGGGTCCGCGTCGTCGCTCTCCCACGACGAGGTCGTGGACGGCAGGTACGCCCTGCAGACAGATGCCGGCGATCATGGCAGCGGTTCGCCAACCTGCCGGCGCTGTACGGCTTCCAGCTGGCCCACCCGGACAAGTTCATGGCGGCCAGCTCGCCCAGGAGCGCGAGCTGGTCACCAGCGCTCGCTGGATGGACCTCCTCCAGCTGCTGGAGCACGCGGCGGTGCAGGCACTCGTGCGCGACCTGAACCGCGTCTACCGGCAAGAGCCCGGCGCTGGGGAGGTCGACGCCTACCTGGCCGGCTTCGAGCGGCGAGCGGCGACGCCGAGGCCAACGCGCCCGTCCTCGACGTGACGGCGCAGGCCGTGGCGCGCCGCCTGCGCCTGGACTTCTCCCCGTCCCGACGCACGCAACCGCGTCGGCCTGCCCGCTACGACGCTGGGCTGAGCCGCTCAACACCGACGATGCCGCTACGGCGGCACGGGCGTCACGAATCCCGGCGGCGTCATGGCTGAGCGCCGTAAGTGGACGGCGAGCGCACGGCGGACGTCGAGCGGCTTCGTCGGCGTCACCTGGCTGGCACCGGAGGCACTGTGACACGCCGGCCCTGCTGGGCGCCTGTCTCCCTCGCGCCGACCTGGGACGGCAGGGAACGGCTTCCTCGTTCTGGAGCACGCCGAGCGTGTCGAGCTGTGCCTCTTCGACGCGGACGACGTCGAGACCGTGTCGAGGTGCGAGAGGCGCACGGCGTTCAACGGGGACTGCGACCTGCTGGTGCGCCTGGGGCTGGGTGGTATGGGTACTGGTTCATGGGCTGTACGACCGGATGCCCACCGGTTCAACCCCGCCGAAGCTGCTGATCGACCCCTACGCCAAGGCGATCGACGGGCCGATCGACTTCTCCGCAGCGAAGCGTGCTCCTACGCGCCGGCCGACGCCGACCTCGAGCCTGATCGGCGCGACCGGCGGCCGCCATCCCCAGGCGGCGTCGTCGTCGACGAGCACTTCGATGGAGGGACTGTTGCCGAGACGCTGGTGGCACGAGACGGTCATCGACGAGATGTATGTCAAGGGCTTCACGAGACGGCATCTGGTGTCCGGGGACGACCTGCAGGACGACGAAGTGCGCCTCGAGATGGCCATCGACCTCACCCCCCTGGTGTGACGGCCGTGGAGGTGTCCTGCGACGGCATCGCCGACGAAGACTTCCTGCACGAGCGGGGCCTGATCAAACGACTGGGGTTTCCACCATCGGCTTCTGCGCGCTGTACGGCGGGCCTGGTGGCCGACATGGGAGCAGGTGGCGCGAGTTCAAGGGGACGGTGAAGGTGCTCGACGGGGCTGGCATCGAGGTGATCCGACCCCGACGTCGTCGACAACCAGACCGCCGAGGGGTCACTCGGCCCGACGCCTCGTTCCGTGGTGTTCATCTGCTCCTGACCACCGGCTGCTCCGGTGACGAGCGCCATGACATGGACTTCACCGGCACCGCAGCGGCAACCGGTGCACCTGGAAGCGCGTCGCGGCGATCATGGACTTGCTGGCGCGACTGGCTGGTCGAAGCGGTGCACGTCGATGGGTCCGCTTCGACCTCGCCCTCGGCGCTCGCCAGTCGTACGACGTCGACCTGGCTGTCCGCGTCGACGCGCACCGACGATGACCGGTGGCTCCGCAGGTCAAGCTGATCGTGAGCGTGGGACGTCGGCCCGGTGGCGACCAGGTCGGCAACTTCCCGGCGCTGGACCGAGGAACGGCAAGTACCGCGACTGTGCCGCGACTTCTGGCGCGGTCATCACCGCCTGGGAGTTGCTCCCGCTTCACCGGCCTCGAGCTGACCTGCACCAGTTCGACGGTGTCGGCCTGTTCGCCTCGATCCAACTCGACCTGCTACGACGGCTTCACGCTGCTGACCGTCTGCAACGAGCAAGAGCACAATCGAGGCCAACGGAGGGAGAACCTGCACGCACGGACCACCGAGTCGACCGCGGTGTGGAGGGCCCGACGACGACCCGGCGCGCCCGCGCCGCGCGCCCGCCGACAGCGTAACTTCCTCACCCTGCCGCTCTGCGCAGGAGTGCCGATGCTGCTGGGCGGCGACGAGAAGTGGCTGACCGAGCATGGAAAAGAACAACGGCCTGCGTCAGGACCAGCCGAGCCTGCTCGACCTGCAGCTCGACGCTGGGGCCGAAGGGCTGCATAGTTCACGCCGACGGTCGCCGCGGCTGCGCCTGGAGCATCCGATCCTCCGCAGTACGCATTTCCTCACCGGTGCGGGTGGGCGGCCGATCGGCTTCGACGTCCGGCCTATCCGCAGGACGGCCGCTGGTACTGCCGCGACTGGGACGCCGGCGGCGGCGTGCGGCGTCCTTATGGGCAGGAGCTCGCCGCCGTGACCGCGCGATGGGTGCGGATCGACGACGACGTTCTGGCGGTCTTCAACGCCATGCCGAGGTGGTCCTGGTCGTTCTCGCCGGCGTCGGGCTCGACCGCGCTCAGTCGACCGCTGACCGGACGCCTCGCGTACCGACATGCGCCGAGCGGTTGCCGCTGGCGGCGTGGTCGCTGGCGTCCTCCGCCGCGTCTCGCCGTCGGCGGGGCCGGGGCCGTCCGGCCGCCGCAGGCCGATCCGCACCACTGGCGCAGCGGTAGACGCGCCGCGTACTGTTCGACCATGCCGAGCCCGCGCCGAACGCGGCCCAGGCGACGAGCGACGTCTTCATGAGCTTGTACCACCCGTGCGGCACCTGTCGTCCCGCGGTCGTAGCGGGACCACCGTCGAGGAGGTCGTAGAAACGCAGCGCGTCTGGAGCATCTCGGCCCGGGGGTGGTCTTGCCGTCGCCGGGCACCGACTGTTCGAGCCGTTCAACGCCTCGCCGACCAGCCGTCGAGCACGCTCCAGCCGCACACTGCGTCGAAGGCGATGATGCCGCCGTCCCGCTGGCCTCGATCGGCTTGCGCGGCAGGTTGACCGATACGTCCAGCCGCTGATCAGGTGCCGGTGATCTCCATGTCCAGCTCGATGCACGCCGCCGAGCGCCTGGCCGTCGTCGTGCTCCAGGTCGAAGATCCGGCTGCAGGCGCCTCTGCTTGCCGTCCTTGTTGGCCGGATGTGCCTTGCCATGCAGCAGCTGCACCGGCGGCCCCAAGAGGACCGCGTGCGTGGTAGCCGCACGGCCGGCGACGTCGCTCGCCCCTGGAGCGAAGGATGGGATTCCGAAGGCCATCGGCGCCCCATTCAACCTGCACCCGCCAGGGCGGGGTGCGTCGAACCGGTCGCCGACGTCGGGTCGTCCGGTACCGTCGGACGGGTGACGCGACGCGGACACCGGGCCCCCTCTCCACGCACGCGCGTGCGGCGCATCCACGAGCGCGGCCGGTACGACCGCGAGGCGATCGACGCCGTCCTCGACGCGGCCGTCGTCGCTCACCTCGGGTTCGTGCACGACGGCCAGCCGTTCGTGATCCCGACGCTGCACGCGCGCGTCGGCGACGGGGTGCTACGTCCACGGCTCTCCGCCAGCCGTGCCATGCGCACCTTCGGAGGCGGCCTTCCGGCCTGCCTGACGGTGACGCTGCTCGACGGCATCGTGCTCGCCCGGTCGGTCTTCGAGCACAGCGTCAACTACCGGTCCGTCGTCGTGCTCGGGCAGGCGACGCCCGTCGAGGCCCCGGACGAGAAGCTCGCGGCGCTCGAGGCATTCACGGAGAAGCTCCTCCCGGGGCGCTGGCGCGACGCGCGCCGGCCGACCGGCGAGAGCTGAAGGCGACCGCCGTGCTGCGCTGCCGCTCGACGAGGCGTCCGCCAAGATCCGCGACGGCGGACCGGAGGACGGCGACACGCCCGACGCCGAGCTCGACGTGTGGGCCGGCGCTGATCCCGCTGCGTGACGAAGGCGCTCGCCGCCGATCCCGACGCCGACCTCCGGCCGGGCATCCCGGTGCCGCCGTACGCGCGGCGCTACCGCCGCCCGGGCCTCACCGGGTAGCGACAATGGACGCCGTGGAGGAGCGCCGCGGGCGGCGGTCGACACCGTCGTGATGAAGTTCGGCGGCTCGTCGTCGCCGACCCCGAGAAGGTCAAGCACGTCGCTCGCCGCTTCGTCGACGCCAAGCGGCGAGGCCTGCTCCGTCGTCGGCACGGTGTCGGCGATGGGCAAGACGACCGACCCGCTGATCGCGCTCGCGGGCGAGGTGTCCCCCACGCCGACCCGCGCGAGCTCGACATGCTGCTCTCCACCGGCGAGCGAATCGCGTGCGCGCTGGTCGCGATGGCGATCCACGACCTCGGCGAGGAGGCGGTGTCGCTCACCGGCTCGCAGGCCGGCATCCTCACGGACGCCTCGCACACGAAGGCCAAGATCCGCGAGATCAGAGGCGACCGCATCCGCGAGCGCGCTCGACCGAGGGGAAGATCGTGCTCGTCGCGGGCTTCCAGGGCTTCTCGCGCGACACGATGGAGATCACGACGCTCGGTCGCGGCGGCACCGACGCGACGGCGGTCGCTCTCGCGGCCGCGCTCGGCGGCGCCTGCGAGATCTACTCGGACGTGCCCGGCGTGTTCACCGCCGACCCGCGCATCGTGCCGGAGGCTCGGAAGCTGCGCGTCGTGTCGTACGAGGAGATGCTCGAGATGTCGGCGTCGGGCGCCAAGGTGCTGATGCTGCGCTCGGTCGAGCTCGCCCGCAACCACGGGGTGCGCGTGCACGCGCGCTCCACCTTCTCCGACGAGGAGGGCACCTGGATCCAGGAAGGAGATGGCATGGAGGAGCCGATCGTCTCGGCCGTCACCCACTCGGAGACCGACGTCGTGTTCACGCTCACCGGGCATCCCCGACCGGCCCGGCGTGGCGGCGCTCGTGTTCGACACCGTCGCCGCCGCCCACGTCAACGTGGACACGATCATCCAGAACACCGTGCACGGCAAGGCCGAGATGTCCGTCTCGGTGCCGGCCGAGGACGTCCCCGCCGCCCGCGCCGCGATCGAGCAGACGAAGGCCGAGCTCGGCGCGTTCTCGGTGGAGGAGGACCACGGGCTCGGCAAGGTGTCGCTGATCGGCGCCGGGATGCGCTCGCATCCGGGCGTGGCGGCGAAGATGTTCCGGACGCTGGCGGCCGAGGGGATCAACCTCGCAGATGATCTCGACCTCGCCGATCCGGATCTCCTGCATGATCGACCGCGACCGAGATCCCCGACGCGGTGCGCGTGCTGCACGCCGTGTTCGAGCTCGACCGCGGGCCGCAGCCCGAGTAGGGGCCCGGATGGCATCCGGCCCGCGCGAACCGCGCGGATCCGTGGCGTCCGATGCCGAGAACAGGGCTGCACGCGGCCGCGCCGAACACGTGGCTGATGGACGAACGCTGGGTGCGGGTTGCTCGTCACCGCCGTGGTCTGGACGGTCGTGGTCGTCGTCGTGCGCTGGCTGCTGCGGCGCGCGTTCGACGCACTGGGAGCGAGCGCCACCGCGAGTCCGACGCCGGCCGTCGTCGCCCGCAGGCGGACCACCTTCAGCTTCCTGTCACGGCTCGCGGTCACGCTGATCATCACGATCGGCGCCTGGAGCGTCCTCGTCATCTTCCCGCAGACCGAGGAGATCGCCCGTGCGCTGCTCGCCTCGAGCGCCGTGCTCGCGCTGGTGGTCGGCCTCGCGCTGTCGACGCCACTCGGCAACCTCGGCGCGGGCGTGCTCGTCTCGTTCACCCAGCCGGTGCGCCTCGGCGACCGCGTCACGGTCGGCGAGCACACGGGGTTCGTCGAGCAGATCGCGCTCATCTACACGGTGCTCGTGACCGACGACGCGCGCCGCGTGTACGTCCCGAACACGCAGCTCGTTCGAACCCGATCGTGAACCGCACCATCCGCGATCCGCGGCGCGCGATCGTCGCCGAGCTCCCGGTCGGGCTCGGCGCCTCGGTCGCCGCCGCACGCGAGGCGCTGCTCGACGTGGCGCGCAGCGACCCCGGGCGTGGTCGACGCCACCGTCCGCCTGGGCAACGTCACCGACCGCCTCGCCTGGCTGACCGCTCACCGGCTACGGCGCGCTCGACGCCGACGTCGGCGCGATCGCCAGCGACCTGCGCGAGCGCGGCCTCGCCGCGCTGGCCCGCGACGGCCTGCTGCCCGCCTGACCTCGCAGGCGGCTGGCCGATCGGATGCTCCGGCCCGTGCTGAGGCTGTTCAGCCACGCACGCGCCGGACAGGCGGCCCGGGTACGCTGCGCCCACCACCGCGTCGCCAGTGGCGGGCCCCAGGGCCGCAGCGGGATCCGCGCTGTAGCGCCCTGACCGCGCGCTACACGCAGTCCTTGAGCCCCTGCGACTCGGGCAGGGTCTCGAGCTGCTTCAGCGTGTTGTTCTCGATCTGCCGGATGCGCTCGCGGGTGACCCCGAACGCGCGGCCGACCTCCTCGAGCGTGCACGGCTGCTCGCCGTTCAGGCCGAAGCGCAGCTCGATCACCTGCCGCTCGCGCTCGGGCAGCGAGCAGAGCACGCGATCGATGTCCTCGCGCCGCAGGGTGAGGGTGGCCGAGTCGTACGGGGACTCGGCCTGCTCGTCGGGGACGAAGTCGCCGAACGGCGAGTCGTCCTCCTCGCCGATGGGCTGCTCGAGCGAGATCGGCAGCTGCGACATGCGCTGGATCTCGCGCACCTCGTCCGCCCATCGCAGCTCGGTCGCGATCTCGTCGGGCCGCGGCTCGCGACCCAGGCGCTGCACCAGCTGGCGCTCGGTGTGGATCACCTTGTTCAGCTTCTCGACCATGTGCACCGGGATGCGGATCGTGCGCGCCTTGTCGGCGATGGCCCGGGTGACGGCCTGGCGGATCCACCAGGTCGCGTACGTGGAGAACTTGAAGCCCTTGCGGTAGTCGAACTTCTCGACCGCGCGGATCAGCCCCAGCGAGCCCTCCTGGATCAGGTCGAGGAACGTCAGGCCCCGACCGAGGTACCCCTTCGCGATCGATACGACCAGCCGCAGGTTGGCCTCGATCATCTGCCGCTTCGCCGTCAGGTCGCCGCGCTCGATCCGCTTGGCGAGCGTGATCTCCTGCTCGGCCGTCAGCAGCGGCACCTGGCCGATCTCGCGCAGGTACAGGCGCAGCGAGTCGAGGCTCGGCTCGACCGTGAGGTCGAGCTTCGGGCGTCTCACCTTCTCGTCTCGGCGGAGGCGGCGGTAGCTGCGGACGACTTGCGCTGCTCCGCCAGCCCCACGCAGTGCTCGAACAGGTAGGTGGTGAAGTCTCTCCACCTGCTCCTTGGTGAGCTCGACCTCATCGACGACGGACGACACCTCGTCGTACGTCACGAACCCGCGTTCGAGCCCGATCTCGACGAGCTTCTGCAGCTCCTCGACATCGGGCAACTGGATGTCGACGGTTAGCATCGATCACCATTCGCGGTGGATACCGCCCCTTCCCCACGGAGTAGAACGGGGCTCCCCGGCCTCGTCCATACCCCTCCGGCGCCGGATTATGGCGGACCTCGTGCCGATCGGAACGGGCCGCCGCGGTTGGAGGTTGGTTTCACGCAGAGTTTGCGGATCGGCGAGACCGACGACATCGCCGCGCGCGGTGCAGATCGGGGTCGTCGCGGCTCGACGCGCCGGCGGCGGGGAGACCGACGGCGGCGACCGAGGCGCGAGGACCGCGACGCGGGCACCATCGCGCGCCACGCCCCGTCGCGCACCTTGAGCGCCACGCCGCGGCCGTCGGCGAGGCCGACCCCGATGCTCGCCTCGGCCCCCACCTTCGCGACCAGCCTCGGCGGCGCATCAGCTCGGTGTCGACCTCGCCGGGGCCGCGCACCAGGTCGGGGTGGGCCGCATCGCCGCGACGACGCGCTGACGCCACCCCGAGGGCCGGCAGCCGGCGAACATCGCCGCCGCGCGGCGAGCGGCAAGGCGTACGCGCCCATGCCGCAGCCGTCGACCGCGTCGGGATCGCTCTGGCCCCGACGCCCGCGACCGCCTCGACCGCGGCGCGCATCGTCACCTGCAGCGGGTGCGCCGGATCGCGGTAGCCCGTCGGAGGCCAGCCCTCGCACCCGCACAGCGCGAGGCCGAGGGCGTGGTTGCCGGAGCAGTTGTGCCCGAGCGGCGCATCGTCGCCGGGGCCGCAGGCGAGCTCGTCCACCGCCGCCGGGCCGAGCGCGAGCAGCCGTCCGCGGCGGCGACGTGCTCAGGGCGCCCGAGGTGCGAGGCGCAGGCGATCGCGACCAGCCGCTCGTCGAGCTGCGGGCCGCGCCCGGACCAGCGGGAGCGCCTGGATCGGCTTCGCCGACGAGCGCAGGAACGTGACCAGCTGCGGATCTCCCGCGGTCAGCACCGGCTCGCCGTCGCCGCCGGTCACCGCGACGTGCACGAGATGGCGTGCCTCGACGACGCCGCCGCGCGTGACCTCGACGACGATCGGCTCCACCCGGCGCAGTCTAGGAGGGTTCGGCGGAACGTCCCGCGACGCACCGCGAGTACGCTGCCCGATGCCCGAGCTGCCCGAGGTGGAGGCGTGGGTGCGCGAGCTCGACCCGCTCGTGGCCCGCTCGCCGGTCGAGCGCGCCGGACCGGCGCACATCGCGACGCTGAAGACGATCCAGCCGCCGCTGCAGGTGCTCGACGGCGGTCACTGGTCGGCGCCCGCCGCCGCGGCAAGAACCTTCTCTTCCCCGTCGCAGGCACCGATCTCGTGCTCCGGGTGCACCTGATGAGCGCCGGCCGGCTCCGCTATCACGCACCCGGCGCGAAGACGCCGGCGAAGCCGATGTTCCGGCTGCGCTTCGTCGACGGCGCCGAGCTCGTGCTCACCGAGGCGGGAAGGAAGAAGCGCGCCGGCGTGTGGCTGCTGACCGAGACGGCGCTCGACGCGGAGCTCGCGCACCTCGGGCCGGACGCGCTCGGCCCGGCCCGAGCGGCTGGCGGGGATCCTGCGCGCCGAGCGGCGCCAGCTGCACCCGCTCCTGCGCGACCAGCGCGCCTCGCGGGGATCGGCCGCGCGCACGCGAACGAGATCCTCTGGCGGGCGCGGCTGTCGCCGTTCCGGCTCTCGACCGACCTCGACGACGAGGCGGTCACGCGGCTCGCGGCGGCGATTGTGGAGGACCTCACCGGGCGCTCGAGGCCGGCTCGTCGGGAAGGGCGACAAGGACGTGTACGAGGTGCACAACCGGCTCGGTGAGCCGTGCCGCGCCGCGGTGAGCTGATCCGCCGCGTCGACTACGAGGAGCACACGATCTTCTACTGCGCCGCCTGTCAGACCGGCGGCAAGGTGCTGAAGGACCGCCGCCTGTCGCGGCTGCTGCGGTGGCAAGCGCCTCCGCGGGCGGAGGTGGGCGATCCGCCCGGCCCTCGGCGTCGTCGCGATGCTGCGGCTGCGGCGGTTCGATCGGGGCCGGCCGCTGCTAGCGTGAGCCGCATGACCGAGCTGCGGCACGTGGACGACATGCAGGCGGCGGCGCCGCCCGTGGGGCTGGCCCGTCGCGCGCCGGGGTGACGGGGGTGCAGAAGGCGATCCGCATCCGCCGCGGTGAACAGGAGACGATCATGGCGGCCGACATCGAGTGCACCGTCGACCTCGACGGCGAACAGGAACTGAACCAAGTACAGGGCATAACGAAATATTGCTCGCCGTCGAGGTCGACGGTGCACTCGATGTCGGCCGCCATGATCGTCTCCTGTTCACCGCGGCGGATGCGGATCGCCTTCTGCACCCCCGTCACCCCGGCGCGCGACAGGGCCAGCCCCACGGGCGGCGCCGCCGCCTGCATGTCGTCCACGTGCCGCAGCTCGGTCATGCGGCTCACGCTAGCAGCGGCCGGCCCCGATCGAACCGCCGCAGCCGCAGCATCGCGACGACGCCGAGGGCCGGGCGGATCGCCCACCTCCGCCCGCGGAGGCGCCTACCGCAGCAGGCGCGACAGGCGGCGGTCCTTGAGCACCTTGCCGCCGGTCTGACAGGGGGCGCAGTAGTAGATCGTGTGCTCCTCGTAGTCGACGCGGCGGATCGGGTCGCCGCAGCGCGGACATGGCTCACCGAGCCGGTTGTGCACCTGGTACACGTCCTTGTCGCCCTTCCCCAGGAGCCGGAGCTCGAGCGCCCGCCCGAGGTCCTCGTCGATCGCCGTCGCGAGCCGCGTGATCGTCTCGTCGTCGAGGTCGGTCGAGAGCCTGAACGGCGACAGCCGCGCCTGCCAGAGGATCTCGTTCGCGTGGGCGCGGCCGATGCCGGCGACGGCGCGCTGGTCACGCAGGAGCGGGTGGAGCTGGCGTCGCTCGGCGCGCAGGATCTCCGTCAGCCGCTCGGGCCCGAGACCGAGTGCGTCCGGCCCGAGGTGCGCGAGCTCGGCGTCGAGCGCCGTCTCCGTCAGCAGCCACACGCCCGCGCGCTTCTTCTTTCCCGCCTCGGTGAGCACGAGCTCGGCTCCGTCGGCGAAGCGCAGCCTGAACATCGGCTTCGCGGGCGTCTTCGCGCCGGGGGCGTGGTAGCGGAGCCGGCCGGCGCTCATCAGGTGCACGCGGAGCACGAGCTCGGTACCTGCGACGGGGAAGAGAAGGTTCTTGCCGCGGCGGCGTGCGCCCGACAACGTGGCGCCGTCGAGCGCCGACAACGGCGGCTGGATCGTCTTCAGGGTCGCGATGTGCGCAGGGCCGGCCCGCTCCACCGTCGAGCGCGACGACGAGCGGGTCGAGCTCGCGCACCCACGCCTCCACCTCGGGCAGCTCGGGCATCACGGGCAGCGTAGCTCCGCCTCGTCGAGCCTCTACGCTGCGTCGGTGGACGCGATCGTCGTCGAGGTCACGCGCGGCGACGTCGTCGAGGCCCGCCATGTCGTGCACGCGGCTGTCGTGGCACGGCGACGAGCTGGTGCTCGCAGCCGGCGATCCCGAGCTCGTGACGTTTCCTGCGCTCGTCCGCGAAGCCGATCCAGGCGCTGCCGCTGGTGCGGGCGCGTCCTGCGCTCGATGACGAGCTGGATCGCGATCGCGTGCGCTTCGCACCTCGCCCGCCCGGAGCAGCTCGCCGCCGTCGGACGGCTGCTCGCGCTCGCCCCGGCGGGTGTGGACGAGCCTCCCAGTGCGGGCCGGCGCCGACACCGGTCGAGCACAACTGCTCCGGCAAGCACGCGGGGTTGCTCGCCTTCGCCGGTGCGCAGGGGCGGCCCGTCCCAGGGCTACCGACTGGCCGGTCATCCGTGCCAGCAGGCGATGCTCGCGGAGGTCGCGGCGGCTGCCGGCGTTGCGCCTGCATCGCTCCCGGTCGCGGTCGACGGGTGCGGCGTGGTCACGTTCGCGTTGCCCCTGCGCCGCGCGCGGCGACGATGTTCGCGCGGCTGCCGACGCTCGAGGGTGGCGAGCGCGTCGTGTCGGCGATGCGCGCGCACCCGGACCTGCTGCGCGGGCCGGTCGCGGCGGATGCGGTTCTGATCCGCTCGCTCGACGGCTGGGTGGCCAAGGGTGGCGCGGAAGGGCTGCTCTGCGCCTGCTCGTCCGACGGCCTCGGCGTGGCGCTCAAGGTGGCCGACGGCGCGTTTCGTGCCGTGCTCCCCGCGCTCGCGGAGGTGCTCCGGCGGCTCGGGGTCGACACCGGCGCGCTCCCCGATACGCCGGTGCTGTCGAGCCGCGGCGAGGCGGTCGGCCTGCTGCGCATCGCTTGAGCGGCCGTCTCGCCGAGGTGGAAATTCTCGGGGTGCGCCGCTTCGGCCCTGTTCCCATCGGCCCGGTCCTCGTATACGATGCGCCGCCTGATGGGTCAGAGCCGGGGCAGGGGAGCTCGGCTCGAGTTGCGTTCGAGGTGGTTCTGTCTCCGTCAACCGCGAAGGAAGAGAGGTCCATGCTCTCCGTCGACATCGCCCTTCCGGACATCGAAGAGCTGCACAAGCTCGTCAAGGACGGTCAGGAGAAGGGGTTTCTCACGTACGACGAGATCGTCAGCGCCCTCGAGGACGTCGATCTCACCAAGGAGCAGGTCGAAGACTTCACCACATACCTGATCGACCATTCGGTCGAGCTGGTCGAAGGAGAGCAGCACAAGTCGTTGCCGCAGCTGGAGCCTCCACCTCCCGCCGAGGAGGAGAAGGTGGTCGCTCCGAAGCTCGATCTCACCGTCGAGCCGTCCCTCGACTCGCTGCGCCTGTACCTGCGGGAGATCGGCAAGGTGCCGCTGCTGACCGCCGACCAGGAGATCACGCTGGCGAAGCGGATCGAACGCGGCGACATGGCGGCGAAGCAGCACATGATCGAGGCCAACCTGCGGCTCGTGGTATCGATCGCGAAGGGGTATCTCGGTCGGGGCCTGTCGTTCCTCGACCTGATCCAGGAGGGGTCGCTGGGGTTGATCAGGGCGGTGGAGAAGTTCGACTACCGCAAGGGCTTCAAGTTCTCGACGTATGCGACGTGGTGGATCCGCCAGGCGGTGACGCGGGCGATCGCGGACAAGGCACGGACGATCCGCATCCCGGTGCACATGGTCGAGAAGCTCAACAAGGTCGTCCACATCGAGCGTCAGCTGGTGCAGCGGCTCGGTCGTGAGCCCCGGCCCGAGGAGATCGCCGAGGAGCTCGAGATGGAGACGGACGAGGTGCGCGAGATCCTGCGCATGGCTCAGTTGCCCGTCTCGCTCGAGAAGCCGATCGGCGAGGAGGAGGAGTCGTCGCTCGGCGACTTCGTGCCCGACGAGCAGGCGGAGTCGCCGTTCGACTCGGCGTCGCTGTCGCTACGGCGGGAGGACATCGATCTCGCGCTCGGGTCGCTGCCGGAGCGCGAGCGGAAGGTGATCGAGCTCCGTTTCGGGCTGAACGGCGAGCCGCCGTGCACGCTCGAGGAGGTCGGCCGCGCGTTCGGGGTCACGCGCGAGCGGATCCGCCAGATCGAGAACAACACGCTGAAGAAGCTCGAGGGCCTGCCCGAGGCCCAGGCGCTCAAGGACTGCGTCTGAATTGTCGCGCAGGTCGGGATCCGCTCGCGCGGATCCCGACCTGCGGCACGTGCTGAAGGGGCCTGCCACGGCGACACGGTGGTGGACCAGCCCGTAGGGGCCGGACCTGTCCGGCCCTCGTCTCACCTCGCACGGTCGAGGATCGAGGCGCCCGCTCGGGTCAGGCGGGCAGCAGGCCGTCGCGGGCCAGCGCCGCGAGGCCTCGCTCGCGCAGATCGCTCGCGATCGACGCGACATCCGCGTCGAGAGCTCCGTATCCGGTCACGCTGAGCCAGGCGAGGCGGTCGGTGACGTTGACCACGCGAACGGTGGCGTCGGTCACTCCCGGTGTGCTTCGCACCTCGTCCAGGAGCGCCTCACGTGCGGCCGCCACCGAAGCGCCGAGCCCGACCGGGAGCTCCGCGACGATCGCCCGCCGCGGATCGCGGATCGTGCGGTTCACGATCGGGCTCGCCACGAGCTGCGTGTTCGGGACGTACACACGCCGCGCGTCGTCGGTCACGAGCACCGTATAGATCAGCGCGATCTGCTCGACGAACCCCGTGTGCTCTCCCACCGTGACGCGATCGCCGAGGCGCACCGGCTGGGTGAACGAGACGAGCACGCCCGCGCCGAGGTTGCCGAGTGGCGTCGACAGCGCCAGGCCGACCACCAGCGCCAGGACGGCGCTCGAGGCGAGGAGCGCACGGGCGATCTCCTCGGTCTGCGGGAAGATGACGAGGACGCTCCAGGCGCCGATCGTGATGATCAGCGTGACCGCGAGCCGTGACAGGAAGCTGAAGGTGGTCCGTCTACGGGCGACGACCGCGGCGTCGGACTCGCGGTGGCGCTCCTCCCAGTGCGTGAACGCGCGCCGCAGCAGCCAGCGCACGACGACGACCACGACCGTCCAGACCGCGGCCGTGACGACAACCCGCACCCAGCGTTCGTCCATCAGCCACGTGTTCGGCGCGGCCTCTCACAGCCCTGTTCTCGGCGGCGAGCACGACCCGTTCCCGGGCCGGATGTATCCGGCCCCTACTCGGGCTCGGGGGCGCGGTCGAGCTCGAACACGGCGTGCAGCACGCGCACCGCGTCGGGGATCCGGTCGCGGTCGATCATGCAGGAGATCCGGATCGGCGAGGTGGAGATCATCTGCAGGTTGATCCCCTCGGCCGCCAGCGTCCGGAACATCTTCGCGGCCACGCCCGGGTGCGAGCGCATCCCGGCGCCGATCAGCGACACCTTTCCGAGCCCGTGGTCCTCCTCGACCGAGAACGCGCCGAGCTCGGCCATCGTCTGCTCGATCGCGGTGCGGGCGGCCGGGACGTCCTCCGCCGGCACCGAGACGGACATCTCGGCGTTGCCGTGCACCGTGTTCTGGATGATCGTGTCCACGTTGACCTGGGCGGCGGCCACGGTGTCGAACACGAGCGCCGCCACGCCGGGCCGGTCGGGGATCCCGGTGAGCGTGAACACGACATCGGTCTCCGAGTGGGTCACGGCCGAGACGATCGGCTCCTCCATGCCATCTCCTTCCTGGATCCAGGTGCCCTCCTCGTCGGAGAAGGTGGAGCGCGCGTGCACGCGCACCCCGTGGTTGCGGGCCAGCTCGACCGACCGCAGCATCAGCACCTTGGCGCCCGACGCCGACATCTCGAGCATCTCCTCGTACGACACCACGGCGAGCTTCCGCGCCTCCGGCACGATGCGCGGATCGGCGGTGAACACGCCGGGCACGTCGGAGTAGATCTCGCAGGCGCCGCCGAGCGCGGCCGCGAGCGCCACCGCGGTCGCGTCGGTGCCACCCCGGCCGAGCGTCGTGATCTCCATCGTGTCGCGCGAGAAGCCCTGGAAGCCCGCGACCAGCACGATCTTCCCCTCGGCGAGCGCGCTCCGAATGCGGTCGCCTCTGATCTCGCGGATCTTCGCCTTCGTGTGCGAGGCGTCGGTGAGGATGCCGGCCTGGGAGCCGGTGAGCGACACGGCCTCTTCGCCGAGGTCGTGGATCGCCATCGCGACGAGCGCGCACGCGATTCGCTCGCCGGTGGAGAGCAGCATGTCGAGCTCCCGCGGGTCGGGCGTGGGGGACACCTCGCCGGCGAGGTCGATCAGCTGGTCGGTCGTCTTGCCCATGGCGGACACCGTGCCCACGACGGAGCGGCCTCGCCGCTTCGCGTCCACGAAGCGGCGAGCCACGAGCTTGATCTTCTCGGGGTCGGCGACCGACGACCCGCCGAACTTCATCACGACGGTGTCGACCGCCGCCTGCGTGCGCTCCTCCACGGCGTCCATTGTCGCTACCCGGTGAGGCCCGGGCGGCGGTAGCGCCGCGCATAGGCGGGCACCGGGATGCCGGGCCGCAGGTCGGGGTCCGGGATCGGGGCGAGTGCCTTCGTGACCAGCGGGATCTGGCCGGCCCACACGTCGAGCTCGGCGTCCGGTGTGTCTCCGTCCTCCGCGCCGCCGTCGCGGATCTTGGCCGACGCCTCGTCGAGCGGCATGCGCAGCACGGAGGTCGCCTTCAGCTCTCGCGCGGTCGGCCGGCGCGCATCGTGCCAGCGCCCCGGGAGCAGCCGCTCGGTGAGCGCCTCGAGCGCCGCGAGCTTCTCCTCCGGGGCCTCGACGAGCGTCGCCTGCCCCAGCACGACCACGGAGCGGTAGTTGACGCTGTGCTCGAACACCGACCGGGCGAGCACGATGCCGTCGAGCAGCGTCACGGTCAGGCAGGCCGGAAGGCCGCCGCCGAAGGTGCGCATGGCACGGCTGGCGGAGGAGCCGTGCACCAGCACCTCGTCGCCGACGCGCGCGTGCAGGGTGGGGATCACGAACGGCTGCCCGTCCTGCACGAAGCCGAGGTGAGCGACCACGGCCGCATCGAGCACGTCGTGGATCGCCTCGCGGTCATACCGGCCGCGCTCGTGGATGCGCCGCACGCGCGTGCGTGGAGAAGGGGCGCCGTGTCCGCGTCGCGTCACGCGTCCGACGGTACCGGACGACCGGAAGTCGCCGACGGTTCACGCACCCCGCCCTGGCGGGTGCAGGTTGAATGGGGCGCCGATGGCCTTCGGAATCCCATCCTTCGCTCCAGGGGCGAGCGACGTCGCCGGCCGTGCGGCTCATCTCGCGGGCCGGGTGTCTCCCGGGCTCAAGCCGCTCGCCCGCGTCGCCTACAACTACGCGCTGGAGCTGGCTGCCGCGACGGCGCGGCGGTCTTCCGCGACATCAACCCGCACCGCTGGGGCGCTGTCCGGCGCGAACCCGGTTCAAGTTCCTCAGCGACCTGTGGCCGCGCACGCAGGAGCGCGCCGAGCGGAGCCCGGAGCTCCTCGAGCGGATCGAGGCGCTCGTCGCGAGCCGACGCCGGCCTACCTCGGCGCGCCCCGACGGCCGCGACCGGGCGATCGACGGCCCGGTCGCGTTCTTCTGCGCCGAGTTCGGCTTCCACGCCTCGCTGCCGCTCTACTCGGGCGGCCTCGGCGTGCTCGCCGGCGACATCCTCAAGGAGGCGAGCGACCAGGCGCTGCCGATGATCGGGATCGGGCTCTTCTACCGGCGCGGCTACTTCCGGCAGCGGATCGACCTGGCCGGGCGGCAGCAGGAGTACTGGCTCGCAGGCCGACCCGAAGAGCCTGCCGATGGCGCGGGTGACGGACGACGACGGCTCGCCGCTCGTCCTCACCGTGCCCGCTGTTCGGGCAGCGACTCGACGTTCCAGGTCTGGCGGGTCGACGTCGGCCGCGTGCCGCTGCTCCTGCTCGACACCGAGCTGCCCGCAGAACGACCCGGTGCAGCGCTGGACGACCGCACGGCTCTACGAGGGGAACCGCGCGATCCGGCTCGCCCAGTACGGCGCTGCTCGGGATCGGCGGCGCGCGCGTGCTGCTGCAGGCTCGGCATCGAGCCGGCGCGTGATCCACCTCAACGAGGGGCATCCCGCGCTGGCGCCGCTCGAGCTCGCCGCCGAGCGCGTGGCGCAGGGCGCGCCCGTTCGAGGAGGCGCTCGAGGACGCTGCGGCCGAGCGGTCGTCTTCACGACGCACACGCCCGTCCCGGCCGGCAACGAGACGTACGCGCGCCGACGAGTTCCTCGGCGCGTTCGGCGACCTGCCGCGCGGCTCGGCATCGACGACGAGGCAGTTCCTGGGTCTCGTGCCGCGTCGACCCCGGCGACGCGGAGGAGCCGCCGGGGATGACGCCGCTCGCGCTCCGGGTCAGCGGCCGCGCGGAACGGCGTCAGCCGGCTGCACGGCGAGGTCGCGCGCGAGATGTGGCGGCCGCTGTTCGACGGCGCGGACGCCGCCGGATGTGCCGATCACGCACGTCACGAACGGCGCGCACCTGCCCGACGTTCCTCGGCGCCGCCGATGGCCGAGCTGCTCGACCGGCACCTCGGCGACGACTGGGTCGCGCGCGACCGCCGATCCCGGGACCTGGGAGGGCGTCGGGCTCGAATCCCGAACGACGAGCTCTGGGCGGCCCGCTGCGAGGCGCGCGCGAGCTCGTCGAGTTCATCCGCGCGAAGAGCGGCGCAGGACCGGCTGCTGCGCGGCGAGCAGATCGACTAGGTGCGCGCGGTCGGCGCGTGCCTCGAGGCCGACGCGCTCACGCTCGGCTTCGCGCGCCGCCTCGCGACGTACAAGCGCCTCCACCTGCTGACGCACGACGCCGACCGCGCGCGTCCGCATCCTGCTCGGGCGACCGGCCGGTCCAGCTCCTCGTCGCCGGCAAGGCGCACCCGAACGACGAGGACGGCAAGGAGACGCTGCAGCGGATCTTCCAGCTGCGGCCGACGACGGCACGGTGCGGCCGAGCGGCTCGTCGTCGTCGAGGACTACGACCTCGACGTCGCCGCGGCAGCTCGTCGTCCGGCTGCGACGTCTGGGTCAACCTGCCGCGCCGGCCGATGGAGGCGAGCGGCACGAGCGGCATGAAGGCGACCTTCAACGGCGGCGCTGCAGCTGAGCGTGCTCGACGGCTGGTGGGCCGAGGCGTACGACGGCGTCGAACGGCTGGGCGATCCCCGGCGACGAGGCGGCGACCCGGCCGACGACGACGCGACGCGACGCGCTTCTACGACCTGCTCGAGCACGAGGTGATCCCGCTCTTCTACGACCGCGACGACGAGCGGCGTGCCGCACGGCTGGTGCGAGCTGGTCAAGCACGCGCTCGTCGACCTGCGCGCCGCCTTCACGGCCACGCGCATGGTCGACGACTACGCGGCGCGCATGTACCGCGCGTGACCGCCTCGTAGGCGCCGGATGCGTCGGCCCTCGCCCGCACGGTGGCCGGTGTCAGATACGGCGGAGCAGGAGCAGCGACCGCGCCCCGAGGGGGACGTCCGCGCGGTGGCCGCACGGACGGCCGCGTCGGCGTCGGGGTCGGCGGTCGACAGCTCGAGCGCCCAACGCCGGCCGAAGCGGGCGGCCGGCAGACGAAAGCGTCACGTCCTCGCCGCCGCCGTTCAACAGCACGAGGAACGAGTCGTCCTCGATGACGCGTCGCCGCCGTCCGGCGTGCGGTCGGGTATCTCCTGCCCGTTGAGGAAGACACCGAGCGTCGTCGCCGCCGGACTGCCAGTCGGCGTTGGTCATGCCGGCGGCCGTCCGGGCGGAACCACCAGACGTCGGGTAGGCCCGAGCCGTTCGTCGGGCGGCCGAGGAGGAAGTGCGAGCGGCGGAAGACGGGGTGGTCGCGGCGCAGGCTCGATCAGCCGGCGCGTGAACTGCGAGCAGGCGCTCGCCCGCCGGCGTCGGAGCTCCAGTCGAGCCACTGAGATCTCGTTGTCCTGGCACCAGCGCGTTGTTGTTGCCGCGCTGCGTGCGGCCGAGCTCGTCGCCGCCGAGCAGCATCGGCACGCCCTGCGAGAGGAACAGCGTGGCGAGGAAGTTCCGCTGCTGGCGCTCGCCGCAGCTCGAGCACAGCCGGATCGCTCGGTCGGCCCCTCGGCGCCGCAGTTCCAGCGAGCGGTTGTCGTCCGTGCCGTCGCGGCCGTCCTCGCCGTTCGCCTCGTTGTGCTTCTCGTTGTAGGAGACGAGATCGGCGAGCGTGAAGCCGTCGTGGCAGGTGACGAAGTTGATCGACGCGGACGGCCGCCGCCCGTCCGACTCGTAGAGGTCGCTCGACCCGGTGAAGCGCGAGGCGAGCTCGCCGAGGCTGGCGTGCCCGCGCCAGAAGTCGCGCACGCAGTCGCGGTACTTCCCGTTCCACTCCGCCCAGAGCACCGGGAAGTTGCCGACCTGGTAGCCGCCGGGCCCGACGTCCCACGGCTCCGCGATCAGCTTCACCTGCGAGAGCACCGGGTCCTGGTGGATCACGTCGAAGAACGACGAGAGGCGGTCGACGTCGTAGAGCTCGCGCGCGAGCGCCGACGCGAGGTCGAACCGGAACCCGTCCACGTGGCATTCGATCGCCCAGTAGCGCAGCGAGTCCATGATCAGCCGCAGGACGCTCGGGTGCACCGGGTTGAGGCTGTTGCCGGTGCCGGTGAAGTCCATGTAGTGGCGCGGGTCGCCGGGCTCGAGCCGGTAGTACGAGCGCGTTGTCGACGCCCCGGAAGGAGAGCATCGGCCCGAGGTGGTTCCCCTCGGCGGTGTGGTTGTAGACGACGTCGAGGATCACCTCGATCCCGGCGCGGTGGAGCGCCTTCACCATCCCCTTGAACTCGCGCACCTGCTCGCCACGGCGTCCCGGTGGCCGCGTACAGCGCGTGCGGCGCGAGGAAGCCGACCGTCGAGTAGCCCCAGTAGTTCGTCAGGCCGCGCTCGTGGAGGAACTGCTCGTCCGCGATGTGGTGCACGGGCAGCAGCTCGACGGCGGTGACGCCGAGCGAGCGCAGATGGGCGAGCGCCTCCTCGGACGGCGAGGCCCGCGTACGTGCCGCGGAGATCCTCGCGGACGTGCCGGGTGCAGCTTGGTGAAGCCGCGGACGTGCGTCTCGTAGATGACCGTCTCGTGCCACGGCGTCCCGAGCGGCCGGTCGCCCTCCCAGTCGAAGCGCTCGTCGACGACGACGCACTTCGGGATCGCCGCCGCGCAGTCGTCGTCGTCGGGCACGAGGTCGTCGCCGCCGGCGCGACGTACGGGAGCACGTTGGCGGCGTCGAAGCGGATCGGCCCTTCGACCGCCTTGGCGTACGGGTCGATCAGCAGCTTCGCCGGGTTGAAGCGGTGGCCGCTGCCCGGGTCGTACGGGCCGTGGACGCGGTAGCCGTAGCGCTGCCCCGGGCCGACTCCCGGCAGGTAGCCGTGCCAGTTGTAGGCCGTCCGGTCCGTCAGCTCGACGCGCGTCTCGCGGTCGTCCTCGTCGAAGAGGCAGAGCTCGACGCGCTCGGCGTGCTCGGAGAAGAGCGAGAAGTTCGTGCCTTCGCCGTCCCAGGTCGCGCCGAGCGGGAACGGCGGCCGGGCCAGGCGGTCACTGTCGCCTCCGGGGCGAGCCAGACGACGCGCGAGCGGCGGCAGCGTCGACCGGCGCCGAGAACGGCTGGTCGTGCCACGGCGTCGTCCTCGGCCGCGATGGCGCCGGTGCTCGTGCCCACGCCGCAGCCGCCGTAGCGCTGCGTCGTCGGTGTTCGACGAGCACTCGCGCCAGCGGCCGCGCGCGGGGAAGGCCGATCCGGTAGCCCTCGCGCGGCACCGGCGAGAGGTTGCAGGCGCACACGGCGACGACGCCGCGTCCGGTCGCGCGACAGGCGCAGGAACGCGATCACGTTCGCGGCGGCGTCGTCCATCTCCAGCCAGCGGAAGCCGGCCGGCTCGAAGTCGACCTCCCACAGCGCGGGCTCGGCGCGGTAGGCGCGATTCAGGTCGCGGACGAGCGCCTGCACGCCCGCGTGGCCCGACGTCTCGCGCAGGTGCCAGTCGAGCGAGGAGTCGTGCGACCACTCGCGCTCCTGCGCGAGCTCGCCGCCCATGAAGAGGAGCTGCTTGCCGGGGTGCGCCCACATGTAGCCGTAGAGCGCGCGCAGGTTGGCGAAGCGCTGCCAGCGGTCGCCGGGCATCTTCTGCGAGCAGCGAGCCCTTGCCGTGCACGACCTCGTCGTGCGAGAGCGGCAGCAGGAAGTTCTCGGTGAACGCGTAGACGAGGCTGAACGTCAGCTCGTTCTGGTGGAGGCGCCGGTGCACCGGCTCGCGGGAGAAGTACTCGAGCGTGTCGTGCATCCAGCCCATGTTCCACTTGAAGCCGAAGCCGAGCCCGCCCGCGTCGGTCGGCCGCGACACCCCGCCCCAGGCGGTCGACTCCTCGGCGGCCATGATCGACGCCCGGCACACGCCGGTGCACGACCTCGTTCAGCTCGCGCAGGAACGAGACCGCCTCGAGGTTCTCGCGTGCCGCCGTGCACGTTCGGCAGCCACTCGCCCGCCTCGCGCGAGTAGTCGAGGTAGAGCATCGAGGCGACGGCGTCGACACGCAGCCCGTCGGCGTGGAACGTCCTCGAGCCAGTCAGCGCGCTCGCGAGCAGGAAGTTGCGCACCTCGGTGCGGCCGTAGTTGAAGATCAGCGTCCCCCAGTCCGGGTGCGCGCCACGCCGCGGGTCGTCGTGCTCGTAGAGCGCGGTGCCGTCGAAGCGCGCGAGCGCGAACTCGTCCCGGGGGAAGTGGGCCGGCACCCAGTCGAGGATCACGCCGATCCCGCGCGCGTGCAGGCGGTCGACGAGGATGCGGAAGTCGTCGGGCGACCCGAAACGCGGCGGTCGAGGCGAAGAACCCCGTCACCTGGTACCCCCACGAGCCGCCGAACGGGTGCTCCATCACCGGCAGGAGCTCGACGTGCGTGAAGCCCATGTCGACCACGTAGTCGGCGAGCTCGTCGGCGAGCTCGCGGTAGGTGAGCGGACGGTTGCCCTCGAGCGGGTTCCAGCGCCACGAGCCGAGGTGCACCTCGTACACCGACATCGGCTCCGCCACGGCCGGGGTCGATCCGCGCGCCGGTCGAGCCAGTCCTCGTCGCGCCAGCGTATGACGCGGCCGGAAGACGACGGAGCCCGTGCGGAGGGAGCCTCGGTGCGCGCGGCGAGCGGGTCGGCCTTGAGCCGCACGACCCCGGCGCTTCGCGCGCACCTCGTACTTGTAGATCGCGCCCTCTGCGAGCCCGGGGACGAAGAGCTCCCAGACGCCGGCGGTGCCGAGGCTGCGCATGGGGTGAGTGCGCCCGTCCCAGCCGTTGAAGTCGCCGACCACGCTGACCGAGCGGGCGCTCGGCGCCCACACGGCGAACGACACCCCGGCGACCCCCTCGATCTCCGCTGAGGTGCGCGCCGAGCACGTGCTGGAGCTCCTCGTGACGACCCTCGGAGGCGAGGTGGAGATCGAGCTCGCCGACCGTCGGCAGGAACGATAGGGGTCGTCGGCGCTGGTCACGTCGCCGTTCGTGTCACGGGTCTCGATCCGGTAGGCGATGAGCTGCCCGGGCACGGTCGCCTCGTACACCCCCGCCGGGTGGATGCGCCGCATGCGCACCGGCGCTCGTCCTTCGGGCAGGACGCGCACCGCCGCCGCGCCGGGGCGAAGCGTCCGCACCACGAACCCGCCGGGCGCAGCGTGCGCGCCGAGATAGGCGTGGGGGTCGTGATGGTGCCCGGCGGCGAGCAGCGCACGGTGCTCGGCGCCCGTCAACGGAGGTCGTGCCCTCTGGGTGAAGGCGGTTGCATCGCTGCCGGAGACGAATATCAGGTACCACCCGTGCGTGGATCTCGGACGCTCGAGCGGGGTGCTGCTCCATCCCACCTCGTTGCCCGGCGGGCGGCTGGGCAACGAGGCGTACCGCTTCGTCGACTGGTTGGCGGCGGCGGGGCAGTCGTGGTGGCAGGTGCTCCCGCTCGGCCCGCCGGACGAGTACGGCTCGCCGTACAACTCGATCTCGGCCTTCGCGTCGTCGGCAGGGCTGCTCGAGCGGCCGCGTGCCCGCGTCACGCGCCACGAGCTCGCATCGTTCAGGGCACGGCATGCGTACTGGATCGACGACTACATCTCGATCGCCGGCGGCTCCGCGCTGGCCGATCAGGTCCGGTTCGAGCGCGAGTGGGGGGCGCTTCGCGCGTATGCGGCGACGCGAGGCGTCGGCGTCATCGGCGATCTGCCGATGTTCGTCGCGCCCGGCAGCGTCGACGTGCGTGCGCACCCCGGCCTGTTCCGCGCCGATGCCCTCGCGGGGGCACGTCCCGACGTGTTCAACCGGCGCGGGCAGCTCTGGGGCAGCGCCCTGTACGACTGGCCCGCGCTTCGTCGGTCGGGGTATCGGTGGTGGATCGAGCGCCTGCGTCGCACGTTGGAGCTGGTCGACATCGCGCGCCTCGATCATTTCCGCGGCTTCGTCGCAGCGTGGGCCGTGCCCAAGGGCCACCGGACGGCGGCGCGCGGCCGGTGGCAGCGCGGTCCCGGCGCCGCGCTGTTCGCCGCCGCCGAGGCGGAGCTGGGGCGGCTGCCGCTGATCGCCGAGGACCTCGGGCGGATCACGGAGCCCGTCGAGCGCCTGCGCGTCGCGCTCGGCCTGCCCGGGATCCGGGTGTTGCAGTTCGGCTTCGAGGGCTCCCTGGACAACCCGCACCGGCTCGGCAACATCACGGAGTCGTCCGTGGTCTTCACCGGCACCCACGACAACGACACGACGGTGGGCTGGTTCCGGTCGCTGGCATCGTCGCGGCGGGCGGCCACGGGGCTCGACGAGGCGGAGCCGCACTGGAGCCTCGTCGCGCTGGCGCTCGCCTCGCCGGCCCGTCTGGCGATCGTCCCGGCGCAGGACGTGCTGGGACTGGGCAGCGAGGCGCGGATGAACATGCCGGCCGGAAAGCGGGCAACTGGTCGTGGCGCCTGCGTCACGACCAGCTGACGGACGAGCTGGCCGCGCGGCTACGGCGGATGACGGAGGTGTCCGGTCGCCTGCCGTCGAGGGTCAGGCGCTCGCGGCCTTCTCCTGCTGCCTCCAGCTCGTGAGGTCGAACACCCTGTTGAGCCGCTTGAGCACCTCACGCGCGATCATGTCGCCCCCGCGCGGCTCGAAATGGACGCCGTCGGCAGCGCGCACCCGGACGAGCTGCCCCCCCGTGTCGTAGAGGTACTCGGCGAAGCCGCCCGTATCGGAGGCGAAGGTCGTGTACGTGTCGACATAGGTCGCCTTCCTCGGCCGCTTGCGCGCCTCGGCGGCGACGACGGCGTTGATCACGTCGAAGCGCTGCGTCTGCTCGGCGTCCCGCGTGATGGGCAGGCCGATCCACACGGTGTAGGCGCCCTTCCGGGCGATCGTGTCGAACAGGCCACCCACACGGCGTGCGTACTCGGCGCGCCAGGAGTCGCTCCCGAAGCTGTCGAGCTCGACCCCGTCGGGCAGGCCGGTCATGTAGCCGTGGTCGTCGTTGCCGCCGAAGCTCAGCACCACCACATTGGGCTCGAGCTCGCGCATCCGCTCGGGGATGTACCGGAACCAGTTGAACACGTCCGGGCGCTCGAGCCCGGTGGCGACGCGTCCTTCGACACCCCCGACGGGCTCGATCACCGGCGAGACACCGGAGGCGCGCACGATCGACTGGCCCGGCACGACGACGAGCGAGTCGCCGGCCACCCAGAGCCGCATCGGCTTCTCGCGGGTGAATGTCCGCCGTACCGTCGGCGCCGGCGCGGTTGGCGTGCCCGTGGCAGGGGCGGCGGGCGGCAGCGCGATCTCGGTGTCGATGTCGTCGTCGTCGGAACGGCCGAGCAGTGCCTTGACGCCCTCCCGTGGCCGGTCGAGCAGAAGGGCGCCGCTGACCGCGTCGAGCGGCCCGGTGACTCCGAGCGCGACATCGCGCTCCCAGCCGGCCGGTTGCGCGTGCGCGGACTTGTGAAGGCCGGGCGCGTTCAGGAGGAGCGAGACGGCGAGCGCGAGGACGACGACCACCAGCGCATGCCCGGCGGGCCGCGGGGGTCGCTCGACGGGTGGGCGCTCGCGCCGCGTCGGCCGCGGCGGACGGGTCGTCTCCTCCGAGGGCAGCGCAGGCGATGCAGCGTCCGGCTCGGCGGCGTCCTCGACGCTCCACCCGCCGATCGGGTCGCCCGCCTCGGGTGGGAGCGGCGGCGTCCCCATCAGGCCGGGCAGCGCTTGGCGAGTGCGGCGAGCACCTGGGCGCGCTTGCGGTAGAACGGCACGGCGACGTGCACGCCGTCCTCGGAGAGCGCCCGCACGGTTGCGGCGCACCATTCCGGCCCAGTCGAGCACGAGCAGGTTCTCGGTGCGCCGGTCGAGGTCGGCGAGGACCCGGTTGATGCCGTCGTAGCTGACGCCCTGGTAGGGCGGCCTGACGACGTTCGCCCACACGACGCACCGCCTCGGCCCCGCCAGCCGCAGGACCTTGCGAACGTCACCTCGGAACTGTGCGATCGCCGCGGGGTGGCCGTTCGTGCCGGCGCTGACGAGGAGCACGCGCGGCAGCGCCGTCCCCTGCGCGGCGACCCGCCCCGGCACGGAGTACGACTGCATGCTCACCTCGATGTCCTCGGTCAGCCGCCAGCTGCGCAGGTAGTCCTTGAGGTACACGGCTGTCCCGTACGCGAGCGAGTCGCCGATGTGCAACACCGTCTTCGGCGGCGCGGCGGCGTGCGCCGACCCGGCGAGCAGCGCTACGAGAACGGTTGCGACGGCGGCGACGGCGCGCACCCTGCAAGGGTAGCGAGGCGCCGTCCTGGGCTCGCGGGCGGTTCGGTCGCCCCTGGCAGTCGGACGGACGATCGTGCCCCGGCAGGGCTTGCCTGCCCTCGGCCGGCGCCGTAGGGTGAACACGTGACAGATGCTACGATGCGGGAGTCCGCCGGGCGGCGGTCATCGCGGTGGCGGTCGCCGTCGTCGCGCTGCCGGCTGCGGCGATGGCACACAGGGCCGCAGGCAACTTCAGTCCGAGCCTCGCGTACACGGCGCTCGTGACGAAAGGTGGAAAGGCCACCGAGACGCTCGACTTCGCGATCGCCGCGTACGTCGGATGGGACGGTGGGGATGCGGCGACGATCCAGGTTCGGGTCACGCTGCCGGCAGGAGTGCGGTGGTCGGGACCTGCGCCCGGTGCCGCCGACGGTTGTACGAGCAGCGCGACCGGGGCGGCGTGCACGAAGGCCGTCGTGCCGACCCCGGGGACGAATCTCGCGGCAGCCTTCCCGGCTTGGCGCGTCGTCGCCGAACGGCGGGGGAGCTACACGTTCGAGGTAGCGGTGGGGTTGACCGGAGATCCCGATCCGTCCGACGACACCTCGTCGATGACGGTCGAGGTGGGGAGCGCGTCGGCAGCCGTGGCGCTGAAGCCGCGGCCCACCAGGGCCGGGACCACGGTCGTCGCTTCGCACCCCGTCTATCTCACGTCGGCCGACCAGACTCAGCCGCTCGCGGTCGGAGCGGTCAGGTGCGCCGTGAAGATCGGGCCGAAGATCGTCCCGGCCAAGGGCTCCCTCAACGCTGGCCGATCGACCTGCGCGGTGAGAGACGCCGGTGAACGCCAGAGGGAAAGTCCTCTCCGGAACGATCCGAACAACCTCGGGCAAGCTCGTCCTCGCCAAGAAGTTCAGCGTCAAGCTCCGCTGACCACGCCGCGCTGAGCCCGTTGCCGAACGTCCTCGGGCGCGACCCGGCTCGAGGGCGCCGGCGTGCGCTGTCCGATCAGGTCGTCGATGGATTGGGACGGGCGCGATTGGGCGAACTGGAGCGGCGTGGGGCTGCCACGGTCGAGTCTCTTCCCGCGGGCGACAGCTCACGAAGCGGCTAACCTACGGGCTGCGCCCTCTTAGCTCAGTTGGTAGAGCACCTCCATGGTAAGGAGGGGGTCGACGGTTCGAGTCCGTCAGAGGGCTTGGCGCGATCCCGCATGGTTCCTGGGGTCGCGGGAACGTCGGTCGTGGGGCAGCGCGTTGGAGTGCCCCTTATGGAAACGATTTGGAAACGGGGCGGGGGTTGCTCGCCCAGGTCGCGCGCGTCGGTACGGCACGCCACGAGAAGCCTTCTGGCGAGAGCATGCTCCGCGCATCCGCGTCCGCTCTGGCCTCATGTCTCCTGGAGCGTCAGACTCCGCTGACCGCTCCCGTCGGCGTTCATGACGTGAGCTTCGAGCCGCCCGTCGCGGTTGCTGACAAACGCGATCCTCCGCCCGTCCGGCGACCAGGAGGGACTGCCGTCGTTTGCCGGGTTCCGGGTGAGGTTCCGCTTTCCGCTTCCGTCGGCGTTCATGACGTAGATCTCCGCCTTGCTGCCCCCGACCCGTCTGTGGCTCTGGAAAGCGATCTTTCGCCCGTCCGGGGACCAGGCCGGTTCGCCGTCATAGCCCACGTTGTGCGTCAGCCTGCGGGTTCCGCTCCCGTCGGCGTTCATGACGTAGATCTCGGAGTCGTCTTTGGACCGAGCTGCCCCGGGCCCCGGTAGCCCGGTCGGCCGGTTGCCCACGAAGGCGATCTGCCGTCCGTCGGGCGACCAGACGGCGATCAACGGTATGTACGGGAGCTTCCGCGCTCCGCTCCCGTCGGTGCTGATGAGGTAGCGCCCGAAGTAGATCGTCCGCCCGTCCGGTGACCAGACCACATGACTAGAGAAATACGCGACCGCCGCGATCTGCATCAGGTTGCGCAGCCCACTACCGTCGGCGTTCATGACATAGAGGTGGTAGCGGTGATGCCTGTAGCTGCCCGTGGCGCGCAAGAACGCGATCCTGCGCCCGTCGGGTGACCAGGTTGGATCGTCGTCGTGGGCACGCCGCGTGAGGTTCCGCTTCCTGCTCCCGTCGGCGTTCATGACATAGATCTCGGATTGTCGGTTGAGGCCGTCCCAGCACGGTCCAGGTCCAGGTTTGCAACGAGACGACGGGCTTCGACTGCTCACAAACGCGATGCGGCGCCCGTCGGGCGACCAGGCAGGGCTGGACATCCTGCGCTGGGTCCTGCGTCAGGTTCCGAGGCGAGGTGCCGTCGGCGTCCATGGCGTAGACCTCGCCGTTGCCGTCGCGCCCGCTCACGAACACGATCGTCCGTCCGTCGGGCGACCAGGCAGGAGCCTGCACGTCGAGCGGGGTCGGCTTGCTCTGGATCAGGCTCAGGAGGCGATCACCGATACCGAACGCCGGCGTGACCAGAAGCCCGCCGACCAGGATCACTGCAGCGACGGCGACGATCACCCCCCGGCGTGTGGCTCGCGACGGGCGCCGTCCTGCCTCGATGTGCGCGCCGAGGAGTGAGCGCTGCCGCTCGAAAGCATCCTGGGGAAGCGGGAACTCTCCGGGGATCTCGATCATCTCTCTGCCCTTCTCGGCTCCATCTCAACGTCCTTATGTCGCGAAGCGTCCTCAAGTTCCAACAACACGGCGCGCGCTCGCGAGAGGCGCGACCGGACAGTCCCAATCGGAACGCCGAGCGCCACCGCCGCTTCCTCGTAGCTGAGGTCGGACCAAACGCAGAGGGCGATGACGTCTTGTTGCACGCGCGGCAACCTCGCGATGCGCTTCATGACCGATCGCATCTGCACCGCGGCTTCAGCGCGCACAGCGACGTCGGGCGCCACCTCGGCGCCCGGCTGGCCCGCCAACCGTGCCACGAGATCGCGGTGACGCCAGAGCGTGCGACGGCGGTTGCGAAGCACGTTCGTCGCGATCCCGTAGAGCCACGGCAGGAGCTTGCCCTCGACGATGACGACCTCCCTCCGCCGCCGGAATGCCTCGAGAAACACGACCGCGGTGAGATCCTCCGCCTCCGACCAGTCGCCCAGGCGACGGAAGAGGTAGTTATAGATCGCGCGCGCGTGCCGCTCGTAGAGCTCGGAGAACGCCCGCTGGTCTCCGCTTGCGCTCGCCTGCCAGAGAGACTCATCGCTCGCAGCGAGCGGCATTCGACGAACACTGGTCACATGTCGCTGATGTTCGATGGCCCCGGAAAGTTCCATCTAGCTCAAACCGACACCCTCGCGTATCGACTGGCTCCGGGTCGACAGACGGGCAGTCCGTGGTCCTAGCGTAGGCGCGCATGACTCACCCCTACACCCGTGAGGATAAGCAACAGCGCCGGAAGCGACACCGCTCGACACCGAGGTGACCAAGCCGTCGACTTCTCCACTGAGAGCCGTTGTCTGACCGACGCGGGATCGCGCAGGGGAAGGGACAGTGCTCGGGCTGACGGTCGTAGGGGTAGCTGCTGGCGACGCCCACCGCGATTGATCTGATCCGCCGGCGTTACGGATCGCTCGGGGATGTCGGGCAAGTAATTCGTGGCGCGCGCCCGGGCGCGTGGCACCACCTTCTACCCGTACTGCGTGCGCTCGATCTTGTCTGGAAACCTGCGCCGGCTAGCGACGGCGAACCGTCGCGACGCCGCAGCGCGGAACTTGCCCGATTTGCAGGCAGTAGCGATCAACGGCAACCACCCGCGACGTGGGAAGGGCACATTGTAAGGAGGGGGTCGACGGTTCGAGTCCGTCAGAGGGCTTGGCGCGATCCAGCATGGTTCCTGGGTCGCGGCAACGTCGATCGTGGGGCAGCGCGTCTGGAGTGCCCCTCATGGAAACCGAGATGGAAACGGGGCGGGGGTTGCTCGCCCCAGTCGCGCTCGCCGACGCCTTTCAACCGTCGGCGCTCGCCTCGACCCGCGACACGCATCGTTTCCGCGATCTGTACCGGGCCGCGCCTCCGTGGAGCGCGCATTTGGAATGCTGAAGAGCGACTACGGACTCGCGCAGCTAGGGTCGGGGTGACGACCATGGCCTCGGACCAGACCTGGTGGTGGGATGAGCGACCGAAGGCCGACAGGAAGTCGCCGGACAGGAGCTCCGTCACGTAGCCGAGGGCCGTGCGCGAGCGCAGGAGCGCGTTCGCCATCAAGGCCTGGTAGCCCACGTGAGGCCGACCGTAGCGGTAGGCGGCCATCGAGGCCCAGCCGGTAAACAGGGGCCACACGGACCCGTGGTGATAGGACAGGGGGTCGTAAAGCGCGCTGTGGTCCGAAAGCAGCCGCGCGCCCCAGTCGGTGGCGAGGGCCCCGGATCCGAGATGGTCGATCTCCGCCTGGGCACGCCCGTCGTCGAGCTGCCCGAAGAGCAGCGCCAGGGCCGGCATCACCGTGTCTTCGTCCACGACCCGGGCCGGGGCCAGCGCGTCGAGGCGGGCCTGCCGCCGCTCGCGCGCGGGACCGCGCTCGGCCTCCCGCGACGTGTCGCTCGGAAGCTTCGTAGCGAAGGCGTAGTAGCCGTCGCCCCCGAGCCAGTAGGTCTTTTCGACCGCAGCCCGCGTTCGCTCCCCGAAGTCCCGCGCTTCCTGCGCCAGTCCCCTCTCTCCCTTGACCAGGGCGAGCTCGGCAAGGCCCCGACAGGCCTCGATCCAGACCGCCTGCTGGTAGATCTCCTCGTGGGCCGGATGGAGGTCGCCGCCTTCCACCCAGCCGTGGCCGAAGCCGGCGTTCTCCACGAGGCCGTTGCCATCCGTGTCGGTCTGCGCCGTGAACCGCCAGGCCTTCACGATCGAGTCCCAGCTCGGATCGAGAAATCCCCGGTCGCCCGTCGCTCGCCAGTGGTCGGCGTGAGCCATCACGTAGAGGGGCGTCGCGTCGGCGCTGTTCCACGGGTAGGGATAGCCGGTGAACCACGGGAGGAGGGCGGCGCTCTGCGAGATCTCGTGGGGGATCTTGCCGTCGGCGCGCTCGAACTGCTTCAGGAAGTCGAGAGCCGTGCGGCCGGCCGCGAAGTCCCCGTATGAATGCAGGGCCAGCGACGGTCCAGAGGGCGTCGCGACCGAAGAACCAGCCGAAGCCGGGCCGCTCGCTGTCGCCCGAAGTCCGAAAGCCGGCGAGGAGACCGGTGCCGAGCATCGGGTTCGTGGCCAGGCCCTTGTCGACGCCCACCTTCGCCCAGGCGAACGACTCGTCGAGGCGCTCGTCGGGGGTCTCGATGGATACGGTCTCCGTTGACAGACGACGATAGTGCTCGACGTTCTTCGCGTAGAGCGCGCCCGTCGACTCGAGGAGGCGGTCGTACGTAGCCTTGGCCTCGGCGCGGTCCTTCGTGCTGGCCGCCATCACGATGGGGACGAAGGTCGCTCCCCCGAACGGAACGTCGATCGTGAAGCGGAGCGGGACGTCCTTCGGCTCTTCCTGATAGGGCATCACCGACAAGTCGTGCGCTCCGGGAGAGCCCAGGACGCCGACGAAGCGTTGGCTCTCCTCGGTGAGGAAGTAGGCGTGCTGACCATCGTCCCAGTCGACGTTCGGGGTCATGAGGCCCGCCGGCCACATGAGCCGCAGCCGAGGCCTGAAGCTGCCCGTGACGGTCAACGGAAGGACGCTCTCCACGTCGAGAAGGACCACGAGCCCGGGCTCGTCGAGGGGGGCGAACAGGATCTCGCGTACCGTGAACGCGGCGTGCGAGTAGGTGAGGATCGTCGCCTCCGGGCGCACGGCGATCGTGGCCGTGACGTCCTGGGCCAGGATGTCGAGAGGATAGTCCTTCAGCCGGAAGGAAAGGGAGAAGTCGTCGACGAGCTTGAGCGGATACACCCAGGCCTCGAGGGGCCCGGTCTCGTAGCCGAAGAGGGCGGAGCGCCGCCCCACCACGTCCAGGAAGCGTCCGCGCTGCGCGGGCCGCACGAGCTCGAGGCCGCTCCGGACCAGATCGAAGTGCTCTGTGGTCGCGGCCGGAACCGCGGCCGCGGGAGCGGCCAGGACCAGCAGCAGCGGACCGAGAACGTGGCGGAGCATGCAGGCGGAGGGTAGGCCCCGAGTCGTCGAGAGGTCAAGGCGAGCGAGGGGGGGCGGTCGTGCGGCGCACGACGAGCTTCGTGGGAAGAAGGGTGCAGATGGGGTTGGGGCGGGGCGCGCGCAGCAGATCGAGGAGCAGCTCCATCCCGAGCTTGCCCGACTCGAAGAGCAGCTGGTGCACGGTGGTGAGCCCCACCACCTCGGCCATGTCGATGTCGTCGTAGCCGACCACCGAAAGGTCCTCGGGTACGCGCCGTCGCAGGTCTCGGGCGGCCTCGATCACCCCGAAGGCGAGGGTGTCGCTGGCGGCGAAGATGGCGGTGGGCGGTTCCGGGAGGCCGAGCATGGTCGTGGCCATCCGCCGGGCTTGCGACCGGCCGTACTCGTCCTCGAGAAGATATTCGCGGCGCGGGGTCAAGCCGGCGGCTTCGAAGGCCAGGCAATAGCCGCGATAGCGGTCGCGGGTCGGGTGAAAGTACAGCGGGCTCTCGATGTGGTTGCCGATGAAGCCGATCCGGGTGTGCCCGAGGCCCAGGAGGTGCTCGGTGGCGGCCTTCCCCCCTGCGATATCGTCGACGACGATCCGGTGAGCCTTGCGGAGCCCGGGGTGGTCGGCGTCGATGAAGACGATCGGAACCTCCGAGCGACGAAGGCGTTGGACATCGTCGTCCGACGGCGCCAGCGACACGATGAGGACGCCGTCGACCTGGCGACGTTGCGGGAACCGCTTGAAGCACTCGGTCCGTTGCTCGGGCGTCGCCACGTTGTGGATGATCAGGTCGTAGGCCGTCTCCGCAAGAACACGCACCGCCCCGTCGAGGCGCTCCGAGACGGACGGTCGCGTGAAGAAGGGCACGACCACCGCGATCGACAGCGTCTTGCCGGTGGAAAGGCTCCGCGCCGCGAGATTGGGGGCGTAGTGCAGCACCTCCGCCGCCCCGAGGACCCGCGCCTTCGTCTCCTCGTTCACCCTGGGACTGTTCGCCAGGGCTCGCGAGACAGTGCCCGAGGAGACTCGGGCGAGTCGCGCAACGTCCGCCAGAGTCGGCGGTTTCTTCGGTTTCATGGATTCAGATTATCCAAATACATGCATCGAGTCTCTCGGGCCGATCCACGACCCCGAATCGACCGCCAAGTAACCCAAGTTTTTGTATAGACTTATCCACAGCTACCTGATCTCCGAACCTCCCGACCGCGAACTGTATCACTTGGCCCAATCCCGATACAGAAAATTGTCGCGCAAAGATGCTCTTAAGTCATAGAGACATCTCAGTGAAAGCGCTTGCACAAAAGTCTTGACATCATATGACGTAAGACATAGCGTGCGCCCTATGATGTCGATCAAGCGCAGTGAATGCGGTCGATCGAGGAGGCGCATATATGAGGTTCGGGGCCTATCGTCTTCGCCGTTCCCCCTGGGTACTCCTGCTGCTGGCAACAGCGCTTGCTGCTCCAAGCGCTCGGGCACAGGCGGTCTACGGCAGCATCGCCGGGGTCGTGCTCGACACCAGCGGAGCACCCGTGCCCGGCGCGACCGTGACCATCACGAGCCCGGAGCGCAAGACCTCGGACAGCGTCGTCACGAACGCCTCCGGCAACTACGTGCGCGACCGGTTGCTGCCCGGCCGGTACGAGCTGAAGGCCGAGCTGACGGGCTTCAAGGGCGCGCAGGTCTCGAAGGTCGTCGTGAGCGTCGACACCCAGACCCACGTCGACCTCCGCCTCGAGCTCGGGGACATGACGGAGACCATCACGGTGGAGGCCACGGCGAGCCAGTTGCTGAAGACGGATCGGGCCGACGTGGCCACGATCTTCGAGGAGAAGCAGCTCACCGAGCTGCCCGTCCTCGACCGCAACTTCACGAAGTTCCTCCTCCTCACTCCGGGCACGCAGCAGATGACGCTGGAACCACGCGGCGAGCGAGAACCCCCAGGGCTCGACCCAGACCATCGTGAACGGCCAGACCTTCAGCGGCACCGGCTGGCAGCTCGACGGCACCGACAACCGCGACGTCATCCTCGGGATCATCGTGATCAATCCCAACCTCGAAGCGATCGGCGAGACCAAGGTCACGTCGCAGAACTACGACGCCGAGTTCGGCCAGGCCGTGGCCGGGGTGGTCTCGGTGCAGACCAAGTCGGGCTCGAACGAGCTGCACGGCAGCGCCTTCGAGTTCGCGCAGCGCGACAAGTTCCAGGCCCGGAACCCCTTCACCCAGCCCGACGTGGTGAACCCCATCACGGGCAACGTGTTGCCCGAGACGAAGAAGGACCAGTTCGGCGCCTCCCTCGGCGGCCCCCTCGTCAAGAACAAGTTCTTCTGGTTCGCCGACTATCAGGGCTCGCGCAACACCGTCGGCGGCTCTCGCCTGCTCACGGTGCCCACCGCGGCCGCGCGCAGGGGCGACCTCTCGGACTACGGCGTGAACATCTACGATCCCCTCACGGGAGCCCCCAGCCAGCGCACGCAGTTTCCGGGCAACGTGATCCCGGCCAGCCGCCTGTCGCCCCAGACCCAGAACCTCTTGAGGCTGCTGCCCTTGCCCAACGCAACGGGACGCGACAACGGCACCCGTGACAACTACAACGCGCAGGGATCCGAGACGTTCAACGCCGACGCCGGCGACGTGCGCCTCGACGCCCGCGTCAGCCCCAAGCTCAACATCTTCGCCCGCTACAGCATCGGGAAGTACGACCTCAACGGGCCCACCTCCTTCGGTCAGGGCGGCGGCCCGGAGCTCGTGTCCCTGGGCGGCAACTCCAAGGTCAAGAACCACAGCGTGGCCACCGGCTTCGACTACACCATGAACCCCACCACCATCCTCGATTTCCGGTTCGGCTACTACCGGTACAAGGTCGACGTGCTGCCCTTCGACTACGGGACCCAGCCCATGACCGAGGCGGGCGTTCCCGGCCTCAACGTCGACGACACCTTCACGTCGGGCATGTCCGGCATGTTCATCAACGGAGACCGCGGCTTCAACATGGGCTCCGGCCTGGGCGTGAACCGCTGCAACTGCACGTTGGCCCAGGACGAGAAGCAGTGGCAGGTCGTGTCGAACCTCACCAAGCTCTTCGGCAACCACACGGTGAAGTTCGGCTTCGACATCCGCCGGGCCTACAACCTCAGGGTGCCCAGCGACGTCCATCGCTCCGGGGAGCTCAACTTCAACGTGGACCGCACCATCGGGCCGGACGGCGGCGGCCTGGGCCTCGCCACCTTCCTGCTCGGCGACGTCTCCACCTTCGGGCGCTATCGTCAGCCCCAGCACGGACGCGCGGGAGCGCCAGTGGCGCCAGTTCTACTACGTGCAGGACACCTGGCGTGCGAACTCCAAGCTCACCATCAGCTACGGCCTGCGCGCCGACATCTACAACCCCCAGACCGTCAACGAGGCCGGCAACGGCGGCTGGCTCGACATCAACACGGGCGAGATCAAGGTAGGGGGCGTGGGCGACATCGACCTGGCGGGCAACGTGTCCAACACGGTCAACTGGGCCCCCCGGGCCGGCATCGCCTACCAGGTCAACGAGAAGACCGTGATCCGCGCCGGCTACGGGCGCAGCTACGACACGGGCGTGTTCGGCTCCATCTTCGGCCACGCGGTCACCCAGAACCTGCCCGTGCTGGCCGACCAGTCGATCACCGCTCCGAACAACTACGATGCGGTGTTCAACCTCAAGGACGGCCCGACCGCGCCGACCTTCATCACTCCCGGGGCCGAACGGACGCTTCAAGCTGCCGAACGGCGTACAACACCTTCTATAACCCCGAGAAGCAGCACGTGCCCGCCCTCGACGCCTGGAACGTGAGCGTGCAGCGGCAGCTCTCGAGCACGCTGTCGGTCGAGCTGGCCTACGTGGGCAACCACAGCAGCCGGGCCTTCGCCGGCGGCGGCCCGAACACCGGACTACAACCAGCCCACGATCGTGGGCTTCGGCACCTTGAACACGGACGAGAGGCGGCCGTTCTTCAACGGCCAGGCGCCCACGCCCTACGGCGCGAACTTCGGCTGGACGCAGAACATCGCCTACTTCTGCAACTGCGCGACGACCGACTACCAGTCGGTGCAGGCCAAGATCCAGCGGCGCTTCAGCAAGGGCTACTCCTTCCTCGCCCACTACACCTACCAGAAGGCGAAGGACCACGACGGTAGCTACTTCTTCATCGACCCCGACCTGAACTACGGCCCGAATCAGTTCGGCCGCGACCACAACTTCGTGTTCTCGAGCCTCGCCGAGCTGCCCTTCGGCAAGGGCAAGAAGTGGGCCTCGAACGCCAGCGGCTTCGCACAGGCGGTCATCGGGAACTGGCAGGTCAACATGAACGTGTTCATCCAGAGCGGCATCCCGTTCGACGTGTCCTATGCCGGCTCGGGCAGCGACCGCGACACCGGGTCCAACCGCCCCGACCTCATCGGCGACGCCAGCGGACCGAAGACGCAGGACGAGTGGTTCAACGCGACGCCCATCGGCTCGCCGGGCAGCGCCTTTGGCCGGCCGGCCGCGGGCACCTTCGGCAACATGGCGCGCAACTCGCTGACCGGCCCCGGCTACCAGCGCGTGGACGCGTCGCTCTTCAAGAAGTTCCCGATCGGGCGGACCAACCTGGAGTTCAGGTTGGAGGTCGTCAACCTCCTGAACCACGTCAACCTGGGCAACCCGAACACCGAGGTGGGCACGCCCGACCGACGCCCGAGCCGACGCCGGCCGCATCACGAACACGGCGTTCTTCGGAGCCGATCCGCAGCGCAACCTGCAGTTCGCTCTGCGGTTCCAGTTCTAGGGACTCGGTTCGGCCAGGGGGGTGCCCGTACGGCACCCCCTTTCTTGTCTGCGCCTAGGAGCCCGCCTTGCCTGCGCCTTCGGTCACCGTGACCGTCTTCTGTCCCGCGGTCGGACCCAGGCGATCCACCTGCCCACTGGGCCAGACCACCTCGACGGCCTCGACACCCTTGGCGGCCCCCAGGCCGAAGGTCAAGGGCAGCTCGCTCTGCGAGCAGTAGCTCGAGCCCGTCTTCACCACGGCCCACTGCTTGGCCCCGCCGGGCAGGGTCACGGTGACGCGCGCCCCGATTCCGTCGCGATTGGACTTCGTTCCCACGAGCCGCAGGCGAAGCCAGCCGTTGCGGTTGCCCCCGTCGTTCTGCAGCACCACCGCGGGCCCGCCGTTGGCCGTGACCACGAGGTCCAGATCCCCGTCGCCGTCGATGTCTCCGTAGGCCGCGCCCCTCGAGACCATCGGCCGTTTCAAGGCCGGGCCGACCTGACCCACCACGTCGGCGAAGCGCTTCCCCCCGAGGTTGCGGAAGAGGTGCGGGGGCTGGGCATAGGTGACCTTGGGCTGCACCTTGCTGATGTCGTCGGCGACGTGGCCGCCCACCGAGAACACGTCGAGCCGTCCGTCGAGGTCGAAGTCGAAGAAGAAGGCGGCGAAGCTCAGGGTGAGCAGGGTGGCCTGGCCCAGGGGCGACGAGGGGGCTTCGTCGATGAAGAGGCCGTTGCCTTCGTTGTGGTAGAGCCCGAGCATCTCGTTCGAGAAGTTGCCGACCAGGAGGCTGGGGCGCCCGGTGCCGCTGTAGTCGCCGGCGTCGGTCCCCATGCCCGCCCGCGCCACCCCGGTCTCGCCGAAGGCCACCCCCGCCGCCACCCCCACGTCCGTGAAGGTGCCGTTGCCGTTGTTCTTGAAGAGCTTGTTGGGCTGGGTGTCGTTGGCCACGAACACGTCGGGCCAGCCGTCGCCGTTGAAGTCGAGCTGGGCCAGGCCGAGCGACTTGGCCCGCGGGTCCTTGAGCCCCGCCTTCAGGGTGGCGTCCTCGAAGGTGCCGTCGGGACGGCCGCGGTACAAGGTGAGGCTCTGGCCCTTGTACGACTCGGGCGTGCAGTAGGACTTGTTCTTGCCGTCGAGGGTGCAGAAGAGGTCCTTGTCGATCGCCCAGGCCACGTAGTTGGCGACCAGCAGGTCGAGGCGCCCGTCCTTGTCGTAGTCGAAGAACATGGCACTCGTCGAGAACCCGGGGTCGCCCACCTTGGCCAGCGCGGTCACGTCCTCGAACCTCCCGGCGCCGAGGTTGCGAAAGAGGTGATTGGGGCCGAGGCAGGTGACGTAGAGGTCGATCTTGCCGTCGTTGTCGTAGTCGGCGGCGGTGGCCCCCAGGCCGTACATCTCGACCGCCAGGCCCGCGGCCTTCGTGACCTCCGTGAAGGTGCCCTTGCCGTCGTTGCGGTAGAGCGCCGGTAGCCCGGCCGGGCCGGGCTGCCCCGGCCACTTCGTGGAGTTCACGAAGAAGAGGTCCTGCGCGCCGTCGCCGTCGAAATCGAAGACCACGACCCCCGAGCCCATGGTCTCGGGCAGGTACTTCTTGCCGAAGGCCCCGTTCATGTGCCGAAAGCTCACCTTCGACGCGGCCGTGACGTCGGTGAAGACCACGGCGGGAGCCTGTGCCACCACGGGCGGGGCGAGAAGCGCGCTCGCGAGAAGGGCCAGGACGCCCGACTGCAGGTTCGAGGAGAAGCGCCTCACGCCACCATCCCCTTGCCTTCCACGATCCGGACGTAGCGATCGATGGGAACGCTCTCCAGTCGTTCGACCTTGCCGCTGGGGGCTGGCCAGCGGATCTCGAGCCAGTCGATCGCGGTGGCCGTCCCGAGGCCCAGGACCTCGCGAGGATCGTGGCACGAGAGGTAGCTGCCGCCACCGGTCTTGAGCCGCGTCCGCTTCACCCCTCCCACGGACCAGGTGAGAAGGGCGCCGATGGCGTCGCGGTTGCAGGTGCTGCCCTCGAGGCGCAGACCCAGCCAGTGGTTGCCGGCGCCGGCGTTGTTCTTCAGCAGGACGGGGGCCGCGCCGTTGTTTCCCACGATGACGTCGATCCGGCCGTCGTTGTCGAAGTCGCCGATGGCCAGGCCGCGGGCGGGGAAGGTCTTGGTGAAGACGGGCCCCGCGTCCTTGCTGACGTTCTTGAGACGCCCCCCTTCGTTCTTGAAGAGGAGGAGGGGCTCCCGGTACTTCACCTGGCCGCCGTAGCTGTCGATCATGTCGTCGGGGTGGCCGTTGGCCAGAAACAGGTCGAGCTGCCCGTCGTTGTCGTAGTCGAAGAACTTCAAGCCCCAGCCCGAGAGGAGGCGGGTGGCCTCGCTCACGCTGTTGAGGTGGGCCACGTCGGAGAACGACTCGTCCTTGTTGTTCTTGTAGAGGGCGAACATCTCCTGGTCCACGTTGGCCACGAAGAGGTCCTGCCAGCCGTCGCCGTCGAAGTCGGCCGCGTCCACTCCCATGCCCGACCGGGGCTGGCCGTTGGCCGAGAAGCCGACCTCCGAGGCGAGGCCGATCTCCTCCCACTTGCCCTTGCCCCGGTTCATGAAGAGGAAGTTCTGCACCGTGTCGTTGGCCACGAACAGGTCCATGAGGCCGTCGTTGTTGAGGTCCGTGGCCACCACCCCGAGGCCCTTGCCCAGCGCCTTCTGGATGTCGGTTCCCTTGCTCACCTCGGTGAAGGTCCCGTCGCCGTTGTTGTGGAAGAGCAGGCTCGGCGTGGGCTTGAACACCCGGGGGATGCAATAGAAGCGCTGGCCCAGCTTGTTGTTGCCGCACACGATGTTCTTGTCGAGGCCGAACTCCACGAAGCTGCAGAGGAAGAGGTCGAGCCGGCCGTCGTTGTCGTAGTCGAACCAGACGGCGCTCGTGGTCCAGCCCGGAGCCGCCACCCCCGCCTTGGCGGTGACGTCGGTGAAGGTGCCGTCGCCGTTGTTGTGGTACAGGGTCGAGCGGCCGTAGGCCGTGACGAACAGGTCCGGCCAGCCGTCGTTGTCGTAGTCCCCGACCGCCACCCCCATGCCAAAGGCGCTTCCCGCCACCCCGGCCTTCTCCGTGACGTCCGTGAACGTCCCGTCCCGGTTGTTCTTGTAGAGGGCGTTCCGGAGAGGGGCCTTGGGCTTGAAGAAGTCGCAGGGGCCGCTCTGTACCAGGAACAGGTCCATCCAGCCGTCGTTGTCGTAGTCGAAGAACGCCACCCCCGGCCCCATGGTCTCCGGCAGGTACCGGTTGGGTGACATGGCGTTCTCGTGGATCCAGTGGATCCCGCTCTTCTCGGGGGGGATCTCCTCGAAGAGGGGCGGAGCGGCGAGGACAGACGCCGACGCCCCCGGGGACAGGAGGCGCGGGACGACCAGCCCGGCTCCCGAAGCGGCCAGGAGCCGAAGCAGCACTCGGCGAGAGAGAGGGTGGGCGGGTCCCGGAGGGATCATCCCCTTAGAGTCTCGCGGCTCTCCCCTCTCGCGCAACCTGGGCCTGAGAGGCGCCCCGGAGACCTATTTCGCGGCCACCTCGAGCTCGGCCTTCACCGCTTCCGCGAGCGAGGTCCCGACCATCACGTCGAAGGTTCCGGGCTCCACGACGCGATGGAGATCCTCGTCGAGCAGCGAAAGCGCCTCGGGTCCGAGATCGAAGCGCACCGTCTTCGTCTCGCCGGGAGCGAGGCTCACGCGCGTGAAGCCGGCCAGCTCCTCCACCGGCCGCGTCACCGAGCTGACCCGATCGCGGATGTAGAGCTGCACCACGGTCTCGCCCGCGCGCGGGCTCTTGTTGGTCACGCGGGCCTGTACCTGGGTCCGCCCCGAGGGAGCGATGGTGGCGGGCTCTACCTTGAGATCGCCCACCGCGAAGGTGGAGTAGCTCAGGCCGTGGCCGAAGGAGAAGAGGGCATCGCGGGGCGCGAAAAGGTAGGGTCGATACGACGTGGGCTTGCGCCCGTGGTAGACGGGCAGCTGGCCCACGCCCCGCGGGATGCTGATGGGCAGCTTGCCGCTCGGGTTCACGTCGCCGAAGAGCACGTCGGCCACCGCCGTGCCTCCCTCCTGCCCCAGGTAGAAGCCTTCGAGGATCGCCGGAACGGTCCGGGCGAGGGTGACGATCGAATGGGGCCGACCGTTCAGGAGAACGGCCACCATGGGCTTGCCCGCTTTGGCCACCGCCTCGACCAGCTCGTCCTGCTGGCCCGGCAGGTCGAGGGTAGAGGCGTCGCCGAGGTGGTTGTCGGCCCAGGCCTCCCGCGACGTGGACTCGTTGCCCCCCAGGACGAGCACCACCGCGTCGGCCCCCGCGGCCACCCGCGTGGCCTCGGCGATGCGCTCGCGATTCTTCTCGGGATCGCCCGCCACCACCTCGTCCTGGTACCAGGTGGCGAAGCTCGCCGGCTTCTCGGTGATCCTCGTGCCCTCCGCATACACGACCTTCACCGCGGCCCCGAGCTTCTCCTGGATTCCCGTGAGCACGTCCACCCCGCGGCCGGGGTCGACGCTGTAGCCGCCCAGGTGGACGCCCTTCGCGTTGGGACCGATGACCGCGAGGGTCTTCAGCCTGGCCCGATCGAGGGGCAGCGCACCCCCGTCGTTCTGGAGCAGCACGATGGCCTTGCGCGCGGCCTCGAGGGCGAGAGCGCGGTGCTCGGGCGTGTTCGTCACCCGCACCGCCTCTTCGGCATCCGCGTAGGGAGAATCCATGACTCCCGAAAGGAACTTGGCCGTGAGCACTCGCGCCGCCGCACGATCGATCACGGCTTCGTCGAGCTGCTTGTCCTTCACCTGTTGCACCAGGGTGCCGAAGGTCGGCGCGTCGGGCAGCTCGACGTCGACACCGGCCAGGAGGGCCTGTCGCGCCGCGTCCGCGGCGTCCCGGGCGACCGCGTGACGATCCTGGAGCTGCGAGATGCCGAAGTAGTCGGAGACCACCAGGCCCGAGAAGGCCCATTCGCCCCGAAGCACCTTCTCGAGGAGGAAGCGGCTCTTGTGCGAGGGCACGCCGTCGATCTCGTTGTAGGAGGGCATGACGGTGTAGGCGCCCGCCTCCTTCACCGCCGCCTCGAAGGGCCGCAGGTACTGCTCGCGCAAGACGCGCTCCCCGAAGAACACGGGAGCGGTGTTGATCCCGCCTTCGTGCGGCCCGTGGCCGGCGAAATGCTTGGCCGTGGCGAAGACACGGCCGGGACCGAGGGGCAGGCTCTTCCCCTGGTAGCCCCGAATCGCGGCGACGCCGAGGCGGGTGGTGAGATACGGGTCTTCGCCGTAGGTCTCTTCCGTGCGGCCCCAGCGAGGATCGCGGGCGAGATCGAGGACGGGCGCCAGCACCTCCTGGATGCCGCGGGCCCGCGCCTCTCGTGCGGCCACCGTCATGACGCGCTCCAGGAGGTCCACGTCCCACGTGCTCGCGAGGCCGATGGGGACGGGAAAGTTCGTCGCCCCCGGCGCCACGAAGCCGTGCACCGCCTCCTCGTGGAACAGGGCAGGGATGCCGAGCCGCGTGCCTTCGACCAGGAACTTCTGCACGGCGTTGACGTAGGCCACCGCCTCGCGGGGCCCGCGGCCGGGGCCGCCCGGCATGGTGATCTCGCTCGGCCGCGACACCTGGCCGATGCCATTGACGAGCACCGCCTTCGCCTTCGCGGGATCGAAGACACCCTTCTCGTCCTGGAGCGCCGCCTTCTTCTGCCAGACCCCGCCCAGCTGGGCCACCTTCTCCTCGAGGGTCATGCGGCCCAGGAGGTCCTTGACCCGGGCCTCCACGGGCAGCGACTTGTCGCGCCAGGCCGGCCCGTCCGCGGCGGCCACCGGGACGGCAACGACCGGGACGTTCAGAAGGGCGAGGGCGAGCGCGAGCAGGCGCCGGGCGAGGGGCATGGGGTCGATTCTCCTTGGCGAAAGGAGGCGATGATAGCGACCTCGCCCCTTCCGGTAAAGGCGAGGACAGCCTTGCGCCGTCTCACCGGGGCGGTTAGCCTCGACGGCGAACGTCGGGGAGGCATGCAGCTCGAGCGGCTCGGCAAGTACCAGATCGTCGCCAAGATCGGCCAGGGAGCGATGGGCAACGTCCACCGCGCCCACGACCCGATCTTGAGCCGCGACGTCGCCATCAAGACCATGAGCGCTGGGGTCGGGGCCGACGACGACCTTCGGCGGCGCTTCCTGCGCGAGGCGCAGTCGGCCGCCCGCCTCAACCACCCGAACATCATCACGATCTACGACTTCGGCGAAGAGCAGGGACATCTGTACATCGCCATGGAGCTGCTGGAGGGGGCGGACCTCAAGGAGGTCATCAACCGGAAGCGGCCGATGAGCCTGGAGGCCAAGCTCGACCTCGTCGATCAGATCTGCGACGGCCTCGCCTTTGCCCACGCCAACGGGGTCATCCATCGCGACTTGAAGCCCGCCAACATCCACCTGCAGCCTAACGGCCAGGTGAAGATTGTCGACTTCGGCCTGGCCCGGGTCACCTCTTCCTCGCAGCTCACCGCGGTCGGCACAATGCTGGGAACACCCAACTACATGTCCCCCGAGCAGGTGCGCGGCGAGAAGGCCAGCACGCGGTCCGACGTGTTCGCCCTGGGGGCGGTGTTCTACGAGCTGCTCTCAGGGGGCAAGGCGTTCGATGCGGAGACGATGGCGGGGGTGCTGTTCCAGGTCATGCAGGCGGATCCCCCACCTCTCGACAGCATCCGTCCCGAGCTGGGCCCCATCGCGGTGCGCATCCAGCGGGCCATGATGAAGGACCCCGCACGGCGCTTCGCCGACGCCGGCGAGCTGCGCGACGCGCTGCGCGACGCCCGCCGGGCGCCGGCGCCCGACCTTCCCCGGGCTCTGCGGCCCCCGCCCAGGCCCGCGTCGCCCTTGATGACGCCCTCGCTCGCCGGGACCCTCGTGCGTCGCGCGGAGGAGTCGGCGCCACCGGAGGGCCCCGGGGCCACGGTGGTCCAAGCCGTCGTCACCGATTCGACGCCGTTGCCCGCCATCACCAAGCGGTCGGCGCCGACCGTCCCGCCGGTGAGGCCGCGCCTCCTCGAGGCCACGCAGGAGACCGGGGCGGAGCCCGTGTCGCCCACGGTCACGGTTCCGGCGAGCGTGCCGACCTTGCCGCCGCATGGCGTCCCCTACCCCCCACCTGGGCCTACGCTGGCGACGCCACCTCGCGGTCGGGCCGAATCGCCGTGGGTCGCCCCGAGGCCCGTCGTTCCCGCGCCATTTCCAGTCTGGGTCCTCGGTGTCGGCGCGATGGCTCTGGCCGGCGTCGGGTTCTTCGGCTACGTGATCCTGGCTCGGCCGGGAGCTCCGGCTTCATCGACGAGCCTGGCACCGTCGGCGGCCCCCACCGTTCCGGCCTCGCTCGCCGTGGCGCCTACTCCTACGCTTACTCCCACTCTCATTCCCACCGCCACACCGACCGCGACCCCCTCGCCGGCATATACCCTCCCACCGGCCACACGTCCCCCCGTCACCCTGCCGCCGCGAACTACACCGCTGCCGCCCGCCTCCACGCCCCCTGGCCCGAGCCTCGCCGACGTGGAGCACCGCCTCGCGGAGAAGGACTTCCGGGGTGCCGTGACTGCGGCCCGCGCCATCCTCGAACGCGACGGCCGAGTCGAGGGCGCACGGCGGGCTCTCGACGAGGCAGAGCGACAGATTCGGACCGGCGACGAGCTCGCCACGCGCGTTCGTATCGCCCTCGATGCGAACGACGCCGAAAAGGCATCGCAAGCCTTCTCCCAGCTCCTCGCCCAGGATCCGCGGCGGGCCGACACGGCCGCCCTGGCCGCCCGCCTCGGCGAAGTGATGAAGACGCGGCGGATAGTCCCCCCCGTCACGGCACCTCCTCCGCCCGTGGTCGCGACGACCTTGCCCCCTCCGCCCACCACCGTGGGCACACACCAGTCCGAGGCCGCCGCACGCCAAGCCATCCGAGGCGTCCTCGACGAGTACAGGGCGGCCTTCGAACGGCGCGACGCCGACGCGCTCCGCAACGTCCAACCCGGTATCGACTACGAGGCCATGAGGAAGACCTTCGCGAGCGTGACGGGATACACGGTGCGCATGGACATCAAGGAGGTCACGGTGAGCGGAAACGAAGGCCTCGTGACCTCGGTGGTGACCTACATGCCCCAGCCGAAGCCCTCCCAGAAGATCCCCCCTCAGGCCACGGTCTTCCACCTCCGTCGCACCGGCGACGTCTGGCGAATCGAGAGCCTCGAGCGGAAGTAGCCGGCCTCTCGCTAGAAGGCGTAGTCGAGGCCGAACACCGCCGTGGTCTTGGGCCGCAGGCCGTCGTCCGAGAGCGGGAAGAGCACGTTGACGTTGAGCAGCAGCGTCTTCGCCACGTTGATCTTCAGCCCGGCCACGCCGAGGAACAGGTTGAGGTTCCCCCGGCTCGTGATGTCGAGGGCGTCCGGGTAGGACTGGCTCTGGAGCGCGCCACCGGTTGTCGTCCGATAGTTGAAGGACTTCGAAACCACCCCGAAGCGGTTCACGTCCCGGAGGGTGCGGCCGATGAAGTCGGCCGCCAGGGTCAAGCGAGGATGGAGGGCGAGCACCAAGCCCGCCGTGTAGTTGATCTCATCAGGCACTTTGAGGTCGGCTGCCGTCAGGGGACTCGTCGGAGTCTCGCTCCGGAAGGCCGTGTTGTAGGCGTCGGGAGCGCCGCTCTTGCTTGGATCAGGCACCTCGTCACCGAGTTGGTAGCTGGCGAAGCTGCTGTCGATGGAACCGCTCGAGAAGGTGTAGCCCGCGTTGTAGTGAGGAGAGAACTTCCCGTAGTCGGCCGAATAGTAGAGGGCTACTCGGGTCTGGGTGGCGCCGGTACCGCGAAGCTGCTTCTCGTCGCCGCTGGGCAGACGAAGGTCGACGCCCAGGGCGAGGCCGCCCCCCGGCGACGAGAGGATGTTGAGCTTTTCCCGGATCACGATGTCACCGAGTCCACTAGAGGTCCCCGACTCGGTGGACACCCGCCGGTCGGGAGTCACTCCTCCGAAAGAATGTATGAGACGGTTGTCCGAGGTGGCCAAGCGTAGGATGGTGGAATCGATGGACGCGGTCAGATCGACCCTCACGATCGGCACGGCCACGCCGATGTCGATGCGGTCCGTGATGCCGTAGGTCGCGAAGAAGACGGAAGTGTCCGTCTTGGCGTGCAGGGTGAGGTCGGTGCGCACGAGGTCGCCTTCGAAAAAAGGGTTCTTCTCCTTGGGGTCCGGGGGACCGGGGGTCCCGTCCGCGGTCTGACCAGGGCAGCAGTCGTTGTGTTGCAGATAGAACCGCACGCCTCCGTCGAGGCCCTGGCCCTCGAACCGGTCGAAGTCGACGTGCTGGAAGTTGAAGCCCGCCGAAAAGTGCCCCTTGCCGTTCGTCAACGCACGCTCGGCGAAGGCCGGGCCGAAGTTCGTGCTGTTGCGCTGCGGAATGCCGGTCTTGGCGTCGGTCGAGTAGGTATC
>CAVRXC010000009.1:0-68665 GCA_963724995.1 uncultured Actinomycetes bacterium
GCGTAGGCAGCAACCCGGCGCCCGTGAGTCGATGGGTTGCGTCGAGAGCGTGAAGATCCGTTCGTCCGGTCCGAGGAGAGCACGGTTGCGTATTGCCTCCGGGCCGTCATACGGCTGACCGCTCCCTCCGGCACGTGTCCGTAACCGTGGTTCTGGTGGATCACGAGCGTCGAGGCAGTCGCGTCGACAACCGGAACCCGTCGCGCGCGCGCGTGGTAGATCATCCAGTTGTCCCACCCCGGACGCCCCACAGCGAAGTCCGGAAGCCGTTTGATTGTCCCACGCGGGTAGACGAAGTAGTCGCTTCCCGAACGGCGGGTGAAGTGTTCCCGCTTTCTCCACTCGCCGACGCCAATCCATCTCCCAGTTCTCCTCTTCTGGCGGAATGTCGTCGGTCGACATCGATGTCCCAGCGTTGCCCGACCATCAGGAACCGACGTTTCTCGGCTGCGAGCCTGCGCACCGCATCGAGGAAGTCGGAGAGCAGGACGATGTCGGCGTTCACGTAGCAGAGAAGGCGGAACGTAGCGTCGCTCTTCAGACGGCCCGAAAGGCTGAGCTCACAAGAGGTGTACCGAATTGGTTTCGCGCGATAGTTGCGGATCCACTCCGCACCGAGCTCGGCTGCGACATCGTCAGTGCCCGATTCATCGCCGCAAAGAACCACCTGGCACTCTGGACGAAGACGCGTCCAGCTGCGGATTGCGTTTCGCTGGATTACCCCTATGTGACCGTCAAAGGGCTTCGGGACTGTGAAGATCGTCAGCACGCGAGCCCGTCACGGCCTGCACGAGGACAAAGCAGCCGAGCCCATAGAGCCGTTCCGAGTGGCGGGGCAGCTAGCGCAGTTGCGTCCTCGCTCGCGATCCATCGATTGTCGGCATCCTTTACCCAGAACTCGGAGAGTCTCCACACTGAATCCGTCGAGAAGTCGCGGGAGTCGCTCTGCACCGTAGACCCTGTGCCATGGCGAAAAGACTGCATCGCGGCCGACCGGGACCGATAGGAGCATCGTCGCGCCTGGTTTCATGAGCGAACGCATCCGAGCCATGGCCTCTAGATCGCCATCGGCTCGCTCCCGAGTTACGCTGTATCGCCCTGCCAGCCCGACGTGTTCAACGGCCGAACAGTTCAGCACGAGATCGAATTGGTCCTTGCTGAACGGGAGCTTGAGGATGTCTCCCTGCAGGAACCGCAGGCGCGCGTGGCTGTACGGCCAGACCACCGGTTCGAGATCTACCGCGGTGACGCGGAATCCGCGGTGGGCGGCGATGAGACCAAGGTCGCTTTGGCCGCAACCGAAGTCGAGCGCTTCGCCACGACCATCGGAGATTTGAGCCGCCAGCCACGACCATTCGATCGCGCGGTCGCCAGAAAGGTCGAGTGTCGCCTCACCGTCAGCACGCTGGCCTACGGTCGATCGCGCGATGAAACGCACCCCGCCCGGGAACCGCGAACCTGAGCCTACGCAAGGAGCCGCTCCGGTACCGACTGCGAAACGACGCGCGTGACTGTCACGACAGGGAGGGGTGGGTGTAGTCTGGAGTGGCTGGATCGCGCGCGCTGCGCGGTTTCGCGGAGAAGGCGCTCCTGCGAGTCACGCGACCGATGGCTCCAGTCCTGTTTCTGATCTTCAACCGCCCGGACCATACCGCACGCTCCTTCGCGGCTATCCGGCAAGCACGTCCTGCGAGGCTGTACGTCAGTGCCGACGGGCCTCGCCCGGATCTCGCAGGCGAAGCCGAGGCATGCGCACGCGCCCGCGCCGTTGCCACCGCGGTGGACTGGCCTTGCGAGGTGCATACCCGCTTCAACGACACCAACCAGGGTTGCCGACGGGCGATCTCGGGTGCCTTAGGTTGGTTCTTCGAGTGCGAGGAGCAGGGCATCGTTCTGGAGGATGATCTGGTAGCCGATCCGACATTCTTCGCGTTCGCCGGCGAACTCCTCGAGCGCTACCGCCACGATGAGCGCGTGTTCTCCATCAACGGCAGCAACTATGGCTACGTTCCCACTTGGCCCCAGAGCTATGGCTTTTCCATGTTCATGAACATGAGTGGCTGGGCTTCGTGGAGGCGGTCACACCGCCTGGTAGACCCCGAGATGACTGAGTGGGCTCAGCGCCGGACTGGGCGCATCGGCGTGCTGTACCGTGCCTTACGAAGGCCGATCGTGCGCCCGGAGTGGGAGAGAATCCTGTGGGCGTCGTACTGGTATGACCGGTTCAACGCAGTGATCGATCGGAGAGTCGATTCATGGGGCTACACCTGGGTATATACGGCTCTGCGCTCAGGGATGATTTCAGTGGCGCCGCGCGTCGGCATGGTGCATAACATCGGGTGGGGCCCGGGAGCAACACACACGCCAGACTCAGAGGATCCCCGCGCCTCCATTGCGGCCGAGCCGATGACCTTTCCTTTGCATCATCCGGCGAGGATTGCAACCGACATCGCGTATGACCGTCACGCCATGGACGTCTGGACTCGCTACCGGGAGGTGTCGTCAACGCGAGTTCTTATCAGGAGGGCAGCGTTTGACATCGCCCCGTCGTCAGCGGAACGCCTGACCAGCGCAATGCGGAGCGCGCGCGCAGCACTTCACCGTTGATCTCGTTTCTCGTGCGAATCGGCGCAATGATCCGAAAGGGTCTCTGTCATCGCCCTACGATGCACTCGACAAGCGGGAAACCTCGTGATGGCATCGAGGCGGGCTGGGATGCTCGGGTGTCCGCGTTCGACCTGGTCTGAACCGCGGTCGCTAACCTCATTTCGTTGCGCTCAATCAGCATCTTGGTCATCGTCGTCGTCGCGCTCGCCGGCGGCGTGCCCGTCCTCCTCGCCAGACGGCGAAGCAAGGGACAGCCCGCGGAACTCTCCTGCAAGCCCATCGATCCCCGGCAGCAGACCGAGGTTCCATTCGGCACTCGCTCGCACTGGCACCAGCCGTGGCGCGCGTACCTCGACACGGTCCCCGCCACCACGCTGCGCGACGCGATCGGGATCAACTTCAACGTCGAGCCCTCCGAGGCCGAGGCGACCGCCCGCATGCTCGCGGCGAACGGTTTCCGGCGCGCACGCATCGAGATCGGCTGGGACCGGATGAGCTATGACGACCCTGGCCTGCTGCGGCGACAAGAAGCGCCTGCGGGCGCTGGTCGGCGCTCTGGCGCGCCACGGCATCCGGCCTCTCGTCCTGCTCAACGCCAACCACGGCGTGCCCTGTCCGGTGCGCCGCTTCACGGCCGGGCTCGCCGCGCCGGCCGCGGCCGGAGCCCGCAGCGTACGCCTGACGCGCCGCCAGCGCGAAGCAGGTCGTCCCGGGCCGCAGCGGGCTCGACGGCCCCGGGTACAAGGCTGCCGGCGTGATCTTCACGGGAGTCTGCGCCGGACGGAACGGCCACGCTCTCGAAGCCGCTGCCGCAGCGTCTCAACGCAGGCCCCAAGGCGGCGACGACGCTGCGCTTCGAGCCCTTCGGCCCGCCACGGCTGGCGAACGGGCGCCCGAACCCCCACTTCGAGGAGACGCTCGTCGGATGGCTCCGCTACGTGCTGGCGGTCGTGCGGGAGACGCGCGCCGTGGTCGGAAGCGAGGACTTCGACGTCGAGATCTGGAACGAGCTCACCTTCGGCTCCGACTTCCTCGACCAGGGGACGTACTACCAGCCTGCACGGGAGGCAGGCCAGGGGCGTGTAACCGACGAGATCCTCCGTCGTACCGTCGCCTACGCTTCGCGCACCCTCGAGCCCTGTCCCGAACATCGGGATCGGGAACGGCTTCGCCAGTCAGACGCCGTTCCCCGCCGGGTCGACCAGCCCGCCCGGGTTGACCGCGATCGACAAGCATCCCTACTACGGGATCAAGCGCTTCCCCCGCGACTCGGTGTTCAACTTCCTCGAGCCGCTCGACGCCCTCGGCAGGAAGAGCTACGACCAGCAGACGTCGCCCCAGGGCGAGCTGGTGCGTCGCGACCGGTTCGTGCCGCGCTACGACGCCCTGTTCCCCGAGTACATCCTCACGGCGATCCAGACGGAGACGCTGATCCGCGATATCTCGCCGATCACCAACGACGTGAGCGGAACGCCGCACGGGCGCAAGACGCACCCGCGCGGCGCCGCGCCGCCGACGGTCTGGATCACCGAGGCGAATCTCGATCCGACCGGCGCCGACCCGAGCGACCCGACGAATCCCGGAGGGTCGATCGCGCGGCTGACTCGACGGGACGTGGAGCACCTGCAGGCCAAGGCGGCGCTGCGCTACTACACGGCCTTCGTCAACAAGGGCGTCTCCGCGGTGCATCTGTTCGCCGTGAAGGGGGGCGCCACGCTCTCGCTCGTGAACCCGGGCTTCTTCGAGCGGCTGCGCCGCTCCGGAGGGCAATACCCGGGCGCCGACGCCGGAGGCGAGACGCCGCGAGCGGTGCGCCGTCTCGTGCGAGGCGCTGTCAGGAGCCGTGCCTCTCACGCGGACGCGACCGCTGTCGCTTCTTGCGGTGTCGGATGACCATGGTCACTTCCAGTTCCGCGGTGACGGCACCAAGGCGCACCCGACGCTCTACGACCGCGACGTCACCACCTTCTTCCCGTTCCAGGTGCGCCCGGGCGCTGGGTCGCAGCCGCCTACGTCATGACCCGCAACCTCGCGAAGCTCTATCGTCCGGGCGCGTCCGGTCCAAGCCGCTACGACCTGCCGGCCGCTCTGTTCCGTCTCACCATCGGCGGGCTGAAAGCAGGCCCGATCGAGGCGCGGGCGACGGATCCGCTCACGGGCCGCTCGGTGCCGGTGAAGGTGCTCGGGCGCAGCGGAGGACGGGTCGTCGTCGAGCTTCCCCTGACCGACTCGCCTCGGCTCATCTCGCTCGAGCAGCGCTGAAGGCCGCTCATCGTGTGCGAATCCCGCGGAGGAAGCGGTCGGCGATCGCGTCCGACGTGAAGTGCGATTCGAACAACGCACGCCCCGACGCGGCTGCCCTCGCCCTGCTGATCGTCGGCGGCTGCGAGTAGCGCCACTCTCTCGGCGAACGCATCCGCGCTTCCGACCTCTACCAGCTCGAGGCCCGCCGACTTGAGAACCGAGTCGGTCAAGGCTCCACTCGTTCCGACGACGGCAACCTCCTGTTGCAGCCCGGCCATGAAGCTCGTGCGCCGCGTCGACACACCGTCCGCGAACGGGGTCAGCACCAGGTCGGCCGCCGCCACGTGTGCGGCGAGCCGTTCTGCGGACAGTCGGCCGGGCCGGATCACCGGCACGTCGGCGGGAACGCCATCGACCCCGGACGCTCCGGCTCCCAGCTGGAGGAATGTCGCCGGCCTACCGTCGGCCGCGATGCGCCGCAGCGACGACGCCACATACGAGGTCAGATGCGACGGATGCCCACTGGTCAGCGTTGCGACGACGAGACGGTCGGAGACGCCGAGCTCCGCACGGACATCATCTCGCTCGGCGCGTGCGTCTGGCAGGGTCGACCCCGAAGGGAGATGGGCCGTCCGGCGGACGCGGCTGAGCTTCGCCGCCCACGGCTCGATCGAGGCGAACGAACGGTCGGCAAGCACGAGCAGCGCCCCCAGCTGGAAGCGCTGCCATGCCCCCATGAGCAGCGACTTTCCGTCGTGAATCTGCACGAAGGTCTCGTGGACGACGAGAACCACGCACGGGCGCGCTGCGCGGCGCCTCACGCCCGCGATGTCCCGGATGAGCGACGGCGCGAACCCCCAGCGCCCGTAGAGAAATGGGTTGTACGGCACGGCGAGCACGTCGGAGCTCGACGCGGCGCCGCGCATCGCTCCCGGCACCCACTCGACGAGGCTCGCCTCGTGCCCTCGACGGTTGAGCGCGTCGACGAGACACGCGGAAGCGTCGTGAATCGCGTTGACCCCGTCGCCCTCACGCGTCAGCACCGAGATCCGGAGCGGCTCCGTCATCCGAGCCGTATACTCCAACGGTCAAGGACATCCTCACGACGAATCGAGTCTAGGCTGATGCCCGGAGTCGGCCATGGGATGCCCGTCGTTCCTTCGTTCGACACACATCGACCTGGCACGTTCCGAGCGAGCTCCCGGGTTAGGCTCCGACGTGTGAGGAGCGCGGCGATTGTCACCAGCTGACGCCCGACCGACGGATTCGACCGGGGACGCAGGCAGGCTTCCCGATTCATCGACGACGTCGAGCCGCCGGATGGCCTGCCGGGCGTCCCGGGGAACGATGTCGACTTCGTCATCGAGGGAGCTCTGCTCGTTGTCGAGTACGCGTCGGCCGAGACCGTGGCGACGCTGCGACGGGCCGGCATCCGCTCCGTCCTCCTCAAGGGGCCGCTCCAGCAGCGATGGCTCGCGGACGCCGGGCCGCCGCGGGTTTCGATCGACGTCGACCTGCTCGTCGCCCGCGCTGACTTCGAGGCCGCCGAGAACGCACTCGCCGCCAGCGGCTACTCCACGGCGCCGACGCTTCCCAGCGATCCTGGCTTCGACCATGCCCGCGTCTGGACCGCACTCGGCCGCGTTCCGATCGAGCTGCACTGGACGATCGTCGGCGCCGACGAACGTCGGGTCTGGGAGGTTCTCGCAGACGAGACCGAGACCGCGCAGATCGCAGGTGAGCATCGTCGAGATCCCGAACGAAGCTGCGCGGTGCCTGATCGTGGCATTGCATGCCGCGCAGCACGGAGTCGGCGCGGCACAGACTCTCCACGATCTCGAGCGAGCCCTCGCGACGGCCGGTGAGGATGTGTGGGTGCGGGCGCTCGAGCTCGCCGTCGCGGTGGGGGCCGAGACGCCCTTCGTCTGCCGCGCTCGATCTCACTGCCCGCGGCCACGCGCTCCGCACCGCGCTCGGGCTTCAGTCGCCCGGACTGACAGACCGCGACATGCTGGAGCTTCTCACCTCGCCACCCACCGCTCGCGGCTTCTGGGGACTGTCGCGACACCGCAGCGCCCCGGCGAAGGCGCGGTTCCTCCTGGCGAAGCTCGTTCCGGCACCCGGGTTCATGCGACTCCGGTACCCCGTCGCCCGCAAAGGCCTGCCCGGTCTTCTCTTCGCGTACCTGTACCGACTGTGGTGGCTGGCCCGCTGGGCGGTCCCGGGGCTGCGCTCCTGGCGGAGGTCCCAGCGACTCGCGCGCGACAGCCGGTCGCGCGAGCGCTGACGAAACGACGTCAGCCTCGAAGCCACGGCCAGCTAGCGGCGGCTCCGGTCTTGCCGTTGGAGTAGCGTTCTCATGATGTCGACGGAAGACGGAGTCGCCCGAGACTTGTCGATGTTGGCTCTGTCCGTGGAAATCCTGAATGCCTCGGCCAGTCGTAGGCGACGCATCGTCTCGGCGCTCGAGCGCGACGGGATCGACGTTGCCGAACAAGCTGCGCGGTACGGAACCTCGCAGGAACCGGCACGCGCACGCTGCGACGCGGTGGTGGTCGACCTGCATCGCGCGGACTCGAGTGCGGACGACTTGCGCGCGATAGTCGAGCAAGCGGGCGGAACACCCGTCGTCGTGATTTCCGCGGCGTCCGACCGGCGCACCATGCGGCTCGCGCTTGCAGCCGGCGTGGACGGCTTCGTCCTCGACGACGAGCTCGAGGCGTGCCTTCCGGCTGCCGTCCGCGGAGTCTGTGCCGGGCAATTGTCCCTGCCGCGCGGCGCCCGGGACATCGTCGCCAGACCGACGCTGTCGACACGCGAGAAGCAGATTCTCGGAATGGTCGTGCTGGGCTTCTCGAACGGTGAAATCGCGGCACAAGCTCTCGCTCGCGGAGAGCACGGTGAAGAGTCACCTGTCGTCGACATTCTCGAAGCTCGGTGTCCGCTCTCGCAACGAGGCCACCGCGATGATCCTCGACCCCGACACCGGGCTCGGCACGGGAATCCTTGCGATCTCGGAGGAACACGAGCGGCTCGGGCCTGTGGATGCTGCCCGCTAGCCTCCGCTGCGCCATGGTCGAGACGGTGAGGACGGTCGTCGCAGCCACGAGGTACGATCATCGGGTTCCGAGAACGTGAACCGTGAGTACTGAGAACCGGGGGAGGGGGATCATTGCGGCCGTCAGATCCCGAAGCTCGCGCGTCGCTGCTCAGCTCCTCACTGGTGGTTCCTCAACACGTCGTGCACCGGGCGTTCGCCACGGAGACTGTCATGTTGAATCTCAAGACGGGCATGTATCACGGCCTGAATCCGACCGGGGCGCGGATGCTGGAGGCTCTGGAGCGCAGTCCGACCGTCGGGGACGCAGCAGCCGACCTCGCGGTCGAGTACGGCATTGGCCGACAAGAGATCGAGGATGACCTCTGTGACCTCTGCTCACAGCTACTCGAGCGGGGGCTGCTCGAACTGAACGACGGTGGGTGAGGCTGACGAGCGGCGCTCCCCACGTGGTGCTGCCACGCGGGATGATCGCTGGCGGGGACGTGCATTCGGTATCGAGGTGGTGGCGCAATCGCCCGTGCTGGGCATCCCCGAGGCGAACGGGGCGTCGACAGGCCGTCTGACGACGGTGTACGTTGGTGTCGGCGGTCGAGCTCGAACGACAGTGGCGTGGCGTCCCCGGTCGAGTCCATCATCGACCGACGGTTCGCGGACGGCCGTCTGATGATGAGCGTTGAACGCGCTGACAACGTGGGCTACCGCATCTATGCGCCTCGACACGGCAGACACATCGTCTCCAGCGACGGTACGACGCTCTATTCCGCCCTGCCAAGCGTTCCGGCCTGGCGCTGGCAGCGCCTGCTGTTCGCTCAAGTGCTGCCCCTCGCTGCTGCGCTTCAGGGGCTCTCGCTCCTTCATGCGAGCGCGGTCGCTCTCGGCGGCCGCGCGTTCGCGTTCCTCGCGCCGTCGGGCACCGGCAAGACATCTGTGGCGGCGCACCTGGTCGCGCGAGGGGCGTCCCTCCTGACCGACGACGCGCTCGCCGTCGAGCCCGTCCCAGGTGGGCTCCTGGCGCATCCGGGGGCAGGCATGGCGAGCATCGATGAGGCGGAGTTCCAGGCCATGTCACCCGAGGGGCGCGTTCGGTTGGGACGGCGCCTCGGGCGCAGTGACAAGTCTCACTTCGCGCTCGAGGTTGCGCAGCGACCGCTGCCGCTCACGGCCGTGTACTTCCTGCGGCGCGACGGGCAAGCCGAGCGCTTCTCCATCGAGCGGTGTCGGGCCGTCGAACCTGGCCGCCTTCTCGGCAGCGCTTTTGTGAACTTCGTTCGCAGGCCGGATTATCTGACCCGTCAGCTCGAGGCATGCGCCCTCATTGCCGAATGCGTTGACGTGTTCGAAGTCGTGGTGCCGGCGACCTTCGACGCCCGCCGGGTCGCCGCCCATGTGGAAGCGCATGCGCAGGAAGCACGCGACCAGGACGTACGCGCTTGAAACTCGCGGCAGCGATCGAGGAACTGACAGGGCCCCTGTCTCCGGTGCAGAAGCTCAGCCTCGCAGGCGAAGTCGTGGCGACCTATGTCCGAATCAGATGGACACTTGCCCGCGGGAAAAGTGTCCCCGAAACGGTCGAGATGCTTCGTGCAACTGCTCCGCCGCCTGAAGGCCCACTCGAAGACGATCGAGCCGAGAAACTGGTCAGGGCTGAGACTGGGACGAGCCGTGGGAAAGACGCTCGGCGTGCTGCCCGCAGACGCTCGGTGCCTCATCCGGTCGCTTGTGCTCACGAGCCTCCTCGCGCGGCGAGGAATCACGTCATCGCTCGTCATCGGTGTCAAAGCCGAGCCCGAATTCGGTGCGCACGCCTGGGTCGAGAGCGGGGGCACCCCGCTACTGCCACCCGAGTGAAGGCGAGTTCACCCGGCTCGTGGAGATTTGACTGCGACTCGGCTCGAGCACGTGCGCGATCCCGGCCAGCCGAGCTCGCGGCTCGGGCCGGCGGTCTGGTCGAAGCGACAGCGGAAGCTGCTCCGCGCTCGTCAAGCAGGCGAGAACGCCGTGCCGTCGTTGCCCATCGGCACGTCCGCGTTCTCGAAAGTACCGGCGCGCGTAATGTCGACGAGCGTTCCGTAGTCGACGACGCGTAGGGCGCTCGTACTCCGGCACTCGACCTTCTCCTCGTACTCCGGCACTTCCTTCTCGTGGCTCTCCATCTCGCTCTCCTGTCGGTTGATGTCGCAGAACCTCGTAGGGAAAACCCTAGATTGGGCGTCAGGTGTCCGCAAGACGAAAAAAGTGCCGGTCTAGGTGGAAAAAAGTACGAATCTCGGCGCGTCAGACGCGGTGCACCGAGGGCGCACGGACGTCCGTCTGGGCCAGCATGTCGTCCACGAAGCCGGGGTCGGCCTGTGCGCGCAGCCAGCACTCGCCGGCGATGAGACGCCAGATCACCGTGCCCCACGGCCCGGTGTATCTGCCCGGTGCCGGCCGGTCGTGGAGCCAGCGGTGCCGCACCCACTCCATGTCCGCGTATGCGCCGATCTCCGGGTCGGGGGCGGTCGAGGAGGCGCTCGATGCCCGGTGCGTCCGCGTTCGTGAGGATCTCGAAGCAGAAGGACGAGAAGTCCGCCTTCTGGTTGCTGAGCCTCACCTCGTCCGGGATCAGATCGCGCATCGCGTGTCGGGCCAGAGGACGCGTGTGCTCCGACGCGAACGCGAGCTCCGGCGGGAGCCTCAAGCAGTAGTCGATGAGGTCGAAGTCGTACAGCGGCGAGTCGTTGACGACGCCGGCGGCGGCCCGGTGACGGAGGTAGTCGATGCGCAGCTCGCGGTTGGGGCCCTCGACGAGCCGGTCGCTGAGGTAGCGCCACCAGCGCGGGCCGGACGAGCCGTGTTTCCAGGCCCACGGGTCCTGCTGCTTTGCGAAGGCGGCCCGCCGCGCCGGGGAGAGCCACAGCGGCCCGCCGTCGCCGTCCCGACCGCTCAGGCGCTTTCTGGCGTTCCGTAGCCCGTACGGGAGGGCGCCCTTCACCCCGATGTACGTGAGCGCCCACCGGCGCTCCCGAGGAGTTGCCGGGCGGCCGAGCGGCCAGCGGCCGGTGAGCCGAAGCGCGGCGATCAGGCGCCCGTGTCGGAGCAGGTCCGAGAGGAGATACGGCGCGAACCCGAGCGTCTCGTCGCCTGTCTGCCCGTCCAGCATGACCTCGACGCCCTCGCGTGCAGCCTCGTTCATGATCGCGCTCTCGACCAGGCCGCCGGCGCCCAACAACGGCAGACCCCACCGCTCGACGTGCTTGAGAGCGAGCCACAGCGCACCCTGGGGTTCGACCTTGAAGGTGGCCGGCTCGATCCCCAGGGACTCGGTGAGGCGCTGGACCTTCCAGCCCTCGTCGAACGACTCGCCGGGGAACACTGCGGAGTACGTCCGCAGCTGCGTGCCAGGCTCGCGCTGGCGGGACGCGATGGCGGTGACGATCGACGAGTCGAGACCGCCGCTGAGCACCACGCCCGAGAGCCGTGGCGAGAGCCTGCGCCCGACCGAGCGCTCGATCTCGGCCCGCAGGCCCTCGGCCAGCTCGTCCCGCGTCCCGCTCATGGTCCCCTGGTAGCGAGGCCGCCAGTACCGGCGCTGCTCGCCCGCCTTGGCGCCGAGCTCGACCAGCCGGCCCGGGGGCAGTCGGGCCACGCCGTCGTACAGCGTGCGGTCAGAGGGGCACGACCCACCTCCCAGCCAGCCGGCGAACGCGGTCGAGTCTGGTCCGGGCGTGGCCGGGAGCACCGAGAACAGGTCCTTCAGCTCGCTCGCGAACGCGAGCCGGCCGGTCCCGCGCCAATAGAAGAGCGGCTCCATCGCGAGCAGGTCGCAGGCAAGCAGACCGCGCTGGCTCCGGCCGTCCCACAGTGCGAGCGCGTACCGTCCGCGGAGCTCGGTGAGGATCTCCTCGCCGGAGCGCCGGTAGGCGCGAGCGACGAGCTCGGCCGGGTTCCCGCCGTCGACATCCAGCTCTCGTGCGAGGCCGGAAGGGTCGTACAGGTAGCCGCTCAAGACGCAGGTGACGTCGTCGACGTCGGCCCAGGCGGCGGCGGGTGCCGGGTCGAAGGCGATCGCCAGCGGGCCCCGCACCACGTGCTCGAGCCCTTCGGTGTGCACGCGGTCGAGGGCAGCGCCGGCTCGGCTGAACACCCCTTTGAGCATCAAGCTCTCGTTTCCCGAGCGCCGGGAGTGCTGAGCTGCGGCGCTCGCACGCTCAGAACTCCAGGATCGTGCCGCGTCGCCGACTCTGGCGGAGCATTGCGGCCATCACCACGATCGCGACGGGCACCATGACGACGGCGAAGCCTGCGAGCTTCGCCACCTCCAGCCAGGCCGGGTCCGCGAGCGGCTGGCCCACGAGCGACCAGCGGAGGAGATCGACGGCCGGAGTGAACGGCTGCACCTCGGACATCCACCGCACCCACCCCGGCAACAGCGCGACCGGGAAGTAGAGCCCGGAAATCAGCGCGATCCCGACGATCAGGTAGCCCGCGCCGGGAGGGGCCTTCTTGCCGATGACCACGCTCGCCTGAAGCAGGATCCCGAACGGTGCGAACGCGACGATCGCGAGCAGCGCCAGCGGCACGGCGAGCGGGACCGTGGACCACTGCAGCGCAAGGCCGAACACGACTGCCGCAAACACCAGCATCGCCATCACGGTGAGCAGCGCGTACAGCGCCGGGAACAGCAGCAGCGAGACGATGCTCGCGATCGTTCCTCCCGGCGCGAGCAGGAGCCGTTCGAACGTACCGGCCACGAGCTCTTGACGCAGCGCCATGTGGGGCGTCGTCAGCGTTGCGGAGACGACCGTGAAGATCAGCACGCCGATGGTGACGAAGGCGAAGTACTCGTCGGAGGAGAACGAGTTCTCCAGCCGGACGAGGCGGGAGATGTAATAGAAGATGGCGATGTTGGCGAAACCGCCAACCAACCCGGTCAGGAACCGCCCCCGGTAGCTGGTTGCCACCAGGAAGTCCCGCTCGAGCACCGCAAGCGCCGGTCGAAGCTGCGTGATCACGATGCGGGCACCGGCGGCAGGTCGGCCTCGGATTCCGCACCGTTCCGGTCGACGCGCTGCAATCGCCCGGCGCTGAGCCGCCGCAGGTCGGTCACGAGCGGCTCGTCGGGCTCGAGCGAGACCCACAGTGCGGCGCCGCCCCGGCCGGCGAGCCGGTCCAGCGCCCCGGCGAGAAGCGAAACGCCCGTCTCGTCGAGGCTCGTCCTGGGCTCGTCCAGGAATACGATCAGCGGCTCGTGGAGGAACGTCGCGGCGAGCCGGACGCGCTGGCGCTGGCCCATCGAGAGCCGTTCGACCCGGCGCTGCGCGAGTTCGTCGAGGTCGAACTCGGACAGCACCTCGGAGATCCGGCGCGCGCGATGCCGGCGCGACAGCCCGGCGAGGCCGCTGCAGAAGGAAAGGTTCTGACGGACCGTGAGCCGCGCGTAGAGGCCACGGTCTCCGGCTGACAGGAGCCCGATCGCCCGTTGATAGGAGGCCCGCTCGCGCTCGATGTCGGCGCCGCGGAACCGCACGGAGCCGCGCTCGGGGATGACCATCCCGCAAGCGATGCGCAGCAGCGTCGTCTTACCTGCGCCGTTGTCCCCGACCACTCCGGTCACCGTGCCGGGGCTGATGTCGAGGTCGACGTCGTCCAGAACGAGGTTGTCGCCCCATTGTTTGGTGACCCCCTCCAGGCGGACGCCCTCGACGTCCGAGTGACTCACGCTACGTCTCCAGGAGACGGCCGCCCGCCATCTCGCTCGGAGGCAGGAGCGGTACTCCTCCGCACTCGATCGAAGCGTGAGCTTCGAATTCGGGCTCTGGTTTGGCGCCGATCACAAAGGTCGTCCGAATCCCTCGTCGCGCGAGCAAGCGTCACAGTACAGCGTGCTCACAGCCCGTGGCAGGCCAGCGGAAATCCGGCTCGTCTCCGCAATCTCGTTGTACGGGACCCGCACAACGCTGACATCGAAACGACACGAGGCATCTCCTCCGACTTGGCTCGAGAGCCGCCGAGGGAGAGATCGAATCTAGGCTGACGCGTGTGAACGCCCCGCAACGCGACGACAGCGGCTCTTCGGCGGCCTCCGTCCGGCCGCGCGTCGCGATCGTTCACGACTACCTCACCCAGCGCGGCGGCGCGGAGCGCGCCGTGCTCTCGCTGTGCCGAGCGTTCCCCGACGCGCCGGTGTACACGTCGTTCTACGACTCTGACTCGACGTTCTGCCGCGTTTCGCGAGCATGACGTGCGCACGCTGCTGGCTCGACCGTCTCGGCCCACTTCGCCGGCGGCACCGACTGCACTGCCGCTTCTGCCGCTCGCGTTCAGAACCTCGCGGGTCGACGCGGACGTCGTCGTCTGCAGCTCGAGCGGCTGGGCGCACGGCATTCAGGACCGACGGTCGGAAGGTCGTGTACTGCTACTCGCCGGCGAAGTGGCTGTACCGCCGGGACGGACTATCTCGGCGCCCACCCGTCGTGCGCCGTCGCGTCGGCCTCCGTGCGCTCGACCCGCTCTTGCGGCGCTTCGATCAGCGGGCGGCCGCCGCGCGCCGACACCTACCTCGCGAATCTCGACCTTCATCGCGTCGCAGATACGCGACGTGTACGGGATCGAGGCCGAGGTCGTCTTGCCCGCCAGTCGGTCTGAGGCTGACAGGTCCATCGCCGAGCCTGTCCCAGGCGTCGACGCCGGTTTCTTCCTGACCGTCTCTCGTCTGCTGCCGTACAAGAACGTCGCGCAGATCGTCGACGCGTTTCGCCTGCTGCCCGACCGACGGCTCGTCGTCGTCGGCGACGGGCCAGAACGGCGCACGGCTGGGAACCGATCGCTCCGCCAACGTGCGCTTCGTCGACCAGGTGAACGACGCGGAGCTGCGGTGGCTGTATGCCAACTGCGCAGGGCTGATGGCCGCCTCGCGGGAGGATTTCGGCCTCACCCCGGTCGAGGCCGCGGGCTTCGGCAAGCCCGCCGCCACTCTTCGGTGGGGCGGATTCCTCGACACGGTCGTGCCGGACGTGACAGGCGTCTTCTTCGACTCACCGGAACCCAGGGCGATCGCCACCGCGATCGAGCGTCTCGCCACGCATCAGTGGGACGCGAACACAATCCGTTTCCATGCCGCTTCGTTCTCCGAAGAGCGCTTCATCGAGCGGATCCGGGCGATCGCCCTTGCCTAGTGATCGGTCGTCGACCTTCACGGCATCCGCGCTGGTCGGGAGCGGTCGGTGGCTACGGATCGTTGCGAGCGGTCGTCACGACCCGGTCAGCCCGAGGATCGCGGCGACTGTCTCGTCGACGCGGTCGAGCCGCTGGACGTACGAGAGCCGGAAGGTCGGCACGCGGCGCGCAAGCTCGAGATACGTGGTGACGAGAGCCCTCTTGCCCTCCTCGAACGCGTGCGCGTACGCGTACGGCACGAGCGCGGTGAAGGCGTCCGCAGGCGAGAGCTGATCGAAAGCCGGCAGCCCGGGCAGCTCGTGTTCGTGCGGGTCGAGGAGGATCAGCGCCGCAAGTGGACGCGGCTCCATTCCCGCGTCGTGCGTCGCGTCGAGCTTCGGCGGCGGACGAAGAGAGGTCGTGCAAACTCCGCCGGGGCCGACCGTCACGGGCAGCGCGTCGTCGGCCGCAATCTCGAGCCCGTGCCGGGCCAGCGACGCGGCCAAGGTCGACTTGCCCGAGCCCGAGGCTCCGAAGAGCGCGACCACGAGCCCGTCGGTGACGACTGCGCTGGCACGCAGCACCTCGGTGCCGCGAGCCTGCACCACGAGGGGCAACACGGAGCGCAGCCACGTGTCGTCCACGGCGTCGTCTCGCGTGCCTTCCGGCACGGCGACCACCTCACCGCTCGTTCCGAACCGGAACGTCGCCACTCCCGGTACGGAGATCCACTCCCAGCCGTCAGCCTGATAGCCGAAGAGCTCCTGACCGGTGTGCGTCTCCCAGCGAACCACCGGGCCGTCCGTCGTGCGGACGGACGGAACGTCCAGCTGGCCGATCGCCAACGCCGGGACATCAAGGCCAGGCCCGGTGAAGGCGCGCGTGATCGGCGTCCCGTCGATGGTGGGTGGCGTACTCCCGTGGTCGCGCGCGCGAGACGGCCTGCGGGCTGAGGCGATCCTGACATCGCCCGCATGGCGCACCGCCGGCTGCTGCCAGGCGCGCCTGTCCTCGACGATGGGGCTCGGTGACTCGACTGAGGGCTCCTCGACCAACACCACGTCGTCCTCCTCGACGAGCACCACGCGATCGTCACGAGTCGGCGCCACATGGTCTTCTCCACTCAGCACCGCTTCGAGCCACTGCTCCATGGCGAGCACGAGCCACTCGACGGTCACGCTGATGTCGGAGTCGGTGACGTTCGGCTGCGTGATGCCGAGCCCTTCCAGGATCGGCGTCCCCCGGAGGGTCGCCTCCAGGTCACGCCGCTGCAGGCGCAACAACTCCTCGGGGATGTCCGTGGCGACGGGAGGACGTGCCCAGTGGAAGGAGAGGTCGGGTGGGAGTGGGACACGCAGGTACGTACGCAAGGGGCTCGTCGGCTCGCCGCCACGGTCGGGCTCCTCGTCGGCCAGCCCGCGCACGAGTGCGACGACGTCCGCGTCGAGAAACGGATGCGCAAGCCGATAGCCGCCCTCCGCCCCCGCCAGGAACGACGCCTCGATACCCGCGGCCATGAAGGGGTCGAGGAGGTCGTCGGCGGCGGCAGACGCCGCTCGCTCCTCGAGCTCGACGCGCAACTCCGGGTCGGCGATCCAGCGCGGCAACGACTCTCGTGGGCCGGTCACGTCGCCAAGCGCGCGGAGACGACGCCGGCGCAGCAGCCGCGCCGGTGGCTCGAGCCCCGGATCGAGGACCGCGTCTCCGCCCAAGCCGTCGAGGAGGACCGAGTGCCCACGCGTGAGCGCGTCGTCGACCAGGTCGACGCCTACCTGCCACCAGGCCGCCTGTGCCGGCCACACTGCAGTACGCGCGAGCTCGAGTGCGCGCACCGGCGACGCCGGCTCGGGCGTGAACTGGCGCTCGACGCGCCCGAGCCCGAGCCGGTCGCTCACGAGGCGCTGCATCCTGACCTCGGTAGGGCTGGCGATGTCGGCACACAGCGCCAGCGGTGACGCGTATCCCTGCTCCCGCGAGATCGTGACCGCCGCTACAGCCACCGCCGCGGAGTCGATGCCACCCGAGAGAAAGACTGCGGCGGGCGTGTCGAGCGTCTTCCGCACGGCTGCCTCGAGGACGTCTCCGAGCCCATCCGCCGCAGCGGCGTCGTGCGTGCCGGGAGTGGGGGGCGCCCAGCGGCGCGCAGACGTCTCCCCGGCCTGCTCGACCGTCAGCACATGCCCCGCGGGCACCCGGCGCACCGCCTGTAGCAGCGTCTCGTCCGGCGGGCCGGACCGTTCGAGAAGCCACTCGGCGACCGCCGCGGCGTTCGGCGTACGCGACACGCCCGGCTCACGCAGCAGCGCGCGCAGGTCGGTCGAGGCTACGAGCGTCGCTCCCACCCACGCGTGGAAGAGCGGGTGGAGACCTGTTCGGTCGCGCACGAGGCGCAACGTTCGCGAGTCGGCGTTCCACACTGCGGTTGCCGTGGCGGTCGAAGGAGGCTCTGCGACATCGGCTCCGGGCTCGAGCCGCGCACCGGCGCTCACGACTGTGGCTCCGTCGATCTGCGCCTCGACGGCACCGGAGCCGATCTCGAGCTCGAAGTGCCCTTCGCCCGGATCGCAGCGTAGGAGCCAGCCGTACAGCACGTCAGACCGGCTCGACCAGGCCCGCCACCGCGAGGTCGGCGAGCAGTCGCTGGATGTCGCCGTCGAGCAGTTCCGGCGCGACGTCGAACTCGGCCACCATCGTCGCCTTGATCTCGTCCCTCGAGCCACCCGCCGCGAGCAGCTCCCAGAACCGCGCCGCCGACTCGTTCAACACGTAGATCTGGTTCGTCTTCAGGTGCACCAGCACGAGCTCGTCTCCGGTCCGCTCATGCACCACATGGTCGCCGACGGTCGGGAGGGCGGTCATGGCCAGATCAAGACCTGGGGACGGACGCAGCGCACGACGTGAGCACGCGGTCGCGGTTGACGGGCCCGGCTACCGGCCCGCGTCGTTTGGGGCGGGATGCCGCCGCGCGTGCGGGTGCGCGGCGAAGTACGTCTCCCGCCGGCGCTTGTCCGAGACGTGCGTGTAACGCTCGGTCGTCGAGAGGTCGGCGTGGCCCAGCATCTCCTGGACGCTGCGCAGGTCGGCGCCGCCCTCGAGGAGATGCGTGGCGAACGAGTGACGCAGCAGGTGCGGGTGCACGCGCTCGGGCTCGAGCCCGGCCTTCTCTGCGAGCCGTCTCAGGAGCAGGAACGCCCCTGCCCGGGTGAGGGCGCCGCCGCGCGCGTTGAGGAACAGGTCGGGCCGGTGGCGCCGGTCGAGGTGCGGCCGCCCGAGCGCGAGGTAGCGCCGCACAGCTTCGGCCGCGGGCCGGCCGAGCGGGACGATGCGCTCCTTGCCGCCCTTGCCCAGCACGCGGACGATCCGCTCGTCGAGGTCGACGGACGCCTTCTGCAAACCGAGCGCCTCCGAGACGCGCAGGCCGGCGCCGTAGAGCAGCTCGACGAGCGCGCGGTCGCGCATCGTGCGCGGCATCGTCCCGTTCGCCGCCTCGATCAGCCGCTCGGTCTCGCCCGGGGAGAGCGTGCGCGGCAGCGACCGCGGGCGCCGCGGCGGCTTGATCGCCGCGGCCGGGTTGTCGGCGCGGGCTCCGAGCAGCACCTGGTGGCGGAAGAACGAGCGCACTGCCGCAAGACGCCGTGAGATGGTCGACGCCGCCAGCCCATCCGCCCGCATCGAGGCGAGCCAGCGCTCGAGCTCGTCGGTCGTGACGTCAGAGACCGGCGACTCGAGGAAGGCCGCCAGCGCCGAGAGGTCACGTCGGTAGGCGTCGACGGTGCGCGGGGAGCGCTGCGCGGCGATGAGCAGGAGGAAGCCCTCGACGTCCTGGTCGGCGGTCTCGGGCACGGCAGATGGATTCGCGGTCACCTGCACTAGCCCTGCGTGCTCGTTGGCTCTCGCATTCGCCGCAGAACAAGGGTCGACGCGACGGCGAGCACGAGAGCCAGGACGACCGTGATCCCGGCGATCCACGCGGCCACGCCGACCCAGAACTCGTCCGGGTACAGGCGCAACAGCGTGTCGGTGCGTGAGAACTGCCAGGTGTCCCCCTCGAAGAAGATCTCGTGGAAGCGCACGAAGAAGCCGTCCCAGGCGAACAGCATCACGGCGCCGAGCAGCGCGGCGACCCCCAGGGTCGCGCCCGAGCCGATCTGCACACCTCGGGGGACGGCGCGGCGGGTCGCCGGTCGCCAGGCGAGCGCCAGCAGCAGCACCAGCACGACGAGCAGAGCCACCAGCTGCACCGTGAAGGCGAGCCCGACGGCGTCGCGCACGTCCTGCATGTGCTCAAGCTCGCGAGGGCCGAAGGCTGCCTCGCCGTCCGGTAGGCGCGCCTCCTCGAGCAGTGCGATACCGCGACCACCGGGCCGTATCGAGTCGAGACCAAGGCGCGCCAGCTCTCCACGCTGGTCACGCGTCAGGCCGTAGCGGTCGGCGGGCACGCCGCCGTGGTCGTACTCGAACGAGACGATCCAGTCGTTCGCGACGATGCGAAGCGCGGTCGTGACGAGCAGGAGCGGCACGAGCACCGCGACGACGACCGTGACGACGGTGAGGGCAGCCCTGCGCATGCCAGGCGAGATATAGCTGGCCCTACGATCGCGGGTGCGCGCGGTCGTACACGCGCCGCAGGCGCTTTGAGTCGACATGGCTGTAGATCTGCGTCGTCGACAACGAGCTGTGGCCGAGCAGCTCCTGGATCGTGCGCAGGTCGGCGCCTCCCTCGAGCAGATGGGTGGCGTAGGCGTGGCGCAGCCGGTGCGGGTTCCGGACGAGCCGCCGTAACGTGCTCGTGTCGAGGCGGCGCCCGCGCACCGAGAGGAAGACCGCGTCGCAGGCACCTCTTGCCAGAGTCGGCCTTGCGTCGCGCAGGTAGACGGCCACGTCACGGGCGGCCTGCTCGCCGAGTGGCACCACCCGCTCCTTTCCACCCTTGCCGCGGACATGTACCGCCTCTTGCTCGAAGTCCACGTCGACGAGATCGAGACCGACCGCTTCGGCGGCACGCAACCCGCACGAGTAGACGAGCTCGAGCAGGGCGCGGTTCCGGATGGCCAGCGTCCCGTCGCCGCTCACGCCGTCGACGAGCTCCTCGACCTCGGCCACCTTCGGCGCTTCGGGAAGCCGTCGTGGCCGTCGCGGTGACAGCGCCGCCTCGGGGACACGGTCGGGGCCAAGCGTGGCGCCCAGGAACGAGCGCACCGCCGCCAGCCGGCGCGCGATGGTCGCAGGCGCCAGCCCGCGCCGGCCGCGGCCGAGCTCCGACGTGTACGCCGCGAGTGCGCGCGTGTCGACCTCCTCGAAGCTCAGCGAGCGCGAGTCGAGCCATCGCGTGAAGTCACGCAGGTCCGAGCGGTAGGCCCGGCGCGTGGCGTCGCTCAGCCTCGGCCCGGTGAGGAAGCGCTCGATTGCGCCGCTCGCAGTCACAGCCACGGGTTCGCGCTCCCGGTACCGGCGTCCTGCTCCGACGAGGGGGCGAGGAGGGGACAGTCCCCTGCGGGGACAGTCCCCTTGTGCCCGTGCGGGGACAGTCGCCCTGCGGGGACAGTCCCCTGCGGGGACAGTCCCCTCGTGGGCACCATGCGCGGATGCGGCTCGTCATCGTGCTCGCCTTCGTTGCCGTCGCCGTCGCGGCCGCGGCGGTCGTCGTCCGGCGTGGCGACGACACGCCCGCGAAGCGCACGGGCTCGTTGACGATGGTCGGGGACTCGCTGAACGTCGGCGTGGAGCCGTATCTCGAGGAGCAGCTCGCGGGCTGGCGCATCGAGATGGACGACGAGGTCGGTCGCGGCAGCGACGCCGGGATCGCGGCACTCGCCGGCATCGGCTCCGAGCTCGGGTCGGTGGTGGTCGTCAGCCTCGGCACGAACGATCCGCAGGAGGACCCGGACGCATTTCGCGCGGACGTGCGCGAGCTTCTCTCGCTCGCCGGCTCGGGTCGCTGCGTGGTGTGGGCCACCATCTGGCGGGACGGGGCCAACGCAGCCTTCAACGAGGTGCTCGCCGACGAGGCCGGCGCAAACCGCGCGCTGCAGCTCGTCAAATGGCACGAGATGGTGGAGGAGCACCCCGAGTGGCTCATCGGCGACGGCGTCCACGGCTCTCCGGAGGGGTACGCCGCGCGCGCCGAGGAGACCGCCCGCGTGGCCCGAGACTGCCTGCCGGCGGCGTCTCGATGAGCTTGCGCGTCGTCCCGCTCCCGACCGGCGCAGACGCCCGGCTGCGAAACGAGGGGTCGCGGCTCGCGGTCGTGCTCGTCAACGGCGGCACGGCGCGGGCCGTGCCCGGCACCTGGAGCGCGACGAGCGAGCTGCTCGCCGACGAGCTCGCGCCGCGCGCACCCGGCGTGACGCTCATCGAGGTTCGCTACCGGATCAAGACGTGGAACGAGCTGCCGTCCTGCGTCGCGGACGCGCGGGCGGCGCTCGACCTCGCTGTCGAACAGGGCGCGGCCTCTGCATTGCTGATCGGCTTTTCGATGGGCGGCGCCGTGTCGATCGCCGCCGCAGACCACGAGGCGGTCGCAGCTCTGCTGGGCCTCGCCCCGTGGATACCCGGAGCGCCTGCCGGTCGACACCGTGCGCGGCAAGCGGTTCGACGTGGTGCACGGCGCCTGGGATCGCCACCTTCCGGGCATCCCGGGCGTCAGCGCGCAGCACTCACGCGCCGGATTCGAGCGTGCGCTCGCCGCGGGTGCAACCGGTACCTACCAGCTGATCCGACGCGGTCTGCACGGGTGCGCGGTACGCGGCCCGTCCGGGAAGCTCGTCCGCCTGCCGCGCTGGCGATCGTGGGTAGCGCATACCGCCGCCGCGGTCGAGCGCTACGCGAGCTCCGAGAGCCGGGGGGCGTCCTGAACCTCTACGAGCTCGCCTTTCCGTGGCTCCCCGGCGTGTTCCGCGCCGCCTACCGCATGGAGGTTGTCGGGGGAGAGCTCGTGCCGCGGCGCGGAGGGCTGGTTGTCGTCGCGAACCACCTGTCCGCGCTCGATCCGTTCGTCCTCGGCGCTGCGGTGCCGCGACCGCTGCGCTTCATGTCGAAGGAGGAGCTGTGGCGCTGGCGCCCGGTGGGGTGGGGGGTCGAGGCGATGGGCGGGTTTCCGGTGGGCCGCGGCCGGGGCGACCGCTCCGCGATCGACACCGGCGTCCGCCTCGTCGAGGAGGGGGAAGCCGTCGCGATCTTTCCCGGTGGCACGGTGCGCTACGACGGCCCGTGGTTTCGCGGCGCCGCGAAGATCGCGCTGCATGCCGGCGTGCCGGTCCTCCCCGTGCGGCTGTTCGACTCCGATCGCGCCCTGGCGGGACGGCGCGTCCGCTTCCCACCGCTGCACGTCGCCATCGGCGCGCCGATCCCGGTCGAGCGCGCGAGGCCGACGATCGCGTCTGCGCGCGAGCTGACCGAGCGGATGCGCGACGCGGTCGAGGCCCTCTAGCCCGGCAGGACGCGCCTCGATCGGGCATCTTGCCGGGGTCGGCGAGAGGGGGTATCCTGTGGCGAGAAAGCGTATGACAGTTCAAATCCCAGTTCGTATCCCAACAGAGGATGCAAAGGCGCTCGACGAGGCCGTTGCGCGCGGTGCCTTCGAGAGTCGGAGCGACGCCATCCGGCAGGCTGTCGACATGCTCCTCAAGGAGTTGCGCGAGCAGGAGATCGTGGAGGCGTACCGGCGTGGGTACGGGAAGTATCCGCAAGAAGACTGGATCGGACAGGTGGGGCTTGCTTTGTTTGCAGAGCTCGTCGCGGAGGAAGAGAAGGGTCAGGACCCGCTCTGAACCGCGGTGACGTCTATGACGGAGAGCTGGCGGCCGGCCGGCACCCGGTGGTCGTGCTCACGCGCGAGCAGGCGATTCCCGTCCTCAAACGTGTCTGCGTCGCAGTCGTCACGAGCAGAGTGCGCGGGATCCCGACAGAGGTACTGATAGGGGAGCCGGAAGGTCTCGCTCGCGACTGCGTCATCAACTGCGACAACATCTACACCGTGCCGAAGTCTTCGCTCGATCGATACCGCGGCTCGCTCGGTCCCGAGGCGATACGCCGCCTCGACGATGCGCTCCGCATCGCGCTCGGCCTCGACTGAGCCGCCGCAGGCAAACTCGTCCTGATGCCCGGACGACGCTGGGAGCCGCGCCACGAACGATGGCCCGCCTGCGCGCCCGTCCGACCCTGCGGTGCGGAAGGCCAACGCGCGCCGCATCGTGCGGCTCTTCCGGCCGTACAAGGCGCGGCTCGGCTCCGTCTCGGCGCTGATCGTCTTCTCCGCCGCGATCGGCGTCGTGTCGCCGTTCCTCCTGCGCGAGGTGCTCGACGTCGCCATCCCCGAGGAGAACATGAGGCTGCTCACCGTCCTCGTGGCGGGCATGGTCGCGATCCCGATCATCACGGGCGTGCTCGGCGTCTGGCAGACGCTCCTCTCCAACCAGGTCGGGCAGAGCGTGATGCACGACCTGCGCACGCAGGTGTACCGGCACCTGCAGCGGCTCTCGCTCGCGTTCTTCACCCGCACCCGCACCGGCGAGGTGCAGAGCCGGATCGCGAACGACATCGGCGGCATCGAGAACGTCGTCACCTCGACCGCCACCTCGGTGCTGTCGAACGTGACCACGGTGCTCGCCACGGTGGTTGCGATGCTGCTGCTCGACTGGCGGCTGGCGGCGTTCGCGCTCGCGCTGCTCCCGCTGTTCGTCTGGCTCACGAAGCGCGTCGGCGAGCAGCGCAAGAAGGTGACTGCCGAGCGGCAGGCGTCGCTCGCGGACGTCTCCTCGATCGTGCAGGAGTCGCTCTCGGTGTCGGGGATCCTGCTCGGGAAGACGATGGGCCGGGCGGACGATCTGGCCCTGCGGTTCGAGCGCGAGTCGGGTCGCCTGGCCGACCTCGAGGTGCGCTCGCGCATGACCGGTCGCTGGATGATGGCCGCCATCCAGACGACCTTCGCCGTCATGCCGGCGCTCGTCTACTGGTTTGCAGGCTGGACGATCTCACGCGGCAGCGACACGATCACGATCGGCACCCTGGTCGCGTTCACGACGCTCCAGACGCGGCTCTTCTTCCCGATCGGCAGCCTGCTCGGTGTGCAGATCGAGGTGCAGAGCTCGCTCGCGCTGTTCGACCGGATCTTCGAGTACCTCGACGAGGAAGTGGACATCGTCGACGGCACCCGCACGATCGACTCGCCGCGCGGCGACGTGGCCCTCGACGGGGTCTGGTTTCGCTACGACGACGCTGCCTGGACGCTGCAGGATGTGTCGTTCACCGTTCCCGCGGGGACGTCGACCGCCCTCGTCGGTGAGACGGGCTCCGGGAAGACGACCTGCGCATATCTCGTGGCGCGCCTCTACGACGCGACCGAAGGGACCGTGTCGATCGACGGGGTGGACATCCGCGAGCTCACGTTCGAATCCCTCGCCGCCGCGGTCGGCGTCGTCTCGCAGGAGACCTATCTCTTCCACGCGACGGTGCGCGAGAACCTTCGGTTCGCCAGGCCGGAGGCGAGCGACGAGGAGATCGAGGAGGCAGCAGCTGCGGCGCAGATCCACGAGCTGATCTCCTCGCTCCCGGAGGGGTACGACACGATGGTCGGCGAGCGCGGCTACCGGTTCTCCGGCGGCGAGAAGCAGCGCATCGCGATTGCGCGCACGGTGCTGCGCAACCCGCCGATTCTCGTCCTCGACGAGGCGACCTCATCGCTCGACACGCAGACCGAGCGTGCCGTGCAGGAAGCGCTCGAGCGCCTGTCGGCGGGGCGCACGACGATCGCGATCGCGCACCGGCTCTCGACAGTGCGCGACGCCGACCAGATCGTGGTGCTCGACGGCGGCAGCGTGGTGGAGAGTCGGCACCCATGACGAGCTGATCGCGGCGGGCGGCCGCTACGCGGCGCTCGTGGCACGCGACGCCGACGACGTCGTGCCGACACCGAGCTGAGGGACGCGGGCCGGGTGTATCCGACCCTACGAGCCGTGTGTCACTGCATGTCGGCTCCAAAGCGTCTACCGTTCCGCACGGCGGGTCGGAGGCGCCCCGCGTGATCGGATCAGGAGGGTCCTATCCGTGGCCATCGTGACGTCTGAGACTGGACGGGGCTTTCACGGCCTGGAGCCGGTCGGCCGGGTCATCCACAACCCCAGCACGTCCCAGCTCTACACGGCCGCGATCGAACGCGGCGACGGCCGGCTCGCCGAGGGCGGCCCGCTCGCCGTCGACACAGGCCGCTTCACCGGCCGCTCGCCGCAGGACAAGTTCGTCGTGGACGAGGAGGGCTCCCGTGACCGGATCTGGTGGGGGGCGTCAACCACCCGCTCGACGAGGAACACTTCGACGGGCTTCGCGCCAAGGTCGTCGCCTATCTGAACGAACAGGAGACTCTGTACGTGGTGGACGCCTTCGCCGGCGCAGACCCCGCAGCACCGCATCGGCGTCCGGGTCGTCACCGCCAACCCGTACCACGCGCTGTTCGCGAAGACGATGTTCATCGCTCCGACCGAGGAGGAGCTCATCGAGCACGAGGTGCAGGCGCTCGTGCTGCACGCGCCCGCCGTCGAGGCGAGCCCCGAGGAGGGACGGGACGCGCACCGGAACGTTCGTGGTGCTGCACCCGTCCCGCTCGGAGGTCGTGATCGGCGGCACCTTCTACGCGGGCGAGATCAAGAAGTCGATCTTCACGGTCATGAACGACCGATTGCCGCTCGAGGATGTCTTCCCGATGCACTGCTCGGCCAACGTCGGCGACGACGGCGACGTGGCGGTCTTCTTCGGCCTTTCGGGCACCGGGAAGACGACGCTCTCGGCTGATCCGGCGCGGCGCCTGATCGGCGACGACGAGCACGGTTGGGGCGTGAACGGCGTCTTCAACATCGAGGGTGGCTGCTACGCGAAGGTGATCCGCCTCTCCGCCGAGGCCGAGCCTGACATCTACCGCACGACGCGCACGCTACGGGACGATCCTCGAGAACGTCGTCATGGACGAGCGCGGGAGTGGTCGATCTCGACGACGGCTCGAAGACCGAGAACACGCGCGCCGCCTACCCGCTGGAGCAGATCCCGCACGCGCTGCCGGCGAAGATGGCGGGCCATCCGGCGCAACGTCGTCTTTCTCACCGCTGACGCGTTCGGCATCCTGCCCGCCGATCGCGCGGCTCTCGCGCGCGCAGGCGCTGTTCTGGTTCCTCACCGGGTTCACCGCGAAGCTCGCCGGGACCGAGATCGGCGTCACCGAGCCGCAGCCGACCTTCTCCACCTGCTTCGGAGCGCCGTTCCTGCCGCAGCGCCCGTCGGTGTACGCGCGCATGCTCGGGGAGAAGCTCGACGTCCACGGCTCGATCGGTGTGGCTCGTGAACACGGGCTGGACCGGCGGCCCGTTCGGTGAGGGCCACCGCATGCCGATCGCCGCGACGCGCGCGCTGCTGAGCGCCGCGCTCTCGGGTGCAGCTCGAGGCGTCGAGGTTCGCGTCGACCCGGTGTTCGGCTTCGACGTGCCGGTCGCCGTGCCCGGCGTCGACACCTCGCTGCTCGACCCGCGCTCGACCTGGGCCGACCCGGACGCGTACGACGACAAGGCGCGGTACTCGCCGGCGCTTCCGTGCCAACTTCGAGGAGAGCTCGCCGCCGACGCCGGCCCCGAGCGTCGCGGCCGGCGGCCCGGTCGCGAAGGTCTGAAGCCGCTTCAGCCGGTCGTGACGGGAAGCCGGCGACACGGTGCGGTTCCCGCGGGTGTCGGTCGCCTCGACCTCGATCTCGTAGCGGCCGGCGGCGAGCGCGCTCGCGTCGAAGCCCGTGGGCGAGGTAGAAGCGGTAGCGACCGCGGCGCGAGGCCTTGTTCTGTCGCGTCCAGCGGGCGTAGACGGCGTCGTAGCGGTCGTTCGACGGGATCGTCGCGCGGACGTCGACGGCGTCGACCAGGCCTGGTGACCGTGTCCGTTGCGAACGAGACGCCAGCGCAGGAGTGGCGGGCGTCACCGGCTTGTCGTTCCACGGCGCCGGCACCGCGAGCGGCGTCGTGTCGAGACGCCTCGACGACGAGGTCGACGACACCGGTCAGCGACCGGCCGGCGAGCGTGCGACCTGCTCGCTCGAGCCTGAGGTTGCGGATGACAGGGCGCGTGTCGTCGGCGAAGGGCCCGAGCGCGCCCGGTCGCAGAGGGTTCACGTACCGGCCGTCGCGCATCTCGGCGAAGTGCACGTGCGCCCAGGGAGCCTCGACGTACCCGACGATCGTCCGATACGCGACGACGCGCTGCCCGTGGCGGATAGCCGGGCGGATGTGCCAGTACTGATGCTCGACGCGCCGGTCGGCGCTGCGGACGGCGACGACCTCGGGCCGGAAGGACTCGAGATGAGCCGTCTCCGTCGAGCGTCGCGTACACCGCTGTCCCGTTCGGGCACGAGATGTCGATGCCGAAGTGGAACGTGTGGGTCATGCCGCGGGGAGTCATGCCGATGCGGGGGTCGCCGAAGAACCCGCGAACGGGGTGCTGGCATGAAGAACGGCTTCACCGGCCAGCCGTAGGAGGCGACGCTTTGTCGATCGCGTCGCGGCTGCGGCGAGGTTCGACGCGCCGGCCACGGCCGGACGCTCGAAGGGCTGGATCAGGAGCGCGGTCGCCACGAGGGCGACGCAGGCGCCGAGCCGCAACGCGCGGCGGGCGCAAGTGTGGGTGCGGTGCGTGGTAGCCATGCCGCCACGCTCGGAGCGCGCGGCAATCGCGCCGGTCATCGCGACCTCATGGCCGGCTAACGGGATTGCAAACACCCCGCGCGACCGGTCACCTCCGGCTAACGCGGCGCTCATCGAAGCCCTGCCACGGGTGGATTCCGGCGCCGCTTGGACTCATGATGACCGCGTGACGGAAAACGCCGTGAGCGGCGATATTCGGCTGCCCGCCGGGACCGTCGCGCTGCTGTTCAGTGACGTCGAGGGCTCGACAGCGTTGGTGCGCATGCTCGGTGACGGCTACACCGAGCTACAGGACGAACACGACCGCATCCTGAGGAGCGCGTTCGAGGCGTACGAGGGGGTCGTCGTCGACACGCAGGGCGACTCGTTCTTCGTCGCCTTCACGCGTGTCCGCGACGCCGCGGCCGCGGCGGTCGACATCCAACGAGCCCTCGCGGAGGGCGTATGGCCGTCCGGGGTGACTGTGCGGGTGCGCATTGGTCTCCATGCAGGTGAGCCGACGCGCAGCGCCGAGCGGTACGTCGGGCTGGGGGTGCACCGCGCTGCGCGGATCTGCGCAGCCGCCCACGGCGGCCAGGTGCTCCTCTCGCACGCGGCGGCCGCGCTGCTCGTGGATCACGAGCTCGCCGGCGCACGGGTTCAGGATCTCGGCTCGTTCTCGCTCAAGGACTTCGAGAGCCCGGAGCACCTGCACCAGCTCGTCGTCGACGGGCTGCACCCGACCTTCACGGCGCCGCGGACCTCAGAACCGCCGGCGGGGCCACCCGGTCCTGCGCTCGAGCTGCGGATGCTCGGGCCGCTCGAGGTCGTCGTCGACGGGCGCGTCGTGGCACTCAGCGGGCGCAATCAGCGGGCCGTTCTCGCGGTGCTCGTCCTTCACGTCAACCATCCGGTCTCGACCGAGCGGATCGTCGACGACCTGTGGGGGGAGGAGGCGCCACGCACCGCGGCGACCTCTGTGCAGAACGCGATCTCGCAGCTCCGCAAGCTGCTCGGCCCCGACCGGCTCGTGACGAAACCCGCCGGCTACGTGCTCGTCGCCGCCGACGACGAGCTCGACCTCGGCCGCTTCGAGCGCCTGCTCGCGCAGTCGAGGTGGTCGAGCCGGAGCAGCGAGTGCGCCTCCTGACCGAGGCGCTCGGTCTGTGGCGCGGGTCCGCGTTCGCCGACCTCGAGCAGCGAGACGTTCGCGCAGGAGGAGATCCGGCGGCTCGAGGATCGGCGGCTGGTCGCGACCGAGGAGCGGCTCGACGCGCAGATCGCCGTTCGGAGGGCACCGCGAGGCGATCGCCGAGCTCGAGGCGCTCGTCGCCCGGAACCCGCTCCGGGAGCGGCTGCGCGGGCATGCTGATGCTCGCCCTCTACCGGTCAGGCCGGCAGGCGGACGCACTGCAGGCTTTCCAGGACGCGCGGCAGACGCTGGTGCGCGAGCTCGGCATCGAGCCCGGGCCCGAGCTGAAGGAGATCCATGCGGCCGTGCTCCGCCAGGATCGGTCGCTGCGCCCGCATCGCCGGCGGAGGACATCGACGACCACCTCGATCGGGTCGCGCGAGCGACTGCTCGCCGGGCGTGTCGTCGCGGTGCTCGGCCCGGGTGCGGTGGGCGACGGTGATGCCGTCGGCATGGCGGCCGGGAACGACACGCCCTCCGACCGCCGAGCGAGCTCGCGGTGCACCTCGCCGAGCGGTTCGGCGTCGTCGACGGAGGCCGGCTCGCACGCGTGTCGGAGATCGCCGCTGCGACGGAAGGCGTCGGCGCGCTCCACGACGAGCTCGACGCGGTCTTCCGCGCGGACTACGATCCCGGCCCCGTGCAGCGCCTGTTCGCCGAGCTTCCGCGCGCCCTGCGTGCAGGCGGCCACGGCATCCGCTGATCGTCATCGACCGGGCTCGACTCGACGGTCGAGCGCGCGTTCGCCGACGCAGCGGAGGAGCTCGACGTCGTCTGCTACCTCGCGGCCGGTCCGTATCGAGGCCGCTTCGCACAGTCTCTCCGGACGGCGCGGTGACGGTGATCGAGGAGCCGAACGCCTACACGGGCCTGTCGCTCGAGGCGCAGAAGCGTCCTCCTGCGCGCGTACGGTCGTGTCGACCCGAGCCCGGGCCGGCTGCACGAGAGCTTCGTCGTCCGCGAGGACGATCACATCGACTACCTCCTGGACGCCGAGCCCGGGGCGGTCGTACCGGTGACGCTGGCGGCGAAGCTGCGCCGCAGCCATGTCCTCTTCCTCGGATACGGCGTCGACGACTGGAGCCTGCGCGTGTTTCTGCGCCGCATCTGGGGCGCCGACCGGCTCGGCTACCGGTCGTGGGCCGTCGACACGAGCACGGATCGGCTGGCGCGCGAACTTTGGCGCGCAGCGTGACGTCGACGTGTTCGAGCTGGCACCGGCGAGTACGCCGCGAGCTGCGTGGTGAGCGCATCCGGGCGCTCGCGTCCGTCGGAGGCCTCGTCGTGAGCGCCGCTCCACCAGCGGAGCCGTCTCCGTACCGCGGTCTCGCTTCGTTCGGAGACAGCGGATCTCGACTGCGCGGCTCTTCTTCGGTCGCGAGCGCGAGACCGAGATCGTGACCGCGAACCTCATGGCCTCGCGCCTGACCGTTCTCTACGGCTCGAGCGGTGTGGGCAAGAGCTCGCTCCTGCGCGCCGGGGTCGCGCACCGGTTGCGGGCGCGACGAGGCCCCGGGCGCGGGGCGTCACGTCGTGGCCGTCTGCTCGACCTGGAGCGGCGACCCGACTGACTGCTGTGGCGGTGTCGTCGCCGCGGAGGTCGCGCGAGCGCGTCGCGATCGAGCTCCAGTCCATCCCCGGACGAGCTCTCGCTCGCCGACCAGCTCGAGGAGTGGTGCGGCCTCCTCGACGGGGAGATCTACGTCGTCCTCGACCAGCTCGAGGAGTATGTCCTCTACCACGGCGAAGGGATCGGCGGCGGCCCGCTCGCGGAGGCACTGGCGGACATCGTCGCGCGACCGAATCTGCGTGTCGGCGTGCTGCTCGGCATTCGCGACGACGCGCTGGCGCAGCTCGACGCGCTTCAAGGTACGCGTGCCGGCGCTGTACGCGAACCTGCTGCGAGTCGACCACCTGAGCCGGGACGCGGGTCGGGAGGCCATCGTGGGCCCCCTGGCCGAGCTCGCCCGCGACGACGCGACCGCGATGCAGGCCGAACCGGAGCTCGTCGAGGCCGTCCTCGACCAGGTCACCGCCGGGAGGATCACGGTCGCCGAGGGGCGCGGGCTACTGCCCGAAGGCGCGGTGAACGGACGCATCGAGGCGCCCTACCTCCAGCTCGTCATGGAGCGGCTGTGGGAGGTCGAGGCGGCGCGCGGGTGCGACCTCGATGCGCGCGGCGACGCTGAACGATCTGGGTGGCGCGGCGCGCATCGTCGAGGAGCACCTGGAGCGGGCGCTCGCGTCGCTCGACCCGCCGGCGCGTGACGTGGCGGCGTCGGTGTTCGGCGTCCTCGTCACGCCGTCCGGGACGAAGATCGCGCACAGCTCGGGCGATCTCGCCCGTTACGCAGGAGTCGGTGAGGCCGAGGTTCGCCCGGTGCTCGACCACCTCGCGCACGAGCGCGTGCTGCGGCCCGTCGCCGACGAGCGCGGAGGCGCGCAGCGATACGAGATCTTCCACGACGTCCTTGCCGACCCTGTGCTCGCCTGGAGCGTCCGGCACTCGGGCGAGCGGGAGCTCCAGCGCGCGCGAACCGACGCGCGACGGCGCCAGCGGCGGCTGGTCGCGGTCGCAAGCGTGGCACTCGCCGGGCTCGCCGTCATGAGTGCTCTGACGGTCTGGGCATTCGTTGAGCGCGACAACGCGCAAGAGCAGACCGCGGCTGCCACCGCAGCGAAGGCGGTGGCGATCAAGGAGGCGGCTGCCGCACGGCAGGCGGAACAGCAAGCCGCCCAGCAGGCCGCGGCGGCCGAGAGCGCACAGGACGAGGCGGAGAGCCAGGCCTCCGCCGCGGCCGCGGCCCAGACCGAGGCGGAGCAGCAGTCGGCCGCCGCGGCGAGCGCGCAGCAGGATGCAACGAATCAGGCCGCTGCAGCCGCGGAGGAACGAGACAGGGCGGATCAGCAGGCAGAAGCCGCGGACAAGGCGCGGTCGCAAGCTGAAATCGAGGCAGCCAAGGCGCTAGAGGCGAGACGTGCATCGGAGCGAGACGCTGCTCGTGCGCGCAGTGCAAAGGAGAACGCCGAACGCCAGGCTCTTGCTGCTCGCGCCAACGAGCAGGTTGCAAGAGCGCTGTCGCTTCTTGGGACGGACCCGGAGGGCAGCCTTGCGGCCTCGCTGCAGGCCCTTGCGCTCGCACCGACGGCGCCAGTTGAGGGACCGCTGCGCTCCGGGCTCCTGGCCTCTCGTGTCCGTGACATCCTGCCGGGAGGGGGTGGCGATGTCGTGGCTGCGCTCCCGAACGCCGTCGCAGCGACACCGCCTGCGCGCGCCGCGTCTCGGCTCGCGGCCGCTGGCGGGGGAGTCGTCACGGTGACCGACTCGGGCGAGATCCGGGTCTTCGATCGCACGCGAGGTGTGCTCCTGCGCCGCATCGAGCACGCCGGTCGCGTGACGACTGCCGCCATCTCGCGGGACGGCCGTCTGCTCGCGGTGGCAGGTCCGGCGGGCGTCGTGACCCTGTACGTCGTCTCGACCGGCATAGCCCTCGGGTCGGTTCAGCACGTCGGCGCCGTGACCGCAATTGCCTTCTCACCGGACGGGCAACTCGTCGCCAGCGCCGGGGTGAACGAGACGGCGAAGGTCTGGAGCGTCGATCGCTCCGCGCTCGTTCATCGGCTCGAGCATCCGCGGTCGGTGCGGCGTGTGGTGTTCAGCGCGGACGGGAGCATGCTGTTGACGATCTCGAACGATTCGATCGCGCGTCTCTTCGATCTCTCCACGGGCGAGCTCGCCCAGAGCTTCGACCACGGCGCAATCCTCACCGACGCCGCCCTCGCGCCGGACGGCAAGGTACTCGTCACCGCGGGCCAGGACGCGACGCCGCGCCTCTGGGACGTGGGCACGGGCCGGCTCATCGCGAACCTGAGGGGCCATTCGGGGACGGTGCTCACGGCCGCCTTCTCGCCTGCAGGAGACCGGGTGGTGACTGCAGGTACCGACGGCACGGGACGGATCTGGAACGCCGGCGCGGGGCTTGTCGAGTCGGTACTCGTCGGACACACGAACTTCGTCGGTTTCGCCTCGTTCAGCCCGGATGGCCAGCAGGTGCTCACGACGAGTCGCGACGGAACCGCCCGCATCTGGAACGCCACGAACGGAGCAGCGCAGGCTCAGCTCCTCGGCCACCAGGGACGACTTGGAGCGGCTGCGTTCGACCGGGGTGCAACCGGGGTGGTGACGAGCAGCGAGGACGGGACTGCCCGCACCTGGGATTTGAAGCTCGACGACCCGGAGAGCCGACTCGTAGCGACGGAGCCGAGTCCGGTGACCGCCGTCGCAGCCTCTGCCGACGGCCGCCTGGTGGCGGACGCCCACGCCGACGGGTCCGTGCGCGTGAGAGCCGTGGGCGGCAAGACACTCGCAACCATCCGCCACCAGGGAGCGGTGACGGGTGTCGTCTTCTCGAATGGAGGACGGGAGATCCTCACGTCGGGCGTCGACGGCAGGGCGATCGTCTGGGCTGCCCGGAACGGAGCTCGCCGTCGGTCGTACGAGCACGGCGCGCCAGTGAGCTCGGCGCTGTTCGCCGCCGACGGCGACGTCGTAACCGCCGGCCGGGACGGGGTCATGCGCCGTTGGGACGCGACGACCTCTCGCGGGCGCGTCATCGCGCGGGAGGGAGAGCCGATTCTCGATCTTGCCCTTAGCTCCGACGGGTCGCTACTCGCCTCGGCGGTGGGCCGCGTCGTCCGTCTCCGGAGCGGCCTCAATGGCAAGAGCCTGCGTCTGCTTGTGGGTCATCGAGACACCGTGACCTCGGTTACGTTCAGCCCGGACGGGCGGTACGTGCTGACCGCGAGCGAGGATCACGACGCGATCCTCTGGAACGCGAAGACGGGCAAGGTCGTGCGGGTATTCGCGGGTCACGTGGCGGTCGTGAACGAGGCGGCGTTCAGCCCGGACGGCCGGTGGATAGCGACCGCAGGCCCGACACGCGCCGGGCTCTGGGAGACGAGCGGAAGCGGGCTCCGTGACAACCGTCTGTATTTCGTCGCCGGGCATGAGAAGGCGATCTCCGCCGTCGCCTTTGCCGGCCCTCGCTGGCGCCTCGTCACGGGAGGGTCGGACGGTGCGGTTCGGATGTACGACTGCGCGCTCTGCGGTGCGACCGCAACCCTCGCGCGAATCGCGAGCGCCAAGCTCGCCCGCCTGGACCGAGACGCTCGGCGTTAGGCATCCCGGTAACGAATGCGAGGGCGCTCTTCTGGGCGCCCTCGCCCGTTAGCGGACAGTTAGCTCCCCGTTGAGGCCCGATTGGGGCCTCCGTCGAGCGTGGCGCACCAGAAAGGAGGTGCGCCATGCCGAACGATGGAGGCGGTGGAGGCGGCCGGTAGTTGCCCACGAGGGGCCCCGAAAGAGGCCCCTCGTCACGTCAGCGCCTTGGCTCCGGCGTCGTCGACGGCGAGGAGCGCGCGAATGTTGCCCTTGACCCGAAAGAGTCGCCGAGCCTCGTCGAGCGCCGCTCGGGCCCCCTCCTCGTTGTCCGACAACTCCAGCACTCTCGCCCGATCGAGCTCCAGCCGCGCGCGGTCGCTGAGAGCGTCCGACTCGCTGAGAACCTCAATCGCTTCGGCGATCAGCTGGTTGGCCTGATCTGCATCTCCGCGGAGGGCGAGACGCTTCGCGGAGACAGAGCGGATCAGCGCCTGGACGAGCCGATCGTCTGCCGAGGCGCGGAGCGTCGCCTCCTGAACCAGCGACTCGGTGTCCGATGACGGGTCATCGACGCCGAGGTCGGCGAGTTGTACGAGAGCAGTAGAAAGGTAGGCCTGGTCTCCGACGCGAATCAGCGCGTCACACCACTCCTCGAGGAGCGCGCGCGCGGCGTCATCGTCCCCTCGCAGGCGTAGCACCGAGAGCCGATTCGGCATCCAACTGGTCGTGATGCGAAGTCGATCGTCGTACCGCGAGAGGAGATCGAAAGACTGGGCATGCAGCTCTGCTGCCACGTCGTGTTCGTTGTTCATTGCGTGAAGCACTGCAGCCGGGCTCGCGAGCGCTGCCCATGCATAACGCGGGTCGCGGAACTCGCGCATGAGGGTCCTGACGTCAGCCAGGGCATACGGCACCGGCTTCGGGCCGTGCACGAGTGCCGTAACGATGGTGCTCACAGCCGTGAGCGGAACCCAGCCCGCCTTTCGCGCGTGCGCAGCGGCGTTGCGGGCTGCCAGCTCGAGGGCATCCATCTGCTCGTCGTAGAGGCGAGTAGTGCCGAGGAACTGCCAGGCTCGCATGAGGCCGCGATCGTCTCCTGCTGCCTCGATGGTGGGCAGAAGCTCGACGATGAGCTCGCCGAGAGACGCCATCGTGCGGCGGGTCTGAACCGCCGCCTCGTCCCAGGCGATCTCGATCCGTGCACGCGCAACGAATGCCGGCGCAGCGGCATCGTTCGCCAGCCGGAGCGCCTCCGCGAACGCGGCTGCCGCAGCTGCTGGATCACCGACGCTTCGGAGTGAAGGCCCCAACTCCAACAGCACCGCTGCGCGACGCTCGCCGTCCGGCAGGATGTCTGAGGCACGCTGCAGGAGCGCGACGCCCGCCAGGTCGACAGCTTGCGTGGCGCGGATCCCGGCGCCCGCAAGCCGCTCTCCGGCTGTCTCCGCGAGCCGCGGCAAGTCAGGATCGTCTGGACGCAGCTCGGCCCGATATCCGTGCGCCTGCTCGAGGTGCCAGCCGACGAGCTCGTCGGAGCCCGGGCCGTCGCGGTCGAGCCAGGCCGCGGCGCGCTCGTGGAGCACGGCCCGCACCGCCTTCGGGAGCGAGGCATACGCGACGTCGCGCAGGAGCACGTGGTGGATGCTGTAGGCGTCGTCGGGGCCGTCCGCAGCCTCGGGGTGGAGGAGGCCGCGGCGCGTCAGCTCGAGCAGCGCAGCGTCGACGGGGGCGTCGGGCTCGGACAGCGCGACGACGATGCCGCGCGTCAGCTCCCGCCCGGCGACCGACGCACGCTGCAGCGTGTCGCGCACCTCGGGCGAGAGGCCGTCGACCCTGCTCGAAAGCACCGCCTCGATGGTCGGTGGCACGGATTCGAGCGCAGGGTCGCCGCCCTCGTCCGAGATGAACGCGACCAGCTGCTCGAGATGGAGAGCGTTCCCCTCGGCGCGCTCGACGATGCGGCGGCGGACGGGCTCGTCCACCTCACCGAGGCTTTCGAGCAGAGCTCTGGCCTCTTCCTCCTCGAGCGCGCCGAGGCGCAGGAGAGCCACGCCCGACGATGCCCCCGCCCAGCCCGGCCGCGCGTCCAGGAGCTCCGGCCGCGCGAGGCAGACGAGGACCACGGGCGCGGCCAGGCGCTCGACGAGGTACTCGACCAGGTCGAGCAGCGCCGGCTCGGCCCAGTGCACGTCGTCGAGCACGACGACGAGCGGGTCTTGGCGCGCAAGTGACTCGAGCAGCACTCGGACCGACCAGAACGCCTCGCCGCGCGGCACGGTCACCGATGGGTCGGCGAGCCCGGCGAGGTGCCGGGCCGCGAGACTCCCGTCCGCGCCGGCTGGCAGCAGCCGCGCGACCGCATCCTCCGTCAGACCGCCGGCCACGCTGTGCACGAGGTCGAGCACGGGCAGGAACGTGGCTCCCTCTCCGTAGGGCACGCAGCGGGCCGTCAGGACAGCACCGCGGACCAGCGACGCAGCGAGCTCCTCCGCCAGCCGCGTCTTCCCGATGCCCGCGTCGCCGAGCACGGTCAAGGCCACGCATCGACCCTCTGCCGTGGCGCGGCCGAGCGCATCGCGGAGCGCATCCAGCTCCGGCTCGCGGCCCACGAACGGCGTGTCGAGCCGCCGTGCGCGTCCGTGCGCGCCCTGCACGGCCTCCAGAGGGCGGGCGGGAAGCTTTCGCGAGCCGACCGTGAGCGGCTCGCCGGCCACGACGGCGTCTCGCGTGAGCGAATACGTCGCCTCCGCGGCGAGGACTGCGCCACGCGGTCGCCGCATCGCGCAGCGTTGCGGCGACGCCGACGACGTCGCCCACCACGGGCGCGTCCGCCGCACCGACGAGCGCCTCGCCCGTCGCGATGCCCACCCGTACGGCGTCGCCCTCCACGACGAGCGCCTCTCTGAGCTCGACCGCTGACCGCGCTGCTCGCAGCGCATCGTCCTCGTGTGCCCTGCGGCACGCCGAACACGGCCACCGCCTCCGCGCCGAGAAAGCGGTCGAGCGTCCCGCCGTGGCGGCCGACCACGTCACCGACGGCAGTCAGGAAGCGGTCGATGCGGGCGCGCAACGGCTCTGGGTCGATGCTCGGACACGTCGTCGAGCGCTGCTGCAAGGACGGTGATCGTCTTGCGCGTCGGCACTTCGCCCACCACGGGCCTGGCAGCGACCGGCCCCGCTTCGCTCGCGAGAAGGGTCGGGTCCTGCCGCAGGATGCGCCGCTCGAGCTCCTGCAGCGCCGGTGACGGGTCGATGCCGAGCCCGTCGACGAGCGCGCTGCGCGCGTCCTGGTAGGCCTCGAGCGCCTCCGCCTGGCGACCAGAGCGGTAGAGGGCAAGCATCAGCTGCCCGCGCAGCCGCTCGCGCAACGGGTTGGCGACGACGTGCGCCTCGATCTCGGCGACGAGGTCGGCGCCGCGACCGAGCTCGAGGTCGGCCGCGATCCGCTCCTCGGTCGCCGCCAGCCGCAGCTCGTCGAGCCGTGCCGCCTCGTTGCGCGCGAAGGGCTCGTCCGCGAGGTCCGCGAGCGCCGGGCCCCGCCACAGCGCGAGTGCTCCGGCAAGCGCCTCGGCGCGCTCGGGCGGCGACAGGCCCGCGGCGCGCTGCACCGCCCGTTCGAAACGGACGGCGTCGATGGTCTCGGGATCCACGACCAGCACGTATCCGGGTGACCGCGTGGCGACGACGTCCGGCCCGAGCGCCTTGCGCAGCTCCGAGACCGCGTTCTGCAGCGAGCCGACGGCGGTGCGCGGCGGATCCTCGCCCCAGATCGCCTCGACGAGCCGGTCCGTCGAGACCAACTCGCCAGGACGGAGCAAGAGGGCGGCGAGCAAGGCGCGCTCGCGGCGGCGTGGGATCGGCGTAACCCCGGCGCCGACGCGGACCTCGAGCGGGCCGAGGATCCGGAACTCCACCGAGCGTTTGTACCAGGGCCCACAGCCGGAATCCAGGCCGATCCACCCCGTGAGCGTGAGATGAGGCCCGTGTGAGCGGGGCGACCGACGCTGTGACCGTCCACCCATGTCGACGGAGGTGCCCACATGCCGCGCAGCCGATCCACCACGCCCGATGCCGAGGACGAGGAGACAGGGGAGGTCTCAGCCGAGGGGGTGGTGATCCGGCAGCGGCTCGTCGCGCCTGCACCAGGGCGCGCCAGCGGCACCTTCACTGCTGTGGGAGCCGTGTCGGCGCAGGGCACGGCGGTGACCGATGCGTTCGTCCCGTCGCGGCCGGGCGCGGCCGTGCCACCGACTCTGGTCGACGGAGCGGTGCGCCTCAGCGCACCCGCCGGCGAGATCGTGCTCACGATCAGAACGGTGCTCCGCCTCGTGCCCGACACGGGCGTGCTCACGGGTGGCGGTACGTGGAGCGTGACGCGCGCGGACGGTGACTACGACGGCCTACGCGCCGGCGGCAGCCTGACGCTCGTCGTCGTCTACGACGCAGCGGGCGCGGCGACGCTCGACCTCGTCCTCACCGGCCGCGTTCCGTCGACCTCACCCGGCGGTGAGCGGCGTGTGAGCCGGCCGTGAGCGCGTGCGGCCACGGTGCACGAGCCGAACTGGCTCGCGGTCCCAGCACAACCCCAAGGAGGCAGTCATGAGCATCAGATTCAGTCGGCTTCTCGCAGTTGCGGCGCTTGCAGTGGCGGTTGCCGCTCTGGCCGCAGGCAGCGCGCTGGCCGAGCAGAGCTATCCGGATCCCAGCGGCGACGCCGGGTCCGGAAGCGACATCACCGGCGTGACGATCCGCAACGACCAGGCCGGCGCGATCTCCATCCAGGTCGCGACCGTCAACCCGATCGTCCTCAATCACGCGCTCCTCGTGTTCATCGACGCCGACAAGAACCAGTCGACGGGCGGCGAGGGCGACGAGTACTGGATGTACGGCGGGCCCATGACCGGTGTCGGGTTCTTCTCCTGGAACGGCTCGGGATTCGCCGAGTCGAGCCCGGCGAGCTTCAGCGTGAGAGCTGCCGGCACCAATGTGACGGAGTTCCGCATCAACCGAGCCGATATCGGCAACGTCACGAGCTTCAACATCGCCGTGCTCAGCGTCAGCGTGGACGAAAGCGGCGGCGAGCTCGTCTTCAAGGGCTGGGACCAGGCCGGTTACTTCACGTACGACCTGTCCTTCCCGCAGTGCTCGAACACGAAGGACGACGACGGCGACGGGAAGATCGACAGCCAGGATCTCGGCTGCTCCTCGGCGACCGACGAGGACGAGTCCGACGATCCCGTGAACATCCGGATCGGCAAGGCGAAGACGGTGCCGGCGCGGCCCAAGGCAGGCCGCATGGCCGTCGTCTCCGCCCCGACCACGCGGGTCGAGACAGGACAGCCGCTGGACAGCGCCACGGTGAAGTGCACCGGTCGCATCGTCAACGGCAAGGCGCTCAAGGGAACGGGCTCGCTCGTTTCCGGCCGCGCGACCTGCAAGTACAAGCTGCCCGCAAACGCGAAGAAGAAGTCCGTCCGCGGGCAGATCGCGGTGAGTTACGAGACGGCGACCGCGAAGACCTCGTTCACCTTCAAGACGGCGGCGTAGGGGAAGCATGCGGCGGGCCCCTTCATCCACCTTTCCGGGGCCCGCCGCGCGCCGTCGGCGGGTCGGCCGGGGGCTTGCGGTCTCGCTTGCCGCAGCGCTCGGCGTGGCTGCGGCTGCCGCCGCCGGCATGGGTGCGGCCGGGGCACCGTCCGGCCCGCACGAGCGCTTCGTGCGCCTGGTCGAGCCGTCGGGCCCCGCGCCGGTGCGTGCCGCAAGGGCCCGCACGACGCTGGGCTGGCGCGGCGGTCTCGTGACGACGAGCACGGGGGAGCGGGTGAACGTGCTCGTGTCGAATCGCTACACGCCCGAACAGCACACGCCCGAGGCATGGGCCGAGTTCCTCTCGTCGAGCCCTCACGGCCCAGAGCTGGCGGCCCTGACCGCGCACATCGCACCGCTCGACGAGCTGGCAGAGATCTGCGGACCACAGGCGCTCGGGTGCTACGGAAGTCAGCAGCTCTTCGCGGCCGGCGACACCGTCGCCGGCGTCACGCCACAGGAGATCGTCCGGCACGAGCTCGGCCATCACATCGCCGCGAACCGGCTCAACCCACCGTGGCGGGCTATCGACTGGGGGCCGAAGGCGTGGGCCACCGACCAGGGGATCTGCACGCGGGCCGCCAACGGCACGGCGTATCCAGGCGACGAGGGCGACCACTACTCGTTGAACCCCGGCGAGGCGTGGGCCGAGTCGTACCGGGTGTTCGCGGAGCAGCGGGCGGGTTCCCCAACCTCGCCGTGGCAGATCGTCGATTCGAGCTTCCAGCCCGATGCCGAGGCGCTCGCCACAGTGGAGCGGGACGTGCTCCGTCCGTGGCAGGCACCGACCGTCGTCGCGCGCGCGCGCCGTTTCACTGCATCGACGAGCATCTGGTCGATTCCGATCACCACCGCCGCCGACGGCGACATCGCAATCACGGTCTCGCTGCCGAAGGGCGGCTACCACCGGGTCGTGCTGCTCGGCGAAGACCGAAAGACGCTCGTCGCTCGTGGCCTGTGGTCGGGGACGAGGACGCAGCGCATCACGGCGACGATCTGCGGCAGGCGCTCGCTCGTGCTTCGGATCACTCGTCGTGGCTCGATCGGTCGTGTCGTCGTCGCCGTGACGAAGCCCTGACCATGTCGGATCGAACATCACGCGGCGGGATGACAACGACCTCGACGCTGTATAGGGTCGCGCCCGACCGTCCAGGCCAACAGATCGGAGGGGTCGTGTCCAGACAGATCAAGCGGCCGAGCGCGGCGATGGGTGTCGCCATGCTCGCGCTCTTCGTGGCGTTGAGCGGGATCGCCACCGCTGCGGCCGTCGTCCCGCTCGCCAAGCGGGCCCTCGTCGCGGACAACGCCAAGAAGCTCGGTGGCAGGACACCGGCGCAGCTGAGTGCAACGTCGGTGGCGGCGGCCAAAGCCGCCGCGCAGGCGGCCGCGGCACTGCCCGGCCCTGCCAGCACCGCGGCCGGTCTCGTGGTCGTCAAGAACCTGTCCGGCGGCCAGCTCGCTGCCGACGCCGGCAGGGACTTCAGTGTCGCGTGCGACGCAGGGCAGAAGATCATGGGCGGCGGCTTCACCTCCGACGGGAGCGTGTTCAACCTCGACTCGTACCCGCAGAGCGACACGACGTGGGTGATGTTCCTCGCGAACGCAGGCACGGCGCCCGCGAACGTGACCTTGTACGCCACCTGTCTCAAGTAGAGACCGCCCCCGCCGGTGCCGCTGACGTCGGCGGCACCGGCGCGTCCGGCCCACGCGATCCGATAGCGTCAAGGTCGATGCACGACGTGCTCGTCGTCGGTGCCGGCCTCGCCGGCATGCGCGCCGCGATCGAGGCCCACGACCTGGGGCGGACGTCGCCATCATCTCGAAGCTGCACCCGACCCGCAGCCACTCCGGCGCGGCCGAAGGCGGCATCAACGCGGCGCTCGGGAACGCCTCCGAGGACGATCCGGTCAAGCACGCCTTCGACACGGTCAAGGGCTCCGACTACCTCGGTGACCAGGACGCGATCGAGATCCTCTGCAACGAGGCGCCGGACGACGTCTACCAGCTGGAGAACTGGGGAGCCGTCTTCTCGCGCACCGAGGACGGTCGCATCGCGCAGCGTCCGTTCGGCGCCGCCGGCGAGCCGCGCACGGCCTACGCCGCGGACATCACAGGCCACGTGCTCATCCACGTGCTCTACGAGCAGGTGCTGAAGCGCGACCTGCAGGTCTACGAGGAGTACTTCGCCTGGACGCTGGTGGTCGACGACGACCGCTGCCAGGGCGTCATCTGCTGGGACCTCATGGGCGGCGGGCTGAAAGCGATTGGTGCGAAGACGGTGATTCTCGCCACGGGCGGCGCGGGCCGGCTGTACGTCGGGACAACGAACGCGTGGTCGTGCACCGGCGACGGAATGTCGATGGCACTGGGCGCCGGGGTTGCGCTCAAGGACATGGAGATGATGCAGTTCCACCCGACCACGCTTTCGCCGACCGGTGTGCTGATCACCGAGGGCTGCCGCGGGGAAGGTGCCTACCTGCTCAACTCGGAGAACGAGCGCTTCCTCTCGCGCTATGCACCGAACGCGATGGAGCTCGCCAGCCGGGACGTCATCTCACGCGCCGAGCAGACGGAGATCGACGAGGGACGGGGCATCGACGGCAATGTGCTGCTCGACCTGCGCCATCTCGGCGCCGAGAAGATCCTCGACCGGCTGCACGGGACGCGCGAGTTGTCGATGGTGTTCGCCGGTGTCGACCCGATCCACGAGCCGATTCCCGTGCGCCCCGGCTCCCACTACCACATGGGGGGCGTCGACACCGACGTCTGGGGCCGCACCGCGCTCGAGGGCCTGTACGCCGCCGGAGAGGTCGCCTGCGTGTCCGTGCACGGGGCGAACCGGCTCGGTGGCAACGCGCTGATGGAGACCATCACCTACGGCAAGCGCGCAGGCGCGCACGCCGCCGACTGGGCCATGTCGCACACGACCGTCACCGTGCCCCCGTCCACGGTCGCCGACGCGGAGCGCAAGCTCAAGCAGCTGCTCGACAGGACCGACGGTGAGCGCCCGTGGCGCATTCGCGACGAGCTGGCCGAGACGATGCACCAGAACTTCGGCGTCTTTCGTCGCGAGGAGCAGATGCGGCGGCAGGTCGAGATCGTGGACGGCCTGAGAGAGCGCTATGAGCGCATCGTCGTCGAGGACAAGGGCCAGGTGTTCAACAGCGACCTCACGCAGGCGCTCGAGCTCGGCTTCCTGCTCGACCTCGCGGATTGCATGCTCGTCGCCGGTATCGCCCGCAAGGAGAGTCGCGGTGCGCATGCGCGCCCCGCACGACTATCCGGACCGAGACGACGAGAACTTCCTCAGGCACACCATCGTCCCGGTGCGAGCCGACGGCCGGCCGGTGCTGTACTGGAAGCCGGTCACGATGACCAAATGGCAACCCCAGGAAAGGACGTATTAGTCCTGTGACAGCGGTCCACACGGACTTCACCCCCGCGCACTGGGGCCCGACCATGCCTGTCGCACTGAAGATCTGGCGCTTCGACAGCGCCAGCGGAGAGCGAAAGCTCGAGCGGTACGACGTCGAGGCGCCGGAGTGGGCGACCTTGCTCGACATGCTCGACACGTCAAGGACCGGTTCGACGGGTCGCTCGCGTACCGCAAGAGCTGCCGCATGATGATCTGCGGCTCCTGCGGGATGCGCATGGACGGCGGCGCCGTGCTGGCCTGCAAGACGCGCATGTACGAGATCTCGAAGTCGGGTCATGTGCCCGTGATCTCGGCGATGGGGAACCTGCCGATCGTCAAGGACCTCGTGGTCGACATGGCGCCGTTCTGGAGCAAGATCCGCGCCGTCCAGCCGTACCTCCGGCCGGGGTACGACACGGCGACGGAGAAGGAGAACGTCGTCTCCCAGGAGCGCATGGACGTGATCCGCAAGGAGTCGCTGTGCATCATGTGCGGCTGCTGCGTCTCCGAGTGCAACTCGATGGAGTCCGACCCCGACTTCCTCGGCCCGGCGGCACTTGCGAAGGGCATGCGCTTCGTCGGCGATGCGCGCGATGCGGCCACGGTCGAGCGGCTGGACGACTACTCCGAGGAGCACGGCATCTGGGACTGCACGCGCTGCTACTTCTGCAACGAGCGCTGCCCAAGGGAGTCGACCCGCGCGACGCGATCGCAAAGCTCGGCGCCGAGGCGATGAAGCACGGCATCGACCAGGACATGGGCGCTCGCCACGCGAAGTGGTTCGTCACGTCGGCCAAGACGACCGGTTGGCTGCGAGAGACGGAGCTGGTGCCCAAGACCCAGGGTGTCGTCAAGGCGATCAAGGAGATCAAGTTCGCCATGTCGCTCCTGCCCAAGGGCAAGGTGCCGCCGCCGATCCCGCCCCACGTCGCGGCGGATATCGATGAGTCCCGCGCGCTCTACGACCTGGTCAAGAAGCAGGGGCGCGACGGCGCGCTCGGCATCGTCCAGGGTGAGAAGGCGCTGTCGCGCATCGAGCATCACCAGACGGAGCGAGGCGCCGACGGGGAAGCGGTGCCAGGCACCGCTGACGCGGAGCCAGGCACCGACGGAGCGGGCGCGTGAAGAAGGTCGCCTACTACAAGGGCTGTCTCGCCTCTCTCTCCGCGAAGGAGCTCGACACATCGACGCGCGCGCTGGCCCCGAAGGTCGGCTACGAGCTCGTCGAGCTGGACTCGGTCACGTGCTGCGGCGCCGGCGACATCCACGAGGCGGAGCCCGACTACTACCTGCACCTGAACGCGCGGATCCTCGCCTACGCGGAGGAGACGGGCTGCGACACGCTGATGACCGTCTGCAACGTCTGCACCCTGAACCTCCGGCAGGCGAACTACCAGCTCCAGATCGACCAGGGGCTGCGCGAGCGTGTCAACGAGAACCTCGCCACGGTCGGCGCGCCACGCTACGAGGGCACGGTCGACGTGCTGCACTTCCTCTGGCTCGTCGCGGGTGAGAGCTACGAGACGCTCAAGCAGGTCGCCCACAAGGGCCTCAGAGGGCTCAAGATCGCGCCGTTCTACGGCTGCCAGATCCTGCGCCCGTCGAAGCTCCTCGGCTTCGAGGATCCCGACAAGCCGGACTCGCTGGAGCGGATCATCGCCGCCTGCGGCGGCGAGGCGGTGGACTATCCGGCCAAGATCAAGTGCTGCGGGTTCCCGATCATCCAGGCTCGCGAGGACACGGCGCTCGCGGAGCTGATCCAGCCGATCGAACAGGCCATGGAGGCCGGCGCGGACGCGATGGTCACGCCATGTCCGCTCTGCCATCTCTCGCTGGACGCCTGGCAGTCGAAGCTCCGCAAGCAGACCGGTCGCGAGTTCAACATGCCGATCTTCCACCTCTCGCAGTTGATCGGCGTCGCCGCAGGCCTGACCGACTCCGAGCTGAAGTTCCGCCGGCACGTGGTCTCCATGGAGCCGGTGATCGAGAAGCTGCGCGTCTGAGCCGGCGGGCCTCGATGGCCCGCGGCTCAGACGGTGCCTGACTCGTAGCTGGCCGGATATGTCCGGCCCCGGCCTCCGCGCCAGTAGCGTTCCGACGTGACTGTCGGCTCGTGGATCGCGGCTGCGCTCGCCGTGTCGGCGCTCGCCTGTCTCGTCTACGGCTGGTTCGAGGCGGGCTGGCTGCGGACGCGCGTGCTCGAGGTGCCGGTGCCGGGGCTGCCGCAGGCGCTCGACGGGCTCCGCATCGCGCACCTGTCCGACTTCCACCTCGGGCCTCGCTCACGCGGGCGGCTTGCGACCGAGCGCGCCGCCGCCTGGGTGGAGAGCAGGCGACCCGACCTCGTGGCCGTCACCGGCGACCTCGTGTCCCACCCTCGCGGTGAGCCGCTGCTGCGTGCGCTCCTCGGCCGTCTCGAACGACCCTACGTCGTGCTGGGCAACCACGACGTGGCCGTGACGAGGGATCCCTTCTCGCGCGCCTCCGAGCTCGACGACCTGCGCGAGCTGGCCGTGCTCCTGCGGCACGACGCCGTCACCGAGGTGATCAGGGGCTGCGTCGTCCAGCTCGTCGGCGTCGACCCGGTCGACTACCGTCGCAAGCGGGCGCAGCCCTGGCAGCTCGCCGACCCGCGAGCGGACCTGCGAATTCTGCTCTGCCACTTTCCCGGGATCGTCCGGCGACTACCGGAGGGAGCGTTCCAGCTCGTGCTCGCCGGGCACGTGCATGCCGGCCAGATCACGCTGCCGTACCCGGGCGGCCGTGTCCTGCTCGCCCACCTGGGCGCACGGTTCGTCGCCGGCCTCTATCCGGCACCCGGCGGGGTGCTGCACCTGTCGCCCGGCACGGGGACGACGTTCGTGCCCTTCCGCTTCTTCGCGCGACCCGAGGCGACCGAGCTCGTGCTTCGCAGCGCCGCGTAGCATCTCGGTATGGAAGGCCATGCGTCGATCTCCGGCGACGTGCTCGCGTCCTACGCTGCCGATGCGGCTCGTGAGGTCGCGGGGGTAGCCGGAGTCGTCGAGAGCCCGCTGCACCGCCACCGCGGCGTGCGTGTCGCCGACGAGCACGGAGCCGTCCGCGTCGAGGTTCATCTCGCCGTGGACTGGGGCGTGAGCGTGCCCGAGGTGGGCGCTGCCGTGCAGACCAGGGTGACCGAGTACCTGACGCGCATGGCGGACGTCGTTCCGGCCGCGGTCGACGTCGTCGTCGACGAGGTCGGCGCGCCACCGGCCACGACCTAGAGGCTTGATGCGAAATAGGAGCACGCACGGCTGGGGGTCTGCGCACGGCGCATCGCGTCCGTCTCGGTCGGCATCCAGGCGGTTTGCAGCCTGCACGTCGACCGAGCCGGTCACGCTGCTTGGCGCATACCCTCCCCGCACGCACCCCTATCCCACATCAAGCCTTTAGTGGCCACGCGCGTCATCGGCCTCACCCGCGGAAAGATCGAACACGCACCGTCGGTGTGTCGCACCTGCGTCTGGTGGCAGTCGCGCGGCAACAAGGAGGCCTCCAAGGAGCGGTGGATGGAGCGTGCCGAGGACGAGTTCGGCGAGTGGGGGACGATCTATCTCGACGACGACGGTCGCACGCTCGGATCGATGCAGTACGGGCCGGCCCATCTCTTCCCGCGCGCGGCAGACCTGCCGGCCGGTCCTCCGTCCGACGATGCCGTGCTCGTCACCTGCTTCTACCTCATGGGCGACGGGGCGGTGTGGGTGGAGAAGTCTCTCCTGCTCGCCGCGATCGGCGAGGCTCGTGATCGTGGCGCCCGCGCCCTCGAGGCGTTCGCATACCGCTATCGGCCGGGTGAGTCGACGCACGAACGATTCCTCGTGCATCGCACGGTCTTTCCGCGCGACTTCCTCGAGGAGTTCGGCTTCTTCACCCTCCGCGCGCAGGGGAGCGTCGAGCTGTGCAGGCTCGAGCTGGGCGGTCTGCTCCCGGTCGAGGAAGGGCGGCGGGCCAAGGTGCTCCGGGTCGTGCAGGAGGCGTTCACGCCCGCACCGGTGCCCAGTCGTCCGGGTCCCTAGCCGCTCGTCAGCGGCAGCGTGCCGAGCCGCTGTCGGCGAACGACGCGCCGGCGACGGGGACGAATCGCCAGCCCCAGCCTGCGGGACGCAGGGTCACGCGGAGGACGCCGAATGTGTCGTCACTCACGACCTGGCTCCCTGCCCGCGGCTTCCCGACCTCGTAGTGGCTCTTGCCCCCCGTGCCGACGACGAACGAGCGAATCCCCTTGAGCGGTCCGAACCGCTCGTAGTGGTGGTCGTGACCGCTGAGCACCAGGTCAGCCCGTGCAGCGGCCAGCAGGTCCCAGAACGGTGCCAGCCGCAGATCGGAGCCGTGCCGGCCAGAGCTGAAGCGTGGGTGGTGCCAGTAGGCCAGCGTGCACCGCGCCTTCCTGTGGCGGGTCAGGTCGGCCCGCAACCAGCGCCACTGTGGCGACCCGACACCACACGCGACGAGGTCACAGTTCGAGTTGAGCACGACCGCGTGCCACGCCCCGATCTCGTAGGAGTACCAGCCTTCGCCTCGGAGCCCGAACGTGGTCTTCGCCGCCGCGGCGTCCGAGTCCCCGTTTGCGTACTCGTGGTTGCCCAGCGCCGCGCGCGTCCGGGGCAGGAAGCGACCCCACGCGGGCAGGTAGCACTCTCTGAACTCCTCCGCCGTTCCGTTCTCGTAGACGGCGTCGCCCAGCACCGCGAGCGTGCCGGGGATCGCCGACACGAGCCGCGCGGTCGCCTCGTCGCCACCCTCGTCGCACGATGCGATGTCGCCGACCGCGATCAGGGTTGCCGTCCGCGCCCCTGGTGCGGCGCGGACCAAGCCACTGCCAACGGTCACGACAACGAGTGCCGTTGCGGTCGCGACGAGCGCTGTCCGCACCCGTTAGACCTCTTGCTTGGCGCCGACGGCGTCGAGCAAGAGGTCGGCGATCTGGATCGCGTTGAGCGCGGCTCCCTTGCGGAGATTGTCGCTCGAGAGGTAGAGCGCGATCCCGTTCTCCGAGGCGGCGTCGCGGCGGATGCGTCCGACGAGCACCTCGTCGATGCCGGCGGCGGCTCGCGGGGACGGGACCTCGGGCAGCTCGAGCACCCGCACGCTTGGCGCCTCGCGCAGGATCTCGCTGGCCTCGTGCGCGTCGAGCGGCTGCTCGAGCTCGACCCACACCGCCTCGGAGTGGCCGACCATGACGGGCACGCGCACGCAGGTCGCGGACACCGGGAGCTCGGGGAGCTCGAGGACCTTGCGCGTCTCGGCACGGACCTTGGCCTCCTCGTCCGACTCGTCGCCCTCCCATTCCCAGTCCATCGAGAGGTCGTGCTCCGACGAAGCCTCGTCGCGCAGATCCTCCATCCGCCGGGCGCCGGCGCCCGAGACGGACTGGTACGTGGCCACGCGGACGCGACGCAGACCGGCGCGGTCGTGGAGGGGCTTGAGCACGCAGGTGAGCGGGATCGTGCAGCAGTTCGGATTGGCGACGATGCGGTCGCGCTCGAGCGCCTCGAGCGCGCGGGCGCCGTTCACCTCCGGCACCACGAGCGGGTAGCCGTCGACGAGGCGGTAAGCAGAAGACTTGTCCACGCAGATCGCCCCGCCGGCAGCAGCGTGAGGCACCAGCTCGCGGCTGGCCGACGTGCCGACGGAGAACAGGCAGAGGTCGAGATCGCCGGCGCCGAGCACGTTGGGTGTCGCCTCCTCGACGACGATCTCGTGGTCACCGAATGCGACACGCGCCCCGGCGGACCGCGCCGACGCGAATGCGCGCACGTCGCGGTAGCCGCGCTCCGCCAGCAGTCGCAGCGTGACCGTGCCGACGGCGCCGGTGGCGCCCACCACACCGATGCGCGGCTCGCTCATCCGGCGCGGACCTGTCCGATGTCGTGGCTCATGCGTTCCGTTGTACCGGAAGCTGCCGTGTCGCCCGCTTGCCGCAGCGTCTCGATCGCGCCGTCAGGGTCGTCTGCGACGAGCTCGCAGCGGATGGCGCCGAGCGCCGTCGCCAGAGCAATGGCGCTCGCCCTGGTCCCTCCGGCGCCGAGCGTGGTCACCTCGGAGCCGAGCGACACCCCCTGAAAGCCCGCCACCAGCACGATCGCTCCGGCCGCGAGCTCGGAGCGGACACGGTCGGGCCGGACGTCGACGATGGTCGCCGCGCCGTGCGCGTCGTCCGTGACGATCCCGGCTTGCGATCCGGTGAGCGAGACCGCGCGCTTGCCGAGGTCGAGCAACGCCATCGCGCACAGGGCGCACGAGATGCGCTCGCCCGTCGAGACGAGCATGTCGAGCTCGCGCAGGTCTGGCGTCTCGGCGACGAGGCTTGCGAGCTCGAGCAGGTCGTCGGTCGTGCCGCCCATGGCGGAGAGGACCGCGAGGACGGCCGCCGGCTCGTCATGCACCGCGGCGAGGCGCCGGGCGACCGAGCGAATGCGCTCCGGAGTCGAGAGCGCCGCGCCCTCGAACGCCGTGACCACAACCGGAAGCCGCGCAGTCATGCCAGCGAGTGTAGGGCTGGTGCAGGACCGGGCGGGACGGTGGGTGGGGACAGTCCCCTGCGGGGACAGTCCCCACGTCGCTCGGTAGGCGCCCGGGGGACTGTCCCCACCAGGGGACTGTCCCCACGTCGCTCCGGACGCGCCCAGGGGACTGTCCCCGTAGGGGACTGTCCCCTCGTCCTAGGCAGGCCTGCGGCCCGCGAGGGCGCGGCCGAGCGTCACCTCGTCCGCGTACTCGAGGTCTCCGCCGACGGGGAGGCCGCTCGCGAGGCGTGTCACCGTGACTTGGTCGCGCAGCTTGTCGGCGAGGTAGCCGGACGTCGCCTCTCCCGTCATGGTCGGGTTGGTCGCCAGCACCACCTCGGTCACGCCGCCGCGGGCGACGCGCTCCAGGAGCCCGGCGACGCGGAGGTCGCCCGGCTCGACTCCGTCGAGCGGGGAGAGCGCTCCACCCAGCACGTGGTACAGGCCGCGGTACTCGTGCGTGCGCTCGAGCGAGACGACGTCGACGGGCTGCTCGACGACGCAGATCACGCTGCGATCGCGTCGTGTGTCCAAGCAGATCGCGCAGAGCTCGTCCTCGGTCAGGTTGCCGCATTCGCGGCAGGCGCGCACACGCTCCTTCACCTCGCGGATCGCCTCCGACAGCGCGACGCCTTCCTGCGCCGGCGTCGAGAGCAGATGGAACGCGAGCCGCTGCGCCGTGCGTGTACCGACGCCCGGGAGGCGGGTCAGCTGGGCAACGAGGTTCTCGACCGCGGGAGTGAGCACGGGTCGAGGTTACCCATCACTTCCGGACGTGGCCCCGGCGTACAGGCTGATCTCGCCCAGCCGCTCCAGACGCCGTTCGACGAGCTCGACGAGCGCGCGCGTCGCTGGTGACACGGGCGCACCCCGCCTCGCGATGAAGGCGAACGTCTCCCACATCGGCTCGGCGAACGGCGCGTGGTGCAGCGAGCGTACGCCACGCATCGTGCGCAGTACGGCGCGCGCGACGACGGTGTCGCCCATGCCGCGCGCCACGAGCTGCAGCGCAGCCTCCATGTCCTCCACCTCGATCACCGGCTGCAGCGTGACTCCGGCCTGCTGCGCCCGTTCGGCGAGCTGGCGACGTGTCGGGTCGGCCGATCCGAAGGCGGCGTCGTAGAGGAGGAGCGGCAAGCCCGCAACGTGCTCGATGGTGATCGCGCCGGCGACATGCTCCGGGTCGCGGCTGACCACGACCAGCTCCTCGCGGTGCATGGGACGCACCTCGAGCCCTTCGTCGTCGACGGGGAGCACGACGAGGGCCGCCTCGAGACGTGCCTCGCGGACTGCGTCGGCGACGAGCGACGAGTTCTGACCCACGAGCCTGAGCCTGACGTCGGGATAGCGCCTGCGGAAGTCCGCCGCGAGGTCGGCGATCAGGTAGGCGGAGGCGGTGCCGAACATGCCAAAGCTGACCGATCCGCCCGTGAGCTCGCGCACGGCTCGCACCGCGTCGCGTGCCCGGGAGAGATCCGCAAGAACGCGTTCCGCCTCCGGTCGGAATGCACGGCCGGCCTCGGTCAACGCGACCCCCCGGCCTACCCGCGCGAACAGCTCCACGCCGAGCTCGCCCTCGAGCTGGCGCACCTGCTCCGAGACCGAGGGCTGAGCGAGATGCAGGGCGCGGGCGGCCTCGCTGAAGGAGCCATGTTCGGCGGTTGTGAGGAAGTAATGAAGCTGTTGCAAAGTCATAGCTAAATCCTATGGATAGTAGAGATAACTTAGTCTATCCCTAGAGGAGCCGTCTCCCTACCGTGAGTGCATGGCGGCGTACTTGCGGCATGGAGAGCGACTCGGGGTGGCGCCTGTGCCTGCTTGCAGGGCTTGCCTTCGCGGCGCAGCCCGTGATCGTCGATCTTGCGTACGAGGCAGGGGCGGCGGTGCCCGCGCTGCTTGCATGGCGCTACCTCCTCGCGTCGGTGGTCCTCGGGGCAGTGGCGTGGCGCGGGGTGCGGGCCATGCCGCCACGCGTGGCTGCGACAGCATTCGCACTGGGGCTCGTGGTCTATGCGGCAGACTCCGCGCTCTTCTACTGGGCGCTGCGGCTCGTGCCCGTGCCGGTCGCGTCGCTCGTCCACTACGCGCACCTGCCGATCGTGATCGGCGGCGCCGTCCTGCTTCGCCACGAGACCCTCTCCCGGCGGCGCGTGACGTCGGGTGTGCTCGTGCTCGTCGGCGTGGCACTCGTGAGCGGGGGAGCCGGGTCGCTCGACGCGCTCGGCCTCGCGGTCGCTTGCGCCGCCGCCGTCGCCTACGGCGTCTACGTGCTCGTGTCCGGCCGGCTGGTCGCCGGTGCGGACCCGCTCGCCTTCGCGGCGCTCCTGCTGGCAGGTGCCGCCACGGCCTTCCTGGCGGCTGCCATGGTCGACGGCTCGCTGACCGACGTCGGTGGCGTGCCCGGGCTCGTCGCCGTTCTCGAGACCGCGGTCGTCGGCAGCGTGCTCGCGGTGGGCGCCTTCCTGGCCGGCATGCGACGGGTCGGCGCGTCCAAGGCTGCGCTGTTGATCACCGTCGAGGTGCCGATCGGCATCGCGCTCGCGGCCGTCGTCCTCGGCCAGCAGCTCGCGCCCGCACAGCTCGTCGGGGCAGGGGTCGTGCTGGTGGGGATCGGCGTCCTCCAGTGGCGCCGGCGGACCGTCCTGCGCGTCCTTCGCGGCGGCCGGGCGGTTACTCCGCAGCCTCCCGTCGAGGAGCTCGCCGAGGCCGCGTAACAGTTCGCGCTCGCGTGCGGCCGGGGTGGGGGAGACCCTCGGTGCCAGGCTGAAGCCTGGCACCCGCATCGAGGGCTACAGGCCGGGCAGTCCCAGCGCGCCGAGGTCGGGGAGCTGGCCGCGGAGCTTCGCCTCGACGGCCTGCTGCGCGGAGCGCAGCGCCTCGTTCGCCGCGGCGAGAACCATGTCGGCGAGCAGCTCGGCGTCGTCGGGATCGACGGCACGCGGGTCGATGCGGATCTCGAGGAGCTCGCCCACGCCGTTCGCCTTCGCGGTCACCATGCCGCCCCCGGCGGAGGCCTCGCCCACCAGCTCGCGCGCCTCCTCCTGCGCCTTGAGCATCTGCTCCTGCATCTGCTGCGCCTGCTTCATCAGGGCGTTCATGTCCATCTTCATTGAGTCTCGACCTCCGTGGCGTCGAACGTGTCCTTCAGCAGGGAGAGAAAGTCGTCTTCGCCCGGCGGCTGCTCGTCCTCGGCCGGCCCGGTGGGCGCCTCGCCGATCGTCGTCACGACGGCGAGCCGTCTGCCCGTGACCTCGTGCAGCGCCTCACGCAACACGCCGAGGTTTCGCTGGTCCTCGGCCTGGCGACGGTGGAAGTCGGCCGCAGGCGCGAACTCGATCGTCAGCGTGTCGTCCTCGAGGGCGACCGGCCGTGCCTCGCCGAGCAGCGTCGCCGTCGGGATCGATCGCTCCCTGACCGCGGGCAGGACGCTGCGTGACCATGCGTCCTGCACCTGCTCGAGCAGGAGCGGTGCGTCGGGCTCCTTGTCTCCGTCGGCAGGCTCGCGTGCGGCCGCTGCAGGTGCCGGGCTTGCCGCGGGCGCGGGGACGGGGGAGGGGACCCGCGACACCGCGGCCGGCCCGGCATGAAGCCGTTCTTCTAGCACCTCGACCCGATGGGCGAGTGACTCGCGCGAGAGATCGGCATGGGGCCGCGTCACCTTCACGAGCGCGAGCTCGAGCGGGAGGCGGGGGTCGCCGCCCTGTCTCATGTCGTCGACGGCGACCGCCAGCAGGTCGAACAGCCGCAGCACGGTCGGCTCCGGCAGCTGGTTGGCCTGCTCGGCGAGCCGCTCGCGCGTCTCCTCGGTGACCGGGAGCGACTCGGGCACGTGCCCGAGGTGCTGGACGAGCATCAGGTGCCTCAGGTGCTCGAGCAGGTCGGTCACGAGCCGGCCCAGGTCCTGGCCCTGCTCGGAGAGCTGCTCGACGAACACGAGCGCGCCGGCGGTGTCGCGGTCGACGATCGTGTCGCACAGCCGGAACAGCGAGTCCTCCTCGACTGCGCCGACGAGCTGCAGGACGTCCTGCACGCCGATCTTGCCCTGCGTCGCGGCGCTGAGCTGGTCGAGCGTCGACACGGCGTCGCGGAACGAGCCTCGCGCACCCCGCGCGATCAGCGCGAGCGCGGCGTCGGGAGCCTCGATGCCTTCTCCGTCGCAGACACGGCGCAAGAGCGTGACGAGCTCCTGCAGCCGCGGCCGCTGGAAGACGAACGTCTGGCACCGCGAGCGCACGGTCGGGAGCACCTTGGCCAGGTCGGTGGTGCAGAAGACGAAGACGAGGTGGGGCGGGGGCTCCTCGATCAGCTTCAGTAGCGCGTTCCAGGCGGCGTCCGTGAGCTGGTGCGCCTCGTCGAGGATGTAGACCTTGTACCGACCCTCGACGGGCTGCAGGACGACACGGTCGCGGATCTCGCGGATGTCGTCGATGCCACGCTGCGACGCGGCATCCATCTCCACGACGTCGAGCGAGCTGCCGCTCGCGATCGCGAGGCAGACATTGCACGTGTTGTCGGGCTCGGTGGTGGGCCCGTGCGCGCAGTTGAGCGCCTTGGCCAGGATCCGCGCCATCGAGGTCTTGCCGGTTCCGCGCGGTCCGGCGAAGAGGTAAGCCTGGCGCACCTGATCGCGTTCGATTGCGTTGCGGAGGGTGCGCACGACCGCCTCCTGCCCGACCACCTCGGAGAAGTCCTGCGGCCGGTACTTTCGGTAGAGCGCGGTCACATGGTCGATGTTAGAGCAGGAGGCACGCAACGGCGCATTACCGACCTCGTCGTCCGAGGAGCGCTCTGCGGACGCGCGGGTACGCGCCCCCCAGCACCCGCTTCGGCACGCTGCGGGCCGTCCACGCGAGGCTCTGGCGCCGGCGCGCAAGACCACGCCCCATGAGCAGCGCGGCTGCTTCCGTGGGCGCCGTCGACGCACGCACCGCGTACCGCCCGCGCACGAGGCAGCCGTCCACCTCCCGCGCCTTCGTCGTCGGCAGTGATGTGAACAGGGTGCGGATGCCCGCCGCGGCAGCGGCACGCTCGACCGTCTCCGACGAGTAGCCACCCGGCACCGACGCGACCGTCACGGGCTCGCCCAGGATCCTCACCAGGCGCTCGAGGCTCGTCGCCCAGTCTCGTGCGACGGCGTCGGCTGCGAGCCCGGAGATGCGCTCCGGGTGCGTGTGCGAGTGCGAGCCGACGATCTGGCCCAGGTCTCGCAGCGCGCGGACGTCGTCCTCGCTCACGAACCCGGGCTCGCCGATCAGCGCCGTCGTGACGAGGAAGTGGCCCACCCAGCGGCGCGCGGACAGCGCCTCTGCCACGGCACGCGAGCAGGCGCCCCCGTCGTCGAACGTCAACCACCATGCGTCGGCGGCGGCAGCGTCGAATGCGGCCGGCGGCCCGGCGACCGCCGCCAGCGCATCGAGGTGCGCGCCGAAGGCCGACCAGTCGAGCTTGTAGACCGCCGGCCCCGGCCCCGGAAAGCCGCTGTCGTCGGCGCGCCCCGCTGCGACGACGTCGTGGTACATGAGCGCTGCACCTGCCATGGACGGGCCGATTCTTACTGTGGAGACGGTCGGCCGGCGGTCGGGAGACGTTCGCGCCGTGCTTGCGTATGGTGAGATTCGTGGCCGGCGCTCCTTCCCTGAGCCCTCCTCGCATCCGGTCGGTGACCCTCGTGGTGCCCATGGCCGACGAGGCCCGACACGTCGAGGCGTTCGTCGAAGACGTTGCGGGCCAGGATTACGATGGCCCGGTCGACCTCGTGGTCGCCGACGGTGTTTCGACCGACGGGTCGCCGGCGCTGCTCGAGGCGGCAGCGGCGCGTGTGGGGCTGCCGCTGACCCTCATCGCCAATCCGGACCGCTTCGTGTCCCACGGGCTGAATCGCTGCATCCAGGCGGCACGCGGCGACCTCATCGTGCGCCTCGACTGTCATTCGCGCTATCCGCCGGACTATGTGCGGCTCTGCGTCGCGGCGTCCGAGGAAACGGGGGCCTGGAACGTGGGGGGTGTGCTCGTACCTCAGGGGACGACGGCGACCGAGCGAGCGGTTGCCGCAGCGATGGACGGTCCCTTCGGCGGGATCGGCTGGACGCGCGTCGCGGCCGAGGGGCGCGTCGAGACAGACACCGTTACCTACGGTGCGTTTCGTCGAGAGGCGTTCGAGGCGGCAGGCGTGTTCGACGAGTCCCTCGTCCGAAACCAGGACGACGAGCTCAACCTGCGGCTGCGGCTGGCAGGCGGCCGCATCGTGCTCGATCCTCGGATCAGAGTCTTCTACGTGCCTCGCGGCACGCTCCGCGGCGTCTTCCGCCAGTACTTCGAGTACGGCCGCTGGAAGGTGCGCGTCATGCGCAAGCACCGCACGGCGCTGTCGGCCCGGAGCCTCGTGCCCGTCGTCTTCGTCCTGTCGGTCCTCGCCGGTGCGGCTCTCGCAGTGTGGGTCGAGCCCGTCGCGTACCTGGTCGTCGCCGAGCTCGGCCTGTACCTGGCGGCAACGGTCGTCTTCGGCGTGCGGTCGCTCCGCCACCGCGGCGAGTCGCTGGCGCTGCTGCCGCGCGTGATCGGCGCGTACCTCGCCTTCCACGTCGGGTACGGCATCGGGATGTTGCGTGGGCTCCTCGGGTGAGCGTTACCGGAGCGGACGGTCGCCCGAGCAGGCGAGGCGCAGCTTCGTGATGCGGCCGTCGGCGATCTCGGCGTACGCGGTCTGCTCGAAGATGCAGAGGCCGTGCTCCGGGTCGACTCCTTTGACCGCGTAGCGGAGCCTGAGGAGGTCGGCGACCGGGTCGACCGTCGCGTCGACCAGCTCGTACTCGGCGAGCTCGCCTGTCCAGAGGCGGAACCGCGCGGCGATCGCGTCCGGGCCGTCGTCCTCGCGGACACCGGGTGGAACGACGGCGCGAAGGTGCGCCTCGTCTGCGAAGCAGCTTGCGATGCCGACGTAGTCGCGCCGCCGGATCGCGTTGAGCAGCTGCGTGCCGATCGCAGTGTCGGGCGCCTGCGCAGTCGCCATGCCGGGACGATACCGCCGGCAACTACGGCTGCGTCCTAGCCGACGGGCGTCCCTCCGGCCAACACGCGCTGCACGGCCTCGTGCTCCCAGCGCCCGTGCATCGTCCGCGGCAGGTCGTCGGGCGCGAACCACTCGGCCGGGTAGTCGCCGTCGGCCTCACCATCCGCTTCGGCGCCATAGTGGAAGACGACGTGCCAGCCGCGCCGGCCGCGGAACGACTCGACGAAGGAGAGCGACAGCGACGTGGCCGCCACGCCGACCCCTTCGAGGGTCTCGCGGGCCCGGTCGTCCGGGTGTTCGTACGGCTCGAGGTCCTCACCCGGCAGCCACCAGCGCTCGTCGTCCGAGTGGTAGCGAACGAAGAGCACGTGCCCGTCCGGGCGCCGGACGACGAGATTGGCGATCAGCTGGATCTCGGGTTGCTGCTCAGACATCGCTGCCTCCTTCGGTTGTCAGAAGTGCCTGTGCCCACCCGAGCTCCGCCTCCGTCAGCGCGCGCCGGCGCTCGACCATCTCGCGGGCGGGCGCCGAACGCTCGAGCCGGTCGAGCTCTGCAAGCCGAGCGCGCAGTGCATCGACGCGTCGGGTCAGCAGCTCGGGAACGCGTCGCTCGTCCTCGAGATCCGAACGGGCCGCGAGGGCGAGCGCGATCGGCTCGCCGGGAGGCGGTAGCTCGAGCCAGGCGCGCTCGAGCAGCGCAGCGAGATGGCGCCTGCCGTCCTTGGTGATCGCGTAGCGCGTCCGCTGCGGCCGCTGCCCCTCTCGCTCGACCGCGACCTTCCGCACGTACCCGTCCTTGACGAGTGTCCGCAGCACGGCGTAGATCGATCCGTACTCGAGCGGGAACCAGAACCGGAGCCCTTCGTCGTCGAGGATCCGCTTGATCCGGTACCCGTGCAGGGGCTGCTCGGAGAGCAGCCAGAGGATGAGGAGCCGCGTGAGCATGTCGCCATATTACTAAAGTTTTAGTATTTGGTTCTGCGATCGCCGCACTGGCCGGGCACGGATGCATGTCCCGCCAACGGCTGCGGTGTGGTGTGATCCTCACTGAGGTACTCGTCTGAATCGGCGGCTCGAGGAAACGGGGGAGACGGCGCCAGATGCCTGAGCAGTCATCTGTGGGTGCGCTCATCGACGCGGTCGGCGACCAGCGGACGGCGGAGGAGCCGTTCTACATCACAGCCTCGCGTGTCTTCAACGACGGGATCGGCGACCTCGGCGACGAGCAGCTGATCGCACTGGAGACTGTCGGCTTCGAGTCCGTGAGGAGGGACGGCGCGCCCTCCGTTGTTCCCGTGCCTTCCGTCGTCCGGATGATCGAGAACGGACGATCGTACGACCACGATGCGATTCCCCAGAGGGAGCGTCCGAAGCTGATGTTGCTCGGTTTCCTTGCGCTCGCGGCCGAGGCGCTGCTGCACGGGGGCGACGAGTGACGGCCGGTTTTCGCGTCGCAGGCAGGCTGAGGGCCACACCTTCGGTGGGCTCTGACCTAGACCAGCGACGGTTCCGCCGCCGACGCTCGGCTGCGACGATCTCGAATGGACGGGAGAAGCGAGGGAGGCCGCCAGACGGGGGAGGGGTGGCGGCCTCCCTCTCTCTATCACCCTAACGAGGTCGTGACGGCGCAGGGGTTGCGCTGGTGGGCGCACTGGCACAGAACGCCGCTGGTTGACGACGTGCAGCGTCGTGCGCGTGTCACCGCGTGAGCGCGGCCGCACACTGAAAGCCTGACCGCTCATCGTCGGTACCGCGATGTCTGGCAGCTTGACTTTCGTCGTGTCGATCGACACGATCGGCCGCATGTGGCGCGCTGCGGCCATTGGCGCTCTCACTCTCGTCGCGGTGGCGACGAGCGGCGCCGCCACCAAGCCGTCGAACTATGGCGTGCAGATTCTCACGCCGTTCGATGACGCGAGCGGCGAAGTGATCCTGGGGCAGGTTGACGTGGGGAAGGTGTTCGTACTGCCGATGTTCGTCGCCACGTACAAGAACCCGACGGACGACGAAGACTCGCCGATCGACACGACGACCGCACGATCCGCGACGTACGCAGTCGATGTTCCTTCCGGCCTTGTCGTGCAGCCCTCCGCACCGGTGCGAGGGGGTGGGTTCATCGGCAACTCCGTGACGTGCGTCAGCGCATGCGTGGCCGACATCCCCGCCGGTCGATTGGGTGTCAACGCGGTCTATCGCCTCGTTGCCTCCTCCGCTGGCACGTTCACGGTCCGCATCCGCCTGACATCGGTCGATCGCCCAGATCCCGAGACGACGAACGACCAAGCCAGCTCTGACATCCGCGCCGCTGCGGCGACCGGAGGACAGGGCGGAGCGGTCGCGGCGGGCACGTCCGTAACAGCACCGAAATTGCCGCTCGCCGGAAGGCCATATGCGCTGACCCTGCCGCTCACCAAGGCCGGGACACCGGTGAAACCGACGTCTGTGCGGTGCGCGGCGACGCTCCGTGGGCGCGCGCTGAAGGCGACCGCTGCAAAGCTCTCCGGGCGAGCCCGCTGCACCTGGAAGCTCCCCTCAACCACGCGCGGCGCGCAACTGAAAGCAAAGCTGACCGCCGTCGCCGGCGGCAAGACATTCACCGCCTCACGGACGGCGCGCGTCCGCTAGGCAACGACTCCGTAGTCGATCTCGGTTTCGTCGCCGGAGCGCGATAGAGGTCGCGACGCCCGGCAACCCGCATGGTTGCCGGGGTCGCGGCCTGCGCTCGCCACTCGCGCTCCCGGCGGGATTCGTCTTGATTCCAGGGGATTCCGGTGGATTCGGGCACCGAGACCTTGCTGGTGCCCAAACGACCGGCTGGAGGCGGCTGCTCCGATTCCCGCGGGGTCGGGCCGTCAGAGGAGTAGCGTTCGAGCCTGACCTTTCGGTCGCATCCCGCAGCGGAGAGGAGCATCCCGTGGCCTACGAGATCAAGATGCTCGATCTGATCGACATCGAGCTCGAGTCGAGCTTCCTCGTGCTTGCCCGAAACATGGGGATCCGCACGCGCGTGAAGACATGGGGGTACCTGATCCTCGGGCCTGACAGCGAGCCGATCCTCGTCGATACGGGCGCGAGCCACCCCGAGATCATGGAGACGCTTGGGATGACGGGGATCGTGAAGAAGGAGATGACGCTGCGCCGCCAGCTCTCGAAGCACGGAGTGAAGATCAGCGACGTGCGCTGGATCCTCCACACGCATCACCACATCGACCATGCGGGGCAGGACAGCCAGTTCGCCATGCGCCAGACCGTCGTCACGAACCGGCGCGAGCTCGAGTACTCGGCCTCGGGAATCATGGGCGGGCAGTACCCGGCCGAGTACGTGAAGCACCACATCGACCGTCTCCACACGCCCGGCGCCATGCGGCTGCTCGATCTCGAGCTCTCCGGCCCCGACGAGATCGCACCCGGGATCGTCTGCGAGGCCGCCGGCGGACACACCGAGGGCTCGATGAACATTCTCGTCGAGACCGCTCAAGGCACTGCCTGCATCTGCGGCGATGTCGTGTACGACATCCAGAACCAGGTGATCGACCCGATCTACCAGGTGCTCGACTACGAGCCACAGTCGACCGGGAACCAGGGCACCTCGAAGCGCCAGGAGCGCGCGGCGATCAAGAGGGCGCTGAACAGTGGGACGTTCCTGCTACCGATTCACGACTATCCGGCGCGCATCGAGCACGGCCGCGTCGTTTCGCGACTCGTGGGCGACTCCGTGCCGGGGCCCGAGCTCGCCGTCGAGCACAGGACTGTCGCCGAGACACGGAAGATGGGTCTCGGCAGGGAGGAGTTCTCGCTTCCACCTGCGCCGTGAGGCCGGTGCCCGTGGCGATTTCCGCTTCCTCTCGGTGCGCGCACCTGGTATAGAACGCCGCTGCAAACCTTCGTTTTTCTGACACCCAGGTACGCACGCCCACGCACGAATCGCACATCTCGCAGCTTGCATTTCTGTAGCGTCGGCGTCCTGAAGATCTACTTCGCTGGCCCGCTCTTCACGCCGTACGAACGCTTGTTCATCGACGAGTGCGCCGCCGCGCTGCGTGCCGACGGCTTCGAGGTCTTCGTTCCGCACGAGCACGAGCTCGCGGGGGGCGTCGACGTCACAGCAGCGTGGATCTTCGCGAAGGACAGGCTGGGGATCGAGCGCGCAGACGCGATGCTCGCGATCCTCGACGGCCCGTCAGTGGACGACGGCACCGCGTGCGAGATCGGGATGTTTCATGCGCTGATGCAGTCGGATCCGTCGAAGAAGGGCATCGTCGGGCTCCTCACCGACATCCGCGGCGAGCGCGGCGAGTCGACGGGCCTCAACCTCTTCGTCCAAGGCGCGATCGAGGAGGTCGGCCGGATCGTCGCCTCCATCGAGGAGGCGCGCGACGTGCTGAGGGCCTGGAGATAAGCGTCGGCTTCGGGCGCGGCGTGCGTCTCAAGTCAGCATGGGCCGTGACGGGCTCACGAACGCCTCTGAGCCGCGCAGCCGAGCGAGCGCGATCGACGTCGACCTCGCTGTAGTCGACGAGCGCGTAGACGTAGTGGTCGGCGGCGACACGCTTCCCGTCACCGAGCAGCTCCGCGACCTTGGCGAGCGAGCCTGTTCGCGTGTAGTGCAGCGACCCGCGACGACGACGTAGTCCGTGCGGTGAGAAGTGCCGGCGTCCCAGTTGCCTTGCACGCTCGCTTGATCGCCATGCGTATCCGCGCGTCGGTGAGGTCGCGGAACAGCGGCGCGTCGAGGTCGCGATCCTCACGCGGCGGCAGCGTCGCAACGAGCGCCGCGAACAGCTCGTCGGGCAGGTGGAGATGCCGGTAGCGCTCGTTCTTTTCGACGGAGCAGCGGACGCGGACGCGAAGACGAGCACGCGCGAGCCACGCTACGGAGCATGGCGGACGCGGGCGACGCCCAGGTACGCACGCGATCGCACTCCCTGCACGTACCGCACGAACCGAACCGCTTGAATAAGTCGATTCGGCGTCGCCAGGGTGCCGGGTATGGGCGCACCTGGGATCTAACGTCCCTGCAAATCACGCATTCGGTTCACGCGAGGCCAGCACCAGGGTCAGCACCGAGACGCACGTCCTGCCAAGGCGGGGTGATGAGCTGCGACCCCGGCTTGCCGGATCGGACATCAGATCGGTGACCTCCGGCGTGACAGTTCTGTCCGGCTGTGGCCTGGGCTGGTCAGCAGTGGCCCTAGCCGAGGAGCCAAGCCAACCTCGTGCGTGAACGTCGTCCCGGCTTGGTCACGGTGCGTCGGTGTGATCTGACACGAATTCGACACCCGCGCGCCCCCCGCCCAGCCCAGTGCGCTCACGGATCAATATGAGGCGAGGGACTCGCTTCGTTGGCGAGGCGTTCGGCTCGCCGCCTTATCCCGCGCAGCATCTTCAGTTCCATCACAAGTGAGGCCGACTCCATCGGAACCATCCCGATCTTCGCGGTCAGGGTCGGCAGCCGGAAGCGGTTGCGGCTGATCAACCTCGTCTTTCCATCCTGCTCGTCGAGCACGAAGCTCCAGACCCAGTTGCCGTCTTCGGACCGGGTCACGAGCACGCGCGGAGGCTCGACGCGTTCGAAGCGCATGCGATTCGTGCCGTAGACGAGCGTGTCGCCGACCTGCGGGTGCTGGTATTCGGGCAGCACGCGGTCGGCGCTGTGCATGTCGAGCCCGAGCAGGTTCTCGATCCAGTCATAGGTGTAGGCGCCACCGCGCGGCGAGGGGCCCATCTGCGCGATCCACGGCCAGACTGCCGCTGCAGGGGCATAGATCGTGACGGCACGAGTTGCCACACCGTCCGCTCGTTCGAGCAGCTCGTCGCCCGGCAGCCGCGCGGTTGCTTCGGCGCCGGTTGCTCCCCAGGTCAGGATCGGCCGCCGAAGCAGCAGCCGGTAGAGCATCGCAAGGACGGCAACCGACGCCAATGCGACGCCGCCACGCTTCAGCGAGGCTCGCGCGGCCATCACACCGACTCGTTCCGCGCTGGGCAGTCATCGATGGGGTGGCAGGAAGGTGTCGGTCTCATAGCTGTGCAGCACGGCAGACACGTGCATGCCGGCGTGTGCGATCGGCGCTCCGATGGGGTTGAGCGTCACGAGAGTCGGGATGCTCCAGAGTGCGTCTCCCGTCAGCGGCTTCCCGAGCTTCCCGCTCCGGAAGTCGCTGTAGCCGGCGTGATACACGGCGGTCATCGCGAGCGAGGCGATCAGCGCAACGGCGCCGATCACGACCTTCCCGGTGAAGCGACGGTCGAGTCGGCTCCCCGCAAAGGCGGCAAATACGACGAGGATCGGGAACACCGACAGGAGCAGGCCGTCGGTGACGCCGTAGAGGACCCCCCGCCACAGCACGGCCCCGACCAGCTCGAGCCCGTCCGGGCGGGGAGTGGCGTCCTCCGTGCGCAGAACCATCGCGGCCATCAGGACGGCGAACGCTGCACCGAGCCCGACTGCCCATTGCCAGTGCCGCTTGGTCGCGACGACCAGATCGAAGCCGGTCGACCGGCTCCACAGGCCGATCAAGCCGAACACGGCGATCGCGTACAGGCCGTAGTAGAGGTCGCGGTTGATCTCGAGGAGATCCGCGAACACGAATGGGATGGAGAACGCGAGCGCGAACCCGGCAGCCAGCCAGGTCCAGTGGCCCGAGAGCTCGAGCCGCGCGCCTGCGTGCCGCCGTGTGGGTCGGCCGTATGCGTGCGTGCTCATGACTCCTCCTTTCAGCCGTGCCCTAGGTGAAGATGATCTGGCCGCCGGCGGCCTTCTCGTAGAACTCGCCGACGCTGATGATGTCGTCGACCTGGGGGACGAAGTCGTCCATCGTGAGGCCGAACATGTCGACGGTCGCCTTGCAGGCGTAGAGGCGGGCGCCGGAGTCGGCGACGAGCTCGATGAACTCGGGGATCGGCGGGATGTCGATCTTCTCCATCTGCCGCTTCATCATCTTGGTGGCGAGCGCGGAGAAGCCGGGGATCGCACCGATCCAGGTCGGCAGGTGCATGCCGGGGTTGCCGACGGTCGCGACCTTGATCTTCTCGTAGCGGTCCTTGCGGATCGCGTCGAGGCCGAAGAAGGTGAAGAAGAGGTCGGCCTCGATGCCCTCCATGCGGGCGCCGTTGGCCATGATCAGGCCGGGGTAGATCCCTTCGAGCGAGCCCTTGGAGATCACGATCGCGACCTTCTCGATCGTCGTCGCGGCTCGATCGGTGCGGCGTGTGGATGTTCGAGTAGCTCGGTCATCGTGTGCTCCTCTCTAGATGCAGCCCTTGGGCTTGGGGATGCCGCCGATCTTGGCGGCGAGCTTGGCCGGCCCCTTGGGGAAGAGCTGGTAGAGCTCCTTGACGGGGACGCCGGACTCCTTGCCGAGCGAGCGGATCGAAGGAGCGGTGCCGGTCGCGAGGTAGCGCTCGCGCATGAACCGGACGACGAGCCAGTGCCGGTCGGTCAGCTCGGCGATGCCGTTCTCGGCGGCGATCGCCTCGGCGATCTGCTCGTTCCACTGCTCGGGGTCGGTGAGGAAGCCCTCGGCGTCGACGTCGACCGGGGCGTCTGCGATCAGGGTCATGGTCATCTCGTCCTCCTCTCAGGCGTGAACCGGCGTTCGTGCTTCTTGCCGGCCGTCGGCATCGCGGGCCCGATGCCGGGGATCTCGCGTCCGGGCAGCAGCGCGTGCCAGTAGACCCACTGGAACGCGAGCTTGCCGAGGTGGTTGAGCCGCGACTCGCGCAGCAGCGGCAGTCCGAACGCGGTCGGGAAGTGGCCGGGCAGCGGCTCGGTCTCGTAGTTGAAGTCGATCAGCAGCGCCTTGTGGAAGCCGGTCTCGATGAAGCAGTTGGCGTGCCCGTCGTAGCCGGCGTCCAGCTCTTCGTCGGCGAGGTAGCGGGCGATGTTCTCGGTCAGCACCTCGGCCTCGAAGTGCGTCACCGAGCCGGCCTTCGAGGTCGGCAGGTCGGTCGCGTCGCCGAGCGCGAACACGTTCGGCTTCACCGGCGTCTGCAGGGTGCGCTTGTCGGTCGGGACGAAGCCGAGCGCGTCGCCGAGGCCGGGCGAGCGCTCGACGTAGGCGGCACCGCCGTGGAGCGGGATCGTGACGAGCAGGTCGAAGTCGAGCTCGCGGCCGTCGTAGGAGCTGAGCGTGCCGCCGACGCCGTCGACCTCGCCGGCGTTGAACTCGGTCACGAGCTCGATCTCCTTCTCGGCGAGCAGGCCGGCCAGATGCTCGGAGGCGATCGGCTTGGTGAAGGCACCGTCGAGCGGCGTCGCGTAGACGAGCTCCGTGCGGTTGCGGATTCCGCGCTCGCGCAGGTGCCAGTCGGCGAGGAAAGCGAACTCGAGCGGCGCGACCGGGCACTTGATCGGCATGTCGACCAGGTTCACGACGAGGCGGCCGCCGTCGAAGCGCTCGAGCGCACCGCTGCAGCGCCTCGGCGCCTTCCGGGTCGTAGAAGGTGAACACGCGCTCGTTCCAGCCTGCACCGGTCATGCCTTCGGTCTCTTCGGGCTGTAGGCGCACGCCGGTGGCGACGACGAGCACGTCGTATGGGAGCACGGTGCCGTCGTCGAGCAGCACCTCGTCGCGCTCGGCCCAGACCTCTTCGACCTCGTGCTCATGGAAGACGACGCCGGCGCGCAGCTGGCGTCGGCGCGGCCGCACGATCTCGTCGACGTGGGCGAGCCCGAAGGGGACGAAGAGCAGGCCGGGCTGGTAGACGTGCCGGTCGTCGCGGTCGACGACGTGGATCTCGGCCTCGTCCGAGCCGAAGCGGCGACGTAGGCGGTTGGCGGTCATCGTGCCGCCGGTCCCGGCGCCAAGGATGACGATCTGCTTCCTGCTCACGAGGCACCTACGGTTGTCACGAGCTCGCCCTCGGCCCCGGGCCGGGACAGCTCGAGGTGCTCGACAAACTCGACGCCGGCCTCGATCGAGCGGCGCAGCGGACACGAGTGTGCGACTCGCTCCAGACGCTCGAGCTGGGCCTCGCTCAGGTTGCCGCCGACCTCGATCGCGACGTCGAACCGGCGTGGCGTCGAGCGGTGGTCGTAGTCCACCGCGACCTTCACGTCCGCGAGGTCCCAGCCCTTCGTCCGGGCGTACATGACGAGCGTGGTCGAGACGCAGGCGGCGAGCGCGGCGGGGAAGAGCTCGTGCGGCGCCGGGCCGCTGCCCTCGCCGCCCAGCCGCTTCGGCTCGTCGGTGATCAGACGGTGCTGGCCGTCGATCACGACCTGCTGCCGGAGCGTGCCGGGGATCGAGCGGGCTGTCGCGGTGAGACCCATGACCTAGGCATAGCCTCGCTACCCCGGGCCAACATGCCATCGGGGTGACCGCGAAACCCGGTGCGGACAACTACGCAGCCGAGTAGCTGTCCGCCTTGGAGCCAGCGCCGCTGCGGATTGACGACGTGTCGCCCGGTGACGTAGGCCTCCGCGAGGGGCTCCGTCGAGCAGGTCAGAGCGCAGCGGTCAGGAAGCTTTCGTAGCCCAGTCCCTGGCGGCTTCTTCTTCCATACGCGCTAGGCGCACGTAGTAGTCGGGGAACTCCTTCATGTGTGCGAGCGCGATCTTCCCAGTCAGGATCGGGTCGTCGCCTGTCACGTCCGTCTGTGCGTCGTGGGAGCCGTGCTCGAACTCGACGTCCATCCCGAAGCGGAACTGCTCCAGATCGAAGCGACTCCAATCGACCCCGATCTCGTCGCCCACCCGCTTGGCTTCGGTGCTCGTCGTTCGACGGGTCTCTGTCACTGGCAGCCTCCTGCGTGCGTGAAGGGCAGTAGTTCGTCGCAGCACATCGGGTAGTTCGCACAGCCCGCAGCTGCGTTGCGCGGGGATGCTGGAGGCATACACGAAAGACGGGAGTGGCGCCATGCGCGCCGTTGACGCAGGATCCGCAACGCCGCCAAGAGCGAGTCTGCGAGCCCGTGCCTGAAGGTCCGCGCGCGAGGACAGCACCGGGGACAGCAGCAAATCGCACCGACGACACATATCGCACGCCTGACACGCCATTTCATGCGGGTGCCGAACGCTCCGGAAGCGTTAATGGGCGCACCTGGGATCGAACCAGGGACCTCTCGCGTGTGAAGCGAGCGCTCTCCCGCTGAGCTATGCGCCCGGGAGGCGTCCACGATAGCGAAGGGCCGCTGCTACCATCGCCGCTGCCCGGTCGCGCTAGGTGGGGAGTCAGCGGTTCCCTGAACCCGAAATCCGCTCCATGCGGGACCGAACGCCGTCCGAGGGCGGCTTCGTCGGGATTGGATCCGAGCACGTGGTGTTGACAGATCGGGTCCCGCGCACGGGGAGCGTCCGAACCGCGTCAGGTCCGGAAGGAAGCAGCGCTAAGGACTCCCTCTCCGGTGCCGCGGTACCGCCCGATCCGAGCCGGCGGCACGGTCACCTCCGGTGAGGCAGGCTCGAAGACGGAGCGCGTGACCGGGCTCTATGCCAGGGCCGCGGCCGCCCGGCGAAAGGCGGCGACTGCGAGGTCGATCTCGTCGTCACCCGTCTGCCAGTTGGACACGGACAGCCGGATCGCCCGTCGGCCGTCCCAGGTCGTGCCGCTCAGCCAGATCTCGCCCGACGCCTGCACCGCGGCCAGAGCGGCGTCCGTTCGCTCGTCGTCACCGAAGCGGAAGAGCACCTGGTTGAGAACGACCTCGTTCAGCACCTCGACGTCCGGCAGCTCGACGATCTGCTCCGCGAAGCGGCGTGCCTGCGGCGCAGCAACGCTCCACGAGCTCCACGAGCCCCGCGCGACCGAGCGAGCGCAGCGCCGCGTAGACGGCGAAGCCACGGGCACGCCGGGAGAACTCCGGCACCCAATCGACCTGGTCTCGCGTGCGCCGCTCAGCGCCTTCCTGGATGAGGTACGCGGCCTGCACCGTCATCGCATGGCGGTGCGACTCGGCGTGCGCGCATAGGACGATGCCCGAGTCGTACGGGACGTTGAGCCACTTGTGTGCGTCCGTGGTCCACGAGTCGGCGCGCTCGACTCCGGCGACGAGGTGCCGTAGCTCGGGCGAGACCGCCGCCCAGATCCCGAACGCGCCGTCGACGTGTAGCCAGGCGCCGGCGCCCTGGCACAGGTCCGCGATCGCGTCGAGGGCGTCGAACGAGCCGGTGTTCACCTCGCCGGCCTTCGCGCAGACGATCGTCGGGCCGGCCCCTCGCGCCAGGGTCGCAGCGAGCGCGTCGGTTCTCATGCGACCCTGATCGTCCGCGTCGACGACGGTCGGTGCTCCGAGACCGAGTAGGCGCAGCGCGCGGTCGACCGTCACGTGCCGCTTGGCGCCGACGAGCACCCGGACGCGCGGCGCACCCTGTAGCCCGTCCGCGCCGACGTCCCAGCCGACAGCGTCGAGCACGTGGTAGCGCGCGGCTGCAAGCCCTGTGACGTGCGCCATCTGCGTTCCGGTGACGAAGCCGACCGATGCGTCGCGAGGCAGGCCGAGGAGGTCGACGATCCACTCCCTCGTGACCTGCTCGACGACCGAGGCAGACGGACCGCCGACGTACAGGCCGGCGTTCTGATCCCAGGCGGTGGTCAACCAGTCGGCAGCGAGTGCTGCCGGGAGCGCGCCGCCACAGACGAAGCCGAAGTAGCGGCCGCTGCCCATTGCGACGGTTCCCTGATCGGCCGCGGCTGCGAGCTCGGTCAGCACCTGTCTCGCGTCCATCGGCTGCTCGGGAAGCGGCCCGCCGAGCGCCGCCCGGAGCTCCTCGGGTGTCACGTCGGGAAACACCGGACGGTCCTCGAGCGACTCGATGTAGTCCGCCGCGATCGACGCCGTCAGCTCGAGCAGCTTGCGGACATCGTCCACGCAGCCACTCTACCCCCGAGGCTCGGTGCGTCCGTCAGCCGAGAACCCAGCGATCGTCACGCACGATCGGCGTCACTGCTCCGTCCTCGGCCAGCCCGTCGACGTCGACCTCCGGCCCGCCGAGCATCACGTCGTCGTGCACGACGGACTCGTTCAGACCGGCCGCTGCCCGCTCGTCCTCGGACAGGCCCGCGCCGCCGTCGAGCCCACTCAGATAGGCCGACCCGAGCGCGACGTGGCTGGTCGCGTTTTCGTCGAACAGGGTGTTGAAGAA
>CAVRXC010000010.1:0-9852 GCA_963724995.1 uncultured Actinomycetes bacterium
TCGTCGTCGTCTAGCTCGCCGATCCCAGGACCCGGCCGGGAGCTTCGCGCGGTCAGTCCGGAAACGCAATCGTCGACTCGGCGGCGACCATGCCCGCGTTCAGCTCCCGTGCCCTCACGATCGCCCGCCCGAACGGCACGAGCGCGGCGCCGGCCATCTTGAAGTCGGCGATTCCGAGCGGGATGCCGATGATCGTCAGGCAGAGCGCGATTCCGGTGACGACGTGGGCGAGCGCGAGCCACCAGCCTGCGAGGACGAACCAGAGCACGTTCCCGATCGCGCTCAGCGTCTGGTTGCGAGTCGGGCTCTCGACGAGCGCCCGACCGAACGGCCACAGGGCGTACCGCGCGAGCTTCAGCGACTGCTTCGCGAACGGCAGCCCGATGATCGTGATCGCGAGCAGGATCGCCGCGAGCAGGTACCCAGCCGCCAGCCACAGGCCGGCGAAGACGAGCCAGATGACGTTCAGCAGGGTCTTCATGCCGTTCGGGATTCTGCCGATTCACGGGAACGTGTCACCCGTCATTCTCTGCTCGCCCGACGTCGGCGGGGGCGAGACGGTGCGCGATCGCGGCTGCCTCGAGCCGGTTCGGCGCGTCGAGCTTGCGCAGGATGTGCGAGACGTGGACGCTTGCCGTCTTGACGCTGATCACGAGCGTCTGGGCGATCTCTCGGTTGGTGTAGCCGCGGGAGACGAGCGTCAAGACCTCCGCCTCGCGCGGAGTGAGACCGAGGGCCTCTTGTAGCCCCTGCCCCTGCTTGCCGTCCGGAGACCCTGTGTCCGGCGACAGGAGATCGAGCCGTGCCCTCTCGGCGAGCAGCTCGAGCTCTCGCAGCAGAGGTTTCGCTCCGATCCGCGTCGCCACGGCATGCGCCTCTCTGAGCGGCACGGTCGCTTCGGGGCGGGACGCGCCGGCGGCGACGAGCGCCTCGGCCTGGCGCCAGCGGCAGTAGGCCGCGAGTGGTGGGCGCGCGAGTCGCTGCCACATCGCCGCTGCGTCGGACCACACCTCCGGCCGCGCGACCCCGCGCGCACGCGCGTACTCCGCCTCGGCCAGGGCGAGCCAGCCGTCGGCGTTGGGCGTGACCGACGAGGCCTCGGCGGCGGAGCGGCGCGCGACCTCGATGAGCCTGCGTGCCCGAGCGAGCCATTCCAGGGAGGCGTCCGCATCGCGGCGGGCGCGTGCGAGCGCTGCCAGCTCCGCGTGTGCACGTAAACCTTTCGCACAGAACCAGACGCGCAGCTGAGCCGCCTGGCGCGAGCTCGCGCGCGCAAGGCCGTCGCGCACTGCCTGCTCGGCCTCCGTCCAGCGCCGCTCCCACAGGCCCAGCTCTGCGAGGAAGATGTCGTAGATCCCCTGCCCGCGGTCCTCGCGCAGGGTGGCATGCGCGGCCTCGAGATGTGCCCGCGCGGCCTCGAACTCGCCGCGCCCGAGCTCGAGGTCAGCGCGGAGCATGAGGAGCATGTAGGGGAAATTGGCGGTGATCGCGCGGAGCGCGGCCACGCTCGCGCTGTCTGCCTCGTCCCACTCGCCGGTCGCGAGCAAGGCCTCGATCCTGTTCGCGACGAGCACCGTGCTGTCGATGCCGTACGGGCGGACGACGTCGAGCCCTCGCTTGCCGATCTGTGCCGACTCCTGCGCTCTTCCCAGCATCGTCAGTACGTCGGTGAGTGAGACGTACGCGTGCAGCAGCGCCGAGGGATCGCCGCTCTTCTCCGCGAGCTCGAGAGCACGCCAGAGATACGCGGCGCCCTCGTCGGCGCGGCCGAGGTACGCGAGGTCCCTGCCGAGGTCCAGAAGCACCCCGAGCTCGACCGCGTGCGCGGCGGTTGTGCGTGCGAGCGCGAGCGCTTGCTCACAGATCGTCAGCGACTCGTCGAAGCGCCAGGCGAGCATCAACCCGTGCGCGAGCGCCGCCAGAGCCTGTGCGCGCTCCGCCGAGGGTGGCCTGTGGCGGGACGAGCTCGACGACGCGCTCGAATGCGGAGAGGGCGGCGTCGGTCTTTCCGCTCTCGTGCAGGTAGCGACCGAGGCGGTCGTGGAGGCGCGCCGCGCGAAGCGAGTCGCCCTTCTCGACCAGCGCGATCGCTCTCTGCACGAGCTCGACCGCGCGCGGCGCCGCCCCCGCTTGGCTGGCCACCTCGGCCGTCCAGGCACAGAGCTCAGCGAGGTCGACATCCACCAGTTCAGCGGGGTCGGGCACGTCGCGCCACAGTGCGAGCGCCCGTTCCAGGTGCGCGAGGGCCTCTGCCAGGCCGAAGACGGCCTCCGCCTGGCGCGCCGCGTCGATCGACGCGGCCAGCGCCTCCGCCCTGCGACCCGCGGCGGCCCAGTGGGGCGCGAGCTCCGCCGGAGACGCGTCCCCGCCGCGGGCGAGCTCGTCGGCGAGCCGCGCGTGCAGCTCCTCGCGCTCGCCGGGAAGGATCGTCGAGTAGATCGCCTCCGCCAGGAGCGCGTGGCGGAATCGGAAGCTTGCGGTCGCATGCACGGCGACCAGAACGCCGTGCTCGACCGCCAGGCGCAGCGACTCCTGGACGGCGCGCTCGGGGAGCGCCGACGACGCCAGGAGCAGCGGGTACCCGACGTCGCGCCCAGCGGCTGCGGCCAGCCGCAGCAGGCTCTGGGTAAGCGGGTCGAGCCGTGCGACGCGCCGGAGCAGCAGGTCGCGCAGGCGACGCGGGAGCTCGTCGCTTCGGACGTCGGTAGCGGCGAGGAGCTCCTCCGCGAAGAAGGGATTGCCCTCGGAGCGCTCGATGATCGCGTCGCGGAGCGCCGTGGACGTGGGAGTAGGAGCGTGCGCCGCGAGCAGCGCCGCCAGCTCCTCGCGCGCGAGTGGTCCCAGCTCGAGCGGGAGCGCCGCTCCCGAGCGCCGGACGCCGTCGGCAAGTCGACGCATGCGCTCGGCGGAGGAGAGCTCGTCGCCGCGGTACGTCGCGAGCAGCAGAACCGGCCGGTCGGCGAGGTTGTGCGCGAGAAAGACCACGAGGTCGAGCGTCGACGTGTCGGCCCAGTGCAGGTCCTCGAGCACGAGCAGCACGGGTGCCTCGGCCGCATGATCCGTGAGCGTGGCCAGCGTCTCCTCGAACATGCGCAGCTGCGACCCAGCCGTCCTCTCGTCGGGCGGCCGGGACTCGGCGAGCGGGCGCAGGGCTTCCACGAACGGCTGGTACGGCAGGTCCGTGCCGACGAGGTCGATCGAACGCCCGAGTCGGACGTCGAAGCCTGCATCGCGAGCGCGCGTCGCAAGCTCTGAGGCAAGCCTGGTCTTGCCGATGCCAGCGTCGCCGGCGACGAGGACGGTCGTGCCTCTTCCCGAGCGTGCCTCGTCGAGCGCGTGTCCGAGCTCCTCGAGCTCCGGTGCGCGTCCGATGAACGCCGCGCTTGCGCGCGCCTCCATCAGGCCAGTATCGCGCCGCCCCACCTGCCGGGAAAGCGCTCCCGGGACGCCGTCAACGAAAGATACGCCGTTCGGCTGGACGAGATAAGGCGTTTCGCCCGATGTGCTCTCGGTCCCCGACCCCCACGATCGCTTCACGGTCGAACACGAGGAGGCGAGAGATGACAGCCGTAACGGAACCCGGCGCGCAGCAGGAGCGGACCGGCTGGATGAAGAGGCACACGGTGACGGGTGGCGGCGGCCTGCGCCTCCACGTGCGCGAATGGGGCAACGTGGAGGGACCGCCGATCCTGTTCCTCCACGGCTGGTCGCAGAACCATCTCTGCTGGGAGAAGCAGTACGAGAGCACGCTGGCCGGCGAGTTTCGGCTGGTGGCCTGCGATCTCCGCGGCCACGGCATGTCCGAGGCACCGCTCGAGCCCGAGCACTACACGGACGGCACGCTCTGGGCGGACGACGTCGCGGCGATCATCGACCACCTGCGCCTCGACCGTCCGGTGCTCGTGGGCTGGTCGTACGGCGCCTTCGTCATCTGCGACTACGTGCGCGCACACGGGCAGGGTCGAGTCGGGGCGATCAACTTCGTCGAGGGAGCCGTCCGGCTCGGCGAGGCGGCCTTCGGCACGCTGATCGGGCCTGCCTTTCTCGACCATTTCGTCGACGCGACCGCGGACGACCTGCCGACGAACATCCGCGCCATGCGCTCCTTCGTCAAGGCGTGCCTCGTGAAGCCGCTGTCGGACGACGACCTCGAGACGGCGATCTGCTGGAACGTCGTCGTGCCGGCTCGGGTGCGAGCCGGTCTCGGGGCCCGTGAGATCGACGACGACGACGTGCTGCGCGCGCTCGAGGTACCGCTGCTCGTCACGCACGGCCGGGCGGACGCGGTCGTGCTGCCGGCGATGGCCGAGCACGTCCTCGCGCTCTACCCGGCAGCCGAGGCCTCCTGGTACGAGGGCGTCGGCCATGCACCGCACCTGGAGCAGCCCGAGCGCTTCAACCGCGAGCTGGCCGAGCTTGCCCGCCGCGTCCGGGCCTGACGGCGCCCCGGCGCCTCAGCTCACGCGGTCGCAGGCTTCGTTTTCGTTGCCTTCAGCCGTTCGGCGAAGAACTCGAGCGCCTTCCGGGTCTTGGTCTCCTGCTCGCCGTCGAGATCGACGCCGTGCCTGGCCAGGAACGCCCGCGTCTCCGCGGCGACCTGGAACGCCTCGGACGGTGCCGACTTGGTCGAGAGCTCGAGGATCCGCGAGTTGTCCGGATAGAGCCACATCTCGGCGACCAGCTTGCGGTCCAAGCCCTTCGGCTTCCACTTGAGCTTGAGCACGAAGATCGGGCCCAGGACCGCCAGGTCGTCGAACCCGACGCCCTCCGGAGCATGCTTGTCGTAGAACGCTCGCTGCTCCTTCGAGAAGAGACCGCGGAGCGGCCGCTTGCGGAGCAGCGTCTCCCGGACGTCGCTCGGGGTGCCCTTCATCGATCCCGAGCAGACGAATCCGCCGGGCATTGCGTCCACCTCCACCCCGAACGCCGGAGACCGTCGCATGCGGGCCGGGAGCTCGGAAGGGACGACGGGCCGCAGCTTCACGACGGAGTCGTCACCCTTCATCTGCACGCGTCGAGCGCGAACGACGACGCCGTGAGCGTTGAGCGTCAGGTCGGGGGTGTCGAAGAAGAACACCTGGCGGATCTGGGCGTCGAGTGGATCGATCCCCAGCGACGCGACGGCGGAGGCGTGATCGGCCTCCGGCACGGTGAGCTTCAGCTCGACGCTGTCGGCTCCCTTGATCAGCGCGAGCAGGCTTGCCAGATCCTCGTCCGAGAACGCTTGCCTTCTCGTGCGGGGTGCGCTCATTGGTTCCCTCCATCGCTCGCGGTTGACGGGCGGCCCTGCACAAGCATTGACTCCCAGCATCGCACGGCACAAGTGCAGCCGGATGATTCATCCGGGTGACTCAGCGCGAAGATGGCCGGACGAGCTTCAGGTCGTTCGCGTCCCAGCGCCAGAGGTTGTCGGGTGTGACGTGGGTGCCCCCGATCCAGCGGTCGATGCCCAGGAGCTCGACCCGGTCGGCCTTGCCGCGCAGCGTGTCTTCTCCCGTTGCTGTCAGCCGCAGCTGGAGGCGTGCGAAGCGCTGGTTGTCGCCGAGCGGCGGCGGTGCGGGAAGCGGCTCACCGTCCTCGGTCTCGACGAGCCTGTTCGGACCCTGCCCGAGCGCGGAGAGGGCCCGGTAGAACCACGCGTCACCGAGGAACGGCGCCTCCTCGAGTCGTTGGGCTCCGACGAAGGCGGCGGAAGGTGCGCACGCGCCGGCGGCGACCACCTGGAGCGCCCGTCGCTCCGTTCCGGAGAGCCCGTCCGCCGGCGCGGGCAGCTCGTCGAGCAATCGCCGCAGCGCGGCTGCGAGAAACGGCAGCTCCGCACTGTCACGCCCGGCCCACTCGGCCAGCGTCGTGGGCTCCGGCTCCCGGAGGGCGGCCCAGGCACCGGTGGCTTGGTCGAGTGCGGCCGGTGCTGCCGGGCGGCGGGAGGCCCAGAGCGTCTCGAGCTCGTTCGCCGTCAACTCGCCCAGACCGGCAAACGACGGCTTGCCGGGGAAGGAGCCGATGACGATCAGCTCGGGTGCGGCTCCCTCGGCGTGGGCGAGCGCGAGCACGTCGAGGAGCTGGAGCTGGTCGTAGAGGTCGTGCTCGAACCAGAGCACCACCCGGCGGTTGTCGCGCAGCGCCGCGAGCAGCTGCAGGTCGCGTCGCTCGAGCGACGCGACCAGCGCCTGCCGGCGACCCCAGCCGCAGTCTGCGAGGAAGCGGGCGCGCATCCGGATCAGCTCGTCCCGTGGGCGCGCTGCCACCGGCCCTTCGTGGAGGGCATCCTGCCAGGCCAGAACGGCGCCGCCGATCGCGGTCTGGCGCAGGGTGTTACCGGCGCTTTTCCCGTTGGTGACATGCAGGAGCGACGGCCGTTCTGCGACCTCGCCGACTCTCACAGTGTCGACTATAGGCCCGTACCAGATACGGAAATCGAGCGCAGCCAGACCCGAGAGCCGTTGAGCCAGGACGGATCGTCCCGGCCTTCGCGTACGGTCTCACCCGTGCTGCGTGGGACTCTCGATGCGGTGCCGATGTGGCTCCTGCTCGCCGTCGTCGTCGTCGCCATCGTCGCGGTCGTCCTCTTCCTCGTCTGGCTCGTCCGCCGGCTCGTGCCCGAGGTCGCTGAGGGATTCGACGCGGAGGTCGCGTCGCAGATGCTCGGCGTGGTGGCCGCGCTGTTCGGCCTCCTGCTCGCGTTCATCATCGTGATCGCATACCAGAACTACGGCGACACGCAAAGCAGAGTGACCGACGAGGCCGACGCTCTCGCTGCGATCGTCCGCGACAGCGGGACGTTCCCGTCGCCGGGCCGGGAGGACGTCCGCCGTGCCGTCGGCGCCTATGTCCGAACGGTGGTCGACGAGGAGTGGCCCCGGATGCAGGACGGCGAGGACAGCGCGCGCGCCTGGGCCGGCGTCGACGGCATCTTCACTGCGCTCCAGGCTGTCGAACCGAGGTCGGCGCGGGCCGAGGCGTTCTACGACGATGCCGTGCGCCAGCTGAACGCCGCCCTCGAGGCCCGCCGGAACCGGCTCGACGACGCCGCCGGGGGGCTGCCCTGGGTGATCGTCGTGCTGCTCCTCGTGGGCTCGGCCGTGATCCTCGGGTATACGGTTCTCGTCGGCTCCCGGAGCTTCGGCTTCCACGCGGTCGGCGCCGGATCGATCGCGCTGGTGGTGGGCCTGTCCCTCGTCGTCCTCATCGCCTTGATCTATCCCTTCTCGGGAGACCTCTCGATCGATCCAGCGCCTTTCAAGAGTGGCAGCCTTGCCCAGTTCTTCGGCCCGTAGTGGTCGCCCCCGCCGACGCGCCGCCGGCCGCTCAGCCAGCGCCGCCGAGCGTGATCCCCCACGAGCTCGTGAGCGAGGCGCCGGGCTCCAGGCGGATCAGCCCCTCGCCGCTGCGAAACGCGTTCGGCGGGCAGGTCATCGGCTCGACGGCCAGGCTGCGCCGGCTCACGTCCGGCAACGGGTCACCGGTGAAGACCATGAGATAGCCATAGCGGCTGTCGGCCCAGAGCGCGACCGCGTTCCCGCTTTCCGGGTCTTCGAGCTCGACCCGGACGAGACCGTCCTCGTCGCGCTCGAGGTCGGTGAAGCAGCTGTCGAGCTGCGTCGCTGCGATGGGCCTCCGCTGCAGGAAGTCGTACTCCGTCCCCTCGACCGACGACCTCCCGGTCGGCAGGCCCCGCTCGTCGGAGGACAGGACCGTGCCGCCGGGGACGCGCAGGACGAGCGAGTCGACCTGTCGGGTGCCGAATGTGAGGTACGGATGCGCACCACATCCGTAGGGACAGGGATCGGGCCCGACGTTCGTCGCCGTCGTCGTGACCGACAGCCCGGTGTCGGAGAGCGTGTACTCGACGCGGAGCGCGAGCGAGAACGGGTAGCCCGGCCTCGGATGGAGCAGATGCTCCATCGCGATGGACTCTGGCGTGCGCCGGGCGACGGTCCACGACGCCCAGCGGACGAGGCCGTGGATCGCGGCGTTCTCCGCAGGGTCGTCGATCGGCACCTGATGGCGGCGCCCGTCGAACTCGTAGCTCCCGTCCTCCAGGCGGTTGGGCCACGGGATCAGCACCTGTCCACGGCCGGACGTGGCATTGCGCGTCGACGGCGTAGCCGTCGAGGACGTCGCGGGCGCCAACGGAGTACGTCCGCAGCCCGCCTCCCACCTCGACGACGACCGCGTGCTGGTCGCCGTAGGCGATCTCGACCTGCTCGCCCGACGGCGACAGCGCCTGCCCGTCCGTCACTACGCCGGTCGAGGCCGTCGTCACGCCAGTCGCTCTCGCAGGTGGTCACCGACCCGGAGGGAGTTGGCCATCGCGGTGAGCGCCGGGTTCACGGCGCCGATCGAGGGGAAGACGCTTGTGTCGACGACGTACAGGTTGTCGAGCTCGTGTGCCTTGCAGTTCACGTCGAGCACGGAGCTGCTCGGGTCGGTGCCGAACCGGCAGGTGCCGGCCTGGTGTGCGCAGCCGGCGATCGGGATGTCGTTCTTCATGTATGCGAAGCGGTGGATCAAGTGGCCCGGGTTCATGTCCAACTGCCCGAGCATCGACTTGACCTTGGCGTAGAGCCGCTTCTTGGCTTCCAGGTTCGTCTCCGTGTAGGTCAGCTTGACGTTGCCGTCGGGCTCGAGGGTGACCCGGTTGTCGGCCTGTGGCAGGTCCTCGGTCGAGAGCCAGAAGTCGATCGCGTGGCGCGCCATCCGCTCCAGCGTCCACTCCGGAGCCAGCTTCGTGTCGCGCGGTCGCTCGCCGCGGAACATCGGCGCCGTCGACTTGCCCACCATCTGCACGTTCCCCAGCGGGTACTCGAAGTCGTCCGCGCCGAAGTAGAAGTCGTTCAGCGCCAGCGTCTTTTGGAACACGGTCGCGTTCTCCTCGCGCGAGAGCGCGAGGACGGCCGTCGAGTCGTGGAACATGTAGTTGCGGCCGACCTGGTCCGAGCCGTTGGCGAGGCCGTTCGGGTGCCTCTCGCTCGCAGATTGCAGGAGCAGCTTGGCCGTGTTGGCGGCACCGCAGGCGACGACCACGACGTCGCCCGCAACCCGCTCCTCGGCCCCGTCCCGCTCGACGACCACCTCGCTGACCACGGTGCCCGGCTCGTTCGTGACGAGCCTGGTGACCCTGGCGTTCGTCCGCAGCGTCACGTTCGCGTGCTCGAGCGCCGGCCGCACCCCGAGCACCTCGGCGTCCGATTTCGCATGGACGAGGCACGGGAAGCCGTCGCAGGTCGCGCAGCGGATGCACGTCGAGAACTGCGGGCTCGCCTCGTCCAGCATGACGCCGCACGGCGCGTGGAACGGCCGGTAGCCCGCTGCCGCGAGGTCGTCCGCGAGCTGCTGGATCCGCGGCTCGTGCGACACGGCCGGATGCGGGTACGGGGCGCTCGAAGGAGGCTCGGTCGGGTCCTCTCCCGCGCGCCATGGACGTGGTAGTGCTGCTCCGCGAGCGTGTAGTACGGCTCCAGCTCCTCGTAGGAGATCGGCCACGCCGGCGAGATGCCGTCGTGATGCTGCAGCTCGCCAAAGTCCTCCTTGCGCAGCCGGTACAACGCCGCACCGTACATCTTCGTCGCTCCACCGACGAAGTAGTGCACCCCCGGCTGGAAGGGCTTGCCGCTCGCGTCGTACCAGGTGTCCGGCGAGACGTACCGGTTGTCCACGAACACGTCCTGGTCCGACCAGTTCTGACGCTCCCGCGGCAGCCAGTCACCCCGCTCCAACAGCAGGATCCGCTTGCCCGAAGGCGCGAGATGCCGCGCGAGCGTGCCGCCGCCCGCGCCTGTCCCGATGATGATCACGTCGTAGTTCTCCATCTCGTGCTCCTCGGACGCAGGATCGGTCAGTAGCGCTGCA
>CAVRXC010000011.1:0-108094 GCA_963724995.1 uncultured Actinomycetes bacterium
GGCACGGCGGTGAACAGCAAGGCCGCCACGCCGGCGGTCAGGCCGCTGCCACGGGGGTTGGCGACCTGGAGCAGCGTGAGCAGCATGAGGACGAGGATCAGCTTGGAGATCGGCTCTCGCGCGAGCTCTCGGCGCTCGAAGACGAACAGGCGGACGAGGATCAGCCCGAGGACGGCGGGTGCGACGAGTAGGAGCGGGTCGGTGGACTGCCAGCCCGTGAACTCGAGCAGCAGGCGGCGCGTGAGCGCCAGAAACGGGAGTAGGAGCAGCGTCGCGACTACCGCTCGCTCGGGCCACTGCGTTGCCCCGACGAAGGCACACAGGCCGATGCAGGCCGCGGTGACCAACCGAATGGTCGACGGCTGACGCACGAGCTCGGCGCCGACCACGACGGCCAGCGCCGAAGCCGCGATGACGGGGACGGCGGAACGCGCGGCTAGAGCAACAGCGGTCATTCTCGCGGCGTCCGCCTAGGGAGCTCGTCCCAGCAATGCCGGAAGGGTCCTCAGCATGAGCTTGAGGTCCTTCGACAGCGACCAGGTGGTCACGTACCGGTAGTCGAGCCCGACCATCTCGCCGAACGGGATGTCGTCGCGGCCGAGCACCTGCCAGAGGCCGGTCACGCCCGGCTTCAGGTCGAGCCGGCGGCGGCCCCAGCCGTCGACGTGGCGGTGCTCCTCGGGAATCAGCGGCCGCGGGCCGACGAGGCTCATCTCGCCCTTGAGCACGTTGATCAGCTGCGGCAGCTCGTCGATCGAGTATCTCCGCAGGAAGCGACCGACGCGGGTCACGCGCGGATCGTCCGGGATCTTGAACATGCGGTCGTCGCCACCCGAGTGCTTGCTCAGGTGTGCGAGCTCGGCCTTTCGCTCCTCGGCGTCCTCGATCATCGTGCGGAACTTGAAGATGCGGAACGTTCGGTCGCCGCGCCCCATGCGCACCTGCCGGAAGAAGACCGGCCCACGCGAGTCGAGCTTGATCGCCACGGCGATCGACGCGAACACCGGAGCCAGCAGGAGGAGCCCGACGCTCGAAACGGCGACGTCCATCGCACGCTTGAGGAAGAGCGACGAGCGCGCGAGGCGCGCAGGTGGGAGACCGATGAGGGCCAGGCCCTCGGCTGCATGGATCGTCGCGTGAGGCCCGAGCACCTCGAAGAGGCGGGGCACGATGTCGACCTGCACACCCAGATGGTTCAGCTCGCGGACGAGCAGGAGCGTGTCGGCGTGCGGCGCCCTGGAGAAGGCGACGATGACGCGCTCGATATCGAGCACGGAGACGATCTCCGGCAGTGCCGATGCGGGCCCCAGAACCGTGAGGTGAGCGAGGCCGTCGCTCCGTTCGCTCGGGTGCTCGTCCACGAACCCGGCGAGGTTGACGCCGTATTCGGGGTGCTGCAGCAGCTTTCGCGCCACCCGCTGGCCGACATGCCCCGCGCCGACGATGAGCGTGTTCTGGACGTACGCGTCCCGGTGCCGACACAGCGCGCGCGCGATCGTGCGGCCGACCGGGACGAGCGTGATCGCGAGCAGCCAGAAGAGCGCGAGCTTGGGGAAGCTCGGATCGGCGAACTCCAGCGCGTAGGCGAATGCGAAGAACACCCACGCGCCGACCGTGAGCATGTTGAAGACGCCGAAGAAGTCGTCGACGGTCGAGTGATCGGTGCGCGCCTCGTCGCTCGAGTACAGGCCGTAGAGGCGGGCGAGCACCACCCAGAACGGCAGCGTCAGCACGAAGAGCAGGATCTCGACCTTCGTGCCGACACGATCGTACGAGGCGTCGTTGCCGCTGAAGACAACCTGTGTGAGAACGAATGCGAGCAGGATGCCGATCACATCGGCGCCGGCCAGAGCCCGCCGCACCAGCCAGCCGCGGCGGTGCACCGTGCCGCGGCGGCGGCTCTCGATCAGCGCGCGTGTCCGCTCGTCGACGAGGTCGATGAGCGCGACGTCGCGTGCTTCCTCCTCGGCGGGCAGGGGTCGCGTCGCTGTGAGCGTCTCGTTGACGCTCACACGGTCTCCTCCTCGCGGGCGACCTCTCCGTGGCCGTTGCTCGAGTCGACCTCGGCGTGCCCGTCGCGCGCGGAGCGATCGTCGTTACGGGAGTAGTACGCCTCGCCGTATCCGTAGCGTGGCGTAGCTGTAGCTGCCGGTGTACGCGGTCTGGCGCGTCGATCCCGTGACGACGTAGCCCAGCTTCGTCGCCGGGGCCGCCTCGAGCGACCGTCGCGAGCTCGGTCAGCATCGGGCGCCTCACCACATTGAGCCGGGTCACCACCAGCAGCCCGTCGACCCGCGACGAGAGTGTCATCGGGTCGCCCACGCGCAGCAGCGGCGGGCTGTCGATCACGACGACGTCGTAGCGCTCTCGCAGCTCCATCAGGATCTCGGCCAGCTTCCGTGTGCCCACGAACTCACCCGGGTCGGGCGGCAGCGGGCCGGAGACCAGCACGTCCAGCGAGCCGGCGTCACCGTCGGCGACGAGGGATGCGGTCAGATGCTGCGATGCAGCGTGCTCTTGCGGTAAGCCCGGTTGGCAGATCGATCGCCGTGAGAGCTTCGTCCAGGGTGGCGAGGCCGAGTGCGACGTCCGTGATCCCGCGGGCGTGCACGATCTTGAAGAAGCGGTCGATGTAGGGCCGCCGCAGGTCGAGGTCGACCAGGCACGCGCTCTTCCCGCCACGCGCCATCGCCACCGCGAGGTTGGCGGCGATGGTCGACTTCCCCTCCTGCTCGACCGCGCTCGTGACGAGGATCGAGCGGACGTCGTCGCCACCCAGCCGCGCGAAGTCGAGGTTGTTTCGCAGCACCCGGAACGCCTCCGCCTGCGTCCCGTTCGGATGCGCCACCATCACGAGCTGGTCGGCCTTCTGGAGCTTCCTCGGCGGCGGAGACACCCGCCCGAGCAGCGGAATCCTCAGATGCTTGCCGACCTCGGTTGCGGAGCGGACCCTCGTGTCGAGGGCGTCGATCAGGAAGGCGAGGCCCGTGCCGAGAACGAGGCCGAGCATGAGGCCCAGAATCACGTTCTTCCTCGGGTGAGGGGAAACCTTGAACGCTGTGCCCCCGCCGCGGATCACGAATACGCGAGACGTCTGCAGCGTCTGCACGGTCTGGAGCTGCTGTTCCTTGTCCTCCAGGCTCGCGTACAGAGATCCTGCTTGCCGGCCCTCGTCACGGAGGTCCTCCAGCGCGGCCTGTATCTCCTCACGTGCTCGAACGATCGCCTGTGTGTCGAGCTTGCCGCGGTACGCGGCGAACGCCCTGGCATACGCGGTCGCCAGCCGCTGAGCCCGCGAGGGGTCGGGATCGACGACGGTGAACATCAGGATGTCGCTGGCCCCCTTGGGCGTGACGCTCGATTGCCCGAGGAGACTCTCCGGGCTCCGATCGTCGATCTTCGCCAGCTCGAGCGCAGCGACCGCTACGTCTGGCACGCGCGCGATATTCGCCTGGGTCTCGGCGGCGCCCTCCGAGTCGACGAACAGCGATGCATCGATGCCCGTCAGTGCCGAGGCCAGGTTCTGCTTGTTGATGTAGACCTCTGCCGTCGACTGGTACAGCTTCGTCTCGCGCAGCGAGAAGAAGAGCGCCGCGGCTGGAACGAGGATCGCGCACGCGAGCACGATCCACTTCCTCCGCCGCAGGACGCGGAGGTAGGTGGAGAGTGAGGCTGTTTCGTGCCTGGACGGCTGGTCCAAAAGGTCCTTCGAGATGGTGCGTGCCTGTGCCCCGAGCCGCCCGGGTCCAAACAGGCTACGCCTTAACGGGCAACAGAACAACGCACGTTGCGGGATCTTTACGAGATTTGCCGCCGTGATGCCCTGGCATCCGCGGCGTGGTCGACCTCCACACGCACGTCCTCCCATCCCTCGGCGACGGCGCCCAAGACCTCGACGAAGCGCTTGCAATCCTTGAATCCATCGCGAAGGAGGGGGTGCGGTCGTCTGCGGGACGCCTCACGTCCACGCGACGACCGCCGACGCGATGGAGGAGGCGCTCACCGCTCTGAGGAAGGTGTCGACAGACTCCGGATCGACATTTGTGCGGCGCCGAGATCGCTCCCTCATCTGGGGGAGCGCGCGAGACTGAGGCTCGGCGGCGGCCCTCGACTGTTCCTTCTCGAGATTCCGTCGACCGGCCGGCTCGGCCCTCGGAATCGCGCAGTGCTTCGCGCTTAGGACGACCGGGCCGACGCCGCCAGCTCGATCGCCTGCTGCACGGCCTCCTCCGGCTCCCCGACGAGCGTGACGTGCCCGAGTTTGCGGCCACGCCGTGGCTCCTTCCCGTACAGATGCACGTGCGCACCAGGCAGCGCAGAAAGCTCGTCGAGCGGTGGCACGTCTCCGACGAGGTTGACCATCACCGAGGGAGCGAGCGGGTCGGTGGCGCCGAGCGGCAGGCCCAGGATCGCGCGCAGGTGGTTCTCGAACTGGCTCGTCACCGAGCCGTCGATCGTCCAGTGGCCCGTGTTGTGCACGCGCGGGGCAAGCTCGTTCGCGAGCAGGCGGCCACCGACCTCGAAGAGCTCGACGGCGAGGACGCCCACGTAGTCGAGCTCGTCGAGCAGTCGCCGCGCGATCTCCTCCGCCTCCGCCTGGGGCGCGGCGGCCGCGGGGGCCCGTGACACGGCCAGGATGCCGTCGCGGTGGACGTTCTCGGCCAGCGGCCAGAACCGCGTCGCACCGTCGCGGCCGCGCACGGCGACGATCGAGAGCTCGCGGTCGAAGGGCACGAGCTCCTCCGCCAGCTCGTTCTCTCCGAGCGGCTCGTCCACGTCGACCCGCCGCTGGCCCTTGCCGTCGTAGCCGAGCCGGCGGGTCTTGACGAGCGCCGGCAGACCGGTCTCGCCAAGATCGCCGAAGCGCGGAGTCGGGATGCCGAGTCGGCGGAACAGCTCCTTCTCGTGGAGCCGGTCTTGCCCTGCGGCGAGCGCTTTCGCGCCGGGGACGGCGCCGACGCTCGTGGCAGCCGCAACGGGGACGTTCTCGAACTCGTACGTGACCACCGTCGCTCCGTCCGCGAGGCGGTGCAGCGCCTTCGTCGTCGCCGTAGTCTGCCGACGACGAGCTCCCCGACCTCGCCGCGCGCACGCGTCCGCTGCCGGATCGAGAAAGCGGAAGCGGAGCCCGAGCGGGATCCCCGCAAGCCCGAGCATCCGCCCCAGCTGACCACCGCCGATGCACGCGACGAGCGTCACGCGCGCTCAACCGCTCGAGACGAGGTCACGCGGCGGGATCGGGAGCGTCGAGCACCGCCGTCGTCTGCGCGGCGCGGATAGTCGCGCAGGCGCTCGGCCACGCCCGCGTCCGTCCGGGCCACGATCGCGGCGGCGAGCAGCGCCGCGTTCACCGCTCCGGCCCGGCCGATCGCCAGCGTCCCCACCGGGATGCCCGCAGGCATCTGCACGATCGAGAGCAGCGAGTCCATCCCCTGGAGCGCCTTCGTCTCGACCGGCACGCCGAGCACCGGAAGCGCCGTCTTCGCCGCCGTCATGCCCGGAAGATGGGCCGCACCACCGGCGCCGGCGACGATCACCTGGAGGCCACGGCCCTCCGCCTGCTCGGCGTACTCGAAGAGCAGGTCCGGCGTGCGGTGCGCCGAGACGACCTGCTTCTCGTACGGCACCTGCAGGGCATCGAGCGTCTCGGCCGTGTGGCGCATCGTCTCCCAATCGGAGCGGGAGCCCATGATCAGGCCCACGAGCGGCTGGCCGGCCATCGGCCTGAGACTACTTGGCGCGCGAGCGCTTCACGAGCAGCGTCGACACAGAGCGAGCGGTGCGTCGCGCCTCGGCGTCGTCCTCGTCGTTCTCGGCGATCCCGTCGAGCAGACGGATCGTGTCGGCCACCGGTGACCCGTTCTTCAGGCAGACGATCGCCAGCCGTCGCACGGCCACGTTCGGATCGCGGGCCGCGAGCTCGTGCAGCAGCGGACGGAAGTTGTTCACGTCACCGGGGTGGTCGCGCGAGAACGACTCCAGCGCGATCAGCGCCGAGCCGCGCACGCCGGGGCTCTCGTCGTCGAGACCGCGACGCAGCAGCTCGATCTTCTGGCGGAACCGGAACTGCGCCAGCGACCGGAAGGCCAGCGAGCGCACGCGATAGTCGGGGTTGCGCGCTGCGGCCTCGACCTCGTCGCCCCATTCGCCCCGAAGGGTCGCGAGCTCCTTCTCGAGCCCGCGGGAGCTGTACTCCTCGGCGAGCTTTGCCGCCTGATCCAGGGTCAGCTCGGCCACGACGGGTCTCAGGACGAGGCGAGCTCGCGCGGGCCGGGCCCGACGTACCGGGCATCCGGCCGGAAGAGCCGTCCCGTGCGCTTCTGCTCGAGGATGTGCGCCGACCAGCCGGCGACGCGGGAGCACGCGAACATCGCCGGCACGAGCGGCGGCGGGATCTCGGCCACGTCGAGCACGATCGCCGAGTAGTACTCGACGTTCGTCGCGATCACCCGGTCGGGATGACGCTCCTGCAGCGCCACGAGCGCAACCTGCTCGAGCTCCTCGGCGACCTCGACCTGCTCCGAGCCGAGCTCTCTCGCCGTGCGCTTGAGCAGGCGCGAGCGCGGATCCTCCGCGCGGTAGATGCGATGCCCGAAACCCATGATTCGCTTGCCGCTCGCCAGCGCGTCGGTCACCCAGCGCTGGGCGTCGCCCGTCGCCGCGACCTCCTCGAGCATCGGCTTGACGTACGCCGGGGCACCGCCGTGCAGCGGGCCCGACAGCGCCCCGACCGCAGACGAGAGCGCCGCGCCGCAGTCCGCACCCGTCGAGGCGACGATCCTGGCGGTGAACGTCGATGCATTGAGACCGTGCTCTGCCGTGCAGATCCAGTAGGTGTCGATCGCCTTCACATGCCGCGGATCGGCCTCGCCCCGCCACCGCAGGAGGAACTTCTCGGCCGCGGTCTGACCCCGTGCGACGACTCGTCGGGGACGGCGTCGGTCTTGCCGTCGGCGACGCGCGCCGAGCGCGCGACGATCGTCATCATCTGCGCGGAGAGCCGAGCGAGGTCGTCACGCGCCTGCTCGTCCGAGATCTCGTTGAGCTTCCCGAGCTTCCACTCGCCTGCCAGCCGCGCCGTCTCGGCCTGCAGATCGGCGGGCGCATTGCCTGTCAGCCTCGCCGGCTCGTAGGGCTCCGGGTCGGGCATGGTCGACTCGAGGTCGTTGTCGACCAGCAGGCCCCAGACGTTCTCGTACGGGTAGTGGCCGACGAGATCCTCGATGTCGATGCCGCGGTAGCGGAGCTGGCCCCCGTCGCGGTCGGGCTCGGCGATCTCCGTCTCGACCGCCACAACCCCTTCGAGGCCGGCTTTGAACTCGCTCATCGTCTCCGTTCCTCTCCACTCGCGCCGTTGGCTGCCGAGGGACGGTACCTGACCGGCCCGCATCGGTCGGACAACTATCCTCCGCGCCGTGGCACACCACGTGACCCTGATACCGGGCGACGGCACCGGGCCCGAGCTGACCGAGGCCACGCGCCGCGTCCTCGAGGCCACCGGGGTCGAATTCGCCTGGGATGTGCAGCAGGCAGGGGTCGAGGTGATGGAGGCCGCGGGCACGCCGATGCCCGACGAGACGCTCGCCTCGATCAGGCGCACCCACGTCGCGCTCAAGGGCCCCATCACGACGCCGATCGGCACCGGGTTTCGCTCCGTCAACGTGGCGCTGCGCCACGAGCTCGAGCTGTTCGCCTGCGTCCGGCCGTGCAAGTCGTACCCGGGCATGCGCTCGCGCTACGAGAACGTCGACGTCGTGATCGTCCGCGAGAACACCGAGGACCTCTATGCGGGGATCGAGTACGAAGCGGGCACGCCGGAGGCGGCGCGGGTGATCGAGACGCTGAACGGCATGCAGGCGAAGCAGATCCTGCCGTCCTCGGGCATCTCCGTGAAGCCGATCAGCCCGGAGGGGTCGGAGCGGATCATCCGCTTCGCGTTCGAGTACGCGCGCGCGAACGGGCGCAGAGCGCGTCTCGTGCGTGACCAAGGCGAACATCATGAAGTTCACCGACGGGCTCTTTCTCGCGGTGTTCCGCGAGGTGGCCGGCGACTACCCGGACGTCGAGCCGTGGGAGAACCTCGTCGACGCGGTGTGCATGGGGCTCGTGCAGCGCCCGGAGGAGCACGACGTGCTCGTGCTGCCCAACCTGTACGGCGACATCGTCTCCGATCTCACCGCCGGGCTCGTCGGCGGGCTCGGCGTGGCGCCGGGAGCCAACATCGGCACCGAGGCGGCCGTGTTCGAGGCCACGCACGGGTCGGCGCCCAAGTACAAGGGTCAGAACCGCGTCAACCCGACGGCGATGATCCTCTCCGGGAAGCTCATGCTCGAGCACCTCGGCGAGCGAGACGCGGCGGCGCGGCTGGAGCGGGCGGTCGCCGCAGTGGTCGCCGCGGGCGAGCGTGTCACCTACGACCTGAAGCCCACCCGCGACGACCCGACCGCTGTCGGAACGTCCGAGTACGCAGACGCCATCATCGCCGAGCTCGGCTGAGCCGATCGCGGCTGACCGAAAGGAACTCCCAGTGAACGGCAGGAAGAAGGTCACCGTCGTCGGCGCCGGGAACGTCGGCGCCACCTGTGCGTTCGCGGTCGCACGCAGCGACTACGCAGACGTCGTCCTCGTCGACATCATCGAGGGCTTCCCGCAGGGCAAGGCCCTGGACATGAACCAGGCCGGATCGGTGCTCGGCTTCGAGCCGTCCATCGTCGGCACGAACCGCTACGAGGAGACGTCCGGCTCCGACGTCGTCGTGATCACCGCCGGCAGGCCACGCTCGCCGGGCATGAGCCGCGACGACCTCGTGACGACGAACGAGGCGATCGTCGGCTCGGTGACCAGGGAGATCGTCAAGCGGTCGCCGAAGGCCGTCCTCGTTGTCGTCTCGAACCCGCTCGACGCCATGTGCCACGTGGCGAAGACCGCATCACGCTTCCCGAAGGAGCGGGTCGTCGGCATGGCCGGCATCCTCGACACGGCACGGTTCGCCGCCTTCATCTCCTGGGAGACGGGCAAGTCCGTCAAGGACGTTCAGGCCATGGTGCTCGGCGGGCACGGCGACCAGATGGTCCCCGTCGTCTCGGCGACCACCGTCGGCGGGGTGCCGCTCGAGCAGCTCACCACCAAGGCGAGGCTGCGGAAGATGGTCGAGCGCACGCGCAAGGGCGGCGGCGAGCTCGTCAACCTGCTCGGCACATCCGCCTGGTACGCACCCGGCGAGGCCGCGGCTCAGATGGTCGACGCCGTCTGCCTCGACCAGAAGCGCGTGCTCCCGTGCACGGCTTACCTGGAGGGCGAGTACGGGATCGACGGCCTCTACATGGGCGTGCCCGTCGTCCTCGGGGCAGCCGGGGTCGAGGAGATCGTGCCGCTGAAGCTCACGGCGGACGAGAAGAAGATGCTGCGCGCCTCCGCGGCCGCCGTGCGCGAGGTCGTCGGCGTGCTGTCTAACCGGTGAGCGACGGTATGGACGTGTCCGACTGAAGTCGGAACCGTCCCGAACAGATCTTTGCGAGCGCTGAACAGGCCCGCGTCTACGCTTCCGCACATGGATCTCGGCCTCACAGGGCGCACGGCGATCGTCTGCGGCGCGTCGTCGGGGATGGGTCTCGCGATCAGCCAGGGGCTCCGCGCCGAGGGCGCGAACGTGGTCATGCTCGCGCGGCGGGCGGACCTCCTCGAGCAGGAGGCCACCCGGATCGATGCCGTGGCGGTGGCGGGCGATCTCACGAGACCGGACGACGTGGAAGCGCTCGTCACCGCCGCCGTCGACACCTACGGCGGTGTCGACGTGCTCGTGCTGAACGGCGGTGGGCCACCACCCGGCCCGGCGGTCGGCATGACGCCCGAGGCGGTGTCGGCCGCGGTCGAGTTGCTTCTCACCTCACACGTCCGGCTCGTCGAGAGATGCCTCCCGTATCTCCGTGAGAGCGGTCACGGCCGGATCGTGGCGATCGAGTCGACGTCCGTGAAGGAGCCGCTGCCGAACCTCGCGCTCTCCAACGCCGTGCGACCCGGCGTGGTCGGCTGGCTCAAGACCCTGGCCCGGGAGCTCGGTGCGGACGGCGTCACCGTGAACGTGATCGCGCCCGGGCGGATCGACACCGACCGCTTCCGGCAGGTCTACCCCGACGGGCTCTCGGCGGCCGATCTCGAGCTGATCTCGCTGCGGCGAATCGGCTCACCGTCCGAGATCGCGTCTGTCACCTGCTTTCTCGCCTCCGATGCCGCGGCGTACGTCACCGGAGCCGTCATCCCCGTCGACGGCGGCTTCACCCGCGCGCTGCTCTGAGCATGAGGCGACTGGCTCACAAGCGCGTCCTTCTCTGGGCGGCGGCGATCGTGCTCTCCGCTGCCGTCATCCTGCTGGCGGCGGCCTGGGTCTACCCGACCAGCTCGTTCCTCTTTCTCCCGCACGCCGCTCAGCCGCTCGACGGGAAGGTGGAGGTGGAGGGCAGCAAGCGCGTCGACGACCGCGGGGGCATCTACTACGTCGACGTCACCGTGCGCCGCGCGCGCTGGATCGAAAGGCTGCTGCCGTTCACACGGCCGGACGGCTCGACGATGGTGCCGGAGCGCGCGCTGCTCCAGCAGGGCTCGAGCTTCGAGGAGCGGCGGCGCATCTCGCTGACCGAGATGGCGCGCTCGGAGGAAGTCGCGGCGGCCGTGGCGCTCCGCGCGGCCGGCTACGACGTCGACGCCGTGCCGCAGGGGGCGATCGTGGAGAGCATCGACCCGTCAGCCCCGGCGGTCAAAGTGCTCAAGGACGGCGACGTGATCGTCGAGGCGGCAGGAAGGCGGGTGCGAACGACCAGCGACCTACGGCGCGCCGTCGGGACCGTCGACCCCGGGGAGTCCGTCCTGTTGCGCCTGCGCCGTGACGGCCGGCAGAAAGAGCTGACGGTGAAGACGATGGCGGCGCCGGACGATCCGAGTCGCCCGATCATCGGCATCCGGGTCGCACAGGCCGCGAACATCGAGCTGCCGGTCAAGGTCGACATCGATCTCGGGGACGTCGGCGGGCCGTCGGCCGGGTTGCCGTTCGCGCTCGACGTCCTCCAGGAGCTCGGAAAGGACATCGATCGCGGTCACCGGGTCGCCGCGACCGGCGAGCTCGAGCTCGACGGAACGGTTGCCCCCATCGGTGGCATGAGACAGAAGGTGCTGGGGGTCCGGCAAGCCGGCGCCGATGTCTTCATCGTGCCCGCTGGGGATAACGCGGTGGTCGCGAGGCGATATGCAGGGAACCTTCGCGTGATAGCGGTGGAGAACTTTCAACAGGCGTTGCGCGCCCTGGCAACACTTCCCCAAAAGTAGAGGTTTGCAGGACTTTTGGGTGGCTGCGGAGTAGCCCGCAATTTGCGTGTGTTTCGTCGCAAGGCCCCTTGCGGCCATGGCCGGGCGCGGGGAGAGAATGCCCGCTGTCCGTCGAGACCATCGAAAATCATTCAGGACATTGGCCAAGAAACCCAGAGCAACCTGTAACGACTGCTACTTCAGACGCGAAGGTCTCTGCGCCCTTGCCGGCGACGAGCCGTGCCCGACTTTCCGCGTCGCCACCGCCGCACTCGAGCCTCCACGACAGGCGCCACTCGTATTGCTCCCGGTGTCGCCGCTGGTGGCCCGTGTGACGGCCGCAGCCTGAAAGCCTAGACTGGCCGCGTGGCCGACGAAGCCCCCGTTCAGCCGGGTCCTCCCAGCAGCGCCGGGAAGCCGGCCAAGAACGACATCCCCTGGCGCCTGGTCGCGCTTGGCGCCGTAGGCCTGTACGCGTTGCTGCTCGTGATCCTGAATGCCCGACAGGTCAAGGTGCACTTCGTCGTCTTCACGACGCAGGCGTCACTCGTGGTCCTGCTGCTCGTGACCCTCGGGGTTGGTTTCCTCGCAGGCTTTCTGTTCGACACGATTCGCGAGCGACGCAGGCGCGAGGCTCGCGGCTCAGGGCATGGATCCGCCGCCCTCGTAGGGGCCGGATGTATCCGGCCCTAGAGCAGCGAGGCCAGGATCCAGACGCCCTCGGCGATCCGCTCGGGGGTCTCGAAGCTGAACGCGAACCGCGCCGCTCCAGCACCACCGGCGCCCGGCGGGAAGAAGTCCGCGCCGCGCACGAACGTGAGCCCCGCGTCCGCCGCTCTCGACTGGAGCTCGGCCGCGTCGCGCGAGCCGAAGTCGACCCACAGGAAGTAGCCGCCTTCCGGCCGGTTCCAGGAGACGTCTGACGGGAGGTCCTGCTCGAGGGCGGCGAGCATCGCGTCCCGGCGTGCGCGGAGCAGCCCGACGATGCGGGCGAGGTTCGGCTCGAACGCTCCCGACGTGTGGATCTCGTGGACGATCGCCTGCGGGAGCAGCGGCGGCGAGATGTACGTCGACACGGCCTGGTCGTCGAAAGCGGCGCGCAACCCCTCGGGCACGACCACGTAGCCGACGCGGAGACCGGGCACGACCGTCTTCGAGAAGGACGAGGTGAAGCTCACGTGCTCGCCACCCTCCAGCTCGTGCAGGTGGGGCGGCGGATCGCCCTCGTAGCGCACCAGGCCGTACGGATCGTCCTCGAGCACGTCGAGGCCGCGCTCGGCGACGATCGCCGCGAGCCGCCGGCGCCGGTCGGCCCCCAACGTGCGGCCGGTCGGATTCTGGAACGTCGGGATCGTGTAGAGAAACGAGACGTCGCCGCCGCGGTCGAGCTCCGTCACGAGCGCGTCGAGGTCGAGGCCCTCGTCGTCCATCGGCAGGCTCACGACCTCCGCGCCCTGCCAGCCGAGCAGCTTCAGCGGCCGGTCGTACGTCGGCCCTTCCACGAGGACGCGGCCGGGCCGCTGCTGAAGCTGCGCGGCGATGTAGAAGACGAAGCCCTGCAGCCCGCCGGTGGTGACGAACACCTGTCCGGGCTCGACGCCGTGACGCTCGGCGAGGAGCTCCCGCAGGGGCCCGTACCCCCCACCTCCACCGTACGAGAGGATTGTCGTGGCGTCGCGGGCCAGAACGGCTTGCGCGCAGGCGGCCACCAGGTCGGGGTCGATGCATTCGGGCGCCGGGGCGCCGCGCGCGAAAGAGATCGGGGCCATGCCTGAGCCTACCCGCGACCACGCCGGAATCGGCGTTGCAGGCGGCCCTGGAAGGCTCCTGCTACCCTGGATGGACGGGCGACACGAGGTCGCCCCGTGAGATCTCGCTTCTTTCGACTCCCCTAGGAACGGGCTCGAGGGCAGGTCAGGTCTCGACCCAACGAAACAGGAGTCGAAAAAACCGAATGCATGAGCAGTCTTTCGCTGCGCTCGGCGCGAGCGCAGAAGTCGTGAGCGCGCTGAGCGCCCGCGACATCGTCAACCCCTTCCAGATCCAGGCACGCGTCATTCCCTCGGCCCTCGCCGGCCGCGACGTGCTCGCCAAGTCACCGACCGGCTCGGGCAAGACGCTCGCCTTCGCCATACCGATCGTCCAGCGCATCGACCCGGCAGCAAAGCGTCCGGCCGCGCTGGTGCTCGTGCCGACGCGCGAGCTCGCGCTCCAGGTGACCGAGGAGCTCGCATCGCTCGGCAAGTCGAGCCGCATCGCCGTGGCCTCGGTGTACGGCGGCGTGCCGCTGCACAAGCAGGCTCAGCGAGCCCGCGAGGCGCACGTCCTCGTAGCGACACCCGGCCGCCTGCAGGACCTGCTCGATCGCCGCCTGGTGACACTCGACGCGGTGTCCATCCTCGTGCTCGACGAAGCGGATCGCATGCTCGACATGGGGTTCAAGCCCCAGGTCGACCGCATCCTCCGCCACGTGCCGCGGGAAAGGCAGACCATGTTCTTCTCCGCCACCCTCGACGGTGCCGTGGGCGAGCTCGCTCGCGCGTACACGACCGACCCGCTGCGGGTCGAGGGCGAGCTGCCACACGAGAGCATGCCCGCCGAGATCGATCACCGATTCGTGTCGGTCACGACCGACAACAAGGTCGAGAAGCTCGTCGAGCTGCTGCAGGCGGAACGCGGGCTCGCGCTCGTGTTCGTGCGCACCAAGCGTGGCGCCGACCGGCTGGCGAAGCGGCTGGCCTACCACCAGGTCGACGCGGTCACGATGCACGGCGACAAGAGCCAGGCGCAGCGTGAGCGTGCGCTGCACCGCTTCGAGTCCGGCAAGGTCTCGACGTTGATCGCGACGGACGTGGCCGCGCGCGGCCTCGACCTCACGGGGATCACCCACGTGATCAACTACGACCCGCCCGAGGACGACAAGGCCTACACGCACCGGGTCGGCCGCACCGGCCGTGCCGGTCGTTCGGGCACGGGCGTCACGCTCGTCCTGCCCGACCAGGAAGGCGACATGAGCCGCGTGGCCCACCTCAACGGGCAGCGCGAGACCTTCGCCCAGACCGGGATGCGGATGTCCGCGCCCCGGGTCGTGTACTCCGGCAGGCGGCGTGGCTCCAAGTGGGGCCCGAGCCGCCCGCGCCGCAAGATCTAGCGCCGGCCGCCGCACCCACGCCGAGCGTCAGCACGGGACGTGACCGGGGTCTGACCCCGGTCACGTCCTGAAGCGCGACACGCACCGCTGCACCGGGATAGGAACGTTAGGCTGCCGACCGTGGACATCAAAGAGCTCATCGAGCGCTATGACGCGGCCTGGAACGCGCACGACCTCGACGCGATTGCGGCGCTGCACGCGGACGACATCGTGTTCGAGAACCACAACGCCGCCGAGCGTGCGGTCGGTGCGCAGGCGGTGCGCGAGCACATCGGCGCGATCCTCGAGCGCTGGCCCGACCTCACCTTCGAGGGCCGGTCACTGCGGATCGGCCCCGACTTCGCCGTCAGCGAGTGGACTGCGAGCGCGACGGCGCCGGACGGCAGGCGCCTGGAGTGGGACGGTGTCGACATCCTCCCCGTCCGAGACGGGCTGCTCGTGCGCAAGGACGTGTACTCGACGGCACACGCCGCCCGCGAGCGCGCCTGACCAGAGCCCCGACGGCCTCGTCAGTCGAAGTGTGTGTCGTCGTGCGTGTACGGCGGCGCGCACATGCAGAGCAGGCGAGCGCCGCCGGCTCCCGCGCGTAGGGCATGCCAGGCGCCCGGCGGGATCAGCACCGCATCGCCCGGACCGACTTCGCGCTCCTCGCCGTCGACCTCCATCAGCCCGCCGCCTTCGAGCAGGAAGTAGATCTCCTCGGAGAGGCGGTGGTAGTGCCGTTGCGTCGACTGTGCGGGCTCGAGGGTCGCCTCGGCGAGGCTCTGGTTGCGGATCAGGGACGAGGTCGGGAGCCCGAGCAGCTCACGGATCGTGGAGCCGTCCTTGGTGGTGAACGGGACGGCCGCGTCCACACTGCGGATCTCCATCCGGCCAGGATAGGCTGAGGCGATGCCGTCCGACGATCATCTCGAGGCACGCGCCACCTCGATCGACGGGATTCGCTTCTCCTACCAGGTCTCTCCCGACCGGCTCGACGTGGCGACCGGCGGCTACGCCGTGCTCGAGCACCCGTCCGGTGCACGCCTCGGGCAGGTGACGACGGTGGAGCTGACGGCGGCCGGGACGGCACGGATCGAGGGACGAGTCCTCGACGGTCCGCCGGGCCCATTCCACGAGGCGGAGGTGTGCGTCGCCGGGATCGACGACGTCGCTGCCTGGCTGGAGCGGACACAACCGCAACGCGCGCAGCTGCGCGTCGGGTCGTTCGCCCAGGAGCCGGAGATCGAGCTGGGTCTCGACGCCGGCGCCTTCGACCGTCATACGTTCCTGTGCGGCCAATCCGGGTCCGGCAAGACGTACGCGCTCGGCACGATCCTCGAGCGACTGCTCGTAGAGACGACGCTCCGCGTCGTGATCCTCGACCCGAACTCCGACTTCGTCAGGCTCGGCGAGCTGCGTCCCGATGCACCCGACGCGGTGCGCGACGTGTACGCCGCCGCGGCCGGAGTCGAGGTGCGCTGCGCCGGCGACGACGGCGCCGACCGTCTGCACGTTCGCTTCCGTGACTTCGACGCCACCGAGCAGGCGGCGGTGCTCCGTCTCGACCCGGTCACCGACCGGGAGGAGTACGCGGCCCTCGTCGATGCAGTCGAGGCATCGGAGAGCGCGGCCGAGATCAGCCCGAAGAACGTGATCGCGCAGTTTCTCGCCGCGTCGGATCCAGCCCTGCAGGCCCTCGGCCTGCGGGCACGGAACCTCGGCATCGACCGGTGGCAGATCTGGTCGGGATCCGACCCCGGGTCACTCGAAGAGCTCGTACAGCCCGGGGGACCCCGGTGCATCGTCGCGGACCTCGGCTCGCTCGCGAGCCGCGCGGAGCAGGCCGTGGCGGCCGAGGCGGTGCTGGCCGCGCTCTGGCGGCGACGGACGGCGCGCGAGCCGATCCTGATCGTGATCGACGAGGCCCACAACGTCTGTCCGCAGATCGCGGACGACCCGCTCACCGCCATGGCGACCGAGCACGCAGTGCGAATCGCCGGAGAGGGACGGAAGTTCGGCCTCGTGCTGCTCGTCTCCACGCAGCGTCCGCAGAAGGTGCACGAGAACGTCGTCTCGCAGTGCGACAACCTCGTCCTCATGCGCATGAACTCGCGCTCCGACCTCGCTGTCCTGTCGGAGATCTTCTCGTTCGTGCCCTCGCCTCTCCTCGCGCTCGCGAGCGAGTTCCGTCAGGGCGAGGCGCTGCTCGCCGGGAAGCTCGTACCGAGCCCGACGCTCGGCCGCATCGGCCCGCGCTGGTCGGTGGAGGGCGGCTCGGACATCGCGTCCGACTGGGCTAGGCAGCACTAGCTGCAAGCGGGATCTCGCTTCGCGAGATCACGGAATCCGCTGAACGCGGATTCCTTCCGCGCATACCCCTGAAGGCGTCCGCTTCGCGGCCGCATGGGATCCCAACGCGGATTCCTTCCGCGCATGGCCGGATGTATCCGACCTCGACGGAAGGCGCAGTCTCCTCAGGCGCGGGCGAGCTCGGCGGCGAGCTGAGCGGTCTCCGTCGGGGTGGTGCCCACGCGGATGCCCTTGGCCTCGAGCGCGTCCTTCTTCGCCTGCGCTGTGCCCGAGGAGCCGGAGATGATCGCGCCGGCGTGCCCCATCGTCTTCCCGGACGGGGCGGTGAAGCCGGCGATGTAGGAGACGACCGGCTTCGTCATCTCCGCCTCGATGAACGCCGCCGCCTTCTCCTCCTCGTCACCGCCGATCTCTCCGACCATCACGACGTGCTCGGTCTCGGGGTCGTCCTGGAAGCGACGCAGCACGTCGATGAACGAGGACCCGACGACCGGGTCGCCGCCGATGCCGACGATGGTCGAGTTCCCCAGCCCGAGCTGGGTCAGCTCGTGACCGATCTGATACGTGAGCGTCCCGGAGCGCGAGACGACGCCGATCGAGCCGGCGGCGAAGATCTCCGCGGGGATGATCCCCACGTTCGCCTTCCCCGGTGAGAGCACACCGGGACAGTTCGGTCCGACCAGCGTGACGCCCTGGGCATCGACGTATCCCTTGATGCGGAGCATCTCGTGCGCCGGCACGTGCTCCGTGATCACGATCACCGTCCCGATGCCCGCGCCCACCGCCTCGTAGACGGCGTCCGCAGCGAACGGAGCCGGCACGAAGACCATCGACGTGTTCGCCTCGGTGGCTCGAACCGCGGCCGCAACGGTGTCGAAGACGGGAACACCTTCCACGTCCTGACCACCCTTGCCGGGCGTCACGCCTGCGACGAGCTGCGTCCCGTAGGCGCGGTTGCGGAGCCCATGGAAGCGCCCTTCCGAGCCCGTGAGCCCCTGCACGACGAGGCGTGTCGAGCTGTCGACGATGATCGCCACGTCCTACGCCCCCCTGCTCGCGTTGATCGCGACCTTGTCGAGGGTGAGGCGGCCGTCGGCAACCCGCGACCCGAGCAGCTCGAGCACGCGCGTAGCCTCCTGGCCTTCGCACCCCGTCCGCGCCAGCCACGCACCGGCGTCGAACGAATGAGCGAAGAAGGCGACCTCGTCCAGGCCGAGACCAGCCTCCAGGACGATCTCGCGCCACTCCGCGTCGGTGTAGTTGCGGACGTGCGACGGGTCTCGCAGGCGCTCGGCCTCCTCGATGGCGTCGCCCATGTTGACCGTGTCGACGATCAGCACGCGCACGCCGGCCACGCGCGCCATCTCCCGCACGGCGGCGCGAACATCGGCGAAATGGTGCGCAGCCGTGCGGCACGCGACGACGTCGAAGCTCGCATCCGCGAACGGGAGGCTCTCGGCCTGGCAGACGACATCCGGCTGCATGCCCGGCGCCGCGTCCGTCGTGACGACCTCGAGCCCGACCTCGCGCAACCGTCGTGCGACGTGGCCGCCGCCCGTGGCGACGTCGAGCGCGGTCCGCGCTCCGGCAGCCCACTCCACGAGGCGATCGAGGTCCTCGCCCTGCCGGTGCGCGTCCGACTCGACGTAGGCCTGCATGCGGCCCGACCAAAGATCCCGCGGCCCCTGGCCGGTAGCGGCTCCCGCCGGGCGGAGCCCGGCTCCGCCGCCACCTGCGCGCGCTGACGGCACGCTGCTCTCCGGGCCCGTGCTCATAGCACTGTGCCCTCCGGCATCGCACCGTCAGCGACCGCCCAGGATCCGCGGAAGCTCATCGCGAGAGCTCCACGGCCCTGCGCGCCGCCTCGAGCATCGTCGGCTCGACGTGCACGTTGGAGAGCGCAGCCTCGGCGAGGATCGCGCGTCCCTCCTCCGCGTTCGTGCCGTCGAGCCTGACCACCACCGGAAGCTCGATCGACATCTGCTCGAGCGCCTGGAGGATGCCGCGCGCCACCTCGTCGCAGCGCGTGATACCGCCGAAGATGTTGAAGAACACCGCCTTCACCTGCGCGTCGCGCGTGATCACCTCGAGCGCGTCGACGACGCCCTGCGCGTCGCCACCGCCCCCCAGGTCGCAGAAGTTGGCCGGGCGTCCACCGGCGAAGGTGACCACGTCGACGGTCGACATCGTCAGCCCTGCACCGTTCCCGAGCACGCCGACCTCGCCGTCGAGCTTCACGTAGGTGACGCCCTTCTCCCGTGCGAGCGCCTCGAGCGGGTCGGCCGCGGCCGAGTCACGCATGGCGGCGATCTCAGGGTGCCGGTACAGCGCGTTGTCGTCGACCGTGAACTTCGAGTCGAGCGCCTTGACCACTCCGTCGGGAGTGACGATCAGGGGATTGACCTCGCAGAGCATCGCGTCGAACCGTGTGTAGGCCTCGAACAGCTTCGCCACGATTGCTGCGATCTGCTTCTGCTCCGACGGGTCGACGACCGCCGCCTCGTACACCAGCCGGCGCGCCTGCCAGGGGTGGAACCCTTCCAGCGGGTCGACGTGGAGGCGGACGAGCGCCTCGGGTGACGTCGCGGCGACCTCCTCGATGTCCACGCCGCCCTGCGTCGTGAACATGAAGAGGGATTTCCTGGCGCCACGATCGAACGTGAGCGACAGGTAGTACTCCTTCGCGATCTCCGAGGCCCTTTCGATCCAGACCTTGTTGACGATGTGGCCGCGGATGTCGAGCCCGAGGATGTCACGGGCGCGCGCCTCTGCTTCCGCAGGTGTTTCGGCGAGCTTGATGCCCCCGGCCTTGCCGCGCCCCCCGGTGAGCACCTGCGCCTTGACGACGACGGAGCCGCCGAGCTCCTGCGCCGCCTGACGCGCCTCGAGTGGGCTTGCGGCGAGCCTGCCGTCCGAGACGGGAATGCCGACCCGCCGGAAGAGCTCCTTGCCCTGGTACTCGTAGAGATCCACCGGTGGGCGAGCATACCCATGCGCGGGCTCGCGCCGATCCGGCGTGCGAGCATGGCGAAATGCGACCGGCGCCTCTGGGCCTCTGCGTGCTTCTCATCGCCCTCGCCGTCGCCGGCTGCGGCGGCCGGGCTGTGACGTTACCGCCGGCGACGCCGGCGCCCCCACAGAAGGTCGTCGTCGACTGGGTCGAGCCGACCTCTCCCAAAGCCCCGAGGCTGGTCTTCAGCGTGAAGCGGATCGACGTGCTGCGCGACGGCTGGCGGGCCGAGGTGGCGATCCGGAACGACACGGCGATCCCGTGGAGAATCGCCGATCCCCGCGCACCCGAAGCCTCCTTCGGGCTGATGCTCTTCGTCACCGGCGACCTGACCGAGCTCGAGCAGAGGATCGGCGAGGGTGACCTGCCGGGCATGCGCGGGGCGCAAGCAGTGGTGCCCGCGCCGCCGGCGCAGCTCGCGCCGGGTGCTTCCTGGGAAGGGTCGATCTCGGCCCCCGGAGCGCTGGCGGCAGGCCGTTGGGTGCGCGTCGTGTTCGGCCCGCTCGTCACGGAGGACGAGACACCGGAGGATCTGCCCACGCCGCTGCTCTGGATCAGCGACAACGCACACCTGCTGAAGGCGTAGCCGGGGCACCCGTGCCCGAGCGTCACCCCGCGGCAGGACCAGCGCCGTTGTCGTCGCGCTCCAGCAGGGTGACGAAGGCCACGTTCTCGTGGAGCGCCTCCAAGTCGGCGTCGACGCGGGCCGAGCGCCTCATGCCCGGGTCGAGCTCGACCGCGCGCGTCAGGTGGCGGACCGCCTCGACCACCTCGCCGGCGAGGGATTCGAAGCAGGCCAGGTCGTAGAGCAGCGCGGCGTCCTCCCCATGCTCCGCCAGGGCGCGACGCAGCAACGCGGCGCCCTCGTGGTGGCGACCCGGCACGTGGAACGCGGTCGCCCTTCGCAACGCGTCCCAGACGAGGTGGATCCCGAGCAGGCGTCGGAGCTCGGCGATCGGCTCGGGATGATCGTCGACCCGGAGGTCGCAGACACGATCGACACCTTCCCGGCTCTCCAGTGCGGCCCCGACTCGTTCCACGAGGACGGCTGCCGCCTGCTGTCCGCGCGCGTCGCCGCCCGCCGCCTGACCGGCTTCGAGCACGGCGACGAGGCGCTCGGCGAGCGTACCGGCCACCTCGAGGAACGCTCGTTCCATCTCGGCGACGACGGCCTCCCCGGCGAGGATGTTCCCCTGTACGGCGTACCCGGGCCCGACGCGGTGGCCCGCCCAGGCCATGCAGCTCACCCCGGTGTGCGCCGCGGATCGCCCGTCAGCCGTGACGATGCCGACCTGACGAGTCTCGCGGCCCTCGTCGTCGGCCAGGATCGCGTGCAGGGCATCGGTCGGCGTCGCTCCGCGGGCGAGCTCGTCGAGGCCACGTGGGCCGAATGCCGCGACACCGGCGGCCTGCGTGGCCACCGCGCCGACACCCGCCCGGGCCCAGGGCACGACCGTGCCGACGGCGAAGTACCTGGACTGCACGGCGCACCCGACCTCGCCTGTCGTGGGATCTGCGGCCACGATGGAGAACGTGCCCTTGAGCCCGCTGCGCACGGAGGCAGCCTAGATGGCTACCAGCGAACGCTGTAGGCGGTCGTCGGCTCGGGCTCCGCCCCGCAGCTCAGCGGAACCACGGGGCCGGGACGCGGGTGCACGGCGACGGTCGCCTCGCCGTCCGGGCCGTTGAAAGTGACGTTCTCACCGTCGTCGCGACCGAGGGTCAGAGCCGTGATCAGGTCGAGCCCGTGCCGTCGCCGGATCTCGATCTCGGCCGCCTGCACGTGAGGTGCGTACAGCGTGCGACCGCGATAGAGGTCGAGCGGGATCCTGCCACTCTGCAACAGGGCGGCGACCCGCGGAGCCTCGGCCGGGCTGACGCGCCCGAGCTGGACACCCGCAGGGAGCGCGAGCACGTTCGCGGCGAACCGGTGCCCGCCGTGATGGGACGACTGCCAGAGCAGCGCCCGGTCGACGTGCGGCTGGAGGGCGTCGTAGACCGGCGGGCCGAGTCTCGCGCAGCAGGCATCGCGGCGGCCATGCGCGCAGACCAGGAGCAGCGGTGCGGTCACCGGCTCGCGGGGAAGCTCGCCGGTCGAGCGAGCCAGTGCTTCGAGCTCCGGGAGTGTCCGCCGTACGAGGAAGCCTCCGGTCTCGGTCGTCTCGGCCTCGAAGACGACGGTCTCCGTCCCGCGCCGGTCCGGCCGGCGCACGAGCAGCACGCGCCCGTCGAAGCCCTCCATGACGCCGCGCACGGCGGCTGGAAGGTCGGTGTCGGCAACCGCATCTCTCCCCCACCCGCCACGCCGCTCGACGATCAGCCAGCGTGCCCCTACCGTGGCGGTGCCCGCCAGCAGCTCGCGGGCCGCCGTCGAGCCGTCGGCACAGCTCTGCGCGACGGTCTCAGGTGCGTCGTCGACGCTCATTCGTCCGTGTCGACGATCTCGCAGAGCAGCTGACCCACGCCGACGCCGTCACCGGGCCGCACCGAGAGCCCGCGCACCGACCCTGCGCGCGGCGCCGTGATCTCGTTCTCCATCTTCATGGCCTCGACGACGAAGAGCACCTGGCCGGCCTCGACCACGTCCCCGGCTGCGGCCTCGACGGCGAGCACGGTGCCCTGCATGGGGCTGTGCACCGCGCCCGTGGAGCCCGCACCGAGCGTGGCTCCGCGACGACCACGCCGCCGCGCGAGCTCCGCCCAGGGTGGCTCCGGGACATGCAGGCGCACCTCGTGCCTGCGGCCGTCGATCTCGACCTCGAGCAGCCTGTCCTGCGTCCGCGGGCCCGATCCGTCCGCACCCGTCAGTAGTCTTGTTGTCGAATGAGACAACTCGTCATCCAGCTCGGCTGCGCGCTCCGCAAGCTCGTGGGACTCGACGAGGCCGTGACAGGTCTCCCCCGCGACGAACGCAGGATGCTCGAGCAGCGCCCGGTGGAAGCCGATCAGCGTCGGCGGGCCGAGTACGACCATCTCGCGCAACGCACGCAGCATGCGCCGGCGCGCGCGGTCGCGGTCGACGTCGAGCACGATCAGCTTCGCGATCATCGGGTCGTAGAGACCGGAGATCTCGTCCCCGGCTCGGACGCCGGAGTCGACGCGCACCCCCGGGCCAGCCGGCTCGCGATACGCGGTGATCCGCCCCGGCGCCGGCAGGAAGCCGCGCGAGACGTCCTCGGCGTTGATGCGGCACTCGATCGCATGCCCGCGCAGGACGACGTCCTCCTGCCCGAAGGACAGAGGCTCCCCCGCGGCGACGAACACCTGCTCGCGCACGAGGTCGATGCCCGTGACCATCTCGGTGACGGTGTGCTCGACCTGGATGCGTGTGTTCATCTCCATGAAGAAGTACTCGCCGTCAGCCGTGAGCAGCCCTTCGATCGTGCCGGCGGATCGGTAGCCGGCCGCACGCGTCGCATCGACTGCGAGCGCCCCGATGCGAGCACGGAGAGCAGCGTCGACGCCCGGCGAGGGTGTCTCCTCGACGAGCTTCTGGTGGCGGCGCTGGATCGTGCAGTCGCGCTCGCCGAGGTGCACGACGTGACCGTGAGCATCCGCGAGCACCTGTACCTCCACGTGCCGCGGATCGACCAGATACCGCTCCGCATACACCGCGGGGTCGCCGAAATAGCTCCGACCCTCCCGGGCGGCCGACTCGAACGCGCGCTCCGCGTCCTCGGCCGCGTGCACCACCTTCATTCCCTTGCCACCGCCGCCGGCTGCGGCCTTGACGATGAGCGGGTACCCGATCTCGTCCCCGAGCCGCAGGAGCTCGCCCACGTCGGAGAGTGGCTCGATCGCGCCGGGAACGACGGGTACTCCCGCGGCGCGCATGGCAGCGCGAGCGGCCGTCTTGCTGCCCATCAGCTCCATCGCTTCGGGCGGCGGCCCGATCCAGGTGAGGCCGGCGCTCTCGACGGCGCGCGCGAACGACGCGTTCTCCGCGAGGAAGCCGTAGCCGGGATGCACCGCGTCCACCCCTGCCGCGACCGCTGTCTCGACGATCACATCGGCTCGCAAGTAGCTCTCCGCGGCCGGGCCGGGCCCGATGCGGAAGGCGTCGTCCGCCGCCTCGACGTGCAGCCGCCCTCGATCCTCGTCGGAGTAGACGGCCACGCAGCCGATGCCGAGCTCGCGCAGAGTGCGGAAGACGCGCACTGCGATCTCGCCCCGGTTTGCGACCAGGACCTTGGAGAAGACGCTCACGGGCCGCGTATTCTCCCCGACTGTGACGCTGCCCGACCAGCTCACCGTTGCGCGTGCGCTCGCCGTGCCTGTGGTCGTCGTCCTCTTCGCCTGGGACTTCCCCGATCACGCCTACTGGGCCACCGCCGTCTTCGTGGTCGCGATGGCGACCGACCAGGTCGACGGCTGGCTCGCCCGCCGCCGCAACCAGACGTCTGCGCTCGGCTCGCTGCTCGACCCGATCGCAGACAAGGTGCTCGTGATGGCAACCATGGCGATGCTGGTCGGCGAGGGTGTCGCCCCCGCGTGGATGGTCGCTGCGATCCTCGCGCGCGAGTTCCTGGTCTCAGGTCTTCGCCTGGCCGCGATCGAGAAGGGCGTCGTCATGGGCGCGCGCGACCTCGGGAAGCTGAAGACATGGGCGCAGACCGTCGCCGCCGCGGTCGCCGGGCTGGCCGCCGCCGGCGCGTGGGACGACGACGTCGCGTGGTGGGCGATGCTCGTCGCGGTCGTGCTGACCTGGGTCTCGGGCCTCGACTACGCGCGCGCGGCGCCGAGGCTCCTGCGCGGCGAGGGCGCGTAGCCCGGGTCGCGCTCCACGCCCTCGGCGAGAGCGGCGCGGCGCCAGTCGCTGAGATACGGCGTGGCACCAGCGCGCCCACGGCGTGCCTCGTTCGCGAGCGCCCGGAATACCACCTCATCGGCGTCCGGGCCGGCCTCGGGGCGAAGCTCGATGCGCACCGCCCGACCCTACAACGGCAGAAGGCGGGCGGCGGTGGCCTTGAACGACGCGACGACCACCTCTCCCTCGCGCAGGCCGAGGCGTGCGGCCGAGCCGGCGGTCACCTCCGCGGCCAGTGGGCCGACGCGGAGCCGCACGCGGTTGCCGAGCTCGACGAGTGAGACGATCGGCGCGCGAACGTGGTTGACGGCGGTGTCCGCAGGTATCTCTCGCCCGATGGACACTTCCCAGGGGTAGATGCTGAGCGCCACGCGCCCGTGACCGACGTCGGTCGACCAGGCGGTGACCCCCGCGTCCAGGGCGACCTGCGTGAGGCCGTCCGACCCGGGAGAGGCCGTGCCGGGCAGCAGGGTGGCACCGGTGAAGCTGGCCACAAAGGAATCGTTGGGTGCCGAGACGAGCTCGGCCGGTGTGCCGACCTGGAGGATGGCGCCCTCCACGATCACACCGACGCGGTCGGCAAGCGTGGCGGCGTCCTCGAAGTCGTGCGTGACGAGCACGGTGGGAAGTCCGGCTGTCCGAATCACGTCGAGCAGCTCGGCGCGGACAGTGGCTCTGGTGTGGACGTCGAGGGCAGCCAACGGCTCGTCGAGGAGCAGGACGGAGGGCTCCCGCGCGAGAGCCCGCGCAAGCGCCACGCGCTGGCGTTCGCCACCGGAGAGCGTCGGCGGTTTCGCGTCCGCCAGGTGCGAGATTCGTAGGCGCTCGAGAAACTCGTCGACCCGGTGCGCCCCACGGCCGAAGGCGACGTTTGCGCGGACTGTCATGTGCGGAAAGAGCGCGTACTCCTGGAAGACGAGCCCGACGCGCCTGCTCTCCGGGGCCACGTCGATGGCGCGGGACGTGTCGAGCCAGACCTCCTCGTCGAGCATCACCCGCCCGCTCTCCGGGCGAAGCAGACCCGAGACGACGCGCAGCACGGACGTCTTGCCCGCGCCGGACGGACCCACCAGGGCCAGCGTCTCCCGGCCGACCGCGAGGTCTACCGCGAGACGGAACGCGCGAAGGGGATGAGAGATGCCGAGCTGGAGCGCCATCCGAAAGCCAGCTTCACCGTGAGGAGAAGGGTCGCGCTCACGAGAACCAGGAGCGCGCTGATCGCGAGCGCGCCGTCGAAGTCGACGTCGAACTCCTGATAGATCGCGAGTGACAGCGTCTGCGTGACGCCCTGCAGGCTGCCTGCGAACATGATCGTGGCGCCGAACTCGCCCAGCCCACGAGCGAAGGCGAGAGCTGCGCCCGCCCCGAGCCCTCCCCCGGCGAGTGGCAAGGCGACGCGGCCGAACGTGCGGGCGGGACCTGCGCCAAGCGTGCGTGACGCCGCGAGCAGCGTCGGGTCGACCGCCTCGAACGCGGAGATCGCCGGCCGCACGTAGAACGGGCCTGCAACGAAGGCCACCGCAAGCACGACGGCAACCTGGGTGAAGCCGATCTGGAGGCCGAGCGCATCCAACTGGTCTCCCAGCAGCCCGAAGCGACCGAACGCCGCCAGCAGGCCGATACCCGCGACGGCCGGCGGCAGCACGAGCGGGAGCTCGACCAGGGTGAGCACGAACGGCCGCGCCCGGAAGGAGCGCGTCGCGATCAGGTACGCCGCCGGCGTCCCGAGCACGATCACCGCCCCGATGGCGAGCAGGGTGGTCTTGAGGGTGACTCGTAGTGCATCCTGCGCCACGTCGTCCCCGAGCTGAGCGAGCAGGTCACCGGGTGGCACCCTCAGGAAGATGGCTACGACGGGAAGCAGCAGGAACCCGAGCAGGACGACCGTCGCCACCCAGAGCGTGGCGGTGAACAGCCGTGCGCTCACGGCTCGCCGAAGCCCGCGGCGCGCAACTCCTTGCGGCCGCCGGGCCCGAGCAGAGCGATGAGGAACGACTGGCCGCTCTCGAGCGAGCGGGGCGAGGTCGCGACAGCAGCCTCGTAGAGGACGGTCGGCTGTGATGCCGCCGGCAACGTGATCGCCCGCACTTTGCCCGCCACCGGCCTGACGTCGGTGCGGTAGACGAACCCTGCGTCTGCCTCGCCCAGCGCGACCTTTCCGACGATGCCCTTGACGTCCGGCTCGAGGCTGACGACCTTCCGCAGGACCTTGAGCATCCCGAGGCGCTTGAGCACCTCACGGGTATAGAGCCCGATCGGGACCTTCGGCCCGGCAACGACCAGCCGAAGCTTCGGTCTCTTCGCCAGATCGCGGACGGTGCGGATCCTGGCCGGGTTCGATCGCGGCACGATGAGGACGAGCGAGTTGGAGGCGAACGCGACGGGCTTCCGCACGAGACCGTCTGCGTAGAGCGCCTGCGTGTACTGCGGGCTCGCCGAGAGAAAGACGTCGAACGGTGCTCCCTGCCGGATCTGTTGCGCCAGCTGGTTCGACCCCGCAAACGAGAAGCGACCTTCGGGTTCGACTCGAGGCAGCACTTCGGTCAGAGATGACGCGGCGAGGACGACCGGTGGGTCAGCGGTGCCCTGGCGTGGAGCGCCGAATGCTGCCACTGCCAGTGCCATCGCGACGACAAGTGCGATGCGCAACAGCGATGAGACGCGTCACCGTTCCACCATCACGCTCGTCGACTTGACGACGCCGGCCGCGCTCATGCCCGCCTTGAGCCCCAGCTCCTCCGCGGACTCCCGCGTAATGATCGCGACGACGCGGGCCGGCTCGGTGACGTCGATCTCGACGCGCGCAAGAAGGCCGTCGAGCTGCACCGCGCGCACGACGCCCCGGAAGCGGTTCCGGGCCGAGATGGTCTCGTCGCCATGCGGACCACGCAAGCGCTCGATCTCCGAGAGCGGCACCACCCGCCTGTTCGCACTGTCTCGCTCGACGCGCACGCGGCCGGCACGGTCCCAGCGCCGCAGCGTGTCGAGTGAGATGCCAAGCGCGCGGGCGGCTTCCGCCGCCGTCAACATCTGCCTAGTCATTGCATAGGAACATAGCGCGACCGCGCGACACGGGTCAAGGCCGGTGGCATCGGTGACCACGAGCAGGTCGAAGGTCGGTTCATGTCTATTGCTTATTCACTACATGTCATCTGCTAATGTCCAGCACTCCGATGGACAAGATCGAGACCCAAGGAGGAACCGTGCTCCGACGCCGCATCGGCATCACCGCGCTCGCGGCCGCAGCTCTCGCCGCGATCGTCGCCTCGGCGCTCGCCGCCACGGCCGGCGCCCAGACGCGCGCTGCCAAGGACGTCAAGCTGAACCTCGTCGCCTACACGACGCCACGCGAGGCGTACGCGAAGATCATTCCGCTCTTCCAGAAGACCCCCGAGGGGGACGGCGTGTCGTTCAGCCAGTCGTACGGCGCCTCGGGAGACCAGGCACGCGCCGTCCAGGCCGGGCTCAAGGCCGACATCGTCGCGCTCTCGCTCGCACCGGACATCGACGTCCTCGTGAAGGCGGGTCTCGTCGACGCGAAGTGGAGCAAGCAGTCGTACAAGGGCATCGTGCACGACTCGGTTGTCGTGTTCGGCCGTCCGCGACGGCAACCCGAAGAAGATCAGGACGTGGGACGACCTGCTCAAGCCAGGGGTCGAGGTGATCACACCCAACCCGTTCACCTCCGGCGGCGCACGCTGGAACGTGATGGCCGCGTACGGGTCATGGATCAAGCTCAAGAAGACGAGAAAGCAGGCCGAGGCGAAGCTGCTGAAGCTGTTCCAGAACGTCGCCGTCCAGGACAAGAGCGCGCGCGACGCGCTCAACACGTTCCTCTCGGGCAAGGGCGACGTGCTGCTCACGTACGAGAACGAGGCGATCCTCGCCCAGCTCAACAAGCAGAAGATCCAGTACGTGATCCCGCGCCAGACGATCCTGATCGAGAACCCGATCGCGGTGCTCAAGAACAGCGACAACGTCGAGAAGGCGCGACAGTTCCTGCGCTTCCTCCGCACCCCGGCCGCGCAACAGGCGTTCGCGGACTACGGCTACCGCCCCGTCGTGCCGAAGGTGCTCGCGGCGAACCGCAAGAAGTTCCCCGTCCGCCCGGGGCAGTTCACCATCGACGAGAAGTGGCTCGGTGGCTGGACGAAGGTGCAGAAGCAGTTCTTCGATCCCGACACGCGGCATCATGGCCAGGATCGAGCGTCAGGTCGGCGGCGCAACTGGCTAGCGTCCCGGCAACCGTCGGCACGCCAGCGCGGCGTGCACACTCGAGGGACAGGGCCGGAACGGCCCTGTCCCTCGGCTTCGTGGTCCTGTTCCTCTCGGTGCTCGTGGCTCTGCCGATGGCCGCCTTGCTGTGGGCATCGGCCGAGGAGGGGAGCCAGGGATTCTGGGACGCCGTCTCGAGCCCGCAGGCGGTCGCGGCGCTGAAGCTGACGCTCGGTGCTTCGTTGATCGTCTCGCTGATCAACGCCGTCCTCGGAACGATCACGGCGTGGGTGCTGATCCGCGACGACTTCCGTGGCAAGGCCGTGATGAACGCGATCATCGACCTGCCCTTCGCGCTGCCGACGATCGTCGCAGGACTGACGCTGCTCGCGCTGTACGGGCCGACGTCTCCGATCGGGGTCGACGTCGCCTACACGCAGACGGCCATCGTGCTCGCACTCATGTTCGTGACGCTGCCGTTCGTGGTCCGAACCGTTCAACCAGTGCTGCAGGAGCTCGATCCGGACATGGAAGAGGCGTCGAGGTCACTGGGAGCGTCCGAGCTCACGACGTTCAGACGGGTCATCCTCCCGAACATCTTCCCCGGCATCCTCTCCGGCGTGGCCCTCGCCTTCGCGAAGGCAGTCGGGGAGTTCGGCTCGCTGGTCATCATCACCGGCAACCTGCCGTACAAGACCGAGGTGTCGTCCGTCTACATCTTCGGTCGGATCGAGAGCGGAGACGGGACGGCGGCCGCCGCCGCCGCGGTCGTCCTCCTCGTCATCTCCTTCGGCGTGCTCCTCTCGATCGGAGCCATTCGGTACTTCGCCACGAGGCACGACCATGCGTAAGCTGCCGCTGCGCCTGGTCGCCATCGGCTACCTGCTCGCGATCCTCGTCGGCCCGCTCGCGATCATCTTCTACCGGACGTTCGAGGACGGCTTCGACGCCGCCTGGCAGGCGCTCTCCGACCCCGACACGATCCATGCCTTCAAGCTGACACTGATCATCACCGCGATCGCCGTGCCGGTGAACACCGTGTTCGGCATCGTCTGCGCGCTCGCGATCGTGCGGAGACGGTTTCGCGGCAAGGGCCTGCTCAACGCCTTCATCGACCTGCCGCTTGCGCTGTCACCGGTCGTCGTCGGGTTGTCGCTCTACCTGCTCTACGGACGCGAGGGATGGTTCGGCAGCTTCCTCGAGCGGCACGACATCCAGTTCCTCTTCGCACTCCCGTCGATGGTGGTGGCGACGATCTTCGTGTCGCTGCCGTTCGTCGCGCGCGAGGTCATCCCCACGCTGCGCGAGATCGGCGACGAGCAGGAGCAGGCGGCTCGCACCCTCGGCGCGGGCGGCTGGCAGACCTTCTGGCGCATCACGCTGCCGTCGATTCGCTGGGCGGTGGTCTACGGCGTGATCCTCACGGCCGCCCGCTGCCTGGGCGAGTACGGCGCCGTGGCCGTCGTGTCGGGGCGCCTGCAAGGCGAGACGGAGACCGCGACGCTCCGGGTGCAGGAAAGCTACGAGAGCTTCGACGTCGCCGGCGCGTATGCGATCTCGATCGTGCTCGCGCTGCTCGCCGTCGCCGTGCTGGTCACCATGACCGTCATCAAGCCGAGAGAGGAAGCTGCCTAGATGTCCATCCTGATCCGCAACGTGTCGAAGCGCTTCGGCGAGTTCACCGCGCTCGACGACGTGTCGCTCGAGGTCGAGGGTGGCTCGTTGACGGCGCTGCTCGGGCCGAGCGGCTCGGGCAAGTCGACGCTGCTGCGCATCATCTCGGGGCTCGAGGTGCCGGACAGCGGAGAGATCCTCATCTCCGGCGAGGACGCCACAGCGCTCAGCCCGCAGAAGCGAAACGTCGGCTTCGTCTTCCAGCACTACGCGGCGTTCAAGCACATGACGGTGCGCGACAACATCGCCTTCGGCCTCAAGGTGCGCAAGCGGCCGAAGGCTGAGATCCGCGACCGGGTCGACCAGCTGCTGAAGCTCGTCCAGCTCGAGGCGTTCGGCCACCGCTACCCGGCGCAGCTCTCGGGCGGACAGCGTCAGCGGATGGCGCTCGCGCGGGCGCTCGCCGTCGAGCCCCGCGTGCTGCTGCTCGACGAGCCCTTCGGCGCCCTCGACGCCCGCGTCCGTGCCGAGCTGCGCGAATGGCTGCGTACGGCTCCACGACGAGGTGCACGTGACGACGATCTTCGTCACGCACGACCAGGCCGAGGCGATGGACGTCGCGAGCCAGATCGCTGTCATGAACCACGCCCGCATCGAGCAGGTCGGGACGCCGACGGAGCTGTACGACCACCCGGCGACGGAGTTCGTGATGAGTTTCGTCGGCGAGGCGAACCGGCTCGGCCCGAGCTGGGTACGTCCGCACGAGCTCGCCATCGCCCACTCGAGCCGAATGGAGACGCGGTCGAGGCGCTGGTCGACCGGATCACGCTCTACGGCTTCGACGCACGCATCGAGCTCGACGGCGGCGGACGGCGAGCCGCTCACCGTGCAGCTGACGCGGGAGCAGCTCGAGGAGCTCGAGGTCGAGCGAGGGCAGATCGTGTGGGTGCGCGCCGACCGCGAGCGCCTGTTCGCCTAGGGGCGGGGCACCGCCTCGCTCTTCGGTCGGCGATCAGCCCGGGCGGTTCGACTCTGAGCGCTCGACGAGGTCGGCCAGCGTCGTCCCTTCGAGCACGCCGCGCATTGCCGCCCGAAGCTCGAGCCAGGTGTCGCTGAGCGCGCTCGCTGGGCCGTCGTAGGTCAGGTTGTCGGGCCGCTCGCCGCGCACGCTCGCGATCGGCCCTTCGACGGCTCGGATCACATCGGCGACGCGTGATCTCGGCGGCCGGGCGCGCCAAGCGCGTAGCCGCCTTCGACCCCGCGCTGGCTCGCGACGAGCTCGGCGTGACGCAGGTCGAGCAGGATGTTCTCGAGGAACTTCTGCGGGATCGACTGCGCCGTCGCGACGCGTTCGCCCTTGACCAGCCCGTCAGCGGCCGCCAGCTCGAGCATCGCGCGGAGTGCGTAGTCGACCTTGGCGGAGACCCGCATGGCGCTAGCGTAACGAGGCCGACGCGGCGATCAGGCGTCGCCCGCGAGCGCCCCGAGGCGGTCGACCAGACCGGTGAGTGTCTCGAACGCCTCCGCCACCGGTTCCGGCGAGGTGAGGTCCACCCCCGCCTGGGCAAGCGCCTCGAGCGGATAGACGGAGCCGCCCGCGCGAAGAAAGGAGAGGTAGCGCTCCGCGGCCACGGCGTCGCCCTCGAGGACACCTCTTGCGAGCGCATGCGCCCCGGAGATGCCGGTCGCGTACTGGAAGACGTAGAACGGCTCGTAGAGGTGCGGGAACTGCGCCCACGTGATCCCGACGCGTGCACGATCCAGCTCGATGCCCGGCTCGTAGCCCTCGCTGAAGAGGTCAGCCGTGAGGTTGTCGAGCAGATCGGCGGTGATGCCCTCCCCCCGCTCGACCTGTGCGTGCGCCTCGCGCTCGAGCCTGGCGAGCGTGGGCATGATGAAGAAGTAGCGGTGGAAGTTCGCCAACGCCTCCTCGAGCACTGCGATCTGGAGCGCAGGATCGGACACGGCGTCGAGGAGGTACGCGCGCAGCAGCGCCTGGTGGAAGTTGGACGCGACTTCTGCGACGAAGGTGGAGTAGTTCGCGTACACGTACGGCTGCGTCTGCCAGGCGAGATAGGAGTGCATGGAGTGGCCGAGCTCATGTGCGAGCGTGCCGAGGCTGACGGCCGTGCCGTCGAAGCTCATGACGATGAACGGGTGCGTTCCTGGTGAGCCCGACGAGAATGCACCGCCCATCTTGCCCTCGGTCGGGTAGACGTCGACCCAGCGCTCGTCCAGGCAGGCCCGCCTCACCGTGCTGACGTACTCGTCCCCGAGCGGGGCCAGCGAGTTGCAGATCCACTCCACGCACTGCTCGTAGTCGAGCTCGACCGGCTCGCCGCCGAGCGGCGCCCAGACGTCGTACGGCTGGAGGGAGTCGAGACCCAGGACGTCGCGGCGCAGAGCGAAGTACCGGTGCCATGTGGGCAGGTGTGCCTGGAACGTCTCGATCAGGTTGTCGAACACGCTCACCGGCAGGTTGGCGCGGGAGAGCGCCGCCTCGAGCGTCGAGCCGTGCCGACGGACCCGCGTCGAGAAGACGTCCTGCTTGACGGCGCTCGCGAAGTTCGCTGCCAGCGCATGACGTAGGCCGATGTACCCGTCTGCGTAGCTCTCCCAGGCGCTCCGACGTAGCGTGCGGTCGGAGCGGGCGAGGAGACCGTCGATCGATCCCTGTGTGACCGCCGCCGCGTCGCCGTCCTCGCCCGACGGCCGATGCGAACACGAGATCGCTGTCGACGAGTCCACTGTGCACCGCGAAGGGGCCGGAGAAGACCGCCTGCGCCAGGCCGAGCACCTCTTCCACCTCGGCCGAGCGGAGGTGGGCCTCCCTGCGGAAGAGGTCGTCGAGGTGGTGCTCGTAGACGGCGAGCGCCGGCTCGTCCTGCGCCCACCGGGCCAGCCGCTCCCGTCCGACGGCGATCAGCTCTGGCTCGAAGAACGCGATCGCAGCGGCCACCTGTGCGTGCACGGACTGGGAACGTCCGAACCGCGCGACGGCGGCGGCGTCCGTCGTCTCGACGGCGTATCCGAGGAGTGCGTACGCAAAGCTTCGTTCCAGCCGTACCCGCAGGGCGTCGCGGGCAGTGAGCGCCTGCACCAACACGAGAGGCCCCTCGCCGAGCCGCCCCTGGAACGACGTCACGCTCGCAAGGTCGCGCGATGAGCGATTCGACCTCGGCCTCCCAGGCGGCAGCGGTCGGGAAGACGCTCTCGGCGTCCCACGTCCGCTCGACGGGGATGGTGCTGCGTGGCTGGGCCGCGGTGTCGGTCAACTCGAGCCGGTCAGAGCGGGATGTTCCCGTGCTTGCGCTTCGGGCCGGGCTCGCGCTTCGTCAGCGCCGTCTCGAGCGCCGAGACGAGCACGGGCCTCGTGCGGCGCGGCTCGATCACGTCGTCGACGTACCCGCGCTCGGCGGCGGCGTACGGGTTGGCGAAGCGCTCCTTGTAGTCGGCCACGAGCTCGTCCCGTCGCGCGTCGGCGTCGCTCGCCTCGGCGAGCTCGCCGCGAAAGACGATGTTGACGGCGCCGTCCGGCCCCATCACGGCCACCTCGGCGGTGGGCCAGGCGACGTTGAAGTCGGCGCGGATGTGCTTGGAGCTCATCACGTCGTACGCGCCGCCGTACGCCTTGCGCGTGATCACGGTGAGCTTGGGGACAGTCGCCTCCGCGAAGGCATAGAGAAGCTTCGCGCCGTGGCGGATGATCCCGCTCCACTCCTGCGCCGTACCGGGCAGGAACCCCGGCACGTCGACGAAGGTGACCAGGGGCACGTTGAAGGCGTCGCAGGTCCGCACGAAGCGGGCCGCCTTGACGGAGGCGTCGATGTCGAGGACGCCAGCCAGCGCGTGCGGCTGGTTGCCCACGACGCCGATCGCGTGCCCGCCGAGTCGCGCGAAGCCGCACACGATGTTCTCCGCAAAGCGCGGCTGGATCTCGAGAAACGCCCCCTCGTCGACGACCGCCTCGATCACGTGCTTCATGTCGTACGGCTTGTTGGGCGAGTCGGGGATCAGCGTGTCGAGCTCGGGAGCTTCGCGATCGACCGGATCGGATGGCGTCGCATACGGCGGCGACTCGAGGTTGTTCTGCGGCAGGAACGTGAGCAGGTAGCGGGCGTCCTCGATCACGGCCTCCTCGTCCGCGGCGGTGAGGTGTGCGACACCCGACTTCGTCGCATGCGTCGTGGCGCCGCCGAGCTCCTCGAAGCTGACCTCCTCGCCCGTGACCGTCTTCACCACGTCGGGCCCCGTGATGAACATGTACGAGGAGCCCTCGGTCATGAGCACGAAGTCGGTGATCGCGGGCGAGTAGACCGCACCACCGGCGCAGGGCCCCATGACGAGCGAGAGCTGCGGGACGACGCCGGAGGCCTGGACGTTGCGCCAGAAGATCTCCGCGTAGCCGGCCAGCGAGACGACGCCCTCCTGGATGCGGGCGCCACCCGAGTCGTTGATGCCGATCACCGGGCAGCCGTACTTGACGGCGAGATCCATCACCTTGCAGACCTTTTCCGCGAACACCTCCGACAATGAGCCACCGAACACGGTGAAGTCCTGCGAGAAGACGAACACCTTGCGGTCGAAGATCGTGCCGTAACCCGTGACGACCGCGTCCCCCAGGGGCCGGTTCTCGGCCATGCCGAACTCGGTCTCGCGATGGCGCACGAATCGGTCGAGCTCGACGAACGACCCCGGATCGAGCAGCTTCTCGATGCCGCTCGCGAGCCAGAAGCTTGCCACGCTCGCGCTGCCGCGCGACCGATTTCTCCGAGCCCGCGTGCGCGGCCTCGTCACCCAGCTCCGCGAGCCAGCGGAGCTTTGCCTCCGTCGTGTCGTGCCGCGTCGACATCGGGCTCTGAGCCTAACCGGTCGCCGCGCGCACCACAGCGCAATCACCCTGGCTCGCTTGGACATGTCCGGCGCCGTTCTCCCCGGGGGCCGCCGTCCTCCTCCCCACGGCTCGAGCCTATCCGCGAACCCCGCGCGGGTGGCGCACGGCTCTGTCGCGGATCTGTGCCGGTCCATCAACACCCCTCGACGAGTAGCGTTCTGCCCTGTGGACGCGTCGCTCGACCGCTCGACCAGTTGGCCCTACGCAGGACGGCGAGCCCGGACGCTTCTCGTACGCGCGCGACAACCATCCGACGGGCGTTGCCTGCGAGGAGGCGCTCGGCAGGCTCGACGGCGGTCGCGCGCTCCTCTACCCCTCCGGGATGGGAGCGGTGACCAGCGTGCTCCTCACGATGCTCCGCCCCGGCCAGACGATCGCGATCGCAGAGGCCGCCTACTACGGCCACGCACAGCTCTGCCGCCACCTCGAGCCGTGGGGCGTCAGGTACGTCGAGTTCGATCAGAGCGGATCGCCACCCGCTGCCGACCTCGTGCTGATCGAAGCCCCTGCGAACCCGGGTCTGACGATGCCGGACTTCGAGGCCGCCGCCGCGCATCCGGCGCCGGTCGTCTGCGATGCGACGGTGGCCTCGCCGCTGCGTGTGCGCCCGCTGGAGCTCGGCTGCGACGTCGCGCTGCACTCGGCCACGAAGGTGCTCGCCGGGCACGACGACGTGCTGGCGGGAGTCGTCACGGTGCAGGACGACGATCTCTACGAACGGCTGCTGCTGATGCGCAGGCGCACGGGGATCGTGGCCGCACCGGATGCCGCCTGGCTGCTCCACCGCGGCCTGCGGACACTGCTGGTGCGCTTCGAGCGCCAGGAGCAGACGGCGCGGTTTCTCGTCGAGCGCCTGGCTGCGCACCCTGCGGTCGAGATCGTCCGCTACCCGGGCTTCTCGTTCCTCATCTCGTTCGACGTGACCGACAGCGACGCTGCGGGGCGCGTCGAGCGCTCCGTCCGCGTGATCGAGAACGCGACGAGTCTCGGGGCCGTGCGGTCGAAGCTCGAGGCGCGCCACCGCTGGGAAGGCGATCGGATCCCGAGCGGCCTGCTGCGGCTCTCCGTCGGGCTCGAGGACCCCGAAGACCTCTGGGCCGACCTCGATCAGGCGCTCGCGCATGCCTGATGAAGACACGGTCTAGAAGGACCATTTACATATGACCATGGTCCTCATATAGTGATCCGATATGCTGGCGACCGTGGTTTGGACAATATCGGCGACACAGTTCAAAGCCAGGTGCCTGGCCCTCCTGGACGAGGTCGCAGAGAGCGGTCAGCCGCTTGTCGTCACGAAGCACGGCAAACCAGTCGCTCGCGTGGAACCCTTGCAACCCGCGCCGTCGCTCCGCGGCAGCGTGACGTATCTCGTGTCGGACGAAGAGTTGATCGCGCCCCTTCTCATCGAGTGGGACGCGACGAAGGGACGTTTCTGATCGTTCTCGACACGCACGCTTGGCTCTGGTGGTGTGACGAGCCAGACCGCCTCTCGCGGCGCGCGCGTAATCGGATCGCACAGCAAGATGCGATCGGAGTGTCGGCGATCAGCTGCTGGGAGCTTGCGATGCTCGAGCAGCAGGATCGGCTTCGATTCGACCGTGGCGCCGTCGCCTGGGTCCGATCAGCGCTTGCCCAGGACGACACTGTGCTCGTTCCGGTCACGGCTGACATCGCAACCAGAGCCGGCGGCCTACACACGGTGCTTTCGGACCCCGCCGACGCCTTGATCTACGCGAGCGCGGTCGAATCACGAGCACCGCTTGTCACCCGCGATCGCCGGATCACCGAGCACGATCCGGCGCGAGTCATCTGGTAGCAAGGCGACGTAACGAAGTCGCAAAGCGCCGAGCTGCCGACCGCGCTGCCCGGGCGCGACCCGGCGATGCCCGTGCCCAACCGCCACCTCGTCCTGGACACGCCGTTTCCGGATGGCTTCGAGAGAGCCGTGGTCGGGTAACGCAGCGCTTTCGTGACGAGTCTGATGTAACGATCGGGCAGCCGAGAGCTACCGTAGAAGGCATGAACCTCTTGAGAAGGAAGGCCGAGATGCCGACTACGGCAACCGCACTGCCAGGACGTGACACTCCGATGGCGGGACACAGCAACCACCTCGTGCTGGGCACACCGATCACTCCGCCATTCCCGGACGGCTTCGAGAGAGCCGTCGTTGGTATGGGCTGCTTCTGGGGCGCCGAGCGCCTCTTCTGGAAGGCACCGGGCGTTCACACCACAGCCGTCGGCTACGCGGGCGGCATCACACCGAACCCGACCTACGAGGAGGTCTGCTCGGGGCGGACAGGCCACACGGAGGCCGTGCTCGCGGTCTTCGACCCCACGCTGACGAGCTACGAGGAGATGCTGCGCATCTTCTGGGAGGGGCACGACCCCACCTCGGGCATGCGGCAAGGGAACGACGTCGGCACGCAGTACCGCTCGGCCATCTACTGGCACGACGAGCGGCAGCGCGATGCCGCGCTCGCCTCCCGAGACATGTTCCAGGCGGAGCTCGACCGAGCCGGCTACGGCAGCATCACGACCGAGATCGCGGAGGCCGGCCCGTTCTACTACGCCGAGCCGTACCACCAGCAGTACCTCGCGGCCAACCCGAACGGCTACTGCGGGCTCGGCGGCACCGGGGTCAGCTGCCCGGTCGAGCTCACGACGGCGTCCCCTGGCCGGCGCTAGATCCTCCCGCCCGCCCCGGCCCCGGACGCGAGCCGCTGCGCGATCCAGACCGGGATGATCGACAGCAGGATGACGAAGACCGCAACGACGTTCACGATCGGGATCTGATTCGGGCGGGAGAGGTTCGCCAGGATCCAGATCGGGAGCGTCTCCTGCCCGCTGATAGTGAACGTCGTCACGATCACCTCGTCGAAGGAGAGGGCGAACGCGAGCAGCGAGCCGGCGATGATCGCCGTCGACATCTGCGGCGCGGTCACGTACCGGAACGTCTGCCAGGAGTCGGCGCCCAGATCCGCTGACGCCTCGTCGAGAGAGCCCGAGATCCGACGCATCCGCGCGACGGCGTTGTTGTAGACGACGACGATGCAGAACGTCGCGTGGCCGACGATCACCGTGAACAGGCCGAGACCGATCCCCCACGTTTGGAACGTGGCGTTCAGCGCCATCCCGGTCACGATGCCGGGCAGGGCGATGGGAAGGATGACGAGGAACGAGATCGTCTCCCGTCCGAAGAACCGGTAGCGCGAGACCGCGATCGCGGCGAGCGTGCCAAGGAGGACCGCGATGGCGGTCGCTCCGAGCCCGGCTTTCACCGAGGTCCAGAGCGCGTCCCGGACTCCCGAGTTGTTCACGGCTTTCTCGAACCACTGGAGCGACAATCCTTGGATCGGCCAGACCGTCGTCCGTCGCTCGTTGAACGCGTAGAGACAGATGATGAACAGCGGCAGGTAGATGAAGCCGAGCGTGAACACGCTTGCACCCCTCAGGAACCAGCGCAATCCGCGTGACTCGACCATCGCCTACAAGCTCTCGAACGCTCCGGCCCGCCGCGCGAGCAAGAGGTAGACGACCATGATCATGACGGGCACCGTCGCGAATGCGGCGGCGAGCGGCAGGTTGCCGGCCACGCCGACGTTCGCGTAAACGACGTTTCCGATGAACTGACGCGTGCCGACGATCTGCGGCGCGATGTAGTCGCCGAGCGTGAGCGAGAACGTGAAGATGGAACCGGCCACGACCGACGGGAAGGCGATCGGCAGGACGACGCTACGGAACGTCCGAAAGCCTCGCGCGCCGAGATCAGCCGAGGCTTCCAGGACCGAGCTCGGCAACCGCTCGAGCCCTGCGTAGATCGGCAAGATCATGAACGGGAGCCAGAGGTACGAGAAGACGAGCCAGAGGGCGTACTTCCCGAAACCCGGGCCAGAGAGCCCGAGTGGATCGAGCGCCCAGTTCAGGAACCCGTCCTCCTGCAGGATGATCCGCCAGGCGTAGATCTTCACGAGGTAGCTCGCCCACAGCGGCGTCAGGACCGCGACGACGAGCGCCGCACGTACCCGAGGTGTCGCGACGCGGGCCATGTAATACGCGATGGGGAAGGCAAGGATGGCGTCGGTGATGGTCACCGCGACGGCCGTCCCGAGCGTGCGGAGCGTGATCGTCCGGTAGACGGGCTCCTCGACGAGCGTCCGGAAGTTGTCGAGGCTGAACTCGTGGACGACGTGCGTGGCCAGCGGATCGAGCCGCCAGAATGCGGCGACGAACAGGACGGCGAGCGAGCCCAGATAAGCGATCCCGAGCCAGCCGATCGGTGTGGCCAGCAGGGCCGCCAGGCGAACGCGCGGTCGACGGTAGAGAAAGGTCGAGAGGCGCCGCCCCGGGGTTGCCCGGGGCGGCGCCTCGAGGTCACCAATCGAGCTCAACTGCCCCTGATCTCGGTCCACGCCTGGACCCACTCGCTGTGGTCCTTGCAGACCTTTCCGCGGTCGTCGCCGCAGTCTGCCAGCGGTGTGATCCAGTAGTGGACGTTCTCCCAGTAGGCCGGATCGTCCGCGTGGTAGTCCGCGCAGAAGTTCGGGTCCGACATGAGAGCGCACGATTTCGAGTTCGACGGTGCCTCTCCGTAGTACTCGGTCTGGGTCGCGTTCGTCTGCGGATCGATGATGTGATTCATCCAGAGGTACATGCAGTTGGGATGCGCAGCCTTCGAGTTGATCATCCAGGTGTCCGACCACCCGGTCGACCCTTCTTTCGGAGTCGTCGACTCGACCGGCACCTTCTCACCCTTGAGGAAGTTCGTCACCGACTGCCAGGTCGTTCCGACGACAGTGTCACGCGAGGTGAACGACGCTTCTTCCTTCGCGTAGTCGGACCAGTATTCGCCGATGATCGCCTTCTGCGACTTGAGCAGATCGACGGCGGCCTGGAACTGCTCGTCGTCGAGCTCGTACGGGTTCGTGATCTCGAGGTCCGGCTGCGTCGCCATCAGATACACGGCCGCGTCGGCGATGTACACGGAATCGTCGTACGCCGTGACCTTCCCCTTGTACGGGGAGTTCGGGTCGAAGACGACGCTCCAGCTGTCAGGAGCGGGCTTGACGATGTCCGTCCGCCACATGAGCACGTTCGCGCCGCGCCCGTGCGGAATTCCGTAGGGCACGCCGTCGACGGTGTTGTACGGCTGGCCCTTCAGGTCCTCGAAGACGTCCGCGTAGTTCGGGACGAGGTCGAGGTTCACCGGTGCGACGTCACCGCCCGCGACGAGCCTGAGCGACGCATTGCCCGATGCCGACACGCCGTCGTACTGACCCGTCTTCATGAGCGTCACCATCTCGTCGGATGTGTTCGCGACCTTGGCGGTCACGTCGCACCCAGAGTCCTTCTCGAACCCGGTGACCCAGTCTGCCTTCGGATCGTTCGAGCCGTCCTCGACGTAGTACGCCCAGGCGACGAGATCGACCTTGCCCTCTGTCTTGGCGTTCGCCTGGATCTCCTCCAGCGTCGAGCCGAGGCCCTCGATCTGCGAGTCGCCGCCGCCGGACTCGTCGCTGCCGCCGCAGCCCGCCGCGGCGACCGCGAGCACTGCCACCATCGTCAGCAGCCCGGCTCGCAGGCCGAAGCCGCCGTTTCCTGTCACTCATCTCTTCTGTCCCTCCCGTTCGACGATTGCCGATTCCTGCTCAGGCCGCCACGCCAGCCGCACGCGGCGACCCTTCGTCGCCAGCACCTCGCCCGATGACTCCTCCAGGTTCTGCGTCAGCGCCTGGAGCTCGCCGCCCCGGTCGAGGGTGACGTAATACCGGGTCACCGGGCCGACGTACTGCACGTCGCGCACGATGCCCTCTTCCACGTGTGCACCCGCCTCCGGGCTCTCCCCGTCGTCGAGGACGTAGATCTTCTCCGGGCGCACGGTATAGCGGCGGCCGTCGCGCTCGATCACGTTCGAGACGCCGACGAACCCGGCGATGAACTCGTTCTGCGGATGCTCGTAGACCTCCGCCGGCGGGCCGACCTGCTCGATGCGACCCTCGTTGAACACGGCGATCCGGTCGCTCATCGTCAGCGCCTCTTCTTGGTCGTGGGTGACGTAGACGAACGTGATACCCACCTCCTGCTGGATCAGCTTCAGCTCTAGCTGCATCTCCTGGCGGAGCTTGAGGTCGAGCGCGCCGAGGGGCTCGTCGAGCAGCAGCACCTTGGGCCTGTTGACGATCGCTCGCGCCAGGGCGACGCGCTGCCGTTGTCCGCCGGACAGCTGTGACGGCTTCCGCCCACCGTGCGTTGCGAGCCGGACCATGTCGAGGGCCTGTTGGGCCCGCGTGCGCCGCTGCTCCTTGGCCACCTTCTTCACGCGCAGCCCGTACTCGACGTTCTCCTGCACCGTCATGTGCGGGAACAGCGCGTAGTCCTGGAAGACGGTGTTCACCGGGCGGTCGTACGGGGGCATCCGGGAGACGTCCTCGCCGGCCAGCTCGATCGTCCCCTCGTCTGGTGTCTCGAAGCCGGCGATCATGCGCAGCGTCGTCGTCTTGCCCGATCCCGACGGCCCGAGCATGGTGAAGAACTCGCCGTGCTCGATGTCGAGCTCGATCCCGTCGACCGCCGCGACGTCGCCGTAACGCTTCCGCAGCCCGCGGATCCGGATGTCAGGGGAGGCTTCCACAGTCACGCAGCGGCAATGCTCTCCTCGAGCAGAGTCATTCCGTCGCCGAGCTCCTCGTCGGTGATCGTCAGTGGTGCCAACAGACGGATGACATTGCCGTACATCCCGCAGGCAAGCAAGAGCAGGCCACGCTCGAACGCCGCCGCGACGATCGCGGCCGCGCGCTCCGGCGTCCGCTCCGTGAGCTCGAAGGCCAGCATCGGACCGAGCCCGCGCACCTCGCCGATCTCGGCACGGCCCGCGGCCAGCGCGTCGAGACGAGCTCTGATCGTGCTGCCCAGAGCCAACGCACCCTCGAGGAACTCGGGCTCGCGCACCGCGTCCAGCACCGCGACCGCCGCCGCGCACGCGAGCGGGTTGCCGCCGAACGTGCCACCGAGCCCACCCGGCGGAACCGAGTCCATCAGCTCGCCGCGGCCGGTGACCGCCGCGAGCGGCAGCCCGCCGCCGAGCGACTTGCCCGAGACGAGCAGATCGGGCTCGACGCCGTCGTAATGCTCGATCGCCCACATCTTCCCCGTGCGGCCGACGCCCGACTGCACCTCGTCGTCGACATACAGGATCCCGTGCTCGCGGCAGAGCTCCAGCAACCGCGCCGGGTATTCCATCGGCATGGGGATGAACCCACCCTCGCCCTGCACCGGCTCCAGCACGACGCACGCGACCGTGGCCGGATCGACCTCGGCCTTGAACAACCACCTGAGACCCTCGATCGCCTCGTCGCTGGAGACGCCGTGGAACGGGTATGGCACCGGCGCGCGATAGACCTCTGGGGCGAAGGGCCCGAAACCCGCCTTGTAGGGCTTCACCTTGGCCGTCATGGTCATCGTCAGCAACGTGCGGCCGTGGAAGGCGTTGTCGAAGACCACGACGGCGGGACGGCCGGTCGCGGTGCGCGCGATCTTGACCGCGTTCTCGATCGCCTCGGCGCCCGAGTTGACGAGGATCGACTTCTGCTCGGCTCCCGAGCACGGGGAGAGCTCGGCGAGGCGCCGGCAGACGTCGACGTACGGCTCGTAGACGCCGACCATGAAGCACTGGTGCAGGTACTCGTCCACCTGCGCCTTGATCGCGTCCACGACCGGCGCGAAGCGGTGCCCCGTGTTCTGGCAGCCGATACCACCCGCGAAGTCGATGAAGCTGCGGCCGTCCACATCGACCACACGCGCCCCGTCGGCGTGTGCCACGACGAGGCGAGGGGTCGAGACGCCCCCCGAGACGTAACGGGCCCGTGCGGCAAGGACGGCGTCGTGAGTCGTGCGCTCTCCGATGCTGGTCATCGCAGGAGTATCTCGCATCTCGAGCGAAGGACCGCCCGCGTGCGCATCTACGATGACGACGTGCCGGAGTAGCTCAGCTGGCAGAGCATCCGCCTTGTAAGCGGGAGGTCGAGGGTTCGAGTCCCTCCTCCGGCTCTTGCACCTCGCTCGTGTCTGACCTCAGTCAGACACGAGCTCCTCGACCTCCGACGCGAGGCCCGTCATGCCCCATTACGCAGGCACGGCGCGCGTTGCCTGGTGCGCGAGGATCTTGCGCTTCACGCGCTGCAGGGCGTTGTCGATCGTCTTCGTGTCGCACTCGAGCCTCTCGGCCATGAGGTCGTACGAGTTGCCGTCGAGGTAGAGGCGAAGCGCCTCGGCCTCGAGATGCGAGAGGCCGGTGCCGAGCGCGCAGACGAGGCTCTGCAGCTCCTCCGTCGAGACCACGACCACCGACGGGTCGTCGACGCCTGGCCCGGGCAGCGCGTCGCCGAGGGTGCACTCGCCCTCCATGTCCTGGCCGGCTGGGGTGTGGCTGAACGAGACGTAGGTGTTGAGCGGCGCGTGCTTGTAGCGGGTCGCAGTCTTGATCGCGGTGATGATCTGCCGGGTCACGCACAGCTCCGCGAAGCTGCGAAACGAGGTCTCCTTGTCGGAGCGGAAGTCGCGCACCGCCTTGTAGAGGCCGATCATCCCCTCCTGGATCAGGTCGTCCGAGTCGCCTCCGGCGAGGAAGTAGGAGCTCGCCTTGAGGCGCACGAACCCCTGGTAGCGGCGCATCAGCGCATCGAGCGCGACCTGGCTCCCGTTGCGCGCCTTGAGCACGAGCTGTAGATCCTCGAGTTCACGTTGAGCCTTTTGTGGGGTCTTTACTGCGGTGGCGGTGCGGACGGCCATCGTCTCTCCCCTGCAAATTAGTGGTTTCCGAGGGTCATGACTTCGAGCGTCGAGCGAACTCTCAGCCTGAAGTTGAGGAAGAAGCTAGCACTCTTGTGCGCGCGTTACAACCCCTTTGCGAAGATTGCATTGTAATAAGAACAAGTGTTCGCCTCGCACCCCCGCCACGGTGCGGTTGACCGTACTGCGGGAGCAGGCGGCGTCTGCCACGATCACGGTTCAGATGCCCACCGTGCTGATCGTCGACGATCACCCGAGCTTTCGCTCGTCGGCGCGCGTGGTGCTCGAGGCCGACGGCTTCGAGGTCGTCGGCGAAGCGGCGGACGGCACGTCGGGCATCGCACTCCTACGCGAGCTTCGGCCGGACGTCGTGCTCCTCGACGTGCAGCTACCCGACATGACGGGGTTCGACATCTGCCAGGAGTGCGGCGACCTCGACCAGACGGCCATCGTGCTCGTCTCCAGCCGTGATGCCGGCGACTACGACGGCCTGATCGAGTCGTCGGGGGCGCGCGGCTTCATCGCCAAGGCGGATCTGTCGGGCGACGCCGTGACCGCGTTGCTCGGTTGAGCCGGATCGCCCTCGCGCTCTGCTTCACGCTGCTCGCCGTCGCGGCAGCAGCGGCTGTCTGGATCGTCGCGGGCGGCGATCACGGCGACGGCGCGTGGGCGGTCGTCTTCCTCGTCACGATGGCCTCTGTCCCCGTCGCATTCCTGCTCGGCGTGCTCCGCGGCCGCCTCACACGTCCGTCGGTGACGGACGTCGTCGTGGCGCTGCAGGCGGGCACCCCGATCCGGGACGCGCTCGCAGAGGCGCTCGGCGACCCGTCCCTCGAGATCGCGTACAGGCTCCCCGGCGGTGTGCAATGGGTCGACCCGGAGGGTCGGCGGGTGCCCGAGCCGCAACCGGCGGACGGGCGGGCGGTCACTCTGGTCGAGTGGGTCGGGCTTCCGATCGCGGCACTCGTCCACGACGCCGCGCTGGCGGAGGACCGCGAGCTCGTGGACGCGGTCGCCGCCGCCGCAAGCTTGTCGCTGCAGAACGAGCGCCTGCAGACCCAGGTTCGCGCTCAGGTGCAGATGATGACCGCGCTCACGGACACGGCGCCAAGCCTGCTCGTCAGCATCGACACGAGCGGCCGCATCCGGACCCAGAACCGCGCCGCCGTCGCGGCCGTGGGGCTGGACGACCAGGAGCTCGTACGCGGACGGTACTTCTGGGACGTCTTCATCGATCCGGAGGAGCGCGACGAGGTGATCGAGCGCTTCCGCGCTCTGGCACCCGACTTCGGCGCCGGGGAGTACGAGAACACCTTCACCAACGAGCAGGGCGAGGAACGTGTCATCGCCTGGCGGGCCGCACCCGTGCTCGGTCCCGACGGCACGGTCGAGAGCATCATCGCGGGTGGCATGGACATCACCGAGCGTCAGCGGCTCGCCGAGGAGAAGGAGCGCGAGCGGGCATTCCTGAACGCGATCGCGAACAACGCGCCAAGCCTCCTCTGCCTGATCGACGAGACGGGAACGGTGGCCGACCACGCGACGAACAAGGCCTTCGAGCGCTCCCTCGACTACGACCCGGCAAGGACCGGCGGTCATCTCTTCTGGGAGCGCTACATCGATTCGTCCGAAGCGGACCAGGTCCGCGGCCTCATCGAACGTGTCGTGGCAGGTGAGGAGGTGGGCGAGCACGACCACCACTGGATGACACGAACGGGCGAACGGCTCCTGATCGCCTGGACCTGCACGCCGCTGCCTCGGATCGACGAGAGGACGATGTTCCTGATCAGCGGCGTCGACGTGACCGAGCGCAAGCGCCGCGAGGTCGAGCTGCAGCGAGAACGCGATGCAACGACCACGGTGATCCAGACGATCCCGAGTTTCATCGTCGTCCTCGACGTCGACGGCGCGATCGTCGACCGGGTCGACGATCATCACCTGGCCGCCGTCAACCGAGCGTTCCACGAGACGCTCGGCTGGAGCGACGAGCAGCTGATCGGCCGTCAGCTCGTCGAGCTGCTCGCAGAGGCCGACCGCGACGTCGCCCGCGGGGCGATCCTCACTGCGGCGGGAGGCGGGCTTTCCGGCGAGCTCGAGTCGCAATGGCAGTGCGCCGACGGCTCCCTGATCGTGGTCGCATGGCGTGCGTCGGCCGTGGCGGATGCGACAGGGCGCCGGTCCCGGCTCGTGCTCGTCACGGGGATGGACGTCACCGCGCGCAAGCGCCACGAGGAGGAGGTCCGCGCCTCGCGGTCACGGCTCGTCGCCACTGCGGACGACGCCCGGCGCCGCCTGGAGCGCAACCTGCACGACGGGGCGCAGCAACGGCTCGTGGCATTGTCGGTCTCGCTTCGTCTCGCCGAGGCAAAGATGATCGATGACCCCGTTCTTGCTTCGTCGATCCTCGCGTCGGCCCGCGGCGAGCTCGCACAGGCGCTCGAGGAGCTCCGCGAGCTGGCCCGAGGCATCCACCCGGCCGTGCTCACCGACCGCGGGCTCGCGGCAGCGGTCGATGCGCTCGTGAGCCGGTCACCCGTTCCCGTCCGGGCCGATGTCGCCGCCGACCCGCTCGAGCCGGCCGTCGAGGCGGCCGCCTACTACGTCATCTCCGAATCGCTTGCGAACGTGGCGAAGTACGCGGAGGCCCGATCGGTCGAGGTGCGGGTCGACGCCACCGAGGGTGTCGTCTCCGTGATGGTTGCCGACGACGGTGTCGGAGGAGCCGATCCCCTGGCCGGATCAGGGCTGCGGGGTCTCGCCGATCGCGTTGCGGCGCTGGACGGGACGCTCTCGATCGAGAGCCCACCGGGGGCAGGGACACGTGTGCGCGCGGACATCCCGGTTCGCCGTCCTGTCCCTGCGACGTAGGGCTAGCCGTACCCCGAGACACCAGCCGACCGGACTGACACGGCGTCGCCGCGCTGGAAGTGTACGAGCCATGACGCAACCACACTCGGGGGAGCCATCGTGACCGTGACAGTGCCCACGCACAACCGTCGCGAGCTCGATCATCGGCACGCGAACGGGATCGACGTGACGCTCTCGTGGGCTCCCGACGGCGACGCACTGTTCGTCACTGTCCTCGACGAGGCAGGCGAGGACTACGAGCTGGTCGTGGAGGCTCACGAAGCGCTCGATGCCTTCCACCACCCCTATGCGTACGCGGCCTTCCGCGGGCTCGACCTCGCCCAGACAAGCCGCGCGGCCACATCAACGAGCAAGGTCACGACATGAGGAGTGTTGCCAGGCTCGCACTGGTCGCAGGCATCGCGGTCTGCGTCGCCGTCGGTGGGCTGGGCATGACCATCGGTGCACGAGTCGCGTTCGGCAATGACGAGACAACGCGCGATCGCGTCGACCTACCGATCGAGAAGGTCGTCGTCGACGCCGGCGCGGGGGACGTCGACGTGCGTGCCGCCATCGGGTCCGGTGTCGAGGTCACGCAGACCTCCAGCTGGCTGTTCTCGAAGCCGGCAGTGACGAGGACGCTCGACGCCCGTGTCCTGCGCCTCGAGAGCAGCTGCCGGCATGGCGTTCTGTGCGACACCGATCTGACGATCGGCGTGCCCGCAGGCATGGCAGTCGAGGTCGGGGCCGAGGCCGGCGATGTCGCCGTGCACGGCGCCCCGGGTCAGCTCACCATCGGCACGAGCTCCGGCGACGTGACGCTCGATCTCGAGCGCGCACCACGGCGCATCGAGGCCGAGACCGACGCCGGCGACATTCGAGTGTCGGTGCCGTTGGGCCGCTACGCGGTCGCCACGCATACCGTTGCGGGCGACGAGCTGGTTCGCGGCCTTCTGCGTCACCCGCGCGCGCAGCGGGCGATCACGGTGCGCTCCGACGTCGGCGACGTCTTCGTCGAAGGCCGCTGAGCGTTGAGCTGGGCTCCCCCGCTGGACGCGTTTCGCCTGCGCGCCCAGCAGCACGCGCGACCTAGACTCCATCGCGTGAGCTCTCTCCCGACCGGCACCGTCACCTTTCTCCTCTCGGACATCGAGGGCTCGACGCGGCTCGTCCAGGAAGCGGGGCCCGTCTACGGAGACGTCCTTGGAGCCGTGCGGCGCATCGTGCGCACCGCCGTAGACGCGCAGGAGGGCCAGGAGGTCGACTCCACGGGCGACGAGATCTGCGCCGTCTTCTCCGACGCTCCGCGTGCCGTCTCCTCGGCGCTCGAGGCGCAGCGACGGCTGCGCGACCACGCGTGGCCGAGCGGGTTGAACGTGCGCGTTCGCATCGGGCTCCACACCGGGACACCGGAGCTTGCGGAGGAGGGATACGTCGGGATCGACCTCATCCGCGCATCGCGGATTGCGTCGGCGGGCCACGGCGGGCAGATACTGCTCTCCTCGACCGCAGCGGCCTTCGCCTCGGGCTACGAGACCCGTGATCTGGGCGTGCACCAGCTCGCAGGGCTTGTCGACGCCGAGCGCATCCATCAGCTCCTCGCCGACGACCTGCCGCGGGACTTCCCGCCGCTGCGCAACACGATCTCGCAGCTCGGCGCGGGCCGACGCGTCGTGATCGCGGACGACTCTGTGCTTCTGCGCGAAGGGGTCGTGCGGCTGCTCGAGGAGGTCGGCTTCGCCGTCGTCGGTCAGTCCGGGACGGCCGACGACCTGCTGCGGCACGTGGCGATGCACAAGCCGGACGTGGCGATCGTCGACATCCGCATGCCGCCGACCCACACCGACGAGGGCCTGCGGGCCGCCCGCGACATCCGGGAGGGCTTCCCGGACACGGGCGTGCTCGTCCTGTCCCAGTACGTGGAGGCCGGCTACGCGCTCGACCTCCTGGCCGACAGCGCGGAGGGCGTCGGCTACCTGCTCAAGGACCGCGTCGCCGATATCGAGCAGTTCGCCTCCGCCGTGAGCCGCGTCGCCGACGGAGGCTCCGCGCTCGACCCGGAGGTGGTGAGCCGGCTCGTCGGTCGGCGCCGCGAGCACGATCCGCTCGCCGAGCTCTCCCCGCGCGAGCGCGAGGTGCTCGAGCTCATGGCCGAGGGGCGCTCCAATCAGGCGATCGCCGAGCGTCTCTTCGTCACGCTCCGTGCGGTCGAGAAGCACGTCACGAGCATCTTCACGAAGCTCGGCCTGCCGGCGAGCTCTGACGACCACCGCCGCGTCCTCGCGGTGCTGAAGTACCTGAGCGACTAGAGGCTTGATGCGAGATAGGCACACGCGCGGCTGGGGGCCTGCACACGGCGCATCGCGCCCGTCTCGATCGGCATCCAGGCGGTTTGCAGCCTGCACACCGACCGAGCCAGACACGCTGCTTGGTGCATGCCCTCCCCGCACGCACGCCTGTCCCACATCAAGCCTCTAGAGCCTGTCTCTCATTCGCCGCGCCGGAGCCGTTCGAGGCGCTCGCGCGTCTCGGGGTCGAGCCGGTCACGCAGCCGGCTCGCGCTCCCCTCGTGGTGCGCCGCGGGTGTCTCCAGATCGCCGAGGAAGGCGCGCGAGCCGCGCTTGCCCACGTCCTGGCCGGCCGTGCCGCGTACGGCGGAGTCCGACGTGACGATGAGCACCGACTCGTGGTCGCGACTCTCGGCAGCGAGCCGCTCGAGCACGTCGTCTGCGTGTGGCGCGAAGCGCACGGCGAGCTCGCCGACCTGGCGGTCGGAGCCGTGCCCGTCGAAGACGAGCACTCCCCGCGCGCCTTTCAGGGCGACGAAGCTCGCGAGCCGGTCGACGAGCTCCTCGCGATCGGTGAAGTCGCCTGCGTGGAACAGGTTCGACCCGTCGAACAGGTAGAGCGTCGGCTCGGCCACGTCCGAACGATGCCCGAAGCGGCCACCGGGCGCACACAGCCCGTTTCGCACCAGAGGGCGGTCATTGGAGGGAGGCGACGTCTCGTTCTGACGTCAGTCAGACACGCGCTGCTCGCCGGCTCCACGCTGCCGGCGGGCCTCGTACAGGAGCACCGCGGCCGCGACCGACACATTGAGCGACTCGACGCCGTCGCCGAGCGGTATCGACACCGCGGCGTCGCAGGTGCGGCGCACGAGTGGTCTCACGCCCTTCCCCTCGGCGCCGAAGACGAGCATCACGCCGCCGGTGAGCTCGGTCTCCCACATCGGCGTTCCACCGTCCGCGACCGCCGCGAAGACCCAGAGGTCGCCGCGCTTCACCTCGCCGAGGTAGCGGGCGAGATTGGGTACCACAGCCAGCGGCAGGTGCTCCACGGCTCCGGCAGAAGCGCGACACACGGCCGGGGTGACTCGCGCCGAGCCGTGCGCCGGGACGATCACGCCCGTCGCCCCCGCGCCCGCCGCGCTGCGCACGACCGCCCCGAGGTTGCGCGGGTCGGTCACCTGGTCGAGGCAACAGAGCAGCGGCTGCTCCGCCGCGGCGAGCTCCCACCCGTCCGCGTAGGGATACGGCTCGCACCAGGCGACGACACCCTGGTGATCAGGTGACGCGGCGGCCTCGGTCAGCTCGCGCTCGCGCTTCACGTGGGGACGGGGCCCCTCACCGAGCCAGTCGAGCGTCTGTGCGGCGCGCTCGCTCACCCAAAGCTCGAGCACCGCCCGCCTGCCGCGCAGTGCCTCTCGGACTGCGTTGCGCCCGTAGACGAGCTCTCGGGTCACGCCCGCGGCACGAGCCGGTAGAACGGGTGCTCGGCGACGTCCCGTATCTCCCAACCGCCGGCCTCGATCTCGTCCCGCAGGCGGTCGGCCTCGGCCCAGTCCTTCCGCTCGCGGGCGGTCGCGCGCGCCCCCGCAAGCTCGACGAGCTCGACCGGAGCCTCAGGGCTTGTCGCGGCAAGTGACTCGAGGCCGAAGAGCTCGAGCACCGGATAGGCGAGATCGAGCCGTCGCTCTCCGACCCACCCGTGTAACAGCGCCAGCGCCTCTGGTGTGTTGAAGTCGTCCTCCAGAGCCTCCACGAGGGCCTCCGGTAGGGGAGCGTCGCGCTCGAAGTCGGCGTCGAGAAAGGCATTTCGGATCCGTTGCGCCTGCATCTGTGCGGCGGCCATGGTCTCGTCGGAAAAGTCGATCGGCTTACGCCAGTGCGCAGTCATGAAGAAGAGCAGCGCGGTCTCCTTCCCCCACCGGTCGAGCACGTCGCGGATCGTCTCGACGTTCCCGAGCGACTTCGACATCTTCTCGCCGGTGAAACGCAGCATTCCGTTGTGCATCCAGATGCGGGCAAACGGTCGTCCTGCCGCCTGCGACTGGGCCCGCTCGTTCTCGTGGTGCGGGAAGACGAGGTCGAGACCGCCTCCGTGGATCCAGAACTCGGGCCCGAGCTCCTTCTCCGCCATCGCAGAGCACTCGATATGCCACCCGGGTCTGCCGCGGCCCCAGGGCGATTCCCACCACGTGTCCTCCTCGGGCTTGTTGTCCTTCCAGAGAGCGAAGTCGCGCGGGTCCTCCTTGAGCGGGTTGACCTCCTCCTCTTCCATCTGGTCGGGCCGCTGGCGGGACAGCGATCCGTACGACGGGAACGACCCGACGCGGAAGTAGACGTCGCCGTCGATCGCGTAGGCGTGATCAGACGCGATCAGCTCCTCGATCAGCGCAATGATCTCCGGGATCGTCTCGGTGGCGAGCGGCTGGGAATCCGGGAGCCCGAGGCCGAAGGCGGCCGTATCCTCGAGATACCACGCCGTCGCATCCCGGGCGCGCTCGGCACTGTGCCCGGGTGCGGCCGCGTAGATCTTGTCGTTGACGTCCGTGATGTTGTGGACGAGCGTGACCTCGTGTCCGCGGCCGCGTAGCCACCCCGACAGCCACATGGGCACCACGAACGGCCGTGCGTTGCCGATGTGGGCCCGCTGGTAGACGGTCGGTCCGCAGACGTAGATCCCGATCGGCTCGGGCGGTGGCGGGAGCTCGACGAAGTCGCGCGTGAACGTGTCATAGAGGCGCACGACGCCGATCGTATCGGCGCCTCAGCCCGCCATCGCGGCCGTCGCGCGCCGCGCCGCCTCGGCCGCCGGCAGCGCTGCTACGACCGTCCACAGCTCCGGCCCACGCTCGGCGCCGGTCAGCGCGAGGCGGAGCGCCTTCAGGTCGCCGCCGACCGCCTTCAACTCGCGCAGGACCGCACGTGCCCCTTCCTCCTCGAGCGGATCGCCCGCACCGGCGCGCAGCTCGAGAAACCGCTCGAGGGTCGGCACCGCCTCGCCGCCGAGCGAGACTGCCACCGGCCCTTCGATCTGCTGGGCCATCTCGCGGGCCTCGACCAGCGTGCGCGCGCCACGTAACGCACGCGCCGACCCGAGCGGGGCGCCGACGGCAGCTGTCAGCTCTTCGTCGGACATGGCGGCGAGCGCGTCGATCGCCAGCCGGCCCACCCGTGTGAGGTCGAGCTGCACGTCGTGCCGGGGCAGGTCGAGCTCGTCGAGATAGGCCCGTACCGCCGCGGCGGGGATGCCCTCGTCCCTCAGATCCGCGACGGAGGCATGCCCGTACCGCTTCGAGAGCTTCTTGCCGTCGTCGCCGAGCAGCAGCCCGTGATGGATCACCTCGGGCAGCTCGCCGCCGAGTGCCCGTGCGATGCCACGCTGCACCTCCTCGTTCGGTCGATGGTCGGAGCCCCGGATCAGGTGCGTGATCCCCAGTTCGAGGTCGTCCGCGACGGACGCCAGCTGGTAGGTGGCCGAGCCGTCCGCTCGCAGCAGCGTCACGCCCCGCAGTCGGACCGAGCCGTCCTCGTCGCGGACGGCACCTCCGTCCGCAAGAGCTCTCCCGGCGGCTTCCACGTACAGCTCGCCCCGCTCGCTCTGCCGTACCGGCCCTTCGTCCCACCGAACGCCCAACCACTGCAGGTCCTCCAGGATGGCTTCCACCCCGCCGGCGACGACGCGCTCGGGGTCCGTGTCGTCGATGCGCAGCACCAGGACACCGCCGTGACGATCTGCGAAGGACCGGTTCGCCGCCGCCGTGAGCGCATTGCCCAGATGGAGCGAGCCGGTCGGGCTCGGCGCGAAGCGCACGCGGACCGACATCAGGCGTCGATCGGGATGTGACGCGGTTGCGCAGCGACGCGCTCCAGCCAGGCGTTGACGGCCGGATACCCGGACAGGTCGAAGCCGCCCTCGTGCGCGACGTGCGTGTACGCGTACAGGGCGACGTCGGCCAGCGTGTAGCGGTCGCCGACGAGGAAGTCGCGGTCCGTGAGGCCGCGCTCGAGCCCGTCCAGCGCTGCGTACCCTCCCGTCATCTTCCCCGGGATCTGCTCGGCGAACTCGTCGGCGCGGCCTGAGAACGCAACCCAGAATCTGACGACGGCGATCGTCGGCTCGAGGACGTACTGCTCGAAGAACATCCACTGGAGCACCTGGGCTCGCTCGTACGCGTCACTCGGAACGAGCGGCGAGTCCTCCGCCAGGTACCAGACGATGGCGCTGGACTCCGCAAGCGGCCGCCCGTCGTCCAGCACGACCGTCGGCACACGGAGCGCCGGGTTCAGGTCGCCGAGCAACTCGAGCCTGGTCGAGCGGTCGACGACGTCGACCTCGACGGTCTCGTACGCGATGCCGAGCTGGGCGCAAACGAGCCGCACCTTGTAGCAGTTGCCCGATACCGCGGAGTTGTAGAGCAGCATCGGGCCACTCTCGCAGGCTGACACGAGGCCACGCAATTCCGATCCGCGCCGCCGCCGTGGCCAGGCGCCATACTCTCACCATGCCGTTCGGGGTTGGCCAGTGGGAGATCATCGTTCTCGTCGCCGTCCTGGTGCTGCTCTTCGGAAGCTCGCGCGTGCCGAGGATCGCCCGCGACCTGGGTCGCAGCGTGCGCGAGATCAAGGAGACCGTCGAGGGCGTCGACCCGCGCACGCCGCTCAAGGAGCTGGAGCGCGGGCCGGACGAGGAGACCGAGGACACGAAACGATGAGCGACGGAACGCGGGAACGGCCCTGGGTGCTCAAGACGCCGAGCGGTCAGTCCGAGTACCTCGCGTTTCGTGACGAGTCGCTCGATCCGCCCGCGTTGGTGGCACAGGTCGGCAAGACGGAGGTCCGCTATCACCTCCGCTGCGTGGACGACCTCCACGCGATGCTCGGGGCCCACGGCGACTGGATGCCACTCGGCAGCGCGGACGAGCAGAAGCCCGCAGCGGACGGCACCGTCGAGGCGTGGGCGCGCTCGTCGGACAACCCGGTGGGTGGCTGGTACGGCCTCAAGAAGGGGCTTCGCGGGCGGTTCGGCAACTACGTGCCGCCGGTCCTCGAGGTGCTCGGCCTCGCCGAGGTGGAGCACAACCCGCGCAACAACCGGATGAGGGCGCTCTAGGCGCGAGGGCGATCGGGAGGTCAGGAGTCCCGCGTCGGGATCCGGAGCTCGCGCCCTGCGTACACGCCTGACGTCTCGGACTCGACGTACGGAGCCATCGCGCGCCGACGTTCGCTTTCGGCGTCCGAGAGCCGATGCTGCTCACGGGACTCGAGCGAGTCCCAGATCGAGATGCCGACGACCTCGTCGCGGTCACGCGCGTAGCACTCGTACGCCCAGACCATCCCCGGCGGGAACTCAGCAGGCCGCCACGCGCGGCGGAACTCCTCGTACGTGCCGGGCTTGATGCGACGCGTCGTGATCCAGACGATTTCGGAGCCCTCGCTCACGGTGGAGTCACCATACTCGCCCGGGCACGACGATCTCAACGCGCTCTAGGGTGCAGGCCATGGAGACGCTTCTGCTGGCATGGTTCGGGCGCTCCGGCCGGGATCTTCCCTGGCGACGGACGCGCGATCCCTACGCGATCCTCGTCTCCGAGGTCATGCTGCAACAGACGCAGGTGGAGCGGGTCGTCCCGCGCTACGAGCGCTGGCTCGCGCTCTGGCCCACCGCGGGCGCCCTCGCTGCGGCAACGGCGGGTGACGCAATCCGTGAATGGCAGGGGCTCGGCTACAACAGGCGCGCGCTCGCACTCCACCGGGCGGCGCAACACGTCGCAGCAACCGGCTGGCCGGCCGATCTCACGGTGCTGCCGGGCGTCGGGCCTTACACGGCGGCCGCGATCCGCAACTTCGCCTTCGGTGAGCCCGTCCTCCCGGTCGACGTGAACGTCGGGCGCGTGCAACGGCGTACGGGCCATTCGTTCTCGCCAGCGGCAGCCCAGGCACTGATGGACGTCGGCGCAACCGTGTGCCTCGCGCGGATCCCGCGTTGTGGCGTGTGCCCGCTCGCGGCCCGGTGCCCGTCACGTGGCATCCACGAGGAGCCCAAGCGCAAGCAAGGTCCGTTCCAGGGATCGTTTCGGCAGCGACGGTCGGCTGCGTTGCGACTTGTCAGCGTGGCCGCGCGGGAGATCGGCGACTGCGACGGCGAGGCCGTGCGCTCGCTCGAGCGGGACGGACTCGTGGTGATCGACGGCAACGTCGTTTCGCTCCCCTCATAGGCATGAAGTCCTCCGCCTTCGGCACCGGCAGCTAGCGCACGCGGACTACTCGAAATCCGCCTCGAGCCGGCCTTCGACGACCCGCGTCGGATAGAGCCTCACGGGATCGTCGGTCGGTCCGGCGAGCGCCACTCCGCTCTCGAGGTCGAAGAGGCCGCCGTGACAGGCGCAGCGCACGGCGACGCCTTCGAGCCAGCCGTCTGTGAGCGGGCATTCCGCATGCGGGCACCAGGGGTCGAATGCCACCCAGCGCCCGCTGACGAACGCCAGCCCGACGTGGCGAGCGCCGACACGCAACTCCAGCAGGTCTCGCTCGCGATTCGGAAGGGGCCCGAGATCGACCCAGGTCACGCGCCGCGTGCCCCCAGCTCGCAGGCAAGCTCGACGAGCGCACGCACGTCGTCGTCGGTGGTGCGGAAGTTGACGATGCACGGCCTGAGGCACGTCTTGCCGTCGACGCGCGCCGGTGCCACCCAGACGCGGCCATCGTCCTGCAAGGCCTGGACGAGCGCTGCGTTGTGCGCATCGAGATCGGCGTCACCCCGGCCCAGGTGCCGGAACGGAACGATCGACAGGGGTGGCGGCCCGCACAGCGACTCGAGCTCCGGCCGCGCCTCCACCTCTGCATGCAGGAGCCTCGCCTGTGCGAGGTTGCGCGCGATGGCGGATCGGAAAGCGGCGGCGCCGTGCGCCCGAAAGGCCAGCCAGAGCTTCAGCGCTCGGAACGGGCGGGAGTACTCGAGCGTGATGTCGACCGCGTGCGGCTCGTTCCGCTCGTGCGGGAAGTAGTCCTCCTCGTGGGCAAGCGCTGCCGCGAGGTCGGCGCGGCGCCGCACGAGCACCACGCCGCAGGCCTTTGGCAGGTAGAGCCACTTGTGCGCGTCGACCGTCGCCGAATCGGCACGATCGAGGCCCGCGAAGAGCGCGGACGCCTCGGGCACCGCTGCGGCCGGCAGCCCGTACGCACCGTCGACGTGGAGCCAGACGCCACGCTCGGTGCAGACGTCGGCCAGCGCGTCGAGCGGGTCGACGGCGCCGGTGAGGGTGGTTCCGGCTGTCGCGATGACGGCAACCGGGACGACGCCGGCGCGGCGGTCACGGTCGACCGCGGCTGCGACCGCCTCGGGGGCCAACCGCCGATCGGCGTCGATCGGCAAGGCGCGAACGTTGGCCGCGCCGATGCCCAGCAGCTCGGCGCTGCGAATCACGGAGTAGTGCGCCTCGCTGGAGCAGTACACGGCCACCTTCCTGCCCGCGAGCCCGTCCCGGCGCGACCCGGGCACCGCGCGCTCCCGCGCAGCAGCGAGCGCCGTGACGTTGGACACGGTGCCCCCGCTCGTGAACGCCCCGGCCTCGGCGTCGAACCCGACGAGCTCACCGACCCAGCGCACGGCCTGCTCCTCGACCTCGGTCGCCGCAGCCGCCCACGCCGCGAGGTTCACGTCGAAGCACGATGCGAGCAGGTCGCCGAGGACGCCGATCTCGAGCCCGGACGAGCCGACGAAGGCGAAGAACCGTGGGCGGGGCTGCGCCAGGCTGCGGTCGAGCACCGTGGCCGCGTCGTCGAGGACCTCGGACGCCGGTGTCGGTTGCTCGGGGAGCCGCAGCGCGACGAGACGGCGCACGAGATCGTCGACCGGGGGCTGCCCCGGCCGAAAGCGGTCGAAGCTGCGCCAGGCATCGGTGACGATCGCTGCAGCGCGATCCAGGAGCTCCTCACGCGGTGCGTCGAGGTGGAGCGGCCCGATGCCGGGCCTGTCGGACTCGCTCACGGACGCCACCGCACGATCATGCATCAAGCCTCTAGCACGAGCTGCCGCGCCTCACGCAGCCGTCTCGGGTCGTCGACCACCATCGCGCAGGCAACAGCGCCCGCTCTATCACGGCCGACATGGAGGTCACTCTCGACCCGCCACTCCGAGACGAGCGCCGCGACACCGACTTCCGCGACACGCAGCTGGCCGATGTCTGTCCACCAGTAGGGCAACCGCTCGTACTCACCGGCCACCCCGGCGATCACGTCGGCCGCATGCTCGCCGGTGCCGATCGCCGCATCCCACTGCGGGAAGCGGATCGAGCCGAAGCGGACGTGCGGTACCAGCACCAGGTCGCCGACGGCGTACACGCGATCGAAGCCGCGCACGAGCATCGACGCGTCGACGGCAAGTGGCAGGTCCAGCTCGGGTGGCAGCCCCGGCGGTGCCACGAGCCGCCCACCGGTCGCGGCGATGATCACATCCGCCGCCAACTCGCCGTGCTCGGCCGTCACTGCATTGCCCCGCTCGACCCGCTCGAGCCGCACACCGCCGATGAACCTCGCCCCGGCCTGTCCGAGCGCATCGAGGGCGAGCGCAGGCAGCGGATCGTGGAGCCTGTCGAGCGGCCGCTCCAGCACGTCGACGATCGTGACGTGGTGGCCGGCGGACGCAAGCGTCGCCGCCGACTCGGTCCCGATCAGGCCGGCACCGACGACGAGTACCCGGCGCGGGCCGCTCGACAGCTCCTGTCCGACGGCGACGACCCCGGCCGGCTCGGCGTTGACGTATGCCTCCTCCAGCCCGGGCACCGGCGGGCGCCCGTAGGCGAGACCCGTCGCGAGAACAACACGATCGGCCTCGACTTCGAGCTCTCGATCCGCCGCGACGACCTCCAGCCGCCCGTGCTCGAGATCGGCCCGGACGACGCGCCCGTCGACGAAATCGATCCCCCGCTCAGCGAGCTTCGCCTCGTCGGCGAGCAGACGCGGTACGCCGTCCGCCAGCGCAGCCTTGGTGAGCGGAGGCCGGTCGGCCGGCAGCCCAGGCCCGATGAGCACCGGCCGGATCCCGTGGCGCGCCAGCCTGGCCGCGCACGCGTATCCGGCCACGCCGTTGCCGACCACTGCGACGTCCGCCTTCAAGTGCTCACAGGTCCCAGGTGACGTGCAGGTGCCGCGGTGCCCGGAACTCCCAGCCGCGGCAGACCGGCGGTCGACCGGGATCGAGGCGGATGCCGGGAAGCCGCTCGAGCAGCCTCTGGAGGGCGATCCTCATCTGGACGCGTGAGAAATGGTGACCCGAGCAGAAGTGCGGCCCGAAGCCGAACGCCGCGTGGTTCCTGCGCGGGCGGAACATGTCGAATGCGTCGGCGGTCGGGCCCCACACGTCCTCGTCGCGGTTCGCGGAGGACACGAGCAGGCCCAGGTTGGCGCCGGCCGCGAGCGCTACCCCACCCAACTCGACATCGACGACGCAGCGGCGGGTCTGCGTCCCGATCGGCGAGAGCCAGCGGAGGCCTTCCTCGACGGCATCCCTGACACGGCCCGCGGGATCGGCGGCGACGTCGGCTGCCTGACCAGACTGGAGCAGGCCGAGCAGCGTCGAGCCTCCGGCGTGCCCGGGCTCCTGCATGCCGCCGAGCAGGATCACCTTGAGCGTCGGCAGGATCTGAGCCACACGCTCCTCGAAGCCACCCTCGGCGTGTTGCAGCATCGTTGCGATCGTGCTCCCGTCAGGCTCGCGCCACAGGCGCTCGAGCACCGGGCCGAGCTCGCGATCGATCTCCGCACCAGTTGCGTCCGAGACCTTCCATCTGGCGGGATCGTCCTCGAAGTTGATCGCGCCCTGTGCGAGGCCGTGGAACCAACGGCGCAGCGTGTCGCCGCTGACATGCGCGAGGCCGAGCACTCGACCCAGCCCGAGCACGGAGACCGGCTCGAAGTAGTCGGCCATCAGCTCCGCCTCGCCGCGCGCGGCGATCTCGTCGAGGAGCTGGTCGGCGAGCGGCTCGATCAGCGCGGGCGTGCTCGCTTCGACCACACGCGGTCGCAGCGACGGGTCGAGCATCGCGCGCAGCTGCTTCTGCGGCTCGCCGTCGACGACGAGGATGCTCTCGCCACCCATCGCCCGGTCGAGCGGCGAGGGCGTGACGCGTGAGTTGATCACCTCCGGGTGTGTCGCAGCGAACTCGACGTCCTCCCACCGGGTCACGAACCACAACCCGACCGCGGGCACGAAGCAGACAGGCGCCTCGCGCCGCATCCGCGCGTAGATCGGATACGGGTCGGTGTCCAGGTGCTCGACAGTGATCTCGGTCGCCCAGTCAGGCGCGAACGTGGCCATCGGACACCTCCTTCACCTGCTCCACGACCCGGGCGCACCACGCCGGGTAGCGATCGACGTCGTCGAGGAACTGAGACGGCTTGATGCAGATCGTCGTGAACCCGCGTGCGAGCATGACGGGCAGCTGCTCGAGCGCCGGCTCGAGCGGCGACGGGCTGTCATCGTCCGGGAACACCGGCCGGATACCGCCGACGAGCTCGAGCTCGGCGAGGTCGCGACCTGCCTCCTCCATCCCGTCGCGCAGTCGCTCGAGATCGGCATCCGACGGTTGCCCGAGCGGGTGGAAGCCGTGGGCATAGCGGACGATTCGACGCAGCAGCCGCGGATGGACGGACTCGCCGCCGAGCCACAGGCGCGGGCCGTCAGGTCGCCACGCCTTGGGCTCGAGGTACGCATCGCGAAAGCGGTAGTGCTCGCCCTCGTACGAGGCGGGGCTCGACGCCCACAGCGTCTCCCAGGCGGCGAGATGCTCGTCGAGGAGCCGTCCGCGTCGCTCGAAGGGCACACCGAGCGCTTCGTACTCGTCGCGGTGCCAGCTCACGGTCGGCTGCACGACGAGCCTGCCCTCGCTGAGGATGTCGAGCGTGCCGAGCTCCTTCGCGAGCAGGAGCGGGTGGCGGAGAGGCGCGATCACGGCGCAGGCCGCCAGCCGCAGGCGCGTCGTGGCGGCGGCGATCGCGGAGAGCAGCACGATCGAGCTCGGCCACGGCATCGACGGATCCTGATTGCCGGGCAGCGCGTAGTCGCGCGGGTTGCCCATGACTCCGTTCGCACCTGCACTCGGGCCGAGCACGACATGCTCGCTCACCATCACCGCGTCGAACCCGGCCCTCTCGGCGACGACCGCCATCTCCACGAGAGCTCGAAGATCACGCGGGGGTGTGAGCGTCCAGTTCTCGGAGAGGACGAGGACGAGCTTCGGCGTCATCGGCTCGAGCCCTCGAGGATCTGCAGCGACTTGAGATCGGAGTAGAAGTCGAGGGCGTACTGCCCTCCTTCCCTGCCGATGCCGGAGATGCCGATGCCGCCGAACGGCGCCGTCAGGTCGCGAACGAGAAAGGTGTTGACCCACACGACGCCGGCCCGCACCGCACGACCGACGCGCTCCGCCCGCGCGGCCGAGCCCGTGTAGACGATCGCGGAGAGCCCGTATGCCGTGGAGTTTGCGAGCGCGAGCGCCTCCTCCTCGTCGGCAAACGTCTGGAAGGTGAGCACCGGGCCGAACACCTCGCGCTGCACCACCTCGCTCTCGTTCGAGCGCGGCGCGATCAGGGTCGGCTCGATCCACAGGCCGCGCTCGAGGCGCCGCCCGCCACGCAGGATCTCGTCGCCGCCTTCGCGGGCTCGTTCGATGAACCCGAGCACCCGCTCGACGTGATCGGGGTGGATCATCGGGGAGACGGTGGTTGCGTCATCGCGGGGGTCACCGAGCACGTGCTCGTCGGTGAAGCGGTGGAAGAGCTCGAGGAACGCGTCCTTCACGCTCTCCTGCACGAGCAGGCGCGTGCCGGCGAGACAGACCTGACCGGAGTCGTCGTACTGCCCCGCGGCCTTGCGTGCTGCTGCCTCCAGGTCGCAGTCGTCGAACACGAGGAACGGCCCCTTCCCACCCAGCTCGCCTGTGAACGGGACGAGGCTGCGTGCCGCCGCGACCCCGATCAGCCGGGCTGTCTCGGGGGAGCCCGTGAACGAGATCCGGCGCACGCACGGATGCGCGACGAGAGCGGCACCCACCTCCTCGCCGATCCCCTGCACGACGTTGAGCACGCCCGGCGGGAAGTCGGCCTCGACGGCGAGATCCGCGAGCAGCGAGCACGACAACGGCGACCACTCGGCGGGTTTCAGCACGACCGTGCACCCGGCGGCGAGCGCCGGCGCGGTCTTCCAGGTCGAGAGCATGAACGGCGCGTTCCACGGCGTGATCACGACCGCCGGCCCGCTCGGCATGCGCAGCACCCGGTTCGCCGTGCCGTTCGACGACCAGGTGCGCTCCTCGTACTCGACCGCGAGGTCGGCGTAGCTGCGGAAGTTCCTGGCGCCGCGGTTGATCAGTCGGGCGCGCAGCGAGCGGAGCAGCTCCGCCATGTCCATGCACTCGACCGCTGCGAGCGGCTCGACGTTGGCGTCGATCAGGTCGGCGAGCCGGTGCAGATACGCGGCCCTGCCCTCAGGCCCGAGAGCCGCCCAGGCCGGGAACGCCTCGGTGGCAGCGGCAAGAGCGAGATCTGCCTCGCGCTGCCCACCCCGTGCGACCTCCGCGATCGGCTTCTCGGTGATCGGCGAGATGTCCGTGAAGGTGGCGGTGCTCGCAAGCCGCTTCCCGCCGATGAAGTGCTCCGTGGAGACACTGACACCCGCGACCTCGGCCGTCGCGCTCATGTTTGCTCCCCGAACACCGTGGTCGCCACGTCGACCGCCGTGTGGCCACCGTCCACCGTCAGCACGGCTCCGTTCACGTACGACGCAGCGGGCGACAGTAGCCACGTCACCGTCTCCGCGACCTCCTCGGCCGAGGCGGGGCGGCGCAGCGGCACGTGCCGGGTCGCTGCGGCATATGCCGTCTCGCGATCTGCTCCGAGGCTCGCCGCGAGCTCGTCCATCTCACCGTCGGCCATCGGTGTCCGCACCCAGCCGGGGCAGACGCAGTTGGCGCGGACACCATCGGGACCGTGGTCGAGGGCGATGCAGCGCGTCAGCATCACGAGCCCAGCCTTCGAGGAGTTGTAGGCGAGGGACGACGGGGACGCTCGGAGGCCGCCGACCGAGGAGACCGAGACGATCGCGCCCCGCGCTTCCAGCAGGTGACGGATCGCCGCTCGCGCGACGAGGAACGCGCCCGTGAGGTTGACGCGGACGACCTCGTCGAACGTCTGCGCGTCGGCGTCGAGCAGCGATCCTGCACCACCGATCCCGGCGTTCAGGACGAGCGCATCGAGCCCCCCGAGCGTCGCCACGGTGTCTGTCACGGCGCGCTCGGCGTCGGCTGAGACCGAGGTGTCCGAGACGAGCGCGAGCCCTCCGATCTCGGAGGCGACGGCCTCGATCGGCGCGGAGCGGCGGCCGGTGAGCGCGACGGCATACCCGTCCGCCGCGAGCCGCCGTGCCACTGCCGCGCCGATGCCCGTGCCTCCGCCCGTGACGAGCGCGACGCGGCTCACAGCTCGACGACGGTCTCGAGGTCGTCGACGGTGTAGGCGAACGTGAAGCGAAACCCCTTGCCGACGCGCACCGGAGCGAGCGCCGCGTGCTCCTCGTGTGGCGCGCCGAGCAGCTCGAGCGTGGCGCTCCCCTCCCAGACGTCCGAGATGGCGCGGTCACGACTGCGCGCGCGCACGAGCTCGTGCACGGCGGGCTCGTCGTGCCTCCCTGCGGCGAGCCGTGGGAAGTGGCGGACGTTGACGAGCGGTGGGTCGTTGTGTGTGGGGCCGGTATCGGAGAGGCGCTCCAGCGTCACCGTCCCCTCGGCCAGGCGCCGATCGTAGGCCGCGCACGTCCCTCCGAAGACTGCCCCTGTGCGCACTCCTGGATCGGCCAAGCTGTCGACGCCGAAGGTGCGCGTGATCCAGATCGAGCCGAGCTTCTTCGGGAACCCCTGCACCCAGCCCCTCGCCAGCGCGAAGTCACGATCGACCCAGATGTACGGGCAGGTGGTGACGTGCTCGCCGTCGAGCAGGGCGTTGACGACCAGGAAGAACTCCTTGTACTGGCTACGGGAGGGGTCGACGAGCTCCCCGCCGTCCGTGGAGCGCGACTGCCAGTCGACGAACAGGGCGGCGGCGCGACCCGGATCGTCGGGGTACGGCTCGAGCGCGTCGGGCAGCACCGCGGCCACGGCGGCCGGGTCGGCCCAGTACTCGATCACGAGGAAGTCGCCGACGTAGTGCCACGGCGGCGCCGGGACGAGCGAGGCGCGCCCTTCCGGCGAGCGCGGCACGGAGAACCCTATCAGCCATACGGCCTTCTAGGGCGGGACCCGCCTCCCTGTCAGGCGGCAGCGGCTGACCGAGGGTCTCGCGGCTCTCGCGCTCCCACTCGACCGCGACGGGGTCGAAACGGAAGTACGACCGCGGCGGCAACGGGCCCCACGTGTTGGACGAGTAGCGGTCGTCGGGGTAGACGCGCGGCACGTGGTCGTCGGAGAGCTGCTCCATGTCGCAGTAGAGCTCGACGAAGCACGGTTCCTCGGTGATGCGGACGTAGCCGGCGATGTTCCCGGCGATCCCGTGCCGTGCCGGCCCCCAGCCGAGCCAGCGCCCGTGCCGGGCGAGGTGGTCGAGGAGGTCGCGCATCTTCCCGATGTCGACCGTGTCGAAGGCCAGGTGGTGGAAGTGGGCGTACCCTCGGTCGACGAGCGCCATCACATGGTGGTCGGCGTTGACGTGGAACCACACGCCGCCGTCGCCGAGCCAGTCGGTGACCCGCATGCCGAGCACCTCGGTGTAGAAGGCCACACCGTCATGGATCGAGCCCGTGAGGCAGTTGACATGCCCGAGCCGCCGCGGCCCACCGATATGCACCGACGTCGAGGGGCGCGAATGCTGCGTCCACCTGTCGACCTCCGTGGCGGGCGGGCGGAACGGCACGAGCTGCAGACCGCGCCCGTCGTGGTCGACGAGGAACAGCGATCCGTCGCGCTCCTCGTGGGCCACGCCCTTCGCCTCGAGGTGCGCCCGCGCGTCGGCGAGTGAGCACGCCGGGTGCAGCTCCCAGCCGGTGTGGTCGTGACCGGGCTCGCCGCCCTCGACCAGCTCGACGCAGTAGGGCTCGTCGTTGCAGGCGAGATACGCGCGACCGGCGTCACGCGAGCGCTCCACGAGCCCGAGCTGGATCTGCCAGCGTGCCGATGCCTCCTCCAGGTCGGCAACGCGCAGGCACACGTGGTCGATGCCACGTAGCCTCATGCCGTCTCCTGGGAGGCCATCCGCTCGGCCTGGTCCTCCGGGATCGCGAGCGCCACGTGCAGCGTGTTCGCGGAGACCTCCATCTGCTCGCCCGGGCCGGAGAGGTCGACGTCCCAGTCGACGACGGTGCTCTCGAGACGGCCGATGCCGTCGATCTCGACCGCCACGGTGTCGTCCGGCTCCATGGGCCGCGAGTTGGCGGGGGTGCCGGTGAGGATCACGTCACCGGGCTCGAGCGTGATCAGCCGGCAGAGGTCGGCGAGCTGATACGCCACGCCCCAGATCAGATCTTCGGCGGTCGCCTCCTGCACGACGTCGCCGTTCAGGATCGTTCGCAACGTGAAGCTCGTCGGATCGAAGTCGACGGCAGGGACGAGCTCGGGCCCGAGCGGCAGGAACCCGTCCGGCCCCTTGACGCGCAGCATCGAGCCGCGGTCGGCGTGTCGGAAGTCGTGCAGCCCGACGTCGTTGGCGCACGTGTAGCCGGCGACGTGGTCGAGCACCGCGTCGATGGAGACGCCCTTCATGCGCCTGCCGACGACGACGGCGAGCTCTCCCTCGTAGTTGAGGAACCGGGCGCCACGCGGGCGGCGAATGAGGCCACGATGACCGTTGAGCGTCGTCGGCGGCTTCATGAAGTAGGACGGCTCCGCCGGTGTCCGAGCGCGATACTCCTCGATGCGGCTGCGGTACGTGAGATGGACGGCGATCACCTTGGTCGGCTCCGCCGGCGCGAGGTAGGCGGCGCTCGCCTCGTCGAGCGACGTCCCGTCGTCGAGGACGATCGCTGCGCCCTCCCGGCGGCCCCAGCGCGGCTCGCCGTCGACGAGGACGCGCACGGCCCGCTCAGAGATGGGTTGCATACTCCTCGAGCTCCCACACCGTCACGACCTCCGAGTCGAGCTCGCCCACCGTCTCGGCGAAGCGCTCCACCTCGAAGCGCTTCATCGCGAGGAACGTCGACACGAGCCTGTGTCCGAGACCGTCGACGAGCCGCTCGTCGGCCTCCAGCGCGTCCAGAGCCGCACCGAGGTCGGCCGGCAGCCTCGTGCCCGCGTGGGCGTCGTCCATGCGGTAGGCGTCGCCCACGACCGGCTCGGGCGGCACGAGCCCACGCTCGATGCCGTCGAGCCCCGCGATCAGCAGCGCCGGCGATGATCAAGTGCGCGCACGCCGATCCGTCGCCGGTTCGAATCTCGACGCGCGACCGCGAGCCGCCTTCGTTCGGCACGCGACAGAACGCGGTGCGGTTGTCGTGACCCCAGTTCGCGTGGGTGGGCGCGAGCGAGTCCGGCAGGATGCGCTTGTACGCGTTGACCGTCGGGCCGAGCAGTGCCATGAGACCCGGCGCGTGGTCGATCACCCCTGCGATGAACTGCGCGGCGAGCGGGCTCAAGCCCTGAGCGCCGGTTGCGTCGCCGAACGCGTTGTGCCCGTCCTCCGCAGTGAGCGACAGGTGGACGTGGAAGCCGGACCCGCCCTGGTCGGCAAAAGGCCGGCCCATGAAGGTCGCGATGAGGCCCTCACAGGCGGCGATCTCCTTCACGGCTGCCTTCAGCATGAAGGCACGGTCTGCGGCGTCGACCGCGGGGGAGTGCTTGACGTTGATCTCGTACTGCGAGTTCATGAACTCGTGGTTCGCGGCGTAGGCGTCGAGCCCGAGCTCGTCGCACCAGAGCAGCATCCGTAACACGACCTGCCTCGGGTCGGACACCGCGCCGACGGTGTAGACGCGCGAGAGCTCGTCGACGTACCGGCGCAGCCCTCCGTGCGCTTCAGGGTCACGCTCGACGAGGAAGAACTCGAGCTCCGGCCCGACCACTGGGTCCAACCCCCGCTCCACGTAAGCGGTCGTGACGCGCTTCAGCAAGGCGCGCGGGCAGACCGGCCACGGCTCCGAGCCGGCGAGCGTCCACGCGTCGCCGAGGCACCACGCCACCTCGGGCTGCCAGGGAACCGTTCGCACGGTGCCGAGATCCGGGCGCACGGCGAGGTCGACGTAGCCCTCCTCCCCGCCGACCACTGGCGTGTGGCGCAGGTCGGTGCCCATCACGGCCGCGCAGAACGCGACACCTTCGTGGCAGAGGCCGGCGAAGTGACCGAGCGGGATGTCCTTGCCACGCGCAACACCGTGCAGGTCGGTGTACAGCAGACGCACCGCACGCACGCCCTGTTGCGCGAGGTCGCGCACGACCGCCTCGGGGTCATGGCTGTTCTCCGTCATGCACTCACCTGGTCTCTCACACGCGCACGCGCACCGGTAGTCGCTTGATGCCGTTGAAGAAGTTCGAGCGTAGCCGCGTGGGTGCACCAGCGAGCTCGATCCGGTCGAAGTACGGGATCATCTCCTCCAACCACACACGCACCTCCAGCCTCGCCAGGTGTGCGCCGAGGCAGAAGTGCGGCCCACCCAGGCCGAACGTGAGGTGACGGTTCGGCGTGCGGCCGACGTCGAACCGGTACGGGTCGGCGAACCGCTCTTCGTCGAAGTTCCCCGACGCGTACCAGAAGACGACCTTGTCCCCCGCGGCGACGCGCCGGCCGTGCACGACGGTGTCACGCGTCGCGGTACGACGGAAGTGGTGCACGGGATGTGTCCAGCGAAGCACTTCGTCGGCGGCGGTCGCGCAGAGCGTGGGATCGGCGACCAGGCGGTCGCGCTCGTCAGGGTGCTCGAGCAGCGCCTGGAGGCCGAGGCTGATCGTGTGGCGGGTGGTCTCGTTGCCCGCCGTCGTGAGCAGGATGAAGAAGACGCCGAACTCGCGCTCGTCCAGCCGCTCCCCGTCCACCTCCGCCTCGACGAGCCTGGTCGTGACATCGTCCCGCGGCTCGGCGCGGCGGGCCTCGCCGAGGGCGCGGCCGTACTCGATCAGGTCGGCAGCGTAGGGGCTCGAGAACGGCAGCAGGCGGTACTCAGGATGGGGCGCCGAGACATCGGAGATGAACTCCTCCCCACCCATCACCTCGGGATCGGTATTCCCGAGCAGCCTGTCGCCCAGCTCGATCAGGCGTCGCCGGTCCTCGACGGGCAGGCCCATGATCTCGGAGAAGACCCACATCGGGATCTCGGATGCGACGTCCTCGACCCAGTCGAGCTCGGGCTGCGCGAAGGCCCGCGCGAGGATGCCCTGTGCGAGCTCTCTGATCCGCTCCTCGTACGCGTTCACGACGCGGGGCGTGAAGCCCTTGTTGACGATCGCGCGGAGCCGCGTGTGAGCAGGTGGATCGGTGTCGATCATCGACTTCCTCGCCTCGATCTCGTCCGGTGTGAGGTCTTGCATCGAGGTTCCACCGACCTCGGAGGAGAAGGTCTCCCAGTCCTTGGAGACCGCCACCACGTCGTCGTAGCGCGTGAACGACCAGAAACCGCGCCCCGTGCCCTCGTCCTGCCAGTAGAGCGGCGCCTCTCTGCGTAGCAGCGCGAACCACTCGTGAGGCACGCGCTCCTCCCATGTGTCGAGGTCGGTGAGGTCGATGTCGTCGAGCGTGACTCCCGCAGTCGACGGCCCGGCCACGGTCGCCGCCCGTGCCACGGCCTCCGAGACGCGATCCTCGCGCTCGTGTGCCGCCTCGTCGGCCGCCGCCGGTGGCGCCAGGCGGACGTGCAGCGCGCCGCCCTGCTCACGCGCCTCGTAGATGGTGAGCGGGTCGAGCGCCGGCGGAGACAGCACGTCACCCGTGAGCACGTCGAACTCGGATCCGTGGCAGGGGCAGACGACGACGTTCTCGTCCAGCTCGCCATCCGAGAGCGGGCACTCCTCGTGCGGGCAGGTGTCGTCGAAGGCAACCCATCCAGTCGCCGTCCGGCCCACGCAGACCAGCCGGCCCTCGACCTCGACCTGCCGGAGCGAGCCCGTGCCACCGGCTCCGGCAGGTCCGATCTCGTGCCAGAGAGCGTCTTTCACAGAGGCATCTGATCCTCTGGCAGCGGCTTGAAGTCGACGGTCTCGTCGAGTGGCGCGACGCCGCGATGCTCGGCGGCATGCGACGCTGCGTTGTCGACGTTGTCGCGTCGCAGCACCATGACGATGGCAAACCAGACGAGGGCGAGCACGATGAGACCGATCGTCCAGAACGCCGCCTCCCAGTTGTAGTTCGAGCGGTCGTGCGGATCAGGTCGCAGCGCGCCGTAGAAGCCGAGGATCGGCGTGATCACGGCGACCGCGACGATCACGTACTGCCACCACTGGTTCCCAGACGAGCGGATGAGCCGGAACGCAACAACAGCCAGCACGAGGTAGACGAGCTCGACGGCGAACGACCCGACGGTCGCGGCAAAGATGAATACCGCGAACTCGTCATTCGGGAAGAGCGGCACCGGGGTGCCGGCCTCACCCGGGATCGTGAACCGCGTGCCGTAGTTCGTCGCCCACACGAGGAGCATCAGCCCGATACCTCCGACCGCAACCATCAGGTTGCCGACCCACGGGGTCCCGTACGGCGACGTCCTCGTGAACACCTTCGGCAGCAGTCCGTCACGCGCCAGAGCGAAGTAGCCGCGGCCGATCATCACGCAGACGGCCAGCGCAAGCGCCATCGCATCGAGGATCACGACCACCTCCAGCAGGGTCGCGTACCACTCGCCGATGTACTTCGTCGCCATCTCGCTGACGGCACTCGGCGAGAATGCCCAGGCGCCTTCCGACACCGCGGGCTTGCCATAGCCGATCGAGAACGCGAACGCCATGATCACGTAGAACGCGCCGCCGGCTGCGATCGTGAACAGGACAGCGCGCGGGATCGACCGGTGCGGATCATGCGATTCCTCCCCGATCGACGCGGCGGCCTCGAAGCCGACGAACAGCAGGATGCCGAGCAGCACACCGCCGAGCACGCCACCACCCGTGATTCCCAGCCAGGACGTCTCGCTGGGGTTGAACATCGAGAGGGTGACGCCGTCCTCGCCGCCCTTGCCGACGATGACGACGGCGAGGATGAGCATCGGTACGAACGACACCGCGGCGAACGTGAGCATGGCGCGCACGGCGACCCGCACCCCGACGTAGTTGAACGCGAGGACGATCGCGAGCCCGATGAGGCCCCAGACCCACCAGGCAGGGCCCGAGTCCGAGATGTGCCCCTTCCAGAACCCGTCGCCGAGGATGCCGAGGCCCAAATAGATGCCGCCACCGCCGAGGAACAGCGTGCCAATGAAGAAGAACCCGGCGACGAGCACGCCCACCCAGGGATGCGCACCATGGGTGAGGTACTCGTAGACGGCCCCGGCGCCCGCATAGCGCCGCGCGAAGAGTACGACCGCGTAGCCGATGGCGAGTACTCCGAGGGTCGAGATGAGCACGGCGAGCGTTGCGTTCCAGCCTGCTCCGATATCCGGCCGCGAGATGCTCCCGAGGATCAGCGCGACCGAGAACATGGGTCCGATCGCGAGCGCCTGCGCGACGGCATGGACGGTAGAGAGATTCCGCTGCCCGAGGCCGGGTGCGGGATCGGGCTGGCTCATCCTGGGCCTCCTCCTGCGCTGGCGGCCGCCTCTTGCGCCCGCGTCGGCGGCACGATATAAGGTTCGAACATCGAATGTCAACCATCGGTGAACATGCTCAGCCGCTCCGCGTCCGCTCCGTCGTCGGTCTCGCCTACGACGCGATCCGCGAGCAGATCGTCGAGGGCTCGCTGGCGCCGGGCGCGCGGGTAGGCCAGGCGGAGCTCGCGGACCAGCTCGGGATCTCCCGTGGCTCCGTCCGCGAGGCGCTGCGCCGGCTCGCGGGAGACGGGCTGGTGGAGTTCGAGGTCAACCGCGGCTTCTTCGTGGCCGACTTCGGGCTGGAGGTCGTGCTCGAGCGACTCGAGGCTCGCCTCGTCCTCGAGCCGCAGATCGCCCGCCTCGCAGCCGCCCGCCGGACGGAGGCCGATCTCGCGGCTCTGCGCGAGGCGATCGGCGCGGAACGGGCGGCGACAACGTCGGACGCCGCACACGACGCCAGCCGTGCATTTCACCTCGCCCTCGCCGCTGCCACCGGGAACGAGCAGCTGTGGCGGCTGATCGACGGCCTCTGGATCGCGGACGTCGGTCGGCGCTTGCTCGCCCGTCGCTATGCGGCTCCCACGTGGCAGGCCGACGACGCCCGCGAGCACGAGGAGATCCTGGAAGCCGTCGCGGCGGGCGACGCGGCGCGGGCCGAAGACCTGCTGCGCCGGCACGACGAGGACGCGCTGCGCCACTGGTCGGACCAGAAGCACCCTGTGGCCTGAGCTGGCGACCGACGGATGAACCCCTTGGTGCCAGGCTAAAGCCGGGCACCCCACGCAGCAGACCTGGTGCCGGGCTTCAGACTGGCACCCTGGGGTCAACCGAGCGCCGCGGCCGGTCAGCCCAGCCGGTGGCGCATCCAGACGTTCGGCTCGAGGTAGAGCCCGAGGTCGTCCTCGCGACTGATCGTCACCGGAACGAGCGCTCCCGGGACGATGTGCTCACCGCTCTCGGGGAAGGCCATAGCCGCCCAGTCCTCCCATTCCGCAACGGTGCCGGTGACGAGCATCGACGACGGGCACACGCCGACCAGCGACGCTCCGGCGCGGACGTGGACACGCAGCCACGGATCGAACGGCAGCCCGTCGTCGCGCACCCAGCGTGCGTAACGCTCCGCAGCCACGAGTGGGTAGCGCGCCTTCAGCGTCGGTCGCACCGGAGCGACGAGATCGGCGAAGCCATGCTCGGCGCCGATGCTCCGCATCTCAGCGAGGGCGACGCTGCTGAGCCCGGTGCCGCGACTCTCCTCCGCGACGAGGATCTGCAGGGCGCACAGGAGGGTCGGCGCGACGGCGTCGTCGATCGCAGAGCGCAGCGCCTCCCGCCAGCCGTCCGCCGGGAGCGCGTCGGGATCGAGCGCGACGGGAACGCAGTTCACCTTGATCAGGAGCTCGTCCGTCGTCACGTCGAGCCCCCAGAGCTGGAACCGCCCGAAACGTTCGTACAGCTGGCCCCAGCGGCCTGCCGCGGTGTCGTCGTGGAGCATGAACTCCGGCCACGAGCGCCACAGCTCCTCGGTGTCGCGGATGTCCTCCCGTTCCTCGTGCGTGACGAAGCGGACGCTCACGTGCGCTCCAGAAGGGCAACAGCGTGGGCGGCCAGCCCTTCTCCGCGGCCCGTGAACCCGAGGCGATCCGTCGTCGTCGCGCGTACGTTCACACGCTCGGCCTCCACCTCGAGCGCAGCTGCCAAGCGGCGTCTCATCTCGTCGCGGTAGGCAGCGATCCGCGGCTCCTCGCCGAGCAGCACGCAGTCGGCATTGACGAGCTCGAACCCCGCCTGCCGCACCTGCCGATACGCCTCGGTGAGCAGGCCAAGCGAGTCGGCGCCGCGGAAGCGCTCGTCGTCGGAAGGGAAGAGCGCGCCGATGTCGCCGAGGCCCGCCGCGCCGAGTAGCGCGTCGGTCAGCGCGTGCGCGATGACGTCCCCGTCCGAGTGGCCGGCGAGGCCGCTGGGATGGTCGACGCGCACACCCCCGAGCACGAGTGGAACACCCGCCTGGAAGGCGTGCGCGTCGACACCGACGCCGATGCGCAGGTCGCCCATGGGTCGAGGCTAGCGGTCGGGCGGGATATATCCCGCGCCTATGAGCGCCTCGGGGAGCGACGCGAGATCGTCGACGACGAGCGACGCCTCCGCTGGCGTCTGTTGCAGTTGCCCCCAGGGGCCACGCCGCAGGTGGATCGCAACCAGACCGGCGGCCGCGGCCGGCCGCACGTCGTTGTCGACACGGTCGCCGACGTACGCGACCTCGACCGCCGTGCAGCCGCTCGCATCGACGATGCCCGTGAAGAAGGCGGGATCGGGCTTGCGAACCCCGAGGCTCGCAGACCCGGTGACGACGTCGACCGGCAACCCGGCCGCACGTGCCCAGCTCTCGAGCGCGGCGTTCTGGTTGCCGGCCAGGCCGACGAGCAACCCCATCTCCCGCATCGCCTCGAGGCACTCGACGGCGTCCGGGTACAGGTCATCTGCGCTGTAAACGATCTCGTCCCAAGCGCTCGGACGGTCGATCCCCAGATGTCGCCATAGTCCGAAATGCTCCTCGCCGCGCGCGATGGTAAAGCCGAGCGCCGCCCAGATGACGTGCGGACCGACACCAACCGCGCGTGCCACCTCGCGCCAGTAGCGCTCCTCGTCGACGAGCGTCTCGCCGACGTCGAAGAAGACCGCTTTCAGTCGCGGAGCCACGACTCGACGAGGGCGAGGTCTTCCCGTGTGGTGACCTTGAGCAGCCGTGGATCGCCCGGCACGACTCTGATGCGGCCGCCGGCGCGTTCCACCAGCGAGGCGCAGTCGGTTCCGCCGGCCAGGTCCCCCGCGTAGGCAGCCCGGAGCGCAGCGGGAAGGAAGGCCTGGGGTGTCTGCGCCGCGACGAGGGCACCGCGGTCGAGCGTCTCGGCCACGTGATCGCCCTCGACGCGCTTGACCGTGTCGACGAGCGGCAACACCGGCACGACTCCGTCGACGCCGTCGGCCAGCGGCCGCAGCACCCGCTCGAGCACGCTGTCGTCAACGAGCGGACGGGCTGCGTCGTGGACGAGCGTCGCCACGGCGCTTTCCGGCACCTCCTGGAGCGCCACGCGAACCGACTCGGCCCGCGTCTCACCCCCGGTGACGACCGAGGCCACCTTCGAGGCGGCGAGCTCCTCTGCGAGGAGCATCGTCGGCTCCTCCCATCCCCGGGGCGCGGCGACCACGATCGCATCGACCCAGTCGGATAGGTCCAGCCGTTCCAAGCTCTCGGCCAGCAGAGGCCGTCCTGCCATGGCCGCAAACGCCTTGGGACGATCGGCCCCGAGCCGGGCTCCGGCACCGGCTGCGACGAGAACGCACCAGGTCCCGCCGCCTTCGGCGTCGGGACTAACCATGCCCGCCCGGTTGTGACCGGCGCGTCCGGCGGCTCGACCGCAGACGAGACGGCTCAGGCTTCATTAGCCGCCAGTGTCGTCAGACACTGGCGGCTCAGACGCTCGCCGTGGCAACCTGCGGCTTCGCGCGGGACCGCTTCGGGGCGACGGGGTTGGCGAGGACCTCTTCCAGCCAGATGTGCGCCTCCTCCTCGCTCATGTCCTTTGCGTACATGAGCTCGGAGGCGAGGATCTTCTTCGCCTTCACGTACATCTGCTTCTCGCCCGTCGAGAGACCCTTCTCGTGGTCGCGCAGCGCGAGGTTGCGCACCACCTCGGCCAGCTCGAGGATGTCGCCGGTCTTCATCTTGTCGCGGTTGTGCTTGAAGCGCCGGTTCCAGTTCTTCGGCATCTCGGTGGAGCCGCCCGTGAGAGCCTTCACCACGACTTCGACCATCTCGTGGTCGATCACCCAGCGCAGGCCGACCTTCTCGGCGTTCTCGCATGGGACGTTGACGGTCATGTCGTTGTGGAGGATGCGGATCGTCAGGTACTCGCGTTCCTGACCGAGCACAATCCTCACGTCCTTGCTCACGACCGTTCCTGCGCCGTGATGGGGGTACACCACCTTGTCGCCGACGTCGAACAACTCGCCCTCCCCTGATCCGGTCTGCCTTGGGTCAAAAAAAGGGGCCGGCTTCGAGAGCTGCTGCCGGCGTACCGGAGCCATTCTAGCGCAACACTTCCTTAACGACTTGGGGAGGTGCGATCGAGCGCCTCGCCTCAGAAGGTCGACCGACATCGCCCCCGCTCCCGGGGTTGTCCATATCGGCACTCGGTGCCGGATGCAACCGGCACCTACATGGCCGCCGCCTCCACGCCCAGCTCGAGAACGGCCGTCGTCACCGCGCATCTCTTCGCCTGGCCCGTCGCTCTCCGTGCGGGAGGCCCGCTCGAGCGCGGCGGAGATGGCCCGCCGCAGCGTCTCGACGGCCAGGACACGGGGCACCGCGCCGCGCACCGCCGTCCCGTCGGGCGCGACGACCGCCGCGATGCCGAGCTTCTCGCACTCCTCGAGGCGCCGCTCGGCCTGTGCAACCACGCGAAGTCGTCCGGTGAGCCCGATTTCGCCGAACGCCGCCATGCCGTCGCGCAAGGGAGCGCCCCGCGCGGCCGACGCGATCGCGAGGGCGACAGCGAGATCTGCGCCAGGCTCGTCGACGCGAACACCACCTGCGACGTTCACGAACACGTCTGCACCGCCGAGCGGCAGGCCTGCATGCCGGGAGAGCACGGCGACGATCATCGCCAGCCGCTTCGGATCGACTCCCGTGCCGACTCTGCGCGGCATCGCGAGATCGGTCTTCGCGACGAGCGCTTGCACCTCGAGCAGGATTGGTCGCGTCCCCTCGAGCGCGCACGCGACGGCTGCGCCCACCTCGCCCGGCCTCGAGCGGCCGAAGAGCTCCGACGGATCGGGGACGCCCACCAGCCCTGCCGCAGTCATCTCGAAGACACCGAGCTCGTTGGTCGACCCGAACCGGTTCTTCACGGCACGGAGCACGCGGTGCGCGTGATACCGGTCGCCCTCGAACTGGAGGACGCAGTCGACGAGGTGCTCGAGCACCCGCGGCCCCGCGACCGCGCCGTCCTTCGTCACGTGCCCGACGAGGATTGTCGCGACGCCGGCCTGCTTGGCCACGCGGAGGAGGCGCCCCGCAGCCTCGCGCACCTGGGCCACCGAGCCGGGAGCGGATCCCAGGTCGGGTGCGTGGAGCGTCTGAACCGAGTCGATCACGCACACGTCCGGGCGCTCCGCCTCGAGGGTCGCGCACACGACGTCGAGATCGGTCTCGGCGAGGATTTCGACCTCGGCTGCTCCACCGAGCCGACCGGCGCGAAGCGTGACCTGCGCCACCGACTCCTCCCCCGTGACCAGCAGCGCCCTCTTTCCGGCGCCAGACACCGCCCCGAGCGCGCTCAACAGCAGCGTCGACTTGCCGACCCCAGGCTCCCCGCCGACCAGGACGAGCGAGGCCGGCACGAGCCCGCCCCCGAGCACGCGGTCGAGCTCAGGGACACCGGTCGCGATCCGTTCGGCCTCCTCGACCCGGACGTCGCCGAGCCGTTGGGGCCGGCCCGGAGACGCGCCGCTCCCGCCACCCGCTTTGGACGCCTGCGGCGCTCGCTCCTCCACGAGCGTGCCGAACGACCCGCAGCCGGGGCACCGGCCGAGCCATCGACCGGCAGTGGTGCCGCACTCGCTACAGGTGAACTGGCTCGTCGACTTCGCCACGGCCACCAGGGTACCGGCAGCGCCGGACGGACGTTGTCATTTCAGCAAACGGTGGGTAGTCGTGCCCGGCAACGGCTACGGCAGTGGTCGGACGAGCAGCAGCCGGTCCTCGCCGGGGCCGTCGTAGTCCTCGACCAGGCGATCGACCACGAACCCCAGCGCGGCGTGGAAGGCGACCGAGTCCTCGTTCAGGGGTGACGTGACGGAGCGCACGACCGTGCAACCGTGCTCACGGACCACGGCGAAGAAGCGCTCGTACAGCTCACGGCCCAGCCCGGTGCCGCGCTCCTCCGGCGCGACGCCGACGAAGTGGATGTATGCCTCCTCGGGGACGGTCTGGGAGACGAAGCCGACGAGGAACCCCGCCAGCTGGCCGTCGTCGCGCTCGGCGACGAAGCTCGTCCCCTCGAAGTGCAGGAAGAACAGCTTCGGGAGCATCGGCGCCATGTCGCGCCCGCCCCACCACGTGTTGACGCGGCCTATGACGCGGCCGTAGTCGGACGACTGCGCGTGCCGGATGGTGACTGCCACGAGCCCCGAGACCTAGGGCGTTGCACCCGGTGGGCCGAGCCGCCGGCTCACCTCCAGCGCCAGCCACTCGTCGCCGCCCCGCGTCACGGGCACCACCCGGTCGACGAGACGGTCGAGCACCCGGAGCAGCGCCGCGTCGGCGGCTGTTCCGTCGGTGACCGGGCCGATCGTGACCGTCACTGCGTCGCCCGTCTCGATCTCGACGATGGTCTCCTGACTCCGCGCCGAGGGCAGGACTGCTGCGACCGCGAGCTGGAGCTCGTCGACGGTGTCGTAGGGGAGGTCGCATCGGGTCCCGACGCCGCCGAGCACGAGCTGAACGACGCCGTCGAAGCGTCCAGACGGCAGAACGAGCTCGATCACGTCCGCCATTGGTTGCGCACGTGCGCTCGCCGCCTCACGCGTCTCCTCCGTCTTCATTCGCGGCGAGGCCCGCAACCGCCCGCTCCCTGTCGTCGAAGACGGCAAACACGCGGTCGAGAAGCGTGATCTCGAAGATGCGACGGATGTTCGCGTCCTGCACGACGACGCACAGCCGACCGCCCTGCGGCTTGACGCGCTTCATCGCTCCCAGGAGGACTCCGAGCGTCATCGAGTCGATGAACGTCACCGCACCCAGATCGACGACCAAGTCGTAGATCCCTCCGTCGATCACTGCGGACATCTCATCCCGCAGCTCCGGTGCACGGTGCAGATCGGCCTCGCCGGCCAGGACGAACAACGCCGCAGTCGGTGAAAGCCGCTCGACGCGTATCTCCAGCTCGCCGCCGACGTCACCCGGGCCGGCCGTGTCCACGGGCACCATCCGCACAGTCTTACCCCTCGCCACACCGGTGTAAACGGTGTGCGCGATCGTTGCCGCCACATGTTTCGCCGACCCGGGACGACGGGTACACGGGCGCAGTCGATCACCCGCTCGCTCTGACGTCACTCCCGACGGGCGGGGTACCCAACCCGTCAGACTTCATCACGATGGATGCATACGTGAAGACGGCCGTGATCGATGGCGTGTCGGTCGTCACGGGCGAGGGCGAGCTCGATGCGTACTCCGCCGACGCTCTGCGGACGGCGCTGATCGAGTGCTGTGGCGCGCCGGGTGCGCGCGTCGTCGTCGATCTGAGCAATGTGCCGTTCATGGACTCCACCGCCCTGGGCGTCCTCGTGGGTGGCCTGCGTCGTGTCCGCGAGGTCGACGGCGAGCTGCTCGTCGTCCTGCCGCGTGGGACGGCACGCCATGTCTTCGAGATCACGACGCTCGACCGCGTCCTCCCGACCGCACCGTCACGGCACGAGGCGATCCACACGCTGTCGGAGGCGAGCACCTAGTCCCTCCCCCGCCGGCACGTCCTCGTTACGCAAGAAGCTTCGTCATCCGAACACGCGTGCCGGCCCCATCGGGGCGGTCACCGACGTCGAGCTCGTCGACGACGGCGCGAATGATCGCCATGCCCATGCCCTGAGACGCGGGCTCGAACGCGGCCGCATCGGGCGCACCGACGACGTCGAGCTCGGGGCTGAGTGAAGCGAGGCCTGCGCCTTCGTCCTCGACGATCATGTCGAACCGGTCCGCATCGACGACATACGTGACCGACACGTGCCCGCCCCCGGTCGCGTAGGCGTGGCGCACGACGTTCCCGCACGCTTCCGTCACAGCGAGCTTCAGGTCGGCGACCGTCTCAGTGTCGAAGGGCAGCGACCGCGCCAGGCCGACGAGCGCCAGCCGCGCGAGCAACAGGTACTCCGCCCTGGCGGGGAACGTGAGGCGGATCACCCCGGCAGCGTCGGGCGTCACGGCTCCTCCTGCGCGTCGATACGGCCGCGCATCGCGCCGAGCGAGCGTCGCAGCAACCGCGACACGTGCATCTGCGAGATGCCCAGCTCGGCCGCGATCTGCGCCTGGGTCATCTCCCGGTAGAAGCGGAGCTCGACGATGCGCCGCTCGCGCTCGTCCAGGGCCGCCAGCCCCTCGGACACGACCGAGCCATCGGCGACGCGGTCGAACGCCTCGTCGTCGAACCCGAGCGCTTCCGCCAGCGTGTCCTCGCGGCTGTCGCTGACGGGCGCGTCGAGCGACCGGAGCGAGTACGCGTGCGACGAGTCGAGCGCATCGATCACCTCCTCCTCGTCTGCACCCGTCGCTTCGGCGAGCTCGAGCACCGTGGGCGCACGTCCGAGCTCTGCCGTGAGGTCGTCGAGGACGCGCGAGAGCTTCACCCCGAGCTCCTTCAGCCGCCGTGGGACGTTCATCGCCCAGGTCCTGTCGCGGAAGTGACGCCTGATCTCGCCGAGCACCGTCGGCACCGCGAAGGTGGTGAACTCGACACCGCGGTCGACGTCGAAGCGCTCGACGGCATTGATCAGGCCGACGGCGCCCACCTGGACGAGATCCTCGTACGGCTCGCCGCGTCCGGCATACCGAGCCGCGAGCGACCGCACCAACGGCAGCAGCTCGGTGAGCACGCGGTCCCGGGCCTCCCGGTCGCCGTCGACATGGTAGGCGACCAGCAAGGCCTGAATGTCCCGGTCCATGACGAGGCTCATGCCGTCCTGTAACCCGACACGCAGGGGCGCGCGCCGCTCACCACCAAGCGTCTCACGAGCATCTCAGGATACGCAGTGGCTTCGACCGGCACGACCCACTCGGGATACCCGTGGCCGGCAGGTCGTAACCCTGGCACGAGGGCCACGCGACGACGGCGTCACGGTGAGGCCGCTCAGGAGCGCTCTGCGACGGCCTTTTCCATGTGAACGCGCGTCCCGTCCTCCCCCCGGAGCACCGAGACGCTGGTCATGATCGAGCGCATCAGATGCAGGCCGAGCCCACGGTCCGGATGGCTGCGGCCGCTCCGCCACGTGCCCGAGTCGGTGACGTCGATGAGAACGCGCCCGTCCTCCGCGCGAGCAGCGAGCGTGAAGACATGCTTTCGCGCCTCCTGGGGATGCTCGACGGCGTTGGCGCACGCTTCCCACGCGGCGAGCACGACCTCGTGCGCCTGCGCCTTCGAGAGCGGCGCGTTCTCCAGCCAGAGTCGTAGCGCATCGCGCACGACGTCCAACGACTGCAGGGTCGCCGGCAGCCGGAGATCGAGCGGAGCGGGCGCAGCGGCCAGCAAGCGGACCGCGAGCAGGGCGATGTCGTCCCCGCGCACGTCGTCCCCCACGAGCCGGTCGAGCACATGGTCGACGAGCCGGTCGGGATCTCCGGGCGCTTCCGCTGCTGCCGCCCGAAGGCGCTCGAAGCCCTCGGCGAGAGTGCTGTCGCGTCGCTCGACGAGGCCGTCGGTGAACAGAATCAGCGTCGATCCGACCGGCAGCTCGACCACGTCCTGTTCGAAGGACGCGTCGGCGCTGACCCCGAGCGGAAGGCTGCGCCCACCCTCGGCGAACTCGGCGCGTCGGTCCGGGTAGACGATGAGCGGAGGAGGGTGACCAGCCGACGTGAACCGGACGACCCTGCGGCCGGGATCGACCACGGCGTACACGAGCGTGGCGAACGCCGACTCGTCGACCTCCCCCGTCAGCCTGTTCAGCCTGGCCACGGTGGCCGACGGCCTCATCTGGTCCAATGCGAACGCACGCAGCCCGTTTCGCAGCTGCGCCATGGTCGCGGCGGCCCGGACACCCTTGCCGACGACATCGCCGACCGCGAGCCCGAGCCGCCCGTCGGGCAGCGAGATGGCGTCGAACCAGTCACCGCCGACGTCGACCGCGGCCGTCCCCGGGAGGTATCGGGCGGCCATCTGCACACCGTCGACGGAGGGCAGCGACTCGGGTAGCACGCTCTGCTGCAGCGTCTCCGCAATGGTTCGCTCGGACTCGTACTGCAGGGCACGCTCGACGGACACTCCGGCCTGACGTCCCAGAGCTCTCGCGAAGTCGAGGTCGGCCCCGCCGAGCTGGCGTGGCTCGTCGAACGCGAGCCCCAGGCCGCCGACCACCCTGCCTGCCACGGTGAAGGGGATCGCCAGCCATGCCTGGTAGGTGACGTCGCCTGCCTCGAGATCGACCCACACCGGCAACTCCGCAGCCGACGCCACAGCCAGCTGCTCGCCCGACCGAAGGGCCTCAGTGAGCAGCGCCACCGTGGCAGGGTCGGGCGTGTCCACTCCTGCCGCCGCTCCCGTCTCGACGGGCTCGGGCATCTCATTGGCGGGGTGCCGGAGGACGACCACGCCGGCGCGCGCACCGAGGCTGCGGCAGCCCTCGCCGAGAATCGCGGTTGCCACGTCGGTCAGGCTGGCGGCGGAGGCAAGCGCGGACGAGACGTCGAGCAGTCGCTTCGTCTCCTCGGCCGCACGAGCCGCGGCGCTCTCGGCGGCTCGCCGCTCCAGCTGCTCGAGCACGAGACCGGCCTGGTCGGCAAAGCGACGCGCCAGCAGGATCTGAGAGGGCCCGGGCTCTGCGATCACGCCGCGCCACTGCAGGATCAGCAGGCGACCCGCCTCGCCTTCGATCACGATCGGCACGCGAAGCGACGACCGGACGCCGTAGCGGCGAACGTGCTCCAGCGCATCTCCTTCGAGCACGGCCTGGACGTCGGACACGAACGAGAGCTGCAACTGCTCGAGCGCCTCGGACAAGCCCGGATAGTCACCGAGCGAGACGGACGCGCCGGGCGGGATCTCCAGGTCGTCGGGCTTCCTGCACAGGACCTCCCACCGACCGGTCTCCGCAAGCCGCCACACCTGAGCGATGTCGGCGCCGAGCGTGGCGCGGGCCTCCTCGCAGACGGCCGCGGCGCCCTCGTCGAGGGTGCTTCCGGCGAACCGGGGTGCAGTGCGCAGGATGGCGTCGAGTGCTCTCCGCATCGACCGCTCGTCCTCGTAGAGCTCTGCCCTTTCGAGCGCCTGCCCGCCGAGATCGGCGGCGATCCGTGCGATCGACAGCGTGCTCTCGGTCACGATCCCGGGGAGGTTGAAGGGGAACCCCATCGAGCCGACGACGCGGCCGGCAACCGAGATCGGCACCGCGATCGCTCCGTGGGCGTACGGAGCAAGCTGGGCGCCGTCCGGAAAGTCGCGGCGGAAGGTCGCACGGTCGAGGGCAATCACCGGCTGTCCGCCCCTGGCTGCCTCGACGATCGGCGCGCGCGCCGAGAGTGGAAGACGGAGCCCCGGGGTGATCGTCTGCTCGACGGAGCCCAGCGGATCGACGATCACGAGCTCGTGCCCGTCGATCATCCCCAGCGCGCCGCCTCGCGCGCCCACGAGCGCCGGCGTGTGCTGCACGAGCGCGCGCGCAACGTCCGACTGCGTGACCGCCGCTGAGAGCTCGGATGCGAGCTGCTGGATGCCTGCGGTGACGAGCTGTGCCGCCTCCGCCTCGTCGGCCTCGGTGACCGCCCGCTCGCGGCCTCGTCGCATCGCGACCGCCACCGCGACGATCAGGCATGCGGCTGCGAGACCGACGGCCCAGCGCGCGACATCGACGTCGGGTGGGGCCTCGAGTGGGGCCGAGGGCTCGAGCAGGAGCCACCAGCTGCCGATCCAGCCGATGGCGATCGCGGCCAGCCCTGGGCCGAGCCCTCCGTACCACGCAGCGACGGCGACCAGGCCGATGAGAATCGTGAAGACCGGCTCTTCGGTGGCGCGGGTCACGAACGTCGTGACGCCGAGACCCACAACGGCCAGGCTGACGGCCACGGCGTAGCGCACGATGGTCGACGGCGGCTCGAGACTGCGTGCGTGGCGCCGTGTCACACTGGAATCTTCGTCCCGGTGGCACGTCCTCCGCAAACACCCTCGTGCGCCGGACGCTGCCGGGACCGGCTGCAGGCGGCAGAGCCGGGCCATTCTACGTGCCCTGGACCTGTCGCTCGATCGTCGTGGTCAGACCGAACAGGGGCGACGATCACCGCGACCGGAGCCGGCCCGACAGGTGGCAAACCGCTACGACGCGATGCCGTCGTCCACGTATGGCCGGATGAGCTCCTCGATCTGATCCCCCGTCGCCTTCCCTTCGAGCCTCCCGACGACGCGGCCGCCGTCGAGCAGCGCCAGGGCGGGGACGGCGGAGATCTGGAGCAGCTCCACGACTTCCGGGTTGGTGCTCGCCTCGACGTCGACGACGCGTAGCTGGCGCTTGCGCGTGACACGCACCCATGCAACGAGGCTGTCCATGCGCCGGGAAGGCCCGGAGCGAGCATCCCGGACGAACACGAGCGTCGGGCGGGCTCCTGCGACTGCGCGCCTGCTTTCGACGGCTTCGCGTGGCGTGTCGGTGCTCATGCGCCCCGTATAGCCGTCGCGGAGCGGGGGTAAACAGTCCAATGCGCTCGCGAGGTGCCTTTCGCCGGTGGACGACCGGATCGCCTGGGCGCTGTCACTGGCCGAGCGGCGAATGGCGCCGGGCGGGCTGGTCGCCGGCCGAGCCTCGAGTGACACCCGGTGGCGTGTCGTCCAACAGCCAGCCGGTCACGGTCGCACGGAAGACGGAGCCCCAATGCTCTTCCAGGTCGCGTGCCATCTCACGCTCGTCGGCGAGGTTGAGCTCGGCCGCGGAGGCGGTTTCGTCGTCGCCCGTCTCGTGGGCCGCGCGTCGAAGCACCTCGTAGGCGGCGATCTCCGCATGCTCGGCGACATACGCGATGCGCATCAGGCTCGACGGGCTGTCGCCCTGGGACCTCTTGAGCAGCCCGGCCGGCATGTCCACCGTCTTGCGGCGAGCCGAGTGCGAGCCACCGAGCGCATCGAGACGATCCGCGAGTCGAGCCTCGTGCTCGGCAGTCCGTGCCCGGTGTCTCTCGATCAGCCCGTGCAACACGGGGTCGTCGACAACGCCCGCCAGGGCCTCGAGATTGCGCTCGACACCTGTCTCGAGGCTGTGGGCCTCCTCGACGAGCGCGCGGAGCCGTTCGAGGAGCTGTTCGCGTTCCACTGCCCTAGCCGCTACCCGCGTGCCATTGCCGCCAAACCGGCGGAGGCGATTGGCGATTCGGGTCTCGGGGTACGAACGCAGCGTGATCTGGGTGCTCGTGCTGGTGGTCGTGATGATCGCCGTCGCCGGTGGCCTGGTCGTGTCGAAGTTCCTGTTGGCTCTGCTGGCGATCGCCGTCGTGCTCGCCCTGATGGCGTTGTTCAGCGGGCCCGGTGGCGCCAGGTAGGGGGACGATGCCTGTCACGCGCGCTCGGGCGCAGGGAACACGGGCGCAGGGAATTTGCCGGTGCGGCGCCGCGGTCCCGGGCACCGCACCGACGCCGGTCCACTACCTCCGTGTGCAAGCGTCGAAACCCCGTTTCCACCCAGGACGATGTTTCCTCGACGTCGAGCTCGGGAATCAGTCCGGCATGACCAGGAAGCGCACATCGGGCACGCAGATCTCGTACGACCGGGCAGAGCTCGCTGACGTGACCGTCGCCGTCGAGAAGGGCGTCGCCGTGCTGCGTGGCATCGTCGAGAGCCCCTCGCGGCAGCTCGAGCTCGAGCGACGGGCGCTGAGCCTCGACGGCGTGCAGCAGGTCGAGAACCTCGTGCAACTGCCGGCTGCCTAGCCGGCGGGGACTACGACAGGGCGTTCTCGGCGGACGGCTCGTCCTCCGAAGGGGCCTCGCCGTCGGGGCCCCCGACCACGGCGGGAACCGGCGGGCCATCGATGACCTTGATCTCGACCTTCGGCTCGTCGGGCCCGGGGTCCTCGCGGCGGTCGATGAGGATCGTCGAGCCTTCACCGAGCTCGCGGCCGAGCACGAAGTCCGCCAGGGGATCCTCGATCAGCCGCTGGATCGCGCGCCGCAGCGGGCGGGCGCCCATGGCCGGGTCGTGGCCCTCGTCGACGAGTAGCTCCTTCGCTGCGTCGGTGAGCTCGATCGTGGCGCCGTGCACGGCCACCTGGATCCGCAGGCGCTTCATGAGGATGTCGACGATCTCGAGAATCTCGTGCTTCTCGAGCTTGTGGAACACGATCACCTCGTCGATCCGGTTCAGGAGCTCGGGCCGGAACACCTTCTTCAGCTCACCCATGACGCGCGACTTCATGTCGTCGTATGAGAGGCCCTGCTCGTCGCCGATGTTGAAGCCGAGCGTCATGTTCTTGGAGATCGAGCTCGCGCCGATGTTCGACGTCATCACGACGATCGTGTTGCGGAAGTCGACCTTGCGGCCCTGCGAGTCCGTCAGCTTCCCGTCCTCGAGGATCTGCAGCAGGATGTTGAACACATCCGGGTGCGCCTTCTCGATCTCGTCGAGCAGCACCACGGAATACGGCTTGCGCCGCACGGCCTCGGTGAGCTGACCACCCTCGTCGTAGCCGACGTAGCCGGGCGGTGAGCCGACGAGCCGGGACACGGAGTGCTTCTCCATGTACTCCGACATGTCCACCTGGATCATCGCGTCCTCGTCACCGAACAGGAACTCCGCCAGCGTGCGGGCGAGCTCGGTCTTGCCGACACCGGAGGGGCCGAGGAAGATGAACGATCCCGTCGGCCGCTTCGGGTCCTTGATCCCGGCCCGGGCCCGGCGGATGGCCTTCGAGACGGCCACGATCGCCTGCGTCCTGGCCGATCACGCGCTTGTGGAGCTCCTCCTCCATGCGAATCAGCTTCTGCGACTCCGCTTCGGTGAGCTTGAACACGGGGATTCCCGTCCACATGGAGACGATGTCTGCGATGTCGTCCTCACGTCGACCTCGGGCTGCTCCTCGTCGGCCTCGCTGCGCCACGATTCCTCCAGCTCCTTGCGCTTCTGCGAGAGCTTGCGCTCCTTGTCGCGCAGCGCAGCCGCCTTCTCGAACTCCTGCGCCTCGATCGCTGCTTCCTTGTCCGCGCGTACGGTCTCGATCTCGTCCTCGAGCTCACGCCATCGTGGCGGTGCGGACATCGTGCGGATGCGAAGACGCGATCCTGCCTCGTCGATCAGGTCGATCGCCTTGTCGGGCAGGTGGCGATCCTGGATGTAGCGATCGGCAAGGATCGCCGAGGCGCGCAGCGCCTCGTCCGTGATCTTCACCCGGTGGTGCGCTTCGTATCGGTCGCGCAGCCCACGCAGGATCTGCACCGTCTCCTCGGTGGAAGGCTCCTCGACGCGCACCTGCTGGAAGCGCCGCTCGAGCGCTGCATCGCGCTCCAGGTACTTGCGGTACTCGTCGAGCGTCGTCGCGCCGATCGTCTGCAGCTCGCCGCGCGCGAGCGCCGGCTTCAGGATCGAGGCTGCGTCGATAGCACCCTCGGCAGCGCCGGCACCGACGAGGTTGTGGAGCTCGTCGATGAACAGGATGATGTCGCCGCGCTGGGTGATCTCCTTCATCACCTTCTTCAGGCGCTCCTCGAACTCACCCCGGTACTTCGAGCCGGCCACGAGCGCGGCGAGGTCGAGCGTGTAGATCTGCCGGTTCTTGAGCAGCTCGGGCACCTGGTTCGTCGAGATGCGCGGCGGCAAGCCCTTCGACGACGGCGGTCTTGCCGACGCCCGGCTCGCCGATCAGCACCGGATTGTTCTTCTGGCGGCGTGACAGGATCTGCATGACGCGCTCGATCTCCGTCTGGCGGCCGACGACCGGGTCGAGCTTGCCCTCGGTGGCGAGCTTGGTCAGGTTGCGCCCGAACTGGTCGAGCAGCTTCGAGCTCTTCGCCTTCTCGCCGGGAGGCGCGCCGCCGCGCCCTGCTGGCGCCGGCCGGGGCCGGAGAGCATGCGGATGATCTCGTTGCGGATCTTCTCCGCGTCGGCGTCGAAGTCGAGCAGGATGCGCGCGGCGACGCCCTCGTTCTCGCGCACGAGCCCGAGCAGGATGTGCTCGGTGCCGATGTAGTTGTGGCCGAGCGAGAGCGCCTCGCGCAGCGCGAGCTCGAGCACCTTCTTCGCGCGCGGCGTGAACGGGATCTGACCGGTCGTGACCTCGTCGCCCTGCCCCACGATGCGCGCCACCTGGGCGCGAACCTCCTCGACGGTGATGTCGAGCTGCTCGAGCACCCGCGCAGCAAGGCCTTCCTCCTCGCGCAGCAGGCCGAGCAGGATGTGCTCCGTGCCGATGTAGTTGTGCTTCAGCGCCCGTGCTTCGTCCTGCGCGAGGACGACCACCTGCCGGGCTCGTTCCGTGAATCGCTCGAACACCGCTCCTTCGACCCTCCTTTCGACATGGTATCCGGAGTCCTGTTATCGGCGGCTCCGGGCCGAAGGTGTACCCATCGTACCGGACTGCCCCGGTGGCAGGCTTCGCGGGCACGTTCGCCCGGCAGCCTCGGTACCCTTCCACGTTCGTGGACCCGGGCAAGGCCCTCATCACCGGCGGAGCCGGCTTCATCGGGTCGCACCTCTCCGAGCTGCTGCTCGGAGACGGCTGGGAGGTCTGGGCGCTGGACGACCTGTCGACGGGATCGCTCGACAACGTCGCGGCGCTTCGCGACCATGCCCGGTTCCACCTCGTCGTCGATTCCGTCCTCTCACGAACGGTCGTGAACGAGCTGGTGAACAAGGTGGACGTCGTCTATCACCTCGCTGCGGCGGTCGGCCCGCGCCTGATCGTCGAACGTCCGGTGCACACGATCGTGACGAACCTCGAAGGCTCCGAGATCGTCCTCGACCACTGCGCCCGCTTCGGGCGCCGCGTGCTCGTCGCCTCGACGTCGGAGGTGTACGGCGACCACCGCAGCCAGGAGCCGCTCCACGAGGACGCCCGGCGCGTCTACGGGCCGACCACCCAGCGACGATGGCTGTACGCGGACTCGAAGGCGATGGACGAGTACCTCGCGATCGCCTACCGCCAGGAGCGAGAGCTGGACTTCGTCGTCGCGCGGCTCTTCAACACCGTGGGGCCGCGCCAGAGCGGGCAGTACGGGATGGTCGTCGCGCGCTTCGTCCAGGCCGCCGTCCGGAACGAGCCGCTCGAGCTCCACGGCGACGGCACGCAGACGCGGACGTTCTGCCATGTCCAGGACACGATCAGGGCGCTCCAGGGGCTCATGGAGTCGCCCGACACCTCGGGCGAGATCTACAACGTGGGCTCGGAGAGCTCCATCACGATCGGCGACCTCGCCCGCCGGGTGCTGGAAGTGACCCAGTCGCGCTCCACGATCGTCCCCGTCCCGTACGAGAAGGTCTACGGCACGGGGATCGACGACATGCTCCACCGAATGCCTGCGATCGACAAGATCGCCGCGGCGATCGGATGGGCGCCGACGCAGACGCTCGACGACATCCTCGCCGACGTGATCGCCTTCGAGCGCAGCGCGATGGCCGCAGGCCACAGGTAGTGAAGGCGCCCGCGGTGCTTCCCGGCCTCGATTCCTGACAGCGCGATCGCCGAGACACACTGACCCTAGGCCGTCGAAGGGCGCGCCTGAGGCGCGCGTAGCGCAGGAGCGGGTCGAGGCTCTTCCAGCTGCTCCTCGGCCGGTGCAGTCCGCCCGGCGAGCAGAGCGTCGATGGCGGCCGCGTCCATCGGCCGCGCGAAATGGAAGCCCTGCCCGAGCCCGCAGCCGGCATCCAGGAGCGCGGAGACCTGACCTTGCGCCTCGACGCCCTCTGCGACGGCGACGAGCCCGAGCGAGCGTCCCAGCTCGACGATCGAGCGGACGAGCGCCTGACCGTCGCCGTCGTGGGCCACGTCGACGACGAACGAACGGTCGATCTTGAGAATGTCGACCGGGAAGCGGGCGAGCGACGACAGGGACGAGTAGCCGGTGCCGAAATCGTCGACGGCCAGCCGGACGCCGATCGCGGAGAGCTCCTCGAGCTCGCCGACGAACGAGTCTCCCCGCTCGACGAGCACGCTTTCCGTGATCTCGAGGGTGAGGCGCGCCGGGGTGAGGCCCGACTGGTCGAGCGCCCGCCGAACGTCGAGCGCGAGCTCGCCGTGCTGGAACTGCGCCGGCGAGACGTTCACGGTGATGCTCACCGGCTCGTCCGGTCGCTCCTCCTCCCAGCGGGCAGCCTGGGCGCACGCCGTGCCGAGCACGTAACGGCCGAGAGCGCGGATCACACCGGTCTCCTCTGCCAGAGGGATGAAGACGGACGGTGTGACGGCACCGCGCTCGGGATGATTCCAGCGCGCGAGCGCCTCGACCGCGGTCAGCCGGCCTGTCCCGACTTCGACGATTGGCTGGTAGTCGACCGAGATCTCTCCTCGCTCGAGCGCGCCCCTCAGGTCTGCTTCGAGCTCGAGCCGATCGGCGAGCGCCTGGTACATGGACGGCTCGTACGCGACGAAGCAACCCTTGCCCTTTCGCTTTCCGGCATACATCGCGAGGTCGGCGTTGCGGAGCAGCTCGTCGGCTCCCGTCTTGCCCGGGATGCTCATCGCGCACCCGATGGTCGCGTCCATTCTCAGGCTGCGACCTGCGACCACCAACGGCGCACGCAGCGCTTCGACGAGCCGCTCGGCAAACAGCTCGGCGCCCTCTTCGGACGTTCGCTCGAGCAGAAACGCGAACTCGTCTCCGCCGAGGCGGGCCACGGAGTCGGACGACCGGGCCACGGCGACGGCGCGCTCTCCGGCAGAGATGAGGAGCTCGTCGCCGGCGGCATGGCCGAGCGAGTCGTTCACCGTCTTGAACTCGTCGAGGTCGACGAAGAGGACGGCGAGCGGCTCGCCCCTCCGGTCGCCGAGCTCGAGCGCGTGGGCCAGCCTGTCGCCGAACAGCGACCGGTTGGGAAGCCCGGTCAGGGGGTCGTACAGCGCCTCGTGCGCAGCGCGGCGCGCACGATCGAACTGCAGCATGATCAGGATCAGAAGCACTGCGGCGAGGGACAGGACACCGAGCGTGCCCGCTCGAGCCAGCGCTGCGGCATTCTCTGCGCGCCGTCCGGCGTCGGCCTGCGCGTCGTCGATCAGCCACGACAGGGCGAGGTACGACGGGTCGACGTCCTCTCGGTCGACCCGCTCCGCACGATCGCGTCGCCCCGCGGCGAGCTCGGCCAGGGCGCGGCTCGTGGCCAGCCGGAAGGAGGCGACCTGGTCGGCGACGCGACCAAGCGCTGGGTCCTCCGCAGAGGCCCGCGCCGTGGCGGCCGCGGTCAGGTCGAGTCGCCGGTAGAGCGTGTCGATCGTCGACTCGAGCTGCGCGTCTGCGCGGCCCGCCGCGACGGCGCGCAACTCCAGCTGACGCTGCTCGGCGGCCGTCGCCTCGAGATCGGACAGCAGAAGCTGCTGCACGCGCTTGTCGTCCGACGAGTGCTGCAGCCCGATGATCGTGACCGCTGCGACGACGAGCACCGCCGCCGCTGTGAGACCCGCAGCCACCGGGCCGCTGAGCAGCCGCGGGCGACGGCGACGCGCGCCGCGTGAAGCCCCGTCGAGAGAAGGCCGCATCAGACGTGTATCGGCCGTTTTGGCATGGGTCTTAGGGCTGCTGTGGCCGGCTACGCGGCTTCGGGACGCTTGTCGGTCACGCCACGCGAGTCGACGAGTCGCTCCACGGCGCCCGGCTCGAGCTGACGGAGCGCACCTCCGCCCGCAAGCGCCCGCTCAAGCTCGCCGGGCTCGAGCGGATGGGCGAAGTGAAAGCCTTGGCCCAGCCGGCAGCCGAGACGGCGCAGGGCGGCGACGTGTGCTGCGCTCTCGACGCCTTCGGCGACGACGCACAGGCTCAGCGCGTCGGCAAGCTCGACGATGGCGCGCACGAAGGCCGCTCGCTCGGGGCCGGTGTCGATGCTCTGGACGAACGAGCGGTCGATCTTGAGCGTGTGCACGGGCAGGTCCTGGAGCAGCGAGAGCGACGAGTAGCCCGTGCCGAAATCGTCGAGCGCGAGCCGGACGCCGAGGGCGGTCACCTCGTCGAGGATGCTCGTCATCTCCTCGCGGCGGCGCGCGAGCACGCTCTCCGTGATCTCGAGGGTGAGTGCCGCGGGCTCGAGGCCCGAGCTGTCGAGTGCCGCGCGGACGTCCTCCACGAGCCCCGGCCGGCGCACCTGCCTCGTCGACACGTTCACGCTCACCTCGAGGCCCGCCGCGCCGGGGATCTCCGCGCGCCAGCATGCCGCCCGGCGGCACGCCTCTGCGAGCACCCAGCGACCGATCTCGACGATGCGACCCGTCTCCTCGGCCAGCGGGATGAAGGCAGACGGCGCCAGCAGCCCCCGGGTGTGGTGCTGCCAGCGGACGAGCCCTTCGACGCCCACGATCGCACCCGTGGCCAGATCGACCGTGGGCTGGTAGTGGAGCACGAGATCCTCTTCGGGGCGGACACGACGCAGATCGGCGACGAGCTCCAGCCGCCCGACGATGTCCTCCTCCATCCGCGGCGCGTAGACGACGTATTGCGCCTTGCCGCTGCCCTTCGCGCGGTACATGGCGACATCGGCCGAGCGCAGCAGCTCCTCCGCGTCATCGCCGACGGCGATGCCGACACTCGCGGTGACGAATACCTCACGCCCGTCGAGGTCGAACGGCGTCTGCAGGTCCGTGATCACGCGCTCCGCGGCGTCGACGGCCGCAGCTACCTTCACGTCCTCGATCAGGATGGCGAACTCGTCCCCGCCGAGGCGGGCGATCGTGTGGCTCGGCGCGCTCGCATCACGGAGACGCTCCCCGACGGCCCGCAAGAGCGTGTCACCGGCAAGGTGACCGAGCGTGTCGTTGACCGCCTTGAAGTCGTCCAGGTCGAGGAACAGCACGGCAGCCTCGCCACCCGCACGCCTGCGGACGAGCGCGTGCTCTACCCGGTCCGTGAACAGCGCCCTGTTGGCGAGGCCGGTCAGCGGATCGTGAAACGCCTGATGCCGTAGGAGCTCCTCCGCCTCGCGGCGTGCCGTGATGTCGAGCAGGTACCCCTGCAAGACCTGCTCGCCACCATCGGGCTCGGTGATCACCCGCGCCTCGTCGTGCACCCAGATCGTACGACCGTCCCGTGAGATAAGCCTGTAGTCCAGGTGCAGAGGCTCGCCCGTTGCATGGGTCGCCGCATGCGCGGCGAGCACCGGCTCCCGGTCGTCAGGGTGCAGGACGGCGACGAAGAGGGACGGATCGGAGACCCATTCGTCCCTCGTGTAGCCGAGCATCGGCTCGATCTGAGGGCTCGTGTAGATGTTGGAGCTCTCCTCGTCCATGCGATCGATGTACACGGCGAGTGGCAGCTGCTCGACGAGGGTGCGAAAGCGGGTCTCGGCCTGCCGCAGCGCGGTCTCGGCGTGCTTGCGCTCGGTGATGTCGACCGCAAAGCCCTGTCGGAACCCACGCTCGCCGTCTGTCCCCGACGAGTACCGACTGGTCCTCGACCCAGACGAGACGGCCGCCGGCCGTCGTCATTCGGTACTCGAGGCGGCTGGGCTCGCCGTGCTCGTAGGCGACGCGCTTTGCCGCAATCACCCACTCGCGGTCGTCGGCGTGGATCGAGTTTTCGTAGAGGTCGGGCACGGAAAGCCAGTCCTCCGGGCTGTGACCGAGCAGTGTCTCGATCTGCGGGCTGATGTAGAGCGGCTTCGAAACCGGGTCGTTCGATCGGTCGACGTACGAGATGAGCGGCAGCTGCTCGACGAGCGTGCGATAGCGGAGCTCTGCGGCTTTGAGGCGGGCCTCGGTGTCGTGGCGTTCGCTCGCATCACGGATGCAGGCGGTGAACACGGGCGGCCCGTCGATCTCCACCCGGCTGATCGCGAGCTCCGCCGAGAACACGGTGCCGTCCGCACGCATCGCTTCGACGTCGATGCGACGGCCGAGCAGCGTGCCTGCTCCCTCCGTCGGCCCATCTGCGGTCCAGCGGGTCAGCGCCTTCCTGTGCGCAGCGCGGAACTCGGGCGGCACGATCAGCTCGGCGAGCTCTCGGCCGAGCACGTCCTGTTTCCGGTAGCCGAACGTCTCCTCGGCGGCCCGGTTGAACTCGAGCACGCGGCCGAGGTGATCGATCGTGACGACCGCGTCCAGGGCCGCGTCGAGGATCGCGAGGGCATGGGCCTCGCCCGCGCGCAGAGCCGGCTTGCCGTCCGCGGCTCCCGTCGCAGCCTCGCCGCCGGAGGCGGGGGTCGACCCACGTGACGTGTTCACGCTCTCAGTCAGGATCGTCAGCCCTCGACCGGGCTCCTACCCCCCGGAAGGGGTACTCCGTTCGAGGGAGCGGGCGCGACCGGCGCCCTACGAGGGCGGAGTCGGGCGCAGCGCGGGGAACAGCACCACGTCCCTGATCGTCTCGCGGCCCGTGAGCAGCATTGCGAGCCGGTCGATGCCCAGCCCGAGGCCGCCTGTCGGCGGCATCCCGTAGGAGAGGGCCTCGACGTAATCCGGGTCGCCGTGTTCGCCCTCGACGTACTCCGACTGGGCGGCGAACCGTGCCTCCTGCTCCTCGGCGTCATTGATCTCGGTGAACGCGTTGCCGAGCTCCATCCCGCCGGCGAAGTACTCGAATCGCTCGGTGAGCGTCGTCGTCCGCATCTGTCGTGCGAGCGAACGGGGAGATCTCGATCGGGTAGTCGTGCACGATCGTCGGCTGCACCAGGCCCGGCTCCACGAAGTGGCTGAAGGCATGGTCGACGAGCTGCGCCCAGTCCTTGTCCGCCTTCGTGTCGACGCCGCGCTCGGTGAGCCACGCGCGCAGCTCGTCCGGATCGCGGGTCCAGAGCTCGTGGCCGTCGAGGGCGTCGACGAAGCGCACTCGTCGCCACGGCGCTGCGAGATCGATCTCGTGCCCCCGGAACGTCGCGGTCGTGCGGCCTGTGGCCTCGCGCGCCACCTGCTCCACGAGCTCCTCGATGCGGGCCATCGTGTCGCGGTAGTCCGCATACGCCTCGTACCACTCGAGCATCGTGAACTCGGGCTGGTGCTTGTACGAGACGCCTTCGTTGCGAAAGTCCTTGCCGAGCTCGTAGACCCGTTCCAGGCCACCGACGATCAGCCGCTTGAGATAGAGCTCGGTGGCGATGCGCAGGTAGAAGTCGGCGTCGAGCTCGTTGGACCGGGTCACGAAGGGCTGCGCGAAGGCCCCGCCGTAGCGTGGCTGCAGGATCGGCGTCTCGACCTCGACGAAGCCCTCCCCGTCGAGATACGAGCGGATCGCGACGACGATGCGGCTGCGGAGCAGGAAGTCCGCACGCGTCTCCTCGTTCATGAGCAGGTCGAGGTAGCGTTTGCGATAGCGCTGCTCGACGTCGGTCAGCCCGTGGAAGGTGTCGGGCAGCGGGCTGCGGTTCCGCGCCAGCACCGTCACCTCGTCTGCGACGAGCGACGGCTCGCCGCGCTTCGACTTGGCGGCACGCCCGACGACGCCGACGACGTCGCCGAGGTGCACGTCGAGCTCGCCCGTGCGGCTCGTGTCGCAGATCGCCTGGATCCGCCCCGAGCGGTCGACGATGTCGACGAAGACGAGCTTGCCCATGCCGCGCCGCGCCATGGCGCGTCCGGCGATGCGACGTGTCGTGGTGCCTTCGCCGCCCGGCTCGAGTGGCTCTGCCTCGGCGCGGACGTCGGAGATGTCGTCCCGGTCCGGGAAGCGCTTCGGGGCGGTCATGGCGGCCGAGTCTACGCGGCTTTGATCTCCATGATCTTGAACTTGAGCTTGCTGCCCCTGGGCGTGATCACTTCGACCGTCTCGCCCTTCTTGCGGCCCATGATCGCCTTGCCCACCGGCGACTCGTTGGACAGCTTCTGCTCGGCCGGGTTCGCCTCGGCCGATCCGACGATGAAGTACTCGACCGTCTCCTTCGCGTCGACGTCGCGCAGCCGCACCACCGAGCCGACGGAGACGACGCTCGTGTCGACGTCGCCTGCGTCGATCACGCGCGCGTGGGCGAGTCGTTCCTCGAGTTGCGCGATCTTGTGCTCGAGCATCGCCTGCTCGTTCTTCGCGTCGTCGTACTCGGCGTTCTCGGCGATGTCGCCGAAGGCGCGCGCCTCGCGGATGCGGTCCGCAATCTCGCGTCGCCTCGTCGTCCGCAGGTGATCGAGCTCCCGCTTCAACGTCTCGTAGCCCTCAGGGGTGAGGATCACGTCCTTCACTGCAGCCACCACGCCTCCGTGTGGTTCGGGGAGATGCAAAGCGCGGCGCTCCGGCGCCACGCAGGACGCGCATGGTAGCCACCGTGGCCGACGGCTCGCAACACCTCTTTTTCTGCGCAAGCGTGGGATCCGCTCCCGCGGATCCCACACGCGCAACAAGGCCCCAGGCGCCCGCTTCGCGGGCACAACCATTGCCGGCTAGCGGCCGGCAAGGAGCCACGGCGGTTCCCATTCTGTGCACGGCAGGAACGGCTCCGCGGATCGCAGCCTCTAGCATGACCCGCGTGAACGTCGACCTGCGCCAAACCTGGTCGATCGGAGAGGTCGAGATCCCGACGCGCCTCGTCCTCGCGCCCATGGCCGGCGTCAGCGTGCAGGCCTTCCGCCGCCAGGGACGACGCTTCGGAGCGGGTCTCGTCTGCTCGGAGATGGTCAGCTGCGCCGGCATCGAGCACCGTAACGAGCGCACGCTCGGGTACCTGCGCGTCGCGTCCGACGAGCACCCGCTCGCGATCCAGCTCTTCGGCTCCGACCCTGGGGTGATGAGCGACGCGGCGCGGATGGTCGCCGCGGCGGGCGCCGACATCGTCGACGTCAACTTTGGCTGCCCGGTGAAGAAGGTGACGAAGACGGGTGCGGGGGCAACGCTCCTCGACGACCCCGACCGCGCGTGCCGCATCGTCGAGGCAATCGCGAGCGCGGTCGACCTGCCGGTGACGGTGAAGATGCGGCGCGGGTTACGGGACGGCTCGACCTCCTGCCTCGAGGTAGGCCCGCGGCTGGTGGAGGCCGGCGCAGCTTCGCTGACCCTGCACCCGCGCTCTGCCGAGCAGATGTACACCGGCACGGCCGACCACGCACTCACGGCGGAGCTCGTCGACCGTATCGACGTTCCGGTGATCGCCTCCGGCGACGTCACCTCACGCGCCCGCGCCCAGGCGGTGCTCGCCTCGACGGGAGCCGCGGCAGTGATGGTGGCCCGCGGGGCGCAGGGCAACCCCTGGGCTCTGCGCGAGATGGTCGACGGCGATCAACGCGAGCCGTCGCGCGAGGAGGTCGTGGCCGAGCTGGTGCTGTTTCTCCGCGAGACCGTGCGCGAGCTCGGCGAGCGTCGAGCCGCCGGCTTCCTGAAGAAGTTCTACGGCTGGTACCTCGGCCGCGGGCGCTTTCCCAAGGAGTTCCGCCACGAGATCCTGCTGCTCGAGTCCGCAGAGGAGGTCGAGCGGCGGCTGCTTGCAGCGGCCCCCGCCGCATTGCCGCTCATAGAGGCGCTCGAGGCCGAGATCCCGACAGGCGACGAAGTCACGCTCGAGCTCCCCGTGTCTGTCTACGGCGGCGGCTAGCCAGACGCGGAGGCCCGCGACGCGGGCCTCACCGTCAGGTGCCTGACTTCAGTCGGGCACCGCTTTCCGTCCCTTCCGCGCCCGGGCGTTGCGAACCCCGGTGCCCCCCTGAACGCAGGCACCCTGTTCCGTGTCCCTCGGCCGAGGGATATCAGGCCGCCCCCTGTCCGCATTCACTGAGGGGTACGTGGGCAATGGAGCTGCGGCATCCAGGCGGCCGCGCCGTCCCGGCGCGCCCCTTCGACCGACGACCGGCGTTGCCGATCCACGCCGCGGCACGGTCGTGGCAGTCGCCTTCCCCGCCCTGGCGCTCGTGCTTGCGGCTCTCTGGGCGTTTCCTGCCCATATCGGCCCCACCGTCTCGCTCCCTCTCCTGCTCGCGCTCGTCGTCGCTCCGGTGTTCGCGGAGCGCATCTCCGTCCAGCTCGGCCCACGCAGCTGGTACACGGCGTCCACCCCCACCATCGTGCTTGCCGGCCTGCTCGGCGGCCCGCTGGTGGGAGTGGCGGCAGGCGCGGCCGGGCAGGTCGTCAGCACGGGATCCGTATGGCGGCGGCGCTTCGCGGAGGGCGGCCTTGGGTCGATTCAGGGCTGGGCGGCGGGCATCGCGGGCGGCCTGGCCTGGACCGGCGCGGAAGGGGTAGCCGCGATGACCGCCCTGGCTCTCGTAGCCGCAGTGGCTGTGAACACGGCAGGCCGCGGAGCGATCATCCTCGCCCGTGGCACGCGCCCGTTTCGAGAGATCTTCGTTCGCGGCCTGGCAGTCGACATCGTGGAGGCGGGCATCATGACGCCGCTGCTGGCCGTGCTGGCCTACACGGCGGTGACGAGCGAACCGCTGACCGCGGCAGCGCTGGCCGCCGGCCTGGCGATGCTCACGATCGCGCACCACCTGCGGCTCACGACGATCGAGGCCCTCGTCGCAGAGCAGGCCAACGCCAGGCGTGACCAGCTCACCGGTGCGCCCAACCGCCGCGCCTTCGAAGAGGCGCTTGCCGGCGAGCACGCGCGCGTCGTCCGTGGCAGCCTCCCGGCCGGCCTGTTCGTGGTCGACATCGACCGCTTCAAGGCGATCAACGACCGCTTCGGCCATGCCGTCGGCGACGAGGCTCTCGTTACCGTGGTGCGGCGCCTGACGGAGAGCCTGCGGCCCTCGGACGTCGTCGCTCGCTGGGGTGGCGAGGAGATCACCGTGCTCGCTCCGGGTCTCGGTGGCGGGCAGGCGCTCGAGCGTTTTGCCGGCCGGATTCGCACGATCGTCGGGGAGACCCCGCTGGAGACCTCGATCGAGGCCATACCCGTGACCGTCTCGGTCGGCGCCACGCTCCTCGACGGGTCGGTCCCTCCCTTGGCCGCGCTTCGCTTCGCCGACGACGCCCTCTACGACGCGAAGCGGACGCGCGACGCGGCCGCGATACGTCTCGCGCCACCTCTGGTGCTACAGCTGGAGGCGGGGTAACCAGAAGCGGAGGCCCGCGCAGCAAGGAGCGGAGGCCCGCGACGCGGGCCTCTCGATCAGGTGCCTGGCTTCGGCCAGGCACCCCCTTTGACCTTCGGTGGCTAGCCGCCCTCGCGGCGCGCGACTGCTGCGAGAGCGCCGAGCCCGATGAAGACGGTGCCCGAGACGTAGCGCTGGGCACGGAGGAACCCACGGCTGTGCCGGAGCACGTCGGCGGCCGTCCCGGCGACCAGCGCCCACAGGAGGTCGCTGCTGAGCGCGATCACGACGAAGATCGCGCCGAGCACGGCGAGCTGCGCCCGGGTCGATCCGTCCGCCGACACGAACTGCGGCAGAAAGGCGATGAAGAACAAGGCCGTCTTGGGGTTCAGCACGTTGACGACCACTCCCTGCCGGTACGTGCGCCCGAGCGTGGTCTCCGCCCGCCGGCCGCCGATTCTGTCGTCGGACGAGAGCAGGGTGCGGATCCCGAGCCAGATGAGGTATGCGGCCCCGACGAGCTTCACGACCGTGAACGCCTCCGCCGAGGCGGCGAGTAGCGCCGAGAGCCCGATCACCGCGGCGACCACGTGCACCAGCCCACCGGTGGCCACGCCTAAGGCGGACAGCACTCCGGCCCGGCGGCCACCGTCGATGCTCTGCGCGACGATGTAGAGCACGGCCGGGCCCGGCACGACCGCGAGGGCGAGCGACGCGAGTGCGAACACCCAGAGGGTCGAGGCGTCGAACACGGGGTGAGCCTAGCGCTCGAAGGGTGCCTGGCTGAAGCCAGCCACCTGAAGGAGAGCCCGCCGCCGGCGCGCTCCGTCTTCTAGCTCGGATTCATCTCCCAGACCAGCCTCAACCCCTCGAGCGTGAGGAACGGGTCGACACTGCCGATCGTGGCGGCGTGCGGCGCGATGAGCGCTGCCAGGCCACCCGTCGCCACCACCGGCGCCTCGGGTGCCCCCAGCTCGCCACGCACGGCGGCCACGATCCCGTCTACTTGCCCGGCGAACCCGTAGACCAGGCCGGATTGCAGCCCGGCGACGGTCGTCTTCCCGATCACCGAGGCGGGCTCCGCGTAGTCGACCTTCACGAGACGGGCTGCTCGGGCGAAGAGCGCCTCCATCGAGATCTCGATCCCCGGCGCGAGGACACCGCCGACGTACTCGCCCTCTGCCGAGACGACGTCGAAGTTCGTCGAGGTGCCGAAGTCGACCACGATCACGGGCGCGCCGTGGCGGCTCTTCGCTGCGACGCTGTTGACGATCCGGTCCGGGCCCACCTCGCGCGGATCGTCGTAGCGGATCGGGAGCCCCGTCTTCACTCCGGGGCCGACGACGAGCAGCCGCGCGTGCGCCCACCGCTCGGCCAGTCGCTCCCACTCGCGGACGAGCGTCGGCACGGTGCAGGCGAGGCTGATCCCCTCCACGACTTCGAGATCGAGCAGGCCGCCGAGCAGGACGCCGAGCTCGTCACCCGTGCGGGTTTGCTCGGTGGCGAGCCGCCAATCGTCGACGAGGCGGCCCGCATCGTAGAGCCCGAGCACGGTCTGCGTGTTGCCGACGTCGGCAGCCAGGAGCATCACGCGATTGTAGGGCGAGGCCTGCCTCGCCCTCGACCGCTATGTGGTGTCAGACACCTGGTCAGGCACCCTGCTGGTCGTCGTCGGAGGGCAGCGCCTCACCGATGCGCTCCGCGAGGGCCTCGGCGGTCAAGGTCGGCTCGTCCCCCTCGCCGCGAAGCTCCTCCACCGTGACGTCACCGGAGGTGTAGACCTCGGCGCGTGGGATGATGCGCGTGGGTCGGTTCTTGTCCCACACCCAGACGTCCTCCATCTGTGCGTGGAAGAAGGGGTAGCTCGCCTGGGGGACGACCTTCAGATCGAGCTTGTTGCACAGGTATGTCGCGTCCTGTGTCAGGACGCAATAGCGGAACAGGGGGAAGACGTCCGTGTACTCCTTCTTGAGGCGAAGCTCGAGCTCCGCCTCGAACTCATCGAGCTCATCGAGGTGGCTCATGCCCTCAGTCTAGAGGCCCGATGTGAACGTGCGCCCAATCCGCATCAGGCCTCCAGATCCTCGAGCAGAGCTGCCACCGGCCCACGGCCCGGGACGACCAGCGCCGGATCGAGCTCCGCCAGCGGCTCCAGGGCGAAGCGACGCTCGTGAAGGCGCGGATGCGGCACCGTGAGACCCGGCTCGTCGATCATGGCGTGGCCATGGAGAAGCAGGTCGAGATCGATCGTGCGTGGGCCGAAGCGCGGCCCCGTCCGCGTGCGGCCGAGCTCTCGCTCGGTCGCGAGCAGGAGCTCGAGCAGGTCGCGAGCCGACAGCGTCGTGTCGACCGCGGCGGCGGCGTTGAGGAAACTGGGCTGGTTCGCGTACCCGACCGGGTCCGTCTCGCGAAATGCCGACACGGCGACGAGGTCGACATCCTGCGCGCGGCGCAGGAGCTCCAGCGCGCCGTGCAGCGCCGCTTCGCGATCGCCGAGGTTGGCACCCAGCCCGACGTACGCGCGCACCATGTCGCGACCTTAACGAGGTCTTCACCGCAGACTGCGATCCTGTGCGACGCCGCGCGCGTACCTTCTCGTGAATCCGATGCTCCGGACCGCTGTCGTCACCACTGTCGCGATCGTCGCCCTCGCCGGCTGGATGCCGACCGGGGCCGCCGGTGCATCGACCGCACCGACCACCGACGGGACGCTCGTCCAGCTCCGGCAGGGTTGGGTGTGTACCGCTGCGGCCTCGCTCGCCGCCGCGGGCGGCCAGCTCGTCGTGCCGGAGCTGAGCGTCTGGCGGGTTCGCGGCGCCCGCGCATTGCTCGAGAGCCTCGGTCGCCGCGACGCCTTCGCGCTCGTGCAACCGGAACGGCGTCGTGCCGGCACGCTCGTGGTGGCGCAGGCACCCCCTCCCGACCCGCTCTCGGGCGAGGAGTGGTGGCGCGACACGATCGGTGTCGCGGATCTCACCCCGCCAGGCCCCGGGATCCCCGTCACGGTCGTGGACTCCGGCATCGACGTGATGCACCCGGAGTTCGCAGGGCGCCCGAACACGGAGACGCTCAACCCGCAGGAGCCCGCTCCGGTCGGAGGCGAGCACGGCACGGCAGTAGCGTCCCTGGTGGGGGCACCGGCCAACGGCCAGGGGATCGTCGGCGTCTACCCGACAGCCGTCCTGCGGTCATGGGACTCGGCTCGCGGGCAGGGCACGAGGCTCGAGACGGTGGAGATCGTGAACGGGATCCTCGAGGCTTCGCGCCGCGGGCGCGGTGTGATCAATCTCAGCCTCGGTGGAACGGAGCGCGACCCGTTGATCGAGCAGGCAGTTGCCCAGGCGGTCGCCAGAGGCTCGCTCGTCGTGGCTGCCTCCGGCAACGACGGCCAGGCGGGCAGCCCGCTCGGGTATCCGGCGGTTCTCCCACACGTGCTCACGGTTGCGGCCACCAACCGGTCGGATCAGGTGGCGTCATTCTCCAGCCGCTCGGCCTATGTCGACCTCGCAGCGCCAGGAGCCGGCATCACAGTTGCCACCACGCGAGGCAGCGGCTGGCAGGCGAGCTCCGGCACGAGCTTCTCGGCGCCGCTCGTCTCCGGGGCGGCGGCGTGGGTCTGGACGGCTCGGCCGGAGCTGGACTCGAGCCAGGTCTCCGAGGTGCTGCGCCGTAGCGCGAGCGACCTGGGCGCTCCCGGTCGTGACCGCGAGAGTGGCTTCGGTATGTTGAACGTTCCCGCCGCCCTCGCTCAGCCGGCGCCGATCCGAGACCCGTTCGAGCCCAACGACGACGTCGATCTCGTCGACCCGGACGCGACCGACTCGGTCGGGTTCGCCCCCCTCACCGCGCGCGGGCGACCGACGGGGCGACTCGCTGCGCGCCTCGATGCGCTCGAGGATCCTCGCGACGTCTATCGGGTGTGGCTGCCGCGCAATCGCACACTCGTCGTCAGCGCGGTCACCGGCCAGGACGTGGACGTCTCGCTCTGGCGGCAGGGCACGCTCACCACCGTGACCCGCCTGCCCGGCCGTGACCGGCTCGCCATCGCGGCGACACGAGGGCAGGTCGAGACGCTCCGCTACCGAAACGCGGGAGCGGGCCGGGTCGCCTACGTCATGATCGCCCCGCGCAAAGGCGTCGTCGAGGCCGAGTACCGGCTTTCGGTGCGGGTTCGAAGCCTGCGCTAGGGAACCGACCCCACGGTGCCCCGCAGGCGGCTGCGTCGTTGTACCCGTTCAGGTGGTGCCTGGCTGAAAGCCAGGCACCTGGCGGAGAGCCCGGCGCCGCCGGGCTCCGCTCCTACTGAGCCGCGCGCTTCTCGACCACGACTGCCGCGTGCTCCAGCGGCGCAGGCAGCACGACATCCGGCTTGCGCACGCAAACGCGAACATTGCGCAACGGCAACTGGCGGAGCAGCTCGTCCGCGATCGACGTCGCGAACGCTTCCAGCAGGCGGTACGTCGTGCGGCTCGAGACCGCCTGCACCACGGTCACCACCTCCCGGTAGTCGACGGCATCCTCGATGCGGTCGCTCGCCGCCGCCGCGTCGTCCGTGGGCTCCAGCGCGAGGTCGATGAGAAAGCGCTGACCGACACGGCGCTCTTCTTCGAGAACGCCGTGAAAGCCGTGCAGCTCCAGGCCGCGGAGCTCGATCACGAGGGTCACGCGATCGCTCCCCGCTCGATCGACGCTGCAACCGCCAGGCTCTCCACGTGTGGCCGGACATCGTGCACGCGGAACACGGAGGCGCCTCTGTCGAAGGCCGCCACGGCGGCGCCGACCGACCCGGACGTCGAGCCGGTGGTCGCCTCGGCATCGCCCAGTGCCTTACCGATCGTGCTCTTCCGCGACAGCCCCACCAGCACCGGTCGGCCCAGGGCGACGAGCGCGTCGAGCCCGCGCAGGAGCCGCAGGTTCTGCTCGGGCGTCTTCCCGAAGCCGATGCCGGGATCGAGGCAGACACTCTCCTCCCTGATGCCGTGGCCGACCGCGAAGGCAAGACGCTCCTCGAGAAACGCTGCCACCTCGGCGACGACGTCCGCGTACCGCGGCGCAACCTGCATCGTCCTCGGCTCGCCCTGCATGTGCATCAGGCAGAGGTACGAGTCGGCCGCGGCGACCACGCCGGCCATGCCGGGGTCGCCGCGCAGGGCGGTGACGTCGTTCACCAGCTCTGCGCCGAGCTCGAGCGCGCGCCTCGCAACCTCCGCCTTGGAGGTGTCTATCGACACAGGCAGGCCGCGCAGCAGCTCGAGCACCGGCACGACCCGACGGAGCTCCTCCTCCACCGAGACATCCCCCGCTCCCGGGCGCGTCGACTCCCCTCCGACGTCGAGGATCGCGGCTCCGTCGACGATCATCGCGCGACCCTCGGCCGCCGCATCCTCCGCCGACGCGAAGCGTCCGCCGTCGGAGAAGCTGTCGGGCGTGACGTTGAGGACGCCCATGACCGCCGGCCGCGACAAACGATCTTCGAGTGGCGGTCGTCTCATCTCACGGTGGACCGTAGCGGCATGAGCGGCACCGGTCGCCTGGCGGCGGTGCTCCTGACGGTGACCGTGCTCCTCGGCGCGGTGGTCGTGGCCGCGGGCGGGGAGACGCCGGTCGGCAGCGGCGGCTCGCGCGAGCCTTCGGAGTGGCTGCTCGACGTGCTCGTGAGCCTGCTGCTCGTGCAAATGGCGATCGGAGCCGTCCTGTGCGTGGTGCTGATCGTCCTGCGGCCGGAAGGCCGCCTCGATCCGACGGCCGGTCGCAAGCGCGGCCGCCTGATGGTCGGCCTGACGCTCGTCGTCCTGCTCGTCCTGTTCGTGTTCATCGTGCGGCGGTTTGCGGACAACCCGAACGGCCTCGACTCCGGCCTCTTCGGCGGGTCGGGCGCCAACGATGCGTTCGACGAGGTGAAGGACCGGTACGAGCCCAACTTCGCGACGGTTCCGGTTGTGGTCGTCCTGGCGCTGCTCGCGATCGCGATCGCGGGCTGGTTCGTGGCGCGCCGGGCACGGCGTGCCACGGCCGGCGGCGACGAGTTGCTCCAGGCGGCGCTCGAGGAGGCGCTCGACGACAGCCTCGACGACCTGCGGGCAGAGACGGACCCGCGACGCGCAGTGATCGCGGCATACGCCCGGCTCGAGCGGGTGCTCGGGGCTCACGGCGTCCCGCGGCACCCCTCCGAAGCACCCGATGAGTACCTGCACCGGGTGCTGACCTCGCTCGAGCTCTCGCGCCGCGCGGTGTCACGCTTGACGGCGTTGTTCCAGACGGCAAAGTTCTCCCACCACGAGGTCGACGACGGCATGAAGGAGGAGGCGATCGACGCGCTCGTGAGCGCGCGCGACGAGCTGCGTGCCGCGCGCGAGCGCGCAGAGGCGGAGCGACGTGCGGCGCTGACCAACGCGCAACGACAGGTGGGTACGTGAAGCGGGTCGCGGTGCGGGCGGCCCGGATCGCACTTGCGCCGACCCTGGCGCTCGCGATCACGCTCGCGCTGATCCCATCGCGTTCCGAGCTTCTCGTACACGTGTGGCTCCTGGTGCTGCTCGTCTCGCTCGGGCTGGCGGGCCTCGGCGCGCTACGTCATGCGTTTCCGCGGGGGCCGTCCCCGTTCGACCGACGACCGGCGAGACGTGCCGCGCCCGGGCGGTTTCCATCCCTGGAGCGGATCGAGCGCGAGGTGGCCCTCGCGGCCACATCCGCACACGACGTCCACTTCCGCCTGAGGCCGACGGTGCGTGCGGTTACCGCGCAGCTGCTCTCCGCCGGGCGAGGCGTCAATCTCGACGGAAGCCCTACGCAGGCCCGCGAGCTCCTCGGAGCGGAGACATGGGGGCTCGTCCGAGCCGATCGTGAGACACCCTCCGATCCGCGTGGCCCAGGGCTCGATCGTGACACCATCGAGCGCATCGTGACCAGACTCGAGACGCTCGCCCCCGGGGAAGCCTGATGGACCTCGCCGAGGTCAGGGTCAACGGCAGCCGCATCCTCGACGAGATCGAACACGCCGTCGTCGGCAAGCGCGACGTGCTCGAGCTGATGCTGATGGGGCTGCTCGCCGACGGGCACGTGCTGCTCGAGGACGTGCCCGGGCTCGCAAAGACACTTGCCGCGCGTTCCTTCGCCGCCGTCACGAGCCTCGACTTCTCGCGGGTGCAGTTCACCCCTGATCTGCTCCCTTCGGACGTGACCGGATCTTCGATCTGGAACCAGCGTGACGCCGATTTCGAGTTTCGCTCAGGACCGATCTTCGCCAACCTGCTCCTCGCCGACGAGATCAACCGCGCTCCTCCGAAGACGCAGGCGGCGCTGCTCGAGGCGATGCAGGAGCGCCAGGTCACCGTGGACGGGACGACCCACATGCTTGAGCGCCCGTTCCTCGTCCTCGCCACGCAGAACCCGATCGAGTACGAGGGCACCTATCCGCTGCCCGAGGCCCAGCTCGACCGGTTCCTGCTCAAGGCCGCGTTCGGCTATCCGAGCGAGGCCGACGAATGGGAGATGCTGGCCCGGCGGATCGCCCGCCGCGTCGACGAAGTCGAGCTGAAGCCTGTCGTCGACCGGATGACCCTGCTCGCGATGCAGGCCGCGGTCGAGGACGTGCACGTCGGCGTCGACGTCGGCCGCTACGCGGTCGCCCTCGTCCGCGGCACACGCGAGAGCGCGAGCGTCGCTGTCGGATCGAGCCCGCGCGGCAGCCTGGCGCTGCTCAAGCTCTCGCGCTGCCGTGCCGCCCTTGCGGGCCGAGACTTCGTCACGCCGGACGACGTGAAGGCGGTGGCCCAGCCGGCGCTCGGTCACCGGCTCGTGCTCAAGCCGGAGCTCTGGGTGCAGCGACGCACCGGCGCGGACGTGGTGCAGGAGGTGCTCGACTCGGTACCGACGCCTCCCGCTGCCGCTCCGGACGCACCGTGATCGCACGCTCGACGCCGCGGCTCACCGGATACGGCGCCCTCGTCGTGGCAGGGCTCATAGCAGCGCTCGCCACACGGCGGGCCGAGCTCGTGGTGATCGTGACGCCCTTCGCTCTCGTGCTCGTTCTCGGGCTCACCCGGCCTGCGCCGCACGCCCGAGTGGGCTTCCGGCTCGGCGCCGAAAGGGTGCTCGAAGGCACTCCTGTACCCGCCATCCTGGACGTCGCCACAGAGCGCCCCATCGACCGCCTGGAGGTGGCGCTCGTGCTGCCGGACGGCGTCGAGGCGGAAGGCGATCAGCTCCCGGTCGCGCTGCACATGGGATGGGACGACGAGCGCGAGCTCGAGCTGAGCCTGCAGACAACGTGGGGCTCGTGGGCGATCGGTGACGTCCTTCTCCGTGCACGCGACCGGTTCGGGCTGCTCGTCTGGGAGGAGCGAATCGAGCGCTCCCGCCCCTTGCGCACCTACCCACGACCCGAGCAGCTGCGCCGGCTCGTGGCGCCAGCGCAGCTCCAGGCCGTGGTCGGCAGCGAGGTCGCACGCGTGCGGTCGGAAGGGCTCGAGTTCGCCGACACGCGCCCCTTCGTCCCTGGTGACCGGCTGCGCTCGGTCAACTGGCGCGCGAGCGCCCGGCTCGGTGACCTCCTGGTGAACGAGCGCCACCCGGAGCGCAACGCGGACGTCGTCCTGTTCCTCGACAGCTTCACCGACGCCGGGCCCGAGGGACGCGGCATCCTCGGCCAGGCGGTGCGCGCCGCAGCGACGCTGGCGGAGCTCTACCTGCGTCGCAGGGACCGGGTCGGCCTTGTCACGTTCGGTGGCACGCTGCGTTGGCTCGAGCCCGGCGGTGGGCTCGTGCAGCACTACCGCCTCGTCGACGCGCTGCTCGAGACCCGCGTGCGCTTCAGCTACGCGTGGAAGGACGTCAACGTGATCCCGGCACGCACGTTGCCGCCGCGCGCGCTCGTGATCGCGGTCACCCCATTGCTCGACCCGCGCGCGGTCGCGGCGCTCCTCGACCTCCGCGCTCGCGGCTTCGATCTCGCCGCGGTGGAGGTCTCCGCAGACCCGTACGCGACGCCGGGCGACGGTGAGCTCGACGACCTCGCCCTGCGCTTGTGGCGCCTCCGGCGCACCGCATTGCGCGCTCAGTTCCACGCTCTCGGAGTCGCAGTGGCGCCGTGGAGCGAGGGCACTCCGCTCGACGGGACGCTGGAGGGGGTGAGGTCGTTCCGGCGGCACGCCAGGCTCGCGCTGCGCTGACCGCGGCACTCGCGGCGGTCGCAATTGCGGCCGTCACGGCGGCGGCGATCGCAGCGCGGTCCGTCGACCCCATCGCGGCGGCCGGCGCCGTCGCGCTCGGAGGCGTCGCCGTGGTGACGCTCGCGGCGGCGCTACTACTGCGCGCGCCGCTACTCGTCGCGCCGGCCGCCGCTGCTCTCGGCGCGGCGTACGCGGTCAGCCGCGCCGTGGACGGTGGCGCGCTGGATCTCCAGGCGCCGGTGGTCGGGGTGGCGCTGCTGCTCGTGTGCGAGCTCGGCTACTGGGCGCACGAGCTGCGGACGACCTCGCCGGACGAGCCGGGCGCGCGCCCGCGCCACGTCGCGTGGCTGGCGCTCCTCGGGATCGCGACCTTCGTGCCGGGCGTCGCGCTCCTCGCGCTCTCCGACCTCCTTCGCGTCGAGGGAATCGCGGTCGAGGCGGCCGGCGCAGCGGCCGCGGCAGCATTGATCGGCGCCATGCTCGTGCTCGCGAACACGGGCCGCCGGGAGGAAGGCAAGTAGGGCCCGATACGTCTGCCTGCGGTCATGGCCGAACCTGTGCATCCCGCACGGCGCGGGTGAAAAGCCGTGTCTGACTGAAGTCAGACACTCTCCTGCCGCAGGGCGTCGAGCCCTGCGTCAGGAGGCGGCGGGGTCGGGCGGGGGCTGCATGGCAGCGCCGGGCACGGCGCGGGGTGACGGCTTCAGCGCCGGCTTCTTGTCGGCCTCTGCCTCGGGCTCGGGCTCGGGGGTCTCGGTGACCTCTTCCGCGAACACCGATTCCTCATCCTCGCCGGCCAGCAACCGCTCGAACTGCTCGCGGTCGACCGTCTCCCGCTCGATGAGAATCGCGGACAGCTTGTGCAGCTCCTCCATGTGCTCTCGCAGCGTCTGCGTGGCCTTGTCGTGCGACTCCTCGATCACGCGGCGGATCTCGTCGTCGATCTCCTTCGCGATCTCGTCGGAATAGTCGGGCTCGGCGCCCATCTCGCGACCGAGGAAGGGGAGATCGTGGTTGCGACCGAGCACGCGTGGCCCCAGCTTCTCGCTCATGCCGAAGCGCATGATCATCTGCTTCGCCGTCGAGGTGACGCGCTCGAGGTCGTTGGCCGCTCCGGTGGTGACCTCGTGGAAGACGAGCTCCTCCGCGGCACGACCACCCAGGGTCATCGCCATCTGATCCATCAGCGTGCTCTTCGTGGTCAGATAGCGGTCCTCGCTCGGCAGCGAGATCGTGTAACCCAGTGCCTGACCGCGGCTGACGATCGAGATCTTGTGCACGGTGTCGGTGTCCTCGAGATAGAAGCCGACGAGTGCGTGCCCCATCTCGTGGTAGGCGGTGATCTTTCGCTCCTTCTCAGAGAAGAGGCGGGACTTCTTCTCCGGGCCGGCGATCACGCGCATGATCCCCTCTTCGAGCTCGTCCTGGCCGATCACCTTGTGACCACGCCTCGCCGCGAGCAGCGCCGCCTCGTTGATCACGTTCGCCAGGTCGGCGCCGGTGAAGCCCGGTGTCGAGGCTGCCAGCACATCGAGCTCGATCTCCTTCGCGAGGGGCTTGCCCTTCGAATGCACCTCGAGGACCTCGCGCCGGCCCTTGCGGTCGGGACGGTCGACGACGATCTGCCGGTCGAAGCGACCCGGGCGGAGCAGCGCCGGGTCGAGGATGTCGGGGCGGTTCGTGGCCGCGATGAGAATGATGTTGTCCTTCAGCTCGAACCCGTCCATCTCGACGAGGAGCTGATTCAGGGTCTGCTCGCGCTCATCGTGACCGCCGCCGAGACCCGCACCGCGGTGGCGGCCAACGGCGTCGATCTCGTCGATGAAGATGATGCACGGGCTGGCCTGCTTCGCCTGTTCGAAGAGGTCGCGCACGCGGGAGGCGCCGACGCCGACGAACATCTCGACGAAGTCGGAGCCCGAGATGGAGAAGAACGGCACCCCGGCCTCGCCGGCGGTCGCCCGGGCGAGCAGCGTCTTGCCGGTGCCGGGCGGCCCGTAGAGAAGCACGCCCTTCGGGATCCGCGCCCCCAGCGCCTGGAACTTCTTCGGGTTCTCGAGGAACTCCTTGATCTCCTGGAGCTCCTCCACCGCCTCGTCCGCGCCCGCGACGTCCTTGTACGTCACCTTGGGGGTGTCCGGCGACATCCGTTTGGCTCGGCTCTTGCCGAAGCTCATCACCTTCGAGCCGCCGCCCTGCATCTGGTTCATG
>CAVRXC010000012.1:0-8725 GCA_963724995.1 uncultured Actinomycetes bacterium
AGTATCCGAACGTCGCGATGAAGGCGACCGGCGCGCCGAGCTACTCCGATCAGCCCTACCCGTTTCGCGACATCCACGACAACCTGCGCCGGCTCTACGACGCCTTCGGCCCCGCGCGCTGGTTCTGGGGCACCGACATCACGCGCATGCCGTGCCCGTGGCGTCAGTGCGTGACGCTGTTCACGGAAGAGCTGCCCTGGCTGAAGGGCCGCGACCTCGAGCTGGTCATGGGCCGGGCTGTCTGTGACTGGCTGGGATGGAAACGATAGGAGAGACGACATGAGACCCAACAAGCTGCGCGAGCTCCTGAAGTCCAACAAGCCCACGCTGTCCACCCACATTCACACCACGTGGCCGTCCGTCGTGGAAGCCATCGGGCACACGGGCCTCTACGACTACGTCGAGTTCGTGGGCGAGTACGGCCCCTTCGACCTCCACGACCTCGACAACCTCGCGCGAGCCGCGGACATCTACAACATGTCGATGCAGCTCAAGGTCGACCAGGAGCCGCGGGGCTTCCTCGCGCAACGGGCGATCGGGTCCGGCTTCCACAGCATCCTGTTCGCCGACTGTCGCTCCGCCGCCGACGTGCAGGACTGCGTGCGCATCGTGCGCCCGGAGACGCCGGAGGACAAAGGCACCTACGGCGTGGCCACCCGTCGGTTCACGTACATGGGCTACGGCGGCGGCAAGGCCTACGTGCAGGCCCTGCGCGACATCGTCGTCGCCATCATGATCGAGAAGCCGGGGACGGTCGACACGCTCGACGACGTCCTGGCCGTCAAGGGTGTCGACATGGTGCAGTGGGGCGGCTCCGACTACTCGATGGGCATCGGAAAGGCCGGCGAGCGCTACTCCCCGGAGCTACGCGTGGTGGAGCGCCGCGTGTTCGAAACGGCCATCAAGATGGGCGTGCCGCCCCGCGCCGAGATCGCCACCGCGGATCAGGCGAAGTACTTCCTCGACATGGGCGTCCGGCACTTCTCCGTCGGCACCGACATCACCGTCCTGCACCAGTGGTGGAAGTCCCAGGGTGAGGACTTGCGCAAGGCGCTCGGCGGCAGCTGATTTGCGGCGCTGATCAGAGCGCGCCGTCGGCTTCAACGCGGCCAGGGTTACGCCACCTCCGGAACCTGCTCCTCCAGCAGCGGCGACCGCGAGCGATGCACCTTGCCTGCGCGCAGCGCGAGCACCGGCCTCAGACGCTTGTCGGTCTTGATGCGCACGCCCAGGCTGTCTTGCAACGTCCAGTCGTCCTCGTCGACGGCTAGGACGGACACGTCCGCCACACGTCCCGGCGCCAGCGAGCCCAGCTCGTCCGTCAAGCCGAGCATGCTCGCCGCGTTGACCGTCACCATGCGGATGACGTCGGTGAGGCCGACGCCCAGCGCGATGAGCTCGTTCATCACCTGGACGAGTGAGAAGGCACCCGTGCCCCCGATGGTCGTCAGCTGACCCTGCTCGCCTCCGAACGCTCCCGCGCCCCAGACACTGCTCTCGTCGCGACGCCGGATCGTGTAGCCATGGATGTCGCCGCCAATGGTGAACGGCACGACACCCGCGTCGAGGGCAATGCGCGCGGCGTTGAAGCTCATGTGGCCGCCGCGGCCGACATCGATGCGGACGCCACGCGCCATGGCTTCGAAGATCAGCGGATGCACCTTGCCCTCGCGCGACACGAACGCGCCGGGATGCTTCGTGAACGGATGCGCGAGGATGTCGCCGGGGTCGAGGAGCGGCAACGCGTCGTCGATGACGCTGTCGGGATCGATCGTCGTCCCGTTCTCCTCCGCCCAGAGGCGGCCGAGATGAACGTAGACCGGCACCTTGGTGGCACGCGATGCTTCCTTACCCAAACGCAACGTCTCGATGCCCCAGCGCGAGTAGCCGCCGACCTCCGCGTGACACTTGATGCCCTTGACGATGTCGCGGTTCTTCTCGATGGCGTTGATCGTTTCCTTGACGTTGATACCGTGCGGGCCATAGAGGCCGACATGACGATGTCCGAGGAGACCGCCCACGAGGTAGTTCGAGACGAAGGCATAGACGCGCGTGGCGGCCGGGTCCTTGATGAATCTCCGGAAGCCCTGGATGGTGAGCGGGGCGGCGCCGCCCTGGTCGACGACGGCGGTCACGCCCGAGCGAATGCCAACCTCGTCCGGGTTCATCCCGAAGTCGCCGGTGACGTGCTGGTAGATGTGGCCGTGCGTGTCGATCATGCCGGGGATCACGAGCTGATTCCGCGCGTTGACCGTGCGCGCGGCCGTGCCCGCGATCCGCGGCGCTACCTGCGCAATCGTTCCGTCTTTTACGGCGACGTCATGAACACCATCGATCCCGGAGGCGGGATCGATGACACGACCGCCGCGGACGATCAGGTCGAACTCCGCCATTGCGTCTCTCCTCACTCGGTGCACACCCTCTCGTTGAACGAGAGCCCGCGGTAGCGGTGATCCGCGCCCCGCGCTCGTCGTATACGACGATGGGGCCGCCCGGTCAACTCACCACATCCCGGCCAAGGTTCGCGATACAGTAGTGCGCGTGTCGTTTCTCGCTTCGCGCACCCGCTCGGCGCCGGAAGGCGTCGGCAAGCCCGTACGTCGCCGGGAAGATGCGCGCCTCGTTACCGGCGCCGGGTGTTACACGGACGACGTCAACCTTCCCGGCCAGGCGTACGCGTCGATGGTCCGCTCGCCGCACGCGCACGCGCGCATCGTGCGCATCGATACCGCGGCCGCGCTGGCGAGCCCGGGTGTGGTCGCCGTGCTGACGGGCGCGGATCTCGTCGCGGACGGGCTCAAGGCGATGTCACATCGGCCCGTGCCGACGAATCCACACGAAGTGCCGCTCAAGAGCCCCGACGGCTCGCCGTTCTTCGTCTCGGATCCCCTGCCCCTGCCCGTCGATCGCGCCCGTTTCGTCGGCGAGCCCGTCGCGATGGTCGTCGCCGAGACGGCGCTCGCCGCGCGCGACGGCGCCGAGCGGGTCACCGTGGAGTGGGAGCCGCTGCCGGCGGTCGTCACGGCGACGGACGCGATCGCGGCTGGCGCAGCCGCCGTGTGGGATGCGTGCGCGTCGAACGTGGCCGTCGAGACGGAGGCCGGGGATGCCCCCGCGACGGAGGCCGCATTCGCGCGCGCCGCGCACGTCGTCACGCTCGATAGCCGCATCAACCGTGTGACCGGCGTGCCGATGGAGCCGCGCGCCGCCGTCGGCGACTTCGACAAGTCGACCGGGCGGTACACGGTCTACGCGGGATCAGGCGGGTCGTGGCGGATTCGCAACGATGTCGCCGTCGTCCTCGGCGTGCCGCCGGAATCCGTCCGCGTCATCGCGCGCGAGGTCGGCGGCAGCTATGGCACGCGCAATCCCTGCTATCCGGAGTATCCGCTGGTCGCGTGGGCGGCCAGGCGCGTGCGTCGACCGGTGAAGTGGACGGGCGATCGTCGTGAATCGCTGCTCAGTGACACCCACGCTCGCGATCTCGTGGTCCACGCGGAGCTGGCGCTCGACGTCGACGGGACGTTCCTCGCGTACCGCGCGCGCAACACAAGCAACGTCGGCGCACACACCGTCTCCTTCATCCCGCTCGCCAAAGGGATCGGGGTCTCGACCAGCGTGTATCACGTGCCCGCCGCGTCGCTGCGCGGCCGGGCCGTGCTGAGCAACACGGCGCCGACGTCTCCCTATCGCGCCGCCGGTCGCCCGGAAATCATGTACGTCATCGAGCGGCTCATCGATCTCGCCGCGCGGCGGCACGGCTTCGATCGGATCGTGCTGCGGCGGAAAAATCTAGTGAAGTCGAACGCAATGCCGTATCGCAACCCGGTCGGTCTCGTCTACGACAGCGGCGACTACGCCGCCGCCCTGGACCGCCTGGTCGAGCTGTCGGACTGGAAGGGATTCGAGTCCCGGCGCGCCGATGCGCGCCGGCGCGGACGGTACCGCGGTATCGGCTTCGCGCACTACATCGAGCTGAACACCGGCGATCCGCGCGAGCGTGCGGAGATCACCGTGCGGCCGGAAGGCCGGATCGAGGTGGTCCTCGGCACGCTGTCCGCCGGCCAGGGACACGAGACGAGCTTCCCCCAGCTGATCGCCGAGTGGTTCGGCGTCGAGCTGGGGCACGTGAAGATCATCACCGGCGACACGGACCTGATGCCGGTCGGAGGCGGGACGGCGTCCGGCCGGTCGATGCGGCTCGGCGCCGTCGTCATGGCGAAAGCCTCGGATCAAATCGTCGAGAAAGGCCGGCGCATCGCTGCGTCGCTCCTCGAGGCCGCGGAGCCCGACGTCGAGTTCGCAGGGCGCCGGTTCACCGTGAAGGGCACCGACCGCTCCGTCGATCTATTCGAGGCCGCCGCGGCCGCCGTGCGTTCGGGCGAGCCGCTCGTTGGCGCGTGCACCGAGGTCATGCCGGTGCCGTCGTATCCGTACGGCTGCGCGGTGTGCGAAGTGGAAGTGGATCCCGACACCGGCGTCGTCGCAGTCGTGCGACACACGACGGTAGACGACGTCGGACGCGCGGTGAATCCGATGATCCTGCACGGCCAGACGCACGGCGGCATCGCTGCCGGCATCGGCCAGGCGCTCTGGGAGCTCTGCGCGTACGACGAGCCGACCGGTCAGCTCACCGCCGCGACGTTGATGGACTACGCGCTCCCGCGCGCGGACGCGCTGCCGTCGTTCGTGACCGAGCTCAGCGAAGTGCCCTCGACGTCGAACCCGCTCGGGTTGCGCGGCGGCGGCGAAGGCGGCACGACACCGGCGCTCGGCGCGGTCGTCAACGCGGTCGTCGACGCGCTGGCCGAATTCGGCGTCGAACACCTCGACATGCCCGTCACGCCGGAGCGGGTCTGGCGCGCGATCCATGGAGGCCACGGTTATGGGACATGAGGCCTCGGACCAGGGCCGCATTCCGGTGCTCGATATCGGCGCGTATCTCGCCGGCGAGGCGGGCGCGGCAGCGCCGCTGGCGCGTGCCATCGCTCGCACCTGCGAAGACACCGGGTTTCTCGTCGTCGCCAATCATGGCGTACCGCAGCAGCTGGTCGATGGCACCTTCGCCGTCGCCCAGCAGTTCTTCGCGCGCCCCGAAGGGGACAAGCTCGCGCTCAAGGTCGGCAAGTACAACATCGGCTACCTGCCCTTCGGCGGGCAGGTCGTGCGCCATTCGCCGGTCAACAAGAACACCAAGCCGAATTTCAGCGAGAGCTTCTACATCACCCGCGATCGCGCCCCCGACCACCCCGACATCGTCAACAACAAGCCGCTTGTCGGGCTGAACCGCTGGCCCGAGGATATGCCCGAGTTCCGCGCCGCGACGACCGCGTATTATCGGGCGATGGAGGCGATGACGACGCGGCTGGTGCCGCTGTTCGCGCTGGCACTCGACCTGCCGGCCGACTATTTCTCGGCGGCCTTCGCCGAGCCGAACTGCACGATTCGTCTGATCCACTACCCGCCGCACCCACTCGCCCGAGGACAACGAGTTCGGCTTCGCGCCGCATACCGACAACAACTTCATCACGTTCCTGGCGCAGTCGAAGCTCCCGGGCCTCGAAGTGCGCACCGCCGAGGGCGACTGGATCAGGCCGCCGGCGGTGCCGGGCACGTTCGTCGTCAATACCGGCGCGATGCTGGCGCGCTACTCGAACGATCGCTTCCGGGCGACGCCTCACCGCGTCATCAATCACAACGACAACTCGCGCTACGCCTGCCCGTTCTTTCTCGGGCCGAACCACGATGTGGTCGTCGAGCCGGTCGCAAGCTGCGTCGGCCCGGACAACCCGCCCAAATACGAGCCGACCACCTACGGCGCTTTCACCCAGCACCTGCTGAGACTCAACTTCGCCCACCGCCAGGCTGGCGGCAGCGGCGAGTACGCGGGGTAAGGCTCGGAGCTCTCAGCCGGCGGCCGCTGTGAGCTCGGTCTCGACCGCCAAGATAGGCTCCCCTTTGATCGCAACCGAGGGGCGACCGTCCACCCCCACGGGCACGTCGCCCACGAGCGTTATCCGGTAGAGCTGGCGATCGAAGTCCGAATCGAAGATGTCGGTCGGCGCCAGGTGCGACGTCGCCCGGTTGTCCCACATCGCGATGTCGCCTGCCTCCCACTTGAACCGCACCGTGTACTCGGGGCGCACGACATGCTCCCAGAGCAGATCGAGCATCACCTCGCTCTCGCGGGCCGTGAGGCCGACGATCGTCTTCAGGAACGACGGACTGACGAACAGGACGCGCTCTCCCGTCTCGGGATGCACGCGCACGATCGGATGCTCGGTCTCCAGCTCCCGGCGGCGGACGCTCTCGTCGTAGGCCTGGCTCTTGGCGGTACCGGCGGGCGCCTGGAACCGATGGACGCCGCGCAGCCCGTCAACGATGCCGCGCATCGTCTCCGAGAGACCCTGGTAGGCCACCGCTAGATTGGTCCAGAACGTGTCGCCGCCGTAGGGCGGAATGGTCACGCCGCGCAAGATGGAAGCCTTGGGAGGGTTCAACGCGGCGGTGATGTCCGTATGCCATCCGGTCCACGGTCGCTGCGGGCGCGCACCACGATTGGTCTGAGCCGTGCGGAACTTGGCGACCGAGTAGATCTCGGGGAAATCCTCGATGTGGCCGAACACGGCGTGGCCGATGGTCGGCTCGCCCATCTGTCGCGCAAAGGCGACGTGGCCCCGGTGGTCGAGGTGCTGGCCCCGGAAGAAGACGACCTTCCAGCGCAGGAGAGCGTCGTTGATTGCTGTCCGCGTCGCCACGTCGAGCGGCCAACTGAGATCGACGCCCGAGATCTCGGCACCGATGTGCAGCGCGAGAGGCTTCACCTCGATCGTACGCGTCAGGTCAGCCATGGTCACCTCCTCGACGATATGTCGTGAGGGCGCAATCTAGCACAGAAGACGGCATTCGGCGCCTCAGGCCGCGCTCGAGCGGCTGCGGTAAATCCCGTTCGAGGTCGTCCGTCGAGACGTGCACTCGCACGCACCAATAAGCCCCGGCGACGAGACGGTGTCCACGCCCATCGCGGCGCTGGCGATCGCATTCCGCTCGGGTTCGAGCGCGCCCGGCGGCAGGTCGTCGACGCTCGTGCCCGTCACAAAGCGCGCGAGATCGCCCGCGATGCTCATGGCCTCACCGGAGACGTCACCTCCCGGGCTGGCCCAGCGAGGCGGGATTGATCGGGGTGGGCATGGCCTGCACGGCGGGCAGGACCTTCTCGGCGAAGAGGCGAAGGCTCTTCTCGGCCTTGGCTCGGGGCATCCCGCCGTAGAACATGTGGATGACGAGCATCTCGAGGCTGATGGCCTGCTGCAGCGTCTGGATCTTGTCGATGATCTCGTCGGGGTGCCGATGGGCTGGGTGGCGCGGCGCGCGGCGAGGCCCGCGTCGGCCACGCCGACGTCGGCGGTCTGGCGCTTGAGGTACTCCTCGTAGCCGGGAATGCCCGCGAAGCCCGGGTTGTTCCACTCGAAGTAGTGGTGCTGGGCGGCGAGGAGCTGGTTGTGGAAGTACTCCCAGCCCTCTTCGGCCTCCGACGGCGGTCTCGGCGCAGTACATCCACAGCAGGGTGGTGGGCTGGTCCGGCGGCAGGCCGAGCTCGGCGCGGATCGTGTTGAACTGCCGCACCTGCGCGGTCATCTCGTCGAGGTCGGCGCCGGCGACGAACATCTGCCCGAGGCCGTTCTCGGCGGCCAGCCGCGCCGAGGCCTGGGTGGTGAACGCCGCCTTGATCCGCGTGGTGAGATCGCCCTTGTGGCGGGCCTGCGGGCGGATGGTGGTCGGCGGAATCTTGTAGACCTCGCCGTCGAAGGTGAAGCGCTCGGCGCCGTCGGCCGCCTTGAGGGCTCTGACCACGTCGTAGAAGTACGTGTGCGACTCGCCGATCGGGTAGCCGAGCGAGGCGTACTCGTGGGGCGCGATGCCGCGCCCGATCCCCAGGTGCAGGCGGCGGCCCTTCAGCAGGATGTCGAGCATGGAGATCTCGCTGGCCAGCCGCACGGGATTCCACCACGGGGCCACGATGACCGCCGTCCCCACGTCGACCCGGCTGGTGCGGCCGGCCCAGTAGGCCAGGTACTGCAAGCGGGTTCGGCTGCATGGAGTAGGCCGAGCCGTAGTGCTCGGTGGCCCAGATGGAATCGAAGCCGAGCGGCTCGACCAGCTCGCCCATGTAGAGGGTGTCGTCCATGTTCGCGGCGTCCGACACCGTCGGGCGGGCGGGTGTAGTCCTCCTGCCATCAGGCGCTCCCAGTCGCCCTGGTTGTAGCCGGTCACCATCACGCCGCAGTGCATGTCTGTCCGCCTCTCTCGCTCAGTTCGGGTACACGATCGTCCACGATCGCGGTCAGCGAGCGACCGGCCTCAGGCCGCGTAGCGCTTCGCGTAGTCCCAGTCGATCTCCACTCCGAAGCCTGGCTTGTTCGTTGAGGTGAACCGGGATCGGGATGGGGCTTGACGCTGGCGATCCGGGTCACGTGGGCTCTCCCGCTCCCGTGCGTAGGATAGCGCGGCTGCGGTCAGCCGTGGAGCGGGTAGACCAGAAGAACCCGAGCACCGTCCGCGAATAGGAGTTAGATTTGCCTACACATCGTCCGCCGAACGACTGAACGAGGAGACGGTCATGATCGACATGCATGCCCACTGGAGACCCGCCGAGCTCGCCGACGCCGCCGCGATGCTCGCGACGCTCGCACGGATCGCGCAGCGCGAACCGCCGCGGCTGGGG
>CAVRXC010000013.1:0-18728 GCA_963724995.1 uncultured Actinomycetes bacterium
CGTCGCTCGTCATGCAGCTCTGCGACGGCACGGCGACGGTGAAGGAGACCGTCGTCGATCTCGCAGAAGCGCAGGAGACGACCCCGGAGACCGTGGGGCCGCAGGTACAGACGCTCATGCGGCAGTTCCGCAAGCTGGGTCTCGTCGAGCCGAGCAAGGGTGCCGAGCACATGCGCGCCCATGCCCGCGAACATGGGGACGAGCGGCAGATGATTCGCCGAGAGGTTCCGCGCTCGGACTGAATGGATCAACTCGACCACCTCGGGTGGGTGGTGCAACACGCGTACGAGGTCGGTGACGTCCGTTTCGGCGTCCGCACGAACTCGATGGCGTGCGCGGCCTGGCTCGACGACGTGCTCGGCTCGTACCGTGTCGACGACGACGAGGTGAGGCCGTACTACTCGGTGCTCCTCGCCGACGGGTCGGACGACGACCAGACGAAGCGATACCACATCGTCTACGCCGAGAGCCGGGCTCTCGTGCGGACGCTCGACCTCGGCCTCGTGGCCGAGTGCCTGCTTGCACAGTTCGAGCACGTCGCCGCGTTCGATCGCGACGACGCCGCGTACGTGAACTCCGGCCTCGTCGTGCTCGGCGACGCCGTCGGCCTGCTCCCGCCGATCCTGCCTCCCTACCTCGCCACGCTCGGGCACCGCAAGCTCGAGCGGTCCGGCCTCGACCTGCACGTTTCCCCGTTCGTGGCCGTCGACCTCGAGACCGGCGCCGTCGTCCCTGCGACCCCGGCCTTGGATGTCCCGCAGGACGCCGGCGCGCGCCTCGTGGCCGCCGCCGGCGGGAACGGGCATCACGAGCCGCGTCGGTGCGATCACGAAGCCGACGAAGGTCGATGTCACGTGCTTCATCGCGTTCGTCGACGAGCAGTTCCGAGAGATTCCGGCCGGAAGGGCCGCGCACCTGCTCTCGACCCGCATCGACAACCTCGACCGCGTCGGCGGCGCGGGTATCGAGGCCGTCGCGAAGCTCGCGGCCGGTGCGACGTCCTACGACATCTCGGCAGACACGCCGAAGGACGCCCTCGCCTCGGTGATCGCCGCGCTCCAGACGGCGTAGCGCTGAACGTGGAGATACCGCAGCTGCGGTATCGACACCCCGCGTGTTTTGTGCGCTAATACAGGATCGTCTAGACGGAGGACTCACTTATGGCTGCATCGGAAACGCGCGTAACACGAGGCAAGCTGCTCAAGCGTGCCGGCGTTGGTGCTGCCGCGCTCGGAGCGGGATCGATGATCAGCGCGGCGGGCGCGAGTGCGGCGGCCGCTCCGTCGACGGCCTGCATCGCCGCCGGCGGCTGTGGCTCGGCGTTCCAGCCGTGCATGAGCCACTGCGGATGCAACTGCGCCGTCACACTGGAAGGCTGTTGCATCTGCATGCAGAACGTCACATGCACAGGCCTGACGCAGTGCACGAACTCGGGGCAGTGCCCGCCAGGGTGGGCATGCGCGACCGGTGGGTGCGGCACGACGCCAACACACGGCGCGTGTGTGCCGCCCTGCGGGTATCACGGACCGCTGAAGGTGCCGTGCGTCAGCGGATCGGCGTCGGCCGCGGGAAGCTTCGCGGGCAAGTAGACCTACTACGTTCGTCGTCCAATCGGAGGAACCGTTCATGGCTACATCGGAAACGCGAGTAACGCGAGGCAAACTGCTCAAGCGGGCAGGAGTCGGCGCGGCGATGCTCGGCGCCGGATCGATGCTCACGGCATCGACGGCGGGCGCGGGGCTCGCAACGACGAAGGCGTGTGTCGGCGCCGGCGGTTGTGGCTGCTTCGGTGGCGGTGGCTGCGTACCAATCGCGGGTGGCAGCGGCTGTTGCTACTGCTTCACGAACACCGAAGGCTGCTGCATCGCCACCGAGAACGTCTTTTGCGCCGGTCTTGCCACGTGCACGAGCTCATCGCAGTGCCCGCCCGGTTGGGGCTGCATCGCCAACACCGGGTGTGGTGCTGGCGTGTGTGCACCGCATTGCGGCGCGAACAGCCCGCACAACTTCTGCATTGATGGAGGCCCGGCCAGGGTGAGCGGCGGAAGGAAGGCCTCAGACGTAGGCTAGATCGTGGAAATGGCGTCAGGACGAGGGCCTCTGCGGAGGCCCTCGTCGTTTCTGGAGATACCGCAGATGCGGTATCGACATACCGACCCGTCTGTGCGCTAATACGGGTCGTCTAGACGGAGGTTCATTCATGGCTGCATCGGAAACGCGAGTAACGAGAGGGAAGCTGCTCAAGCGGGCCGGCGTGGGGGCAGCAGTTCTCGGCGCCGGATCGCTGGTGACCGCCACTGGGTCGAGCGCGGCGTTGAAGACATCGGCGGTATGCGTCTCGGTCGGCTGTGGGTACGACACCTGCCCGGGTGGGAACGGGTGCTGCTACTGCACCATCAACACCGAGGGTTGCTGCAACTGCTTCGACGACGTGTTCTGCGCGGCGTTGAAGACGTGCGTCAGTTCGAGCCAGTGCCCGCCAGGCTGGGGCTGCCAGGCAAACACGTGCGGACAGGCGGGCGTGTGTGTGCCGCACTGCGGCTCGGGCACGCCGCACATCGCCCCGTGCGGCGGCGGCGCACCGGCAGGCAGCGGTCGCACGAGTCGCGCCGGCAACTAGCGCGGTACGTTCAAGAGACACGCGCGAGGGCCTCTTCGGAGGCCCTCGTCGTTTCCGGAGATACCGCAGCTGCGGTATCGACAGATCGCATGTCGTGTGCGCTAATACGGTGTCGTCTAAACGGAGGGTCATTGATGGCTGCATCGGAAACACGCGTTACAAGAGGGAAGCTGCTCAAGCGAGCCGGCGTGGGCGCAGCAGCGCTCGGCGCCGGATCGCTGATCTCAGCGGGTACCGCATCCGCTGATCTCAAGACGTCGCTGGCGTGTGCGACGACGAGCGGGTGTGCTCTCGGGACAACGTGCCCGAGCGGCCCGTGCTGCTACTGCAATGCGAACGTCGAGGGTTGCTGCGTCTGCGTCGCGAACACTGTTCTGCGCAGGCTCCACAGCGTGCACGAGCTCGAAGCAATGCCCGCCTGGTTGGGCATGCACTCCCGTGTTCACGAGCTTGCAACGCGGCCGGCGCGATCTGTGCGCCGCACTGCGGCGCTGGTGGGCCACATGTCGCTCCGTGCAACACAGGAGCAAGCGCCGCGGCGGGTTCGGCAAACTTCACCCGCTAGTAGCCAGCAGCACGCTTAGAGCGCGAGGGCCTCTGCGGAGGCCCTCGTCGCGTCTGGAGCCTATTGGGCGTCGAGATCGACGACGACGTGCGTTATCGGAACCGCGAACCGCGCTCGCGCCGCGTCGACGACACCGCGCTCGAGCCAGTTCGAGCGCCCCTCCGGATGGGTGGAGATCACGATCTCGTCGGCGCCGAACGTCCGCAGCGCGTCCTCGATGGCTTGAATCGGGTCGGCGTCGCCGACCTCGCCGCTCGCGTCGACGCCGGCTTCCGACAGGCGCGCGAGGCTCGCGTCGAGGCGTGCCTGTGCAGCCGAGCGCGCGCCGTCCTCGTCCGACGCCCAGTGCCGCACCTTCGAGTTGAGGGCCGGCGCGACGACGTGCACGTGTGCCCGGTGATCTTCGGCCGCCCGTTTGACGGTCTCTCGCAGCTCGGCTCCCGCCACCGTCTCGTTGGCAACGACGAGAAGGCGCAGCTCGCCCGGGTCGCTCCCGGTGGCCGGCGCCTGCGCCGCCCGGTCGTCCGGTAGCGGGCGGAGGTAGTACCAGACGGCGATCGCCGTGACCACGAGCCAGACGGGAACGCCGAGCATCCAGCCGCCCAGCAGGCTCGCCGCCGCTATCGCAGCGAAGGCGACGATCGTGACGAGCAGCAGCCTGAACGCCTCGGCCTCGGAGCGGAACGGATTCCGGCGAGCCATGCGCTGTCGTCCCTAAAGAATGTAAATGGTGACGTAGACGACGATCCACATCACGTCGACGAAGTGCCAGTAGATGCCTGGCAGCTCGACGCCGTGGTGGTGCTCGGGCGAGTAGTGGCCGCGGAACGATCTGATCGTCGCGAACAGGAGCAGCGTCAGCCCGACGAACACGTGCGCTCCGTGGAGGCCGGTGAGGCAGTAGAAGATCGTCGCGAACGCGTTGTCTCCCGGCGCGAAGCCCACACGCGCGTACTCGGCGATCTGGGTGAGGAGGAACGTCGTGCCCATGAAGAGCGTGAGCACGAGCCCGGCCTTGAGCCCGGCGCGATGGCCGCGCTTGATCGACTGGAGCGCCCAGTGCATCGTGAAGCTCGACGTGACGAGGATGACGGTGTTGACGCCGGCGACGTAGACCGGCAGGTGGTCACCCTCCGGTGGCCACGGATAGCCGTTGACGACGCGGACGAAGAAGTACGCCGCGAAGAACGAGCCGAAGAGCATGATCTCCGACCCGATGAAGAGGAGGATGCCGAGCACCCGCGGGTCGACGCGGGACGACTGGTTCGCGATCGGCGGATGCTCGTCGTGGTGGTCGTGCGCAACGGCGTGCGAAGCCATCAGTGGTCTCCGCCGTTCACACGGTCGTGTCCGGCCGCGCGAGAACCGAGCATGCCCAGGACGCAGGGAGCGCTCGTATTGGCCGAAATACGAGCGCGACTGAGGACGCCGGCAGGCGACGATTCGCAGCCGGCCGGGCTGATTGTGTGAGCGGCGGCGACCACTAGACGTTCACCTCTTCCCGGGCGGGCTCCGACTCGACGTGGGTCACGGGCAGCTTCGTCTCCTTGCGCAGCCGGTCGACGAGGCCTCCACGGAGCCAGCTCGAGAGCTTCGTGCCCGGGAACGTCGAGACGATGATCTCGTCGCAGCGCTCGTCGTAGACCGCGTGCTTCGCCGCCGTGAAGGGGTCAGGGTGGGCGATCTGTCCGTGGACGTCGATGCCCTCCGCGCGCAGCATCCCGACGACGCGCCGCAGACGCTGCTCCGCCTCCGGATGAGCGGACATGCCGAGGTCGTCCTGCGGGCACACGATGAGGAAGCTCGCCGGGCCACGCGCGGCCCGCTCGCGGATGGCCGCAAGCAACGGCTCGCCGACGAGCGTCTCGTTCGCGAGGACGAGAACGTTCGACTCCCCGTCCTCGGCCGCGAGATCGACGACGACGTGCTCGACCGGAACGTTGACCGCCGCGCGCATGCGACCGACGACGTCGCGACGCATCCAGCTCGACTGCGCTTCGGGGTGCGTGGAGACGACGACCTCGTGCGGCGGCGGCTCGAGCTGCGAGAACGCATCGCGGACGACGTCGACCGGGTCGGCGTCGACGACGAAGCCGTCAGCGGCGATGCCCTCGCCGCGCAGGATCTCGAGCGTCCTGTCGAGGCGTCTCCTCGCAGCGGCATGGCGCGTGTCCTCGTAGACGACGTAGCCGTCGCGCGGGTGGTTGACGGGGCACACGACCGTGACACGAAGCGGCCCGTTGGCCGCGCGGCTCTCGAGCGACGCGAGCAGGCTCTTCCCGACGACCGTCTCGTTGGCGACGACGAGGACGTGGAGGGGATCGCTCACAGGTGCGCCTCCTCCGTCTCGGCAGGAGCGTCCTCGAGCACCGTCGCGCCGTCTTCGGAAAAGACCGCGTGGCGTGCGCCGGGAACGCCGTACTCGTACGGCCCCCCGACGATCTGCGGGATCTCCGTGAAGTTGAACAGCGGCGGCGGGGACGAGACCTGCCACTCGAGCGAGTGTGCACGCCACGGGTTCGCGACCGCTCTTGGGCCACGAGCCCAGCTCGTGATCATGTTGTAGAGGAAGATGAGCATCGACGCGCCGAGGCAGAACGACGAGATCGAGATGAAGAGATTCCAGCTCTCGAACTCCGGCGCGTAGTCGGCGACGCGGCGCGGCATCCCCTGGAGCCCGATCCAGTGCATCGGGAAGAACGTCGCGTTGAAGGCGATGAACGTCAGCCAGAAGTGCCACTTGCCGAGCGTCTCCGAGTACATGCGACCCGTCATCTTCGGGAACCAGTAGTAGATGCCGGCGAAGATCGTGAACACAGAGCCGCCGTAGAGGACGTAGTGGATGTGCGCGACGATGTAGTACGTGTCGGAGGCGTGGATGTCGATCGGCACCGTGCCGAGATAGATGCCTGACAGGCCGCCGATGAGGAACATCGACACGAAGCCCACGGCCCAGAGCATGGGCGTCGTGAAGTGGATACGCCCGCCCCACATCGTCGCAAGCCACGAGAACACCTTGATCCCCGTCGGCACGGCGATCAGCAGCGTCGTCACCATCATCGGCACGCGCAGCCACGGCGCCATGCCGGCGACGAACATGTGGTGCGCCCACACGGAGAAGCCGAGGAAGAGGATCGCCACGAGCGACAGCGCCATCAGCCGATACCCGAACACCGGCTTGCGCGCGAACGTCGAGATCACCTCCGAGATGATCCCGAAGCCGGGTAACAGCATGATGTAGACGGCCGGGTGCGAGTAGAACCAGAAGATGTGCTGGTACCCGAGCGGGTAGCCACCCTCGTCCGCGACGAAGAAGTTCGTGTGCATGACGCGGTCGAACATGACGAAGAACTGCGAGCCGGCGATGAACGGCGTCGCGAGGACGACGAGCATCGAGGTCGTGAAGTTCGCCCAGACGAGCAGCGGCATGCGCCAGAACGTCATGCCCGGCGCGCGCATGGCGATGATCGTGACGAGGAAGTTGAGGGCCGTCATGATCGACGACGTCCCCGCCCACTGGACGCCCATGTTGAAGAAGACGCTGCCCAGCGGCTGGTCGGTGCAGAGCGGCGCGTAGCACGTCCACCCGCTCGCGAACGAGCCGCCCGGGACGAGGAAGCTCGACAGCATCATCACGCCGGCGATCGGGAGCAGCCAGAACGACAGGGCGTTCAGCCGCGGGAAGGCCATGTCCGGGGCGCCGATCATGAGCGGGATGACGTAGTTCCCGATCCCGGCGAACACCGGCACGATGAAGAGGAAGATGAGGAGCGCGGCGTGGACCGAGACGAGGCCGTTGAACGTCTGCCCGTCCACCACCTCCGAGCCCGAGTTGGCGAGCTCGGCGCGGAAGATCATCGCCAGCACGCCGCCCACGAGGAAGAACGTGAACGTCGTGACGATGTACTGGATCCCGATCACCTTGTGGTCGGTGTTGACCCGGAAGTAGTCGCGCCAGCTGCGCGCGCCGTGGCCCGAGTGGTCCTCCGGCTCGGTCGGCTGGCCGATCGCGTAGCGCGCCCAGTAGTCGAAGGCTCCGATGCCCGAGAGGAAGCCGAGCGGGATCGTCACGAGCGCCGTCGTGACGACGACGTCGCTCAGCCAGATCGGGTCCCAGCCCTCGAGCCAGCGAACGATGGCCATGATCCCGACGCCGATCCCGAAGAACAGCGGGATCATCCACAGGCAGCGGCCGAGGCCAGGTCGTGTGAAGAACCTCATGTCTGGCTCCCGGCCCAGCGGTCGAACGCGCCCTTCCGCATGACGACCACGCGCGAGCGCATGAGCGAGTGGCCGAGCCCGCAGAGCTCGGTGCAGATGATCGCGTACGTACCGAGCTTGTTCGGCGTGATCACGAGCTTATTCGGATGAGGAAACTCGTCCACGTACGGGAGCGCGTCCATCTTCTGGCCGAACTCGGCCACCCAGAAGGAGTGGATGACGTCCTTCGAGCGCAGCATGAGCTGGACGGGCCGGTTGATCGGCAACCGGAGCATCCCCGTCTTGACTCCCTGGGCCGGGCCGTTCGCGTACTCGAACGACCACGCGAACTGCTCCGACGTCACGCGGACGACGAGCGGGTTCGACCCGGCGTTCGAGTTCTGCGAGAGGACGACCGCCGCTGCAACCGCGATCACGGTGACGAGAACGGCCGGCACCGCTGTCCAGGCGATCTCGAGGCCCGTGTGGCCGTGGATCGGCGGCCCGTCCGTGTCGTCGTCGGGTCGTGCGCGGAACTTCAGCACCGAGAAGAGGATCACGGCCACGACGACGGCGAAGATGAAGATGCAGATGCCGGTCGCGAGCCAGAACGTAAAATCGATCCCTTCCCGTTGCTCGGACGCCGATTCGGGCAGCCAGGGAACGAGCAGCGCCACGGCCGTCGTCGCCGCTGCGAGGAGGGCCGTAAGCACGGCGAGCTGGACGATCTGACCCTTCCGCACGGGCTTCGGAGCCTACTCCATCGGGGGGTCGGTCGGTGCACTCGCTGGATCGGAATCACCGGCCGAGGGATCGCACATTCGCTCGTACGCGCGATACCTACCGCAACACACACACGAACGGGCCGGGCGGCGCGACCCACGCCTGCCGATGGAGGTCGCGAACATGATCGACCGATACAACCGTCTCCCGCCTGAAGAGCAGCGGATCGTCGTCGTCACGCTCTTCGCCGGCGCGGCCGCGCTCTGGCTCGCCGTGGCGTGGGAAGAGGCCATGGTGCTCGTGGCGATGCCTATGCTCGCCGCGGTCGCGTGGTCTCTCATCCGCTCCGCGCGGCGGCGGGCAGAGCGCCAGAAGGAAGAGATTCTCTACTAGTTCGGTACACCGTTCAGTCGGCCGCATTCGCTGCCGATAGATCTGCCATGCCCGACGCTGCCTGGCGACCCCTTGGCGAGCTTCTGATCGAGCGCGGACTCATCGACGCATACGAGCTCGAGCACTGGCTCAAGCAACAGAAGCTCACGGGCATGCTGCTCGGCGAGCTCCTCGTTATCAACAGGATCGTGCTCGCCCGTCGAGGTGGCGGCGGCGCTCGCAGTGCAGCGAGGTGCCGACGGCGTCGCCGGCGGCATCCACGAAGGCCCGCGCCAGCTCGGGCGGATCCTCGTCGAGAAGGAGCTGCTCACCGAGAGCGGCCTCCAGCGCGCGCTGCTCGCGCAGCGGCGCCACGGCGGCACGCTCGGCGACATCCTCGTCCAGCGCGGTTACGTCTCGAAGCGGCAGATCGACGAGGCGCTCGCCGGCGAAGCGAGGAGCCCGAAAGCGACGGAGCAGCGGAGCCGGAGGAGCCCACCGATCGACGAGCGGTACCAGGTGCACGAACCGGGATCCGCAAGCCCCATGTACGTCGCCGACACGTTCCTCGACGCGACGGACTACGCGTTCGAGCTGATCGAGCGCGAGGATCCGTTCGAGCTCGAGATCGTGCGCATCCGCCCGCAGGGCTCGGAGCAGGTCTGGTCGTACAGCCGGGAGGCCTCAGAGGCCTTCCGCGCGCAGTCGGACGACGTTCCGATCGACGCGTAGCAGGCAGCTAGGCGATCGCCAGCCGGAACGCCGCGCCGGCCTCCGCGACCGCCTCTCTCCCGGCGTCGATCTGCTCGGGCAGCGCGAAGAAGCCGTGGAACATGCCCTCGTACCGCCGCAGCGTCGTGGGGACGCCGAGCGCCTCGAGCCGAGCCGCATAGGCCTCGCCCTCGTCGCGGAGCACGTCCGTCTCGACCGTGATCACGAAGGTCGGTGGCGATGTCGCGAGAGCCGCGTCGGTTCCGAGTAGCGGCGAGACGCGCGGATCGTCGGGCGATCCCTCGCTGCCCGAGAGGTAGTGATCGACGTACCACTCCATCGACTTCCTCGTCAGGTACGGCCCGTCGGCGAACTCGTCGTACGACGCCGTGTTGCAGCGGCAGTCCGTCACCGGGTAGGCGAGCAGCTGCCAGCGCAGCGGCACGGTCCCGGACTGCGCCACCACCGCTGCGAGATTCCCTCCCGCAGAGTCGCCTCCGACCGCGAGGCGAGCGGCGTCGCAGCCCAGCTCCGCCGCGTTCTCGTACGCCCACAGCGTGGTCGCCATCGCGTCGTCGAGGGCGGCCGGGAACGGATGCTCCGGCGCGAGCCGGTAGTCGATCGAGAGGATCGCCTGGCCACTCTCCACCGCGAGCGCCCGCCCGGTCGCGTCGTGCGTCTCGAGGTCGCCGACGACCCAGCCGCCGCCGTGGAAGTACACGAGCAGCCCCAGCCCCTCGTCGGCGCTCGGCCTGTACAGCCGCGCAGGAACACCCCCAGCGTCGAGGTCGCGGACCTCGCGCACCTCGATCGCGGACAGCTGGACGTGCGCGCGCCGCACCTCGCGGGCAACGGGCGGCTCGAGCTCGTAGACCGGCGGATACCCGAGAGCGGCCATCGCATCGAGAGCGGCCTGGGCCTGAGGGTGGAGAGCCGCCACGCCCAGAGTTTCGCATTACCATCCCCGTCGTGACGCGCGCAGTGCACGATCGCGGCGGCATGGCCACCGATGCGCCGATCGATCGCTCGGAGCACGAGCTCGCCGATTGGGAGGTGCTCATGGACGCGATCGTCGGCACGCTTGGAGCGAACGGGACGATGAACACCGACGAGCTCCGGCGAGGCATCGAGAGCATGCCCCCGGACGAGTACGAGCACCGCTCCTACTACGAGCGCTGGCTCTTCTCGGTCGAGACCGTGCTCACGGAGAAGGGTCTGCTCGCACCAGGCGGGCTCGATCGATGACGTACGCCGTCGGAAGCGCAGTGCGCGTGTCGGATCGCGAGCACGTCGGGCACCACCGCACGCCCGGCTACGCGAAGGGCCGACGAGGCACGATCGCGCGCGTCCACTCGGCGTACCCGAACCCCGAGACACGCGCCTACGGCGGAGACGGCCTGCCCGAGCAGCAGCTCTACCTCGTCGCCCTGGCGAGCGATGCGAACGACCATGTCTACATCGATGTTTTCGCGCACTGGCTCGAGGACGCATGAGCCACGATCACGACCATCCCCACGACCACGAGCCGCTCGCCGAGCCGGCCGTCGCCACTCGCGTCCGTGCTCTTGCGGACTATCTCGTCGAACACGGGATCGTGTCGCGCGAAGACCTTCGGGCGAGGATGGACTGGCTCGTCTCACGGACGCCCGCGAATGGCTCGCGGCTCGTTGCACGCGCCTGGATCGACCCCGCGTTCAAAGAGCGGTTGCTCGACGACGCGATCGACGCTGCGCACGAGCTCGGCCTCGACCCCGGCCCGTCGGCCAAGGTGGTCGCTCTCGAGAACACGGACGACGTCCACCACATGGTGGTGTGCACGCTGTGCTCCTGCTATCCGAAGGCACTGCTCGGGCCGCCACCCGACTGGTACAAGAGCCTCACCTATCGCTCCCGTGCTGTGTCCGATCCGCGGGGCGTGCTGCGTGAATTCGGGGTCGAGCTCGACGATGCCGTCGAGCTTCGCGTGGTCGACTCGACCGCCGACATTCGCTACCTCGTCGTCCCACGCCGCCCGCCCGGAAGCGACGGCTTGACGGAGGACGAGCTGGCGGCCACAGTCACACGCGACTCGATGATCGGCGTCGCGCAGCCCTCCCTCTAGCGCCATGTTCGACACGCTCGTCGTCGGCGGCGGAACGGCGGGCTGTGTCCTCGCCGCGCGGCTGAGCGAGGACCCGGCGCGCACCGTGTGTCTGCTCGAGGCCGGCCCGGACTATGGCCCGCTGGGCGAGAGGAGGTGGCCCGACGACATCCTCGACGCCGGGTCGATCGCCGAGACCCACGGCTGGGGCCCGGGCGGGGAGGACGAGCGGTCGCTCGGCGGCTGCATCGTCGGCGGCTCGTCGGCGGTCAACGCCTGCATGGTGGTGCGCGGATCGCCCGCCGACTACGACGAGTGGGGCGCCGGTTGGACGTACGACGAGCTCGCGCCGTTTCTCGACCGCGCGGAGGAGGCGCTTCGAACGGCCCCGGCCAACACCGACCACCCCGCGCCGTTTCATCGCGCGTTTCTCGAGGCCGCCCGGACAGTCGGTGCCGACGCGACGCCGTTCCCCGCCAACGTCGTCGGCGGGACGCGATGGAACGCCGCTCTTGCGTACCTCGAGCCTGCCCGCACCCGGGAGAACCTCGAGATCGTGGACGAGGCGCTCGTCGACCGCGTGGTGCTCGACGGCCCACGCGCGACGGGAGTCGTGTGCGCAGACGGCCGCACGTTCGACGCGGAGACGGTGATTCTCACCGCCGGCGCGTACTTCTCACCCGCGATCCTCCTGCGTAGCGGCATCGGCCCCGGGCTCGCAGTCGACCTTCCGGTGGGCGAGCGCCTCCTCGACCACCACGGAACGGCGATGGCATGGGCGCCTACGGCGCGACTCCAGGCCGAGACCGAGGCGCACGTCGCCGAGCACCACTTGTTCGAGGCGCACGCGGTGATCACCGCCGCGAGCTCGGCGTGCCCGGTGGGTAGCTGGGACCTCCATCTCCTGCCGTGGATCTACCGCGGCCCGGAGGATGGGCGCTTCCTCGTCAGCCTGCCGCTCTTCCACATGAAGCCACGGTCAACAGGCCGGCTGACGTTGCAATCCTCCAACCCGTCGGATGCGCCGCACGTCGAGCGCGGCTTCCTCGCTCGCGACGAGGATCTCGCACCGCTCCTGGAGGCGATCGAGCTGGCGCGAACGATCGCGGCCACCGAGCCGGTTTCGGAGCTGCTCGGCGAGGAGCTGCGGCCCGGCGGAGTCGATCCCGCCGACTACGTGACAGCGACGATGCGGAACTATTTCCACCCAGCGGGCACCTGCCCGCTGGGCGAAGTCGTCGACGCTGACTGCCGCGTGCTCGGTGTCGAGGGGCTGCTCGTGGCCGACGCGTCGATCATGCCGACGATCCCGCGGGCGAACACGAATCTCACCACCGCCGCGATCGCCGAGCGCGTGGCGGCGGCGCTTACGCAGCATCCCTGAGACGTTCGAGGCCGTTGAGGATGAGCTCGAGGCCGAACACGAACGCACCCTCGTGCTCGTCGCTCTCCTCCATGTGCTGCCTGATGTGCTCGGCGAGATCGGGGAACTCCCCGGACGGGAACTCCGCGAGGAACTCAGCCGCCAGCTCTTTCAGGTCGGCCGGGTCGAACTGAAAGCTCGCGCCGTACATCGCGATGCCGATGATGTGGCCCTGAATCAGGTGAAACCCGTTGTACGTGAGGGCCGGTGAGAAGCCGCCGTCGCGCAGGCCACGGAGAAGCGCATCCGCAAAGCCGATGCGCTCGGGACTGAAGGACTCCCCGCTCATCCAGAGCCCGCACGCCCAGGCGTGTCGCGTGAGCACCGCGTGCGCGGAGGTCGCCCGCCGTCGCGTGGCAGCCTTCCAGTCCGGCTCGTCGAGGGCGAGGTCGATCTCCGTGGCAACCGTCTCCACGATCCCGTCGAGGAGGTCGTCCTTCGACTTGACGTGGTTGTAGAGCGACATCGCCTCCACGCCGAGCTCGTGCGCAAGCTTCCGCATGCTCAGCGCCTCGAGCCCTTTGGCGTCGGCGAGCTCGACGGCTGCACGGAGGACGCGCTCGCGGCTCAAAGGGGTGCGGCGCGGCTTGACAGACTTACGCTGTACGTCTACTCTCTCGGCAGTCACACTTACACTGTACGTGAGGAGGAGGACACAATGAAGGCGATCATCCAGGAGCGGTACGGCCCACTCGCCGATGTGCTCGAGCTCCGCGAGGTCGAGCCCCCGGCGATCGACGACAACCAACTGCTCGTGCGCGTGCGGGCGTCGTCCGTCAACCCCGCCGAGTGGTACTCCGTGACGGGTCCCTGGTTCGCGCGGTTGATGGGCGGCGGGCTGCGTGACCCGAAGAGCACGACCGTCGGAGCCGATCTCGCGGGAACGGTCGAAGCCGTCGGCAAGGACGTCGAGGAGTTCCGGCCCGGCGACGAAGTGTTCGGCACCTCGGGCGGGTCGTGGGCCGAGTTCGCCGTCGCACGCGAGGCCGAGGCTCGTGCCGAAGCCCGCTCGCCTTTCCTTCGAGGAGGCAGGCTCCGTCCCGATCGCGGCGATCACCGCCCTCCAGGCACTGCGCGACCATGGGCAGGTCCAGGCAGGACAGAAGGTGCTCATCAACGGCGCCTCGGGCGGAGTCGGGACGTTCACGATTCAGATCGCCAAGGCGCTCGGCGCAGACGTCACGGCCGTGTGCTCGACCGGGAACGTCGAGCAGGCTCGAGCGCTCGGCGCCGATCGGGTCATCGACTACACGAAGGAGGACTTCACGCGGAGCGGCGAGCGCTATGACGTCGTCATCGACATCGCCGGCAGCCGCTCCTTCTCGAAGCTCCGCCGCGTGATGACACCCGAGGCCACGGTCGTTGTCGTCGGCGCGAAGATGAAGAACAGGGGACTCGGGCCGTTGCCGCACATCGCACGGATGAAGCTCGCCGGGATCGGGCGGAGCCAGACGGTGACGTTCTTCGTCGCGAAGATCACGAAGGAGGATCTCGCCGTCCTCCAGGAACTGCTCGACAGCGGGAAGGTGACGCCCGTCGTCGACAGGAGCTATCCGCTGGACGAAACGCCCGAGGCACTCGACTACCTCGGGGAAGGCCACGCGCGCGGCAAGATCGTGCTCACCGTGTGACGAACGCTTCCAGCCGTGCGGCCTCGTCGGCAAGCTCGCGCTGTTGGGATCGCGACAGCGGCTCGAACGGTTCCACGATCACCCGTTCGTTCTCGACGCTCCACGTGCCGGCGACGAGCCCGTCGACGAGGAACGTCTGCGCGACATCGCCGTTCACGCGGATGACCGTCTTCCGGTAGCGCTCCGGAAGAACGCGCGTTCGGTCTGCGAACGCGAGCAGGAGGTTGTCCCACTTGGGAAGGAAGCGGACGGGCGCGTGAGTCTCAGGAGCCGGCAGCGGCGCGCGAGGAACGTCGAGAAGCTCACGGCCGTGCTCGTCGCGGAAGCGGCGCAGCGGCTCGAGGTGATCGAGCGCCCGCTGGATCTCGGGCACGTGCATCATGCTCCAGCCCATGATGTCCTTACGGGTCGCGGGACCGAACGCGGCGAGGTAGCGGCGAAGGATCTCAGCGCGCGCCTCGACCGGAACGTGCTCCTCCGGCTCGTCGATCGCGACGAACCGCCCCTCGGGGCGTGCGTCCCAGAGCGCCGTCTCGTGGTGGTGCAGCACGTGCGCACGGACGCGCGCGGCACGCCAGGCCCGGCGCGCATCGATGCCGGTGAGCCCGTGCTCGCGCTCGAGATGCACGAGCGCCTCCTCCGTCCTCACGGGACCCGCCTCGGCGAGCGCGCGCACCGACGGTGCGAGCCGCTTCGCCGTCGCCGTCTCCGACGGGAAGTTCGTCTCGCTCATGGCCGCGCGGAGAAGGGCGTAGTCGCGCCGCGTGACGAGGTGCAGCGTCTGCCGCATCACCGTCGCCTTGACGACGGTCGCCCGCGCGAGCTCACGCGCGAGCGCCTCGCGCCGGAAACTCGTCGTGCGCGTCCAGATGCCGACATACGGGGCCGACGGCCACTGCGCCTGCATGCCGACGAGGCGCTCGATCACCGCCGTCGGGGAGAGCCGTTTGCGCTCGAGGAGAAGCTGTCGTGCGAGCGTCGCGCGGTTCAGCTCGCGAAGCGTGAGGACGCGCTCGGCCATGCGCCAACGCTATTCGACGATCCTTCCTACAGGCGCAAGACCACGGCGGCGTCGCGGCTCTCGGGGCTGCGCCGCTACCTGACGTACGGCGCGCTCGACGTCGACACCGCCCGAAACGTAGCGCCCGTGGTCGCCCTCGGCAACAAGCTCAGCCGCGACTTCTTCTCAGCCCGGATGGGCTGCCAGGTCTTCCAACCGGTATACGGGATCGACCTCGCCGCACTCTGCGTCAGACCGTGATCTGCGTCGGCGATTGCCACCCAGAGGACTGGGCACGGCTGCCGCGAAGTTGCGTCCGATGAGCCGTCTTCTCGGTGTGGTCGCCCTCGGGGCTAGCGCATTTCTCCTCCTCGTCGTCGGCTCGGCGAGCGCGTCGGCCGTCGTCACGTGCACGGGCACCGTCTCCGATCAGGCTGCCGTACAGACCGCGATCGACGGCGGCGGGGCCGTGCTCCTGAAAGGGCTCTGCCGCGGCAACTGGACGATCGCCAGCCCGGTCGTGCTCGCCGGCACAGCGGGAACGGTGCTCGACGGAAACGCCGCAGGCAGCGTCCTCACCGTGACGAACGAGGCGACGGCGATCGTCATGAATCTCACGATCCGGAACGGCGCAGCCGGAGACGGCGGCGGCATCTTCGCCGACGCCGACACGAACGTGACCGTGAAGAACACGACGATCAGAAACAACACCGCGGACGATGCCGGGGGCGGGATCTACGCGCAAGGCTTCGCGAACGTCACGATCCTCGGCGGCGCGATCATCCACAACGCGTCCCTGAACGCGGGCGGCGGCGTCGCCACCCTCGCCGCATACGTCTCCATGAGCGACGTGAGCATCACCGCGAACACCGCGGCGATGGGGGGCGGGATCGCCGCGCAGTTCTCGGACGTCTCCCTCCTGCGCACGCGCGTGATGGACAACACCGCATCCGACTTCGCGGGTGGCATCGTGAGCTTCGCCAGCGGATCCATCGACGAGTTCATCGTCCCCGACGGCGGGCGGGCGACGGGTCGATTCGCATTCTCGCTCGGCCGCTTTGGACGCACCGAGCTCGCCCTCCAGGCGGCGGGCCCGCGCGCAACGGCGACGATCCCGGATGCATTCACGATCGCCAACTCGAGCATCGACCACAACACGGCCCTCGGCCAGGGCGGCGGCGGCATCGTCAACGTCAGCCCGGGAGCCGACACGGACATGACGATCACGAACAGCAGCGTGTCGTTCAACACCGTTCCCGGACAGGCCACGATCGGTGCCGGCGGGATCGCAAACGTCGGCGGCAGCCCGGAAGACACCGCGACGCTCCACCTCACCGGCTCACGCGTCATAGGGAACACGGCCGTCGGCGGCCTTGGGGGCGGCATCTACAACGTCAGCCAGAGCGGTGCGACCGTCCTCTTGATCACGACCAGCAGCATCTCTTCCTCGAAGGCCCTGTCCGATCCGAACGAGGCGGCATTCGGCGGAGGGATCTACCAGGACGGGACGGTCGGGCCAGCGAGCACAGCGCTGAACGCAGCCGGCGTCCTCCACAACCGGGCAGGAACGGACGGCGGCGGCGTCTACAACCTCTGCGGCACCGTCACGACTGCGGCCGGCGCGGCGATCGCACTGAACACGCCGAACGACCGCGTCGACGTCTGCGCGCCGTAAACCAAAGGCGTCTCGCAGTCGGAGCCTTCCGGGAGGCGCCGCTATGCGCCGTCAGCGCGCGATCGGGTGCTTCCGCGCACGCGACGAGAACTTCGACAGCTCCGAGATCAGACCCTTCAGTTCGCTGGCACGCGTCCGATCCTGGAGCGGTGCGATCAAGACAGGCCCGACGGCCGAGGACGCCCTCTGGCTGACGACACTCGCGCGCACTCGCTCGACGCCGGCGCTGTCGACGCCGAGCTTGCCCATCGGCCTGCGAAGCGTCGCCGGTATGCCGCGAGACTTCACCGACGCGAGGAACGCAGTGACCGCTGCGTCTGACGCGAGCACCTCAGGAACTCTGCCAGCGGTCAATGCGCGGGCGGCGGCCGGGCGAAGCGACTGAACGCGCTTCAGTGCCGTGGCCGCCTGGCCGGCGAACGTCGCGGATGCCCGAAGCTGGCTCCTGGCGGCAGCAGTGTTCTGCTTCGCGTGAGCCGCGCGGGCGCGCCACAGCGCCTTCGCCATAGCGGCGATCAGTGCGTTGGCCTGGGCCTCGGCGATCAGCAGCTTGTTGAGCGCGGCCACGGATCCCGCGTTGAGGACGGCGTCCGCCGAAAGCGTCGGCGGCGTGGCCCGCACGACGGTGACCGGTTGCGTGAAGGCCGGGTCGCGCTTGCCGTACCGGATCGCGAGCATCGCGGCGGCGCCCTGCCCGTTGACTGCGGCGAGGGCGTCGAGCGCCGCGTTGACGCCCGCCGAACCCGACTCGCTGGAGCGAGCGGACATGCGCAAGCGACCGGCGGGGTGCGCCGTCCCCGACTGACCCATCATGTTCCACATGTCACGGAAGGGGTTCCACCCTGGCTTCGGGTCGCCGGGATCCTCCTTCGGCTCAACGCATGTTCCGGCGCCGGTGGACACGAGTCCTGACTTGCAAGAGCAGCCGAAGAATCCGCACGTCTCGTTGTTCGTGCAGCAGACCCCGGTGCACTTGTCGTGCCCGTTCGGACAGATCTTGTCGCAGAAGTCGTCCCCCAGAGAATGCTTCTCGCAGTATTCGTTGCTGTTGCAGCAGTTCTCGCCGCATTGATACCTGGGTGGACACGCCTTGATGCACTCGCTGGCTTTGGCGCCGCATCGCTCGCCCTTCTCGCAGATCCAGGGGTCGGGTCCCGTCTTGCAACAGACCTGACCGGGTCTCATGCACCCCGCGTACCCGACGTGGCAGCGCTCCTGCCCACGCCCACCGAGGTTGCACGTGTTGCAATCCGGAATCCCACACGCCCCCTTGACATAGGGCGGAGAACACAGTGAGCTGCAAGGCGTATCCGGGCCGCACTTGGACGCGCCGCCGCCGCACGGAGAGTCGGCGAACGCGAGCCGCGGCCTGAAGCCCGGCACCGCAGCCGCCACGAGCGCGATGCCCACCAGCCGCAGGGCACGGCTTCTCGGCATCGGAGCTGCGAGCGATCGCGAGAGGTCGTCGAAGAGTCGTTCGCTCAAAGTCTGATCTCTGTTTCGACCAGTTGATCGATCTCTTCGGCGCCGGAGGCGGGATAGATCGCGACGTGCCCCTTCGCGGAGTTCAGCACAGCCTTGGGATTATGTCTCGGAAACCCCGAAAGTGCGACGGGGTGACACGAGATGAGCCGTGAAGGACTCGAACCTTCGACCGTTGGAACAGCACGGGTGAACCCATGGTTCCCCCGTGTGCCCCCTCCTTCGCCGTTGCCGCCGCGACCGACA
>CAVRXC010000014.1:0-7693 GCA_963724995.1 uncultured Actinomycetes bacterium
GCACCCGACGCGCAGCCACTCCGGCGCGGCCGAAGGCGGCATCAACGCGGCGCTCGGGAACGCCTCCGACGACGATCCGGTCAAGCACGCCTTCGACACGGTCAAGGGCTCCGACTACCTCGGTGACCAGGACGCGATCGAGATCCTCTGCAACGAGGCGCCGGACGACGTCTACCAGCTGGAGAACTGGGGAGCCGTCTTCTCGCGCACCGAGGACGGTCGCATCGCGCAGCGTCCGTTCGGCGCCGCCGGCGAGCCGCGCACGGCCTACGCCGCGGACATCACAGGCCACGTGCTCATCCACGTGCTCTACGAGCAGGTGCTGAAGCGCGACCTGCAGGTCTACGAGGAGTACTTCGCCTGGACGCTGGTGGTCGACGACGACCGCTGCCAGGGCGTCATCTGCTGCTGGGACCTCATGGGCGGCGGGCTGAAAGCGATTGGTGCGAAGACGGTGATTCTCGCCACGGGCGGCGCGGGCCGGCTGTACGTCGGGACAACGAACGCGTGGTCGTGCACCGGCGACGGAATGTCGATGGCACTGGGCGCCGGGGTTGCGCTCAAGGACATGGAGATGATGCAGTTCCACCCGACCACGCTTTCGCCGACCGGTGTGCTGATCACCGAGGGCTGCCGCGGGGAAGGTGCGTACCTGCTCAACTCGGAGAACGAGCGCTTCCTCTCGCGGTATGCACCGAACGCGATGGAGCTCGCCAGCCGCGACGTCATCTCACGCGCCGAGCAGACGGAGATCGACGAGGGACGGGGCATCGACGGCAATGTGCTGCTCGACCTGCGCCATCTCGGCGCCGAGAAGATCCTCGACCGGCTGCACGGGACGCGCGAGTTGTCGATGGTGTTCGCCGGTGTCGACCCGATCCACGAGCCGATTCCCGTGCGCCCCGGCTCCCACTACCACATGGGGGGCGTCGACACCGACGTCTGGGGCCGCACCGCGCTCGAGGGCCTGTACGCCGCCGGAGAGGTCGCCTGCGTGTCCGTGCACGGGGCGAACCGGCTCGGTGGCAACGCGCTGATGGAGACCATCACCTACGGCAAGCGCGCAGGCGCGCACGCCGCCGACTGGGCCATGTCGCACACGACCGTCACCGTGCCCCCGTCCACGGTCGCCGACGCGGAGCGCAAGCTCAAGCAGCTGCTCGACAGGACCGACGGTGAGCGCCCGTGGCGCATTCGCGACGAGCTGGCCGAGACGATGCACCAGAACTTCGGCGTCTTCCGTCGCGAGGAGCAGATGCGGCGGCAGGGCGAGATCGTGGACGGCCTGAGAGAGCGCTATGAGCACATCGTCGTCGAGGACAAGGGCCAGGTGTTCAACAGCGACCTCACGCAGGCGCTCGAGCTCGGCTTCCTGCTCGACCTCGCGGATTGCATGCTCGTCGCCGGCATCGCCCGTAAGGAGAGTCGCGGCGCGCATGCGCGCCCGCACGATTATCCGGACCGAGACGACGAGAACTTCCTCAGGCACACCATCGTCACCCTTCGAGCCGGCGGCCGGCCGGTGCTGGACTGGAAGCCGGTCACGATGACCAAATGGCAACCCCAGGAAAGGACGTATTAGTCCTGTGACAGCGGTCCACACCGACTTCACCCCCGCGCACTGGGGCCCGACCATGCCTGTCGCACTGAAGATCTGGCGCTTCGACAGCGCCAGCGGAGAGCGAAAGCTCGAGCGGTACGACGTCGAGGCGCCGGAGTGGGCGACCTTGCTCGACGTGCTCGACATCGTCAAGGACCGGTTCGACGGGTCGCTCGCGTACCGCAAGAGCTGCCGCATGATGATCTGCGGCTCGTGCGGGATGCGCATGGACGGCGGCGCCGTGCTGGCCTGCAAGACGCGCATGTACGAGATCTCGAAGTCGGGTCATGTGCCCGTGATCTCGGCGATGGGGAACCTGCCGATCGTCAAGGACCTCGTGGTCGACATGGCGCCGTTCTGGAGCAAGATCCGCGCCGTCCAGCCGTACCTCCGGCCGGGGTACGACACGGCGACGGAGAAGGAGAACGTCGTCTCCCAGGAGCGCATGGACGTGATCCGCAAGGAGTCGCTGTGCATCATGTGCGGCTGCTGCGTCTCCGAGTGCAACTCGATGGAGTCCGACCCCGACTTCCTCGGCCCGGCGGCACTTGCGAAGGGGATGCGCTTCGTCGGCGATGCGCGCGATGCGGCCACGGTCGAGCGGCTGGACGACTACTCCGAGGAGCACGGCATCTGGGACTGCACGCGCTGCTACTTCTGCAACGAGCGCTGCCCCAAGGGAGTCGACCCGCGCGACGCGATCGCAAAGCTCGGCGCCGAGGCGATGAAGCACGGCATCGACCAGGACATGGGCGCTCGCCACGCGAAGTGGTTCGTCACGTCGGCCAAGACGACCGGTTGGCTGCGAGAGACGGAGCTCGTGCCCAAGACCCAGGGTGTCGTCAAGGCGATCAAGGAGATCAAGTTCGCCATGTCACTCCTGCCCAAGGGCAAGGTGCCGCCGCCGATCCCGCCCCACGTCGCGGCGGATATCGATGAGTCCCGCGCGCTCTACGACCTGGTCAAGAAGCAGGGGCGCGACGGCGCGCTCGGCATCGTCCAGGGTGAGAAGGCGCTGTCGCGCATCGAGCATCACCAGACGGAGCGAGGCGCCGACGGGGAAGCGGTGCCAGGCACCGCTGACGCGGAGCCAGGTACCGACGGAGCGGGCGCGTGAAGAAGGTTGCCTACTACAAGGGCTGTCTCGCCTCTCTCTCCGCGAAGGAGCTCGACACGTCGAGCGCGCGCTGGCCCCGAAGGTCGGCTACGAGCTCGTCGAGCTGGACTCGGTCACGTGCTGCGGCGCCGGCGACATCCACGAGGCGGAGCCCGACTACTACCTGCACCTGAACGCGCGGATCCTCGCCTACGCGGAGGAGACGGGCTGCGACACGCTGATGACCGTGTGCAACGTCTGCACGCTGAACCTCCGGCAGGCGAACTACCAGCTCCAGATCGACCAGGGGCTGCGCGAGCGTGTCAACGAGAACCTCGCCACGGTCGGCGCGCCACGCTACGAGGGCACGGTCGACGTGCTGCACTTCCTCTGGCTCGTCGCGGGTGAGAGCTACGAGACGCTCAAGCAGGTCGCCCACAAGGGCCTCAGAGGGCTCAAGATCGCGCCGTTCTACGGCTGCCAGATCCTGCGCCCGTCGAAGCTGCTCGGCTTCGAGGATCCCGACAAGCCGGACTCGCTGGAGCGGATCATCGCCGCATGCGGCGGCGAGGCGGTGGACTATCCGGCCAAGATCAAGTGCTGCGGGTTCCCGATCATCCAGGCTCGCGAGGACACGGCGCTCGCGGAGCTGATCCAGCCGATCGAACAGGCCATGGAGGCCGGCGCGGACGCGATGGTCACGCCATGTCCGCTCTGCCATCTCTCGCTGGACGCCTGGCAGTCGAAGCTCCGCAAGCAGACCGGTCGCGAGTTCAACATGCCGATCTTCCACCTCTCGCAGTTGATCGGCGTCGCCGCAGGCCTGACCGACTCCGAGCTGAAGTTCCGCCGGCACGTGGTCTCCATGGAGCCGGTGATCGAGAAGCTGCGCGTCTGAGCCGGGGGCCTCGATGGCCCGCGGCTCAGACGGTCGGCCGCTCCGTCCGCCAGTAGCGTTGCGACGTGACTGTCGGCTCGTGGATCGCGGTTGCGCTCGCCGTGTCGGCGCTCGCCTGTCTCGTCTACGGCTGGTTCGAGGCGGGCTGGCTGCGGACACGCGTGCTCGAGGTGCCGGTGTCGGGGCTGCCGCAGGCGCTCGACGGGCTCCGCATCGCGCACCTGTCCGACTTCCACCTCGGGCCTCGCTCACGCGGGCGGCTTGCGACCGAGCGCGCCGCCGCCTGGGTGGAGAGCAGGCGACCCGACCTCGTGGCCGTCACCGGCGACCTCGTGTCCCACCCTCGCGGTGAGCCCTTGCTGCGTGCGCTCCTCGGCCGTCTCGGACGACCCTACGTCGTGCTGGGCAATCACGACGTGGCCGTGACGAGGGATCCCTTCTCGCGCGCCTCCGAGCTCGACGACCTGCGCGAGCTGGCCGTGCTCCTGCGGCACGACGCCGTCACCGAGGTGATCAGGGGCTGCGTCGTCCAGCTCGTCGGCGTCGACCCGGTCGACTACCGTCGCAAGCGGGCGCAGCCCTGGCAGCTCGCCGACCCGCAAGCGGACCTGCGAATTCTGCTCTGCCACTTTCCCGGGATCGTCCGGCGACTACCGGAGGGAGCGTTCCAGCTCGTGCTCGCCGGGCACGTGCATGCCGGCCAGATCACGCTTCCGTACCCGGGCGGCCGCGTCCTGCTCGCCCACCTGGGCGCACGGTTCGTCGCCGGCCTCTATCCGGCACCCGGCGGGGTGCTGCACCTGTCGCCCGGCACGGGGACGACGTTCGTGCCCTTCCGCTTCTTCGCGCGACCCGAGGCGACCGAGCTCGTGTTGCGGGCACCGTCGACGTAGTGCAAAGCCCCCTTTTGGGGGCATGAAGGCTCGCTACGTTGCCTCCCGGATGAACGGGCAGAAGCCGACCACCCCCAGGATCAACGTCCTCGTCCTGATCGGGACGCGACCCGAGGCGATCAAGATGTTCCCGATCGTGCTCGCGCTCCGTGAGAGCGCCTCGTTTCGGCCCTTCCTGATCGTCACCGGGCAGCACCGCGACCTCGTCGACCCGATTCTCCACCTCGCCGGGATCGAGCCTGATGCCGACCTCGCGATCGGGCGTCCCGGCCAGACGCTCAACGATGTCGTCGTCCGCGTCGTCCAGGGGCTCGACGAGCTCTGCCGCAAGCGATTCGGCGCCGAGGGAGTCGAGGTCGCGAGCCGCGCGGACGTTCGTGAGGGTGGGTTCCCTTCGACGGCGCTCGTCCACGGCGACACGTCCTCCGCTCTCGCGGCGGCGCTCGCCGCGTTCAATCTGCGGATTCCCGTCGTGCACGTCGAAGCAGGCCTGCGCACGGGCTCGACGTTGACCCCCTTCCCGGAGGAGCTGAACCGGCAGCTGATCGCACGCATCGCTTCGTTCCATCTCGCGCCCACGTCGGTCAACCAGGAGAACCTCGTGCTCGAAGGCGTCGGACACGAGCGCGTCTTCGTCACGGGCAACACGGGCATCGACGCGTTGCGGTTCGCGGCCGCGCACGACACGGGGTTCGACGACCCGGTGGTGGGGGAGTTGGTCGAGTCTGGCTCCCCGATCGTGACGGTGACGGCCCATCGGCGCGAGAACTGGCACGGAGGCCTGGCGCAGATCGGCGTCGGGATCGACCGGCTCGCCGCCGCTCACCGGGACGTCGTCTTCGTCGTGCCGCTTCATCCGAACCCGATCGTGCGCGAGGAGCTCGGCGGGCCGCTCGATGACCGACCGAACGTCGTCCTCACCGAGCCTCTCGCGTACGCGTCGTTCGCACGGCTGATGGCGCGCTCGCAGTTCATCGTCACCGACTCGGGCGGCATCCAGGAGGAGGCGCCGGCGCTCGGCGTTCCGGTGCTCGTCGTCCGCGACTCGACCGAGCGGCGCGAGGGCGTGGAGGCGGGCACGCTGCGCATCGTCGGGGCTGACGCAACACGCCTCTTCGAAGAGGCGAGCCTACTGTTGACCGACCCCGGAGAGCGAAGCCTCATGGCCGGCGCGGAGAACCCGTACGGCGACGGCCGAGCTTCGGAGCGCATCGTCGCCGCGCTCGAATGGATCGCGAACGGAGGCCCCGCTCCGGTCAGCTTCGGCCCGGGCTTCTCGAGGCGTGCCGTTCTCGCCGCGGCCGGGTACCGCGGCGGCCTGCTCGATCCCGAGGCTCTCGTCGAGCCCCGCGGCGAGGAGCCGGATCGCAGCGAGGAGCTCGACCGCTGGGTGGGGCGTTGATCACTTTCGCACCCCCGTTCCAGGGCCTGCCGGTGTGGATGCAGGTCTTCTTCTACTGCGCCTTCGTCGTGGTGCTCGTGATGCTTGCCTGGACGATCGCACTGTTCGTCTCCGCACGGCGGGCGCGGCGTGGCGCTCCGGCGCCGGCCAACCCTGACGGGTTTCTCTGGGTCTATCTCGTGCCCGCCCTGAACGAGGAGGTGACGATCGCGGACAGCGTCGAGCGGCTGCTCGGGGTCGAATGCGCGCACCGCCTCGTGCTCGTCGTCGACGACGGCTCGACGGACCGAACGCCGGAGATCCTCCGTGGGATCGACGCTCCCGAGCTCGTCGTCCTGCGTCGTAACCTGCCCGATGCACGCCGCGGAAAGGCGGCGGCGCTCAACGACGGATGGCGTTACCTCAGGGAGGTTCTCGCCTCCGAGCGTCTCTCTGGCTGGACGCGTGACAGGGTGATCGTGGTCGTCGTCGACGCCGACGGTCGGCTCGATCCGCATGCCCCGGGCTACCTGGCCGGCCAGCTCGCCGATCCGCGTGTGGGTGGGATTCAGCTGCTCGTCCGGATCTACAACCGCAGCCGGGTGCTCACGTGGTTCCAGGACGTCGAGTTCGGAATCTACGGCTACCTGTACCAGCTCGGGCGCACGAGCGGCGGGACCGCAGGCATGGGTGGAAACGGCCAGTGCAACCGGCTCACGACCCTGGACGAGCTCGCGGACGACGAGGGCCCGTGGCGTCACACACTGACCGAGGACCAGGAGCTCGGCCTGCGGCTCATCCTGGCCGGCTGGAAGGGTGTGCACGAGGTTCGGGCCACGGTGAGCCAGCAGGGCCTCTCGAGCATGCGCCCGCTCCTGCGCCAACGGACGCGCTGGGCGCAGGGCAACCTCCAGGCGCTCACGCACGCCGGCCCGGTGGCCCGGCTGCACCGCTCCCTTCTGACCCGCGTCGATCTCGTCGGGTCGCTGTTGCTCCCGTTCATCCAGTTCGTCGTCCTCATCGACGTCGCCGCCACGGTCGTGTTCCTCATCCTCGACGTAGGAGGGTTACGGAGCGGGGCGCGACTCGTCGACCTGATACCCCTCTACCTCCTCGCCGTGGGCGCTGTGATGGTTGGCACGATCGCGTGGGGCGCGGGGCGACATGGCCTCGTCGGAGGGCTGTGGGGCGCGCTCGTTGCGAACGTCTACCTCTTCTACACGTATCTCATCTGGCCGGTGCTCGTGCGCGCCGCCGCCCGGCAGCTGTCGCACAGGCGCGACTGGGCCAAGACCGCGCGAGAGCCCATTCCCGGGGCAACAGAGAACACCACGTAGAATCGACGTCGTGGAAGGCCATGCGTCGATCTCCGGCGACGTGCTCGCGTCCTACGCTGCCGATGCGGCTCGTGAGGTCGCGGGGGTAGCCGGAGTCGTCGAGAGCCCGCTGCACCGCCACCGCGGCGTGCGTGTCGCCGACGAGCACGGAGCCGTCCGCGTCGAGGTTCATCTCGCCGTGGACTGGGGCGTGAGCGTGCCCGAGGTGGGCGCTGCCGTGCAGACCAGGGTGACCGAGTACCTGACGCGCATGGCGGACGTCGTTCCGGCCGCGGTCGACGTCGTCGTCGACGAGGTCGGCGCGCCACCGGCCACGACCTAGAGGCTTGATGCGAAATAGGAGCACGCACGGCTGGGGGTCTGCGCACGGCGCATCGCGTCCGTCTCGGTCGGCATCCAGGCGGTTTGCAGCCTGCACGTCGACCGAGCCGGTCACGCTGCTTGGCGCATACCCTCCCCGCACGCACCCCTATCCCACATCAAGCCTT
>CAVRXC010000015.1:0-18047 GCA_963724995.1 uncultured Actinomycetes bacterium
GACGCCGCGAGAACTCGTTCAAGGCGAAGCCCCGGCGCCTCGAGTGGCACGCCGGGGCTCCGTTGTATGGGAAGGAACAGGTACCGCTAGCTCGACGGCGGCAGCAGCACCTGGTTGACGACGTGAATGACGCCGTTCGACGCCATGACGTCGGGGGTGATCACGCGGGCGGAGTTGACATAGACCTTCCCGCCCCTGACGGCGATCTTGACCTTGCTCCCCTCGAGTGTCTTCGCGGACGCGAGCTTGACGACCTTCGCCGCGGGCACCTTGCCGGCGACGACGTGGTAGAGCAGGACAGCCTGGAGCGCCTTCTTGTCCTTGGCGAGGGCGTTCAGGGTCGACTTCGGCACCTTCGCGAAGGCCGCGTCGGTCGGAGCGAAGACGGTCAGCGTCTTCGTCGAGAGGGCGCCGGCAAGCCCCGCCTTCTTGGCGAGCGCTGTCAGCGTCTTGAACTTCCCGGCGGCGACGGCGGTCTGGACGATGTTCTGCGAGGCGGCCGGAGCGGCGGTGCCGCTCGAGGACGCCGTGGCGAAGCCGGCGAGGGCCGCAGAGGCTGCCAGAGCGCTGATGACGACGATTCCCTTCTTCATCGGTAAATCCCCCTTCTGTTTGGTCATGTACAGGTTTTGTGCAGCTACCGTAGCGGGCGTGCCCAGGTTTGTCAAGTTCCTGTCCAATCTCTGTTAAGCTTGGCCCGTGGACGCTGCCACAACCGCATACCTCCGCATCGGCGAGCTTGCGCGCCGGTCGGGCGTCAGCCCGGAGCTGCTCCGTGCGTGGGAGCGCCGATACGGGCTCTTGCAACCGTCGCGCTCGTCGGGCGGCTTTCGCCTCTACACGGCCCAGGACGAGACGCGCGTTCGGCGGATGAACGAGTTCCTCGCGTCCGGCCTCTCTGCAGCGGAGGCCGCTCGGCGGGCGCTCGACGAGCCCGAGGCGGCTGCGCCGGGGGCCGCTACCCTCGACGCGGAGGCGACGCATCTCGCACACGCACTCGAGGCGTACGACGCGACCCTCGCGCACGAAATCGTGGACAGCGCGTTGGCGCGATACGGAACGGACACCGTGCTTGCTGAAGTCATCCTCCCCACGCTGCACGACATAGGCGACCGGTGGCTCGCCGGCGACCTCGCGATCGCGCAGGAGCACTTCGCGAGCAACGTCCTCCGCGGGCGCCTGATGGGCCTCGCGCGAGGGTGGGGGAAAGGCGCCGGGCCGATCGCCGTACTCGCGTGTCCCCCCGGGGAGCTCCACGACCTGCCTCTGATCGTCTTCGGGATCTTCCTGCGATCGTCCGGATGGCGCATCGTGTTTCTCGGCGCCGACACGCCGGTTGCCGAGATCGAGAAGGCCGTGGAGACGGTGACGCCCCGTCTCGTCGTGCTCAGCGCGACCCTCGCCGCGCCGTTGCGGTCCGCGGAGACGGCGATCGCCCACCTCGCGTCGCGGACATCGCTCGCCGTCGGCGGCGCCGCAGCAGACGAGGCCGCCGCCGACCGCATCGGCGCCCAACTCCTCGACGGGGACATGCGGCGCGCAGCCGACCAGCTGCTCTCGACGCTTCGCTCGCCCTCATGACGGATGGTCGCGACAGAACCATCCTGCTCACGGGAGCGACGGGATACGTCGGCGGTCGCCTGCTTCGGCTGCTCGAGCGCCGAGGCGAGCACGTTCGCTGCCTCGCCCGCACGCCGAGCGCGCTGACGAGCCTCGGCCCGAACACGGAGGCGGTGGCAGGCGACCTCCTCGATCTCGCGTCCGTGCGCACTGCGATGACGGGCATCGACACTGCGTACTACCTCGTCCACTCGATGGGCTCCTCGGGGAGCTTCGAGCGCGAGGATCGGCTTGCCGCACAGCACTTCGCGGCTGCGGCACGCGATGCCGGCGTGCGCCGCATCGTCTACCTCGGCGGGCTCGGCTCGGGAGCCGACCTGTCCAGCCACCTCGCCAGCCGTCAGGAGGTCGGCCGGATCCTCCACGAGTCGGGGGTGCCAACGGTCGAGTTCCGCGCCTCGATCGTGATCGGATCGGGGAGTCTCTCGTTCGAGATGATCCGCGCGCTCGTCGAGCGCCTGCCCATCATGGTCACTCCGCGCTGGGTCCGAACCACGGCGCAGCCGATCGCGATTCGCGATGTGCTCGACTATCTCGTCGCCGCACTCGACGCAGACCTCGTTGCCGGCGGCGTCTACGAGATCGGCGGCGCCGATCACGTCTCGTACGAGGATCTCATGCGCGAGTACGCGGCACAGGCGGGGTACAGACGACTCATCGTCCCCGTTCCCTTCTTGTCGACACGGCTCTCGAGTCTGTGGCTCGGGCTGGTGACACCGATCTATGCTCGCGTTGGCCGCAAGCTGATCGAGAGCCTCCCCCACGAGACGATCGTTCGGGATCCGGTGGCACTCAGCGCGTTCCCGATCCGGCCGCTCGGCCATCGGGAGGCGATCGCGCTTGCGCTCGAGGAGAACGAGCGAGCGCTTGCCGAGACGCGCTGGTCGGACGCAGTCTCCTCCGCCGGACGACCGAGCGACCCGCACCGTGATGCGCAGTTCGGACGCCGCCTGGTCGACGCGCGTGCCGTGCACGTGCCGGTGTCCCCCGCCCGTGCCTTCGAGCCTATCCAGCGCATCGGAGGCGACACCGGCTGGTACTTCGCCGACCGGCTGTGGCACGTGCGCGGCTTTCTCGACCTCCTCGCCGGCGGCGTCGGCATGCGACGCGGTCGGCGGAGCCCGGTCGAGCTCGCGCCGGGCGCCACGGTGGACTTCTGGAGGGTCGAGGCGCTCGAGCCGGACCGGCTTCTTCGTCTCCGCGCAGAGATGAAGGTTCCGGGGAGAGCATGGCTCCAGTTCGACGTCATCGGCGACGAATCAGGATCGACCATCCGGCAAACCGCGACCTTCGATCCGCTCGGCGCGGCAGGCGTGGCCTACTGGTACGCGCTGCTCCCGTTCCACAGGCTCGTCTTCGACGGCATGGTGCGCGCCATCGGTCGGGCAGCCCGAACAGCCGCCTGATCGACGCGCGTTGGCCGTCCGTCCGGGGGAGGCGGACTCCCCGGCACGGTGCCGAACAGGTATTAGAGGGTTCGATGAAGATCTTGATCGCCGTACTCCTACTACTGACTGTGTCGGCATCTCCGGCATGGGGTTCCCAGCTGATCGCGCGCAATGCGAAGGACGTGCGGCTCGAGGTCAACCGCAGCGGCAAGGCGCTGCTCACGTACCGGTCCAAGGGCGCGTTGCACCGCGTTCTCGCCTGGGGCGCCGTCAACGCCGCGCCCTCTGAATCTGGGCAGCGACAGGTCGCGTTCCGGGTCGACTACTCGGGCGGCTGGGGCTCGCATCACCGGCCGGTGTGGAAGACGTTCCGCAATGCCTGCACGCCGGCGGACGTCCCGCTCGCGTGGCTCGTCGCGGCGTGCCGGGCGTCGGACGGGTCGTACTGGGCGCTCCAGAGCTGGCAGCGGACGCTCAAGATCTACGGCGAGAAGACCGCGCCGGCGCGGTCGGGCTTGGAGCTACGCCTTTCCCATTGGACCGGCGCGGTGCCGAAGCTCGAGGTGCGATTCGGGTGGACGTACCGGCGGTTCCACCAGATCTACGGACGGTTGACGTATCGCGGCCTGCCCGTCTACGGGTTCAGCCACAAGCCGACCGGCGAGCCGCTCGACGACTACGGCCGCAACATCTACGTCGACACGCTCGACTCCGCGTACGGCCGAGGCTGGCGACGGGAGAACGGCTTCCTCACGCACAATCCGACGGGCGGGTTCTGTTACGGCTTCTACCCCCATGGCACCAGGCCGTCTGGCCGTGGAACGCGCTACCGCGCAACGGTCATGGGTCCGGGCGTTGCACCGGATGCGTTCTGGCAAGGAACTCCCCCCGAGCGCTACGACGCAGCGTTCGACAGCCACGCAGACCGGCATCTCGCGGCGATGCTCGCCGGCGACCCGGTCTGCCAACCGCACTAGCGCTAGCCGCGCCGTATCATCGGCGCGGTGTCGACCGGCGACGATCTCCGTGCTCTCATGCGCCGGTTTCCGACAGGTGTGGCAGTCGTCACGGTCGACGTCGATGGGCAGCGGCTCGGGCAGACCGTGAGCGCGCTCGTCTCGCTGTCGCTCGATCCGCCTCTCGTCGGTGTCTCGATCTCCCGCCAGGCGCAACTTCACGAGCTGCTTCGCGAGGCGGGCGGCTTCGCGGTCAGCGTGCTCGCCGGCGGCCAGGAGTGGCTGTCGCAGCACTTCGCGCGGAGCGTTCCTCCGATTGCGATGTGGCACGGGATCGCGCACACCGAGGGTTCCGAGGGGGCACCTCTCCTCGCCGGCGCGCTCGGCTGGCTCGAGTGCCGCCTGTGGGCCGAGTATCCCGCCGGCGACCACACCCTGTTCGTCGGCGAGGTGCTGGCCGCCGAGCTGGGAACGGATGCGCCGCCGCTCGTCCACGTCGGATCGGCGTATCGCTCGCTCACGCAGTGATCGCCGCGGTCATCTTCGACCTCGACGGCGTCCTCATCGACAGCGAGGCGATCTGGGACGACGTGCGCGAGGCGTACGTGCGCGATCGGGGCGGCCGGTACGACGTTGCCGCGTCGCACGCGATGATGGGGATGAGCTCCCTCGAATGGTCGCGCTTCATCCACGAGGAGCTCGGCGTCTCGGCGCCGCCCGTCGCGATCAACGCGGACGTGGTCGAGTTGATGGCGGAGCGATTCCGGCTCCGGCTGCCGCTCATCGACGGGGCGGTCGCCGCCGTCGAGGCGATCGGCGAGCACTTCCCGCTTGGCCTCGCGTCGTCGTCGAACCGGCCGCTGATCGACCTCGTGCTGGAGCTGAGCGGGCTCGCGAGCCGGTTCAGCGTGACGGTCTCGTCCGAGGAAGTTGCGCGCGGCAAGCCTTCACCCGACGTCTATCTCGAGGCAGCGCGGCTCCTCGGCGCCGATCCGGCGCAGTGCGTGGCGATCGAGGACTCGGCGAGCGGAATTCGGTCTGCCAAGGCGGCCGGCATGCGCGTCCTGGCCATCCCCCACGCCGGCTATCCGCCCGACGACGACGCGCTCGCCGAGGCCGACGTGGTCATCGCATCCATCGCCGAGCTGACGCCTGGCGATGATTCGTTGATGGCCGACCTCCTGCGCGCGAATCTCGACAAACCGAACGAGGTCATCGAGTTCCCGAACATCAAAGCGAGCCTCGTGGAGCTGGGCGATCTGACCGTGGGCCTCTTCGTGTCGCAGCCGGGTTGGCGCTGGTCGCTGCACAACAAGCCGAAGGTCGGAGGCGAGTGGTGCCAGGCTCGTCATATCGGTGTGGTTCTCTCCGGCAGGCTCGGCATCGACTTCAGCGACGGAACGACGGCGGAGTTCGGCCCGAATGAGATCTTCGACATCCCGCCGGGTCACGATGGCTTCACGGTCGGCGACGAACAGTGCGTCCAGATCGAGTGGAGCGGCATTCGAGCATGGGCCGGCTTTCCGACCGGTGTCCACAGCCGTGTCCTCCAGACGCTTCTCTTCACGGACATCGTCGGCTCGACGGAGATCGCAAGCAGGCTCGGTGACACCCGCTGGCGCGAGCTCCTGTCGTCGTATCTCGAGAAAGCGCGCCTGGAGCTCGAGCGCTACGGCGGCCGCGAGGTGACGACGACCGGCGACGGCATGCTCGCGACCTTCGACGGCCCCGCCCGTGCGTTGCATTGCGCCGCCGCGATCCGTGCTGCCGCACATGCCGAGGACATCCGCACCCGCACCGGTGTCCATGTCGGCGAGGTGGAGCTCGTCGGCGCGGACGTCCGCGGCGTCGCGGTGCACGAGGCCGCTCGCATCATGGCCGAGGCCGAGGCGAACGAGATCCTCGTCTCCGATCTCACCCGCGCGCTCGCGGGGGCGACCGGTCTCGAGTTCGAGGACCGCGGCACGCGGACGCTCAAGGGTCTCGACGGCGAGTGGAAGCTCGCCGCCTTCGTCGGCTGATCGGCCGGCGTCGCTTCAGACACGGCCGACGAGGACGCAGGCGTTGTGGCCGCCGAGCCCCATCGCGTTCGACAGCGCCACGTCGACCTCCACCCGACGCGCCTCGTTCGGCACGTAGTCGAGGTCGCACTCGGGGTCGGGATGCTCGTAGTTGATCGTCGGCGGGAGTACGCCGTCGCGAACCGCGAGCACGCACATCATCGCCTCCACCGTCCCCGCAGCGCCGAAGCAGTGCCCCATGACGGACTTCGTCGACGACACCGCCAGCTGATTGGCGTGCGCGCCGAACACGGCCTTGATCGCGCGCGTCTCCGCCGCATCGCCGAGCGGGGTCGACGTCCCGTGCGCGTTGATGTAGCCCACGCGCTCGCGCGGTACATCCGCGCGCTGGAGCGCCCGACGCATCATCTCCGCTACTCCGGCCGCCTCCGGCTCGGGCGCAGCTAGGTGATACCCGTCGTTCGACGCGCCGTAGCCGAGGATCTCCGCGTGGATCGTCGCCCCCCGCGCGCGCGCCGCCTCAAGCTCCTCGAGCACGAGGATCGCGGCGCCCTCGCCCATGACGAAGCCCGACCGCTGCGCATCGAAAGGTCGCATCGCGCGCGGCGGATGCTCCTCCTCCGCGGCGAGGCCGCGCATCGCGCAGAAGCCGGCGAGGATCAGTGGGTGAATGCACGACTCCGCGCCGCCGGCCACGATCGCGTCGGCGTCGCCACGGCGAATCACCTCGGCCCCCTCCCCCACCGCCGTCGCCCCCGTCGCGCACGCAGAGACCGGCGCGTAGTTGAGACCGCGAAAGCCGAGTGAGATGGCCAGCTGTCCCGACGCGGTATCGACGAGCACGCTCGGGATGAAGTGCGGCGATACGCGGTCGTGCCCACGATCGCGCAACACGTTCACCTGTTCGGCGATTCCCGGCAGGCCGCCGATCGCCGATCCGAAGACGATGCCGACGCGCTGCGGCTCGTACGCGCCCTCGAGGCCTGCATCAGCCACCGCCTCGCGGCCGGCCGCAAGCGACAGCTGCACATATCGCTCCATGCGGCGGAGCTCCTTCGGGGGCGCAAGTCCCTCCGGATCGAAGCCCTTCACCTCGCCCGCGATCCGCACCGGGAAGCCCTCGGGATCGAACGCGCGAATGAAGTCGATGCCGCTCCGCCCCGCCACGGCGGCGTCCCACGTCTCGGCCGCCGTGTTGCCGACGGGCGTGATTGCGCCCATCCCCGTGACGACGATGCGTCGCATCGGTGAAGCTTATGACGTGCCCGGCCCGAACGTCCCGTTTCCACCGATGGAGGCGCAGCTCGTGCCCGAGCTGCCGGAAGGCGACTGGCAGTACGAGCCGAAGTGGGACGGCTTTCGCGGCGTAATCGAGAACGACACGGGCGAGCTCGCCGTGTGGAGCCGCAATGGCCGCCCCTTGCTCCGGTATTTCCCAGAGCTCGCACCGCTCGGCGCGAAGCTCCCGGCGGGATCGGCGCTCGACGGCGAGATCGTCATGGAACGCGACGGCCGCCTCGACTTCGACGCCCTCCAAATGCGCCTGCACCCTGCGGAAAGCCGCGTCCGCAAGCTCGCAGCAGAGATGCCGGCGGCGTTCGTCGTCTTCGACGTGCTCCTCTGGAAAGGTCGACCGATCTGGCAGGAGCCGTTCAAGAAGCGCCGCGCGCGCCTCGAGAAGCTGAAGCTTCCGTTTGCCGTCTCACCGTCGAGCCTCGACCCGGCCGCTGCGCGGCACTGGTTGGCGCGACTCGAGGTGATCGGCCTGGACGGCGTGATGGCGAAGCGCCTCGACAGCCCTTACCTGCCGGGCTCACGCGACGCGGTGCGGAAGGTGAAGCCGCACAAGACCGCCGACTGCGTCGTCATCGGCGTGCGCTGGAAGTCGAAGCCAACGCGCATCGCGACGCTTCTCCTCGGCCTGTACGACCGCGACGAGACCCGCTACGTCGGCTCGTGCGCGGTAGCGCCGGCCCGCCACGACGCGACGCTCGAGCTCATACGCCCCCTCCTCAAAGGGGCAACAGAGCGCGGCTTCTCCGAGCCGAACCGCTGGGGTACCGGCGACCTCGAGCAGTCCGCGATCAGGCCAGAGCTCGTCGTCGAAGTTCGCTACGACAAGGTCGAGCGACACCGCTTCCGCCACGGCACGCGCTTCCTTCGCTGGCGCCCCGACAAGGATCCCGCCGAGTGCACGTGGGCTCAGGTGCAGCCGCGGCGCCGGCGCGGCGATCCGACCGTCGAGGGCCTGCTCGCCGGCTAGTCGGTTCGTTTCTTCGACGGCTGCACGCGCGGCGGCTCACCCGGCATCTTCGGGAAGTGCGGTGGATACGGCGCCTCGGCCACGCCGGCAGCCTCGTCGCGCTCCACCCACTCGAGGAGCACGCGGAGGTCGCAGAGCGAGTCGTCGATCCCCGCCTGTACGTCGCCGAGCTTCGCGAAGCGCTTGGGCATGGTCGCGAGCGTGAAGTCCTCGGTCTCGGCGTCCGGTAGCTCGGCCCAGGTCACGGGCGCCGAGACGGTGGCGTCGCGCCGAGCCCGCACCGAGTACGCCGACGCGATCGTCCGGTCGCGCGCGTTTTGGTTGTAGTCGATGAAGACGCGCCGTCCGCGCTCCTCCTTCCACCAGGCAGTGGTCACGAGCTTCGGCGCTCGCCGCTCGACCTCCCGCGCGAAGGCAAGGGCGGCGCGCCGCACGACGGGAAAGTCCCAGCGCGGCTCGATCCGGCATGCGACATGGATCCCGCGGTTGCCGGACGTTTTTGGCCAGCCGACGAAGCCGATCTCCGAGAGCACCTCGAGCACGAGCGCCGCCACCTGCTTCCCGCGCGTGAACCCCGTCCCGGGCTGCGGGTCGATGTCGATCCGCAACTCGTCGGGATGGTCGACATCCGGCCGCCGCGCGGGCCAGGGATGGAAGTCGAGCGTTGCAAGGTTTGCCGCCCACGCCACCTGTGCCACTTCCGTGACGCACAGCGCATCCGCGTGCCTCCCCGAGGGGAACGTCACGCGGACGGTCTCGACCCAGTCCGGCCGATGCTCCGGCACGCGCTTCTGGTAGATCGCCTCCGTCCCGACGCCGTCCGGGTGGCGCTTCAGGTACGTCGGCCGGTCGCGGAGCGCCCGCACGATGCCGTCGCCGACCGACAGGTAGTAGCGGACGAGGTCTAGCTTCGTCTCCTTGCGCCGCGGGAAGTAGACCTTGTCCGGATTGGAGACGCGGACGACGCGTCCCTCGACGTCGAGCTCGACGAACGGCGCAGCCACGACCTGACCCTACCGCGAGTGGTACGCTCGCGACCCCGCCGGAAAGGAGCGTCAGATGCGTAGGTTCGCCGTTCTCGGATCCGTTGCCGTCCTCTGTCTCGTCGTCGCCGGCATCGGCACGAGCGCGTCGTCCCAGCCGGTTCTGACGGGCAAGTGCGCGCGGTCGAACCTCGATCTCTATTCCGCGGGCGAGCTCACGCTCGCGACCGACAACCTTTCGTTCCCGCCGTGGTGGGGCGGCTCGGGGTCGGGCGACTTCAGCCCCAGCGACCCGTACTCGGGCCAGGGCTTCGAAGGTGCGCTCTCCTACGAGATCGCGAAGCGGCTCGGCTTCTCGAAGTCTCAAGTCACGTGGACGGCGATCCCGTTCTCGAAGGCGTTCGCACCCGTGAAGGCGTACGACTGGTACGTGTCGCAGGTCGGCTTCACGCCCGCACGCGCGAAGGCGGTGGACTTCTCGAACGCGTACTACTACGTCAGCCAGGCCGTCGTCGGGCTCAAAGGCACGAAGATCACGAAGGTGAAGTCCGTCGCCGGCCTCAAGCCGTTCACGCTCGGCGCGCCGGTGGGAACGACGAGCTACAGCTACATCACGCGGTTCATCAAGCCGAACACGAAGCCCAAGGTCTACGACAACGTCCTCGACACGATCCGCGCGCTCAAGAACAAGCAGATCGATGGGTTCGTCGTCGACTTTCCGAGCACCGGCTACATCACAGGCGTGCAGCTTCCGAGCGCGACGGTCGTCGGCCGATTGCCCGACCGCGGTGTTCAGGAGCGCTTCGGCATGGTCTTCGAGAAGGGCTCGTCACTCGACTCGTGCGTCAACCGCGCCCTCGCCGGAATGTGGGCCGATGGCACCGTCAAGAGGCTGACCGCGAAGTGGCTGTCGGGCACGGGCGGCGCTCCAGTCCTGAAGTAAGAAACTGACCGAAGACCGCGGCTCGAAGATCGTCGGCAGCCTGAAGGGCGGCCGGTCGGGCGGCCGTGCCGTAACGATCGCCGTGGTCTCGACGATCGTCTTCTTCGGCGCCATCGTCGCGCTCGTCGTGTCGTCGCCGGGCTGGGAGGACGTCAAGGAAGCGTTCTTCAACCGGGAGATCTTCGCGGACTCCTTCCCGGGCATAGCCGAGGCGTTCCTCACGAACGTCAAGATCTTCCTCGTCGCCGAGGTGGTGATCCTCGTCGCTGCTCTCGGGCTCGCCGTCGTCCGCGGGCTGCAGGGGCCGGTCTTCTTCCCGTTGCGACTGATGGCGATCGTCTACGCCGACGTCTTCCGCGGGATCCCGACGATCCTGCTCGTCTACCTGCTCGGGTTCGGCATCCCCGCACTCGGCCTGCCGGTCGTGTCGGACCCCGAGCTGCTCTGGGGCGTGCCCGCCGAGATGGTCTGGGGAACAGTGGCGCTCATCCTCGTCTACACGGCGTACGTGTCCGAGGTGTACCGCGCCGGGATCGACTCCGTGCACCCGAGTCAGAACGCTGCCGCGCGGTCTCTCGGCCTCACCCACGGCCAGTCGCTCCGCTATGTCGTCGTCCCGCAGGCGGTGCGGCGCGTGATCCCGCCGCTGCTCAACGACTTCATCGGCCTCCAGAAGGACACGGCGCTCGTGGCCCTGCTCGGCGTCGTCGAAGCCTTCCGCCAGGCGCAGATCGACTCGGCCGCGACGTTCAACTACACGCCGTACCTCGCCGCAGCGCTGATGTTCCTGCTGATCACGATCCCGCTGACACGCTTCACGGACTACCTGATCGAGCGCGACCGGCGGCGGCGCCAGACGGGCGCGGTGGCGATATGAGCGCCGCGCTCGAGGTCCAGGGCGTCCGCAAGTCGTTCGGCAAGGTGGACGTGCTCCGCGGCATCGACCTGACAGTGGCCGAGCACGAGGTCGTGTGCCTGATTGGAGCATCGGGGTCGGGAAAGTCGACGCTTCTTCGCTGCGTCAATCTCCTCGAGCCGATCGACGAAGGACGCATCCTTCTGCGAGGCCAGGAGATCACGGCACCCGGCGTGGACGTCAACCGCGTTCGGCGCGGAATCGGGATCGTCTTCCAGTCGTACAACCTCTTTCCGCACATGAGCGTGCTCGCGAACGTCACGCTCGCACCCCGCAAGGTGTTCGGCTCCCCCGCTGCCCAGGCCGAGAGCGAGGGCAAGGAGCTGCTCGATCGCTTCGGCCTCTCGGACAAGGCCGGCGAGTATCCCGATCGCCTCTCGGGCGGTCAGCAGCAGCGTGCGGCCATCGTGCGGGCGCTCGCGATGAAACCCGAGCTTCTCTTGCTCGACGAGGTGACGAGCGCCCTCGACCCGGAGCTCGTGGGGGAGGTGCTCGATGTGATTCGCGAGCTCGCCACCGGCGGGATGACGATGGTGATCGCTACCCACGAGATGAGCTTTGCGCGCGGCATCGCCGACGAGGTCTGCTTTCTCGACGAGGGGGTGATCCTCGAACGCGGCACACCGGAGGCGATCTTCTCGACGCCGACCGAGCCGCGGACGCGGCAATTCCTCGACCGCATAATCCGCGCGGGCCGCCTCTAGAGAGACGGCGGGTATCGTTTCGGCATGGCAGTTGAGTCCCAGCACCTCGACGTCTCGATCGAGCCACTCGACGAGTACCTCGTCATCCAGCCGACGAGCGACGAGACGGAGACGCGTGCCGGCCTGATCCTGCCCGCGTCAGCTGCCGCGACGGCGGCCGTGCGGACGGGCATCGTGACCGCCGTCGGCGCCGAGGTGAGCGGCGTCGAGCCTGGCGACAAGGTGCTTTACCCGCGCGAAGACGGCTTCGACGTGCGCCTCGGCGGCATGGAGGTCAAGGTGCTCAAGCGCGAGTCGCTCATCGCCCGCATTCACGACTAGCTAGCTGCTAGCCGGAATAGCCCGATGCGGACTGCGCCCGGGTAAACGTGAGCAGTTTCTTCCCTTCGCTGTCGGAGATACCCATCGTCGCCCCGTTGAAGCCATAGGTCGCAGCCGCACCGAGTGCGGCCAGGTAGGCGGCCTCCTGCTCCATCACTCCCTCTGGCTCCGGGCAAAGCTTCTTCGTCGATGCCGGCGGCTCGATCTCGATGTCCCCGATGTCCGCGGTGTAGGACGTCGTGTAGCTGTTGCAGCCGGCGGAGCCTGCGAGCGTGCCGTCGTCGGCGAAGATCGCGGTGAGCTCCGTGCCGGCAATCGGGCTCGAGATCGCATCACCGGAAGACGAGAGGATGCCGGTCACCTGCCACTCCCCGAGGAGCGACGCAACCTGGAAGCGCAACAGCTCGTTGCCGTCGGCATCCGACAGCACGAGCTCCTCGCCGTCGATCGCCCAGCTCGTGACCTTCCCCATCGCCGCTGTGAAGGCTCTCTCGATCTCGTCCCGCGGCGGCGGACAGGCCATCAGCGTCCCGGCCAGCGGGCCGATCTCGAGCGAGTCCCCGTCGACGGTGTACGTCCCTCGGTACTGGTTGCAGCCGTTCGAGCCGAAGACGTTGCCTCCCGAGAACGCTGCGCTCGGAACGACGCCCGGCTCGAGCGTGATGCCCTCGCCGGAGACGAGAACCCACGGTGTGTCCTCGAGCTGCACCGAATCGGCGCTGTCGCCACCGCAGCCCGCGCCGAGACCGAGCACGGCGAGGGACGAGAGGGCGACGGCAAGCCTCACGAGCCCGAGCGTACAGGGTGAACGGTCGGAACGCCTCGCTATGCTGATCCCGCCGCGGAGAAGTGGCCGAGTGGCTGAAGGCGGCGCCCTGCTAAGGCGTTAAGGGGGGTATTCCCTCCTTCGAGGGTTCGAATCCCTCCTTCTCCGCCTCGCGTCCTCGCGTGTCACCCGGCGCCCAGGCGATGCCGGAAGCGAGTAGGCCTGTCGCGATGAGGATCCAGCCCGCGAGCTCGAAACCCTCCTCGACTGCGACCTCGGCGTTGTAGGCGAAGGACAGATGGTGGTGCTCCCCGGAGCCGACGAAGAACGCCGTCACCACCTCGAACACCATCGCCGCGGCGAGGAGGAGGAGTCCGCCCTGCACGGGGCGAGCGGCCCGCCTGGGTAGGACCGATCCAAGAGTCCAGAGCAGGATGAAGACGCCGACGAGCAGCGGCGAGTAGAGGATCGGCCAGACGATCCGGGCCCCCTCCGCGAAAGGGCCGATGGCGTCCACGCGACTGTGGACGATCTTCTCGTGCAGGCCGATCGCATCGTCGAGAGAGAAGAAGAACAGTGTCGCGGCGAGCGCTGCAAGCCACGTCGTCGCGGCGGGCCAGACGGCGAGCAGCACGACCGCACCGACAGCTGCCGCAAACGTCGCGCTCGATGCCGCCCACGTCCAGACCGTGTTCTCGTGGTCGGCGTTGAGCGTCCAGATCGAGGTCTTGTAGACGGCGAGGTGTGTGACGGCCTGGACGACGAACGCGGCGGCGGCGATCCATGCTCCGAGGACGAGGATCCGCGTCGAGGAGCGAGGCACGTCCGCCGGCCCGACCGCGTTCGGCCACATGCGACGCGTCGCGCGGGCGGTGAGGGCGGACAGGGCATCGGCCACGACGAACGGAGCAAACACTCGTCGGCGGACAGCGCTGGGCAACCGGCTACGCTTGAGCCCGCGCGGAGGGGTGGCAGAGCGGTCGAATGCGGCGGTCTCGAAAACCGTTCGGGGCGCAAGTCTCGCGGGAGTTCGAATCTCCCCCCCTCCGCCTTTATCTACCCCGTTTCCCGCGTCCCGTCAGGGGTTGCTGGCCATCAGCAAAAGCGGCCTCGGCCATGCCGACCTACCGCTAGAGACCGCTCCGAACCGCTCAGCGAGGACGCCGTGTGCCCCTCAATGGGGGCACAACCTTGCCCCTCAGAAGCGCGGGCTGTTAGGCGCGTGCCGCACCGGACGGGCCCAGCTGCAAGGGTTGTGATTCGTATCCACAACAGAGGGAGCAGTCATGGCCGTACTCATCCGTCACCGAGACGCCGAGATGACAACGCAGCTGTACGACGAGATCTCGCCTCAGCTCGTCGAGAAGTTGAAGACACAGCCGGGCTTCATGTACCACGTCGCGTTCGTCGACAACGGCACGTTCACCGTCTCCGAGATCTGGGAGAGCCAGGAAGATCACGACCGCTGGTTCGACGCGAACGTCGTGCCAAACGTCCCAGGCACCATTGAGCAGGAAGTCGTCGCGATCCACGCCGTTCATAAGCCGTAAGGCTGGGACAGATCGCGCCGGTTCGAATCTCTGGTCCGAGCCACGTCCAAGGCATCCTCGCGGCCGTCTCCTGCGTCCTCCTGCGCCGTGAGTTGAATCGCGGGTAGTTAGTCGAGCGTCAGAGAAGACGCGGGAGACAGCCGGAGAACGACGAGGGGCCGCGCGAGCGGCCCTTCGTCGTCTCCGGTGGAAGGCGATGATCTAGGCGACGAAGCCCTCGGGGATCTCCATGCCCGGGATCTCGGGAACCTCGCCGGTCACGCTGGACACCTTGTCGAAGGCTGCGAACGCGGTCAGGAGCGCGACGTGGGCGGGCTGGACGGCTGCCAGGAAGAACGGCCCGGTCGGCGATCCCATGACCTCCGTCTGCTCGGCGATCAGGCGCTTCGCCTCCCCGGCGGTGTCTTGGACGAACTCGCCGTCGCGCCATTGCACGACGTGAGGCTCGCCGCCGAGGATGCCGGTGACGGTGAACCCCGGCAGCTCCCCAATCGTGACCGTGTCGATGTCGAGGTCCCACCCGAAGCGCTCGGGATCGAGGCCGGGGGCTGGCACGTAGGGCGGCCGCTCGACCGTCCCGTAGGTGCGGCTGACCGGGTTGCCGTCGTCGTCGTAGACGGTGATCTCCACCTCGTCGCGTAGCCGGAACCCGCATGGCTATGCGGAAACGCTCCAGTCTCGAAAACCGTTCGGGGCGCAAGTCTCGCGGGAGTTCGAATCTCCCCCCTCCGCCTTATCTCGTGTGCGTCCGGCTACTCGCCCGTGATGCGGAGATGTTTCCGGACGACCGCGCCGCCGTTCACCCACCACGTAACCGTCACGTTGCTGTTGAAGCGGCTCTTGAAGTGTGGCGGCGTCTTCGGCCACGTGCGCGACACGTATCCGGACTTTGAATGGTTCCTCAAAGCGTTCATGGGGAAGCTGTCGTAGACCCAGCTGACCTGGTACTTCTGCGCGGTGCCTCGCTCTAAGCCGCGAGCACGAAAGTAGAGCCAGACGTCATCGCCGAGCCAGAACGTGCCGTCGACGAACGGTTTGTGAAGGCCCGTGGGCGACTTCGCGACGAACTTGACCTCGTACCGCGGAGCGTGCGTCCCCGCGGCAACAGAGCCCGCGGCGAGTGCGACGAACAGGACGACGCTGCATCGCGAGGCCCAACGCTTCATCTGACACGCTTCTATCACCTCCCCGTAGGCAGTCGCTGGTTCGGGGGCCGCCGAGCCTGAGCAGGCCTTACCCGTTCTTTCCAGCTCGTTGGGTACAACAGGTCGCATGGTCGGCCTCCGGTTCATCATCGCTGCTTTCGCCGCCGCGCTCCTCGTCGGCGCGGTGACGGCGAGCGCGGGCACCGGCGTCCGACACCAACCGACGCCAGTCGTGCCCTCGCTCGAGCCGGCGAAGACGGAGGCTCTCTGGCGAAAGCTCACGCGGCAACCCCAGCCCCAGCGTGTCCAGGTCGCCTGCAGGCCGCTGCGCGGCGTGTTCTACGCCGCCACCGACTGGCTCCGCCTCGCGACGAAGCTCGCGGCGAGCCGGTCGTCGTGCGCCGACTACTTCATCTCGATCCCGCCGATCGTCGGCGACAAGACGAACCTCCGCCCCGATCAAGCGGGGAAGATCCGCGCGCTCGGCCCGAGCTTTCATGCGCTCGCGGAGATCCACTGGACGACCTGGAGCCGCTGGGTCACCGACAACCAGAGGACCTGGTACGAGGCCGGCGTCGAGGCCCGGCGACGGATGGCGAAGGTCGGCTTCGACGTCGGCGCAGGCGACACGTGGGCGGTCAACGAGTTTCCGTCGACCGTACGCACGGGAGTCGGCCCGGCGCGCGCGAACGCCCGCGAGCTCGTGCGCGGTCTCTACGACGGCGAGGATCAGCACAAGGCAAGAGGCGTCGCCTTCATCGTCGGCGTCGGCCAGGGGACGTCTCCCGTGACGACGTATCAGACGAACTTCCAGAACTGGCTCGCGGATGCGACGTTCTGGAGCGACATGAGCACGTACGTCAGCGACTGGTCACAGGAGACGTACGGTGACTACCGGCGCTACGCCGTGCCCGGCGCCCCCATTACCGTGCGCCGCGACTATCTGAACGACTATCTCCAGCACGGCCTTGTGGTCTCCCGCGTAGGCCCGCCCACGATCGAGCCCGCGCGTGCGTATCTGCAGACCGCGTTCAGCCCCGTGGCAAATGGCGCGTGGCAGTACGAGTCGGGCTACGGCTGGACGGCGGTGCCGGTGGATCAGATGATCGCGTTCGTCTCTGCGCAGGTCTACGCGCTCCGCTCCTTCAGCGTCGGAGCGGGCCTGCAGCAGGACCACTGGGGCTTCGCCTGGCAGCCGCGGAACGCGTCGGGACTCTCGTCAGGGTTATTCGCCGCACAGACCGGTGCGATCCTCGACCGACTGGCCTCGGCGATCCGCGACTCTGGCGAAACCGACACGCCCGATCCCGGTAGCGGCGCGTGCGGCCCAGCCGGCCAGAACCTCTACTGCGTCGGCGACTTCGCCGGCGCCCAGTTCACGGAGCAGTGGAAGTCGTTTCGCACGTGGTCGCAGGCAGTGCTCGCGTTCGGGACGCAACCGCAGACAGTGACTGCGGGCGTTCCCTCCGGCGCCCTCACCCTCACGCTCGTGTCGGCGATCGGCACCCCGCAGCTCGCGACCACGCCGATCACGGTCACGCTCACCTCGAGCTCACCACAAGGGCAGTTCTCACTCGGCCCGAGCGGCCCGTGGTCGACGTCCCTGCCGATAGTCATCCCGACCGGCTCCGCGACGACACCGGCCTTCTACTACCTCGACACCCGCGCCGGGCGGCCTCAGCTCACCGCGACGGGGCTCGGAGTGACGACCGGCGTGCAAGCAGAGACCGTCACGCCCGCAGCCCCGGTACGGCTCCGTATCGATCCGGCATCGGCGATCATCGAGCCCCGGCGCTCGCAGGGCTTCGCGGTGGCGGCTGCCGACGCGTTCGGGAATGCGACTGCAGTGCGCGCGACGTGGTCGGTCGCTCCATCGCGCCTCGGCACCGTGAAGCCGCAGACCGGGACCGAGACGACGGTGACTGCAGGCACGCGCGGCGGGCTGGGCCGGCTGATCGCCACGGCGGGCCAGATCTCCGCGAGCGCACGGCTGAAGGTGACCCCCGGCCTGATTCGCGTTGCATCGATCCGCTACACGCCGCGAAAGAGCATCCTCCGCGTGACCGCATCCCTCGTCGAGACCTCTGGAAGGCCGGCCGCGGGCGTCCGCACGGCGGTCGTCGTCAAGCGGAACGGCCGCTCGGTCTTCTCGGCGGCCAAGCGAACCGACGCCAAGGGTCTCGCAACCTTCCTCGTGAAGCTGAGCCCGGGCTGCTACCGATCGACGGTCACCGGGGCAAGCGCTCCCGGCTATCGCTGGAACGGCCGCACGCCGCCGAACCGGTTCTGCCGCTAGAGGCACCCTCAGGCACCTACCCGATCGAGTGATCTTCGCCTCGGATCCCTCCCCCGAGGGATACAGCGGCGCCGGATTGCGGGAAAGCTCCACGGGTTCGACCTGTTACGTGGGGGAAGGGAGCCTCGGTGGGATCGAGGAAGCGGTGCTTCATCGTGGAGAACGGGCAGACGAC
>CAVRXC010000016.1:0-7768 GCA_963724995.1 uncultured Actinomycetes bacterium
CACGGGCAGTGCTCCTCACGGTGCTGCCCGCGGTCGCCGCCTGCACGTTCTTCTCGGCCGTCGTCGGCGAGCCGTGGACGGTCTGGGTCGCCGCGCCTGCGATGGGTGGCGCCCTTGGCTGCGTCTGGACGGCGGATCGCGTCTTCATGCTCCGGCTCACACCCGACGAGCTCCGCGGCGAGTTCTTCGGCTTCTTCAACCTCGCGAGCCGTGTCGCCTCCGCCTTCGGCCCCCTCGTGATCTGGAGCGGGACCGTCTGGCTCCTCCACAGCCACACCGGCTGGCTCAGCCTGCTCGGCGCGAGCCGGTTCGCGATCGCCCTGCTCTCTCTCGCAGCGCTCGCCGGCTGGGCGGTGATCCGGCCGCTGTCGGACGACTACCGCCGACCTGCGTGAGAGAAAGGTGCGCCTGGGAGGATTCGAACCCCCGACCGGCGGCTTAGAAGGCCGCTGCTCTTCCACTGAGCTACAGGCGCCTGCCACAAGCGTAGCTTCGGCCCTTGTCGGCTCCGGCTACCGCGAACGGTCGGGACGCGAGGCTAGCGGGTGCCGAAGTCGACGGTGAGGATAATGACGGTGCGCTGGCCGTACACGCCGGGCGCACCCTTCGCACGCACTGCGCTGATCCCCACCTCGCGGAACGACCGTCTGAGGAGGTTCTCGCGGTGCCCCGGGCTCTTGAGCCAGTCGGCGACGGCCGTCCTGGCCGACACCCCGGGCGCTCTCCAGAGGAGGTTCTCGCCGACCGACCACGTGCGTGGCCCGACGAGAGGGCGGTAGAAGCGCTTGATCCGCGTCGCGAGGTTGGTGCCGTCGGACGACTCGTGGCCGAAGTAGCCGGACGACACCATTTCGAGCGAGTGCGCGTCGGCCGCCGCCACGAGCCGCGGGTTCAAGCGGAACGGCCGCCGACCGTGCTCGAGGCGCACGGCGTTCAGCTCGTCGAGGACGGCCAGCTCGAGCCCGTCGGCGGGTGCCACGGCAGGGGAACTCACTCCGGCTGCCACGGCAGGAACGACGAAGGCCACGAGGACGATGATGGGGAGAATCAATCGCACGCGGGGAGGCACCAATCTACCGAGTTCCCAATGGTTACGCGTCAGAAACCGTCGCCACCTCATTCGGCGCCTCGCCGCCGCCTCCTCTTCTGTGCGCGAGCCAATCGAGCAGGATCACCTGGATCGCTCCGGCCACCGGGATCGCCCCGAGCGCGCCGAGAACGCCCGCAAGTGACGCACCGATGAGCACCGCGATCAACACCACGAGCGGTGAGAGCTGCACCGTGCGCCCGTAGACGAGCGGCTGGAGCAGGTGGTTCTCGATCTGCTGGTAGACGATGAAGAAGATGAGGACGACGACTCCTGGCCAGATCGAGTCCGTGGCAAGGAATGCGACAGTCGTGGCGATGATGGCGGCGATGGTCGCCCCCACGAGCGGGACGAGGTCGAGGATCGCGACGAGGAGCCCGAGGGCGAGTGCGAACGGCACGCCCATGATCCAGAACACAAGCCCTGAGACGACGCCCGCGATGAGGCTGATCAGGAGGTTCCCGGTCACGTAGCCCCCGACTGCTTGCGCAATGCTGCCGTTGATACCGCGCAGCCGCTTCTGCGTCGGAGCCGAGAAGAGCGAGTAGAAGCGCTCCACCCACATCGGGCCCTCGAGAAGCATGAAATACGTCAGCGCGATGATGGTGATGATCGCGGCGATCATCGTGACGACGCTCTTCGTGATCGAGATCGCCGTACCGGAGAGACCGAAGACCTTGCTCGCGCCACCCTCGTTGACGGCATCTCGCACGCGGTCGACGATGTGGTACTTCGTCTCGAGGAAGCCGAGCCGACCCTCGCCCTTCGTGAGATCGTCGATGTAGTCGGGCACCTTGCGCGCGAACTCGTTCACCTGGTCGACCAGCTGCGGGATCACGAGCCATCCGATGAGAGTGATGACGCCGACGACGCCGAGTGACGTGAGCGCCACGGCATAGCCGCGGCGGCGGATTCCCTTGCTCTGGAGCCAGTCAACCGCCGGACTGAGCGCGATCGCAAGGAACACCGCGACGAGGATCCACGTCAGCACCTGTCGGGTGATGAAGAGCATCTGGAGGAGCGCCCAGACGCCGATCACGATGCCGAGCACGGTGAGCACCGTGCGGACGGGGAAACGGATCGCCCGGTCGGGGATCACGGCTCAAAGCATCGCGCCGGGGTCGGATGGCCCCGGAACCTCCTAGCTAGGTAGGCTGCCGCCGTGGCCGAGGCAGTCCTCCACACGAATCACGGCGCGATCTCCGTCGAGCTCTTCGACGCGGACGCTCCCGAGACGGTCGGAAACTTCACACGGCTCGCAGGCGACGGCTTCTACAACGGGCTCGTCTTCCACCGCGTGATCGACGGCTTCATGATCCAGGGGGGCTGCCCGCGCGGAGATGGCACGGGCGATCCCGGCTACAGCTTCGACGACGAGACCAGCGCGCTCGCGCTGCCCATCGTGCGCGGTGCGCTCGCGATGGCTAACTCCGGCCCGAACACGAATGGCAGCCAGTTCTTCATCGTCACAGCCGACGAGTGCTCGTGGCTCGACGGCAAGCACGCGGTCTTCGGCCGCGTCACCGAGGGCATGGACGTCGTCGACGCGATCTCGCTCGTCGAGCGCGATGGCCGCGATCGGCCGCTCGACGCGGTGACGCTCGAGCGCGTCGAGCTCGTCTCTAGCTAGACAAGACGCCCGTCGCGCATAGCGAGCCGCCGACTCCCTCTGGCGGCCAGCTCCGCATCGTGGGTGGCGACCACCACGGTTGTCCCGTGGCTGGCTGCAAGCTCCGAGAGGAGGGTCAGGACGTCGGCGCCCGTACGCGAGTCGAGGTTGCCCGTCGGCTCGTCGGCGAGGATCACCCTCGGCTCGGTTACGAGGGCCCGCGCAATGGATACGCGCTGTTGCTCCCCACCGGAGAGCTGGCCGGGAAGATGTGCTTCCCTCTCCTCCAAACCGACCTCCCCGAGTAATGCGAGCGAGCGGGAACGTCAGGTCGCCGTCGGACGAGCCCGCCGGGGCGAGCCCCGCCTCGACGTTCCCGAGGGCGGTGAGGGTCGGAATGAGGTTGAACTGCTGGAAGACGAAGCCGAACGCGCGCAGTCGCAGGTCGGCAAGGTCGCCATCCGGAAGGGCAGCGAGATCGCGACCCTCGAAGAAGACGTTGCCTTGGCTCGGGCGGTCGAGTGCACCGAGCAACTGAAGCAACGTCGTCTTGCCTGAGCCACTCGGTCCTTCCAGCGCAACGAACTCCCCCGGCTCGAGCTCGAGGTCGACGGCGTTCACAGCATGGATCGTTTGATCACCGCGCTGGAACGACCGACTCACTCCGCGAAGCTCGTACAGGGACCCGTCCATCACTCCACGTGACGCATAGCGTCGGCCGGGCGAAGGCGCGCTGCGCGCAAACCGCCTGCCGCTCCGGCGATCGCGCCTCCGACCAGGGCTAGTAGGAGACCGAGGGCGAGAATCCCGGGCGACAATTGGGCGGAAAGCGTCACCTGCCGCGTGGCTGTGCGTGCCAGGTCGACGCCGGCCAACGTTCCGCCGACCGTAGAGCTCGCGGAAAGCGTGGGGCCAAAGGCGCTCACGGCAAACGCTGCCAGAACACCGAGCGCGACACCGAGGAGCCCTCCCAGAGCGCCCTGAGCGATCGACTCGCCCGCCACCTGGCGGACGACGAGCCCTTGTCTCCAGCCAATCGCCTTCAGCGTTCCCAGCTCGCGAACGCGCTTGCCGACGGACGACAACGTCAAGAGAGCCGCGAGCAGGAATGCAGCGGCAGCGGCAACGACGGAGAGGACCAGACCGAGCGACTTCGACAGATCGGCCGCGTCGACGAGCGACCCGTTGATGGTGTCCGCCACCTGCTGGGAGCTCGCAACAGTGGCGCTCGGGAACGCATCTTCGATGCTCGTCGCGACGTCCTCGACGGACGCGCTGTCCTCCGCGCGGACGAGCGCCACGTTGACCCGTCCCTGCATGCCCGTCAGTCGCTGCAGCTCACGGAGCGGCAGGTACACGTCGGCGCTCTGGCCGCCGAGCGGCGGCTCGATGAGACCGACGACGCGGAAGTGCGTGCCGTTCAGGTCGAGGGTCGACCCGATAGCGAGGTCGTTGGTCGCTGCGTAGGTCGCCGAGACGAGCGCCTCGCGCCCGCCGGTCGGTGCGAGGTACCTCCCCTTCTGCACCTGCGACGGCGTGACGATCGCGAGAGCCGGGTGTCGCTGATCGACGCCGGCGATCGTGTACGACGACGACGTGATGTTGGTTTGCGGAGGGTCGACCGCCTGGCGCAATGTCTCCTGCGGCGTCGTGATCGTCGCGCGCAGCCGCCGGAAGCGATCGGGGAGACACTTCTGGAAGGCGCCGCCGCCGACGCCGAACCCACCACCCGGGGGGCCTTGGCCGAGCCCGCCTCCTCCCTGACCTGGCTGCTGGCCCGGCGTCGTCGTGCCACCCGCCTTCTCGATGCATGCCTGGGCCGCCGCGAGCTCGGACTGACTCGGCGGTTCGATCTGACGGAGAACGTCGATCGTGTCGCCCCCGGTCTTGATCTTGGCGACGATCTTCGGCACGACGCCTTCCTGGTGCGTGGCAAGCAGCGTCAGACCCGGAGCCGCAGCCGACACTCCGTCGAGCTTCGCGACCTTCCGCACCTCGGTCTCGGGGAATGTGAGTTGGGTCCCTGAGAGGAAGAAGTCGTGAACGAACGTGTCCCCCGGCTCGCCCAGCTTCGAGAGATCGGTGCGCACCGAGCGGTTGGAGTCGGCCACATCCCCGCCTCCAGGCCCTGCGCCGCCACCAGGTCCGAAGCCACCCGCCTCCTGCGACGCCTCGCGCGTCACCGTGAGGTCGGTGCCGATGCTCGTCAGGGGATCGAGCGCAGCCGCCTGCGCGGCGTCGAGGCCACGCGTGAGGGCTGAAATGACGATCACGAGGCCGACGCCGAGCGCGAGCCCGAGGACGGTAAGGATCGTGCGTCCGCGCCGGCGCACGAGCTCGCTCCGGAGATAGCGAAGGTAGAACACGCCGCCTAGGAAAGCAGCCCAGCCTGAGAGCCGGCTAAGAGTGGAAAGCGGGCGACGGGAATCGAACCCGTGACGAGAGCTTGGAAGGCTCTAGTGATACCGCTTCACCACGCCCGCGTTGACTGCCACGATAGTCGGCGTGGAGGCGCTGCGGTGGAACCTGCATCTCGACGGCGTTCTCGTCGTCGGGGCTCTCGTCGCGCTCTACGCGATCGGGGTGCGGAACGAGGCTGTGCCGCGATGGCGGCTCGCGGCGTTCGCAGGCGGCGTTGCGCCTCCTGCTCGCCGCGTACGTCACCCCGCTCCACTGGCTCGCGACGACGCACCTGCTCAGCGCACATCTCCTCCAGAACGTCCTCTTCGCCGAGTGGGCGCCGGCGCTCCTCGTGCTCGGCATCCCGGCCGGCCTCGGAGCGCGCATCGGCACGCTCCCGGTCGTTCGCTGGCTGACGCATCCGGTGGTCGCGCTCCCGCTCTGGCTCATCACCTACGCCCTGTGGCACCTGCCGGCCGCGTACGACGCGGCGCTCGGCCACCAGGTGGCGCTGCTTCCCCTCGAGCACCTCTCGTATCTCGTCGCCGGCGTCCTCCTCTGGTGGCCGGTCTTCCAGGCCGCGCCTCGACGGCTCTCGGCCGGCGCGAAGGCTGTCTATCTGTTCGCAGCGTTCATGTTCGCGAGCCCGCTCGGCATCGTCCTGTCGCTCCTCAGCCGGCCCGCGTACGCGTTCTACGTCGATGCGCCGGATCTCTGGGGGCTGTCCGACCTCGCGGATCAGCAGATTGCGGGCGTGACGATGTCCGTGGAGCAGGCGACGCTCTTCTTCGTCCTCTGCGCGTACTTCGTGGTGCGCTTCGTCCGCGAGGAGGAGGCGCGCGAGCAAGCACGCGAGCGCTTCTCGCAAATTGCGTGAACTTTCGTTCCGCGGACCCTTGCGCCGAGGAGCGGTCTTGCCCTAGTGTCCCTCTTGCGCCGAGCACGGGGCGTGAGTAGGACGAAGCTCAACCGGGCGGCCGTACGGGCAATCGGATGGTCAGCCGGTCGGGTGGACGAAAGCGCAACCGGCTCGGCGAATTTATGGTCCGACGGTTGTCTATTCAGGCAACAGGTTCGAGCCAGGCGGGGAGCAGCCTCTCGATCTCAGCTGCTTCGTCCTCGGTGAGCCCGCGCAGTGGCCGCCTCACGTCGGGCTCGATCGCCACGCCGCGCAGGCGAAGGACGTGCTTGAGCGCCGCGTGGCGGGGAAACCGCTCGATCTCGCTTCGCAGCGTCGCGAGACCCGCCGCGTGCTCGGTCGTCGGTTCCTTCACGCACGCCGCGACACGCTCCGGAAACGCCGTTGCCAGCGCAGAGACGGCGCCGACTGCGCCCGCGCCGATCCCCTGCGAGATGAGCGCCTCGGGCCCGACGAAGATGTCGAGCCCTTCGATGAGATACGGCTCGAAGCTCTCCCACGGCGTGTCGGACACCTTCAAGCCGGCGAGGTTCGGCGCGCGGTCTCGAAGGGCACGGACGACGTCGGGCGGAACGGCGTACCCGCTCGTCCGGGCGAACTCGTAGACGTAGAACGGCGTCGGCGCGCACGCCGCCGCGGCCGCTTCGAGATGGGCGAGGATCGCCGCGTCGTCGAGCGGGAAGGTCGGCGGCGCGATCACTGCCACCGCCGCCACGCCGAGCTCGGCAGCGTGCTCGCAGAGCGCGACGGTGTCGGCCGTCGTCTGTGCGCCGCAATGGACCGCGACGTCGAGCCTGCCGGCCGCCGTCTCGACGAACAGCTCGGCAGCGCGGCGTCGCTCTGCCGAGGCGAGGAGGATCCCCTCGCCCGTCGTCCCGAGCGCGAGGAGCCCGTCGAGCCCGGCTCCGGCGAGGAAGTCGACCACGGCGGCGAAGCCGTTCTCGTCGAGCGTTGCGCCGCCGTCACGGAGTGGCGTCGCGGCGGCTGCCAGCGTTCCCCGGATCACGCTGGCGACACTAGCGACCCGACGATGAGAAGTGCTGGTAATCCTTCACCGAGCCGCTCCACGAGCCGCCCCAGCCCCAGCCGGCACGGCGGACGGCCTCGACGAGAACGCCGCCCGCGACGGCCATGCCCTTGCGGTACGGGGACCGGCGGACGTAGCTCCGGCTCGCGTCGTGGTACACGCGCCCACCTTCGACGTACGGGTTCTCGATCGGGTTCACGTCGATCGCCCGCCCGTACGCGTGCTCGGACCACGACGTCGACGACCCTGTCGCGCGGCGACAGTTGAACGCCGAGGTGTTGTCCGCCTCGATCGATCGGAAGTCGCTGCCGCCGTAGGCGTCGATGGGCACCATCCGGCGGATCGGGAACCCGGCGGCGTAGAGCTTCCGGAAGACCGTGCGGAGGTAGCTCGCCACTGTCTCGTGGACGACGAGGCGGCCCATGTGCCCACGGCCGTCGAAGCCGCGGTACGTCACCGTGAGCAGACGGAGATCGCGCAGCGGCACCGGGCAGCCGGGGTGCCATGAGACACCCGTCATGCGTGCACGCTGAGCGGCAGAGAGCGTCGCGATCGATGCATCGAACGGCGCCGGCGATCCCGTCGCCCCAGGCGCCGAGACGGCGACGATCGCGCACATCACCAGGAGAAATGATCCCCGGCGCATCAGGTCGGGACGGGGAGATTCGAACTCCCGGCCTCCTGCTCCCAAAGCAGGCGCGCTACCAGGCTGCGCTACGTCCCGCA
>CAVRXC010000017.1:0-90113 GCA_963724995.1 uncultured Actinomycetes bacterium
GACTGGCGTTGCCGCGGAAGAGCTTGATGATCTGCCCTTCTGGGCTGCCGAGCTGCTGGTAGATGTCGACGTGGTCGCCGGTCTGCAGGTTGGCGAGGCTGCCCGAGAGCGGGTCGATCGTGATCGAGACCGCCCGCTGCACGCCGGCGAGCGCGTCCCGGTGACGCCGACCGCCGTCGCTCCGGTGGTGAAGTCGGCCGTCGTGAACTGTTGCCCCGGGTAGATGTCGGTGGCGGCCACGCTGCCCGCGAGCAGCGCCGGATCCGCGATGGCGCCGGACTTGACGGAGTCCTCGGAGATGGTGACCGTGTCGTAGAGCTGCTTGGCTGCGATCACCGAGCCAGGCGTGCCGCGGGCGATCAGCCGGTTGGCGGTGAGAACCGTTGTGGGTGCGGTGCCCGACTCGACGCTCGAGCGGTACCACGAGATGTATGCGGCGAGGATGACCGCCGCGAGCAGCGCGGCCCCGACCCCGAGCAGGATCGCCCCGCGCCTGGTCGACGTCAGCCTTCCGGTCACGCTACCAATGCTCATTTCCCCTCACTCCCTCTCGCTTGATCCCAACACTCGTTATCGCTCAAAGACCCCACGCTTGTCCACCTTCTACTGAAGAACCGTGCCTGCGGTTGTCAAGTCCGTCCCGTCTACCTGACCAGCGTCGCGATGCAGGCCTCCACGTCGTTGCGCCCGCCGGGCAGTTCCAGTGCACAGATACGTCGTCGCCACCCCGCGTGGCAAAGCTGGAGTGCCGGTGCTCGGTGGCCGCACGAACTTGATGAAGTGACCCCAGAGTAGGCCGTCGTCGGAACTGTCGATGGGGGCGGTGGATCCTCGTCACTCGGCTCTCGTTGGTTGCCGGCCATGGATGGGTCGCGTCGGCTTCGTGCCAACCAGTGACGTAGAAGGCTGCGAAGCGAGTGATTGTCTGCGACTCCCGCTGAACTCCGTCGCCGACGTCTGGTTGAATGGGGCCCCTGGGGTCGTGACGGACACCATGATTAGCCGCGGGTCGCCGCGCGGGACTGCTCGGGTAGTAGGCCCCAGTTGTTCGGGCGCTGCACCACGCCTCTTGTATGCGGTCTGTAGCCCACCTGTAGCCCGAGGTGCCCAGTATGCGGTCAAGAGCCGCGTCCGGGGGCGAACGGACCGTCGCAACCGCTGCACGATACAGGGTGACGCTTGATGGCCCATCGTACCGCAGTCGACCGCGCCGTTGAGGAATGCCGTTGGAGCCCGCGCCTCACACCACGACTCACGCGGAGTGGTCGCCGCGGAGTCGCGAGTGTAGGTCGGGGTCCGCGCCTGGTCGGAGTGAAGAGGGTCGAGCATGGAGGGTGATGTCTGCGGAGTGAACGGTGCCCCGCGGGGGTGTCGTTGTTGACGGACACTACGTCCGAGCCCGCAGCTGGATCGGCCCCACCTGCCTGTCGTTGCCGGCCATTACGAACTGGTGAGCGTCGGGTTCGTGGGAAGCCCGTCGCCAGTCGTGATCCCACTGGGATTGCACCGATACGCCGTCCGTCCTTGACCCCGGCTCGAAGGGCTCCGTAAACGTCCCGCCGGCCTACTGGTTCCTGGCTCTTGGTCGAGAGTTCGATTGCTCGTGGGCGACACCGTCTCCATGCGATAGACGTTGTCGTGGTCTGCGGCCGCCGGTGGTCAGTCAGGGACGATACCGTTACCGGGATATCGAGATGTTGCAATTCACCGTTTCGCGGTAGAGCTCCCCATCGTAAGTGTTGTAGATGTCATCGGCTGACGAAATACCCGACAGCAGATACTTCCGTGTGACAGGGCGACCCCTTCGACGCGCGGCATCCCCGCCGTTGGTATACGCGTCGACGTAGCCAACATTCTCGTAGACCACCGTTACGGTGCTTGACGGACCGCTGCAGCATCCCCACCTACGGCGGCCCGGCAGCCCGTCGGCGCTGATCCCATCGGCACTGCTTGGCATCGTTACCCCGCTGTTGCTTCCCAGCGGTTGGAACTCGTCTCTGCGGATGAGGTGGACGGGTCCCTCGGTCACCGAAGCGAGCCCACGCACAGGGGGTGGTCCGCAGCGTCGGCAACGGCGAACGGCTGCACGGCGGTCGCGCTCTCGATTCTGCGTAGCGCCAGCCTCGACCGAGTCGCGATCTCCGGGATCGGGATGCCGAAGCCGCCGAACAGGCTCACGAGGTTGGTCTCGCTCGCCTTCACGTCCGTCCAGTAGCCGCCGTCCGGGCTCGTGAAGTCCCCCTGCCCCATCGAGTGGCTGAAGCACGGGCCGCCGCCGTCACTGTCGTCGGCCGCCCCGGGCTGCGATGGCGTTCACCGCGACGTTCGACCTGGTGTTGACGCCCGGGTTGAGCACGCCGCCGTACTGCTTCGCGGCGTCCCGGATCGCGTTCTCCTGCGCGGCGATCTGGGTGCAGTCCGGGAAGCGGTAGCCGTACTCGAGCCCGGCGGCGAAGGTGGCCGCGTCGCCGCGGTTCTGGAGCTTGAGCTTGTGCGTGTACCAGTTGCCGACGTCGAGGCCGATCGCCATGAAGAGGATCAGCGTCGGGATGCCGACCGCGAAGATGGTGAGCACGCTGCCGCGCTGGTCGCGCGCGAGGCGACTCAGGAGCACTGCGTCCACCCTGCGGTGTCGGAAGGCAGTTGCTCCAGACGCACGGTCGACGTTCCGGTGAGCATCATGTCGCCGATGCCGTTCCCGCTCCCGCCGAAGAGGCTCGCGGTGAAGTTGACCACGCTGGAGACGAGCGGGAACGAGTAGGGCGCCTTGCACGGCGACGGTCGCCGCGTCGCCGATCTGCGGTGTCGGCCGGTACGTCGGCGTGAAGCAGAGAGTGACGTTGGTCGAGGTCTGCCGTCCGGCGCGACCGTGTCCTTGAGCTCCTCGGTGACGACCTGGTCGACCGCGTACTGCCTGATCTGTGTCCCGCTGGGGGCGGCGTTCGTCGGTGGCAGCTTGTCGACAGCCGCCCAGCGCGCCGTCTCGCTCGAGATGTGGTTGAGGCTGATCCAGTAGTTGAACCCCTTGCCGAACTCGATCAGCCCGACGACGAGCAGCAGCACGAGCGGCAGCACGATGGCGAACTCGACCGTCGCCTGACCGCGCTCACCCGTGTCTCTCTGACTCTCATCCCTGCTCTCACCCCTCGAAGACGACGCCGCACCCCCAGCACGGCGCGTGCACATCACATGGTACGTCGGACGCGCCCGAGATGCAATTCGGTCGTATGATCCGGCGCGTGGCCGTCACGTCGCTCGACACCACCCGGTGACGCTGATTGTCGCTACGTAGCAGGCCTGCTCCGTAGTCGACCCCGCCGACGTGCCGACGCGGTATGCAGTTCAGCGGCCGCACCCAGTCGCCGGCGAACGAGTATGCCAGTCGCCGCGAACGTGAAGCTGCATCCGCCGCTGTGAGCGCGCAGGAGGTCGCGTAGACGGCCGACTGTTGGTCAGGACATCCACGCGCCACGCCGGAGCCAGAGGCACCTGGATCGACGCCGCTCGGGTGCACGACTGGATCAGCCCGGAGCGTAGAAGTCGCCGTAGTTGCCGGCATCGTCCGGTGAAGAGGTCGCTGCTCGCGGTTGTGCCGCTGCTGAACTCGCCTGGTCGTTCGGCGGCGGCAGGCGGAGGCGGGCCTCCTCCGGCTGCGACCGACACGCTGTTGAGCGTGTTGCCGGACTTGCTGAAGAGGTTGTTGATCTTGCCGCTCAGGAATGTGAGCGCGACGATCGCAGCCAGCGAGACGAGCGCGAGAATCAGCGCGTACTCGACGAGCCCCTGGCCCCGCTCCTCACGATGAAGGTTTCTCATTGCCCCTCTCTCCCCGATGTAACCCACGCGTGCCCCCGCTCCCCTGCCGGCAGAGGATCCTGTGGGACTGAGTACATGCCCTTTTCGATCGGATTGCAACTAACCGAACGTCCAGGTGACCTGTCCTCCGGCCGCATTCGCGTGACCGGCCGTCGCCCAGTAGCACGCAGACTCGTAGGTGGTGGTGCCCGGGCCGTCGCCTGCGATGTTCCAGGCCCAGTTGACGCTCTCGCCGGCATTCGGGTGCCAGTCGCCGATCATGGTGAAGCCGTTGGCTGCCGTGAAGCTGCACGAGCCGGCCATCCCGACGGTCGTCGTGTAGAGACCCGAGACGCCGTTCGCGGCGCCGTTGTGGCCGTCCGGGTTGTTGTTCGCGATGTCGCCGTTCCACCAGATGCCGGATACGTTGCTGCTTGGTCGGGAAGGAGCTCGCCGCCGTCCCGTTGGCAGGTGCGTTCGTCGGCGGCTCGCCGCCACCCGGCCCGCCGAGCGTGCCGTAGCAGGCCGAGAGCAGCTCGCCGGTGAGACCGTCACCGGTCGCGTTCCACTCCCAGTTCCCCGGCTCCGATCCCGTCGGGTGCCAGGTGCCCGTGAAGGTGTAGCCGTTGGCGGCCGTGAAGCTGCACGTCCCCGAGCGCCCGTCCGTCGTCGAGTAGAGACCCGAGGCGCCGGTCGGCGCGCCGTTCAGCCCCTGCGGGTTGTTGAGGGCGCCGTTGCCGTTGTACCACTTCCCGAACGCGTTGCTGCTGGTCGGGAAGTCCGCCGCAGGCGTGTGATCGGGAGGCGGCGTCGGCCCGGGCGGCGGCGTGGTCCCGCCGCCGGCGCCTGACGCAACGCTGACGGTGTTGAGCGAGTTCCCGGACTTGCTGAACAGGTCGTTGATCTTCCCGCTCAAAAAGCCCAGCGCGAGGACCGCAGCCAGCGAGACGAGCGCGAGGATCAGCGCGTACTCGACAAGGCCCTGCCCATCCTCGGCCCGATCGATTCTCGGCATTCGAGCTCCCCGTCTGTCGGCATGGCGCGGACGCGTCCGCGCCCGCTGTTTACAGCTCCCTCGACAGAGATACCTTCGGCTCCCTGCAGGTCGCAACTGGCCGAAGGGCTAGATCTGAGCGTCGACCGGTCGCGATCTACGCAGAGGTCAGGCAGACCTGGTTGAAGCGCGTGGAGCTCGATTCCGACCCATGGGTCGCATTGACGTTCCAGTGCGGCGCCGGGCTCCCCGACGTCGAGAGGTCCGAGCCCCAGGTGCAGATGTACACGCCGGTCGAGGTGTAGTAGAAGGCCCGCGTGCCGGAGCTCGCTCCGTTGCCGGCGGTCGCGTAGACGCCTGCCCCGCTGTTCGAGGCTCCGGAGTGCCCGAACAGGCTCGGGTAGAGGTCCCGCCGTCGATCAGGTTGTCCCCGAAGCTCTTGCCCTGGCTGAAGCTCTGGCCCGGCGACGGCGCCTGCGGCGTGATGTTGACGCACGCCCAGTGGTAGTTGGACGAGCTCCCGGTCGGATCCCAGATCGGCTCGGGGAAGCCCGGCGGGTCGGGGATCCAGATGCCGCTGAACGTGAAGGTGTTCCCGTTGTTGAAGCTGAGGGAGCACGTGTTAGAGCCGGGCTGCGTGTTGCTCAGCACGCCCGCGCCGGGGTCGACCCCCGTCGAGGAGATCGAGCCCGACCAGATCGCGCCGCCGGGGACGCCGCTCGTCACGATGCCCGGGTTGCCGCTGACGGTGCCGCCGTTCGTCGGAGGCGTCGATCCGCCGCCGGTCCCACTGCCCGTGCCAGTCGCGGTGCCTGTGCCCGTGCTGGTTCCGGTTCCGGTTCCTGTGCCGGTTCCAGTGCCGGTTGCGGTGCCCGTACCCGTGCTGGTTCCGGTTCCTGTGCCGGTTGCGGTGCCCGTGCCCGTGCTGGTTCCGGTTGCCGTGCCGGTTGCGGTGCCCGTGCCCGTGCTGGTTCCGGTTCCCGTGCCTGTGCCGGTGCCTGTGCCGGTTGCGGTGCCCGTGCTGGTTCCCGTTCCAGTCCCTGTGCCGGTTCCTGTGCCCGTGCCCGTGCTGGTTCCCGTTCCGGTTCCCGTGCCTGTGCCCGTGCCGGTTCCTGTGCCTGTGCCAGTTCCCGTTCCGGTTCCTGTGCTCGTGCCGGATCCGGTGCCGCTGCCAGTGCCGGTTCTCCCCGTCGCCGTGCCGCTTCCACCGGAGCTGCCGTCCGCGAGGGCAACGGTGTTGAGCGAGTTGCCGGCCTTGTTGAAGAGGCCGTTGATCTTGCCGCTCAGGAAGGTGAGCGCGACGATCGCAGCCAGCGAGACGAGCCCGAGGATGAGCGCGTACTCCACGAGTGACTGGCCCCGTTCGTCGCGTGCCTTTCTCACAACTTCCCCTCCCCAAGAGAGAAAACGTGCTGCATTCCATGGTCGCATCGAGCGATCTGAGCTCGCACAGCGTTGTCTACCCGTAGTACACCGTCGGGCGGGGAGGAGCGCAACTGGCCGAAAGGCTGGCGTTGTACCTAACGGCAGAGTGAGGCTGAAGCCTGCCCCCTGGGGTGAGGCTTCAGCCTCACCCCAGCCGTCGACCTGCGCGCTGAGCCCTGTCGGCGCTCACGAAGAGTCGACGGTGCCCGGGACGGCGGGGGCCCCGCGGACGCGGGCGAGCCTCGAGCGCAGCGCGAGGAGCCATCGTTCCATGGTCTCCGGCGGGATGAATGCGATGTACAGGACGAGGACGGCGTAGCTGAAGAAGCCGACGCGGATCGCGTAGTCGATCCCGATGTGCAGTGAGGCTCCGGCGAGGAGGATCCACGGCCGCAGCTTGCGGTTCCAGACGAGGAGGCCGAGGGACAGCTCGACCGCCAGCGTCCCGAAGGTCAGGAGGTTGGAGAGGAGCTCCGACGTGGTCACGGCATCGGGGAGCGGGAAGCGTTGGAGGTTCTCGATCCTGAGCACGTACGAGACGGCTGTGCCGTCGCGCCACGTCTCGCCCGCGACCTTGGCCCACACAGCAGCCAGGTAGAGGACGCTCAGCTGGATCTGGAGCAGGCGCAGCGCCCACGGGGCGCGTCTCGGGAACTCCTCGAGCACGCGTCCGTGGCGTCGTGCGAGCCGTCGGTCGAGCGAGAGCGCGTCTCCGCTCGGCGCCAGGGCGAGGAAGAAGGCGATGCTGCGCAGGAGGGGGTCGCCCGAGTCGAGCACCCAGATGTTGCGGCGCGTCAGCGCCATCAGCCCGACGAACACGACGATCGCCGCGATGCGCGTCTTGAGACCGAGGAGGAGCAGGAGCGCTGCGACGAAGAGCGCGACGTACGTCACCACGAGCGCGGTGTCGCTCGTGAACGTGCCGAGCGGGCCCCAGGCACCCGATCCGACCACCCGCTGCACGTCCTGCTGCTCGGGCAGCAGGCCGTTTCCCGAGTAGAAGGCGAACAGGTCGTGGCCGAGGGAGGCGGTCCACGCCAGCACGACGAGCGCGAACGCGATGCGGACGACCGCGAGCGTGGACACGGACTGCGGCGCGAACCAGAACCGGTCCCACGCCGTCACGGCTGCGCGTACCGACGAGCCAGGCCCTCTCATGGCGTGTCCCGGTTGGGAACGACCTCGGACGTGCAGATGTCGGTCTCCTCCCAGCTCCCGTGCGAGAGCTCCTGACCGGGGCGGTGGTTGAGGCGTCGGCGGCGCACGAGATCGATCTGCACCGGCGTTCGTCCCGCATCGGCCTCGGTGTTGGCGACGTAGGTGGTCGTGCCCGGGCACAGATCCGGGTGCGACGCCGCGATCACCCACTCGGCCCACTTCCCCCAGCGGAAGTCCCAGTAGGCACCGATCACGTCACCGCCCTCGGGCACCGACCAGGTGCCTGTGGTGCCGTCGGCGTAGGTGACGCGCGCGTAGAGCCGGAACGACTCCCGGTAGGGGTCCGGCGCGAACACGGACCAGTTCTGGTCGAGCCCGACCGCCCTCACGTACGGGCCGGCCAGCCGCATGCCCTCGGCGCGGAGCTTGGAGCCGGGCAGGTTCCAGACCACCATCGCGCCGACCGTGAAGACGACGAAGACGCTGATCAGCAGGCGCCCGATCCGTGCAGGACTCGAGTCTCGCCTGCATCAGCCCGAGTCGCCGGCGCTGGCATTCAACGTACAGCCGTACGGCCTGTGGTTCCACGCGGGTCTACGCACGGCACAGCCGACAGCTCTCGAGACGAGAGGTTTTGAGGTCGGGCCGCTCTCGCCGCCCACCGTCACCAGGAGATCGTGCTCTAGCATTAAGGCGTCAGATCAGTCGAGCAGGTCGAAGCCAGAGTTGGCGAACGGCGCAGAGTTAGCCAGCAGCATTCGTCGCAGACCACGGTGATCCGACCGAGTCCGTCGGTCGCGCCACCGGCGTGGCCGAAGGCGCCGGTCAGCTCCGAGCTCTGCGTCGGGTCGCCCCGGATCGCGTGCGGAGCTGCGTCGTTGTGCGGTGTGTGAACGCAGGCCACCGCTATCGGATGCGGAGCACATGCTGCCGGCGTTGCTGCGATCACCGTGAGGCGTACCGCGTCGTCCCCGGCGATGGCAGGGCGGGATCGACGAGTTGTTTCCACCGAGGCCACCCGCCACGAGGTGCTGCACGTCGAGCCGCTGGCCTCGTTCTGCTCCCAGGCATACGAGAAGCTCGTCGCCCGACCAGCCTGTCAGGCCGCGGTGAGCGTGTCGCTGACGTCGCAGCGTGCACCCGGGCAGGAGATGGAGACCGTGCCGGCGGTCGGCGGGCCGCCGGTGCCTGTGCCGGTACCGGTACCGCCGCCGCCGGCGACGCTCACGGTGTTGAGGCGAGTTGCCGGCCTTGCTGAACAGATCGTTGATCTTGCCGCTCAGGAATGTGAGCGCGACGATCGCAGCGAGTGAGACGAGCGCCAGGATGAGGGCGTACTCGACCAGCCCCTGGCCGTGCTCCTCCCTGAGTCGGCGCTCGTTGTCACCGAACCTGCAACCATCGTTTCGTCTCCCCCCTACGCCGTCAGGATTGTTCATCTAGAACCACTCGACGTTTGCGGTGGTGAAGCCACCGGAGATCGGATTCCCGGGCGACGTCCGTAATGCCGCGCACCGTTGGGCGTGTACACCATCACCGAGTCGTTGATGCTGTTCTCGTTGCTGCCGCCGCTGGACGCCGTCGAGCGTGATCGTGAGCGTGTTCGTGCCCGCTGTTCCACGAGATCGTCGAGTTCTGGTACGTCCGCGGACCGTTCTCGAGGTAGTCGGACCCGAGCAGCGAGAGTCCCGAAGTTGAAGGCGTTGCCGGTGCAGTTGCTGTTGCCCGAGCCGCCGGCCGTTGCAACCGTGAACTGGTCGGGGCGTTGTCCTGGACGACGTCGGCAGAGCCCGTGAGCGTGCCGCCAGTCCAGCCGCCGCCGCCGCACAGCGTCGACAGATCGAGTGCCCTCCGAGAACTGCACGAGATGCTCGTCGCCCTCGTCGGGCTCGCCGTCGCCGTTGTCGACGGTGGTCACGTTGCGTCACGGTCGGCGGAGTCGTGATCGCCGCCGGTGCCGGTGCCGGTTCCGGTACCGGCTCCGTGCCGCCGCCGCCGGCGACGTTGACGGTGTTGAGTGAGTTGCCGGACTTGCTGAAGAGGTCGTTGATCTTGCCGCTCAGGAACCCGAGCGCGAGGATCGCGGCCAGCGAGACGAGCGCCAGGATGAGCGCGTACTCGACGAGCCCCTGGCCGCGCTCCTCCCTCAGTCGCTTCGTCGTCACCGAACCTGCAACCATCGTTTCCCTCCCCCTTGTCCCACTTTCCGTCCGACGCTCGGGACGGGCGCCGGTCGGGCTGCTGCTCCCCTTACGGGTTGACGGTGTTGAGCGTGTTGCCGGCCTTGCTGAAGAGCTGGTTGATCTTGCCGCTCAGGAACGTGAGCGCGACGATCGCTGCGAGCGAGACGAGCGCGATGATGAGCGCGTACTCGACGAGCGCCTGGCCCTGCTCGCGCTCGCGCACGGCGAACCAGGTGTTCTGCAGCCGTACCGAGACTGCGGTGACAACGTTGGTCATGTGATTGATCCCTTCAGATTCGATTGGGGGTTTCCGTGATCTGGCCTGTTCGTCAGCCGGATACCGACGCCGCGCCCACCCGAGCCGCAGCCGGGAGCGCGCGACGCCGATCCGACGCCTTACGGGTTGACCGTGTTGAGCGAGTTGCCCGCCTTGCTGAACAGCTCGTTGATCTTCCCGCTCAGGAACGTGAGCGCGACGATCGCTGCGAGCGAGACGAGCGCGATGATCAGCGCGTACTCCACGAGCGCCTGACCGGACTCGCGGTCGCGGGCGGCGAACCACGTGTTCTGCGCCCGGACGACGAGTGCGTTGAAGGCGTCGAGCATGGATGACTCCTCTCCCCTCGGGTACTCCCCGGTTTCGCCGGCGTGCAACGTCTGCACGCGGCCAACCCAGCGTGCGGATTCGCGCGTCCACTGGCAACTGGCCGCAGGTCCAGTTCACGCACTGGACCTGCGGACGCTCGCGCGCGGGCCCTGTCTGGGCCATGCTTCGTCGGTGGAGCCCCCGCCACAGCACGCGGACCGGGTGCGGCTGTTCCGCTTCGCCCTGGACTGGATCGTGTTCGGCCTCGTGCCGCTTCTCGTGTGCGGCACGATCGTCGCCGCCTGGCTCGTGCAGGGCGGCGGCACCCTGGGGATCGACGTCGAGGAGGTCTTCCTGCCCGCCGCACGCGACGTGCTGGACGGGGTCTCGCCGTACCCGTCGCCCGGCGACCCACGGATCGAAGAGCAGACGGCGTACGTGTACTCGCCGCTCGTCGCGTATCTCACGGTGCCCTTCACCGCGCTGTCGTCGACGGCTGCGGTCGATGTCTGGATCCTGCTCTCGATCCTTGCCGCGCCCCTGGTGCTCGCGTTGGTGGGGGTGCGGGACTGGCGCTGCTACGGGGTCGTCCTGGTCTGGCCGCCGGTGCTCAACTCGGCCGCGTCCGGCGCCGTCTCGATGCTCCTCGCCGTGCTGCTCGCCGCGGCCTGGCGCTGGCGCGATCGCGAGCTCGGCTCCGGCGCGCTCGTCGGCTGCGCCGTCGCGGTGAAGATGGTCGTCTGGCCGCTGCTCGCGTGGCCGGCCGTCGTCGGCCGTTGGCGTGGCGCAGCCGTCGGCGTAGGTGCCGCCGTCGGGCTCTCGCTCGGAACGTGGGCGCTGCTCGGGTTCGCCGGGCTCGCGGCTACCCCGACCTCGTGCGCACCGTCACGGAGGCAGGTGAGCGCGACAGCTACTCGCTCTCGGCCGCGCTCATGTCTCTGGGAGCCGGGAACACCGTCGCGAGGGCGGCTCTGATCGTCGCCGCGGTCGGCCTGATCGCGATCGCCGTGCTGCTCGGGCGCCGCGGCGACGAGCCGCGTGCGTTCGTCGCCCTCGTGCTTGCGTCGCTCGCGGCCACCCCGATCCTGTGGCAGCACTACGTGACGCTGCTGCTCGTCGCCGTCGCCGTCGCTCGGCCTCGCCTGTCGGCAGCCTGGCTGCTGCCGCTCGCCCTGTACGCGGCACCGTGGGTCTGGAACGGTGCGACCTGGCAGACGCTGCTCGTCCCCGCCGTGGTCGCTGCGGTCGGCGTCCTGTGCCTCGTGCCGGTGCCGTGGCTCGGCCGTCAGCGTGCGGCCGGAAGAGCGAGGACGACGATTTCGTTGTCTTCGTAGAGGACCTTCGCGCCGAGGCCGATGAGCGCCTTGCGGTGCTTCGGGGTGTCCGAAGGGTCGAGCACCGCCACGTGGTAGCCGCGCGTGGCGCCCTCCCAGCCGGGCCGCAGCGACTTGTAGAGCACGATCGAGCGCAGCTCCTCGTCCGTGACGAGCTCGAACCGAACGTCGTACGCTACCCGCCCGCGCAGCTCCGGCACGCGCCAGAGCAGCCAGTCCGCGTGCATGTCGCTCGCGAACACCGCGTTACGTCCCGAGCCCTTCGTTGCCTCGGCCACGGTGTCCGCCGCCTCGTCCGGCCAGTTCCGCGTGAACCACGAGCCGGGTTGCGCCATGGACGCCACCATCGCGATCAGTGCGATGCCGACTGATCCACCCGCGAGCACGATGCCCAGCCGGCGGCGCAGCGGGCTGCGGTCGCCGCCCACGATCCCGTCGATTGCGAGCGGCAGGAGCACTGCGACTGCAAGCGCGAACCACACGATGCTCCGCGTCGCGCGCAGCGAGCCCGCGAGGGTCAGCGCCAGCACCGCGATGTCGAAGGCGGCCAGGTAACGCCACTTCCAGAGGGTCACGACGACCGTCGCGACGGCCAGCCCGAAGAACAGGAGCAGGTAGCCCTCCGGGTCGGGTGACTGCCATTCGACGATCACCTTCGAGACGGGGCTGTCGACGAGCAGCAGGCGGTAGTAGGCGGGCAGGTCGAGCGAATAGGGCGAGACGAGCAGGCACGCCCAGGGCAGGGCGAGCAGCGCGCCGATGCGTGCCGGCCCCGGGCTCGGTCGGCGCGCGAGCAGCTGCACCAGCCCGATCAGGCCCGCGATCGACACGATCGCGGCGCCGAGGATGACGGAGCCGTGCAGGTTCGCCCAGAGGATCAGCAGCGGGAACACGAGCCAGGTGCGGCGGCGGTGCAGCCGTGTGTCGAGGGCGATGAGAGCGAGCACCCACGTGAAGAGCGGCAACGCGAACGACTGCGCTCGCAGCTGCCAGCCCCAGGGCGCCACGATCATCGCGGCGTCGACGGCGAACAGCGTGCTCTGCGCGGAGGCGCCACGCAGGCGGGCGGCGACGACGGCCGACCCGAAGGCGAGCGGCCCGACTGGATCGACAACGCCGTGCCGCACGGCGCGAGCGTCGCTGTGGTTTGGGACGAGCCTGGGAGCACCGAGTTCGCGACACCGGACAAGCGCCAGCGGGCGGTATGGGTGAACGAGCTCTTCAACGAGAGCGTCGGCACGGTATATGCCCTCGGGGGTCGGCTCCCCTTCGGCCTGCCCGACGTATCGGTCAGCGTTGCGGTACGAGGCACGCTCGTCGCCAAGAACGGCGACCCTGCTGTCGCCGGCTACGTGTTAGCTCGCTGTGCTCTCGGGATCGACGCTCCGCGTGTGGCCGTGGAGCGAGAGCTGGGCGTGGCTGTGTATCGGACCGGTGGCCTCGTGCGTGTCAGTCCCGACGCCCGAGGGAGCGCCTGTTGACGGAGCGCACAGGCGACGATCTTCAGACCGTGGTTGGGTTGCTCACCGCACCGTCGTCACCGGGAGCCTGCTCACTTCATCCAAGCCGTTGCAGCTACTGACGCCGAACGCCTGGCAGGCGTGAGCGGCGGGTCATGGTGCGGCTAACGCGCCGTCGGTGCCGGCGGTGCACACCAGGCGACGGGCGAAGCGAACCGGAACTCGGGCCTCCAGGCGAAGGTGCCCGTCGACCAGCCACAACGTCAGACCGGCCGACCGGTCGGATGCGATCGCTCGCCCGGCGAGGGGGATGCGCCGGTTGACACAACCCAGCTCGCCTGTCGGCGCCGCAGGGGCGACCGAGCCGTCTCTGCCGATTGACACGGGCTCGACTGGGAGCCCGGTGTTGGGAGCCGGCCCGACGGAGAGAACTCGGTCGAAGCCCGTGTTGAAGAACACCGAACGCTGGAGAGCCGCCTCCTGGCGTGCCCGGATCTGTCCCCGACGTCGGGCAGGTCGCGGGCGCGGCGACCGCCAGAATCGTGATCGAGGCTTGCTTGCCGACCGCCCGATCGATCCAATCGGCCTCGTTGTCGGACCGCGCGCCTGCCAGAGCGGCCTGGTCACGACTCATTGTGGCGAACGCGTCGTGGACGCGCACGTTCGTCAGGACGAACGCCGCCGCGACCACGGCGAGCAGCAGTACGCCGCGACGCGACCGGTCGAGGAGGACCCATAGAGCCAGGAACATGGACCAGATCACGGCAGTGAGATGGAACGGCGTGCGCGGGCCCGTTTCATCCGGGTCGAGGCCGAGCACCGAAAGCGTCGGCGCGTCGATGCCCGGCGTCTCGAGGAGCCCGGTCGGCACGGCGAGAGGCAGCAGGGATACGACGACGACCATCACGACGACCGCCCACCGGGAGCCTCGAAGGCCTGTCTCGATCCATAGCGCCAGCAGGCAGAAGGTCAACGGAGCGACGTAGAAGAGGTACCGCTCGGGACCCGGGTCGAGACCGAAGGGCGTGCTCGAGAAGGCGGCCACCTGAACGAGCAGGAGGAGCAGCAGCGGCGCCGCCACCGCTCCCACGGTCCGCCATTGCGGCGGCGCTCCGCGACGGAGGGCCGCTGAGAGCCCGAACGGGAGCGCCACGAGTGGGACGACCGCGAGCGTGAGCCCTAGCACGGCCAAGTGCACCTCGAGCCACACGGCGACGTCGACAAGGTCGTAGGATCGTGACAGCGTCTGGAACGGCCCGAGCACGGCGAAGGGGCTCCGGCCGCGTACGAGCGCACAGACGGCAACCGCCGCCAGCGCGGCTCCAAGCACAAGCCACACCGGCAGGAACCGCCTCGTAGCCCTCCTGACGGTGTCGCGAGCTCCGGCGCTCGTGAGAGCCGTCTCGATCGCGATGGCGCAGGGGAGCAGCGCGACGAGCACCAGGCTCTGCCGGCGCGTCTCGACTGCCAGGGCGACTAGCCCCAGCGCTGCAAATTGCCGCGCCACCGACGGCCGCTCGAGCGCGCGGACGATCGCGAGCACGGCAAGCAGGAATGTCATGAACCCGACGCTCTCGGTCAGCACGAGGTGGGCGTACGAGCGCGCCGGCACCAGCACGGTGAGGGCCGCCACACCCAGCGCCAGCGGTGGTCGCGCCACCCGGCGCGCGATGAAGTAGGCGGGCACGGCTGCCAGGGAGAAGAACGCTGCGTTCGCGATTTTCACGAACATGTACGCATCCGGCACGTGCGGGACGGCACGATAGAGCGGTGCCGCCAGCAGCTGGGAAAGACGAGGCCGTACCCGTAGTCCTCGCCCGATGGGGCCGGGCCCTGCCCGAGCGCCAGGCGCTTGGCGGCGCCGGAGTAGATCAGCTCGTCGGCAAAGGTGATCGGGTGCACGATCGAGCGCGCCTCGAGCGCGAGCGCGGCGAACGACGCGCACACGATCCCCGCGAGCCAGAACGGCGGCTGGACGCTCCGAAGAGCCGCACGCATGCGCGGGGTTAGCCCTGGTCGGGGAGCTCGGGCCGCATCACGAGGCCGAGCTGGTAGGCACGGTGGATCGCCTCTGTGCGGCTCTTGACCCCGAGCTTGCGGTAGACGTTGGTCAGGTGGAACTTCACCGTCTGCCGTGCCACCCACAGCTCCTTGGCGATCTGCTCGTTCGAGAGGCCGCGCGCAAGCGCGGAGAGGATCGAGATCTCGCGATCGGTGAGCCCGGCCGCGTGCCCGCCGAGGGCTCGTCGGAGCTCGGAACCGCCATCGTCGAGAACACCGTGCCGCTCGCAACCTCGGAGCGTAGATGCCGGGTGACGTTCAGTAGCGCTCACCACGGCGTAACGCGGTTAAGGTGGGTGTGACGAACCGGTGATCGTCGGCGATCACAACGCGCATGCCACCCCAAGTCTGTCACGGATGCACGATGCCGACGGGTCTGCCGCGTAGGCTGCCCGACGGTGAGCAGGCGGACGGTCTGGATCGGCGTGGTGGTCGGCGTCCCGCTCAGCGCGCTGTTTCTCTGGCTCGCGGTGCGCAAGGTGGACTTCTCGGAGGTCTGGGACACGCTCGCCGGGGCGCGGCCGGGGCTCGTTGCGCTCGCAGTCGCGGTGATGGGCGTCGTGTACGGGCTCCAGGCGGAACGGTGGCGTCGCATCGCGTCGCAGCCGGCCGCGCGCAGGCTCCTGTTCGGCGAGCTCGTCGTGTCCGGAGTGGCCGTGAACAACGTCCTGCCGGGACGCCTCGGCGACCTGCTGCGTGCACGCTGGCTCGGTCTCGACGTCTCCATCCCCGGTGGTCGCGCGCTCGCCACCGTCGTCGTCGACCGCGGCTTCGACCTCCTTGCCCTGGTCACCTTCCTGCTCGTCTCGCTGCCGTTCGTGACCGACGAGCCGTGGCTCGACCGGATCGTCGTCGGCGGTCTCCTCGGGCTTGGGGCGCTCGCGGCTGCTGCTGCTCTTCGCACGCATCTACACGCGCCGCCGCAGCCGCGAGCGGCGCACGCACCGGCGCCTTCTGCGTCGCGTGGCGCGCGACACCGTCGAAGGGCTCGCCACGACGCTCACCCGCGCCAAGGCGGTCGTCGCGGCGCTGCTGAGCTTCGCCGCGTGGTCGGCGTGGGGGGCGGCGGCATGGCTCGTGGCCCGCTCGGTCGGGATCGACCTGTCGCTGCTCGAGACCGCGTTCGTCGCGGCGGTGATGAATCTCGGCGTGGCGATCCCGTCGTCACCCGGCTTCGTCGGGACGTACCAGTGGCTGGCGGTGGCCTCGCTCGGGCTCTTCGACGTGCCGCGGGAGGATGCGCTCGCGTTCGCCATCCTCGTGCAGGCCGTCTGGTTCGTGCCGACGACGATCGTCGGCGGGGCTCTCATCGCCCGCCGGCTCCTCCGGCGGCGGCGCGCCGAGGCCCGCAGAGGGAGTCTCGACCTACACTCTCCGTGATGGCGAAGGTCGACGGCACGAGCCGCGTCGACGCACTCGACGCGTGGCGGGAGCGCTACGCCGCCACGCCGGAGCGGCAGGGCGAGCTGTTCTCGACCATCTCCGGCGTCGACGTCGAGCCGTTGTACACGGAGGAGACGGCACCGGTGGACGCGGAGCTCGACCTGGGTGTGCCGGGCGCGTTCCCGTTCACCCGCGGGGTGTATCCGTCGATGTACCGGGGCCGGTTGTGGACGATGCGGCAGTTCGCAGGCTTCGGGACGGCCGCGGAGACGAACGAGCGGTTCCGCTATCTGCTCGATCACGGCCAGACGGGGCTGTCGACGGCGTTCGACATGCCGACGCTGATGGGCTACGACTCGGATCACCCGCGCTCGCTGGGGGAGGTCGGCCGGGAGGGGGTGGCGGTCGACTCGCTCGCGGACGCGGAGACGCTGTTCGCCGGGATCCCGCTCGGCGAGGTGTCGACGTCGATGACGATCAACGCGCCGGCGGCGATCCTGCTCGCCTACTACCTGTGCGTCGGCGAGCAGCAGGGCGTGACGCGCGATCGGCTGCGGGGGACGATCCAGACGGACATCCTCAAGGAGTACATCGCGCAGAAGGAGTACATCTTCCCGCCCGCGCCGTCGATGCGGCTGGTGACGGACATGGTCGAGTTCTGCTCCGCCGAGATGCCGTTGTGGCATCCGATCTCGATCTCCGGCTACCACATCCGCGAGGCCGGCTCGACCGCTGCGCAGGAGCTCGCGTTCACCTTGATGGACGGGTTCACCTACGTGGAGTGGGGGATCGAGCGGGGCCTGGACGTGGACGAGTTCGCGCCGCGGCTGTCGTTCTTCTTCAACGCGCACCTCGACTTCTTCGAGGAGATCGCGAAGTACCGCGCGGCGAGGCGGATCTGGGCGCGGGAGCTGCGCGACCGGTACGGGGCCAAGGAGGAGCGCTCGCTGCTGATGCGCTTCCACACGCAGACGGCGGGCGTGTCGCTGACTGCGCAGCAGCCGGAGGTGAACATCGTCCGCACGGCGATCGAGGCGCTGGCGGCGGTGCTGGGTGGGACGCAGTCGCTGCACACGAACTCGTTCGACGAGGCGCTCGCGCTGCCGACCGAGGATGCGGTGCGGATCGCGCTGCGCACGCAGCAGGTGATCGCGCACGAGACGGGTGTCGTCAACTCGATCGACCCGCTCGGCGGCGCCTACTACGTGGAGCACCTGACGAACGAGCTCGAGCGGCAGGCGTACGAGACGTTCGGGCGGATCCGCGGGCTCGGTGGGATGGTGGCGGCGATCGAGGCCAACGTGCCGCAGCGCGAGATCGCGGAGGCTTCCTACCGCTACCAGCAGGAGGTCGAGGCGGGGCAGCGCGTGATCGTCGGCGTCAATCGCTACGAGCTCGTGGACGAGCAGCCGCCGGAGATCCTCAAGATCGACCCGGCGCTCGAGGGCGAGCAGATCGAGCGGCTCCAGGCGATGCGGGGGCGGCGCGACTCGGCCGCGGTCGAGTCTCACATCGCCGCGCTGCGCGAGGCCGCGGCCCGCCCCGACGTCAACCTGATGCCGGTCATCGTCGAAGCGGCGCGCGACTACGTCACCCTCGGCGAGGTGTGCGACGCGTTCCGCGACGTGTGGGGCATCTGGCGCGAGCAGCCAGTGTTCTGATGACAGCCGTGTCCGACTGAAGTCGGACACGACGTGGGGTGTCCGATCTTCAGTCGGACACCCGCTGTGCGCAGGCGGTGCGCACCCCGGTGCCTGCCTGAAGGCAGGCACCAGACCGAGCGCTGACGGTTAACCAGCGGCTAACAACGCGCCTCGAGCGGTCGTCTACCCTTGCGACGTGTCGAGCGGCGACGGTAAGAAGACGCGGTTCTGGGACTCGCCTCGCAACCAGCGTTTGCTGTTGTGGTGCGGCGTCGTCGTGCTCGTGGTCGGCGTGGCCGGTGCCCTGGTCGCCTTCCTCGGCAACACCACGCCTGCGAAGGAGACGTTCTCCGACGAGCCGGCAAACGTCTTCACCCAGCCGAAGCCGGCCAAGGTCGACCCCGAGGCCAGGCGGGTCGCCGGTCGCTTCATCCTGTCCGCGGTCGCGCGAAAGAACCTCGACATGTCGTACGGGCTCGTCCATCCGGAGATGCGCCAGGGCATGACGAAGGCGCAGTGGCGGACGGGTGACATCCCCGTCGTGTTCTTCCCGACGGAACAGCTCGACTTCGCCTCGTTCAAGGTCGACCACTCGTTCGAGAACGAGATCGTGCTCGAGGTCCTGCTCGTGCCGCCGGCCAGCGAGCGTGTGCAGCCCGCAAGCTTCTACATCGGGCTCAAGCGCCTCGGCGGCAACGACGGGCCCTGGAAGGTCTACTACTGGGCCCCGAGCTACCGTCCCGCCGTCCCTGATCAGGGGTAGGTGGCGGCGGGCCGTCTATCGTCCCCTCGCTTTCGCCGCCGCCTGCTCTGGAGCGGCATCTGGTTCGGCTTCATGCTCTCCGCGGTACTCGTCGGTGTGTTCTTCTGGAACACGGTCGACTACAAGGAGACCTTCTCGGACGAGCCCGCGCAGATCTTCGTGGCGCCGAAGAAGATCAAGCTCACCAGCCGTCGACAAGAGCGAGATCGGCGACATCGCACGCCGCTTCGTGGCGACAGCGGTGGCGCGCGAGCACCCCGAGGAGGCGTACGAGCTCGTCGGGCCGCTGCTCAAGGGCGGCCTGACACGTGATCAGTGGAAGCACGGCGACATCCCCGTCGTCTACTACCCGGTCGACGGCGCCCGCTGGAAGTTCGACTACGCCACCGAGGTCGAGATCGGTCTCAGCGTGCTGCTGTTCCCGAAACAGGGAGAGACGGTGCGGCCGACGGCGTTCAACATGGCGGTCGCTCCGCACCCGAAGCACACCGGCTGGCTGATCACGGGGTGGTCGCCGAAGGGCGGTTCGCCGGACACTGCCAACGTCGGCTCGCGCACCCCCGAGCAGGCCATCGCAGATGTCACCAACCCGGTTAGGTACTCGCAGAGGGCGAGCACGGCGTGGCTGCTGCTGCCGGTCGCCTTCCTGGCCATGGCACTGCTGTTCCCGTTCGCCGTCATGGCGAAGGAGCGTCGCGCCATGAAGCGGCTTCGGCGCATGCGCGCCGGCCGCTAGGACGCGACGTCGAGCTCGAGGCCGTCGTACGCGAGGGTCAGCCCCGCGTCGACCGGCAGCTCGTTCGGCCTGTGCGTCAGCAGCAAGCTGCGCGCCCCCGACGCCTCGAACGCTGCGACCGCCTCGTCGACGGAGAGGTGGCCACGCGGCGTCCCGTCCGCGTCGCCCGTCGAGAGCGTCGCCTCGCAGACGAACAGGTCGGCGCCGCGCGCGAGCTCGACGAGCCGATCGCTTGGCGCACTGTCCCCCGAGTACGCGAGCGACGACCCGTTGGCGCCGACGCGAAAGCCATAGGTCTCGAGTGTGTAGTGGGGAAGGCGGATCGCGGTCAGGTCGAACCCGGCCACCTCGATCGTCTCCTCGGCCGGGTACTCCTGTACCTCGAACACCCAGTCGAACATGTCGGGGAAGCCAAGCTGCTCGCCGAACGCCTGGAGCCGCGCGTGGCCGCCCGGGTGCACCCAGAGCGCCGGGGGTGCTCCGACGCCGTCCTCCTCCCGGCGGCGAAACATGGCACCCCACACCCACGGGATCAGGTCGCCCCAGTGGTCGAGGTGGAAGTGCGTGATCGCGATCGCGTCGACGTTCGGCCAGGCCTCCCGCTCGCGCAGGCGCGGCAGCACCCCGGGCCCACAGTCGAGCAGCAGGCGGCGCCCACCGGCCTCCACCAGGTACCCGGAGTGTGCGCCCCCGGGGTTCGGCCAGGCGGGGGAGGAGCCGATGACCGCCAGGCGCACGCTCATATACTGCCCGCGTGGACCGACGGAGACGGGTTGTGATCGCCAAGCCCGGGCTCGACGGGCACGACCGCGGCGCGAAGATCATCGCCCGCGCGCTCCGCGACGCGGGCATGGAGGTCATCTACACGGGGCTGCACCAGACCCCGGAGCAGATCGTGGAGACCGCGATCCAGGAGGACGCCGACGCCGTCGGCATCTCGATCCTGTCGGGAGCGCACATGACGCTCGTGCCGCGCATCGTCGACCTGCTGCGCGAGCGCGGCGCCGACGACGTGGTGGTGGTCGTCGGAGGCACGATCCCGGCCGACGACGCCGAAGAGCTGCGCCGCCTCGGAGTGTCCGCCGTGTTCGGCCCTGGCGCTACGACCGGCGAGATCGTCGAGTTCCTCGGCGGGACCCTGGCCGCCTCGTAGCGGCCGGACAGATCCCGCGTAGAGCTTCAGAACCCCCCTGGCGGGTCGCCGTCCTCTTCTGACGGCGGCGGCGGGTCGTCGTCGTCGTCCGGCTTCGGCTCGAGCAGGACGAGGGTGCCGTCAGCCTCGAGGATGCGCGTTGCCCGAAGCGCGCCGTCCTCAGCGCGAAGCGCCTGCGGTGTGACCTTCGCCTTCGTCGTGAACACGGTCGTGTCGCCGTCGGCGCTCCGGCGCGCCCGAGACGCCCCGGTGCGCTCGCCGTCCTGGCTCACGAGCGGTGAGCCCGCCGGCAGCTTCAGCGACACGATCCGCGTGTCCAGCTCGATCCACCGGCCGTTTGGCCACCAGCGGACTGCCGTCACGCCCATCGTCAACCGTCCGGGTGCGACCCCCCGGACGACACCGCGCAGGCCGAGCGAGAACCGTGCCCCCAGGCGACCCGGGAACAGGAGGCGCACGGCGCTCTTCAGGTACGGGAGCGGGTTCACGTCGGCGCCGTCGTCCGGGTGCACCTCGAAGTGGAGATGCGGGTTTCCTTCGGCGTCGCCGCTGTCGCCGTTCAGCGCGATCTGCTCGCCGGCCGTCACACGGGCGCCGTCCTTGACCGTGTAGGCAGTTCCCAGCTCGCATCGGCCGCGGTTGTCGTTGCGCAGCGTGACGTCGTTGTTGAGGTGGATGTAGATGTACGTCGTGCCGCTGGCGCCGTAGAGGTAGAGCATGCAGCCGGCGCGCGAAGAGGTGGTGTGCCACTCCACCTTGCCCGCCTCCGCGGCGAGCACAGGCGTACGCCGTGGCGCGCCCTCGATGTCGATGCCCGCGTGCCGCCCGTTGACCCGCGGGTCGCCGTAGTTGTCGAACACCGGGACGTCCGAGAGCAGGGGGAAGACGATCGGCTTGCGCGCGCTCGTCGCAGCGTCACCGGCCCATGCAGAGGAGGCCGCAGCGATCGCGACGGCGAGGGTGAGGAGGAGAACCACTCCTCGGGCTGTCGTCCGGTGGCTGAGCATGCTCCGGTTCGGCGCTCGGGAAGGCAGGAACGTAACAGACGCCCAGGAGCGACGCTCTTTGACTTATCGGCAGCCTGGGGCCGCCGGAACAGCCTCAGCACGCGTTCGTTCCCTCGAACGGGTCACGCCTGGCGCGTTCGTTCACCCGCAGGGTGCCCGGCTGAGAGCCAGGCACCGGGCGATGTTGGTGCCGGGCTTCAGCCTGGCACCACGGGGCTTCGTCCACCCCGGCCAACCGGCGCTTCGCTCGCGGTGCGGTGGTTAGAGTCTCGCGCGATGAAGATCGCGGTCTGCGTGAAGCAGGTTCCGGACGCCACGGCGACGCGGCGCATCGACCCGGCCACGAAGCGACTCGACCGCGCCGGAGAGGGGGCGCTCAACGCCACCGACGTGAATGCGGTCGAGGAGGCGCTGCGCATCAGGGAGGCGCGCGGTGGTGAGGTCGTCGTCGTCTCGGTCGGCCCCGAGAAGGCGATGGAGTCGCTTCGCAAGGCGCTCGCGATGGGTGCCGACCGCGCCGTGCTCGTCACCGACACAGCCGCCGCCGGCTCCGATCTCCTCGCCACCAGCTACGTGCTCGCGCAGGCACTCGAGCGCGAGCAGGCCGACCTCGTCCTCTTCGGCCAGCAGTCGAGCGATGCCGACGGTGCCGTGCTGTGGGCGGCCGTTGCGGACCGGCTGCGCCGGCCGATGGTCTCCCAGGTCGCGGCGCTCACCGTCGAGGACGCGGCGGTCATCGGAAAGCGGCAGACCGAGTTCGGCTACGACGTGATCCGGGCCCCGCTGCCTGCCGTCGTCGCCGTGTCGGATGCGATCAACGAGCCGCGCTACCCGTCGCTCAAGGGGATCATGAGCGCCAAGTCGAAGCCGCAGGAGACGCTCTCGCTCGCAGACATCGGCGTCGACGCCGACCGGGTCGGCGAGCCCGGGTCCCGGACGACCGTGCTGGCGCTGCAGCCGCCGCCCACGAAGAGCGACCAGGTGAAGATCGAGGACGACGGCTCCGCGGCGGAGAAGATCGTCGAGTACCTGGTGGAGAAGCGCCTGATATGAGGAGCCTGGTCTTCCTCGAGCACGCGGGCGACGAGCTGACCAAGGGCTCGCTCGGCGTGCTCGCCAAGGCCGCCTCGCTGGGCGACGCGGCAGGCGTGATCCTCGGCTCCGAGCTCGGAGGCCTGGCGGAGATCGCCGGCCGCCACGGCGCCGCCACGGTCTACGTCGTCGACGACCCGGCGCTGGCCACCCCGCTGCCGCAGCCGCGCGTCGACGCGCTCGCGGCGGTCGTCGCGCAGGCGAGTGCGGACAACGTGCTCTTCGGTGCCTCCGTGCTTGCTGCGGACGTCGCTGCCGGTCTTGCGGCACGGCTCGAGGCGGGGCTCAACTGGGACGTGACGGATCTCGTCGTCGAAGGTGGCGAGCTGGTCGCGAAGCGCCCTGCGCTCGGGGACAGCGTCCTCGTCGACTGCGGCTGGACGACCACGCCGCGGCTCGCGCTCGTCCGCTCCGGCACGTTCGACCCGGTCGAGACCGGCGGCCCGGCATCCGTCGAGAGCGTCGCAGCGTCGTTCCAGGACTTCTCCACACGCGCCGAGCTCGTCGAGCACCTGTTCGAGGAGTCGGCCGGGCCTTCGATCGAGGAGGCGGACGTGATCGTCGCCGGGGGACGCGGTCTCGGGGCACCCGAGGGCTTTGCGGTCTGCGAGGAGCTCGCCGCAGCTCTCGGGGGTGCGGTCGCCGCCACCCGCGCGGTCGTCGACGCCGGCTGGTACCCGTACTCGGCGCAGGTCGGCCAGACCGGGAAGTCGGTGTCGCCGAAGCTCTACATCGCGCTCGGCATCTCGGGCGCCATCCAGCACAAGGTCGGCATGCAGAGCTCGAGCGTGATCGTCGCCGTGAACAAGGACCCGAACGCCCCGATCTTCGACTTCGCAGACCTGGGCGTCGTCGGCGACCTGCACCAGATCGCGCCCAAGCTGACCGAGTTGGTCCGAGCCCGCAGGGACTAGGCTCACTTGCCGGCGCAAGCATCGGATCCGCTCCCGCGGATCCGATGCGCGCAAGACCCTGAAGGCGTCCGCTTCGCGGCCGCACAGCTTGGGCACGTCAAACATCTCCGGACGCTAGGGTCAGCCTCGTGAGCGCGGTGCGCCCCTCCGATTATCCGCCGCCGTTCTCCACCGCCGAGGTGATCGGCGCTCCGACCGACCCGGCCGACGAGCGCATCGAGGTCGGCGTGCTCGTGGTCGGCGGCGGCCCGGGTGGTCTCGCGTGCGCGATCCGGATCGGTCAGCTCCTCGAGGAGAGGCCCGCCGTGCGCGAGCAGCTCGGTGACGTGCCGGTGGCGGTGCTGGAGAAGGGCAAGCAGCCCGGCTCGCACCTCCTCTCGGGCGCGGTCGTCAACCCTCGCGCGCTGCGGCGCCTGTTCAAGGGGCGCCTCGCGCTCGAGGAGATCCCCAGCTACGGCCCGGTCGAGGGCGAGGCCGTGTACCTACTCACGGGTGGCGCTGCTCTCCGCATCCCACCGCCGCCGACGATGATGAACCACGGCAACTGGGTGTTCTCCCTGTCACAGCTCGGCCGGTTCCTGGCGGAGCAGGCCGAGGCGGGCGGGGCCATGATCCTCCCCGAGACCGCCGGCGAGAAGCTGCTGCTCGAGCACGGACGCGTCGTGGGCGTTCGCACCGGGGACAAGGGGCGCGGCAAGGAGGGTGAGCCGCTCGCGAACTTCGAGCCCGGTGCGGACATCACCGCGCGGGCGACCGTCCTGGCGGAGGGCACCGCGGGCCACCTGACGCGCGCCGCAATCGACCATTTCGGCCTCGAGGGCCGCAACCCGCAGATCTGGGCGCTCGGGGTGAAGGAGGTCTGGAAGGTCCTCGTCCTCTGAAGCGGATCGTGCACACGCTGGGCTGGCCGCTGCGCAAGCGAGCCAGGTACGGCGAGTTCGGGGGCTCCTTCGTCTACCCGATGGGCGAGGACATGGTCACCGTCGGCTTCGTGGTCGGCCTCGAGTACAGCGACGTCGAGCTGTCTGCGCACGACCTGCTGCAGGAGTTCAAGACGCACAAGCTGATGCGCAAGATCCTCGACGGTGGCGAGCGCGTCGCGTGGGGGGCGAAGACGATCACCGAGGGCGGCCTGCTCGCGCTGCCGTCGCGGCTCAACGCGCCCGGGGTCGCGCTCGTCGGTGAAGGCCCGGGGCTCGTCAACGTGCCGCGCCTCAAGGGAATCCACTACGCGATCGAGTCTGGCCGGCTGGCCGCGGAAGCGATCGTGGCCGCGCTCGACCGCGGCGAGGTGATCGGACGGGCAGGCGCTCTCGACACCTACGACGCCGCCCTCCGCGACAGCTACCTGTGGAAAGAGCTCGACGAGGTGCGCAACATGCGGCAGGTGTTCGACAAGGGCTTCTTCATGGGCGGCGCGCTGGCGAGCGCGATGACCGTGACCAAGGGGAAGCTGCCACCGACGGACTTCGGTACCGAGCCGAACGCCGCCCACAGCCTCATCCGCACCGGGCGTGCAGCCGGGTACCCGACACCGGACGGCTCGTACACGTTCGACAAGCTCTCCTCGGTCTTCGCCTCGGGCAACCGCACGCGCGACGACCAGCCGAACCACGTGCGCATCGCACACAACGTGCCGCGGGACCTCGCGGAGATGTGGGCCTGGATGTGCCCGGCGCAGGTATACGAGGTGGGGGAGGTGGCGGACGACGGCTCGGTGACGGTGAACATGACACCGTCGAACTGTGTCCAGTGCGGCGCCATCACCGCCAAGGGCGGGCGGCTCACCCCACCCGAGGGCGGCTCCGGGCCCGAGTACACGCTGACGTAGGCTCCGCACATGGCCGCCCGTGCGGACATCGCCGTCGTGGGCGCCGGCATCGTCGGGCTCGCGACGGCTCGTGCCCTGGCGCTGCGACACCCGGCACTGAGCGTCGCTGTGCTCGACAAGGAGGACGCCGTCGGCCGACACCAGACCGGCCGCTCGAGCGGCGTCATCCATCGCGGCGTCTACTACACGCCCGGCTCGCTCAAGGCGCGCCTGTGCGCTGACGGCGCGAATCGGCTCGTCGCGTACTGCGAGGAGAAGGGAATCCCTCTCCTCCGATGCGGCAAGGTCGTGGTGGCCACGTCGGCGGACGAGCTGCCGCGTCTTGCCGAGCTCCACCGGCGCTCGGTCGAGAATGGCGTCCCGGGGATCGAGGAGATCGGACCCGAGCGCCTGCGGGAGCTGGAGCCGCACGTCGCGGGTCTTCGCGCGATCCGCTCGCCGACGACGTGCACGGTCGACTTCGCACGTGTCGCGGAGGCGTACGCCGACGACGTCAGCGCCCTGGGAGGGGAGCTGCTCCTCGGGCGCGAGGTTGTCGACATCCGCCGCAGCGGCCGCTCGACCACCCTCGTCACGACCGGCGGCGACATCGACGCGGCCCACGTGGTGGTCTGCGCCGGCGTGCACGCCGACCGTCTGGCGTCTCTCACGGGCGCACCGCGCGAGCCGCGCATCGTCCCGTTCCGGGGCGACTACCTCCGTCTCAAGCCGGAGCGGCGTCATCTCTCCCGCGGGCTTGTCTACCCGGTACCGGATCCGACCTTCCCGTTCCTCGGGGTGCACACGACCGTCCGCCCGGACGGTGACGTGTGGCTCGGCCCGAACGCGGTGCTGGCGCTCGCGCGTGAGGGCTACCGCCGTCGTGACGTCCGACTCCGCGACGTGCGCGACGCGCTCGCAGCGAGCGGCTTTCGCCGGCTGGCGCGGCGCCACTGGCGGACCGGAGCTGCGGAGACGATGCGCGATCTGAGCACGCGGCTCTTCGTTCGGGCAGCGCGGAGGCTCATACCGGAGCTCGCGAGGGACGACGTCCTGCCCGGCCCGGCCGGGATCCGCGCGCAGGCGATCTCACCGGACGGCACGCTGCTCGACGACTTCGTCATTCACGAGGCCGACGGTGTCGTCCATGTGCGCAATGCACCGTCTCCGGGTGCGACCTCGTCGCTTGCGATCGCCGAGGAGATCGCGGACCGTGTCGACCAGTCCTTCGGCCTCGGCTCGAGGGCGTGCTGAGACCCGTCGCGGCGCTACCCAGCGGCGGTGGTGTTACGCGCGGCCCACGCCTGCGCGAACGCGACGCGCTCGGCCAGCGTCGGATGACTCCCGAACAGGAGGTGCTGCCAGGTTGGAGGGCTGGGGTCGCCGAGCCCGGTCTTCGAGAAGCCGATGAACAGCTCCCTCGCGCCCACGGGGTCCCTGGTCGACGTCAGCGCCTTCCAGTCCGCCTCCTTCTCCATGCTGCGGCTGATCGCCGACTGCAGCGGTGAGGCGACGAGCTGGATCACAGCGACGACGAGCAGGGCCAGAGGCACCGCTTCCGGGGCCCGCATCCCACCGCGGCGCCGTGTGAGCCGCATCAGTATCCATGCCGCCGGCAGTGCGAACATGGCGAACCACGCGAGCCCCTTCGGCAGATGCCGGCTCGACTGGTGCCCGATCTCGTGCGCGAGCACGACCTTCTCGGCGCGGTCGGTGAAGCGGCCGTCGAGCAGCGTGTCCCAGATGACGACCCGGCGGGACGGGCCGAGCCCGGCCGCGTACGCATTGGCGTCACTCGTGTCGCCGCTCACCTCCTCGACTCGAAGCGGGATCTTGTCGACGCCCTGCTGTCTCTCGTACTGACGGCCGGCGCTCACGAGCTCGGCGTCATCCAGCGCCTTGGTCGTGACGAGGTAGGGGCTGACGAAGGTGAGCAACGCCGCGATGCCGACGAACGCCGCGGCGCCCGGGATCCACCACCACTCGCGGAGCCAGCCGGCCAGCGCCATCACGATCAGCAGCGCCAGCGAGATCGCGAGAAACGACGCGCCGAGCCCGGCCCAGTCTCCGACGAGCCACTCGAAGTATCCGATCTCGATGGTGTCGTGCCTCCGCTCCCACCACACCGCGACGAGCCCGAAGGGAAGCTGGACGAGCCAGACGATGCCGAGCCCGAGCATCCCGAGCAGCATCCCGGTGCCGATCCGCCCGGCCGCGGACTGCTTCATGAACGCGACACCGCGGCGCGCGTAGACCCAGAGCACGGCGAGGAGCACGACCTGCGAGAGCAGCCAGTTGAAGACGAGGAACCGCTCGTAGCGGCGTGCGTCGCGCACGAGCTCCGCGCCGAACGTCGCGTCGACATCGACCCGTGGCAGGGTGATCCCGTCCGGCACGGCGTCGTCCAGCAGGAGCCAGGCCGCGACGACCCACGCCCCAACCGCCGCGATCAGGGCTGCGACGCGGAGAGGTTTCAGGCCGGCTCCTGGTGGGGCTCGAGCGTCGGGCCGGGGGTGAGGTCGAGTGTCAGTTGCTCGGGCTTCTCCTCGCTGCGGAGGAACGGTGCGGAGTACGGGTAGCGATCGGTGACGAGGAGCAGGTACGCGTGGGTCTGGGTCGTGTACCGGATCCCGGCCGCACCGAGGTCACGCATCCCGGATGGCATCCGCCCGGTGAAGAGCCCGACGAACCAGCCCAGGATGGCGATCACGAGCAGGACGCCGCCGTACGCGCCCGCGATGACCAGCGCCGGCAGCGCCAGGAACACGCGGAAGAGGGTGACGAGGCGCCGCTGGCGACCGGCCGGCTCGATGGTGAGGTCGATCGGGTACGAGCCTTCCGCGCCCGTGAACCCCGGGAACGGCTCGCCGACCATGTACCCGAACGCCGTGAGATGGGCGCCGTAGCGCGCGAACGCCGCCAGAAAACGCTGGAGCGGTCGTGGCACGCGACCGATGACGAGCGCGACCGGCCACGCGATCAGGAGGACGAACGAGACGACGACCGCCCAGAGCAGATACCAGACGATGTGCGGGAGCAGAAGCAGGAGGCGAAACAGCACGAGCAGCCTCGACCGCGTCAGGGTGTCGGTCACGGTCACCCGGACCGGATGGTCCGGCAGTTCGGCCGGGTGAGCGAGGGACGGGTCGGAGGACGGGTAGCGGTCGGTGAGGAGCAGGAAGTACCCGTACGTCTGTGCTCCGTAGCCGATGGAGTACGCGCCCAGGTCGCGCAAGCCGCGCGGCATGCGCGCGCGAGCCAGGCACGCGAACCAGCCGAGAAATGCGACCGCAGCGAGCAGACCGCCCATGCTCCACCAGCTCGGGCCGCCGGAGCCGCCGAGACCGCCTCCCACGGCGCTCGAGAGCAGGAGCGCCGGGAACGCCAGCACGAGGCGAAATCCGGCTCCCCACCGGCCCTGGGGCGCCGGCGGGTCGATCTCGACGTCCACCGGATAGCCCGGCTGGCCCGTGAAGCTCGGATACGGGTTGGCCGCGAACGTGAGGTACGCGGTGAGGTGCGTCGCGTAGCGGACGTAGGACGCGAGGAAGCCGTGCAGCGTCCTCGGGGCGCGCCGCTCGAACAGCACCGCGAGCCAGACGACGAACACGACCGTGAAGGCCGCCGCCGACCACACCAGCAGCCAGAGGAGGTGTGGGATCGCCAGGAAGAGCCGGAAGAAGACGGTTAGCCGGGAGCGCTCGAGGTCGTCCGTCACCACGAGGCGAATGGGCCGGGCCGGCGCCGCTGCCGGCTCGACAGGTGGTGCGGCTTCCACATCCGCATTCTGACCGCTTGCCGTGATGGAGCGAGCCCCGGTGCCTGCCTTCAGGCAGGCACCGGGTAGGCGCGCGAGTAGGCTGGAGCCGCATGCCCGCCGACCTCCCCGTCACGCCAGACGACGTGGCGCGCGCCGCCGGGATCATCCACGGGCGGCTCCATCGGACACCCATCTTCAGCGCGCGCTCGATCCGTGACGGGCTCTTCCTCAAGGCCGAGCTGCTGCAGCGCACCGGCTCCTTCAAGCCGCGCGGCGTGCTCACGAACCTTGCCGCGCTCGGCCCGGAGGAGCGGGCGCGGGGTGTCATCTCCGTCTCCGCCGGCAACCATGCGCAGGCCCTTGCCTGGGGCGCGGCGCAGGAGGAGATCGATGCCTTGCTCGTCATGTGGCGTGACGCAAGCGAGGCGAAGGTGGCGGCGACCCGTGCCTACGGGGCGGCGGTCGACCTCGAGGCAGACGGCCCGGGCGCCGCCTTCGACCGCCTCGAGGAGTTGACGGCCGAGACCGGCCGGGTGTTCGTGCACCCGTTCGACGCTCCGGGCACGATCGCGGGCCAGGGGACGGTCGGGCTCGAGATCCTGGACGATCTCGACGGCGTCGACACCGTCGTCGTCCCGTGCGGCGGAGGCGGTCTCGTCTCGGGGATCGCCGTGGCGTGCGTTGCCGCCGGCGTCCGCGTCGTGGCGGTCGAGCCGGTGGGCTCGGCGGCGATGCGCAACGCCCTGGAGGCCGGGGAGCCGGTGCCCGTGACACCGCGCACGATCGCGGATGCGCTGTCCGCGCCGTTCGCGGGCACGTTGACCGTGCAGATTTGCGCCGGGCTTGGCGTCGGCGTGGTGCTCGTCACGGAAGAGGAGATTCGCAACGCCTTTCGCACCTTCTATTCCCGTGCGAAGCTCGCCGTCGAGCCCGGTGGCGCAACGGCGCTCGCAGCGGTCCTCGCCGGGCACGTCGATGGGGATCGAATCGTCGTTGTCGCCTCCGGTGGCAACGTCAGCGCCCAGATGGCCTCTGATATCCTCGTTGGTAGATGAAGGCCGACATCCATCCCGAGTACGTGCTGGCACACGTCTCCTGCTCGTGCGGGAACGAGTTCTGGACACGGTCCACGAAGGCGGAGCTCCACGTCGAGCTCTGCTCGGCGTGTCACCCCTTCTACACGGGCAAGCAGAAGCTGGTCGACTCGGGCGGCCGCGTCGAGCGCTTCCAGCGCCGTCTGGAAAAGTCGCAGGCTGCCCAGCCGGCGGCCGAGAAGTCCTAGCCAGAACCGCGACCTCGGCGCCCGTCGGTAGCGTTCTCTCGGTGCGCCAGTTCCTCTCTAGCCTTTCCAGCGCAGCGGGAAAGGCCACGACGTACGGCGGACAGGCTGTTCTCGAGGGCGTGATGATGCGTGGCCCGTCCTGCTGGGCGGTCGCCGTTCGGACGCGTGACGGGCAGATCGCGGAGGTGGTGCGAAACGTCCGCTCGCCCATGCAGCGTCACCGCCTCTGGCGCCTCCCGGTGATCCGCGGAGTGATCGCGCTCGGCGAGTCGCTTGCGATCGGCTTTCGCGCGCTCGCCATCTCGGCGAACTACGCAGCGCAGGAGGAAGGCTCGAACGGAGAGGTCAAGACGGAGATCGGTCGCGGCCAGATCATCTTCTCGTTCGCGCTCGCGATCGGGTTCGCGCTGATGCTCTTCAAGGTCGGGCCGGCGCTCCTCACGACCTGGCTCCCGGTCGAGGACACCAAGTGGTTCGTGATCGTGGAGGGCATGATCCGTGTCGGCGTGTTCATCGCCTACGTCGCGCTGATCGGGCTGATCCCCGACCTCAAGCGCGTGTTCCAGTACCACGCCGCCGAGCACAAGGCGATCAATGCGCTGGAGGCAGGCGCCGAGCTCTCACCGGCCAGCGTGCAAAAGTTCAGCTTGATCCACCCACGTTGCGGAACTGCTTTTTTGCTCTGGGTGATGGTGATCGGGATCTTCGTCTTCGCGCTCGTCGGGCGGCCGTCGTGGCCCTATCTGATCGGGAGCCGCATCCTGCTGCTGCCCGTGATCGCCGGGCTCGCCTACGAGCTGATCCGCTTTGCCGGCAAGCACCAGTCGAACCGCCCGCTGATGATCCTGCTTGCGCCGGGCCTCTGGCTGCAGCGGCTCACGACCCGCGCTCCGTCGCTCGACCAGATCGAGGTCTCGATCCGCGCGCTCGAGGAGGTGCGCCGCATCGAGAACGCCGAGACCGACGCTGAGCGCAGGGAAGAGGAGAAGGTGGAGGTGATGGCTTAGTCATGCCGAGGATCGTGCGATCGGCGCGGGCGACCTGGGAGGGCTCTGTGGCCCGCGGCTCGGGCACGCTCACCGCGAGCTCGGGCGCATTCGAGTCGCTGCCGGTGACGCTTGCCTCTCGGATCGCAGAGCCGGAGGGGAAGACGTCTCCCGAGGAGCTGCTCGCAGCGGCTCATGGCGGCTGCTTCATCACCTCGCTGGGTAGCGAGCTGTCACGGGCCGGGCATGCTCCGGAGTCGATGCGGCTCACGTGCACGATCACGATGGACGAGGTCGAAGGACAGGGGCACCAGATCGTGGCGTCGGATATCGCGGCGCACGCCCGCGTTCCAGGCGCCGACGCCGCAGTGCTCGAAACGGCGCTCGCAGCCGCCGACGCCGGCTGCCCGTTCTCAGCCTTGCTGAAGCGCGCCGGCGCCGAAGTCACTGTCACCGCCGAACTGGAAGGAGACTGACCATGGCCACCGACCGCACCGCCACCGTGACCTGGCGTGGCTCTCTCCTGGATGGCGCCGGGAGGATCGAGAGCGTCGGCAGCGGCGCGTTCGGGCCGCTCGACGTCACCTGGGCCTCACGCACAGAGGATTCGCAGAGTCTCACGAGCCCGGAGGAGCTGATCGCCGCGGCGTGGGCCTCCTGCTTCTCGATGGCGCTCTCGCACGCGCTCGCGGGTGCGGGAACGCCGCCGGACGAGCTCACGACCTCGGTCACGGTCACCTTCCAGCCCGGCGAGGGGCTCGTGCGTGGCCGCATCTCGGTTCGCGGCGACGTCCCCGGCCTCGACGAGGCAGGGTTCCGTGACGCCGCGGAAGGGGCCAAGCTGAACTGCCCGGTGTCGAAGGCGCTCGCCGGCATTCCCGAGGTCGCGCTCGAGGCCGAGCTCGCTTGACCTTGGCGCCTGGCGGAAGCCAGACACCGTCGCGAGCTGGTGCCTGGCTCTGAGCCAGGCACCACGGGTTGTGCGGCTACCCTCCAGGCGTGGCAACCCTCGACCAGCTCGTCGACGAGCTCGAGCGCTCCTACACGGAGCTGCAAGGGCGGATGGCCGATCCGACCGTCTACAACGACCACCGCGAGGCGGCGGACGTCGGACGGCGCCTGAAGGAGCTCGAGCAGGCCCACCGGCTCGCGCAGGAGTGGCGATCGGCGCGCACCGAGCTGGCGGACGCGAAGGACGATCCGGAGCTCGCCGAGCTCGTGACCGAGGCCCAGGCCGAGACCGAGCGGCTCGAGGACGAGCTGAAGCTCGCCCTGGTGGAGCGCGACCCCGCCGACGGGAAGGACGTCCTCGTCGAGGTCCGTCAGGGCGTCGGGGGGGACGAGGCGGCCCTGTGGGCCGGCGACGTCGCCCGCATGCTCACCCGTTACGCCGAGCGGCGCGGCTTCCGCACCGAGACGCTGTCCACGAACGAGAGCGATGGGGGCGGCGTCAAGGAGGCCGTGTTCGCCGTGAAGGGCGACGGCGCGTACTCCGTCTTCAAATGGGAGGGCGGCACCCATCGCGTCCAGCGCGTCCCGGAGACCGAGTCGCAGGGCCGTATCCACACGTCGACCGCCACCGTCGCCGTGATGCCGGAAGCCGAGGACGTCGAGATCGAGATCGAGGACAAGGACCTGAAGATCGACGTCTACCGCTCGACCGGCCCGGGCGGCCAGTCCGTCAACACGACGGACTCGGCGGTGCGGATCACGCACGTGCCGACGGGGATCGTGGTCTCCATGCAGGACGAGAAGTCGCAACTCCAGAACAAGCAGAAGGCGATGCGTGTGCTGCGAGCCCGCCTGTACGAGGCGGAGCGGGAGCGCCAGCACTCCGAGATGGCCGCCCAGCGCAAGGCGCAGGTCGGTAGCGGCGAACGGGCGGAGAAGATCCGCACCTACAACTTCCCGGAGAACCGGCTCACCGACCACCGGGTGAAGCTGACGGTGCACCGGCTCGATCAGGTCCTGGACGGCGACCTCGCCGACTTCACCGACGCGCTCCAGGCCGAGCACCGGCGCCGCGCCCTCGAGGCTGCGGCGCTGACGTGAACCGGCGCGGTTGGAGCGTGGGGACAGTCCCCTACGGGGACAGTCCCCGGCTCTGCGCAAGGCAGGGGAACAGTCCTCCCACGTACGCGCTGCCATGTAGGGGCCTGTCCCCGTATGGGGACTGTCCCCCCACCGGCGCTCTGCCATGACGCTCGGCGAGGTGCTGCGGCGGTCGACGGACCACCTCGCCGCCAAGGGCTCCGAGACACCGCGGCTCGACGCGGAGCTGCTGCTCGGCAAGGCGCTCGGGCTGGAGCGGATCGAGCTGTACATGCAGCTCGAGCGCCCGCTGCAAGAAGACGAGTTGGTCGTCGCGCGTGCGCTCGTCGCACGAAGAGCCCGGCGCGAGCCGCTGCAGTACGTGCTCGGCGAGTGGGGCTTCCGCAGGCTCACGCTCGCGATCGATCTGCGTGCTCTGATCCCTCGGCCCGAGACCGAGGTCGTCGTGGAGCGCTGCCTCGTCCTCCTCGCCGGGGCGGCGGCGCCCGCGGTGCTCGACGTCGGCACGGGCTCCGGAGCGATCGCTCTCGCGATCGCCGACGAGCACCCGGGGGCGATGGTGACCGGGATCGACGTCTCGGAGGAAGCGCTCGAGCTCGCCCGCGAGAACGCCATGCGCACCGGTATCGCCGTCGAGCTGCACCCACACGATCTGTTCGACGGTCTCCCACACGGGCCGTGGGATCTCATCGTTGCGAACCCTCCGTACGTGGGCATCGACGAGCGGGACGGCCTCGCGCCCGAGGTCGTCGACTTCGAGCCGGCCACCGCCCTCTTCGAGTCGGGTCACACCGAGGCCGTCGCGGCCGGCGCGGTCGACGTCCTCGCACCGGACGGTGCACTCGTGCTCGAGGTGGCAGAGGGAAAGGCACCCACGACGATCGAGCTCCTCGGATCGCTCGGGTACCGCGACGTTCTCTCCACCGCAGACCTGACCGGGCGGGACCGCGTCGTCGAAGGACGCCGGTGACCGAGGAGGCGCGGCGCGCAGTCGAGGCCATCCAGGCGGGCGAGCTCGTCGTGATCCCGACGGACACCGTGTACGGGCTCGCCTGCACCGCCTCGCGCGAGGCGCCCACGCGCAAGCTGTACGCGCTCAAGCGGCGCGAGGGGGCCCAGCCCACCGCGCTCGTCGCCGCGAGCATCGACGTGTTGCTCGAATGCGTGCCCGAGCTGCGTGGGGGAGCCATGACGGCAGCGCGGGTGCTGCTGCCCGGCCCCTTCACGCTCGTGCTGCCCAATCCCGCTCAGCGCTTCCGCTGGCTGAATCCAGGGCGGCCTGACGCGATCGGAGTGCGGGTGCCGCTGCTCGACGGCCCCGGGCGCGATGTGCTCGACGCCGTCGGTGCCGTGGTCGCCTCGAGCGCCAACCTCGCGGGTGGCGCCGACCCGCGCCGGCTCGAGGAGGTGCCTGTCGAGATCCGCACCGCCGTCGCGGCTGCGGTCGACGGAGGCGATCTGCCAGGAAGGCCGTCGACTGTGCTCGACCTCACAGGTGACGAGCCGGTCGTGCTGCGCGAGGGCGCCGTGCCGGCCGCGGAGGCGCTGGCCCGGGTCGCCGAAGCCCTCGCCGGTTAGCATCCTGCGCGATGGCCGTCGCAGCCGAGACCTTCGACGTGCTCCGCAGCGCGGGCCTGGCAGAGGTCGATCCGAGTGTGGCGGCACTGCTCGGACGCGAGCTCGACCGGCAGCGGAGCCAGATCGAGCTGATCGCCTCCGAGAACTTCACGTGGCCGTCGGTGCTCGAGGCGATCGGCTCGGTGCCGACGAACAAGTACGCGGAGGGGTACCCGGGGCGGCGCTACTACGGGGGCTGCGAGGTCGTGGACGAGATCGAGCAGCTCGCCATCGATCGGGCGAAAGCGCTGTTCGGCGCCGACCATGTCAACGTGCAGCCGCACGCAGGGGCGCAGGCGAACATGGCGGTCTACCTGGGGCTGCTCGACCCCGGCGACACGGTGCTGTCGCTACGGCTCGACCACGGCGGCCACCTCACGCACGGGCTCAAGGTGAACTTCTCCGGGCGGCTGTACACGATCGTCCACTACGGGGTCACCCGCGAGACGAGTCTCGTCGACGAGGACGAGGTGCTCGCGCTCGCGAAGGAGCATCGCCCGAAGCTGATCCTGTGCGGTGGCTCTGCCTATCCGCGTGTCGTCGACACGAAGATGTTCCGTCGCGTCGCGGACGAGGTCGGGGCGCTGCTCTGGTGCGACATGGCCCACTTCGCCGGTCTCGTCGCGGCCGGCTTGCATCCGAATCCGGTCGAGGACTGCGACGTCGTCACCTCGACGACCCACAAGACGCTCGCGGGTCCTCGCGCCGGCTTCATCCTCTGCCGCGAGGAGCACGCCCAGGCCATCGACAGGGCGGTGTTCCCGGGTCTGCAGGGCGGCCCGCTCCTGCACGCGATCGCCGCCAAGGCAACGTGCTTCCGCATTGCGGCCACCGAGGCGTTCCACGCATACCAGCGTCAGGTGCGGGCCAACGCGGACGCGCTCGCCGCGGAACTGGTCGACGGCGGGCTCGACGTGCTCACTGGCGGCACCGACACCCATCTGCTCCAGCTCGACCTGCGGCGCACCGACTGGTCGGGGAAGGACGCGGAGGAGCGGCTCGACGAGGTGCGGCTGACCGTCAACCGAAACACCGTCCCGTTCGACGAGCGACCGCCCACGGTTGCCTCCGGGGTCCGTATCGGCACACCGGCGGCGACGATGCGGGGCTTCGACGAGGAGGACTTCCGCGAAGTGGGCCGGATCATCCACGGCGCTCTCGCCGACGGCGCCGGCCTCACTGCGCTCGCTGCACGCAGCCTGGCGCTCTGCGAGAAGCGCCCCCTGTATCCGGACTTCCGAGGGTACGCGACGTATGCGACGTCCTTCTCGCCTGACGGCGACAAGGACTGATGGGAGGCACACATGTCGACGTCGGGTCTGACTGACACCTCGGTGGCCGGAACCGTCACCGAGGTGGCGCATCCGCTCGTCCAGCACAAGCTGGGGCTCCTGCGCGACGTGACGACGACCACGCAGATGTTCCGTCAGCTCGTCGACGAGCTGACGCTCTTGCTCACCTACGAGGCGACGAAGGGCCTCGCCACCGAGACGGTCGAGATCGAATCGCCGCTCGAGCGCATGACCGCGCAGCGCATCACGGGCAAGAAGGTCGCCGTCTGCCCGATCCTCCGTGCGGGGGTGGGCATGCTCGACAGCGTCCTCTCGCTGATCCCGGGAGCGCGGGTCGGCTTCATCGGCCTGTACCGGAACGAGGAGACGCTGCAGCCCGTGGAGTACTACGTGAAGCTGCCCGACGATCTCCCCGAGCGGGACGTGATCCTCCTCGACCCCATGCTGGCGACGGGAAACTCGACGGCGGCGGCGGTCGAGACGGTCAAGCGTGCCGGTGCCGCCTCGATCCGCCTGATCTCCCTGATCGCCGCGCCCGAGGGCATCGAGCGCATCCACCGCGATCATCCGGACATCTCGATCGTCGTCGCCTCGATCGATCGCGAGCTGAACGAGAAGGGCTACATCGTGCCCGGCCTCGGCGACGCAGGCGACCGCCTGTACGGCACGAAGTAAGCGGAGCTCATGTTCGATGATCTGCGGGCGACGCCGGAGGTCCTGTACGGGGCCCTGATCGCATTCGGCATCGTCGTCCTCCTCACCCCGGCTGTCGGCGGCATGGCGCGCATGCTCGGGGTGGTCGACCGGCCGGACGAGCGCCGCGTCAACCGGCGCCCGATCCCGCGCCTCGGCGGGCTCGCGATCTTCCTCGGGATCATCGTGCCGTCGCTCGCGTTCCTCGAGCTCTCAGGCGAGATGCGCGGCATCCTCCTCGGCGCAGCTGTGGCATGCGTGGTCGGCGCCGTCGACGACTTCCGCGGGCTCGACCCCATCCCGAAGCTCGCGGGACAGGTGATCGCCGCGGCGATCCCGACCGCGTTCGGCGTCTGGATCGACCACTTCACGCTCCCGTTCTTCGGCGCCGTCGACGTGCCGGCCGCTATCGGCATCCCGCTCACGATCGTCTGGATCGTGGCCGTGATGAACATGGTCAACTTCCTCGACGGGCTCGACGGGCTCGCGGCCGGTGTGTGCGGGATCGCGGGTATCACGTTCTCGGTGCTGGCGCTCTCGCTCGGGAAGGCCGACGCGGCGATCCTCTCCGCGATCGTGGCGGGAGCGTGCATCGGCTTCCTGCGGCACAACTTCTTCCCGGCGCGGATCTTCATGGGCGACTCGGGTGCGCTCGTGCTCGGCTTCACACTTGCGACCGTGTCGGTGGCCGGGCTGCTCAAGACGGCATCCACGATCGTCCTGTTCCTGCCTCTCGTCGTGCTGGCGGTGCCGATCATCGACACGTCGTTCGTGGTCGCAAAGCGGCTCAAGTACGGGCGACCGATCTACTCCGCCGACCGCAGCCATCTCCACCACCGCTTCCTGAACATCGGGTTCTCACAGCGGCGCGCGGCGCTGGTCATGTGGGGCTGGACGGCCACGCTCGGCGCCGCAGCGCTCGCGACGCGCTTCATCCCCTTTCGCGAGGGCGGTGACTGGCACCTGTGGGAGACGCTCGGTGTGGTCGTGATCGCGCTCGTGGCCCTGGCCTACTCGGTGTACATCGTCTACCTGCTCGAGATCGTCAAGCTCGCCAATCCGCGGGTGCGCCGGCGGGACCAGGGTGGCGAGGGGGCGTCGGAGGAGGAGCGGCGCACCGCGTGAGCAACGCCTTACCGGGCGGGACGGTCACCTTCGTGTTCACCGACATCGAGGGCTCCACGGCGCTGCTCAAGCGCCTCGGCGAGCGGTACACCGACGTCGTCGCCACCCACAGGTCGATCGTCCGCGAGGAGCTCGGGTCGCGTGGCGGGGTGGAGATCGACACTCAGGGAGACGCGTTCTTCTTCTCGTTCGCGCGGGCGACCGACGCGGTTGCCGCAGCCGTCGCGGCTCAGCGTCGAATGGCGGCCCACTCCTGGCCGGACGGGGTGCAGCTGCGGATGCGCATGAGCCTGCACACAGGAGAGCCCGTCGCCGGGGAGGAGGGATACGTCGGCATCGACGTCGTGCGAGCGGCGCGGATCTGCTCTGCCGGTCACGGTGGCCAGGTGCTGCTGTCGGCGGCGACGGCGGCGCTCGTCGGCTCGGCCCTCCCCGACGGGGTCCGGCGCCACGATCTCGGCGAGCACAGGCTGAAGGACATCGACCAGCCCGAGCACATCTACCAGCTGGACGTGGACGGCCTTCCGTCAGCCTTCCCACCGCTTCGCACGACCGGCGGGGAGCCGCTCGATCTCGACCAGCGGCTCGAACAGAGGATCGAGTCATACGTCGAGCGCCAGCTGGAGAGTGCTTTTCTCGACCCGGGGGCTCGGCGTGAGGAACCGGCGGCCAAGCTGGTGAAGCTGGCGGCGGGCGGCCTGTTCATCGCCTTTCTCGGGCTCGCGCTTTCTGGCCGCAGTGATCGTCCTGGTCGTGCTGCTGGTGCGATTCGCGTTCTGAGCCTCGGAACCCGCCCGTCAGGTGGAATGCGCTGCGCGCTGGACGAAGTCGGCGAGGGCGGCGTTGAACTCCGGGTGCAATTGTGCGTTGTGGCCGTAGCCCGGGAGCACCAGCCGCTCGGCCGGGAGGTCGCGCTCGAGGACGTCGCAGATCGCGTCGAACGCTGCGTGGTGGGCGCCAGAGACGACGAGCTTCGGGAAGGGCGCCTCCGCGAGCTCGCGGAGCGGGATACGCGCCTCCCACGGCCCACGCTCCACCACGAGCGTGCGCGCGCCCTGCTCGAGCTCGGGTGGGAGCGGTGAGGGTGGCTCGAAGCCTGACCCGACGTAGCCGAGGAACCCGCGCAGGAACGCCTCCGGATCGCCCCTCGGCCCGCTCTCCCACCACTCCTTGCCGGCGCGGCCGAACTCGTCGGCGGCGGGGTTGCCGCGCGCGACATCGGTGCAGGGCGGCTCCACCACCGTGAGCGAGGCCACGAGCTCCGGCAGCCGTGCGGCCGCGAGGAGCGCGATGACACCGCCGTAGGAGTGACCAACGAGGTGGTCGCCGTGCGCGAGCTGCCCGCAGACCCAGTCCGCGTGGTCATCGAAGTCGACACGGTCGACCGGTGGATTGGGCGGGAAACCGGGGCGTTCCAGCACCAGCAGGTCGAACACCTCTCGCAACCCGCGCCGCTGCGCCGTCCACGTGGGACGACCGCCGGTGACGCTGCCGTGCACAAGCACGAGACGCTCCACGCGGTCATCCTAACGGTGTGACGAAGTGGTCGGGATCTGGCTTGAATATGGGGAATCCTCTGTTACAAACCGGGTGGTATGCTCCGGTCCGGATGGCCGCCGCAGCTTCGAGCTCGCCGCACTCCCTCGCCACGGCGTCAGGGTTGCTTCTCGGCACGACGGGGGTTTCGATGCTCGTCGGCGCGCTCGTCGGCGCTGCGCTCGGCGGCTGGGAGATCGGGCTGCTCGTCGGCGCGATCGTCGGCATCCCGCTTGCAATCGTGGTCGTCTACTGGGTGTACTCGCGGTCATGACGGACGAGGCGGAGAAGATCGGCTTCACGGGGCGCCTCGCCTCGACGCCTCGACCCATCCCGGGGCGCCTCGCTCCGGCGATCGCCGGTACCGCCGTGATCGTCCTCGCCCTGCCGGTGTTCGCCGTGGCCGGCTGGCCGCTCGAGGGCTGGGCGCTGGCTGCGGTCCTCTGGATCGCAGGCCAAACGCTGGCTGCGGTACTGGCGCGGCTCCCGCTGGACACGGGTAATCTCGCCGCCGCAGGGATGAGGGGCATCGGCACGAGTTTTCGCGCGATCGGGGTGGGTATCCCTCTCGTCGCGGTGACGGTGGCCGACGAGAGCGTCGGCCTCGGAGCGGCGCTCCTCTACGCGTTTGCGTTCACGCTCGAGCTCGCCGTCTCGCTGCTCGCCTACTTCGGGACGGAGGCGAACGCGTGAAACGCGTGCCGGTCATCGCAACGATGCTCTTCCTGGCGCTGCCGGCGTTGGCTCAGGCTGCCGAGACCCCCGGCGCCGAGAACGAGTTCGATCCGGCGCACGAGTGGGAGCTCAAGACGTGGGTCGACCTCCCGCTCGGGCTCGACATCAACAAGGCCGTCGCCTATCTGATGCTCGGCACGGTGGTCTCGATCCTCCTCGGGATCGTGCTCATGCGCGTGAAGCTCGGCAAGCAGCCGGATCGCAAGCAGGCGCTCGGCGAGATGATCTACGAGATCGCCCAGGTACAGGTCGCCGAGCAGGGCCTGCCGACGAAAGCGATCGGTCGCTGGTTCCCGTACGTCGCATCGCTGATGATCTTCATCTGGGTCATCAACATCCTCGGCTTCATCCCGCTGCCACTCTCCGACGAGAAGTTCGAGATCGGGGGCGTCGAGTTGCCGACGCTGGCGATCTTCGCGGCCACGTCGACACTGTCCGTGACGCTGGCGCTGGCGCTGATGACCTGGACGTTCACCCACGTCGAAGGCATTCGAGCCAACGGCGTCCTCAGGTACCTACAGAGCTGGATCCCCGACGTGCCCAAGCCGATGCTGCCCCTGATCATCCCGCTCGAAATCCTCGGTCAGTTCATGCGGCTGATCAGCCTGTCGGTCCGTCTCTACGCGAACATGCTCGCAGGGCACATGCTCATCCTGACCTTCATCGGCCTGATCTTTCTCACCCACTGGCTCGTGTTCCCGTTCTCGGTCGCCATGGCGACCGTCTTCTATCTCTTCGAAGTCTTGATCGTCGTCTCGATCCAGGCTTACATCTTCGCTGCCCTGTCAGCCATCTACATCGGCTCGGCAATCGAGCCGGAGCACTAGGAGGAGACCCTTCACATGCTTGCGTCGTTCCTGTTCCTCGCAGAGACCACCGGTGACGTCGCCGACGCCGGCAAGGCGATCGCACTCGCGCTGGGCATCGGCCTCGGCGCACTCGGCGCCGGTGTCGGCATCGGCAACATCTTCGGCTCCATGATCCAGGCGGTCGCCCGCCAGCCCGAGCTGCGCGGCGAGCTGCAGGGCATCCAATGGCTCGGCTTCGCGTTGACAGAGGCCGTCGTGTTCTACGGCCTGATCGGCGGCCTGCTCGCCTTCGTCCTCATCTGACCCGATGCTGCAGCTCATCGTCGCAGCGGCCGAGGTCGCGGAAGAGGAGAAGTCCAGCGGGCTGATCGAGGTCGTCCCCGGCCTGATGATCTGGACGTTGATCTGCTTCGGCATCGCGTTCTTCGTGCTGAGGAAGTTCGCCTTCGGGCCGATCCAGAAGACGATCGACGACCGGCGCGACCGCATCCGCCAGGCGGTCGAGGAGGCCGACAACGCCCGCAACGAGGCGCGACAGCTGCTCGAGCAGAACCGGGCAGTGCTTGCGCAGGCGCGCAACGAGTCGGCCGAGATCCTCGCCGAGGCGCGCAAGGTCGCAGAGGCACAGCTTGCCCGTGGCAAGGAGGAGGCCGAGGCCGAGCGCCTACGGCGTCTCGAGGACACCCGCAAGCAGATCGAGGCGGAGACGGTGCGCGCGATCGATCAGATCCGCGCCGAGGTGGCCGACCTCACGGTCGAGGCGACCCAGCGCGTCGTCGGCAAGGTGCTCGACACCGCCGATCACCGCCGCCTGATCGAGGAAGCGGTCGACGGGCTCGACTTCTCCGCTCTCGAACGAGGCCGGAACTAGCGAGTGCACTGATGGCAGCGGCCCAGCGCATCTATGCACGCGCCCTCTTCGACGCGGCGCAGGAGCAGGACAAGGTCGCGCCGGTGCGCGACGAGCTGCGTCAGCTCGTCGAGGCGCTCGACGCGACGCCGGAGCTCGAGCGCTTCCTCGCCAACCCGCAGGTCGACTCGGCGGGGAAGGTCGCCGTGCTCGAGCAGGTGACCGAAGGGGCCGAGCCGCTCGTCCGCAACACCGTCCGGCTGCTCGCGTCGAAAAGGCGAGCGGGGGAGCTGCGCGCCGTCGCAGCCGAGTACGACGCGCTCGTCGACCGGGCCGAGGGCCGAGTGCAGGTCGCGCTCACGACCGCACACGAGCTGTCGGACGAGGACGCGGCGGCGATCGTGAAGCGCATCGAGGCATCCTCGGGCCGTCGCGTCGAAGCGACCCGCAACGTCGACCCCGGCCTCGTGGGCGGAGTCATCCTCGAGGCAGGCTCGCTGAGAGTCGACGCCAGCGTGCGCGGCCGCCTCGAGCGGCTGCGCCGGGAGTTGATCGGGCAATGATGCGAGCGTATTCCGGAATCTCGCCGCGGGCGGGATATCGCTTGCGGGTGGATCAGCTGACGGGACAGGAGCCCCGGTCGCGCAGCTCGGCGGACACGTCATCGACCGACCCGTCGTTCTCGAGGACGAAGCACCGCCGCGCAGCCCGCATCTCGCCCGACTGATCCTCCTCCTCGTCGAACCCACACGTGAACACCAAGCGATCGACCCCACCGACATCCTCGTTGCCGAGCTCCTCGCAGGAAACGTTCTGCGTCGTCCCGAGCGCGACGACACCGGCCTCGACCGCGGTCACGTCGTCGGAGCTCGCTCCACCTCCGCCGCCGCATCCCGACGCCAGAACGGCGAGCATCGTTGCGAGGACGAACAGCGGTGATCGGCTACCGTTCCGTCGTATGGTCAGGTCGTTCCGCCTGGCGCTCGTCGTGGGGTCGGTGGTGCTCACCGCAGTGATTATGCCCGCGGCGCTCGGCGCCGCCTCACCGGCCACGAGCCCTGCGGTCCCGGACGAATGGAGCGGGGAGTGGCCCGCGCAGCTGATGGAGAAGACGGGGCCGACACCGCTCGGAACGCTCATCTGGCGCGAGATTCGCTACGCGGATGGTATGGCGCTCGTCGGCAAGAACTTCGGCGGCCGGCCCTTCACCGGCTGCCCCACGGACGGCAAGACACGGTTCTTCCGGGGCAGATACGTCCAGGGTGGATCGCTCATCGGGTGCACGCGCGGCGCTGACGGCACCGAGCTCGTCGGACGCTTCGACGGCAACGAGACCTTCCAGTCCAGCGACTTCACGATCCGCATCACGGGCCGCGATCCGAGCTTCTTCTTCGGCGAGTACCTGGAGGACGACGGGGGCCTCAAGGTGGACTGGTGCGGCATACGTACGCGCATCATCAAGCTCGCCGACCGGCCGGATGGAGGCGTCGACTACGTGGCGCCGAGAGTGAGCATGCGCAGCGCGAAGGGCAAGGTCGGCAGTCTCGCCCGACTACGCTTCTCGGTGCGCGACGCGAGCCCGACCGTCCGTGTCGATCTGACCGTGATCGCGGGCGGGAAGGCTCTCGCCAACCTCAGCCTGCCGGCGGCGAAGGCAGACGGCAGCCTGCGTACGAAGACGTGGCGCGTTCCCGCCTCGGCGCGCGGCAAGAAGCTGCGAGTCTGTGCCGCTGCGCCTCGACCGCGCCGGCAATGTCAGCAGCCGGTCGTGTGCCCGGCTCACCGTTACCTGAGACTGACCCGCCGTCAACGCCGACCCCCGACCACCATTTCGCTCGAGACCGACGAACAGGAGCTGTCGTGAAGCTACGCCCCGAAGAGATCACCTCGATCCTCAAGCAGCGGATCGAGCAGTACGACGTCGAGACCGACCTGAGCGAGGTCGGCACCGTCCTCCAGGTCGGCGACGGCATCGCCCGCGTGTACGGGCTCGAGAACTGCGTGGCGCTCGAGCGGCTCGAGTTCGAGCACGGCGTCGTCGGTATCGCCTTCAACCTCGAGGAGGACAACGTCGGCGTGGCGCTCTTCGGCGAGTGGCAGCACGTGAAAGAGGGCCAGCCGGTGCGCCGTACGGGCGCTGTGATGAGCGTCCCCGTCGGCGAGGGCTTCCTCGGGAGGGTCGTCGACCCGCTCGGGAACCCACTCGACGGCCAGGGCCCGATCGAGTCGGAGGGAGATCGCCCACTCGAGTTCAAGGCGCCGGGTGTCGTTCAGCGCCAGCCCGTCAAGGAGCCGCTGCAAACGGGTCTCAAGGCGATCGACTCGATGATCCCGATCGGCCGTGGCCAGCGCGAGCTGATCATCGGCGACCGCGGCACCGGGAAGACGGCCGTCGCGGTCGACACGATCATCAACCAGCGCGGTGGTGACGTGATCTGCATCTACGTCGCCGTGGGCCAGAAGGCGTCCACGGTGGTGCAGGTCTTCGAGAAGCTCCGTGACGTCGGCGCGATGGACTACACGATCATCATCTCCGCGCCGGCGCAGGAGGCAGCGCCGATCAAGTGGATGGCGCCGTTCGCCGGCGCCGCGATGGGCGAGCACTTCCTCTACAACGGCAAGCACGCGCTCGTCATCTACGACGACCTCACGAAGCACGCCGACTCGTACCGGCAGCTGTCGCTGCTGCTGCGACGGCCACCCGGCCGTGAGGCGTTCCCCGGTGACGTCTTCTACCTCCACTCCCGCCTGCTCGAGCGTGCCTGCAAGCTCTCCGATCAGCTGGGTGCCGGTTCGCTCACGGCGCTGCCGATCATCGAGACGCAGGCCGGCGACGTGTCGGCGTACATCCCGACGAACGTGATCTCGATCACCGACGGACAGATCTTCCTCGAGTCCGACCTCTTCTTCTCCGGCGTGCGGCCCGCGATCAACGTGGGCATCTCGGTGTCGCGCGTGGGCGGGAACGCGCAGACGAAGGCGATGAAGAAGGTCGCCGGGCGCCTGCGCCTCGATCTCGCCCAGTACCGCGAGCTGGAGGCGTTCGCGCAGTTCGGCTCGGAGCTCGACGCCGCAACGCAGGGGGCACTCGCGCGCGGCGAGCGGATGGTCGCGACGCTGAACCAGCCGCAGTACGCGCCGTGGGCGGTCGAGGAGCAGGCGGTCGCGATCTACGCGGGCATCCACGGCTGGCTCGACAAGGTTCCCGTGCCACAGGTGCCGCGCTTCCAGGAGGAGCTGCGGGAGACGCTGCGGGCCGAGGGCGGCCTCTACGACACGATCCGCGACACGGGCGACCTCGCCGACGAGACGACTGCGAAGCTCGACGAGGTGCTGCAGAAGTTCGTCGACGGCTTCGCGGTGCAGGAGGAGAAGGGCCTTGCGGTCTAACGCCTCGGCTCGTCGGGCGGGATACCCGGGTTAGGCAATGGCTTCGGTCCAGGACTACAAGCGCCGTATCCGCTCTGTCCGCAACACGCGGAAGATCACGCGCGCCATGGAGCTCGTCGCGGCGGCCAAGCTGCGGCGGGCCCAGACGCGCATCGAGGCGATGCGGCCGTACGCGGACACCATGCGCGAGCTGATCGCCGGCGTGGGTCGCGCCGCAGGGTCGGTGCGCGGCCTGCCGCTGCTCGAGCAGCGCGAGACCGTGGAGACGGTGCTCCTCGTGCCGCTCACCGGCGATCGTGGGCTTGCCGGCGCGTTCAACGCGCAGGTGCTGCGCCGCGCCTTCGCCGTCGGCCGCCAGCTGGAGACGGAAGGGAAGAAGGTGCGCTGGCTCGCGGTCGGCAAGAAGGGTCGCTCGACGCTCACGTTCCGCCGCCGCGAGCTGGACGGCGCCTACGTCGGGTTCACCGACCGGCCGGTATACGCAGACGCACAGGCGGTCGGACATCGCGTCGCAGATCTGTTCACCGAGGGCGAGGTCGACCGTGTGGTGCTGGTCTACAACACCTTCGTCTCCGCCCTCACCCAGCGCGTGACCGAGCAGGACGTGCTGCCCATCTCGGCCGACATCCTCGAGACGGACGAGGAGGACCGACGCGACGACGCGCTCCGCGGCGACTTCATCTTCGAGCCCGAGCCGGAGGAGATCCTGGCGCGCTTGCTGCCCGTGTACGTGGAGACGCAGGTCTACCGTGCGCTGCTCGAGTCGTCCGCCTCGGAGCAGGGCGCGAGGATGACCGCCATGCGCAACGCCTCCAAGAATGCGGGTGAGCTGATCGATCGCCTCACCCTGCAGATGAACCGCGCCCGTCAGGCCGAGATCACGCAGGAGATCCTCGAGGTCGTGGCCGGCGCCGACGCGTTGACCTGAGGCCTGCCTCGCTCGGGTTCGTCGTCGCACGGCGCCTAACCAACCAGCATCGCGGTCGTCATATCGAAGTGGTGAACTTCGCCTCGTCCTCCGCTATGCTGCCGGGCCGATGAGGACCGAGATCGAGCACCCCGAGCTCGCCGGTGCGGGTGCGGGCGGCGGCACGATCGCCGTAGACGACGCCGACGTCCCGATCGAGGACGTCAAGGCGCGCGACTACTGGGAGGGCGTGTGGCTGCGGTTCAAGCAGGACCGCGTGGCCATCGCCGGCGGCGTCTTCGTCATCACTCTTCTCCTCGCCGCGTTCATCGGCGGCCCCATCGCCTCACGCATCCTCGGTCACGGGCCCAATGACCCGTTCAACAACGTGCAACCGGGGATCCAGGCGGGCGTCGACGGCAACACGTACTACCCGGTCGGCCCTCTGACGAAGGTCAGCAATCAGTCGAAGCTCGGCGTGGATCCCAGCTCACCCGAGGCGCAGGGGGACACGATCCTGCTCCTCGGCGCGGCCGACGGGCTCGGGCAGGACATGTTCCTGCGCCTCCTGTACGGCGCGCAGACGTCGCTCGAGGTCGCCATCCTGGCGACGATCTTCACGGTGCTGCTCGGGGTGATCACCGGGCTGGTAGCAGGCTACTTCCGAGGCTCGATCGACACGGTCGTGTCACGGCTCGCCGAGATCACGATGGCGTTCCCGTTCCTGCTCTTCACGATCGCCGTGTCGGCAACGTTCCAGGACAGCCTGAACAAGGTCACGTTCGGCTTCCTCGCGCCGGGTGTGTTCACGCTCGTGCTGCTGTTCTCCGTCTTCTCCTGGTTCTACATGGCCCGCATCATCCGCGGGCAGGTGCTGTCGCTGCGCGAGAAGGAGTTCATCGAGGCGGCGCGGATGACCGGCGCCGGCGACTGGCGCATCATGCGCTCGCACCTGCTCCCCCACGTCGTGGCGCCGATCATCGTCTACTCGACGCTGATCGTGGCGAGCTTCATCATCGCCGAGGCGGGGCTGTCGTTCCTCGGTCTCGGCATCCAGGCCCCAACCGCGAGCTGGGGCAACCTCCTCTCCAACGGGCCGACCTACTACCTCGCCCAGCCGTGGGTGATGGTCTGGCCGGGACTGATGATTCTCCTCACCACGCTCGCGTTCAACCTGCTCGGCGATGGACTGCGGGACGCGTTCGACCCGCGGCACATCGCCTAGCGCCTGACTAACAATTCCGATCTCGATGCGTCTCACGCAACGGTGGATGGCAATACGTGAGCCGGCAAGGGCCGGTCTCACTTACTAGGGAAGGAGTCCGATGCACAAAAGGCTTCTGCTTGCCTTGTGCCTCGCAGTGATCGGCGCGAGCCTGCTCGTCTCGGCAGCATTTGCCGGGTCGACGGCCACGGCGAAGAGCGGGGTCTCGAAGGGCGGCACTCTGCGCCTCAATGTCTCGGCAAGCGACTACGAGTACCTGGACCCGGCACTCGCCTATGACTCGATCGGTTGGGCGACGTTGTACGCGGTCAACCAGATGCTCCTCAACTACCCGGACAAGCCGGCGTCGGCGGGCGGCAACCAGCTCGTGCCGGAGGCGGCTACGGGTTTCCCGACCGTCTCCAAGGACGGGAAGACGTACACATTCACGGTCAAGAGCGGCATGAAGTTCAGTGACGGCTCCAACGTCACCGCGGCCGCCTTCGCACGCGGAATCACCCGCGTGTGTCATCCCGACCAGGCGTCGCCGGCCGTCGCCTTTGCGAACAACATCCTGGGCTGCGTCGCCTTCAACGAGAAGAAGGGCAACCTGACCGGCGTCAAGGCAGCGGGTCAGAAGCTGACGGTCCGGCTGATCAGATCCGATCCGACTTTCCTCGCCCAGATCGCGATGCCGTTCTTCGCGGCCGTCAAGCCCAACATGCCCATCAACGCGAAGGGTGAGAACATCTACCCCTCGGCGGGCCCGTATCGGCTCGTGTCACGTGAGCCCGGCCGCTCGCTGGTGCTGGAGCGGAACAAGCAGTACAAGGGCACGCGCCCGGCGAATGCGGACCGGATCGTGGTCACGGTCAACACCGACCAGGAGCAGAGCCTGCTGCAGGTGCGCGCCGGTCAGGCCGACCACGACCTCGGTGGCGTTCCCGCGGTTGCCAACGCTGCTCTCGCAGACGAGTTCGGCGTGAACAAGAGCCGCTACTTCGTGAACCCGCTGACGGGCACGGGCTACATCGCCCTCAACACCGCCCGCCCGACGTTCGGGAACGTGAAGGCTCGGCAGGCCGCGAACTACGCGGTCGACCGGCCGGCACTGCTGCGCACGCGCGGTAAGTTCGGTGGCAAGCGCACCGACCAGATCCTCGCTCCGCAGCTGCCCGGGCTTCAAGCAGGCGAAGCTCTATCCGCTCACGGGCGCCGCGCCGGCGAAGGCCAAGTCGATCTACTCCGGTGGTGGTGAGATCAACTACCTCCACACCACGACCGCAGCGGCGGTGCAAGCGGCGCAGATCGCGAAGTTCGGTCTCGAGCAGGCGGGCTTCAAGGTCAATCTGAAGCCGCAGCCGTTCGGTGTGGCCATCAACACGATGGGCACGAAGGGGAACGAGATGGATGCGTTCGCGATCGGTTGGATCGCGGACTACTTCGATCCGTTCGACTTCATCAACGTGCTCCTGGACGGGCGCAACATCCAGGACAAGAACAACAACAACTACTCGTACTGGAACAACGCCAAGTACAACAACCTGATGACGGCCGCGTCGAGGCTGACCGGCAAGGCCCGCTACACCGCGTACGGGAACCTGGACGTCGACATCATGAAGAACGCGGCCCCGTGGGTCCCGTACTTCAACTACACCTCCCGGGACTTCGTCAGCCCACGGGTGGAGAACGTCATCTATCACCCCGTGTACGGCCATCTCATCATCAACGCGATGGCGATCAAGAAGTAACGAGCACGTAGCAGGACCGAGGGGCGGGCCAACCGGCCCGCCCCTCACCCTCGAGGCGAAATCACCCGACGAGACGGCGTAGACTTCCCAGACGAATGCTCCGCTACATCGTGAGACGGCTGTTGTGGGCGGCGTTTTTGTTTTTTGTCGTCACGTTTGTCACGTATCTGATTTTCTATGTGACGCCTGCTGATCCGGCGCGGTTGGTGGCGGGTCAGGGTGCGTCGCCGGCTGAGGTGCAGAAGGTGGCCGAGCGGCTGCATCTGAATGATCCGGTGTGGACGCAGTACGGCTTCTTCATCAAGAAGCTGGTCATCGAGCAGTCGCTGGGTGAGTCGTTCAAGACCCGCCAGGATGTGAACGACATCATCGCCGCCCGGGCGCCGGTGACCGCCTCGCTGGTGTTTGGCGGCGCGATCTTCTGGCTCACCTTGTCGATCCCGATCGGGATCCTCTCCGCCCTCCGGCCCAGGTCGTTGTTGGACCGGGGGGCGATGACGTTTGTGCTGGTCGGGATCGCGGCGCACCCGGTCTGGATCGGCCTGATCCTTCTGTACTTCATCAGCTACCGGCTGGGCTGGACACCGATCGGGAACTACTGCGACTTCTTCAACCCCGGCCTGGGCGCCGAATGCGGCGGCCCCGTGCAATGGGCCTACCACCTGATCCTGCCCTGGACGACCTTCATGATCCTCTTCGCCGCCCTCTACACCCGGCTCGTACGCGCCAACGTGATGGAAACCATGAACGAAGACTTCGTCAGAACAGCCCGCGCCAAAGGCGCACCCGAAAGCCAAGTCATGCGCTCACACATCCTCCGAAACAGCCTCCTACCCGTGATCACCATCCTCGGCATGGACATCGGACTCGCACTCGGCGGCGCCATCTTCACCGAAACGATCTACAACCTCCCCGGCCTCGGCAAACAAGTCCTCGTCTCGATCGAAGACTTCGACCTCCCCGTCATCGTCGGCATCGTCGTCTTCTCAACCATCTGCATCATCATCTTCAACCTCATCGTCGACATCGCCTACGCCTGGGTCGACCCACGGGTAAGGCTGGCCTAATGGCTGTCCTCGAGGTGCGTGACCTGCGGACGAGCTTCCGCACGGACGACGGTGTCGTACACGCCGTCGACGGCGTCACCTTTTCCGTCGAGAAGGGTAAGACGCTCGGCATCGTGGGCGAGTCCGGGTGCGGCAAGAGCGTCACGTGCCTCACGGTGATGGGGCTCAACAACCCGCGCTCGAGCACCTCGACGGGTGAGGCGCTGCTGGAGGGTGAGAACCTCCTCGTCGCGAGCAAGAGCCGGCTGCGCGAGCTTCGCGGTTCGCGCATCGCGATGATCTTCCAGGATCCGATGACGTCGCTGAACCCCGTCAAGTCGATCGGCTGGCAGCTCAACGAGGCGGTGCTGCTCCACAACGACGTCTCCAAGAAGGAGGCTCGCGACCGGTCGCTGCAGGCGCTGACCGAGGTTGGCATCCCGCGCGCCGAGCGGCGCATCGACGACTATCCGCACCAGTTCTCGGGTGGCATGCGGCAGCGCGTGATGATCGCGATGGCGATGATCAACGACCCGTCGGTGCTCATCGCCGACGAGCCGACGACAGCGCTCGACGTGACGACCCAGGCGCAGATCCTCGAGCTCATGCGCATGCTCCAGGAGGAGCACGGCACTGCAATCGTCATGATCACCCATGACCTCGGCGTTGTCGCCGAGATCGCGGACGACGTGTTCGTGATGTACGCGGGCCGAGTGGCAGAGGAGGGGCATGTCGACCGCATCTACACATCCCCGCGCCATCCATACACCTGGGGTCTCCTCGGCTCGCTGCCGCGCGCCGACGTGGAGACGGATCGGCTGACACAGATCCCCGGACAGCCGCCGTCCTTGATGAGGCCCCCGCCCGGCTGCCGCTTCCATCCGCGCTGCGCCTACGTGATGGAGCGGTGCCTCAGTGAGATGCCGCCGCTCGAGGGGCCACCGGGGGATCCGGCTCACCGAGATGCGTGCCACCTCGATGAGGAGACAAAGGCTCGCGAGGGCCATCGGCTGATCGGCAACCTGATGGGGGCGGGCACATCGTGAGCGACGAGCTACTCGTCGTCGAAGGGCTCAAGAAGTACTTCCCCGTCACGAGGGGGATCGTCTTCCAGAAACAGGTCGCGGCGGTGCAGGCGGTCGACGACGTCAGCTTCACCGTCCGCCGCGGCGAGACGCTCGGTGTTGTCGGCGAGTCCGGCTGCGGCAAGTCGACCATGGCACGCTGCGTCGCTCGCCTGCTCGACCCGACCGACGGCAAGATTCTCTTCGACGGCACCGACATCACGCACCTGTCCCGCGCGGAAATGCGACCGGTGCGACGCGAGATGATGATGGTCTTCCAGGACCCGTACGCGTCGCTGAACGCACGAAAGCGAGTCGGCTTCATCGTCGGCGAGCCGCTCGAGGTACACGACATCGGCACGGAGGCCGAGCGAAAGCGCCGCGTGCAGGACCTATTGGAGGTCGTCGGGCTCAACCCCGAGCACTACAACCGCTTCCCGCACGAGTTCTCCGGCGGCCAGCGTCAGCGCATCGGCGTCGCGCGAGCGCTGGCGGCGAACCCGAAGCTGATCATCTGCGACGAGCCCGTGTCCGCACTCGACGTGTCGGTGCAGGCGCAGATCCTCAACCTGCTCAAGGACCTGCAGAAGGAGTTCGGCCTCACCTACCTGTTCATCGCGCACGACCTGAACGTCGTCCGCCACATCTCCGACCGGGTGATGGTGATGTACCTCGGCAAGGTCGCGGAGGTCGGATCAGGGCATCACCTCTACGAGGAGCCGAAGCACCCGTACACCGGAGCGCTGCTCTCTGCGGTCCCGATCCCGAACCCCAAGCTCGGCCGGGAGCGAAGGGCGATCGTGCTCGAAGGCGACGTGCCGAACCCGATCAATCCGCCGTCAGGGTGTCGCTTCCACCCGCGCTGCCCCCGCTTCGTCGAAGGGCATTGCGACGTCGAGGAGCCCGTGGTGAGGTCGTTCGGCGACGACCACGGCGCAGCGTGTCATTACCCGCTCGAGCGGTGGCCGCTGACGACCGAGGAGATCCGGCGGCCCGCAGAGGCACGCACGGCAGTCTGAAATGCTGCTCGCGGCCGCACGCCGCTTCGTGCTACTCCTCGTGCTGGTCGGTGGCGGCGCCGTCGTCGTCGGGCTGGCCTTCGGGTTCCTGTTCGGCTCGTCTGCGAACCGGTCGATCTCGCTCGGGCTCTACTTCACCGGCGCGTTTCTCCTGGTCGGCGGCTTCCTGCTCGGGAACCGAGGGCCCATGCGGCGCGTCGGTGAAGGGATGGGGATGATGTCGTTCGGCCGCACATTGCGGCGCGCATCGCCCGACGAAATGCGCGAGTCCGTCAACATGACTGTCCTCCTCGTCACCCTCGGTTTCATCCTGCTCATGCTCGCCGTCGCCGTCGACAGCCGCTACGAGCTGGTGTGACGGCGGCGCGCCCGCAGGGCGCGCCAGTTGTCGGCCGGGACTATTCACCGGATCGACGTCGTTCTCTAACCACACTCGTACTATCGAACGCGCCGAAGGGGCGTCTAAACGATCGTGAAGGACGTTGTCCGCACAAGTGTGTGCGAGCGTGCCCGTACCTGGGTGTCGCTCTCGCTGGACGGGGAGCTCTCCGAGCTCGAGCGCCGCTTGCTCGACGCGCACATCGGGCACTGCCCCGCCTGCAGCTCCTTCGCAGCTGAGCTGGAGGGTGTGGTCGAGGCGCTGCGGTCGACGCCGCTGACGCCCGTCCCGGTGGGCGCCACCTCGTCCGGCTGGCGCCGGCGCACGATCACCCCGGTGCGCGTTGCGGGACGAGCTGCCGCTGTGGCTGCCGCCGTCGCGGCCGGTCTGGCGATGTTCTCGCTCGGCGCCGAATCGGTCCAACCGGGCGATCCGGTCGGGACGACATCGCCGATCATCGTCGACGCGACCTCGTTGAGCGACACGATGCTGGAGATCGACCAGCTCCGCGACGTGCGACGGGCGCAGCTCCTCTCGGTCGAGCCCGTCGCCAAGGGCGACGAGCACTCCGGCACGCAGCCGCTCTAGCCCGCAAGGTGGGCATCCCACCGCGGTAACAGCCTGTCTCTGTGACGAACAGCAGGCGCGCAGCTACCGTACGGTTGTGCTGCCGAACACCGTCACGGCGTACGTCTGACGCCTCGACCACGACGCCCGGGTGGCGTCCGCGATGGAGGCGAACCGGCTGACGCGTTCCCTGGGTTTCGCTCCGGAGCGCTCCGGTAGGATGACCGCGCTCGCGCGGCGATTGCGTGCCGCGCTCCGATCACGCCCTCACGTCACGCCAGGAGCCCCATGTCCAGCGAGTCAGACCGGAACGTCGGCACCATCATCGAGATCAAGGGCGTCGTAATCGACGCGGTCTTCCCGGACCACCTGCCCGAGATCCTCCACGCCGTCGAGATCGCGGTCCCGCGACCCGACGGGTCGCACGCCACGCTGGTCGCCGAGGTGCAGCAGCATCTGGGCGACGACCGCGTGCGTGCCGTGGCGATGGATTCCACGGACGGCCTCGCGCGGGGCACCGAGGTCGTCGACACCGGCGGGCCCATCACCGTGCCGGTCGGCCAGGCGACTCTCGGCCGCCTCTGGAACGTGATCGGCCAGGCGATCGACGAGAAGCCGGAGCCCGAGATCAAAGAGCGTTGGCCGATCCATCGCGATCCGCCACAGTTCCGCGACCTGTCTCCGAAGATGGAGATCTTCGAGACGGGACTCAAGGTCGTCGACCTGATCGCCCCGTACATCAAGGGTGGCAAGGTCGGCCTCTTCGGCGGCGCGGGCGTGGGCAAGACGGTGCTCATCCAGGAGCTGATCCACAACGTCGCCATGCAGCACGGCGGCGTGTCCGTGTTCGCGGGCGTCGGCGAGCGGACGCGCGAGGGCAACGACCTCATGCTGGAGATGGAGGAGTCCGGCGTGATGGACAAGGTGGCGCTCGTCTACGGCCAGATGAACGAGCCACCGGGGGCACGCCTGCGCGTCGGCCTCTCGGGCCTGACGATGGCCGAGTACTTCCGCGACGAAGGCCAGGACGTCCTGCTGTTCATCGACAACATCTTCAGGTTCGTCCAGGCGGGCTCGGAGGTCTCGGCGCTGCTCGGCCGCATGCCGAGCGCGGTCGGCTACCAGCCGACGCTCGCCACGGAGATGGGTCAGCTGCAGGAGCGCATCACCTCGACCCGCACGGGCTCGGTGACCTCGGTGCAGGCGATCTACGTGCCGGCCGACGACCTCACCGACCCGGCTCCCGCGAACACGTTCGCGCACCTCGACTCGACGACCGTGCTCTCACGCGCGATCGTGGAGAAGGGCATCTACCCCGCCGTCGACCCGCTCGACTCCACCTCACGCGCGCTGACGCCGGGGGTTGTCTCGGACGAGCACTACAGCGTCGCGACGAGCGTGCAGCAGGTGCTGCAGCGCTACAAGGACCTCCAGGACATCATCGCCATCCTCGGCATGGACGAGCTGACCGACGAGGACAAGCTCGTCGTCGCGCGCGCCCGCAAGATCGAGCGCTTCCTGTCGCAGCCGAACTTCGTCGCCGAGCAGTTCACGGGCACGCCTGGCAAGTACGTCAAGCTCGAGGACACGATCACCGGTTTCCGCGCGATCCTCGACGGTGACTGTGACGAGCTGGGCGAGGCCTCCTTCTACATGGTCGGCGGGATCGAGGAGGCGTTCGAGAAGGGCCGCCAGGCCGAGCAGGTCTCCGCCTAGCCGCCGCCGATGGCCGACGCGCACCCGAAGTTCGACGTCGCGGTGGTCACACCCGACGGGCCCGTGTTCCAGGGCGAGGCGGAGCTGCTCATCGTGCCGGGTGCCGCGGGCGAGATCGGCGTGCTCGCGCGCCACGCGCCGCTCGTCGCAACCCTCAAGGCGGGCTCCACGCGCGTCCACCTCGGCGGCAACGAGGTGCTCGAGTTCGCCACCGGCCCCGGCTTCTTCAAGGTCGAGACGGACAAGGCGCTCGCGCTCGTGGACGACGCCGTGAGCGTCAAGGAGATCGACGACGCGCGGGCACGACAACAGCTCGAGGAGGCGCAGGCTGAGCTGGCGAAGGTCGACGCAGGCGAGTCGAGCGCCGACCGCTGGCAGCTCGAGCAGCGCATCAAGCACGCCGAGAACCAGCTCTCCGTGTCGGGTCGCACCACGGGCTAGCAAGAAGCGGAGGCCCGCGACGCGGGCCTCTCCGTCAGGTGCCTGACTTCAGTCTGGCACCGCAGTTGTTCTTCCAGGCGACCTTGGTGCCTGGCTTCAGCCAGGCACCAAGGGGTTCGGTTTGGTGCTTCAGCGCCCCAGGGCCTGCTCCACGGTCGCCGTCGGGATGACGCGGATCACGCCGCGGCCGCCGCGGTTGTAGTGGTAGATCACGCCGATCGGCTCGATCTCGGCGCGCGGCGCAATCGGAGCCCTGGCAACCACCCGCAGAGCGCCGGTGCGCAGGTCGAGCGCCTGAACGGTGCGGCCGACGACGATGACCGCGACTCCGTAGTGCGCATCGATCGCCGGGCTCGCGCCGATGGGCACCGGCCAGGACGCGATGCGGGCGCTCCGGCTGACGCTGAACACGTCGATGCTCGAAGCGCGCAAGACGACCAGCCGGTCTGCCCGCAGCGCGATCGCACGCGCGCCCGGGACGGCGAAGGCGCCGAGCGGCCGACCCGTGTAGGTCTGGAGCTCGACCTGCCCACCGCGTAGCACTGCGATGCGGCCCGCGTCACCCACGATCCCCTGGGCCTGCGCCGATGGTGCGACGGCGGTGATGCCAAGGCCCGGCGCGACACGGCTGGGCGGCAGCGACAGTGGTCGATCTGGTGCGAAGGCCAGCACGCGCCCGTCGCCGGCGACGGATGAGACTCCGATCCCCGTGCGGAAGCTCGTCACGGTCATCTCGACGCAGGCGATGATGCTGGAGGCGACCGTCGTGTGGCCACGCGCCGACGACATCGTCCACGCCGCCCTGCTGCCACCGATCGCCAGCCGCGTGATCCGGTCGGCCGTGCCCCGAGCCGGGCAGCTCGGCCCGTTGGGCATCGTCAGGCGGGCGACGTGGTTCCAGCTGACGTTCCAGAACATCACGCGGTTGCACCGAGCCGCCTCGTCGCGCACCGCGAACGCAACCCGCGGGCCGTCGGCGGCGAGCGCCGCGATCGGCCGGGCGGTGGTGAGCTTCCCGTCAGCCTGGTCCAGTGCACGCATGACGGCCGCTCGCGGGAGGAAGCTGATCCTCGTACGGCCGGCGCGGGTTTCGCGCTTGCGAAGGTTGTCCTGATACACGACGCCGGCACCCAGGATCCGTGGCTGGTCGCCGGCCCGGACCATCCCGAGCAACGCCTGTCGGCCGTCGCGCAGGCGAATTGCAAAGAGGCCGTTGCCCGGGGAGACGTAGATCGCGATCCCGTACGAGACATCGATCGCGGTGGCGTGACCCAAGAGCGGCCAGTTGTGGCGCAGCCCCTGGCGCGTGCTGACGCGGAGCCGGTCGGGTCGGTCGAGGCCACCTCGGGCGACGTCGACCGTGGTGCCGCCACGTGCCCAACGGGCACGCGCCTCGGGCGCGGCACCGCCCTGCGGGCACTCCGTGATGCGGGATGTCGACGAGCTCGGCCCGCGAAAGCTCCACACCGTCCGCTGACAGACGTCGGCGTGCCGGCGCACGATGGTGACCTGGTCGCCCTCGATCGAATACCGGAGGACGGCTCCGTTGAAGACGAGGTGGCGTGTCGCCGCATTCACGGCGCCGTAGTGATCTGTCCAGCCCGTTGGGCCGGCCCCCGCCCCGACGCTCAGCGGCAGGGCGAGCGCGGCAAACGTGATGCCGGTGACGGCGAGCAGGCGAAAGCGCGATGGCATGTGCGTTCCTCCTAGTGAACGTCCCTGACGGTCGTGCCGTTCGTCACGAGTATATGGGGTTCCTGCGGGCGGGTTGGGGTCGCGTAGGGCCCGTAACCATCCGGGGTACCCCCTTCCCGAAACGTGCGATGCGGTACGAGCGACCGACGCCCGATGACACCGGTGTGACCTCGCTTGCCGCCGGGACGCACCTCGGGGACGAGCACGTCGAGACGATCGGGCGTACGGTGCTCGTCGTAGAGGACGAGCCGGCTGTACGCGCGGTCGTCGAGCGGTGCCTTGCCCAGCTTGGGCTCGTGGTCACCTCGGCCGAGAGCGTCGCAGAGGCACGGCATCGGCTCGCGGCAGGCCCGGTCGACCTGCTGGTGACCGACCTCCGCCTACCCGGCGAAAGCGGCGTCGATCTCCTGCGGAGCCTCGCCGCGGAGGACCGGCCCGCCACGCTCGTCCTCACAGGATCCGACGATCAGGACGCGGTTCGAAGCTCTCTCGACCTCGGCGCGTTCGCCTACCTGACCAAGCCGCCGACGCTCGGCGGCCTGCAGATCGCGGCTGTCGGTGCGCTCCGCCAGAAGGATCTCGAGACCATGCACCGGTACACCATCGCCCGGCTGCGCGAAGAGGTTGCACAGCGAAGCGCGGCGGAGCACGCCGCGCTGCAGGCACTGGAGGACTCAGTCAGCGTCCTGGCCCGCGCGATCGAGAGCCGCGACATCGTCACCGGCGACCACGTCGATCGCATGAGCTCGTACTGCGCACTGATCGGAGCGGAACTGGGGATGCCTGTCGAGGACCAGCACCGGCTCGCGCTGGCCGCGCGGCTGCACGACGTCGGCACGGTCGCAGTCCCCGATCGGCTGCTGCTCAAGGGCGGCGTCCTTGACGAGCACGAGCTCTGGGTCATGCAGAGCCACTGCCAGGCAGGGTACGAGATCCTCTCCGGGTCGACGAGCCCCGTGCTCCAGCTCGCTGCCGAGCTTGCACTCACCCATCACGAGTGGTTCGACGGGTGCGGCTACCCGCGTGGACTCAGCGGGGTCGACATCCCGCTCGTGGGGCGAATCGCGGCCATCGCGGACGTGTTCGACGCGCTCACCAGCGAGCGCCCCTATCGCGCGCCACTGGCGCCGCCGGCGGCGATCGAGCTCATGACCCGCGAGCGCGGGACGCACTTCGACCCCGAGATCCTCGATCTATTCCTTGGCTCCGCCCAGCTCCGCGAGCTCGACGAGCTCGGCCAGCTGTAGCTGCGCCAGGTCAACGGTGGGGTGAGGCTTAAGCTTCACCCCCTGGTTCTCAGGTACGCTAAGACCCCCGGAGAGCTTTGAAGGCAGCTTGGCGACCGGGTTACCAAACGCCTAAAGAGCCCCCGCGCCTGCCGGCCGGGACAGCTCGTAGGCGTGGTCGCCCGGCCGTCGAAGGGAGAGAGACGGTGAGCGCGGCCCAACGACTGACAGAACTTCTCGCGGAACGCATCGTGGTGCTCGACGGCGCCATGGGCACCCAGGTGCAGTCGCTCGGCCTCACGGAGGAGGACGTGCGCGGGGCGCGCTTCCGCGGCGGCCACCCGAAAGACCTGCGGGGCGACATCGACGTGCTCAACCTGACGCGGCCCGCCGACATCGAGGGCATCCATCGCGCCTATCTCGAGGCCGGCGCCGACCTCGTCACGACCAACACTTTCACCACGCACCCGGCCACGCAGCGCGAGTACGGGCTCGAGGATCACGTGTACGAGCTCGGCCGGGCCGGGGCGGAGATCGCGCGCCGGGCAGTGGACGCCCACGGCTCCGGGATCGTCGCCGGCTCGCTCGGGCCGACGAGCGTCACCCTGTCGCTCTCGCCCCGCGTCGACGACCCGTCCTATCGCGTCGCCACGTTCGACGAGATGCGTCAAGGGTACGCAGAGGTCGCACGCGGTTTGCTGGACGGCGGCGTCGACGTCCTGCTGATCGAGACGGTCTTCGACACCCTGAACGCCAAGGCAGCGATCGCCGCCGTCAAGGACCTCGAGGACGAGCGTGGAGAGAAGATCCCGCTGGTCGTCTCCGTCACCATCGTCGACCGCAGCGGCCGTACCCTCGCTGGGCAGACGGTGGACGCCTTCTGGATCGCCGTCGAGCACGCGGAGCCGCTCGCCGTGGGGATCAACTGTGCACTCGGCGCCACGGAGATGCGACCGTTCCTGGCCGATCTCGCCCGGGTCGCACCCGTCCCCGTGCTCTGCTACCCGAACGCCGGGCTGCCGAACGCGTTCGGCGGCTACGACGAGACCCCGGAGCAGACGGCGCGCTCGCTGCGCGCGTTCGCCGAGGACGGGCTCGTCAACGGCGTGGGCGGATGCTGCGGCACCACTCCCGAGCACATCGCGCGGATCGCGACAGCCGTGCACGGCCTGGCTCCGCGTCCCATTCCCGCGCGTGCCACGCGCCCGCGCTTCAGCGGCCTCGAGCCGTTCGTCGTCGACGAGGACGCAACCTTCGTCGTCGTCGGAGAGCGCACCAACGTCGCCGGCTCGGCCGTCTTTCGCCGGCTCATCGAGGCCGACGACTGGCAGGGCGCGCTCGACGTCGCACTCGACCAGGTGCGCGGGGGCGCCAACCTCCTCGACGTGAACATGGACGCGGACCTGCTCGACGGCGTCCACGCCATGACCCAGTTCCTCAACCTGGTCGCCACCGAGCCAGAGGTCGCGCGAATCCCCGTGATGGTCGACAGCTCCCGCTGGGAGGTCGCCGTTGCCGGTCTCAAGTGCCTGCAGGGGAAGGGAATCGTCAACTCCATCTCGCTCAAGGAGGGGGAGGGGGACTTCCTCGCCAAGGCCCGCGAGGTGCGCGGCTACGGCGCGGGCGTCGTTGTGATGGCGTTCGACGAACGAGGGCAGGCCGACACCGTGGAGCGCAAGGTCGAGATTCTCGGCAGAGCCTACGACCTGCTCACGCAGCAGGCCGGCTTCGCACCGGAGGACATCGTCTTCGACCCCAACGTCCTCGCAGTTGCCACGGGGATCGAGGAGCATGACCTGTTCGCCAAGGCGTTCATCGACGCTCTCCCTCTCCTGAAGGAGCGGTGCCCGGGTGTCCTGGTGTCGGGCGGCATCTCGAACCTCTCGTTCGCGTTCCGCGGCAACGACGTCGTGCGGGAGGCGATGCACGGCGCCTTCCTCTTCCACGCCGTCCACGCCGGCCTGGACATGGGGATCGTGAACGCGGGTCGGCTGCCGCTCTACGACGACATCCCGGCCGAGCTCCTGGAGATAGTGGAAGACGTCGTGCTTGCCCGCCGGGCCGACGCAACGGAGCGCCTACTGAAGCTTGCGTCGACGGTGCAGGGAACCGCGATGCAGCGCGAGGACGACCTCGGCTGGCGCGACGCGCCGGTCGAGAAGCGCCTCGAGCACGCGCTCGTCCACGGCATCGCAGACTTCGTCGAGGAGGACGCGGAGGAGGCGCGCCAGAACGCGGTTCGCCCGCTCGACGTGATCGAGGGCCCGCTGATGGACGGGATGAAGGTCGTGGGCGACCTCTTCGGTGACGGCAAGCTGTTCCTGCCGCAAGTGGTGAAGAGCGCGCGAGCGATGAAGCGTGCGGTCGCCTACCTGGAGCCGTTCATGGAGGCCGACCGACAGGAGGGCGAGCGCACGACGAACGGGACACTCGTCCTCGCCACGGTCAAGGGAGACGTCCACGACATCGGCAAGAACATCGTCGGCGTCGTCCTCGCTTGCAACGGCTACGAGGTGATCGATCTCGGCGTGATGGTCTCGTCGGGGACGATCCTCGACACCGCGCTCGAGCGCGGCGCCGATGCCGTCGGGCTGTCCGGCCTGATCACCCCGTCGCTCGACGAGATGGTGCACGTGGCCCGCGAGATGGACCGGCGCGGGATCACCTTGCCGCTCCTGATCGGCGGCGCCACGACGTCGAAGCAGCACACCGCGGTCCGCATCGCACCGGAGTACTCGGAGCCGGTGGTACACGTCCTCGATGCCTCGCGCGTGATCGGCGTGGTCGGCTCGTTGCTCGACCCGGAGCGCAAGGAGACGCTCGACCATGCCAACCGGGCCGACCAGGAACGGCTCCGGACCATGTTCGACGAGCGCGCGCGGAAGCCGCTGCTCCCGTTGGCCGCGGCGCGGGACAACCGCACCGCCATCGAGTGGAGCGCGGATGATCTCGCGGAGCCTGCGTTCACCGGTGTGCGGGCGGTGACTCCCGCCGTCGCCGAGCTGCGGCCGTATGTCGACTGGACGTTCTTCCTACACGCCTGGGAGCTGAAGGGACGGTATCCGGCGATCCTCGACGACCCCGTGAAGGGAGCAGCAGCGCGAGAGCTGATCGAGCACGCCAACGTGCTGCTCGACGAGATCGAGGCCGACGGGTCGTTCCAGCCTCGCGGCGTCTACGGATTCTGGCCGGCCTGGTCCGACGGGGACGACCTCGTGTTGAACGGCGCCGGTCCTGGTTCGGAGGCGCGGTTCCCGATGCTGCGCCAGCAGGCCGATCACGGCGACTCGCGACCCAACCGATCGCTGGCTGATCTCGTCGCTCCGGGTGAGACAGGGCTCGCGGATCACGTCGGCGCGTTCGCAGTGTCCGTGCACGGCGCTGACGAACTCGCGGCGCGGTACGAGGCAGAGCTGGACGACTATCGCGCGATCATGGTCAAGGCACTCGCCGACCGTCTCGCCGAGGCCTTCGCGGAGTGGGTGCACGAGCGCGCGCGCCGCGACTGGTACGCGCCGTCCGAGCAGCTGCCGAACGACGAGCTGATCGAGGAGAAGTATCGTGGCATCAGGCCTGCGTACGGATATCCCGCCTGCCCGGATCACTCCGAGAAAGGCCGCCTCCTCACGCTGCTCGACGCGGGGAGTGCAGGGATGGAGCTGACAGAGAGCTACGCCACGCTCCCGGCCGCCAGCGTGAGCGGCCTGCTGCTCGGTCACCCGCAGGCTCGGTACTTCTCGATCGGACGGATTGCGCGCGACCAGGTCGAGGACTACGCCGCTCGCAAGGGCGTCCCGCCGGCCGAAGCGGAGCGCTGGCTGCGTCCCATCCTCGCGTACGAACCCCAGGAATAGACGTCTCCGCGGCGTATTCCACGCCGTGTGGGACGCTGAAACGCGACTGTTCGTTCGGGACGCCGTCCAAGCGGACATGCCCCTTTCGGCGAATTGCGAATGTCCGGCAAGGCGAGTAGCGTCGAGCCGTGCCTGAGCGCACGTCCGGCCGTCTGACGTTGCTCCGGCGGGGATCCGCCTTCCGGCTGCTCTTCGCCGCCACCGCATGCTCTGCCGTGGGGACATATCTGGCCGCGCTCGCGCTGCTCGTCGACATCTCGGGCCGCACCGGATCGGGCCGCTGGGCCGCAGCACTGCTGATCGCCGACTTCCTCCCGATCGTGATCATCGGCCTCACGCTGGGCCCGCTCGTCGACCGGCTCCAGCGGCGGCGGCTGATGATCGTCTCCGATCTCGTTCGCGCAGGAGTCTTCTGTGCGCTGCCGTTCGTCGGCGACCCGGTTGCGATCGTGGCCCTCGCGGGCGTCAACGGGATTGCCACCGGCTTCTTCCGCCCCGCGGTCTGGGCCGGTCTGCCGAACCTCGTCGACGACGACGACCTCGACCAGGCCACCTCGCTCCTCTCGACGGTCGAGCACGCCGCCTGGATGATCGGGCCGATCGCAGCAGGCGGGCTCCTCGCCGTCTCGGATGCGTCGACGACCTACTGGATCAACGCCGGCACCTTCGTCCTCTCGGCGCTGCTCGTGGCGCGGATCCCAGCGCGGCTACTGCAGTCGGAGGAGTCGCTTTCTCGCGGTCACTGGCGCGATGTGCGCGACGGCTTGCGTCTCGTCACCGGCTCGCGCGCGCTGCTCACCGTGCTCATCGTCTGGAGCACCGCTGCGGTGGCTACCGCCGCGGTCAACGTCGCAGAGGTCTTCCTCGCCAAGGACGCGCTCGGCACAGGCGACTTCGGGTTCGCCATCCTCGTCGCTGCGACCGGCGTCGGGTTGATCGTCGGCAGCTTCTTCGCCGGCAGCGTGATCGCGTCGCTCGGGATCACGCGGGTCTACGGCGGCGCGCTCGCCCTGATGGGGGTCGGCTTCGGTCTCGCCGCGGCCGCGCCGACGCTGGCTGTCGCCGCAACGCTGGCAGCTGTTGCCACTGTCGGCAACGGGGTTGCGATCGTCTGTAACCAGCTCTTCGTGCAGCGCGGCGCTCCCGACCGGATGCGCGGCCGAGCGCTGGCCGTGCTGATGAGCATCTACTACGGCGTGCTCGGTCTGGCAATGGCAGCGGCGGGGATCCTCACCGATATCGTGGGCCCTCGCGCGACCTGGGCGCTCGCCGGCTGCGTGTACCTCGTTGCTGCGTTGACGGCGTTCGTGATGACCCGCCACACCAGGGCGGCGCTCGAGGCGCTCGAGGCCCCTCCGGCGAGCGGGCTCGAGCGGCTCGAGTCGCTCCTGACCGAGGTCGACACCACCCGCGCACTCGAGCGCGCGCAGCCGCCGCGGCGGCTGCCGTACATTCCGCGGCGCAAGGCGGGGTAGCCGCTCCGAGTACCGGCCGGCTGTGCTCGGGCAAGGCTCGCCCGGCTTCGGCGCGGAAGTAGGCTGCGGCCCATGGTGAGGAAGGAGTGGACGGTCGACGAGCTCGCCGCCGGCGTGCGCGCAGGAGAGCACCGTGCACTGGCCCGCGCCATCTCGCTCGTCGAGAACCGCGAGCCGGGTTCCGCCGAGCTCGTCCGGGAGCTCTACCCGCACACGGGTCGGGCCGTCGCTGTTGGCGTCACCGGGCCGCCCGGGGTCGGCAAGTCGTCGCTCATCGCCGCTCTCGTCCGTCAGGCACGCGCCGAGGAGCGAACCGTCGGTGTCGTCTCCGTCGACCCATCGAGCCCGTTCACGCACGGTGCGCTGCTCGGTGACCGGATCCGCCTGGCAGACCACTTTCTCGATCCGGGCGTCTACATCCGCTCGATGGGCACGCGCGGGCATCACGGCGGTCTGGCCGAGGCGGCGCTGCAGACGCTGCTGCTGCTGGATGCGGCGGGATGCGACGTCGTCTTCGTGGAGACGGTCGGCGCGGGCCAGAGCGAGGTCGAGGTGATCGGCATCGCGGACGTCGTGCTGCTCGTGCTCATGCCGGGCTCGGGCGACAGCGTGCAGGCGCTCAAGGCGGGCATCATGGAGATCCCCGACGTGATCGCCGTCAACAAGATGGATCATCCCGCCGCAAACGCAATGCTGAAGGAGGTGCGGTCCGTCGTCGCGCTCGACCCGGATCCCTCCCGCAGGCCGAAGGTCATGCTGACGGAGGCGATCCGAGGCGACGGGGTGTCCGAGCTGTGGGCGGAGCTCGAGAGCCGTCGTGAGGGACTTGCTGCCGATGGGCGTCTCGAGGAGCGCCGGCGGCGGAACCTCTCCGGCGAGGTGCTGAGCCTCGTTGCCTCGCGTGTGCGCGACCGGATCGAACGGGCGGTCGCAGTGGAGCCGGCGCTCGGTGCGCTGGTCGACCGGGTCGGGCGACGCGAGCTCGACCCCGTGACGGCGGCGGAGGAGATCGTGGCAACGGTGCTCGGGGTGGAAGGCGATGGACCGGCCGACGGCCGCTGACGTCCGAGCGGCGCAGGAGCGTCTCGAGGGCGTCGCCCGCGTGACGCCGGTGCAGCAGTCGGAGACGCTGTCGCGGATCGCCGCCCGGCCCGTGCTGCTCAAGGCCGAGAACCTGCAGCGCACCGGCTCGTTCAAGATCCGCGGCGCCTACAACACGATTGCGCAGCTTTCCCACGACGAGCGGCGCGCAGGCGTGATCACCGCGAGCGCCGGCAACCACGGCCAGGCGGTTGCGTGGGCCGCGCGTGAGGCCGGCATCCCGGCCACGATCGTCGTCCCCGAAGGCGCGCCGATGGCGAAGGTCGACGCCACGAGGGGGTACGGGGCAGAGGTCGAGCTTGCAGGTGAGGGGTTCGACGAGGCGGTCGCTGCTGCGGAGCGGATCGTGGCGCGCTCCGGCGCCACCTTCGTGCATCCGTTCGAGGACCCGCGTGTGATCGCCGGCCAGGGGACACTCGGTCTCGAGCTTGCGGTGCAGCTGCCGGCCGGTCCCGGCACCGTGCTGATCCCGGTTGGCGGCGGCGGCCTGGCCTCCGGCATCGCGATCGCGCTCCGCGAGGAGCGGCCGGAGCTCCGGCTCGTCGGCGTGCAATCGGCGGCGTGCGCGCCCCTCGCCGGGCTCGAGCCGGTGGGCTCCACGGTCGCGGACGGCATCGCCGTGAAGCACCCTGGCGCGCTCACCTCTGCGATCCTGGGCGACCTGCTCGACGACGTCGTGGTGGTGGACGACGAGGAGATCTCGAAGGCGATCGTTCTGCTGCTCGAGCGTTCGAAGCTCGTCGTCGAGGGCGCCGGCGCAGCGCCAGTGGCTGCGCTGCTCGCCGGTCGGTCGGGTGGCGAGGGCTTTGTCGCAGCAGTGCTCGCCGGTGGCAACATCGACGCCACCACATTGAGCTCGGTCGTCCGCTTCGGGCTGACCCTCTCAGGGCGCTACCTGGTGGTGAAGATCCTCATCCCGGACAAGCCCGGGCAGCTCGCGCGCATCACCGGCGCGATAGCCGAGAAGCGTGCCAACGTGATCGTGGTCTCCCACCACCGCGAAGGACGCAACATCGGCGTGCTCGAGACGGAGGCCGAGCTCACGCTCGAGACCCGCGACGAGGAGCACTCGCAGGTGGTGATCCGCGCGCTCGTCGACGAGGGGTTCACCGTGGAACGGCTCCGCTGACGCAACGCGAGCTTGCAACAGACTGTTGCAAGGTGTCGTCCCGCGCCGCCGCTCGTACACTGCCGCGCATGATCGTCTGCGCCCGATGCGGTCGCGAGAGTCCGGACGACGTCGCCTTCTGCGCCGGCTGCGGAACGCCGCTCGCGGCCGTTGTCCGGCGCGAGGAGCGCAAGGTCGTGACCGTGGTCTTCGCCGACCTCGTCGGCTCGACGGCGCGTGCCGAGCGCCTCGACCCGGAGGACGTGCGGGCGATCCTCGCGCCCTACCACGCTCGTCTGCGGCACGAGCTCGAGCGGCACGGGGGCACCGTGGAGAAGTTCATCGGCGATGCGGTCGTCGGCGTCTTCGGGGCGCCCGTGGCGCACGAGGACGACCCGGAGCGGGCGGTGCGAGCGGCACTCGCGATCCAGGAGGCGATCGCAGATCTGAACGAGGGGGATCCGGCGCTCGAGCTCCTCGTCCGCATCGGCGTCAACACGGGTGAGGCGCTCGTCGCGCTCGATGCGTCGCCGGCGGAAGGTGAGGGCATGGTCTCCGGCGACGTGATCAACACCGGTGCACGGCTCCAGTCGGCGGCGCCGCCGGCCGGTGTCCTCGTCGGCGAGCAGACGTACCGGGCCACCGATCGCGTGATCGAGTACGAGCCGTGGGAGGCGGTGGCGGCGAAGGGGAAGGCGGAGCCGGTCACCGCCTGGCGTGCGATCGCCGCTCGCGCGCGGTTCGGCGTCGATCTCGGCGGCGCCGGTCGCGCGCCGCTCGTCGGCCGCGCGCGCGAGTCGATGCTGCTCACGACCGCGCTGGAGCGTGTCCGCGCCGAGCGGGAACCCCAGCTCGTGACGCTGGTCGGGGTGCCCGGCATCGGGAAGAGCCGGCTCGTGCAGGAGCTGTGGCGCGTCGTGTACGACGACTCGGATCTCATCACTTGGCGGCAGGGGCGGTCGCTTCCGTACGGCGAGGGTGTCGCCTACTGGGCCCTCGGCGAGATGGTCAAGGCGCAGACCGGGATCCTCGAGTCCGCGACGAGCGACGAGGCTGCCGACCTTCTGAGGCGTGCGATGACCGAGCTGATCGAGGACGCCGCGGAGCGTGCCTGGGTGGAGCGGCATCTCCGACCACTCGTCGGCCTCGTGTCGGAGCAGGGAGCAGCGGAGATGGCGGCCGAGGCTGCCGCAGCCTGGCGCCGGTTCTTCGAGGCGCTCGCAGACGCGAGGCCGACGGTGCTCGTGTTCGAGGACCTGCACTGGGCCGATGACGGCCTGCTCGACTTCGTCGACGAGCTCGTCGACCGGGTCACAGGCGTGCCACTCCTCGTCGTGGCGTCCGCACGACCCGAGTTGCTCGAGCGGCGGCCGGGGTGGGGCGGGGGCAAGCGCAACGCCCAGACGGTCTCGCTGACTCCCCTCACGGACGAGGACACCGCGCGGCTGCTGCAGTCGCTGCTCGACCGCAGCGTGATCCCGGCCGATGTTCAGGCGGCGCTGCTTCGCAACGCCGCGGGCATTCCTCTCTTCGCCGAGGAGTACGTGCGGATGGTGGAGTCGGGCGGGGCGACGGGAGACGTGCCCGACACCTTGCAGGGTGTCGTCACCGCCCGCCTCGACGGTCTGCCCCACGAGGAGAAGCTGCTGTTGCACGCGGCGGCAGTCCTGGGGAAGGTGTTCTGGACGGACGCGCTCTCAGCGCTCGTGCCGGGCGAGCCACGGGTCCTCGACGATCGCCTCCACGCGCTCGAGCGGAAGGAGTTCGTCCGGCGGGAGCGCCGCTCGGCCGTCGAGGGAGCGCAGCAGTACGCGTTCGTTCACGCGCTCGTCCGGGACGCGGCGTACGCGCAGATGCCCCGCGCCGACCGCTCGCGCCGTCATCGGGCCGCCGCCGAGTGGATCGTGGCCCTCTCACCCGACCGCTCGCAGGACAGGGCGGAGATGCTCGTGCACCACCTCCTGCAGGCGATCGAGCTCGGGGGGGCAGCAGGTCTCGAGGTCGACGACCTCCGAGCGCCCGCCGTCGAAGCCCTCGTCGAGGCGGGCAGCCGCACGTGGGTGCTCGCCGCACCCGAGTCCTCGGCGCGTCTCTACCGTCACGCGATCGACGTGATGGGAGGCGACGAGCCGGACCCGAAGCTCCTCTTCCTGTACGGCCGTGCCGTCGCGTGGAACGCATCGGCTGAGGCCGCGCCGATCCTCGAGCAGGCTGTCGAGATGTCTCTCGCCCGCGGAGACCGCATCACGGCAGCGCTGGCGCTGGTCGATCTCTACCAGGGACGCTGGGTACGTGGCGAGGACGTCGACCCCACAGCGCTGCAACAGGCGCTCGACCTCGTCGAGGATACGCCGGACAGCATCGAGCGAGCCCGTGTGCTCGGCGCCGTCGGGCGTTTCTACGGGCTTTCGGGGCGGTCCGTCGAGGCTTTGCCTCTGGACGAAAGCGCTCTCGCGACCGCACGCCGTCTCGGCGATCGGCAGCTCGAGGCGTGGGTGCTCAACAACCGGGGGGTCGCGCGAGCGAACCTCGGCGACATCGCCGGCCTCGACGACGTCAAGGCGGCGCTTCAGATCGCAGCGGAGATCGGATCGGGCGACGTTGTCCGCTGCCATACGAACCTGAGCTCGATCCTGGGCAGTCTGGGCAGGCTCGTGGAGGCGAGGAAGTACCACCGCCTCGGCCACGACGAGGCGCTGCGTCGCGAGCAGCCGGCCGAGCAGCGCTGGCTCGGAAGCGAGCTCGTGCTCGACGCCTACTGGGCGGGCGACTGGGAGGAAGCATCGCTCTCCGGCCAGGCGCTCCTCGATCATGGCGACGACGCCAGCCATTACATGGACCAGGTGGTCATGTCCGTGCTGGCGGAGATCGAGCTGGCGCGGACCGGAAGGCTCGGCGACGAGCAGGTCCGGGGCTTGCTGGACTTGGCGCGCCGCATGCGTGACCCACAGGTTCTCGTCCCGGTCCTCGCCACGACGGCCCGCCACGGCAGACGTCTTGGGTGGCCGGCGCAAGAGGTCGAGTCCCTCGTCGACGAGTTTCTCGAGGTGCTGCGCGGCACGCCGACGTTGATCGGCGTGGACCCCTACCAATGCATCGTCGGGGCGGAGGGATACCGAAGCACAGAGATCCTCGCCGAGCTCGCCGAGCGTCCGCGGACGGCCTGGACGCCGGCAGTCGAGGCGGAGGCGGCCGGAGACCCTGCCGCAGCCGCCGAGGTGCTCGCAGCGATCGGAGACCGCCCGGACGAGGCCGATGCGCGCCTCAGGGCAGCGTCCCGGCTTGCCGCGGAGGGTCGGACGTCGGACGCGGCCCGACAGGCGGAGCTGGCCGCCGGCTTCTACCGGTCCGTTGGGGCCACCGCACGACTCATGGAGGCCGAAAGACTCCTCGCCGGGCTCGGGGAGCGGGGCGTTGCCTCCTGACACGCCGTTCGTAGACTCCCACCATGAGCTGTCCTGCGTGCGGGAGCGACAACCCCGACGGTGCCCGATTCTGCAACAGCTGCGGCAAGCCGCTCGCGCCGGCACCGAGCGCTCGTGAGGAGCGCAAGGTCGTCACCGCTGTCTTCGTCGACCTCGTGGGGTCGACCGCGCGCGCCGAGCACGCCGACCCCGAGGATGTTCGCGCACTCCTGCGCCGGTACCACGAGGCGCTGCGCCGGGACTTCGAGCGCTACGGCGGAACCGTGGAAAAATTCATCGGAGACGCGGTCGTGGCGGTCTTCGGTGCCCCGACCGCGCACGAGGACGACCCCGAGCGGGCCGTGCGTGCCTCGCTCACGGCTCGCGAGACGATCGCCACGCTGAACGAGGCTGACGAGGCGCTCGACCTGCACGTGCGCACCGGCATCGCGACCGGTGAGGCGCTGGTCGCGCTCGGCGCGCAATCCGCCACCGGTGAAGGGATGGTCGCGGGCGACGTGATGAATACAGCGGCCCGCATTCAGGGCGCAGCGCCCGTCGACGGGATCCTCGTGGCCGCGGCGACGTACCGCGCCACAGAGCGCTCGATCGTGTACCGCACTCACCCCCCGGTCGCAGCAAAGGGGAAGGCAGAGCCCGTCGAGGTGTGGGAGGCGGTAGAGGCTCTCGCGCGCGTCGAGGGACTGGGCGACGAGGCGAGGGCGCCGCTCGTCGGCCGCGACCACGAGCGCGCGCTGCTCCTCGGTGCGTTCGCCCGCGTGCGTGTCGAGAAGGAGCCACAGCTCGTCACCCTCGTCGGCGTGCCCGGTATCGGCAAGAGCCGCCTCGTCGCGGAGCTCGGCGCTGCCGTGGCGGACGACGAAGAGCTCATCTACTGGCGTTACGGGCGGTGCCTCCCCTACGGGGACGGTGTCACGTACTGGGCGCTCGGCGAGGTCGTCAAGGCCCAGGCCGGCATCCTCGAGAACGACTCCGCTGCCGCAGCGGCCGACAAGCTCGCCCACGCGGTGGCCGACGTGCTCCCCGAGGGTGAGCGTCGCTGGGTGGAGCAGTACCTGCGGCCCCTCGTCGGGCTCGGCGCCGAGGAGGGCACGTTCCGCGATCGGCGAGTCGAGGCCTACGCAGCGTGGCGCTTGTTCCTGGAGGGGATTGCCGATCTGCGCCCCCTGGTGGTGGTGTTCGACGACCTGCAATGGGCCGACGAGGGCTTCCTCGACTTCGTCGACGAGCTGCCGGAGCTGATCGTCGGTGTCCCGCTGCTTGTCGTCTGCAGCGCGCGACCCGAGTTGCTCGACCGGCGATCGGATTGGGGTGGAGGCAAGCGCAACGTGCTCACGGTGACGCTCGGGCCGCTGTCGCACGCCGACATCGAGCGCCTCGTCGAGTCGCTCCTCGGGCGCGATCCTGCGGACGACCATCTCCGGAGCACAGTGGTCGAGCGAGCGGCAGGCAATCCGCTCTATGCCGAGGAGTTCGTGCGGATGCAGGACACGGCCGATGTCGGAGCACTTCCGGAGTCCGTCCTCGGGATTGTCTCGGCACGCGTCGACCTACTGCCCGAGGAGGAAAAGGAGCTGCTCCGCGACGCTGCCGTGACGGGGGTCGTCGTATGGTCGGACGCGCTGCAAGCCGTCTCGGGGCGCGAGGAGGATGACGTCTCGGAGCTCCTGCGGTCACTCGAGCGCAAGGAGTTCCTGCGCCGCGAGCGCCGCTCCTCGGTCGCCGGAGCGACGCAGCACGCCTTCATCCACGCACTCGTCCGCGATGCCGTGTACGCGCAGCTCCCCCGCAGCGATCGCGTGAAGCGCCACCTGCGCGTCGCGGCCTGGATCGAGTCGCTACCCGACGACCGGCGCGAAGACCGTGCCGAGATGCTCGCCCACCACTACCTCGAGGCGATCGAGCTGTCTCGTGCCGCCGGGCTCGACGTCAGCGCAGTCGAGCCGAGAGCGGCCTCCGCGCTCAGAGAAGCCGGAGCGCGGGCCATCGCCCTCGCCGCGTACCCCGCCGCTGTTCGTGCGCTACGTGCGGCGGCCGCACTCCTGCCGGCCGCACCGGACGCGGTGCATCTCCGCGAGCTCGGGTTCGCGCTCAACTTCGTCGAGGGGACGGGACAGGCAGAGCTGGAGCAGGCGTTCGAAGCGTTCCTGGCGGATGGCGATCGGGTCGGCGCCGCAGTGACCGCAGCCGACCTCGCACTTGTGAGCTGGCAGCGTGGCGAGGGCGCCGGCGAGTGGATCAGTCGGTCGCTCGAGCTTCTCGAGGGCAGTGACCCTTCGCCGGACCACGCGCAGGTCATCAGTGCAGCGGCTCGTTTTCGCATGCTCTCCGGCGCCCAGGACGAGGGCATCGAGCTCGCCAAACAGGCAATCGCGGTTGCCCTCGCCACCGGGGCGCACGCGGCGCGCGCCTCCGCGCTCATCACGCTCGGGACTGCGTACGCGAACTCCGGTAAGCCGGGGTTCCGCGATTTTCTCGACGAGGGCCTGGCGCTGGCGCTCGAGCACGATCCAACCGGGGTATCCCGCGTCTACAACAACCTCGGCTCGATCCTCTGCGATCTCGGCGACCTCGAGCCTGCCCTCGCTGCAGCACGCGCCGGGTTGGCTGAAGTCGATCGCCGCGGCACCCGGCGTGGGACGGGTGGGTTCGCCGTGGGCAACCTCGTCGACTTGCTTGCCATGTGCGGCCAATGGGACGAAGCGGACCGACTCGCGGCCGACGAGCTCGAGCGCGCCCGACGCATCGGCGGCCTGTACCAGGAGAGCACGTTCGTGAACGTGCGGGGGCAGATCGCGCTCGAACGGGTAGGAGACATCGACGGCGCCGTCGTAGCAGCGACCGCAGCGCTGGTGCACGCGCGTGGGACGGGGGATATCCAGGCGATCCAGCCGATGCTCGCAGTCGCCGCGTGGACGTTCGCGCGAGCCGGGCGGGAGGCGGACGCCTCGGCGTGTGTCGACGAGCTCCTGACGCTGCGGCGGCAGGCGCCGCGAGCCGTGATACCGGGCGAGTGGGTTCTCGTCACTGCGCTGACGCTCCAGCGCCTCGGGCGCAGCGGTGAGCTCGAGGGGCTCGCGGAGCCGCGGCGAACCCGGTGGCTCGAGGCCGCGCTGCTCGTCGAGTCCGGCCGTTTCGTCGAGGCGGCCGACAGCCTGCGCTCGATGGGTGCGGTGCCCGACGAGGCCGCGGTGCGCGCGCTCGCAGTCTCCGAGCTGCTAGCAGCTGGAGACACGGCCGCTGCGGCTCAACAGGTGGCGCGAACCAGAGAGATCCTCGAGCAGCTCGGGGCACACGCACGATTGCGCGAGCTCGACGGGCTCGTTGCTGCCGCCGGCTGACCTCCTGCCGCCGCGAGCCTCGTACACTCCGCGCGTGCTGGTCTGCACACGATGCGAGCGCGAGAACCCTGACGACACCCGGTTCTGCGGGGGCTGCGGCGCGCCCCTGGTGGTCGAGGAAGTGCGCGAGGAGCGCAAGGTCGTCATCGTCGTGTTCGCCGACCTCGTCGGCTCGACGGCGCGGGCCGAGCGGCTCGACCCGGAGGACGTACGGGCACTGCTTTCGTCGTACCACGCGCGCGTCCGTCGCGAGCTCGAAGGGCATGGCGGCACGGTCGAGAAGTTCATCGGCGATGCCGTCGTGGCGGTGTTCGGCGCCCCTGTCTCGCACGAGGACGATCCCGAGCGGGCGGTGCGCGCGGCGCTCGCGATCCACGAGGCGATCGAGGAGCTGAACGAGGCGGAGCCCGCGCTCGAGCTCGAAGTGCGGATCGGCGTCAACACCGGAGAGGCACTCGTCGCTCTCGAGGCACGCCCGGACTCCGGTGAGGGAATGGTCTCGGGGGACGTGATCAACACGGCTGCGCGGTTGCAGTCGGCTGCGCCGCCGGGCGGCATCCTGGTCGGCCAGCAGACGCACCGGGCGACGGAGCGCGCCATCGACTACGCGGAACACGACCCGGTCGACGCGAAGGGCAAGGCGGAGCCGGTGCTCGCCTGGCGTGCCCTCAGGCGCCGCGCGAGCTTCGGCGTCGAGCAGGGCGCTGTCGTCCGCGCGCCGCTCGTCGGGCGCGACCGCGAGCTCGCGCTGCTGGCGGACGCCCTCGCGCGCGTCCGCAACGACGAGCGCCCGCAGCTGATCACACTCGTCGGGGTGCCGGGCATCGGCAAGAGCCGCCTGGTGCACGAGCTGTGGGAGATCGTGAACGCGGATCCCGATCTCATCACCTGGCGCCGAGGGCGGTCACTGCCCTACGGCGAGGGGGTCGCATACTGGGCCCTCGGCGAGATCGTCAAGGCGCAGGCGGGGATCCTGGAGTCGGACGGTGCGGACGTCGCCGGCGAGAAGCTCGCGCGAGCCGTCGCCGATCTCCTGCCCGAGCAGACCGAGTCGGTGTGGGTGGAACGCCAGCTGCGCCCGCTCGTCGGGCTGCCAAGTGCGGACGGCCAGCCGTCGCGTGACGAGGCGTTCGCCGCACGAACCCGCTTCCTCGAGGCGCTCGCCGAGCAGCGGCCAGCGGTGCTCATCTTCGAGGACGTCCACTGGGCCGACGACGACCTGCTCGACTTCGTCGACGAGCTCACCGACCGGCTCGACGCGGTGCCGTTGCTGCTCGTCTGCACCGCCCGGCCTGAGCTCCTCGCCCGCCGCCCCGGCTGGGGCGGCGGCAAGCTGAACGCCCTGACGTTGTCGCTCGCACCGCTCTCCGACGACGAGACGGCGCGACTCTTGCAAGCGCTGCTCGATCGCAGCGTGCTGCCCGCCGAGACGCAGGCCGCGCTCATCCAGCGGTCGGAGGGGGTGCCGCTGTTCGCTGAGGAGTACGCCCGGATGCTGGAGAGCGGCGAGACAGGTGTCGAGCTCCCGGAGAACCTGCAGGGGATCGTCGCGGCCCGTATCGACGGCCTCCCCGCCGTGGACAAGGCGGTGTTGCAGGACGCTGCCGTCCTCGGCAAGGTGTTCTGGACGGACGCGCTTGCGGCCTCGTCGGGTACAGACGTGAGCGCGCTCGAGGATTGCCTGCGCAGGCTCGAACGTCAGGAGTTCGTGCGCCGCGAGCGTCGGTCTGCCGTGGAGGCCGCCCGCCAGTACGTCTTCCTGCACGCACTGGTGCGCGATGCCGCCTACGGGCAGATCCCGCGGGCCCTACGGTCGGACAAGCACCGGCGGGCGGCGGAGTGGATCGCTGCGCTACCGGCCGATCGCTCCGAGGACCGTGCGGAAATGCTGGCACACCACCTCGAGTCGGCGATCTCCTACGGCGAGGCCGCCGGGGCACAGGTCGACGACCTGCGGCCACTCGCCGTCGCTGCACTCCGTGACGCCGGTGAGCGCGCCTGGGGGCTGAGCCTTGTGTACCGGGCGGTGCAGCTCTACGAGCGCGCCCTCGAGATGAGCTCCGGCGATCCGGACCCCGAGCTGCTGCTGCTCCTCGCGGAGGCAACGTCCTGGGGCGTAGGCATCGAGACGGACCCGACGCCGCAGCTCCGCCAGGCGATCGACGCGCTTCTCGCGGCGGGGAAACGCGAGCTGGCGGCGATCGCCATGGTGACACTCGAGCGCCGGCTCTGGAGGATGGGTGAGCATGACCCGACGCTGTTGGATCGTGCGCTCGAGCTGGTGGCCGACGCCGGTCCCACGCCCGAGCGAGGCAGGGTGCTCGGCCTTGTCGCGGGGCGGCGCGCGATTACGGGCAGCGCTCCACCCGAGGAGACACGGCAACTCGCCCTCGAAGCGGTGGAGATCGCGCGCATGCATCACGACCGTGCCGCCGAGACGGAAGCATTGAACAACCTGGCACTCGGCCACTCGAACGGCGGCGACATCCGTGCCGCGCTGGAGATCGGCCGCAGCGCGCTCGAGCTGGCGCTCGAATGCGGCTCGAGCGACGTGGTCCGGTGCTACAACAATCTCGCGACGTACGAGTACATCGCCGGCGAGCTCGACGCAGCGGCTCGGCACCACCGCGAAGCGCTCGAGCTCGCGGTGCGGGTCGGGCACAAGGCACTCGCCCAGCATCTGGAAGCGGAGGTCGCGCTCGACGCATACCTGGCCGGCGACTGGGACGAGCTCGAGCCCGGGTTCGAGCTGTGGCGGAACCGTGCCAAGGCCGGGACCCCACATCTGATGGACACACAGCTCCAAATGACCGAGCTGACGGTCGCGCTCTGCCGCGAAGGGCACCTGGACGTGGCTGGGCTGGAGCGCGTGCTCGACGCGGTGCACGTACTCGGTGACCCTCAGTCTGTTCTTCCAGCGTTTGGAGAGGCGGTCGGTCTGCTCGTCACTGCAGGGCTCGCCCACGATGCGGACGGGCTCCTGACCAAGTACCAGGAGCTCGCTCGCACATTGAGCTACCCCTCGGGATCGGAGTCCGTCGCGGCCGCCCTGGCGTGGGTGCAGCTGAGGGACGACCACATCCCGAGCGAGATCGGCGGGGGCACGGAGTTCCCGTGGGATCGCGCTGTCGACCGGCTGCGCCGTGGCGATCCCGTTGCAGCCGCGGATGTTCTCGCCGAGATCGGTGCGCGTGCGTACGAGGCACCGGTGCGTCATTACGCCGCACAGCTGCTCGCCCATTCCGATCCGTCCGAGGCCGATCGCCAGCTCGACCTCGCCTGCGCCTTCTGGCGCTCGGTCGGCGCGACGGCCCGCCTTGCACATGCGGACGACGTGCGTGCGAAGCTGCGACCGGCCGCCTCGTGAGCTGCCGCTAAACCGGCCGCCGGCGCAGGCGGTGGACGAGCAGTAGGCTGCCGGCAACCACGACCAGGCCCGCGACAGCCGCGACGGCTGCCCGCCCGAGGTGTGACGGCGGGGCGGCATCGCCAGCCGCGAGGGTCACCGTCACCTCCGGCTGCCACGTCGTCTCGATGCCGTCCTCGTATCGTTGCCGAGCCTCGAGCGCGACTGCTCCGACGGGGCCGAGACCGCGCAGCTCGAGTGGGAACTCGACGGCGTCCTCGCCGGCGATCGCTCCGCCCGACCAGGTGACGGTGCGCGCGCTGTGCTCGACGACCCAGCCCGCAGGTGCGACGGCGGATGCGATCTCGACCTGGGGTGGCACGTCGACGGCGAGCCCGACGGTGGTATGTCCCTCGCGCTCGTTCGGCGTGCCTAGCGCGACGACCACAGTCGCGCCTTCTGCGACCGACGAGGGCTTGACGGTGACGTGTGCTGACGCGGATGGCGCGAGGAGCAGCAGGCCGGCGGCAGCACCGCCTGCTCGAGCAGCGCCTCTCATAGACCGAGGTGGCGGGCGATGACCATCCGCTGCACCTCGTTCGTGCCCTCGCCGATCTCGAGGATCTTCTGGTCGCGGTACAGGCGTGAGATGGCGAACTCGTCGGTGTAGCCGTAGCCGCCGTGGATCTGCAGCGCCTGGTTCACCACCCGGTTGGACAGCTCGCCTGTGTAGAGCTTGGCCATCGCCGCTTCGAGCGCGAACGGGCGGCCCTGGTCCTTGAGCCAGGCCGCCTTGTAGACCAGCTGCCTGCCGGCCTCGATCTCGACCGCCATGTCCGCGAGCTTGAAGGCGATCGCCTGGAAGCGCCCGATCGGCTTGCCGAACTGGGTCCGCTCTCGCGCGTACCGGTCGGCGAGGTCGTAGGCGCCTTGTGCGAGCCCGACGCCCATCGCTGCGACCGAGATGCGGCCTCCGTCGAGGATCTCGAGGAACTGGCTGAACCCCTGCCCTCGCGCCCCGAGCAGGTTGTCCTTCGGGACGAGGCAGTCGGCGAAGCTGAGCGCGCGGGTATCAGAGGCCTTCCAGCCCATCTTGTGCAACGGCGCGGAGATCTCGTAGCCGGGTGTGCCGTTCTCGACGACGAGGTTGGAGATCTCGTCCTGGCCCGTGCGGGCGGTGATCGTGACACCCCACGTGATGTCGGTGCCGGCGTTGGTGATGAACATCTTCGACCCGTTCACGAGCCAGCCGCCGTCGGCCGGCGTCGCGCTCGTTCGCGTCGCGCCTGCATCCGAGCCCGCCTCGGGCTCGGTGAGGCCGAACGCCGCCAACCGGCGTCCGGACGCCAGGTCGGGGAGCCAGCGTGCTTTCTGCTCCTCGTCTCCGAACAGGAAGACGGGCATCGTGCCCAGCGACGTGTGGGCGGCGACGGTGATGGCGACGGACGAGTCGACCCGGGTCAGCTCCTCGATCGCGATCGCATAGGAGAGCGTGTCGCCGCCGGCACCCTCGTGCTGCTCCGGGATCGGGATCCCCATGAGGCCGAGCTCGGCCATCTCGGCCACCAGCTCGTAGGGGAAGCGCGCCTCGCGGTCGAGCTCCTCCGCCACCGGTGCGACGCGCTCCAGCGAGAAGGCCCGCACCGTGTCCCGGATCAACTCGTGCTCGGCCGACAGGTCGTAGTCCACGGGCGCCGATGGTACCGGCGCCCGGATCAGCGGCAGGTGCGGGCTCATTACGTACCCACGGATACGCTTGGAGCATGCGGGCTGAGCTCGACCGGGGAGGCATCGCAGCGCTCTCCGGCGGGCACGGCGCGGTCGACTTCGCCTCCGGAGCCGTGCCCGCGCTCCTCCCGTTCCTCGCCGAGCGGTTCGATCTCAGCTACACGCTGACGGCGCTGCTGATGCTCTCCGCGACTGTCTCGTCGTCGCTCGTGCAGCCGCTGTTCGGGGTGCTCTCGGACCGCCGCGGGGCAATGTGGTTGCTGCCGGCAGGCGTTCTCGTAGCGGGTGCCGGTATCGCGGTCACAGGGGTGGCGCCGAGCTACGGCCTCGTGCTCGCGGCAGTGTTCATCACGGGACTCGGCATCGCGGCATATCACCCGGAAGGAGCGACGTTCGCGGCCTACGCGAGCGGCCACCGGCGCGCGAGCGGCATGTCCCTTTTCAACGTCGGCGGGAATACCGGCTACGCACTCGGCCCCATCGTCATCACCCCGATCGTCTTGTGGCTCGGGCTGACGGGAACCCTGGTCGCAGCGCTGCCCGTGCTCGTCGTGGGGATGGCGATCATTCTCGTGCTCCCGTACCTGCGCGACCTGCGACCGACGGCCGCTTCACGCGCTGTGGCCGGAGATGACCGACCGCGCGCCATGGCCGTGTTGATCGGCGTCATTCTGCTGCGCACCACCACCTGGTTCGGGCTGATCACGTTCGTGCCGCTGTGGGTCGTCTCTCTCGGCCACTCCAAGGCCGATGGGAACCGGCTTCTCTCGCTGATGCTCGTGGCAGGGGTTGCGGGCGCGCTCGTGCTTGGGCCGGTCGCCGACCGGATCGGCCTGCGTCGCACGCTGCTCGCGACCACCGCAGTGCTGCCGCCCCTGGTACTCGTCTTCGTCTATGTCGGCGGCATCGCCGGCGCGGTCGCCCTCATGCTCGTCGGTGCCTGCGTGGTGGGGACGTTCGGCGTCGTCATGGTGTTGAGCCAGCTCTATCTGCCACAGCACGTCGCGCTGGCCTCTGGGCTCAACGTGGGGCTCGCGGTCGGTCTCGGCGGTGTCGCCGCGGTCGCGCTCGGAGCAGTGGCCGACGCGGTCGATCTCGAGACGGCGCTGACGATTTGTGCGGTGACCCCGGTCTTTGCGGCAGTGCTGTGCCTGTTCCTGCCGTCGCCGCAGGTGCGGCTTGCCCCTGCACCTGCTGGTGCGTAGGTTTCAGGTGATTCGATTGAACCGTCAGTCAAGGTTGTCGAACCCAGTTCCCGAAGGGATACGAGGAGAGTCGCGATGAGCGTGCACGAATTCTTCGAGCAGCTACCCACGAAGGTCGATCCGGCCAAGACAGCCGGGATGAACTCGAGCTACGTCTTCGACGTCGAGGACGTCGGGCAGTGGACGGTCACCGTGGCCGACGGTGCGGTCTCTGTGGCGGAGGGCGCCGGGGACGCCGACTGCACCATCTCGGCAAGCGAGGAGACGCTCCTCAAGATCGCGCGCGGCGAGGCGAACCCGACCACCGCCTACATGACGGGCAAGCTCAAGATCGCGGGCGACATGGGCGCCGCGCTCAAGCTCCAGAAATTGTTTTGATCTCGAGGTTCAATGCCAGGGTCAGGCTTCAGCCTGACCCTGCCTTTGGCCCGCCGCGGTGCTGAACGGCGCGGTGAGGCTGAAGCCTCACCCCGGATTGCCGCCCGCCACGTCGCGTAGGATCTTCGCGTGTTCCTGCTCGTCCGCATCGTCGTCCTCATCGGGACGAACGTCCTTGCGCTGATCGTCGTCGACTGGATGTTCGACGGCGTCACGATCGACGGGTGGTGGCCGCTGATCATCGGCGCGACCGTGCTCGGGTTCGCCAACGCGATTCTGAAGCCGATCCTCGCCATCCTCACGCTGCCGCTGATCATCGTCACGTTCGGGCTGGCGTACTTCGCGATCAACGTCCTCATGCTCGCGCTCGCCGAGTGGATTGCGCCGGACTTCTCGATCGACGGCTTCTGGACCTACGTCGGCGCGACGATCGTCATCTGGCTCGTGAACGTCGTCGTGGGCTGGCTGCTCAGCGTCGGCGAGCGCGAAGTCGCACGCTAGTCCGAGAGCTCGACGAGGCCGGCTCCGGCGACGACAGCGTCGCCGACGCCGACGTGTACCGCCGCCACGGTCGCGGCGAACGGCGCCGTAACGGGATGCTCCATCTTCATCGCCTCGAGCGTCACGAGCGGCTGTCGTGGGACCACCGCGTCTCCCGGGGAGACGTGTATCGCGATCACCGTCCCGGGCATCGGCGCGGTGATGCCGCCGCTACCGCCGGCGCGCCTCTCCTGCGCCGCCGTGTCGAGGTCGGGTGGCGGAGCAGGTGGCGGCGCAGGGAGGTTGAGGCGCCAGGCGCCGCACGAACGCGTCCGTCACGATCCGCAGCGGTAAGGCGGAGAGCGGCGGGTGCTCCACGAGGAAGGCGGTCGACAGGTCGCCGGCACGGAACGCAGGGTGCGAGACGAGCCAGCGCAGGAACGGGAGGTTGGTGACGACCCCACCGACGTCGGTCTCCGCGAGCGCCCGCGCCAACTCGTCGAGGGCATCGTCGCGCGTCGCGCCTCGAGCAACGAGTTTGGCGATCATCGGGTCGTAGCCCGTCCCGATCTCGTCACCGGCCTCTACGCCTGCGTCGACGCGCACGTTGCCCGGGAGGACGAGCCGCTCGATCCGACCGCTCTGCGGCAGGAACGTGACGGGGTCCTCGGCGTACAGCCTGGCCTCGGTCGCGTGCCCGAGCCGCTTGCAACAGACTGTCGCAAGCGGCTCGCCCGCCGCGATCCGGAGCTGCCACTCGACGAGGTCGAGCCCGGTGACCTCCTCTGTGACCGGGTGCTCGACCTGGATGCGGGCGTTCAGCTCGAGGAAGTACACCTCGTCCCCGGAGACGAGGAACTCGGCCGTGCCGGCACCTCGATAGCCGATCGCCGAGCAGAACGCTACGGCGGCGTCCTCGATCCGCATCGCGAGCGTGTCAGCGAGTTCGGGTGGCGGCGACTCCTCGACGACCTTCTGGTGCCGCCGTTGCACCGAGCAGTCCCGTAACCCGATCGTCAGCGACATCACCATGTGCGTCTGCCAGAAGCTGCGCCTCCACGTGGCGTGGGCGGTCGAGGAAGCGCTCGCAGAACACGGTGCCGTCGCCGAAGGCTGCCTCCGCTTCGCGGGCGGCGGCAGCGAGCGAGTCCTCGAGCTCGTCCGCACGGCGCACGACGCGCATGCCGCGCCCGCCACCACCGGCGGCGGCCTTCACGACGAGCGGGAAGCCGATCTCGGCGGCCTCACCCACGGGGAGCGTGGGGACGTCCTGTGCGGTGGCGACTCGCTTGGCCGCGAGCTTGTCCCCTCCGAGGCGAAGCACGCCGGATGGTGGCCCGATCCACGCGAGCCCGGACCGCTCGACCGCCTCGGCGAGATCGCCGCTTTCGGCGAGGAAGCCGTAGCCGGGGTGAACGGCATCTGCGCCTGTCTCCTGCGCAGCGCGCACGTGCTCGGCAGGGTCGAGGTACGAGTCGATCTCCACGACCGCGTCGGCGGAGCGAGCGTGGAGCGAACCGCGATCGTCCGGTGCGACGACGGCGGCCGTCTCGATGCCCAGCCGGCGGCAGGTACGGAAGACGCGCAGCGCGATCTCGCCACGATTCGCCACGAGCACCCTGCGGAACGGCATCGGCGATGAGCCTAGCCAGCCGTCAGCCCGTCGAGACGAGCACGACGGCGATCAACGCCAACGCCACGCCGGCGAGTTGCGGTCGCGTCAGGCGCTCCCGCAGGATCGCTGCGGCGAGCAGCACGGTCGTGACCGGGTAGAGCGACGCGAGGACGACTGCCACGGAGACGGGCCCGCGTTGCAGCGCGACGAGCAGCAGGGCAGCTCCGACCACCTCGAGCAGGCCGAGCAGGCCGATGGGTGGCAGCTCGCGGATGGGCAGGCGGACACCCCGCGTGAGCACCAGCGCCGCGATGAGCAGCACCGTCGCCGACGCGATCCGCGAGATCGGAACGGGCCACAACCCTGCGTCAGCGTCCGTCAGCGAATACGTGACGAAGAACACGCCGAACAGGACACCGGCACAGATGCCGATCAGGATCGCCTGAGTGTCGTCACCACCGTGGGCTCCCGTCGCGAGAGAGACGATCACGATCGCCGAGATCGCCAGCACGATGCCGAAGACGGCCGGCGCGCCCGGGATCTCGCCTCGTGCGAAGTCCCAGATGACCGGGATCGTGGCGCCGACAGCGCCCGTGACGGGCGCCACCAGGCTGATCAGCCCACGCGCCAGCGCCGTGTAGAACAGCCCGAGCCCGAGCCCGACCGTGGCGCCGCTCAGGAGCGACCATCCGACATCGCCTGCCGTGACGCGCTCCCAGTCGAACAGGAAAGCGGCGGGGATCGCGAAGAGCAGCCCGGCTACCTGAACGAGCGCCGCGACGCGCACGGGCGGCAGCCGGCGCGAGATGAGCCCGCCGAAGAAGTCGACGCCGCCGATGATCGCGGCCGACGTGAGCGCGAGGAATGCCGTCACGCGTCGTCGGGTGACGGCGCCCAGTCAGGCCTGCGGCGCTCGAGGAAGGCCCGTAGGCCTTCCTGGCCCTCGTCGCTCGTGCGGCGCTCGGCGATGCGTCTCGCTGTCTCCGGCCCGTCGGGGTGCTCGAGCACGAGGCGCTTCGCGTGACGGGCAGCTCTCGGGCCTGCGGTGCGCAGCTCTCCCAGCACCCGGTCGAGAGAGCCCGTGAGGTCGTCGGTCACCTCGTGCACGAGTCCGATGCGCAGGGCGGTCGCCGCGTCGAAGCGCTCGCCGGTGACGAAGTACCGTCGCGCGGCACTCTCTCCGATCTTGCGCAGCGCGAAGGGTGAGATGACAGCGGGGATGATCCCGAGCTTCACCTCGGAGAACGCGAACACCGCCTGTCCGTGCGCGATCACGACGTCGGCGCAGGCGACGAGCCCGGTGCCGCCGCCGAGTGCGTGACCCTGCACCACGGCCACCACCGGGGCCGGGCAGCCGTCGATTGCCTCCAGCATGCGACGCAGCGCCGTCGCGTCGGCGACGTTCTCGTCCTGCGTCAGGTCGACGGAGGCTCGCATCCATTCGACGTCGGCACCCGCGCAGAAGCTCGGCCCGTCCCCGGCCAGGACGACGGCACGCACGGTGCCGACGTCGACGAACGCCTCGGCCAACTCGGCGATGAGCGCGGCGTCGAAGGCGTTGCGCGTCTCCGGTCGCGCGAGGGTGAGCCGGAGCACGTCACCGTCCCGCTCGATGCGCAGCGCACCCACGCCGGTGAGTGTAGGCATAGAGTCGCTGCATGCTCAGGGGTGCGATCGCGGCGGCGGTGACGCCGCTCACGGCCGGTGGTGAGTCGCTCGACGAGGATGCCTACGGGCCGTACGCCGACTTCCTGCACGCCGGTGGTCTCGACGGCGTGCTGACGCTCGGCACGAACGGTGAAGGGATCCTGCTCACCGTTGCGGAGAGGCGACGCGTGACGGAGCTCTTCGTCGAGACGTCCCGCGGCAGGCTGCTCGTCGCCGCGCACTGCGGTGCCCAGACCACGGCGGACACGGTGTCGCTCGCCGAGCATGCGGCCGTCACGGGGGCCGACGCGGTGGCGGTGATCGGGCCGCCGTACTTCAAGCTCGATGCTGCCGCGCAGCGTGCCCACCTGCTCGCGGCCGCCCACGCCTGTGCGCCGCTCCCGTTCTACGTGTACGAGTTCGCGGCCACGGCCGGGTACGCGTTCGATCCCGAGATGCTGCGCCGGCTGCGCGACGAGGCCGACAACGTCACCGGGCTGAAGGTGTCCGACACGCCGTGGGAGGCATTCGAGCGGTACCTGCTCGACGGTCTCGACGTGTTCGTCGGGCCCGAGGCCCTGATCCATCGCGGGCTGGAGGCCGGGGCGGTAGGCGCGGTCTCGGCGCTGGCCTCTGCGTTTCCGGCCGAGGTGGCAGCCGTGGTGCGCAACCCCACCGAGGAGGGCGCAGCCGGCCTGGCCGAGATTCGTGCCCAGGTCGAAGGGTTCCCGCGTCACGCCGCCCTCAAGCACGTGCTCGGTCGAAAGGGCGTCGCGGTGGGGCCGAGCGTACGCCCGCCGCTCCGCGGGCTCACGCGGGACGAGGCAGACAGGCTCGACGCGTGGCTCGAGAGCGCTCGGGTGCCGCGCTAGTCGCGCGGCACCCGGCTCTCGGGGGAACGTGGTGCGGGCGTCAGCCCGGCACCGGTTCCGGTGCTACTCGCCGCCCGGGGGAGGCGGAGGCGGGTTCTCCTCGCCGCCGCCGCCGTCATCCGAGCAGAGCTCTGCGAAGCGATCGTTCAGCCGGTCGAGCGTTGCGTCGATGCGCGCCAGCTGCCACTGGAGCACGTTCACGAGGGCTCGCGCCACTCGCGCCTGCGCAGGCCGCAGCCTGCCGCTCGCGATCTGTGCCTGGAGCTGCGCGACCATCGCAGTCACACCGTCTCTCGTCGATTCGAGCAGGGAAATGCCGTTCGCCAGGCGCTCGCACTGCGGCGAGAGCGCCTGCGCTGCCTGTGGTGCCTGCGGTGCCGCCAGCGATGCACCCGTGCCGCCAAGGGCAAGGAGCGTCACCACCACCACAGCCACCAGGGTCCGTCGTGCCGTCGTCACGCGTCGTTCTCCTCTCACTTCGTGGGCCGCTGCAGCGTTCATCGGCACAACGGATGGCGGAGCGAGAGGCCTGGACGGCGCGGGAGGGTACCCCCATCGAGGCAGCCTGAGGCTCGAGTCCCTCGTTCGAGGCGGCTCTAGACCGTGTCGAACTCCTCGTAGGCGTCCGGATCGCGGCCGATCAGCGCCCGGGCCTCGCGAACGCCGTCCGGCAGCTCGTCGCCGACGATGAGTGCTCCGAACCGCTCGGACGCATCGTTCCAGAGCCAGGTCGACGGGGCGTCCAGCGGTGCGAGCGTGTCCCTCAGCTCGTCGATCGTCGTCGAGCTTTCGAAGAGGCTCCACAGGAAGAGGCGGACGATCACTCCTCGGGCGGGTCCCACGGCGCATAGACGCCACCGGGCACGCCCCCGATGACGAGGAACGACATGCCCTCGGAGCCGGCCGCAGGTCGCCGCTTCGACGAAGGCGGCACGAGGATGTACCGCCCGGGCTTCATCTCGACGACATCGCCCTCGATGTCGAGCGTGCCCTCTCCCGCGAGGCACAGGTAGACCTCCTCCTGACCCGACTCCGACTCGTCGTGCTCCGACCCGACCTTGTCAGGTGGGAAGTCGATCTGGGTGAACCCGAACGCGGTCGCGCCGAGACGGTGGCGGACGAACCTGAACGTCCCCCACGTGTACGGGATCTCCTCGACGTCGACGTAGCTGTGCGACACGGCGCTTCTCCTTCTCGTGGGCTCACATCCTGAAGATGCCGAACGTGGTCTCGGGCACCGGTGCGTTCGCCGCCGCCGCGAGACCGAGAGCGAGCACGCGGCGGGTGTCGAGCGGGTCGATGATCCCGTCGTCCCACAGGCGCGCGGTCGAGTAGTACGGCGAGCCTTCGCGCTCGTAGGTGGCGCGTATCTCGTCCGGGTCGGTGTCGCCGACCATCGAGAGCACGGTGGCGGCTTGCTCGCCGCCCATCACCGAGATGCGCGCGTTGGGCCACATCCACAGCTGTCGCGGCCCGTAGGCGCGGCCGCACATGGCGTAGTTGCCGGCGCCGAACGAGCCGCCCGTGACGACCGTGAGCTTCGGCACGTCGGCGCACGCGACTGCGGTGACGAGCTTGGCGCCGTCGCGCGCGATTCCGCCTTCCTCGTACTCCTTGCCGACCATGAAGCCGGTGATGTTCTGGAGGAAGACGAGCGGGACGCGCCGCTTGCACGCGAGCTCGACGAAATGAGCGCCCTTCTGAGACGACTCCGCGAACAGCACGCCGCGGTTGGCCAGGATCCCGACGGGATGACCCTCGATCCGCGCGAAGCCGCATACGAGCGTCTCGCCGTAGAGCGTCTTGAACTCGTGGAAGCGGCTGCCGTCCACGATGCGTGCGATCACCTCGAGTGGGTCGAGCTCGTGGCGGAAGTCCTCGGGGACGAGACCATGGAGGTCGGCCGGGTCGGCGACCGGCGGCTCGAGTGGAGCGATCTCCCACGGGCACGGTTGCGGGTCGCCGAGGTGCCGGACGATCTGGCGAGCGATTGCGAGCGCGTGCTCGTCGGAGGTCGCGAGGTGATCGGCCACGCCTGAACGGCGGGTGTGGACGTCCGCGCCGCCCAGCTCCTCTGCCGTCACGTCCTGGCCGGTAGCCGCCTTCACGAGCGGTGGGCCGCCGATGAAGATCGTGCCGGTGCCCTGCACGATCACCGTCTCGTCCGACATCGCCGGCACGTATGCGCCACCTGCGGTGCACGACCCCATCACGACCGCGATCTGCGCGACGCCAAGCGAGGACAGCCGCGCCTGGTTGTAGAAGATTCGCCCGAAGTGCTCGCGGTCGGGGAACACCTCCGCCTGTAGCGGAAGGAAGGCCCCACCCGAGTCGACGAGATACACGCACGGGAGCCTGTTCTGCCCGGCCACCTCCTGCGCGCGCAGGTGCTTCTTCACCGTGAGCGGGTAGTACGAGCCGCCCTTGACCGTGGCGTCGTTGGCCACCACGACGCAGTGCCGCCCTTCGATCACGCCGATGCCGGTCACGATTCCCGCGGCCGGGGCGTCACCGTCGTAGAGCTCCCAGGCGGCGAGCGCGTTCAGCTCGAGGAAGGCGGAGCCAGGGTCGACGAGGCGGTCGATCCGTTCCCGCGCAGTGAGCTTGCCGCGCGACCGGTGCCGCTCGAGCGCCTTCTCGCCACCGCCGCGAGCAACCAGCTCTGTGCGCCCGCGCAGCTCGGCGACGAGCGCCTCCATACGTGCGCGCCGCAGCTCGAAGGTCTCGTCGCGGACGACGTTCGAGGTGATGACACCCACGGCCGGAGCCTACGCCTTCACGCTGTGGGACGATGCCGTCCGTGAGGCGAGTCGCACTAGTCGGCGTCGTCGTGCTCGTGGCCTTCGGCGTGGCTGCGTGCGATGAGAGCGATGAGGCCTCCGGCGAGACAACTCGGGCGCTGGTCTACCTCGTGGTCAACAACGAGATCGGTGCGGCGGCCCGTGATGTGGCGGCGGGGGAGGGTGTCGAGCGCGCAGCCGTGGAACAGCTCCTCGCGGGGCCGACCGACGATGAGTCCCAGATCGTGATGGGGACGGCAATCCCGGCGGGGACGAGCCTCAACGGCGTCGAGATCGAGGGCGGTGTCGCGACGGTCGACCTGTCGGGGGAGTTCGACGACGGCGGCGGCTCGGCCGGCATGTTCATGCGGCTGGCGCAGATCGTGTTCACGCTGACGCAGTTCCCGAGCGTGACCGGCGTCGAGTTCGAGCTCGACGGCGAGCCCGTCGAGACGTTCTCCGCGGAAGGGATCGTGCTGGACGGGCCGCAGGACCGGGCCGACTTCGAAGACCAGAGCCAGCAGATTCTCGTCGAGAGCCCTGTCTTCGGCGACGTCGTCACCAGCCCGCTGCAGCTGCGAGGCACGGCCAACACCTTCGAGGCGAACTTCGAGTACGAGGTGCTCGCGCCCGACGGCACGAAGCTCGCAGGCACGTTCGTCACCGCCACCTGCGGCACGGGTTGCCGCGGCACCTTCGACGAGCAGGTCATCTTCGACGCGGGTGCCGCCGACGCGATCACGCTCGTCGTGCTCGAGCGCTCGGCCGAGGACGGTTCGCGGATCAACGAGGTGAGGATCCCGCTCGATCTCGGCACGATAGGTCCGTTCACCCCGGTGCCGGGCTGAAGCCGGCACCCAGCCTCCCGTTTCGAAACGTCACGTCGAGTAGGCGCAGGGGGCATCGGCTAGGCTCGGCCGCCGATGGCCGCGATCGAGGTCGACTCCCTCACCCGTACCTACCGCTCGCGCAAGGGGGTGCTGCGCCGGACCGTGACCGAGGTGGAGGCGCTGCGCGGGATCAGCTTCGAGGTGCAGTCCGGCGAGCTGTTCGGCCTCCTCGGACCGAACGGCGCCGGCAAGACGACCACGATCAAGATCCTCACGACGCTGCTTCTCCCCACCTCGGGATCGGCGCGGGTGCTCGGCTTCGACCCCGCCCGGCAGCCGCAGGAGGTGCGCCGTCGCATCGGATACGTCTTCGGCGGCGACCGTGGTCTCTACGACCGGCTCTCGGGGCTGGACAACCTGCGCTACTTCGCAGACCTCTACCGCGTGCCCGCGGACGACAAGAAGCGGCGGATCGACGAGCTCCTGGCGCTCGTGGGGATGGAGGGTCGTGAGCGCGAGCGCGTCGAGACGTACTCGCGCGGGATGCGGCAGCGGCTGCACATCGCCCGAGGTCTGCTCCACGATCCCGAGCTGCTGTTTCTCGACGAGCCGACGATCGGGCTCGACCCCGTCGGAGCACGTGAGCTGCGGGAGACGATCTCGGGCCTGAGATCCGCCGGCAAGACGATTCTCCTGACGACGCACTACATGTTCGAAGCCGACGAGCTGTGCGAACGACTGGCGGTGATCGCCGACGGGCGTTTCGTGGCCACCGGCACGCCCGCGGATCTCAAGGCGGCCGTTGCCGACCAGTCGATCGTGGAGATCGAGACGTTCGGCGCGCCCCAGGAGGCACTCGACCGGTTGCGCGCGGTGCCCGGCGTGACCTCGGTCGGCGTCGAGACGCGCGACCAGGCGCAGGTCGTGCTCGTCCAGTCCGCGGTCGGCGCCGAGCTCGTCCCCAGCCTGCTGCAGGCTCTGAACGGCGTCACGGTCGGGAAGGTCGTCGCGCGCGAGCCGACGCTGGAGGACGCCTACGTCGAGCTGGTGCGGACCGCATGATCCGCGCGTTCTGGAGCGGTGTCCGCATGCAGGTGAAGCAGTTCACGCGGAACGCGTTCGACGTCAGCGCGGTCGTGCTGTGGCCGATCCTGTACGCGTCGATCGCCTACTACCTGCTCGACGGCTCCGACGACGGCAGCGCGCTGCTCTCCGCCTCGCTCGGGGCGGCGGTGATGTGCATGTGGTCGGTCGTGGTGATCGGATCCGCTGGGGCGCTCGAGCAGCAGCGCTTCCTCGGCACGCTCGAGCTCGTCGTTGCCGCGCCGGTACCGCTGGCGGCGGTGCTGGCGCCGATCACGATCGCCAGCGGTGTGGTCGGGGCCTACTCGATCGTGGCCACGCTCGCGTGGGGGACGCTCGTCTTCGACGTGCCGCTCGTGATAGAGCAGCCGTTGGCGTTCGCGGTGGCGATTCCGGCCTGTGTCCTCGCGATCGGGATGCTCGGCCTGATCACGTGTGCCACCTTTGTCCTCTACCGGGCGGCCTTCTCGCTCGGCGTGGCGATGCAGTACCCGGTGTGGATCGCCACCGGGTTGCTCGTGCCGCTCACGGTGCTGCCCGCCTTCGTCGGCAAGGTGGCGTGGTTCCTGGCGCCGACCTGGGGCTTCCGCGCGATCCAGCAGGCCGCGCTGGGCGGGTCACCCTGGCCGGATATCGGCATGTGCATCGTCGTCAGCGCCGGGTACCTCGTCGCTGCGACCGTCTGTCTCAGAGGGTTCGAGCACCTCGCCCGGGCCCGCGCAACCCTTCGCCTCACGTGAACTGGTTCCGCGTCCTCTTCGTCGGCGGGCTCACGAGCTACCGGGCGCTGTTCAACTGGATCAGCCCGTGGGTGTTCTTCCCGATCATGGTCGCCTTCCCGGTCTTCGAGATCCTCTTCTTCGCGTACCTGGGCCGTGCCGCTGGAGTCGAGTCCGACGAGTTCTTCCTGATCGGAAACACCTTCGTGGCCATCGCGGTGACGGGGATGTTCGGCATGGGTCACTCGGTCGCCGGTGAGCGTCGCTCGCAGACGCTGTCCAGCGTGCTCGCGTCGCCGGCCAGCCGGACCGCGCTCTTCCTCGGGCGGGCGCTGCCGTCGATCGTGACGGGCACGATCGTCGCTGCGGTTGCCTTCACGATCGGCGCGCTGGTCCTCGGAGTGGAGCTCGAGGCGTCGGAGCTCTGGCGGCTGGGTGTCGCCGTGGTCGTCACCTCGTTCGCCTGCACGAGCCTCGGCCTGTGCCT
>CAVRXC010000018.1:0-35483 GCA_963724995.1 uncultured Actinomycetes bacterium
CTACGCGCGGCCTCATCACCGTGAGATCGGCGCACGATTCGTCGCGCCAGCTCGAGCTTCGCATCCATGGGGCTGCCCGGCGGCGGCTCGTCTTCCGCCACGAGGCGCCACCAGTCGGACAACAGCTCATCGGAGATGCGCATCGTCTTCCCGAACTGGTCCTCGGCAGGGGCCGTGAGCGGGATGTTGTTCCCGACAGACGAGCTCATCTTGGCGCCGTCCCACGAGAGTAGGAGAGGGTTCGTGAGGACAACCTGCGGGTCGAGGCCATACGCCTCCATGACCGTGCGACCCGCCAGCAGGTTGTAGAGCTGGTCCGTTCCGCCGAGCTCGACGTCGGCCTCGACGGCGACCGAGTCGTACGCCTGCATGAGCGGGTACAGCAGCTCCGAGACCGAGATCGGCTGGCCCGTGGCGTACCGCTTCGCGAAGTCGTCCCGCTCCAGGATCTGTGAGACGGTGATCGTCCGAGTGAGCTTGAGGATCTCGGCGAAGTCGAGGCCACCGAGCCACTCGCTGTTGAAGCGGACCTCTGTCCTGTCGCGGTCGAGCACGATCATCGCCTGGTCGACGTACGTCTGCGCGTTTCTGTCGATCTCTTCGATGTCGAGCACCGGGCGCTCGGCCGAGCGGCCGGACGGATCGCCGATCCGGGTCGTGTAGTCGCCGACGATCAGGACGCCGACGTGACCGGCGTCCTGAAACGCGCGCATGCGTTGCAGTGGGATTGCGCGACCGACGTGGATGTCCGGGGAGGTGACATCGATCCCGAGCTTGACTCGCAGGGGACGCCCCAGCTTCAGCTTCGCCTCGAGACCACCCTCGGGCAGGAGGTGCACCGCGTTGCGTGCAAGCACGGAGATGTCGTCGACGCCGGCCACGGGCAGCCGATGGTACCGCCCTCGAGAGCAGCCTATGAAGGCGCTACGTGCGCCCGCGTCACATCGGCCGGGCTGGCGCAGCCGAGCAGGTGCAGGCCGGTCTCGATCTCCTCGCGCAGCAGCTGCAACACCTCCGACGCGCCCTGTTCGCCGGCGGCGGCGAGACCCCAGAGTGCCGTCCTCCCCACGAGGACCGCCCGTGCGCCGAGCGCGAGCGCCACGAGCACGTCCGATCCGCGTCTGATGCCGCCGTCCACCAGCACCTCGACGCTGTCCCCCGCTGCGCCGGCCACCTCGGGCAGCACGTCGACGGTCGCCGGCGCGAGGTCGAGCTGACGCCCACCGTGGTTGGAGACCACGACTGCCGCCGCGCCGTGCTCGCGCGCGAGCACGGTGTCTTCCGCGGTGACGACACCCTTGAGGATCACGGGGACGCCGAACCGGGCCACGAGGTGCTCCACGTAGCGCCAGTCGAGCGTCGGATCGACCACGTCCGACCCAGTCGCCGTCGAGACCGTTTTCGCGCGCGCGTACGACGGTCGGCACGTCGTCCTCGGGCATCGTCCAGTCGATCCGACGTTCCCGGTCGCGCGACCCGAGTACGGGGAGGTCGACCGTGAGCACGAGAGCAGTGAACCCGGCCTCGAGAGCCTCGGCGATCAACTCGTCGGTCAGGCCCCTGTCCCGGAAGGTGTAGACCTGGTACCACCGCACGAGATCCGGAGCAGCGGCGGCGACTGCTGCGGGCGTCGCCGTCGCGAACGAAGACAGACAGAGCCCGCAACCGGTCGCCGCCGCGGCTCGTGCCATCCCCTCCTCCCCATCGGCATGGGCTCGTCGCATGTACCCGACGGGTGCGACGAGGAGCGGCGCCGCGAGCTCGTGCCCGACGATCGTCGCTCGGGCCGTGGCGCGCTCGATGCCGGCCAGCACGCGAGGCCGCAACGCGTGGCGCCCGTACGCCTCGACGTTGGCACGCAATGTCCGTTCACCGCCGGCCCCGCCGACGAAGTACTCGCGCCAGGCAGGATCGAGGCGCTCGTGCGCGAGCGCCTCGATGTCCGTCAGCGTGATGGGCGCCGCCACACGCCGAGCCTAACCGGCTAGAACGGATAGGGAGCGAGGCTCCACACCGCGGCGGCGTACCAGACGCCGAAGGCGAGGCTCACGAGACCGATTGCCGGCAGCGCGCCGACGAGCACACCCGAAACCGGACGCGAGCCGAGCGCCGCACCGAATCCGGTCGTCACGATCGTCATCGAAACGGCGGTGAACAGGGCGAGCACGAGGAGCGCGACGACGGCGAGCGTCTCGGACGGGATCGCGGCCAACAGCAGCACGCCGACACCTGCGCTCCCACCCATTCCGTGCACGAGGCCGATCCCGAACGCCCCGGGGCCCGTGCGAACGGGGTGCAGGTGCTCGCCGTCGGAGGTGTCATGCGTCGCGAACGCGCCGTGACGCCAGCGGACGAGCAGGCGGACCGCGAGAAAGACGATGAGCGCAGCGACGGCCGTCTCGGCGCCCTGCTGCACGCGCTCGGGGAGGTAGCGCTCGGCGAGCAGGATCGGCACACCGAAGACGACGAGGGTGACGGCGTGGCCGGCTCCCCACCAGATACCGAGGCGTGCGGCGGACCGCGCTGCCCGCTCGCGCCCGGAGGCGACGAGCGAGCTCACCGCCGCAATGTGGTCGGGATCGGTCGCGTGGCGCAGGCCGAGCAGTGTTGCGACGAACAGGACGACGACGATCGATGCCCCATTCGACAGTCCTGCGATCCAGTCGTCCAGCCCGAACATCTCTCACTCTCCTCCGTTGTTTTCCCTTGTTCGCAGGTCTCGATTACCTGGTTCGATCACACGACCCCGGGGATCGCCTTCGCGGTGATCACGATCCCCACGACGAGGATCACCGCCGCCGAGACGGCAGGCAGGGCTCGCACCATCGGGCCGTCGAGTGACACGCGGGTGAACGCACGCCGCGCCAGCACGGCGACGAGCCCGATACCCGTGATCGTGGCGGCCAACCCGAGGCTGAACGCCACGATCAGCGCCATCCCGAACCCGATCCGGTGGAGCGCGATCGCAGACAGTAGTACGACGAGCGCGGACGGGCAGGGCAACAGGCCCGCGGCCACTCCAACCCCGAGGATGCCCTTGGACGTCAGAGCCTCGTCATGGTGGTGGTGGTGATACTGATGGTGCCCGTGCTCGTGCTCGTGGTGGTCGTGATGTCCGTGACCGTGCTCATCGCGGCCGCGCAGGCGTGCGCGCAGCACGGCGGCGCCCACCGCGACGACGAGCAGGCCTGAAGCAAGCGTCAGCCAGGGATAGAGCTGCTCCGGCACGATGAAGCGGGACAGCGCGAGCGTGACGAGACCGAGGGCGAAGACGCCCGCCGTGTGGGTCACCGTCACGGTGGCCCCGAGCGCAAGGGCATGGCGGGGCGTCCCACGGGTGCCCACGAGATAGCCGGCGACGAGTGCCTTCCCGTGCCCCGGCGTGAGCGCGTGAACGGCGCCCCAGAACGCGGCGACGAGCAGTGACAGCAGGACCACCCCGGCCGACAGCTCGCCCCGGTCGATCAGCGCCTCGAAGCCGCCTCCCCTGTGCTTCGGAGCCGTCACGGTCTCGATCGAAGGCGCCACACCAGGACCATTGCCGGGCTCGACGACTGCGGTGGCGGACCGCACGTCCAGCGGCGAGCTCAACATATCGTGCGGGTAGGAGCGAAGCTCGTTGCTGCTGCTGCGTGAGGGCACCGAGGACGTATCGATGCCCGCGCCGTCGCGGGCCGAGACCGTGATCTCCCGCCACCCGATACGCGAGCTGTAGGAGACATCACTGAACTCGAGCCGTCCCCCACTCGCCCGGGCCTCGTAGACGGCGTCCAGGCGCAGCGTCTTCAGACCACCGGCGCCGGGACGCTCTGTGACGCGGTGCTCGAGGACGCGCAGCGCGGTGGGGCTGCCGTCGACCAGCAGCTCGAGCTCTCGTGCGAGCGCCGTCGCATACCCGGGCGAGCGAACGAGCTTCCCGTCCTGAAAGGTCGGGATCTCGGCCAGGTCGAGGGCGACGCGCACGAAGATCGTCTCGCCGGAGACCTCGATCCCCGCGTAGTGGTTGACGGTGAAGTTGCCGAGGGGGTGCGCCGAGGCTGCTGCGACGAATGCCAGGGCAGCGACGGTAGCGACCGTCAGGAGGGCAAGGAGCCGCTTCACGCGAGCGCCTTCCGCGCAACCGACGACCACCGCAGTGAGAAATGAGGATCCGCACCGAGGGCAGCGGCCATGAAGCGGCGCTCCTTGGACTCGTGTCCGAGGCAGCGTTCGATCATGCCGCGGTGGAACAGGGAGAGGCCATCGCGCGTCCCGAGCCGGAGTGCCCGGTGCGACCACGTCAACGCCTCGCGACACCGGCCCGCGCGCCAAAGCCCCCAGGCAACCGCGTCGGCCGCAGTGATGCTCGGTGCGGCGGCATGGGCAGCTCGCGCCCGGCGCAACGCGTCAGCGACCCGGTATCCCCGGTCGAGATCGAACAGCGCCGTCTGGAGCTCCGTCCGCACCCCATTCGCGGCCAGCAGCTGCTCGATCGCGCCAACAGTGGCGTACGCCTTGGACGCCTCGTCCCGACGACCCGATCGCGCCCACGCGTCACCGAGGAGAATCGTGTACTCGGCCGACGGCAACGTACTCACAACTCGCTCGAGCCGTCTCGCCGAGGCCAGAAACCGGCCCCGGGCGGCGTCGACCCGCGCCAGGCCCGCCTGCGCATGGACGTATCCTGGCGAGAGCGCGAGCGACCGGCGGAACGCTTCCTCGGCCCGGTCGAGCTTGCCCGCGGCCAGGAGCATCGTCCCGTGCTGGACATGACCCCATGCAGCCTGCTCGGGGATCCCGGAGCCCGCCTCGAGCGCCAGCTCGAGCGCCTCGATAGCGCTCTCGTGCCGCCCCAGGAGCCGGCGCGCGAACGCAACACGCGCGTAGGCGCCGACGCTCGGCCCCAGCTCGGCCAGCCCATCGTAGACGCGGAAGGCCTCGCGGTAGCGGCCGACGTTGAACAGCGCGTCTCCGAGCGCTGCCAGTGGCGCTGCGCTCTCGGGATCGGCGACCAGCGCCTCCCGCGCGAGCCGCTCCGCTGCGCGGAAGCGGTGCTGGGTGTTGGCGAGCTGCGACAGTGCCGTGACGGCGAGCGGGTCACGTACTCCCGAGTCGACCGACCGCCGCAGGGCGACGGCGGCGCGTGTGAGCCAGCCCGGGTCTCCGCTCTCGCGAAAGACCTGTTGGTACCCGAGCCCCAGCAGAGCCAGCGTGCGGGGATCTGCGTCCGTCCGCACACGCGTCTCGAGCCGGCCCACGACGTCGCGGCTCGAGCCGGACGAAAGCTGCTCCACGAGGCCGCCGATGTCGTCCGTTGCCGCAGACGACGCCGTCTGCGTCGCGATGACGTCGCCGCCGCGCCCGAAGAGGGCCACCCCGGCAACGATCACGAGAGTCAGGGGAAACAGCACGGCTGCGCGTCTCACGAGAGGTATTCGGCGCGCGCCGAACCCTGGTTCGGACCGTACGAGCGGGGCGGCCTCGGCCGCCCCGCTGGTGTCAGGAGGCAGTGCCGCCTTTAGTTGGGACCGGCGAGATAGGGGAAGCTCCCCCGGAAGGTGCGGTCGTTCTTGGAGACGCAGTCGGTCTTGACCGTGCCCTCGGTGATCAGACCGAGCTCGGCGTCGATCACGTCGTCGGCCAACTTGCGGCCGTTGAGGAACCCGTCGGACTTCGCAGTGTCGAACGTGAGCACGTCCGGCAGCAGGATGTCTGCAAGGCCGTCGATCTGCTTTTGATCGTCGGTCTTGTCGTCACCGGCAGCATCGTTGAGGCTGAACAGCACCTTCAGCGTGTTCACGACCTCACCGCGGAATGCGGCCTGGTCGTTCTTGGGCTGACTCTTGTTGAAGGTGCTCTTCTTCGACGGAACCTGGCCCTTCTGCTCACCCGGGAACGGGTTGTTCGGGATGAACACCGTGTTGATCGCCGGGCGACCCATGCGGTCGACCTGCTTGGCACCCATCGTCGTCGCACTCCACAAGCCGATGCCGGTCTTCTCACCGGCGACGAGCAGCGACGGCGGCAGCTCGACAACGATCGACGAGACGTTGAGGCCCTTGAAGAAGTCCGTGCGCGGGCTCTTGCAGCCGACGAACGACTTGTCGTCGTTGGTCGTGTCGGTGTCGAGTGCGGCCAGGATGTCGAGATACCCGGCCAGGTCGAAGAAGAACGGGTCGTCGCGAAGCCCGGCATACGCCTTGACCCCGTTCTGCCGATTGACCGTAATCGCCTTGCCGGCGCTGGTCGCACCGGTGAGCAGGAGCTTGTTGTTGCGCCTGATCTGCATCACCTGCACGCCCTTGGCGTTCGGCTTCGAGAAGGTGATCTTCAGGTCGACGTCCGAGACGGCGTCACCGTTGTTGTCCACCCGGAGCCAGTAGGCGACGCCCTTCGTCGCGCCGACACCAGGCACGCCACTGGCAAAGACGGGCTTCTTCCCTGGCTTGGTCAGCCCGTTCACGTTCAGAGCGAGGACCGTGTTGCCGTTCCCCGCCCGCCACGCGTAGATGTCCGTGATGTCGAGCTGGAAGTTGCCGCCGGGCGGTGTGAGTCCCGGCGCGTCGACGTGGTCCGCGGCGGAGGCTCCGCTGGGGCCTTGCGCCACTCCGGCGGCGATCGCGGTGGCGACAAGAGCCGCGACGGCGAGCACCGCGATGATGACCTTTCTCATCTCATCTCCTTCATCGGATGACGCCGACCATTCGACTCGCCGCTCGGAACGGTTCGGACCTGAACCAAACGGCGCCGCGGCACGAACCATGGGCATGAGCGCGGCACTCACCGTGGTAGCGTTGCCCGGGCCGCCTGTTGCCTGGTCGATGCGCAAGCACCTCGCTCATCTCTCGGATGAAGCCCTCGTCGCGCTGGTGGCGCGGGGCGACGAGTCGGCTCTCGCCGAGCTCTACGACCGCGTAGGACGTGTCGCCTACGGTCTGGCTCTGCGCGTGTTGCGTGACGAGCGGCTCGCCGAGGATGCGGTCCAGGAAGGGTTCCTCGCGGTCTGGCGCACCGCCGCTGCGTTCAGGGCGGAGCGCGCCAAGGCGAGCACCTGGATCCTCACGCTCGTTCATCGGCGCGCTGTCGATCTCGTCCGTCGCGAGGAGCGACGTCGCGCCGATCCGCTCGACGAGAGCACCGCAGCATTGATCGCGAGCGACGAGCCGCAACCGGACGAGGCCGCGTGGCTGCGCTTCGAGCGCGAGCGTGTGCGGGACGCGCTCGCCAGGCTCCCCGACTCCCAGCGAGAGGCGATCGAGCTCGCCTACTACGGCGGCTTCTCGCAGACCGAGCTGGCGGAACGGCTGGGAGTGCCCCTCGGTACCATCAAGAGCAGGATGTTCGCCGGGCTTGCGCGGCTGCGCGAGCTCCTCGACGAGTCCTCCCAGGAAGGATCATGGAGACCGGAATTCACGAGCTGACGGCTGCGTACGCGCTCGACGCGCTCGACGCCGACGATCGCGCCTCGTACGAGGCGCATCTCTCCGGCTGCGATCGCTGCCGTGAGGAGCTCGCAGCGTTCTGGGAGACGACAGAGGCCCTGGCGCTCGCCACGGCCGGGCCCCAACCGCCCCCGGAGCTGCGCGATCGTATTCTCGACGCGGCGCGCGCGGAGGGACAGAACGTCGTGCCGCTCGAGCCGCGGAACCGCCGTCTGGCGCCCGCGCTCGGTGTGGTTGCCGCGATCGCCGCGGCCGCCGCGATCGGAGTCGGTCTCTACGCCGCCAACGTCTCGAACGATCTCGATGCCGCGCAAAGCGCGCTCGCCGCCACGCAGAAGGCGCAGGCGGTGCTGGCCGACCCGGCGTCACGCACCATCGAGCTGGCAGCGGGCGATGGGCGGCTCGTGGTCGGCGAGCAAGGCGACGCGGTGCTGGTGCTCGACACGGTCGACCCGGCGCCGGCGGGCAAGACGTACGAGGCGTGGATCATCGAGGGCGAGACGCCCCGGCCCGCAGGGCTGTTTCCAGGCGCGGGCGGCCAGAATGTGGTGCTGCTCGACGGCACGGTGGCGCCTGGCGCGGTTGTGGCTGTGACGGTCGAGGACGAGGCCGGCGTCGACGCCCCGACCACGCAGCCGATCGCCGCCTCCAACCCGGTCTGACCTTCGCTCGCGAGGACATGGCAGGACGGCGGGCGTACGGACGCCGCCAAACCGTTACGAAGTCGTTCCGATTCGGGCCGTACACTCGTTCGGGTGAGCGACCTTCGGCTACCGCTCCGTGACGTTTTCGGGCACGGCGACTTTCGCCCGGGTCAAGAGCGCATCGTGCGCGCCGCGGTCGAGGGCCGCGACACGCTGGCGTTGATGCCGACCGGATCCGGCAAGTCGCTCACCTATCAGCTCGCAGCAGTGCTGCGACCCGAGCCGACGCTCGTGCTGTCGCCCCTGATCGCTCTGATGAAGGATCAGGTCGACAAGCTGCCGCCGGTCGTCGCCGCGAGCGCAACGTTCGTGAACTCGTCGCTCTCCGCCGAGGAGGTCTCGGCTCGGCTCGCGGGAGTGGCGGCAGGTCGCACCCGGCTCCTCTATGCGGCCCCGGAGCGGCTGCGTCAGGAGCGCTTCGTCGAGACGCTGCGCGCGATCGGGGTCGGGCTCGTGGTCGTCGACGAGGTGCATTGCGTCTCCATGTGGGGACATGACTTCCGCCCCGACTACCTCTTCATCCGCCGAGCGCTCGAGTCGCTCGGTCGTCCGACGCTGCTCGGGATGACCGCGACTGCAACCCCGGGCACGGTCTCGGAGATCGCCGGCTCTCTCGGCAGGGAGCCCGAGGTGGTGCGCACGTCGGTGGTGCGCCCGAACCTCCGCTACGACGTCGAGGAGGCGGCAAACGAGGAGGAGCGGCTGCGTATTCTCGTGCAGCGGCTCCGCGAGCTGGCCGGCGCGTCGGCGATCCTCTACGCGCGCTCGCGCCGGTCGACCGAGACACTGGCACGTGTCCTGTCCGGGCACGGCTTCCGTGCACAGCCCTACCACGCAGGTCTCGAGCCGGACGAGCGCTCGAGGGTGCAGGACGCCTTCGTCGGTGGATCGCTGCAAGTCGTGACGGCGACGACGGCCTTCGGCATGGGCATCGACAAGCCGGACGTCCGTCTGGTGGCGCTCGTCAACCACCCCGACTCGCTGGAGAGCTACGTGCAGATGATCGGGCGGGCAGGGCGCGACGGGGCACCCAGCGCCACGCTGCTCCTCGCAGGGGCAGGCGATGCGGCATCGCTGCGCCGCTTCGCGCTCGGTGACGTGCCGAGAACGGAGGACTTGCGCGCGGTCTACCGTGCGCTTCGCGACTCCGGCGGGCGCCTCGATCCGGGGGAGCTCGTACCCGTGGCAGGGGATCACGATCCACGCGTCCTCGTCGGGATGCTCGAGCAGGCCGGCCTTGTGACGCGGGGGTACGACGAGGGGCGACGGCTGAACGTCGACGTTTCGTCGGCACCCGACGACGCGGCTGCGCGTGTGGACGAGCTACTCCAACGCTACCGGCGCGTGGCCGAGTCACGGGTCGAGCGGATGATCGCCTTTGGCGAAAGCGGTCGCTGCCGTCACGCACAGGTGGCCGAGCACTTCGGCGAGACCCTCGACGAGCCGTGCGGCGCCTGTGACGTGTGCGCTCCCCGCGGCGGTCGGCGACCTACCGTCACGGTGGCGACGGCTCTGCCCGACGACGTCGCCGGCACGATCGTCAGGGCCGTTGCCGGCCTTGCCTGGCCGCTTGGGCGCAAGAGCCTGGTGGCGACGCTGCGTGGCTCGGTGTCCGCGCCACCGTCCGCGCGCCGCTCTGCGTCGTACGGCGTCCTCGCCGCCGCCGGCGCCGGCGAGGTGACGCGCTGGGTGCAGACCCTCGAGTCCGCAGGTGCGCTCGTGGAGACGGTGACCCCGGACGGCTTCCGCGTGCTCCGGGCCATCCCCGACGCGACGCTGCCGTCGCTCCGCGCCCCGGCGCCCGTCGGGGGCGGCGATCCACTGCTCGCCGATCGTCTCCGGGCCTGGCGCCTCGAGCGGTCGCGCGCAGACGGCGTCCCCGCGTACGTCGTATTCAGCGACCGAACGCTGGCCGAGCTGGCCGCGGCCCGCCCCGCGTCGCAAGACGAGCTATCGGCCGTCCACGGCCTCGGCCCGGTGAAGATCGACCGGTACGGCGACGCCGTCCTCGCCGTCGTCGCCGCCGCCTGAGCCGTCAGGTCACTCACGTGGCGGTCCCGGCCGCCACCGAGCGAACCCGGCAAGTGCACTGCGGCCGCGAAGCGGACGCCTTCAGCTCATGCCCGCCGCCAGGCGCGCGGCTGGCATCCGCGCGAGCGGCGGTAGGTGAGGGCTGTATCAGGCCCTACGAGAATGAATCACAGGTCACTCACGTGGCGGTCCCGGCCGCCACCGAGCGGACCCGGCAAGTGCACTGCGGCCGCGAAGCGGACGCCTTCAGCTCATGCCCGCCGCCAGGCGCGCGGCTGGCATCCGCGCGAGCGGATGCCAGCCTTGCCGTAAAATGAAGAGCTTTGCGGCTTCGAAGACGTATTGAGGCGACGCCCCGGAAGCGGCGCCGGATCCGGAAGCTGCGCCTGCTGGCACTGCTCGGAGTGCTGTTCGTCCTGGCGGGTGTGGCCTTCTCGTTCGGCCTCGTGACCGCGGTGGCGAGCGAGATCCCCAAGCTCGACCCGGCGAGGAACCGTCCTCAGGTCGACTCGGTCCTGTACGCCTCGAACGGCTACTCGGTGCTGGCCGTGCTGCGCGGCGAGGAGAGTCGCGTGCTCGTTCCGAGCGGAGAGATCGCGCCGATCATGAAGCAGGCGATCGTCGCCGTCGAGGACAAGCGCTTCTATGAGCATCGGGGCGTCGACGTTCGCGGCATCGGCCGCGCGCTCTGGCAGGACATCCGCAGCCAGGGGCTCGTCGAGGGCGGCTCCACGATCACGCAACAGTTCGTGAAGAACGCCTATGTGCGCAACGAGCGCACGATCGGGCGCAAGGTGCGCGAGGCCGCGCTCGCCTGGCAACTCGAGCAGCGCTGGTCGAAGGAGCGGATCCTCACCGCGTACCTCAACACCATCTACTACGGGAACGGTGCCTACGGCATCCTCCAGGCGGCACGCGCCTACTTCGGCAAGAAGGCGAGCGAGCTGACGCTCCACGAAGCCGCGCTGCTCGCAGGCATCCCGACCGACCCGTCCCGCTACGACCCGGTGCAGCACCCCGCCGCGGCGCGTGCACGCCGCACGCACGTGCTCGCGCAACTGGAGGAGCAGGCGAAGATCACGCGCGGGGAGCGACGCCTGGCCGAACGAGCGCCGCTGCCGTCGCCGGAGGACGTGCGCCTCCCGGGCACCGGGGATCTCGCGCCCTACTTCGTCAACTACGTCAAGGATCAGCTCGTCGCCAAGTTCGGCGCCGGTCGCGTGTTCGGCGGTGGGCTCGAGGTGACGACCACGATCGACCTGAAGCTGCAGCAGCAGGCGTCGGAGGCCATCGAGAGCGTGCTCGCGGACCCCGACGGCCCGACAGCCGCTCTCGTCGCGATCGATCCGCGCAACGGTGCCGTCAAGGCGATGGTGGGCGGCACCAACTTCCGCAAGAGCCAGTTCAACCTCGCGACGCAGGCCGAGCGCCAGCCAGGGTCGGCCTTCAAGCCGATCGTGCTCGCGAGCGCCTTCCGGCGGGGCATCTCACCGCTCACGCGCTTCGACTCGAAGCCCGTCGTGATCGACGCAGGCGACCGCTTCTGGCGGGTGACGAACTACGAGAGCTCCTACGCCGGCCGGATCGATCTGAGCAGTGCCATGGTCATCTCCGACAACTCCGTCTACGCGCAGCTGACGGAGCTCGTCGGCCCGCGAGCGATCGTCGACACGGCGCATGAGCTCGGGGTGCGCAGCGATCTTCCCGCGTACTTCTCGATCGGGCTCGGAGCCGTGGCGGTGAACCCGCTCGACATGGCCCGGGCGTACGCAACGGTTGCGAACGACGGCATGAGGGTCGACGGCTCGCTCACGGGCGACCGCCCGCGTGTGATCGAGCGTGTCGGCTCTCGCCGTGGGGACAAGGTGCGCCTCAACACACCGGTGCCGGAGAAAGTCCTGGACGAGGGCCAGGCCCGTGTCCTGACGTCGATCCTGCAGGGCGTCGTCCGGAGCGGCACGGGCCGGCGGGCCGCCATCCCGGGCGTGCCGATCGCGGGCAAGACGGGAACGACCGACAACTACGGCGACGCCTGGTTCGTCGGCTACACGCCCGAGCTCGTCACGGCCGTGTGGGTCGGCTATCCCAACGAGCTCAGGCCGATGCTGACCGAGTTCCACGGCAGGCCTGTCGCCGGCGGCACGCTGCCCGCGCTGATCTGGAAGGCGTTCACGGAGAGCGCTCGAGACAGCCAGGCCGAGGCGGCGTCGTACTTCGCATCCCCCCCGTATCTCGCCGCGCAGGACTACCGGATCGTGAGGCGCGATGGCTGGAAGCTGGACAACGGTTACTGCCCGGGCACCCGTCTCGTCTCGTTCTTCTCCGGTCTCGCGCCGTCCGAGCAAGCCGAGTGCTTCCCGAACGAGGTCCGCGTGCCGCAGGTGACGGGTCTGCACATCTCCGCCGCCCGAGAGCGCCTCGCGCTGCAGCCGCTGGGCGTCGACCCCATCGGCATCCCCGCGAAGGCCGGCAGCCGGCCCGGCCTCGTCACGCGGCAGGAGCCCGGCTCGGACGGGTTCGCATCCGCCGCGAGCAACGTGCGGCTCTGGGTCACCCGGCCGGACCCGCGTTTCGGCCTGTTCCCGAACCTGATCGGCTCCAGCCTCGACGATGCGCGGGCTCGCCTGAAGAAGCTGAAGGTGAACCTACGTGTCTCCTACGGTCGCGGGTCGTCCGGGGTGATCCTCACCCAGAAGCCGGCGCCCGGCGTTGCGTCCGGGCCGCGGATGAAGGTCACGCTCGTCGTCGGCCGCTGACCGGGCCTTCAGGCGCGCACGATGTAGCGTCGCTGCAGGTCGGCAGCCTTCGTGATCCCGATCCGCGTCGCCACCTCGTAGTCGACCGCGCCGCCGGGTCGAAGCAGCCGGAACGGCGCGTGCTCGACCGAGGCGCCGTCGTGGACGCCGGTGATGCCGAGTGCCTGGGTGAGCCGACCAGGCCCGGAGCAGAGGAGTCGCTCGTCATCCAGCCCGCGCCGTGCCCGCATGGCGTCCAGCCCGTGTGTCGGCCGCAGCGCGCGGAGCAGCACGGCTGCGCCGACGCCGTCTGCATCGCAGACGACGTTGACGCACCAGTGCAGCCCGTACGAGCGATACACGTACAAGTGGCCCGGAGGGCCGAACATGACCGCGTTCCGCGGCGTCATCCCGCGGTAGGTGTGGCTTGCCGGATCGTCCTGCGTGTAGGCCTCCGTCTCGACGATCACGCCGCCGACTCCGTCGACGAACAACGTCCAGCCGAGCAGCGCCGGCGCAGTCTCCGTCGCCGGCAGCCGCACCACCTCCGCAAGCATCATTCGTCTTCGATGAAGAGCTGAGGATGGAGCGTGACGGGGCGGCGCGAGCGCTTGCCGCGGGGCACCTCGGCCTCGCGGGCCATGTCCTCGAGGATCGTCTCCTGCGTCCGCGAAGCGACCACCGGCTCGGCGATGCCCTCCACCCAGACGAGCGTGCGCCGGCCGTTGCCGCGGTTGTCGCCGATGATCGGCTCGAGCGCGTAGATCCTGTCGGCTCGCACGTACTTGCCGAACCCGAGAAACACCATGCCGGGGGCGCTCACCGTCGTAGTATCGCGCGCTCGCGCGTGACCGACCAGAAGGCGAGACCGGAGAGCGCGAGGATCGCCAGCCAGACCGGACGGAGCCCGGGCTCGAGCGCAGTGGGGATCGACCATTCGACCCAGCCGCGCTTCACCAGCTGCTCCTGCCAGAGGTCCTGCGCGAAGTTCACTGCGCCGTAGCCGAACGCGAGCGCCACGTAGGCGAGGTAGACCGCCCCGGAACGGCCGGTCAAGCGGCGCCGTGAGAGAAGGAGCGCGGACGCGACGAGCAGGGCGCCATCGAGGCCGTGGTGATGGCCGAGATGGACAGCAGCCAACGTCTCGCCGGCGGGGACCTCCTCGCCGAGGAAGAGGTCGCTCGGCAGATGGAAGCCGAGCTCCGCCGACAGCCACGGCAGCGAGAGGAGGACGACCACTGCCCCCAGCGCGATCCTGAGCCGGTCGCCCGGCAGGGGCGGCGCGAGGGAGATGCCTGCTCGCAACGCCGCGGCGGCAGTGAGGCCGAGCGCCAGCGCGACGCCGACGGCCGGCAGCGCGTTGACCCAGCGTGCGTCGAGATGTTCCTGGCGGACGACGCCGGGGACGGCGGTGACCGCGCAGAGCGCGATCGCGGGACCGGCGATCCACCAGGCGTTCCCGGACAAGGCGGCGACGGAGAGCAGCGTGAGCGCCACGGCGACGAGCGAGATGGGGAAGCTCAGCAGCACGACGACACGGCTGAGACCACCGCCGAGCCCTTCGCCGGTCGTGTGGTAGAGGAGCGCCGGGTCCAGCCGTGAGTACGTGACGAGCACCGCGACGACGAGGAGCGCCCAGAGACCCCAGACGAGCAGCGCCTCGCCCTGGCCCGGCTCGCGCGTCACCCCTGGAGCGCTGCCCGAAGCGCCTCTGCGACGACCTCCTGGTCGCCCTCCTCGAGGCGCGCGTGGAATGGGAGCGCCAGCGTCCGACTGCTGATCCCCTCGGCCACCGGGCACAGGCCCTCGCGGAAGCCGTACCGCTCACGCATGTAGCTCTGCAGGTGGATACACGGGAGGTAGCGGGCGGTCTGCACACCCCGCGACTCCAGGGCGACGATCACCGCCTCCCGATCGGTGCCCTCGGGGAGGGCGACCACATAGACAAACCAGGATCGCTGGTGATCGTCGTCGTCAGGGCACGGGAGGCCGAGACCCTCGATGCCCGAGAGGAGCTCGTTGTAGCGCATCGCCACGGCGTTGCGATGAGCGAGAATCCGCTCCAGCTTCTCGAGCTGACCCAGGCCGAGTGCGGCGCCGACGTCGTCGATCCGGTAGTTGAAACCGAGCCGTGCGTGGTCGAGCCACCCGCCGCCGTCAGCCCGCCCCTGGTTGCGGAGGCTCTTGAGCAGGCGCCACGTCTCCTCCGACCACGTCGTGACGATGCCGCCCTCGCCTGTCGTGATCTGCTTGTTGGGGTAGAAGGCGAACACCGCGTCCTGACCCTGGGCGCCGACCGGACGTCCCTTGTAGACAGCGCCGAGCGCCTCACATGCGTCGTCGATCAGGACGATCCCGTGGTGCTCGCAGATCGCTTGCAGTTCTTCCAACTCGCTAGGATAACCGAAGATGTCGACACCGACGATCGCTCGTGTGCGCGAGGTGATCGCCGCCTCGACGGACGCCGGGTCGAGGTTGAGCGTTCGCCCGTCGATGTCGGCGAAGACCGGAGTGGCGCCCTCGTAGATCGCACAGTTGGCCGATGCGACGAACGAGTACGGCGACGTGATCACCTCGTCACCGGTCTCGACACCGGCGATGACACAGAGCAGGTGCAACCCTGCGGTGCCACTCGAGACGGCCGCCGCGTACGGCGCCTCCACCGCCGCGGCAAACGCCTCCTCGAAGCGGTCGATCGTCGGGCCGAGCGACAGCCGGCCTGACCGCAACACCTCGATGACGAGCTCTTCCTCCCGCTCGTCGAGCCACGGCAATGACAGGCCGATCTGCTTCGTTTCGTGCTTCTGCTGCGCAGAAGCACGAGGTGGGACTTCGACCGGGCGCGACACCGAGACCACTAATCCTCGGCGGCAGCCGAGGACGTGACGGGCGCAGACGTGCCTTCGACGACGTCGAGCCAGTGGCTCCAGCGCTCGCTGCGACCGTTGACCGTGTCGAGGTAGTGCTGCTGGATCTCCATCGTCACGGGGCCGACGCCGATCTCGATGTCGTCGACGGCACGCACCGGCGTCACCTCGGCCGCGGTGCCGGTCATGAACACCTCGTCGGCCAGCGCCAGGTCGGTACGGATGATCGATGTCTCCTCGACGACGTAGCCGAGATCCTGCGCGATCTGGATCACCGAGTCGCGTGTGATCCCGGGCAGGATCGAGGTCGACAGCGGCGGGGTCATGACACGCCCGTCCTTGACCACGAAGATGTTCTCCCCGGGCCCGTCGGCCACGTAGCCGTCGTCGGTGAGCAGGATGCCCTCGTCGTACCCGGCGCGCTGCGCCTCGGTCGTGGCGAGCATCGAGTTGAGATAGATCCCCGTCGCCTTCGATGCGTGCGGGATCACGTTGGCACCGACCCGCTTCCAGGACGACACCTTCGCCGTGATCCCCTTTGTCAGCCCTTCCTCGCCCAGATAGGCGCCCCAGGGCCAGCTCATCAGCACCGTCTCCACCGGGTTCCCGCGCGTATGGACGCCGAGCGAGCCGTACCCGAAGAACGCGATCGGCCGCAGGTAACACGCCGGCAAGCCGTTCACGCGCACCAATTCGTGCGTCGCCGCGCGCAACTCCTCGACCGTGTACGGGATCTCCATGTACAGCAGCCGCGCCGAGTCGTGCAACCGCTGCAGATGATCCGACAGCCGGAACACGGCGGGGCCCTTCGGCGTCTCGTAACAGCGAATCCCCTCGAACACACCGGTCCCGTAGTGGAGCCCGTGCACGCCGACGTGAACCTTCGCCTCGTGCCAATCCACGAGCTCGCCGTTCATCCAGATCTTGTCGGTCTCGTCCATCGCTCCTCCGTCGGACAGTGGCTGCCAGTGCCTGATGCGAAGAGAACTGTATCGGTGCCTGGCGCTCTAGCCTGGCTCCGATTCCGTTTCCGTACCTGGCATCAGCCTGGCGCCGATTCGGCTTCGGCCTCACCCAGCCGCTCGCGTGATGCGACGTCGCTGGTCTCGGCTTGTGCCAGCCGTTGCAGCTCGAGCGGGGTCAACGCGGCGAGGTGCCGGGGCGATCCGGCGCCGCACCACACCGTGTGGTGCTCCAGCAGCGAGCGGTCGATCAGCACGCGATCCACATGCGCGAGCGGGAATGGCGCCACGGCACCCGGCTCGAAGCCCGTCGCTGCCTCGACCTCGTCGGCGCGGGCGAAGCGCGCATGGCGCGCCCCGACGGCGCGGGCGATACGGCGCGTGTCGGCGCGCCGATCGCCGGGGATGAGCGCAACGACGGGATCGCCGTCGCAAACGAGTACGAGGGATTTCACGATCTGACCGAGCGTGCAGCCGATCGCGTCGGCCGCCTCCTGCGCGGTTGCGCCGCTCGCGCCGAGCTCCTCTATCCGCGCCTCGGCACCCGCAGCCCGCAGGAAGGCGGCTACTCGCTCGACCTGCTCCGGCCACGGGCGGACGCTCATGACGGAAGCGTAATGCCAGCCTTGCCGAAACAAGCGCCTTGCGGCCGCGAAGCGGACGCCTGCAGCGGAAGCCCGCTGCCAGGCGCACGGTGGAGGAGGTCAGCCGAGCTCGATGAAGCGCGCGTCGTCGAAGCCGACCTCGTGCAGCCTCTCGACGAGCTCCATTGGTGGGGGCGTGTCGACCGAGAACACCATCAGGGCCTTGCCGCCCTCCTTGGTGCGTGACACCGCCATGTTGGCGATGTTGACGCCGGCCTCGCCACAGAGCGTCCCGACCCTGCCGATGACGCCTGGCATGTCGTTGTAGACGAGGAAGATCATGTGCGGCGCCAGCTCGATGTCGATCCCGTAGCCCAGCGCACCTGCGAGGAACAGCCGCCCCTCCGGCCCGATCGTCGTGCCCGAGACGGTCGCCTCCTCACCGTCGGTGACGACGCGCACCTCGACCACGTTCGTGTAGTCGCGTGAGGCTCGAAAGCGCTCCTCCGACACGACGATCCCCCGCTCCGCCGCGATCAGGGGCGCGTTGACCACGTTGACGACCTGATCGGAGCGCCCCTCGAAGGCGCCATTCAGAGCGGCGACGGTGAGCAGGCGCGTGTCGTAGTCCGACAGCGGGCCGTGTGCGGCGACGACGATCCGGTCGAGCCGGCCGTCGGTCAGCTCGACCGACAGACGGCCCAGCCTGCCGGCGAGCGGGATGAACGGGCGGAGCACCTCGAGATCGGCCTGGTCGACGACCGGGATGTTGATCGCCGTCGTCACGATGCCGCCCTCGAGCGCCGCCACCACCTGCTCGGCGGCGATCACACCCGCACGGTCCTGTGCCTCGTCGGTCGACGCGGCGAGGTGCGGCGTGACGACGACCTCGTCCAGCTCGAGCAGTGGGCCGGAGTAGGGCTCGCTGGGGAAGACGTCGATGGCAGCGCCGGCGAGCTTCCCCGAGCGGATGGCGTCGACCAGGGCGCCTTCGTCCACCAGGGCGCCGCGGGCCGCGTTCACGAGCCGCGCGCCGTCTCGCATCTTCCCGATCGCCTCAGCGTCGATGAGGCCGCGCGTCTGGTCGGTGAGCGGAGAGTGAAGCGTGACCACGTCGGCGCCTGCGAGCAGCTCATCGAGCGTCGGTGCACGTTCCACTCCGAGGTCGCGGAAGCGATCGTCGCCGACGAGGGGGTCATAGGCGACGACGCGCATGCCGAGGCCGCTCGCGCGCCGGGCGACCTGTTGCCCGATCCGGCCCAAGCCGACGATCCCGAGCGTCTTGCCGTCGAGCTCGACTCCGCTCCAGCGCTCACGTTCCCACCGTCCCTCCTTGAGCGCGGCGTGTGCCTGAGGGATGTTCCGAGCCAGCGCGACCAACAGGCCGATCGTCTGCTCGGCGGCCGAGGTGACCGTCGACTCCGGCGCGTTTGCGACCACGATGCCACGGCGTGTGGCGGCGTCGACGTCGACGTTGTCGATCCCCACACCCGCACGGGCGATCACCTTGAGCCGCTCTGCGCGCGCGATCAGATCCGCGGTCATCCGTGTCGCCGACCGGATCACGATCGCGTCGTAGCGGTCGACGATCTCGTCGAGCGGCGACTCCTGGTCGACGTCGACGTCGAAATGCGAGCGGAGGAGCTCGAGACCCGGCTCGGCGATCGGCTCGCGGACGAGGACACGCATCGTCGTCAGACGGCCGCTGGTGTCCCGTAGGCGGCGCGCGCCGCCGGGACGGCCGATCCTGGCTCGACGTCGACGCCGGCAGCCGCGAGCTCCTGCTCGATTGCGTCGAGCACGGTTGCAATGTCGTCGATGCGCACGTAGCCGATGTGGCCGATGCGAAAGAGCCGTGGTACGAGGTCACCGTGGCCGCCCGCGATCGTGATCCCGTGGCGGTCTCGGAGCGCGAGCCGCAGGGCGACGGCATCGACGCCGTTCGGCGTCAGCGCCGCGGTGAGCACGGCGGAGCGATCCTCGTCGGGCGAGTAGAGCTCCAGGCCCAGCGCCTTCACGCCCGCCCGGCAGGCGCGCCCGATCGCAACGTGACGGGCGAATGCCGCATCGAGCCCGTCCTCGAGGACGAGCCTGAGCGCCTCGACCAGGGCTACGACGGTCGAGGTGGCAGGAGTGAACGGCGTCGACCGCTTCTCCTGCGCCTTGCGCATCTTGCTCCAGTCCCAGTAGAACCGGGGCAGCGACGCCGTGCCGGCCTTCTGCCAGGCCCGCTCGGAGACGGACACGAACGAGAGGCCGGGCGGCGTCATGAGCGCCTTCTGCGAGCCTGTGACGACGACATCGGCCCCCCACGCATCGGTCTCGAGCGGCACCGCACCGAGGCTGGAAATCGCATCGACGATCGTCAGCGCACCGGCATCGCGGCATGTGGCGAGCAGCGGCTCGAGGTCGCAGACGACCCCGGTCGAGGTCTCCGAGTGCACCAGGACGACGACCTGGGCCCCGCTGTCTACGAGCGCACCGGCGAGATCGGCAGGCTGCGGCGCCTCGCCCCAGGGGTAGTCGAGCGGTACGACATCGACGCCGAAGGCACGCCCGAGCTGCTGCCAGCGTGTGCCGAACTCGCCGTTCGACACGCAGACGATGCGCTCACCGGGTGAGAGCAGGTTGACGATCGCGGACTCGAAGGCGCCCGTGCCCGACGAGGTGAAGACGAGGACGTCTCCAGCCGTGCGAAACACCGCGCGCAGCCGCTCTTGCGCGAGGTCGAAGACCGCCGCGAAGTCCGGCGAGCGGTGGTGTATGACCGGCTCCGCCATCGCGTGGAGCACCTCCGGCGGCACCGGTGTCGGCCCGGGCGTCAGAAGGAGGCGCCTTTGCGTCACGGCCCTGAGCCTACCTTTGCGGGTGGCGTCACTTCCCGCTTCGGCCTTGCGGCCGCGAAGCGGACGCCTTCAGGGGTTCGCGCGCTCGGGATCCGCGAGAGCGGATTCCGAGCTTGCGCTGCAGGCGGGAGCCTATCGATGCGTCGCGAAGGTGATCGCCTGCTGGAAGGTCGGCTTGTTCGAGCCGCGCATCGTTTGCGTGAGAATCCCCGGTGCGAACGCAATCCGGTCCTCGGTCGCGTCCGCGCGCCAGGCCCCGGAGCTCGCGCCCTGCGTGGCCTCGAGCTCGGCGGACGCGGCGTCGAGCGCCGCCCAGAGCGACGCAGCGCACGCATTCACGTTGCCGGATCCGCAGAAGCGTGTTCCGAAGGCCCCCTGCACCGACCGGCCGAGCACGCTTCTCAGGTCCTTGTCCACATAGGACCACCAGCCGTCGTAGTAGCTCGAGCCGCCGGCTCCGAGCGGCTGATCGCGCGAGACGATGCGCGCGAGCTCGTCGAGCAGGCCACCGGGTGCCGGCCCGGTACCGAGCACCGGCGCGAGCACTGCGTCGGCGAGCCGGTTCCAGGCGGCGTCCATCACCGCCGCACCCGCCGCGTCGATCTTGCCGTCGAGATCGTCGTCGATGCGGCTGCCACCGGCGGCCACCCACGCGTCCAGCTGGTTGGCAGCCGCGGACGCTCGCGGTGTCGGCGCAGTGCCACGCGCCAGAACGGCGCGGATCACCGGCCAGACGCGCATCACGCGCAGGTCCTGGGTCGAGGCACCGTTCATCGCGGCGACCACGCTGCCGAGCGTGTGCTTCTGCCGACGCTGGATCCCGGCCCACAGGAGGTCGACGCGCTGCACCGATCCCCACGTCCACTCGGAGTCGGCTGCCGCGTATCCGCGCGCCGGCTTGTTGTTCCAGTTGAGGATCAGACCGCTCGCCGGGCTCACCACCTGTGCGTGCGCCTTCGCTGCAGCGAAGCCGCGCCATTCGTGCTCGCCGGTCCCTTTCGTCGGCAGGCCCGGGTCGACCGTCGCCGGCCGCAGCGGCAGGCGCCCACTCGTGAACTGCGCGATGTCGCGGTTGTCCGCGTAGAGCCAGTTGAAGGTCAGCTCCATCGTCGACGGCGCTCGTGAGGAAGTCCTTCGCGGAGCGCACGCCGTTGGTGTTCAGGTCGAGGAAGAAGAGAGCCGACAGGAGCTCACGACCGCGTGTCGACCTCTTCCGGCTGATCGCCACGCGTGTCCCCTCAACGGTCGCGTAGGCGACAACCGGGCCGTGCACGGTCTCGCGGTACACGAGTGGCTGGTCCGGCTGGCCGGGCCGGCCCTTGATCACGCCCGCGTCGAACGTCGTCATGTCGCGGCACTCACCGCGGTACAGGTACTTGACGTCGCTGCCGCCGCACAGCGTCTCGACGTACTCGTCGATCAGGTCGGAGCCCGCGGAGGTCGCGCTCCACGCGAAGTCGATCCCGCGGCCGAGCAGGACGGCGAACGAGAGCCCCGGAAACGACGCGCCGCGCGCCTTGTACCCGCCGCCGTCCAGGTCGAGCTCCATGAGGATGCCCGGGTAGTAGTGCCCTACCTGAGGCCCCGCCACGAAGAGCGGCTTGCCGGTCGCGGAGCGCTTCGCACCGATGAGCAGGGCATTCGACATGGGCAGCCGGGTCGTGGTCGCGTCGTGACGTGCCGCCGGCTGCCAGCTCCCGGGGTCGACGACGAGATTGCCCGACTCGCTGGTCGGCCGGCCTCCGTAGGCGAACCGGCCCGTGACCGCGACGCGCGCCTCCGTGTCGTCGCGCTGGCGCAGGTCCTCCCACACCTGGCGCCCGCCGTCCGGCCCGAGCTTCTGCTGCAGCTGTGCGAGGAACTGCGAGCGCCGTACCTCGTCACCTCCACCGGCGCCGAACACCGCACCCATCAGCCCCGCAACCGCGACGACGTCGTTCCGCGTCCATTTCGCCAGCGGCAGCCCCGCCTTTGCGTACTGCGCGTTGATGCCGGCGACGAAGGCGTCGATGATCTTCAGCGCTTGCCGCCCCTTCGGCCCCTGCGCGGCGAGCAGCGGATACTGGCGGGCGAGGAACGCCTCGGCCTGTGCACTCGGGACGAACGCCCGCCCGGAGAGCGCAAGGGCGAAGGCGTTGATCCCGGGTGCGTCGAGCGCGGCGATCCGGCCGGGACCGCGGAGTAGCTCGATGATCAGCTGGCGATCTGCAGCTGTCGCCCAGCCGGCGCCGAAGGCGACGTCTGCCTGCGTCGCGCCCTTGACGTGCGGGACGCCCCATTGGTCGCGGGTGATGGTCACGCCGCGTCGCGGCCGCTCCACCCTGACCGCCTTGAGGGAGCCCAGCCCGAGTGTCTCCCGCTTGAAGTAGCGCGGCAGGTCGGCGTCGGTGACCCGGTCACGGAGCCTCGTCAGCCCTTCGTACAACCGGATCTGGTCGGTCGAGTTCTTGGTGAACGCAACGCCGCCTGCCTGACCCGGCGGCAGCACGTTCCAGGCCTGTGCAGCGTGGTCGCGCGCGCTCCCGGCGGCACCCGCGCCGGCCACGGCGGCGCCGAGAAGCACGGCTCCAAGCCCGAGGGCGACGACAGCGTGCCGGGCCTGCAACGGGAGACCTCCTTGCAACGGAACGAGACGGCGGAAGGGTACGCGTCCACGCGCCGACGCGGAAGCCCATTCTCGAGCCCGCCTGTGGACAACTTGGCACGCATTCGGCACACGTTCAGGCTCAGAGCCTTCACATTCCCGCCGCGCGGCCGCGGCCCGCCGAGACACGTCCGTCTAGGCTCTTGCGTCCATGGACGCGCTGCTCGCCTTCGCCGCGTCACTGGTGGCACTTCGGCTGGCAGCGGAGCTCGTCCGTCGCCGCGCCCGAACACGCGCACCAGAGCTCGGCTGGTGGGCGGCCTCTCTGGCCGCGTTCGCCGTCGCCTCGGCGGCGCTGGCCTGGGGGTCGGCAGCCGGCTGGGACGACCGCTCCTTTCGCCTCTACTACCTGGCGGGCGGGCTCCTCACCGCCGCGCTGCTCGGCGCCGGCTCACTCGTGCGCATCGGCTGGTCGTGGGTCGGGCCCGTGGCCCTTGTGTACGTGGGCCTCGCGATCGGCATAGCGGTCGCCGAGCCGTTGACGGCTGCGGTCATGGGGCACCTCGATCCCGGACGCGCAGGATCATCTCGACGTGATCCCGGCGCGGCTGCTGGCGATCGTCGGCAACTCGCTCGGCACCCTCGCCGCCGCAGGTGTCGCCGTTGGCACGTTGCGGCGCCGTCCACTCGGCAACGGTCTACTGCTCGCCGGGATCGCCGTGGCTGCACTCGGCAGCGCGTTGACGGGGCTCGGGGCCGCCGAGTCGGCGCTGTCCTTCGCCGCCGCCTCGGCACTTCTCTACGCGGGCTTCGTGGTCAATCGCTAGGCGGATCGTTCCCTGACCGCAGCTCGGCCGTCGGGCGCTCGTCCCGGCGTCGCTTCCCGCGCCACCACACGACCGCAAGAAGGCACGCGATGACTGCGATCGCCCCAAGCTCGACGACGAGGCCCCACGTGCTGACGTGATGACCGATCAGCCGCGGGACAGGATCCACAGGCCACCCACCGTGTAGAGGACCATCAGCGCCAGCAGCGCATACTGCGAGCGCAATGCGTCGCGGCGATCGGCGAAGAGGTCGACGGCGCGGTCGTGCGCAACCGCGAGCGCGGCCACGTGCCCCGCGACCAGCGCTCCGGCCTGCACGTACCAGACCGTATTGGGCGAGACGACGGTGAGGTTCGGCACCACGTTCGCCGTGCCGAGCAGGTCCCAGCCGCGCCCGAACGGATCCGAGAGCAGCGGAATGGCAAACTGGCCTTGCGTGAGGAAGAGGGAGAAGTAGTGCGCGAGCTCGTAGACGAAGGCGATCGGCACGAGTGAGAGCAGGAACTCGGGCTGCAGCGGCCGGGGCGCATTGACGAGCCAGCCCGCCACGGCACACGTCGCGCCGTAGGCGAGCGCCACGAGAACGACGGCCGCGGCCAGGCCCCACAGCGAGAGGCCTGTCCCGACGAGCTCCGCCACACCGGGGTTGTTCACGACGTACGGCCCTTCCGCGCGCGCGATGAGGTCCTGCCAGGTCCCCGTGCGGCTGTACCCGTCGAATGCGACCGAGCCGAGCATCACCGCGATGAAGGCGAGCGACCCCGGCACCCGCTCGGCGCCCGCGAGACCGGTGAAGGGCCAGCGCAATCGGATACGCCCCTCGACGGCGTGCAGGGGCGCCAGGCGGGCGAAGTACGCGAACATGATCGCGAACCCCTCGCCACGCTCGCTCCAGAGGTCGCGACCGAAGGCGACCATGCCGAAGAGCGTCACGTACGTGTAGATCGCGATCGCGAACGCCAGAGCTCGGGGCGACGCGGGGTCGGCGTAGGCGAGCTCGAGCGCCGTGAACGCCAGGAGCGCGGCTGTGCCCGGCCAGCGACCGAGCCGCTCGGGGTACGTGGCCAGCGGACGAGCTTCCCGACCGCTGCGCGTCCAGATCCATACGCCCGCGTCGGCGATCGCGCGCCACGGGCTGAGTGCACGCCACACGTTGCCGAACAGGACGCACAAGGCGGGGACGCCGAGCCAGAAGATGACGTAGATCCACGTCGGCGCGAGGTTGCGGATCGGGTCGGTGTCGCCGAAGAGGGCGGCGCCCCACACGACGGCGAACAGGACTGTCGTGAGCACCTGCGCCGCCACCCGCACGGGACCGAGCACGAGCCTCGACAGCCTCGCGCCGGTCTCGCGCCCCAGCGCGTGCCGCGCGAGCAGCGGTTGCCGCCAGAGCAGCCCGAGTGCGAGGAAGGACAGCACGAGGACGACCGCCGCGCCCCAGTAGAAGAGCCATCCCGGGACCGGAAGATCGCGAATGCCGCCGATCCCGTGCGCGACGATGCTCAGACCCAGACCCCGAAAGGTGTGTTGCACAACATCCGTTTTGCTCTACTCATTGCCGAGTCTCGTTCGCACGAGCTCGTTGACGGCCCGCGGGTCGGCCTGCCCCTTCGTCTCCTTCATCACCTGGCCGACGAAGAACCCGAGCAACCCTTCCTTGCCGCCGCGGTAGGCCGCGACCTGACCCGGGTTGGCGGCGATCACCGCGTCGACGATCGGCTCCAGCTCGGCGAGGTCCGACACGACTTCCTGGGCGAGGTAGGCGTCGGCCGCGAAGCCTGGCTCCCCCAGCCGGCCGATCGCCTCGTCGAGTGCCGAGCGCGGGATCCGGTCACGTGCCTCCACGAGACGCGCGAGCTCGCTGGCGGGGACGACCGCCGGGTCGACGCCGGTTGCGACGACGTTGTTCGCGATCATGTTCGCCGCAGCGACGCCGTCCGCGCCTGCGGCAACGGTCGCCTCCCAGAGGCCGTCGAGCCCGCCTGTGACGAGCACGAGGGCACGCTCGTGATCGAGCCGTTCTGCGACGTGGCGGATCCGTTCCGCCGGCAGGACGGGCAGCTCCCGGCGTAGCCGCTCGACGAGCTCGGCCGGTGGCTCGACGGGAACGAGGTCGGGCTCAGGGAAGTACCGGTAGTCGTCGGCCTCCTCCTTCGTCCGCCGCGGCGTCAGCTTTCCCGAGGCGGCATCGAAGTCGTAGGTCTCCTGGACGACCTCTGCACCCGATTCCCAGACGGCGATCTGGCGCGTCACCTCCGCGTCGATCCCGCGGGCGACGAAGGTGAACGAGTTCATGTTCTTGATCTCGCACCGGGTGCGCAGCTCGCCGGAGCCGGCTGGGCGGACGGAGACGTTGGCGTCGACGCGCAACGTTCCTTTCTCCATCTCCGCGTCCGAGACGCCGAGCTCGACGATCGTCTGGCGCAGCAGCTGCAGGAAGCGCTTCGCCTCCTCCGACGAGTGGATGTCCGGCGCGCTCACGATCTCGACCAGCGGCGTGCCGCCGCGGTTGTAGTCGACGAGCGTGTAGTCGGCGCCGCCGATCCGGCCGGTTCGCCCGCCCACGTGGACGTTCTTCGCCGCGTCCTCCTCCAGGTGAGCTCGGACGATGCCCACAGCGTGATCACCGTCGGCCAGCGGTACTATCACCTTGCCATCTATGCAAGATGGCATATCGTACTGGGAGATCTGATAGCCCTTTGGCAGGTCGGGGTAGAAGTAGTTCTTGCGCGCGAACACCGCGCGAGGTGCGATCTCGCAGCCGAGCGCGAGACCGAGCTTCACCGTCCATTCGATCGCGACGCGGTTCGGCACGGGGAGCGCACCGGGGAAGCCGAGGCAGACCGGGCACGTCTGCGTGTTCTCGCCCGCTCCGAAGCCCGCGGGGCAGCGGCAGAACATCTTCGTCCGCGTCTTCAGCTGGACGTGGATCTCGAGCCCGATGACGGGTTCCCACTCCATCAGCGCAGCCGCTCCGGGACGGTGTCGAACCCGATCGCACGCTCGAGCGCGTGACCGACCTCGAACAGGGCGTTCTCGCCGAACTGCGGACCGATCAGCTGCAACCCGACGGGCAACCCCTCGGAGAGACCGCAGGGGACGTTGAGCCCCGGCAGGCCGGCCAGGCAGGACGGGATCGTGAGGAGGTCGCAGGCGTACATCGCCAGCGGGTCTGCCGCGCGATCGCCGATGGGGAATGCAACGGTGGGCGACGTCGGTGTGGCGATGAGGTCGAACCGCTGCAGGGCCTCGCGATGCTCGCGGACGAGCAGCGTGCGCACCTTCTGCGCCTGCCCGTAGTACGCGTCGAAGTAGCCGGCCGACAACGCGTAGGTGCCGAGCATGATGCGGCGCTTCGGCTCGTCGCCGAACCCTTCGTCGCGGGTGCGCTCGACCATCTCGCGGTAACCGGCGCCTTCCTCCCGCGGGCCGTAGCGCACGCCGTCGTAGCGTGCGAGGTTCGACGATGCCTCGGCGGGGGCAATGAGGTAGTAGCAAGGCATGCCGTAGTCGAAGGACAGCGGCAGGTCGCACTCCCCCACCTCGGCGCCGAGCTCGCGCGCGAGGTCGAGCGTCTTCTCGAACGCGCTGCGCACACCCGGCTCGACGGCGGTGAGGTCGGCCACCTGCCGCGGCACGCCGATGCGGACACCGGCGAGATCCTCTTTCTCGGGGAGGCGGATCGGGTCGGGGTGGTCGACCGTGGTCGAGTCGGCCGGGTCGCGTCCCGCGATGACCGACGTGAGCAACGCGACGTCGCGCACCGTGCGCGCCACCGGGCCGACCTGGTCGAGGCTCGATGCGAAGGCGACGATGCCGTAGCGCGACACCGTGCCGTACGTGGGTCGCAAACCGACGTTGCCGCACAGCGCCGATGGCTGCTTGATCGAGCCGCCCGTGTCCGAGCCGAGCCCCCACGGGGCGAGACCGGCCGACACCGCGGCCGACGTGCCGCCGCCGGAGCCACCGGGGACGCGCGACGGGTCCCACGGGTTGCGAGACGGGCCGAAGGCCGAGTTCTCCGTCGAGGAGCCCATCGCGAACTCGTCGGTGTTCGTCTTCCCGAGCAGCGGTAGCCCCGCCGCCTTGCAGCGCGCCGCGACGGTCGAGTCGAAGACCGGCACATAGCCGCGCAGGATCCGCGAGCCGGCGGTCGTCTCGACGCCGCGGGTCGAGATCACGTCCTTGAGCGCGATCGGCACCCCTGTGCCTTCGCACTCCTCGACGACCCGCAGATAGGCGTGAAGCTCGCCGTCCCGAGCCTCGATCGCCTCGAGATAGGCGGTGTGCAGCTCGGCGGCCGAGACCTCCTTCCGCTCGAGCAGCGCGAGCGCTCCCTCGGCCGTCAGCCGCAGCGTGTCGATCATCGCCGCCGCCACCCCGGCCGCACCGATGCCCGCCGACCGGTTTCGCATGGCGCGCCGGCGAGCTCGCCCTCGCACCCGCCATCCGCGCACCCCCCGTGAAGGGGGCGCATGGCCCCCCTACCGGAACCGTACGTCCCGAACACGCACAGAGGTGTGACGTGATCGGGCCGGATGTGTGTCGACTCGAGACCAGGCATCACACCGTTGGCGGGACACGGAACAGGTCGCCCTCGCGAGCGGGGGCGTTGGCGAGCGCCTCGTCGACGCTCAGCGACACATGGGGCTCGTCCTCCGCCCAGACGTTGACGAGATCGAGTGGGTGTGAGGTCGGCGGCACGTCGACGAGGTCGAGCTCCGACACCTTGGAGACAGCCTCGAGGATGGCGCCGAGCTCCCGGGTGAGCCGGTCGACCTCGTCGTCACCCAGGTCGAGACGCGCCAGCTTGGCGACGTGGAGCACTTGGTCTCTCGTGATCGGCATCGGCGAGCAATCCAACCAGAAACGCGTCGGGCCTCCCGTAGGAGGCCCGACCGCGGAAGCTTCTGTCGCTCCGGCTCTACGCCGTCGCGACCACGTTCGCGGCCTGGGCGCCCTTCGGCCCCTGGACGACCTCGAACTCCACCTTCTGACCCTCCATCAGGGTCTTGTAGCCGTCCCCGGCAATCGCCGAGAAGTGCACGAACACGTCCTCGCCGCCCTCGCGAGCGATGAAGCCGTAGCCCTTCTCGTTCGAAAACCACTTGACGGTGCCCATCTCCGCCACGAACGTTCCTCCTTCAAACAAACGAGCGCCGGTCGAGCCGACGCGACTCATTCAAGCGCCGGAACGGTACCCGTCAGGCGCCGGGATATGCAAGCAGCCCGCGCCGAAAGCGCGCCGCACGGATCGCAGAGCGGAGCAGCATCGCGATCGTCATCGGGCCAGTACCACCCGGCATGGGCGTGAGCAACCCGGCTACCTCCGCAACGGCCGGGTCGACGTCTCCCCGGATCCCTTCGTCGGTGCGGGTAAGCCCGACGTCGAGCACCGCTGCTCCCGGCTTCACCATCTCCGGGGTCACGATGCCGGGCCGGCCGACTGCCGCAACCAGGATGTCCGCGCGCCGCGCGTGCGCCGCCAGGTCGGCGGTTCGTGAGTGACACACCGTGACGGTCGCGTGGGCGTGCATCAGCAGCATCGCCATCGGGCGCCCCACGATCTCGCTGCGCCCGATCACCACCGCCTCCTTCCCGAGCGGGTCGACGTCGTAGGCGGCGAGCAGCTCCATGCAGCCGGACGGCGTCGCCGGGACGTGGATCGGCGTGCCCAGGTAGAGGTTCCCGGCATTGATCGGATGAAAGCCGTCGACGTCCTTCAACGGCGCGACGGCGTACGTCACACGTGTCTCGTCGACCTGTTCGGGGAGAGGCAGCTGGACGAGAATGCCGTCCACCTGCTCGTCGCTGTTCAGCTCCGCAACGAGCCGCAGCACATCCGCCTCGGTCGTGTCCACGGGCAGGCGCACGTCCCGCGCCTCGATGCCCGCCTCCGTGGCGGCCTTGTGCTTCGCGCCGATGTAGACGTGGGACGCCGGATCGTCGCCGACGAGCACCGTTGCGAGGCCGACATGACCGAGCTCCTCGACGTCACGCGCGACCTCCGCGCGCACGCGTGCGGCCAGAGCCTTCCCATCCATCATCGTCGCAGTCACGCGCGCGACTCTACTGGTCGCGACGAGGCGGCAAGACCGCATCCGTGCGGTGCTCAAGCCACGCGGACCGCGTGCCGATGAGCTTCTGCAAGAGGACCACCAGCTCGAAACAAACACACACATACCGCCGCCATGGTGCTCATCAAGATCGGAATCGTTGCAGCCGCCATCGCCGGCCTGATGTTCATGGCCCAGAGTCAGCGGTGGTTCGAGCGCGCAGGTCTCCTCGCGCGCTGTCAGGAAGTGACGCGGCCATACGGAACCACGCAACGGACTGGCCAGTGGTGGTCGTGCACGGAGGGCGCAGTGAGCGGGTTCAAGAATCTCGAGCGCGACCACTGCCAGAACAAGGGCGTGATCGGGCACACGCAGCTCTGGTACTGCCCGACCCCCATCGGAATGCCCTGAGCTAGCCGGCAAGCGGGCTCTCGCTGACGCGAGAGCGACGGATCCGCTCGCGCGGATCCTTCCGCGCAACACCCTGGAGGCGTCCGCTTCGCGCCCGCAATGCAGGCAGCTGCTGGATCAGCCGTCGTTCCCAAGTCGGCGCATCGCGATCCCGGTCAGCGTCTCGCGCACCACCCGCTCCGCGACAAGCGCCGTGATGTCGGCGGAGCCCACTGCGGTGGGGATCACCTCGACGACGTCCATGCCCACGAGGTCGAGGCCCGCCGCGAGCGTGCGCACAGCCCAGAGGAGGTCGACCGACGTCATGCCACCCGGCTCGGGCGTGCCGGTACCCGGTGCGAAGGCAGGGTCGAGCACGTCCACGTCGACGGTCAGGAAGGCCGGCCCCGCGCCGACGATCCGGATCGCGTCCTCCACAACCGCCGGATGCCGCGGTCGCGCACGTCGTGCATGAAGAAGCTCGTGATCGCATGCTCCGCCTGCCACGAGAGCTCCTTCTCACCGGGCCAGTACCCCCGCAGTCCGATCTGGACGTAACGGCGCCCGTCGACGTGCCCGTCACGCACGAGCCGGTACATGGGCGTGCCGTGCGAGACCTCGACGCCGAACACCTCCTCGCCGGTGTCGGTGTGCGTGTCGAAGTGAACGAGCGCGACAGGACCGTGGACGGAGGCGACACCTCGCACATCGGGCTCGGCGATCGAGTGATCGCCACCGAGCACGAGTGGGATCACGCCCGCCTGCGCGACTTCCGCCACGAGTGCCTGGATTGCGGCGTGCGACCGCACTGCGTCCGCGGGTACCACGGCCGCGTCGCCGTAGTCGACCACGCGCAGCTCCTCCGACCAGTCGACCTTCACCTCCAGGTGCGGGCCGGGTGGGCAACTCGCCGCGCGGATCGCCCGCGGTCCGAACCGCGTCCCGGGCCGGTCCGAGACGAGGTCGTCCATGGGCGCGCCCACGATCGCCGCGTCGACGCCCACGAGGTCTGACGGGTCTTGCGTGTACGGGAGCGCCGAGAACGTCAGCAGCCCCGCGTAGTCCGGCTTGTCGGGTAGGCCGAGCGCGCGCCACCGTGCGAGCGGATCGATCACTCGGTCGATGCTACTTCGGTTCGGAGTCCGTCTACGGTGAGGCGGTGCGTCTGGTAGACCGCGTGAGGTCGCAGCAGGCCCTTCGTGTGGCCGCGCTCGTGTTCGTCGCGGCGTGGTTGTTCTCAGCGGAACTGCAGCGGCTCGTCCCTTTCTGGATCCCATTCGTGCTGCTGCTGACCGCGGAGGTCGAGCTGGGCGTCCGCGCCTGGCGTGAGTACAGGCAGGGCGAGCCGGCCAGTACACCCGATCATCTGAATGAGCGACGACGACCTGGCGTGGACGACGCCGACCTCGGCTGGGGCGACATCGTGGAGGACGACGAGGGTGGCCTGGTATGGACGCCGCCTCCTCCTCGGCCGCCTCGTCGTGGCCGTCGCTCCACCACGCTCGCGATCGGTGCCGCGCTCCTCGTGGTGTTCGTGCTCGCCGCGCGCACCGACCGCGAGCGCACCTGGGCGAGTCTCCCGGAGGAGTCTCGCGCGCGGGCCGAGGCGCGCTTCACCGCGGAGGCAGCGCGCATCGCGAAGCGCCCCGTGACCGTCCGCTGCGACGACGGCTACCAGTACACGGGCATCGGAAGTGACGCACTCGGGGTCGCGTTCATCGGGCGTGGGCTCGCGTACCTCGATCCTGCAACCTGCCGGGATCTCCAGGACCTCGTGTTCGACGACGAAGGCGCCCAACGCGAGGCCACGGCGCAGGCAATCCTGGTACTTGCACACGAAGCAGTCCACCTGGCGGGTGAGCGCGACGAGGGCGTGACGGAGTGCAGGGCGCTCCAGCACGGGGTCTTGCTGGGCGAGCGTCTCGGGCTGAGCGAGAGTCGGGCTCACGCTGCAATGCGATCGCTCTACCTCAGGAGCCTCGCCGAGCGGAGCATCACGCGCCTCTCGTACCGGCTCCCGGAGGGTTGCGTCGATGGGGGGCAGCTCGACCTGCGGCCAGGCGACCACCGGTTCCCGTAGGTGGCATCTGTGGTCGTCGTCAGGCGTCCAACGCCGCCTCGACGCGCCGGCGCACGAGCGCGACGCTCGCGGCGCCGAGATCCTCGCCGAGCACAGAGGCCGCGAGCGCGTTCGCCTCCGCTACCACCCTCTCCCGCTCCGTCTCGAGCGTGCCGCGCGCGACGAAGAGCGCCGCGCGCGCGCGTGCACCCCAGTCGTCGATCTCCTCGAGCGAGGTCCCAGGCTCGCCCTTGCCCGCGTCCGCAACGCGCGGCGCATCGCGCAAGCCGGCCGCGACGTCGCGTGCCTCGACCGCCAGGCCGTCCGCCTCGGCTCGTAGCGCCTGCTCGAGATCGTGGAGCTCGGAGCGCTGCGCGACGAGGCGCTCGACCCGGTGGACAGCGTCGCTGACCGCCTCGCGTGCGTCCTGCAACACCTGGCGTGCCCGCGCGCGCTCCTCCTCGCCCGCGCGCCGGCTCTCCATGACCTGGTCGAGCCTTCGCTCGGCTTCGGACTGTTCCGCACGCGCGTCCCGCTCGCGGGTGCGAGCCTCCGCCTCGGCCCGTTCGACGCCGGCGAGCTCCTCCGGAAGCGCCTCTAGCCGGGCGCGGATCTCGACCGCGCGCGCCCGCACGTCACCGGCTCGCTCGGCGAGCCCTGTGACGATCGCGATCTGCCGGGCCAGCACCTCGTCGCGCTGCTCGAGCTCCGCCACGTGAGCGAGAAGTGACGCGGCGCGATCGGCGGCCACGCCACGATCATCTCAGACGACCAAAGGCGACGAGCGGATTCGAACCACTGGATCCATCCGGTCGTCGAACGTTGCGCCTCGCGGCGAGCCTGTAGCGCCGAACTCAGCCAGGCGTTGCCAAATCACTGCTTCCGAGCGCGAGATCCATCGCCTCGTCTCGGCCTAGCGCTGCTCCAGCCGCCAGCTCCGACGCAAGCCGCTCGGACCCCAGCCGGTCGCGCAGGCCCTCCTCGAACGCGACGTCTTCGGGCTCGCTGGGAGCGCCCAGGCGAGATAGCCGCTCGTGCACCCACCCGAGCAGACGCGCTGCGGTGACAGGATCGCCGGCATGGGCCTGACAGGAGGCGATCCCCCACATCGCGTCGAGCGCGATCACGACGAGGCCGATCTCCTCTGCCGCGACCAACCCGCTTCGGAAGTACTCGCGCGCACGAGGTAGGTCGCCCAGCGCGCGGGTTGCGTGGCCAAGGTGGGTGAGCCCTCGTGCACGTCGGTCGAGGTCGCCGCGCGCCTCACCGATCGCAAGGCTCTCCTCGAACAACTCGATCGCGCGCTCGTATTCCCCATCGCTCAGGTACAAGCCGCCGAGGTTGTTCAAGGCGGCCGAGATCAGCCAACCGTCGTCCACGCTTCGGGCGAGCACCAACGACTCCTCGTACAACGCGCGGGCCTCGTCCCGATGTCCGCGCTCCCCCGCGACGATCGCGAGGGTATGCACGCCCACGGCCTCTCCGCGCGGCAGTCCCGCCTTCCGTGAGAGCTCCAACGTGCGCGTCGCCCACGTGTTCCCCCTCGTCGACATCGCCCTGCCACAGCGCCAGGATCGCAGCGCCCCAGAAAGCATCGATCAGGCGCTCGGGCTGGACATCGCCGCCGAGCGCGAGCGCGGACGTCAGAAAGCGCCTGCCTTCGGTCCAGTGCCCCCGTTGAGCCCAGTACAACCAGATCGCACCCACCAGCCGCAGCGCTCGGTCGTTGTCCTCGCACGCGAGCAGGTGCTCGAGCGACGACCGCAGGTTCGCATGCTCAGCGGCGAGCCGGTCCAGCCATTCGGGCCCCCGTCGCGCGTCCAGCTCCGGACGTGCGCGTTCGCCGAGTGCGACGAACCAGTCCGCGTGACGGTCGTGGAGCTCGCTCGCGTCCGGGAGCCCTTCGAGCCGCTCTGCCGCGAACTCGCGGATCGTCTCGAGCATCCAGTAGCGGTCGCCGGTGCGGCGGAGCAGGCTCTTGTCGACCAGCGACGCGATCGTGTCGACGTCGGCGCCGCAGATCTGCTCGGCGGCCTCGAGCGTGCAGCCGCCGGCGAAGACGGCCAGCCGGGCGAAGATGTCCTGCTCGCCCGCCGTCAGCAGGTCATGGCTCCAGGCGATCGTCGCGCGCAGCGTGCGCTGCCGCTCAGGCGCCGAGCGAGAGCCCCCCGCGAGCAGAGGCAGCCGCTGTTCGAGTCGCTCGAGCAGGACGGACGGCGAGAGAGCCTTCACACGAGCAGCGGCGAGTTCGATCGCGAGCGGCAGGCAATCGAGGCGCCTGCAGATCTCGGCGACCTCGCCGTTCGCGACAAGGTCGGAGCTGACAGCCAGGGCACGTTGCACGAAGAGTTCGACCGCTTCTCGCTCTGGCAACGGATCGACGGCGACCTCCCACTCGCCGTCGACGTGCAGCGGCTCGCGGCTCGTGACGAGCACCGTCAGGTGCGGACAGGCTCCGATCGTCTCTGCGACCCCGGCGGCCGCGTCGAGCAGATGCTCGAAGTTGTCCAGCACGAGCAGCAGGCGCTGGTCGCCGACGTTGCAGAGAGCGTGTCCTTCGATCCGAGCGCCTGAGCGGCAGCTGTTTCGACGAGTGCGGGATCGGCGAGCGAGGCGAGCGGGACCCACCAGACGCCACGGTCGTAGTCGTCAGCCGGCCGCGGCGGCAGCCTGCAGCGAGAGCCGCGTCTTGCCGCTTCCGCCGGGGCCGGTCAGCGTGACGAGCCGGACGTCGCGGCGGCGCAGCAGCTCCGCGATGTCCTCGATCTCGCGCTCGCGTCCGAGAAAGGGCGTCGCCGGGACGGGGAGGTTCGTCTCGCGCAGCGTCTTCAGCGGCGGGAACGCCTCCGTCCCGAGCTGGAAGAGACGTTCGGGGGCGCTGAGGTCCTTCATGCGGTGCAGGCCGAGGTCTCGTACATCAGCGCCGGCCAGGTCTGCGGTCGCCTGAGACAGCAGCACCTGCCCGCCGTGCCCGGCGGCCGCGATCCGCGCCGCGCGATGGACGTCGATACCGACGTAGTTCTCGCCCTCCGCGAGCGGTTCACCTGTGTGCAACCCCATCCGCACGCGCACAGGGCCGTCTGCCAGCGCGCGCTGGGCGCCGGTAGCAGCAGCCACCGCGTCGGAAGCGCGCGCGAAAGCGACGAAGAACGCATCGCCCGCCGTGTCGACCTCGACACCGCGGTGTCTCACCCAAACATCGCGGAGCACCCGGTGGTGCTCTGCGAGCACCACCGCATACCCGTCGCCCAACTCCCGCAGCAGCCGCGTCGACCCTTCGATGTCGGTGAAGAGGAACGTCACCGTCCCGGTCGGAAGCTCAGGCTGCACCCGGCGATTCTCTCCCGTCCGGAGCGGCACCACCAGCCCCTAGAGGCTCGGGTTCAAGCCAGAGAAGGCGACGAGCGGATTCGAACC
>CAVRXC010000019.1:0-15744 GCA_963724995.1 uncultured Actinomycetes bacterium
GCTGTACGAGGCTTTGCAGGCCTCTGCCTAACCACTCGGCCACGTCGCCCTGGAGAGCCATGCTAGCCGCGGCCTGCGGGACCGCGACCTGTGCGCCGACGACTCGGGCAGGATGGTCACGGCGACGCGCGGCGAATCCCGAACAAAGTCCTCACGAGCGTCAGTCACCCTTGTCATCCAGCGTGAAGCCGGTCAGACCCCTCCACCTCGCCCTTGCTCTCGCCGTCGCGGCCACGGCTGCCGCCGTCCTCGGCGGGGCAGCGCTGTCCGCCCGGTCGGCCGGCGAGGTCGACGCATGCGGCATCTCGACGGTGAAGCCGCTGTGGATCGAGTACGGCGAGGGCGCGCTGCCGACGGACGTGCGCGCCGTCTTCGCACGACCGGGCGTGGTCGTCGCTACCAGCGGCTCTGCGCTGCCGAAGACGTATCGCGACAAGGGCGCCAAGACCGTCTTCTTCGTGCTGCGGCTGCCGCAATGGGTGGGCACGCCGAGCGACCCACACGATCCGGGCGAGATCGACGCATCGGCGCAGTCGGTGTACGACCGCGCGGTGATCGCCACCGGCTGCTCGACGCCCATCATCGGCCTCAACGAGTTGCTCGGCCCCGCCGCCGCCCTGCCGTGGGAGCCCGACGTGGCCGCGTACCGGGCCAATGTGCTGGCGCTGCTGCGCGGCCTGGCCTCCCGTGGCGCCCGCCCGGCGCTGTTCGTCCACGGCAACCCGGTCGTCGGCGGCGAAGCGGCAGCGTGGTGGCTCGAGGTCGGCAAGGTGGCGGACGTCGTCTACGAGGCGTACTACCGGGCCACCAACATCAGCAAGCTGGGGCGCATCGTCGGGCCGCGCCGCATGCGGCTCGGGATGCGGTCGATCGTGCGCCGCTTCGCAAGCGTCGGCGTCCCGCGCAGCAAGATCGGCTTCGTACTGGGCTTCCAGGTGGCGCCGGGCAAGTTCGGACGCGAAGGCCTGCAGCCGCGCGAAGAATGGCTGCGCTTCGTGAAGTGGAACGCGCTTGCGGCGCGGCAGGTGACGCTCGACGAGCGCACGTCGTCCATCTGGTCGTGGGGCTGGGCGAACTTCGGCCCGCAGAGCGTCGACCCCGACAAGCCCGCTGCAGCATGCGTCTACCTCTGGGCCCGAAACCAGAGCCTCTGCGACGGCCCAATCGTCGCGGGGCCGAGCTTCAAGCGGTCGCTCGTCGAGGGCCCCATCGTGATTCCGGACGGAGTCGAATGCATCTCGGCCAACGGCAAGCTGCGCACCGACCCGATCCTCGCCCTCGCCAAGCTCACCCGCGACCGCCAGCAAGCACTCGACGCGCTCTTTGCCCGGCAGGTGCTACGCAAGCGTGTGCCGGTGCCCGGCGCCGACCTGCGCGCCGCCGAGCAGGAGGTGATCGACCGCGTTTTCGCCGGCTCGCGTCCCGACTACCTGACCGCCCTGCAGCGACGCAGCGCCACCCGGCAGATGGCTCTCGGGATTCTCGAGGACGAGCTGCGCCGGGACCTGATCGCCGGTCTGGTGACCGTTGAGCCCGGCAAGACCCCGCTCACCTGGGCGACCGACGTCGGCGCCGCCGAGATCGCCACGGCAACGTGTCGTCGCGACCTCCTCCCCGGCCGTGGGAACTTCCCCGCCTCCGACATCCGCGTGATCGGCGTCGTGCCCCTCGCAGCGAAGCTGCTGTTCCTCAGGGACGACCGCGAGCCTCCCGCCACCGCAACCGAGCTCCTCGCAACCACCAAGGACGGCGCCGTGACGCTCGACTGGCCGGACGGCGCCGAGGCCGACCTCGCCGGCTACGTCGTCTACCGCGGCCAGGTGCCCGGTGGCCCCTACACACCAATCACACCAACGCTCCTCCCCTACTCCACATACGCCGACCGGGCACCCCCGGCCGACGGCGCCCCGAGCTACTACGTCGTCCGCGCCACGGACACGTCCGGCAACCTGAGCGCGCCGAGCCCCGAGGCGACGCCGCAGCCGCCGGTCACGGGCTGACCACACCTCGCCTCCCCCACGCAGCCGCTCTGTCGCGTGCCGCCGATGAGCGAGCGGTGAGCGCCCTGTGAGGGAGCCCGCCGACAGTAGACGCGTGTCGTGTCCTCCGCGTATCTCGATATCGCCTCCAGGGAGGTAGGTCGTGAACAGAAACGTCCTCGCACGTATCGCCGTCGTCGCAGCCGTCACGATCGCCGCGGCCGCCGGATTCGGAACCGCCGCCCGTTCGCAGGCGCTCGACGCCTGCGGTCTTTCGGACACCAAGCCCCTGTGGATCGACTACGCCGAGGGCGCGGTGCCGAAAGACGTGCGCGACGTCTTCGCGCGCCCTGGCGTCGTGCTCGCCGCCAGCGGCACCGCACTCCCCAAGACCTACCGCGAGAAGGGAGCCAGCACGGTCTTCTTCGTGCTCAACCTCCCGCGGCTCGTCGGCGACCCGGCCGAGCCGGCGGATCCCGCATCGATCGACGCCGCCGTGCAACAGACGTACGACCGCGCTGTCGCGTCGACCGAATGCTCGACCCCCATCATCGCGCTCAACGAGCTCCTCGGCCCCGCAGCGCCTCTCCCCTGGTCTCCGAGCGTCGCCCGGTACCGGGCGAACGTCCTGGCACTTCTCCGCGGCCTGGCGGCGAAGGGCGCACGACCGACGCTGTTCATCCACGGCAATCCGATCTTCACGGGTGAAGCAGCCACCTGGTGGAAGAGTGTCGGCGCCGTCGCCGATGTCGCATACGAGGCGTACTACAACGCTCCCGTCATCGTGAGGCTCGGCCGCATCGTCGGGACTCGCCGGATGCGGCTCGGGATGCGATCGATCACGAAGCGGCTCATCGATGCGGGCATCCCACGCGAGCGCGTCGGCCTCGTCCTCGGTTTCCAGGTCGCGCTCGGTGCCGCCGGTCGGGAAGGGTTGCAGCCCAGCTCCGACTGGTATCGGTTCGTGAAGTGGAACGCGCTCGCAGCACGCCAGGTAGCGCTCGACGAGCAGACTTCGGCGGTCTGGTCCTGGGGCTGGGCGAACTTCGGGCCGCAAAGCGTCGACCCGGACAAGCCGACGGCAGCCTGCGTCTATCTCTGGGGCCGCGACGCGAGGCTGTGCGACGGGCCGACCGCCGCCGGACAGGGATTCAACGCCTCTCGTGTCGAGGGCACCGTCACCCTGCGTGACGGCGAGACGTGTATCTCGGCCTCCGGCCGCGTGTACGAGCCCGAAGTGGAAGCGCTCACGCGTCTGACGCGTTCGAGGGAGGCTGCGCTCTCGACTCTCTTCACCCGTGTCGCCCTGCGGAAGCGCGTGCCGATCACGGCCGCCGAGATCGTCGCCTACGAGGAACGCGTGATCGATCGCTCGTTCGGCGGCTCTCGCCCCGCGTACCTCACGGCGCTGGCTCTCCGAAACGCGACACTCGCCGTGGCGCGGGGCGCCATCGCAGACCAGCTCCGACGGACGCGGATCGGCGCTCTGCTGGTCGGCGGTGTTGTCGACGCGACGGGCCCCGCCACCGTCCTCGGCTGGACGGCCGAGAACACCAGCGCCGAGGCGGACACCGCGACGTGCCGTCGCGACGAGATGCCGGGTAGCGGCGACTTCCCGGCGTCGAACAGGCGTGAGATCGCCAGCGCACCGCTGCTGGCACGCCTGCCGTTCCTCGGCGCAGACACGCTCGCGCCCGCGCTGCCCCGCGGCTTCAGCGTCACGAACGGCGTCGGCGGCGTCACCCTGGACTGGCAGGACGGGCCCGAACCGGACCTGATCGGGTATCTCGTGTACCGGAAGAACGGGCCCGACGAGCCGTTCGAGCAGGTGTGGCCGCTCTTGCTGCCGCGCTCGACGTTCGTCGATCGCGCCGTGCCGCCCGGGACCACGCCCATCTACGTCGTCCGTGCGGTCGACGCCTCCGGTAACACGAGCGCGCCGACCGCCGAGCGCGCGCCATCCGCGAGCGCTCGTACAGTCGATCGGTGACGTCGGCCGGCCCGGCACCATCGTCCCCCCTCCCGGGCTCCGCCGTGGAGCCCGGCGAGGGGTGCCCGCGCTGCGGCACGCCGATGGAATGGAGGCACGCAACGATGCAGTGCCCCCGGTGTCGTTTCAAGATCGGCTGCTGTGAGGGCAACACCGCCGAATGCGAGCCTCAGGAGCGGTAGCCTCGGCGGGGTGACCGACCTCGACGCCCTGCTCACAGGCGACCGCCTCGTCGACCTCGACCGGCCGTGACCGACGAGCCCGTCGTCGCGATTCGCCCGATCCAGGCCGGTGAATGGCGCCGCTGGCGAGATGTGCGGCTGCGGATGCTGCGCGAGGAGTCCGGGCACTTCGGCACCCGTTGGGAGGACGCGTCGCTCGAGCCCGATGAGCGCTGGCAGGCATGGGCGGGCGAGGCAGCCCGAGGCGACACGCGTGTGCTCTTCGTCGCCGACCGCGCCGACAGCTGGGTCGGAGTGGTCGGCGCATTCCTCCGGGTCGATCCGAGCGAGGCACAGCTCATCTCGATGTGGGTCGACCCATCCGGACGCGGCGCAGGGCTCGCGGAGCTCCTGATCGGCGCCGTCGCGGACTGGGCTGCCGATCGAGGCTGCAGCGACGTGTACCTGTTCGTGCAGGAGACGAACTCGAGGGCACAGCGGGTCTACGAGCGCGCCGGGTTCCGGCCGACGGGCACCAAGGAGAAGGTGCCACGCCGTCGAGGCTTCAAGCTGCTCTACTCGGCTCCCGTCGACGAGCTCCGGAAGTCGCTATGAATGCCCCCGTGGAAACACGAGCACGAGCACGAGCACGACCAGGCGCCGCGAAGCCGGACGCGCCTCTGGGTGGTGCTCGGCTGTGTCATCGGAGGCCTGCTGCTCGCCTGGCTCGGCGCCGCATTCCTCCCGCGCTGGTGGGCGCACCGGATCGCCGACCAGGCCGACGGCGAGCATGACGCAGGGCATCGGGGTCGGACTGTTCTACGGCTTCGCGTTCACACTGCTCCCCCTCGCGCTCCTCTGGTGGGGGATGCGCCGGGCCTCGCGCTGGAAGACGCGCTTCCTCGTCGTGGGCGCAGCGCTCGTCCTCGCACTGCCGAACCTGCTCACCCTGGGGATCGTGCTCGGACGTGGGAACGCAGCCCACGCGGGTGACCGGACACTGGACGTCGAGGCACCCGGGCTTTCGCGGCGCCACTCTCGTGGGCGCGATCGTCGCCGTCGTCGCGCTGATCGCACTGATCGGGCTCCTGCGGTCGCGCAGGCGCGCCCGCATGCACGCCCGCCGCCTCGAGGCCGACCTGCAGAACCGCAGCGAAGCCCCAGGCCCGCCCAGCTGACCAGCGTCGGACACCTGACGGACATGTCGCGCGCCCCGGCCGACACCCTCACTTATGGTACATTTGTACCACTATGAGATCACTTGCCGTACTTACGCTGCTGTTCCAACTGACCACCGCATCTCGCGCGAGCACCCGAGCCGGCCTCCGCCGGTGAGCCAAACGGCTGTTCGAGCACGCGGCGCCGCCCGGCGGCGCGCCATCGTCGAAGCGGCGCTGGCGCTCCTCGGGCGGGGCGGCGCGGGCGCGGTGACACATCGTGCAGTGGCGAGCGAAGCGGGTGTCCCGCTGGCCGCCACGACGTACTACTTCGCGACGAAGTCGGAGCTCGTGCTCGACGCCTTCGCGCTCGCGATGACCGAGGACGTCACTGCGCTCGGCGCCGCGGAGCCGCTCGTGGGCGACGACCCGCCCACGGTGCCGCAGGTCGCCGCCTGGCTCGCCTCGCTGCTGCTCGGCGACTTCGAGGACGGCCGCTCGACCCAGCTCGTGCTCTTCGAGCTGGAGTTGGAGGCTGCGCGCCGGCCGGAGCTCGCACCGATGTCGCGCGCGTGGACGGCCGCGTATGTGCGCGCCGTCGCACCGGCCCTGGCGCAGCTTGGCTGCAAGCAGCCCGAACGCGACGCCTGGATCGTGGTCACCGCGCTCGAGGGGATGAGCTTCGAGCTGCTCGCATCCGGCGAGCGCGACGCCGAGGCAGTGCTGCTACCTGCGATCGAACGCCTCCTCGAGGCCCTCGTCGCGTAGCGGCGCTGCCTCAGTCGCGATCGAGCGCGTACCCTACGCCGCGGTGACAAACGCCTCTCCGTTCGGCTTGACGGGCCGGCGCGCGGTCGTCACCGGTGCCTCGAGCGGCATCGGACAGGCGATCGCCGTGGCGCTTGCGGATGCCGGCGCCGATGTCGCCGGCATGTCGCTCGACCAGGCTCCCGCCACCGAGCAGGCGATACACCAAGCCGGCCGCGAGGCGTTGATGCTGGTCGGCGACACCGGCCGACGTGAGGATGTCGACCAGCTGGCTGCCGCGACCGTCGACCGCTTCGGTGGCATCGACATCTGGGTCAACAACGCGGCGCGACTGCTCGTCAAGCCGCTGCTCGAGATGACGGACGAGGACTGGCACGGCGTGCTCGCGGCCAACCTGCACGGATACTTCTACGGCTGTCGCGCGGCCGCCCGAACCATGAAGGAGCAGGGAACAGGTGGTCGCATCCTCAACGTCAGCTCGGCCGCCGACATCCAGCCGCTCGCCAACCTGTCCGCGTACATCACGGCCAAGGGTGGCGTCGTGGCGCTGACGCGGACGCTCGCGCTCGAGCTCGCCCCGCACGGCATCACCGTGAACGCGCTTGCGCCCGGCGCGACCGAGACCCCGATGAACCGCTCGGCGTACACCCCCGACGTGCGTCGCGCCTACGAGCAACGCATCGCACTCGGCCGCATCGGCCAGCCGGCCGACATCGCCGACGCGGCGCTGTTTCTCGTCACCGACGCCGCGCGCTACGTGACGGGTCAGGAGCTCCTCGTCGACGGCGGCCTGACCATCAATGGCAGCGTCGGTCACGCGTCCGCCGACGACTGACGCACGGCATGGCCGCACACGACATGATCGCGGCATGACCGACCTGACTCGGCTCCGCGCGGGCGTCGTCGACACCGAGAGGAGATGCGTGGAGGTGCCGCGATGAAGCTCGGCTTGCTGACGGCTGCCTTCGGGCGCATGCGCTTCGAGAAGGTCGCCGAGTGGTCGGCGGCCAACGGCTACGAGATGGTCGAGGTCGCCTGCTGGCCCGCCTCGGGAGGCGAGCGGCGCAGGTATGCGGGCGTTTCGCACATCGATGTCGAGCGGCTGGACGCCGGTCGCGTCCAGGACGTGCTCGACCGTCACTCACTCGAGATCTCGTCGCTTGCCTACTACCCGAACAACCTCCACCCGGACCCGACCGAGCGTCGTGCCGTCAACGCCCACCTGCGCAAGGTGATCGACGCGGCGGCGAAGCTGGGCGTGCCCACGGTCGGGACGTTCGTCGGGCGCGACAAGACGAAGAACGTGCCGGACAACTTCCGCGAGTTCCGCAAGGTCTGGCCGCGCCTCGTCGCCCACGCGGAGAGCAAGGGCGTCTCGATCGCGATCGAGAACTGCCCCATGATCTTCAGCTGGGACGAGTGGCCGGGCGGGACGAACCTGGCGTCGACCCCGGCGGCGTGGGACGAGATGTTCTCGACGATCCCGTCGGAAAGCTTCGGACTCAATCTCGACCCGTCGCACCTCGTCTGGCTGATGATCGACTACGAGCGCGCCGTGCGTGACTACGCCTCGCGGCTCCTCCACGTCCACGCGAAGGACATGGAGATCGACCGTGACGGCCTCTACCGCTACGGGTCTGCGGCGCAGGGGATGGGCTGGCAGATTCCGCGACTCCCAGGGCTCGGCCAGATCGACTGGGGCCGGTTCATCGGGCAGCTCTACCGGGTCGGCTACGACGGTGTCGTCTCCGTCGAGCACGAAGACCGCGCCTTCGAGCAGACACAGGAGCTCGTCGAGCGGGGCTTCCTCATCGCCCGCGACTGTCTGAGGCCGTACATCCACTGACGTACGGCGGACGCGCACGACCAGGATTACACTCGCGTCCGACCAGTCACCCGTGAGGAGGAGCGCTCATGCACGAGTCCGCGTCGGTCGCCGAGGCGCTGCGCACGTTCTTTGCGAAGAACGCGTCGGGCGACGTGACGACCTTCGAGGAGGTCGTCACGGGCGAGGAAGCCGTGCTGGCGGTCGGCAGTTCGGCCGGCGAGTGGTTCGCGGGACAGGAGGCAGTACGCGGCGCGTATGGACTCGAGGGCGTTCTCATCGAGCCTGGAAGCGTCGACGCGTGGGAGAACGGTGATACTGGTTGGGCGGTCGCCTGCCCGCAGTTCACCATTCCGGACGGGCCCTCCTTCAGGCTTCGTTTCAGCGCGATCTTCGTACGCGAGGGCGGCTCGTGGAAGCTGATCCATCTGCACGGCTCCTACCCCGTGCCGGACGAGGTGGCGGTCGAGCATCCCGAGTGGTGGGACGCCGGCTGAGTGCAGGCCGTCGCGACGTCACACTCGCGTCGAGGATGCGGGACCTGAGCGACGAGCTCTGGGCTCGATATCAGCGCGCGACGAGCGGTTCCAGCAACGGCGCCGCGAGTCGCTCGAGCAGTGCGCGGGCCTGCGCGTCGGAGACGTCGAGCACGCGGCGTGCGCCCACGCCCTGACCCAGGTGCAGGACGATCGTGCAGAGCCCCGCCCGCGCCTGACCGGGTGACCGCCGCACCTCGTAGCTGACGACCGCCGACGGGTCGAGCGACGTCCAGCGCCGCGTGAGGCTTCCCTCACGCACAGCCAGGCGCCGCCCGTCCCAGCGATGCCCGAGCTGCCGATATCGATCGCGCCCGAGTACGAGGCCCATGCCGGAGAGCAGCGCGAGCCCCGCTGCCAACCACCAGAGGCCGACCGCTGCTGCTATCCCGGCCGCGACGACGGGGACCGGCACCGCGCGAACCAGGCGCCTCGCCAACGCTGCGCGCGGGTGGACCACGAGGATGCCCGCGGGGTCGGGTGCGAGCGGGTCGATCGCCCGCAGCAGGCCCAGAACCTCGTGCCGGCCGATCACGGGAGCCACGGACGCACGGCCGGCACGACCACCCCCGATCCCACCGGCGACCACCGCGGCCCCCATCAGACCGACGAGCCGACGGAGAGGCGAATCGGTCACGTCGACACCGCGGATCCGCGCACGTTCGATGGTGACCGCCCGATGGGTGATGAGCCCTCGTACTGCGACGAGGTGATCGGTCTCGTCACGGACGGTGAAGTTCCAGTCGACGAGAAGCGAGCCGAGAACCGCGAGCGCCGCAGCCGCGGCCGCCACCACAACGACAAGCACGAGCAGGCCGGCGCCACCCTCCGGGGCGCGATCGGCAGCGCTCGAGAAGAGCCTGTCACCGAGAGACCCCGGCAGGTCGTCAGCGAGGTTGAAGACGATCCCGGCCACGGCAAGCGGCGCGAGCAGATAGCGGCCGCTGGTGATGCCCCCGGCCGCAAGCAGGCCAGGTGTGGCGCGGTACAGCACACGCGCGGGTTCGCCGTCGACCTCGAGCTGCTCCGTTGGCCTCGCGAGCAGCCTCAGCCGGAGTGCCTCGCCTTCGGCGCGGGTGACCGCCGCAAGCGTGAGCTCCGCGCGGGTGCTTCCTCCTGATGCAGCCTCGACTTCGACACGGACGAGACCGAGCAGGCGGTGCAGGGCAGGAGCGGACACGTCGACGCCGCGGATCCGAGCAACGGGAACGACCCGGACCTTGCGCTCGAGGACGCCCTGCCGGATCTCGAGCCGGTCGCCGACCACTGCGTACGTGAACCGAAGCCACGTCAGGACGCCGTAGGCGAGCCCGGCGACGACGATCAGGGCGAGGCCGGGGATCGCAAGCCCTCCGTGCCAGGTCAGCGCGACGACGAGCAGCGGCAGGATCCACGCGCCCACGAACCGTCGCAGGACGAGGAGGATCGCGAGCGGGTGCAACCGTCCGCTCAGGTCCGCCGAGGTCGTCATGTTCCTTCCTCGATCCCCGCTCGGCGCGCGAGCTCGTCGACGAGGCCATCGGCGACTGCGGGCGTGAGCCCTGGGATCTCGGTGCCGCCCGCCGCGGACGCCGTGGTCACCTTCGCAGTGACCAACCCGTAGGCGCGATGGAGCGGCCCCGCGTTCGTGTCCACCGTCTGCACACGGGCGTGCGGCACGACCTGCCACCTGCGCCAGAGCCATCCTCGCGTCACGTAGAGCCCGAGCTCGGTGACCTCATAGCGATAGTGGGCGAAGCGAATCGCAGGCGCGACGGCGACGAGGAGCACGCCCACGACGAGCACGACTCCGACGGCCCCCGCGAACAGGAGCCACGCCAGTCGGTCTTCCCAACCCGAGAGGATTGCCATCGTGAACCCGGCCACGACGACTGCGAGCAGGACGCCGCTCGCGATGAGGCCCTCGACGGCCCACAGCACGCGAATACGGGGATGGAGCGTGCAGGCGGGCTCTCGGAGGATCACCGTGAGACAACTGTACGGTCCGCCCTCCGTCCGCCGGAGCGACGGTCACGAGCGTGCTCCCGCCCGAGTACGTAAGGGAAGCGTAAGAGCATCCAACTCGCCTTCCGGAGATGCGTCTCCAGTATCGTGGCCGCTTTCCGCGCATCCGCTGGAGACACCGTCCAGTTGCTCACCGAGTGCCGATCGGGGCGGAGCGGCTGCATCTACGAGATCGGAACCCGTGGACGTGTCATCGGCGTGGACGGCGAGTTTCTCGCGCTGGAGATCGTCGACTCCGCCACCGGCGAGATCATCATCTGCCCCCGTGACCAGGTGACGCACGAGCGGACGCCGAAGCCCAGGCAGACGATGCGCGGAGGCCTCGCCGCCGCCTACTGACCGGCCACCTCGGAGCGGAGGACGGCGGCGAGCGCAGCCGCATCCGCCGGCTCGCGGACGGACACGCCCACCGCGGTCGCGCCCGCCTCGAGGAAGCCGAGCGCGTTCCCGGCATTCATTCCGCCCGTACAAAGGAGCGGCACGTCCGGCAACGGCTTCAGCAGGTCGGCGACGTACTGGGGGCCAACGGCCCGCGCGGGGAACAGCTTCACCATGGCAGCCCCGGCACGCCAGGCAGCCTCGATCTCCGTCGGCGTCAGCGCACCGGGGATCACGGGGACGCCGAGCTGGTGACCGCGGGCGAGCACGGCGCCCGAGAAGACCGGCGACACGAGCGCTTCCGCACCTGCCGCGACGGCGGACTCCGCCTGCTCCACAGTGCGTACGGTGCCCGCGAGCACGGTCACGTCGCCGCGGCCACGTAACCGCTCGATCGCCGACAGCGCAGCGGCGTCGTCCAGCGTCACCTCGAGCACCCCGAACCCCGTGTCGACGAGCTCGGCGGCGACCCGGTCGACGTCGAGGACGCGCCGGAGGACCGCTACCAGGCGCTCGCTGCGAATGCGCTCGACGGCATCCATGTCTCAAGCCTATGCAGGTCCCGGGCCAGGGTGGTGAACCGCTGGGCAGAGCGCCGCGAACCGCGTTAGGCTGACAGCGCATCGGCTCTCGACGAAAGGAGCACCATGCCCGTCGTCTCGATGATGCGGATCCCGGGAGACCCCGACGATCTGCATGCGCGGATGGATGAGCACCTGCGTCCGGTCTCCGACCGCCTCGCGGCCCAGCACGGTGGCCTACTCAACATCATCGCCCGCGATGGCGACAACGGCATCCTCGTGATCAACGTGTGGGAGACGGAGGAAGGCCGCCACGCGATGGCGGCCGAGCCGGAGATCCGGGAGGCTCTCGCCGCAGCCGACTTCCCGGCGCCGAACTTCGAGGGCTACGAGGTCATCTCGCTCCGCACGAGCGAGCAGCTCCCCAACCACGCTGCCGCGGTCATCTAGCGCTGCAAGCGGTGCCTGGCACCGGCACGCGGTGCCGGGCACCATCCTTCGAAGACGAGGCGGGGTGTCTAGAACTCGCGCTTTGCGCAGTCTGCGCAGTACGGCACGAGCTCGCCGAGGCCGTCCGAGTACCAGCAGCCCCAGGTCCCGATCGGCTGATTGCATTCCACACAGCGATCGGTCACAGCGTCGTGCCGCTCGGCGCGCTTGCGCATGCTGGCGAACCAGGGCGTATGCCCGGCGACCGCAACGGCTACGAGATGACCAGCCACACTCGAACGTTGGGTGACGCCGGCACGGTCGTCGTCCCCCGATCGAGGGATGTAGAACCGAAGCGGCGGCTGTGGGGCTCCGGTTGGATGCGTACGGCGGCGGGTCATACTTCCGTCAACGGCACTGGAGATCGCGCACAACCCCGACCGGAAGGAGCGCCATGAGCGTCGCCAAGGTCATCGAGATCACCGCATCCTCCCCCATCAGCTTCGAGGACGCCATCAAGGCGGGGGTCGCCAAGGCCTCCGAGAGCGTGCACGGGATCAAGGGCGTCTGGGTCGGCGAGCAGAGCGCGACCGTCGAGAACGGCGAGGTGCAGGAATTCCGCACCACGATCCGCATCACCTTCGTCCTCGACTGAGCCCGGACACCGAAAGCGCCGTACGACGGTCACAGCGAGATGCGGCCGTCGGTGCGACCAGCGCCGCTCGCGGAGCGACAACGGGTGATAGGAAGTACGGGAACGCATGGAGACTCTGGACGTCTGGATCTGGTCCGACTACATCTGACCGTTCTGCCGACTCGGCCAGCCCACGGCCGAGTGGCTCGAGCGCCGGTACGGCGCCGCCGTGACGTGGCTTCCCTTCGACCTGCACCCCGAGTACCCGCCGCACGGAATTCCACGAAAGCAACTGCACGCACGCTACGGCGACGCGTTCCACGAGCGCCTGAAGCGCTCGTTCGAGGCCGCCGGCCTCGTCTACAACCCGCCGCCCGATGTCGTGCCCAACACGATGCGCGCACTCTCCGTGACCGAGCTCGCGCGCGATCGTGGCCTGCATCGCCCAATGCACGACCGGTTGATGCGGGCCTACTGGGAGGAAGCGCGCGACATCGGCGACCCAGAGGTGCTTCGTGAGGTGGCAGTCGAGGTAGGTCTTGGCGACGACGAGGCTGCAGCCGCGATCGAGGACGAGGGCTTGGCGGACAGGGTGCGCGCCAGCACCTCCGAGGCGCAGTCACTCGGAGTCACCGGGGTCCCAGCCTTCGTGCTCGACAACCGGCTCCTGGTGCTCGGCGCGCAACCGCGAGAGGTCTTCGAACACGCGTGGGCACAACTGCGCCACGAGCAGGACGACGTTCCCGAGCGCGGTGGGCGGGATGCCACGACCTTGTGATCGGCCGGTGCCGGAACCCACGTCCACCGTTCGGGTCGAGCGCGGTCCGCCGCGGATCGGCCACCCGGCGGTGGCCGATCCGCTTGCTCGTCATGGATTCCGCGTCAGAGAGCCGGCGCGGGTGAGGCCGTGGAGGTGGCTCTCAGGGCTCGTGCGTGCACCAGGCCGGTCACGAGGATCCAGACGAGCGTGGCCACCAAGGCGACGAAGTCGGCGACAGGAATGAAGAGCGCGATGCCCAGTACGAGCGCGATCCAGCCGAGCCATCGACGTCCATCCGAGCCCGAGAGCATGACCCCGGCCGCACCGAGCATCATCACTCCGAAGCCTGCGTTGTACGCGATCCAGGTGCTGCCCTCGAGGAAATTGAAGGCAGCGAGTGCTTCTTGCGCGACCTCATCCTGGTTGGCGGCATCGAGGAGAGCGAAGTGGATCGCCGCCGTCATGAGGATGACGCCGCCTGCGAGGATCGCGCCGGCGATTACGACCTGGCCCCAGAGCGGGCTCCGGTCTTCGCCGACCGAGCTCCTCAGCCCGACCGCGAAGAGGATCAGGAACGGCACCGTTGCAGCGAATACGAACGACGTAATGAACTGGCGCGCCTCGTTCTGGTCATAGAACGACGCGACCTCTGCGGCGGCGTCGCCCGGCCCCGGAGTGCTCCCGCCGACGACGAGGGTCAGCACGACGAGCGCGACGAATGCGATGCCGGCGAATGGGAACAGCCGCTTGATGTCCATCGATACTCCTTTCGTCAGTGTGTGATTGGGGTGGACTCGCCGCCGACGTCACGTCACTGCGGGAAAGCGCACGTCCAGACGGACGGGGTCGATGCGACGCAGCGACGCGTAGTCCTTGGCGCGTCGAGGCCGTAGACGTTGCCGACGATCGCTCCGTGCTCGTTGATGTCGTTGAGGCTGCGGGAGCAGGACGGGGTTCGCCTGCGGGATGCGGCCGGGACGCGCCAGCGTCTCGACCTGCATCCAGCCCGTTTGCCAGATGACGGCGTTGCCCGAGGACGAACCCGGTCTTCGGGTTCATCGTCCCGGTCATGCCCGGCCGCCTGGCCGCGGTCGTTCACGTCGACGAACTCGGCGATCAGGTTCGGCGCGCACCGGGCCGAGAAGCTGCGGCTCGGCTGTGCGTGTGCGCCAGACCGCGAACTGGTCGCTCTCGGGATCGGCGTCGGTCAGGTTGCCGAGGTAGCCGACCGTCAGGCCCGCGCGGTTGGTCGCCTCGGCGATCCCGTCGGCCCGGCCCGGCGCGGTCCGCAGCGGGACGACCTTGCCCGTGCGCGTCCAGAGCACGGGGTTCTCCGCACCGTCCCCGTTCGGCAGCGGCGCGACCAGCCGGACACGACGCCGTCGTCGTTGATGCCGAACGCGTTCGTCCAGGTGTGACCCGGCAGCGCGGGAAGGAAGGTCGCCTTGCCGGCGGGCGTCCAGCGGACGGCCCGTCGGTCGCCGCCGACGATCATCGTCCACGCCATCTCGCCGCGGGCGTTGATCGCGTTCCGGCCGCCCGCGCCCGGGTTCTCGGTGTAGAGGAGGCGCCCGTTCGGGCCCTTCAGCACCGTCATGCGACCGTTCTCCCACCGGAACGGGACGGCACGTTCCTTCTTGTCGTAGAGCAGGCCGAAGCACGACGCGGTGGTCGTTGATGCCGTAGGCCTCGGACGCGACGTAGCCGGGCAGCACGCCGAGATCGACGGCGCCAGCGGCCTTCCCGCCCTTCCAGAGGATCGCGTGGATCGCGCCGGATCCGCGCTTGCTGTCGGCGAAGCCGACGATGTCGCCACGGTCGTTGATCGCCTTCGCCTGCGCCTCGAGCGTGTTCGGCCGCGGCGATTCGAGGATCGTGGCTGCTGGCGAGCAGGCCGCCCCGGCCGCGCGGGTGGCAGCCGAGGCCGTGGCGGCAAGGAGGCTGGCTGCGAGTGCCGCACCCACGCAGATGCAGTGTCGGATTGTCATCTCGTCCTCCTACCGCACCTGTGTGAACCGACGCGTGAGCACCGCTGCGCGTGCGCGGCAGGAGGCGGTCTCCCGCTTGCGGAAGAACGTAACCGTCTTCCCCGACCTCTTCCACGCGTACAGCCCGGCTCCGGAACAGTCGCTGCCGGTCTCGCGATCGAACGTGATCGTCGTCGCGGTCGCCGAGTACCTGCCGCGCGCGAGGGCGTTCCCGTTCATCGACACCGTGTAGGTGCCACCCTTGGTGAGCACGACCGCCCACTTCCCGTTGAGATGGCCCGAATTCGTGATGGTCGTCTTGTACGTCCCGGCCACTCCGCCCGCGCCGAGCGCAACGGAAGAGACGACCAGCGCGCCCAGGAGAGCAGCGGCGAGGGTGAATCGCCCGTTCAGTCTCAGTCTCATCGCACACCTCCGATCGAGATCGCTTGTTGCATCAGGAGGCACGGTGCCGCACCCGAGCGCCGCCCACGATCCCTCGGGCCGCTCGACCGTCCTTGCGCGAAGGGAACAGTTTCTGACCGCTCGGCAAGCGTCGGGCGCCGGCCGATCGCCCAAGATCAGCCGCTGGGCCACTCCGGGCAGGTCGCGCGATACGGCGTCCCTCCCGGCAG
>CAVRXC010000020.1:0-158821 GCA_963724995.1 uncultured Actinomycetes bacterium
CGCCGCGAGGTGGGGAGGGGTTAGCCGCCGCGGCGCGAACCTGGTCAGCAAGTCTCAAGTTGAGGTTGACCCCTCGCCTCGAGGGCTGCTTCAATCGGGCCAGCGACCGAAAGGCAGGACGTGGAACTGTTCCCTGATCTGTCGACCCTGACCGACCCGGAGCTCGACGGCATGCTCGCGCAGCTCGAGCGCCAGGAGGACTCGATCTCTCAGCGACGCCGTCTCCTGCACGGTCGGATCGACATCCTGCGTTCGGAGCGGGTGGTGCGCATCAAGGCCAAGGTCGAGGAGGGCGAGCTGTCGCTGCCGACACCCGCCGAGACGATCGAGCACCTCGAGCGTCCGATCTTCGAGGGCACGGGAGACCTGCCGGACGAGCACGAGATCGAGCCGATGCCCGACCTGCGCGTGATCTCGGACGATGAGCTGCGCCTCGTGATCGGACAGCTCGAGCACGAGGAGGACGACGTCTCGCTCGAGCGGCGGGTGATCCACGGGCGCATCGACATCCTGCGGGCCGAGCGGACGCGCCGCCGGCTCGGGGGCGGTGGGATCCCGACAGCATCGCTGAGGCGCTCTCGCACGGTCACGGTCCCGACGACCAGGCCGGAGTCGCAGCGCCACCGTCGGACGGTGCATGAGTCACGTCTACTGCCCCCAGTGCGGCTTCCAGAGCCCAGAGGCCGCCAGCTTCTGCTCGCGCTGTGGTGCCGCGCTCGTTCCGCCGAACCCGGAAGAGACGACGATGAGCATCGACCCCGACGAGCTACCGGACGCAGATGTGATCGACCTGGGTGGGCCGGCGCTCGTCGTGCGTTCGGGCGGAGGACGAGCCGGCGAGGCATTCGTGCCCACCGCGGAGCGCACGCTCATCGGGCGCTCTCCCGATTGCGACATCTTTCTCGACGACGTGACGGTCTCCCGTCGGCATGCCGAGCTGATGCGCGAGGGTGACCGGCTCGTGATCCGCGACCTCGGCAGCCTGAACGGCACCTTTGTGAACCGCCGCCGGATCGAGTCGGCTGTGCTCGAGGACGACGACGAGCTCCAGATCGGCAAGTACCGACTCACCTTCCTGAGACGATGAGCGCAACCACCGAGACCACAGGCCTAGGGCGGCTGCACACGATCGGCGCGGTGTGCGAGCGCCTGCGAGACGAGTTCCCGGACATCTCGATCTCGAAGATCCGCTACCTCGAGGACCAGGGGCTGATCCACCCGCGTCGCACGCGCGGCGGCTATCGCCTGTTCGCGGAAGCCGACGTCGAGCGACTCGTCACCATCCTGAGGCTGCAGCGCGACGAGTTCCTGCCGCTCCGGGTGATCAGGGACGAGCTCGACGCGCCGAGCGCCGACCGGGCACGCAGGCGCGTGCAGGGGCTGCGCGGAGCCGAAGACGAGATCGATCTGGCCGAGCTCTGCGAGCGGGCCGGGATCAGCCCGGAGTTCGCCCGCCAGCTGGAGGAGTACGACCTGCTGCAGCCCCGGCTCGAGGCGGGCGACCGTCTGTTCCGGGAGAGCGAGGCCGACATCGCCACGGCGTGCGCCCGCATCGCGCGGCATGGCATCGACGCGCGCCACCTGCGCGCTTTCCGCACCGCTGCGGGCAGACAGTCGGCGCTCCTGGAGCAGCTCGTCGCCCCGGGGCTTCGCTCCCGCGACCTGCAGCGTCGCAAGGGCGCGCTCGACGATCTCGAGACGCTCGCCGTCGTGGCGCAGGAGCTTGCACAGCTGCTGCTGCTGCGCGACCTCCGCGTGGTGGCCGACCGGTGAGCATCGACCTCCGCGAGAAGGTTCGTGACGTCCCCGACTTCCCGAAGGAGGGGATCGTCTTCAAGGACCTGATGCCGCTGATCGCGGACGCCGCGGCGTTCCGTGAGTCGATCGACCTGCTCGCGGAATGGGCAGCACCGCGCCACCCGGACGTGATCCTCGGCGCAGAAGCCCGCGGCTTCATCTTCGGCGGTGCGCTCGCCTACAAGGTCGGGTGTGGGTTCGTGCCGGCCCGCAAGCCGGGCAAGTTGCCGTGGAAGACCGTCGATGCAACCTACGAGCTCGAGTACGGCACTGACACGCTGGAGGTACATGCCGACGCGATCGGGCCAGGTGCACGCGTGATCGTGCTCGACGACGTCCTCGCGACAGGCGGCACGGCGAAGGCGAAGATCGACCTCGTCGAGAAGCTCGGCGGTGAGGTCGTGGGCGCGCTCTTCGTGATCGAGCTCACGTTCCTCGGCGGCCGTGACAAGCTGGCCGGGTACGACATGCACGCCCTGCTGGCGTACAGCCAGTAGAGGCGGAGCCCGGCGATGCCGGGCTCTCCGTCAGGTGTCTGCCTTCAGGCAGACACCGCAGTTGCCCTTCTCCCACGGTCGGCCCCGAGGGGGACAAGGAGGTGCCTGGCTGAGCCAGGCACCTGACGGAAAGGCCTCTGCTGTCCGACGCTCCAGGGATCCTTTCCCTCCGGGGAGGGATCATCAGCGACGCGGGAGTGAGCCGATGACTCAGAACGTGGACGCCGCCGTCCGCAGCCGCCAGATGAAGATCCCGCCCTACCATCTCCTCCTCCGGCACTGCCTCGCATTCGGCGAGGGAGCGCAGCATCGACCGCCCGCGCGTGAGCGGCTGGAGGAGGCGCTGGGACCGGAGCTGGCCCGTCGTCTGGTACTGAGCCTGGCGCCGTCGTACCGCACCAGGCGCTAGTCGTCCCGCAAGGAGCGCATCCGCTCTCGCGGATGCGCTCCGCGGCCACACGGTCGGCGTGAGGCCCGGCACGCGACGGACATAAGAGGCGTTGCCCGGCTGAAGCCAGGCACCCAACCGAGAGGCCCGCGTGGCGGGCCTCCGCTCTCTCACGCCCGCCGGCGGCCTGCGCCCCGTGTGCGGACGAGAAGAAAGATGAAGAACGACGCCACGAGGGCGAGGGGTAGCGCGGTGCCGTGGGACACACCGACCGCGGCCATGCCGAACCAGAGGAAGAGAAAGAAGACCAGCGCCCAGAGGAAGCTCGAGACGCCACGATCGACGCTGGGGGCGCGCAGGTGCATCGATCGCGATCCTAGTCGACTCGGCTTGTGGCGAGTCGACCAATAGGTCGGGCCCCGTGAGGGGCCCGACAAAGAATTCACCGAGCCGGTGGCGCTTTCGTCCACTCATCACGTTGACCTTCCGCTTCCGCGTACGGCCCTCGCGCTGAGCTTCGACCTAGTCGCGCTCCGTGCTCGGTGCAAGGGGGAACCTACGAGGTAGGGGAGGGCGGGTCAAGGGCGATGTTCACCGCATTGCCGCAATTTGCGCACAAATCCTTCACGCGGGTGCCCGCGGGCTGCACGCGTAGGATGCGCCGGTGCGCCGTGCGGTCGTTCTGATCGTCGCGGGCGCGGCGCTCGCTGCCGCGCTCGTGCTGACCGTCGCGGGAGTGGGGGACGACCCTGCGAAGCTGCCCAACTGGCAGGCGCTCGTCCTCGGTCTCGTGCAGGGAGCGACGGAGCTCCTACCTGTCTCGTCCTCCGGGCACCTGATCCTCGTCCCGTGGCTCTTCGACTGGACGTACCTGGAGCAGAACGACGCGTTCAACCAGACCTTCGACGTGTCGCTGCACCTCGGCACGCTGGTGGCGGTCGGAGCGTACTTCTGGCACGACGTGGTGACGCTCGTGAGCGCCTGGGCGGGCACCGTGCGCCGGCGGCGCATCACCACGCCCAATGAGCGCATCGCCTGGGTCGTGATCGTCGCGACCATCCCGGCAGCGATCGTCGGCATCGTGCTCGAGGACTGGATCGCCGAGAGCCTGGGCGAGCCGTGGCAGATCGCCATCTTCCTGGCCGGCTTCGGCTTGCTGCTCGGATGGGCCGACCGGCGTCCAGAACGCGCCGGGATCGACAGCCTGAGCCTGCGTCAGGGCCTCGTCGTGGGTCTGGCGCAGTGCCTGTCGCTCATGCCGGGCGTGTCGCGCTCGGGGATCACGATCACCGCGTCGCGCTGGCTGGGGCTCGACCGCGACTCGGCGGCACGCTTCTCGTTCTTGCTGCTGCTGCCGATCACGTTCGGCGCAGTTGTCTTCAAGGGGCTGACCGACGTGCTCTTCGCCGATCTGCCGCCGGGCATGACGGGACCGTTCGTCGTCGGCATCCTCGCGTCGCTCGCAAGCGGCCTGGTTGCGATCCTGTGGCTGCTCGAATACGTGCGTCGCCACACGTACGACCTGTTCGTCGTGTACCGGCTGCTGGTCGCGGCCGGCATCCTGCTGCTGATCGCGACAGGCGTCCGGAGCGCAACCTTCTGAGCATCGGGTCGCGGCCTGCCCTCGCCGCGCTGGCAGGAGCGGTTGCGATCGCCTTCACGGGCGTCCTCGTCGTGCTGGCCGACCAGCCGCCTGCGACGGCTGCCCTCTTCCGGTGCCTCTACGCGGTGCCGCCGCTCGGCCTGCTGGCCTGGCTGGAGTGGCGCCGCTACGGTGTCCTGGGGCGCCGCGAGGTCCGCCTCGCCTGGATCGCCGGTGTCTTCTTCGCCGCCGACCTCGAGCTCTGGCACCACGCCATCGCGGCGGTCGGCGCGGGGCTCTCCACGGTGATCGCGAACCTGCAGGTCGTCGTGGTGGGCGTGATCGCCTGGCTCGTCCTCGGCGAGCGGCCGTCGGGAAGAGTCGTGGCGGCGGTCCCGATCGCGTTCGCGGGCGTGATCCTCATCTCCGGCGTGCTCGGGAGAGACGCCTATGGAGAGCGACCGGTACTCGGCGCCGTGCTCAGCCTGCTCACGGCGGTCGCGTACGCGGGCTTCCTGCTCGTCCTGCGTGCCGCCAACACCGACCTGCGGCGGCCCTCCGGGCCTCTGTTTCACGCCACGGTCACTTCGACCGCCGTGCTCGCGGTCGTCGCGGTGGCGCTCTCCGAGCTGGAGCTTCCGGGTTGGGCGGCGCACGGCTGGCTGCTCGTGCTCGGCATCTCCGCGCAGGTCGTGGGCTACCTCGCGATCTCGATCTCGTTGCCGCGGCTCCCGGCTGTGGTGACGTCGATCCTGCTCCTCGTGCAACCGGTGCTCAGCGTCGGTATCGCCGCTGTCGTCGTCGACGAGCGCCCGTCGGCCACCGCAGCTGCTCGGTGTGGCGCTCGTGATCGTGGGCGTGGTGGTCGCCGCGTCCGCTCCGCGCGGGCGCGGGGTGGAAGCAGAGGTTGCCGCGGCGTAGGCTGCGCGCCATGCGCGTCGCAACCGGCGACGTCGAGCTCCACGTCCACGAGAAGGGCGACGGACGGCCCCTGGTCGCGCTGCACGGCGGACCGGGGCTGGACGGCTCGGTGTGGTTCCCTGCTCTCGACCCGCTGGCCGACGAGGGATGGCGCATCCTGGCGCCCGATCTTCGCGCCAACGGGCGCTCGGGCGCCGGCGATCCCGCGCGCCTGACCGTGCCGCAGATGGCGGACGACGTCGAGGAGCTCATCCATCAGCTCGATCTCACGGAGCCGGTCGTGATGGGCTGGAGCTTCGGCTCGTTCGTGGCCCAGAGCCACATGGCGCGTCACGGAAGCGCGCGGGCGTACGTGCTGATGGGGACGGTCGCGAGCCCCGATGCGCTGCATGAGGTGAACGACCGGCTGGCGTCGTTCGAGCCCGAGTACCTGAGAGACCAGGTGACAGCGTCCTGGGAGCGTGAGTCGACCGTGCAGACACCCGAGGACTGCAAGCAGCTGATGGACGACCAGTACCCCTTCCACGTCGCCGATCCGGAGGGACCGATCGTGAAGTGGCTGATCGAGAACGACCGCGTCGTCTACCGCCCGGAGGTGCTGCGCCACTTCGCCACGGGCGGCGAGTACGGCATGACCGACCTGCGCGGCACGTCCGTTCGTTCCACCGGCCCGTGCTCGTGCTCAGCGGGGCACAGGATCGCACGACGCCCGCAGCGTCTGCGCAGGAGCTCGCCGAGGTGATCCCGACCGCGGAGCACGTGGTGATCGACGGCGCCGCTCACATGGTCCTGTACGAGCAGCCAGAGGCGTTTCTCGCCACTCTCCGGACGTTTCTCGGGCGCGTCTGAGACCGGGGCGGAGTCGTGACACAGGCCACCGCCGGTATGTCCGTGTCCACCTGACATGCTCACGACGACTAGGCTCGGGGCGCGTGGCAGATCCGGTGAGGGTGACGCTGTACAACGATGCGGGCTGTCCGTGGGGCTACTCGGCGAATCCGGCATTCCGCGTGCTCGAGTGGCGCTACGGCGGGCAGCTCGAGTGGAGGCTCGTGCTGATCGGGCTCACGAACGTGGCCCAGGAGTACGTCGACCGGGGCTACACCCCGCTGCGCTCTGCCGAGGGATACGCGCGGCGGTTCCGACGGTTCGGGATGCCCCTGGCGCCGAACCCGCGGGCCCGGATCGTGGGTACCGGGCGCTCCTGTCGCGCGATTGTTGCGGTGCGCTTGCAGGCGCCCGGGCGCGAGTGGGCGGCCTTCCGGGCACTGCAGTTCGCGTTCTTCACGACAACGCTGCTGCTCGACGAGGACGAGAACATCGCGGCGGCGCTGCGGGGGGTAGACGGGGTGGACGTCGACTCGGCGATCGCCGCGATCGACACGCCGGCGGTGGAGGACGCCTACCAGCGCGATAGGGAGGAGGCCCGCAGCGCCGCAGGCTCGCCCACGCAGCTACAGGACAAGCACGCGACGACGGACGGCCCTGTTCGCTACACGGCGCCGTCGCTCGTGTTCGAGCATGCCGGGCGGCGCCTCGAAGCCGGTGGTTGGCAGACGATCGAGGCCTACGACGTGATCGTCGCGAACCTGATCCCGGACGGCGAGCGCCGAGGAGTGCCGGACGACCCGCTCGAGCTGCTCACTGCATTCCCGCAGGGACTCGTGACCCAGGAGGTCGCCCAGCTCCTCACGCGCGGCAACGACGCGCCCGACCGTGTCGATGCCGAAGCGGCACTCCTTCGGCTGGTCGCGGACGGGACCGCGACACGCACGGCGCTCGGCGACGACGCGCTCTGGAAGCCGACTTAACCCTCCGAACGAAGATAGACGGCCGGCGCATCAGGTTGCGCGGCGCGTTCGCTCGCAAACGCACGGTGGGGCGGAGAAGGCGGAACGCTAGGCGTTTCCTGCACTCGTTCTCCAACTTGACATAACGTCGATTACCGTGCGTGGCGCGGCGCGCCAGGGCTCGACTGGCGATGTTCCCTCGTGTGGGTCTTGCAATCGCGGGCCCAACGGTGGGAAAGTGCTGTGACACGCGGCACGAGCTTCCCCTGTGACGTCCGTCGACATCGACAACATCCTTGCGCTCGAGGAGTTGCGGCAGCTGCTGGAGAGCTGCGAGCAGTCGGGCGCGATTCGCGCATCCGAGATCTCGGAGATCGTCGAGACCCACGAATTGGCGCCGCTCGAGCACGAGGCGCTGCTGCGGGAGCTCGACAAGCGTGGCATCGACGTGCTCGAGGCGGTCGTCGAGCCCGCCCCGGCCCCCACTCCGCCGCTCGAGACGACCACGGACGCCCTGCAGCTCTTCCTGCGCGAGGCAGGCCGCCACCGCCTGCTGACGGCCTCACAGGAGGTCGAGCTCGCCAAGCGGATCGAGCGCGGGGATGCCGCCGCCAAGCAGCTCATGATCCAGGCCAACCTACGCCTGGTCGTGTCGATCGCGAAGAACTACCGCAATCAGGGACTGCCGTTCCTCGATCTCATCCAGGAGGGCACCCTGGGCTTGATCCGCGCCGTGGAGAAGTTCGACTGGCGCCGAGGCTTCAAGTTCTCGACGTACGCCACGTGGTGGATCCGCCAGGCGGTGGCGCGGGCGCTCGCCGACAAGGCGCGCACGATCCGCATGCCGGTGCACATCGTGGAGCGGATGCAGAAGATGAACCGCGCCGAGCGCACTCTCTGGACGCAGCTCGGCCGCGAGCCGACGCTCGACGAGATAGCCGACGAGGCTTCGCTCACCCTGCAGCAGGTGCTCGAGGTGCGCGTCGCGGCTCGGGCCTCGACCAGTCTCGACGCCCCGGTGGGCGACTCGGAGGACGCCGTGCTCGGCGACTTCGTTGCCGGCGACGAGCCGCTGCCGGAGGAGCGAGTCGAGCTCAACCTCCGCAGCGAGGCCCTGCACCACGCACTGCTCGAGCTCCCCCCGCGCGAGCGCGAGGTGCTCCTGCTGCGGTACGGGCTCGACGGCGCCGAGCCCAAGACGCTGGAGGAGATCGGCCGCAAGCTCGGGCTCACGCGCGAGCGGGTACGCCAGATCGAGCTCGACTCCCTGCGCCGCATGGCCGGGCTGCGGGAGATGCAGGCCGTCGCGGGCGTCTGACGTTTCTTGTCTGCAAGGGCTGGCATCCGCTCGCGCGGATCCCAGCCCGCCGCCTGGCGGCGAGGCACAAGCTAAAGGCGTCCGCTTCGCGGCCGCAAGGCTTGTCTTGTTGCAAGGGCTGGCATCCGCTCGCGCGGATCCCACGCCGCCTGGCGGCGAGCACAAGCTAAAGGCGTCCGCTTCGCGGCCGCAGGAGTTACCCCTGCGGCTGGAGCTACGTCCTCAGGTACAGCTCGAGCCCGGGCGCCACGTGGCGCAGCTCACGGAGCGCACGCGTCTCGAGCTGCCTGCACGCGCTCCCGTGTGATGCCCAGCTCGCGGCCGACCTGCTCGAGCGTCATCGCGTCACGGCCGTCGAGGCCGAAGCGTAGGAGCAGGACTCTCCTGAGGCGCGGGTTGAGCTGTGACAGGGCCACGGCCAGCTCCCGCGAGCGAAGGTTCTCAGACGTCTCTTCCTCCGGCGAGCTCGCGTTGTCGTCCTTGATCAGGTCGCTCATGATCGACTCGCCGTCGCCGATCGGGGTATCGAGGCTGACATTGTCCTGGACGAGGTCGAGCAGCTCCTGGACGCGCTGCGGAGTGAAGCCGCTCTCCTCTGCGACCTCGTCCGTGGACGGGTCGCGGTTGAGCTTCTGTCCCAGGATTCGCCTCGCCTTCTGCACCTTTCGCACCTGGTCCGCGACGTGCACGGGGAGGCGAATCGTCCGGCTCTGCTCGGCCAGCGCACGCTGCACGGACTGCTTGATCCACCACGTCGCGTACGTCGACAGCTTGTACCCGAGCGTCCAGTCGAACTTCTCGACGGCGCGGATCAGGCCGAGGTTGCCCTCCTGGATGAGGTCGAGCAACGGCACTCCGGCGCGCGTGTAGTTGCGGGTGATCGACATCACGAGCCGCAGGTTCGACTCGATCAGGCGGCTCTTCGCCGCCTCGTCGCCGGCGTCTTTCCGCCGCGCGAGCTCACGCTCCTCCGCTGCGGTGAGCAGACGACCGTCGCCGATCTGGCGCACGTAGAGCTTGAGTGGATCGCGGGTGACGTCAGCTGGAGCCTCGTCAACAGGCTCGGGCAGGTCGTCGAACAGGTGCTCGGCGAGGTTCCCGTCCACCCAGGACGTATCGGCGCGGCGTGTCCCTCACTTGAGGTATTGCAGGACCCGGGACATCGGCATCACAGTCCGAACAGGATCTTCATCTTCTGCGGCTAGCCTGGCGGCAGCGTCCGGGTGAACTGATCGAATCAGAGCGTGTGCGGCATAGCGGGATACAGCCTCGGTGAGCGGTCGAGCGTCGACCGCACGCTTTCCGTGCAGGCGCTACTGGCGGGCATCGCTGAGCGAGGCGAGGATGCCGTCGGGTACGCCTATCGCAGCCCCGACGGAGCCGTCCTCGTCCACAAGCAGCAGACCGGCCCGAGCGCGCTGATCGAGCAGCTGGCGATTCCTGCGGACGCAGGTCAGGCGCTCGTCCACGTGCGCGACTTCACGAAGGGCCCACCGGCGATCGCCTCGAACAACCACCCCGTCCGCCACGGCGCGGTGGTCGGCATCCACAACGGGATCATCGTCAACGACGACGAGCTCTTCGCCCGCCACGGCTGGCAGCGGCACGACAACGAGATGACCGTCGACTCGGAGATCATCTTCGCGGTCGCCGAGGCGTGCGACAGCTCTGCTTCCTCGCTCGAGCAGCTGTACGGCGCGATGGCGGCGGCGTGGATCGACGAGCGCTCACCCGATGCGACCGTGCTCGCGCGTGGGGTGGGCCGGCCGCTCTGGCTCGGTCTGGGACGCCGCGAGGTGTTCTTCGCCTCGACGCGCTCCACGCTCCAGCTCGTCGAGCGTGCGCTCCGGATCCACCTGCGCATGCGCGAGGTGCCCGAGGGGCGGCTCCTGCGACTCGTCGACGGCGCCGTGGCCGTCGAGGAACGCTGGCAGCCGGACGCGGGCTACGTCGAGGAAGACGTCCTCCCCGCCGTCCGTGCGCCGCACGAGGGTGAGCACTGCTTCCAGCGGCTGGCCGCGATCGCCGCCTGGGCTTAGCCTCCTAATAGGCGTTCACGCAGCCGAGAGGCTCGAGGACGGCCGCAGCTCGCGTCCGCGACTCGTCGGCGCCCGCGCCGTCGCCCACAGCATCGAGGGCGGTGGCGAGATCGAGCTCGAGGCACGCGGTGTTGTAGGCACGCCCCAAGGATCGCTCGAGGTGGACTGCTTCCGCAAGGCGCTCGACCGCTGCGTGCGACTCCCCGCCGGCGAGCGCCAGCAGGCCGTCACTCACGGCCAGCGAGATCGGATGGTTGCCGGACCATGAATCGGACGGAACGGCGCGCAGCATCGCTGCCAGCCGCGCAAGGCGATCCAGGTCACCTGCTGCGGCGAGCCCGCGCGCGACACCGACCGCCGAGAACGTCGGCTCCCAGGACTGCCCCGCGAGCGCGAGCACCGCGTCCGTCACATGACCCACCGTCGACCGATCTCCTGTCAGTGCAGCCCAGGGAACGACGATCGAGGCCATCGGCACGACGCGCTGTGGCTCGCCGACGGCCAGCGATCCCTCCTGCAGCTCGGGCATGAGCTCGCCTGCGCGCGTCAGGTCGCCACGCCGCAGCGCCAGGCCCCCGGCCACCTCGAGCCACACGAAGTTGGACCCCGAATGCGTCGCGCGTGGGAGGTAGCCGACCTCCGCGACTGCGGCATCGGCATCTGTCCAGCGACCTGCCGGCACGAGAACGAGCTTCGCCATCGATATCGTCAGGTACGCGCCGAAGAGCTCGGGCGCCGTGACGTGCGCGATCGGGCGCATTGCAGCGGCGATGACACGATCGAGAGTGTCGACGTGCCAGTAGGCCTGAGCCGACCAGGCGAGGTTGACCACCGCGCGGTAGGCCTCGTCGTACGCGCCGGCCCTCACGGCGAGCTCGACGATCTCGTCGAGCTCCTCCGCGTCGGGCTCGACGCCTTCGTTGGCGAGCTCGGTGAAAAGGTTCGTCCGCGCGTTCGCTTCGGCGAATCCGTCACCGACGCGTCTCGCGACCTCGACCGCCTCGCGTGCATGCTCCACGGCAGCCGGCACGCTGCCCAGCATCTCCAGCTGCGACCGGCGTGCGAGCGCACGGGCCAGCTGAGGCGTCTCTGGCAGGCCGCCCAGCGCAGCTATTGCGTCCTCTGCAGCGCCGACAGCCTCGGCTCGTCGCCCGGCGAGCCACCATGCCCTTGATTTCCACCCCAGGATGTCGGACCGCAGAACAGGGTCTGCGATCGATCGAGCTGCGTTCTCCGCGAGATGAAGGCGTGCGATCGCCCCCTCTCCACGGCCGAGCGCGATGTCGGTGCGGCCGAGGGCGAAGAGCGCCAACGCCCGGTCTCGCTCGTTGACGGCCAGCTCGAGCGCACGGTCGAGCAACGGCTCGGCCGAGACCATGGCTGCACGCGCGAGCGCCGTCTCGCCGGCGGACAGGAGCAATGCAAAGGCACGGGCCGTGACCTGCTCGTCGCGTTCGCCGTAGTCGAGCGCCTGTGCGTAGTGGAAGGCAGCGAGCTCCGCCGTCTCGGATTCGCGGCCGGGAGCAACTCCTTCGAGCCACTCGCCAACCTTTCGGTGCAGGGCTCCGCGCTCGGCGCGCGGCAACGTCGTGTACGCGACGTCGCGAGTCAGCGCGTGCTTGAACGCAAACTCGCGCATCTGCGCGATCATCGACGCCGGTTGCTCGAAAACGAGACCGCCGCGGCCGAGACCGGCAATCAGCTCCTCCTCGACCCCGACCGCAGGCGGCCAGAACACACGGCCCATCACGGAGCACCGACGGAGCGCGTCGCGCGCATCCGCGTCGAGCAGGTCGATCCTGGCGGCGATCACCCCGTGCACCGAGTCCGGGATCTCGGCATCCGGTAACGCTTCGCGGATGATCCAGTGGCCGTTCTCACGCGCAATCGCGCCCCGCTCGATCAACATCTGCAGGATCTCCTCGACGTAGAACGGGTTGCCTCCGGCACGATCGACGACGCGCGCCGTCACGTCGGCCGGCAGCCCGTCCGCACCGAGAAGGTCGGCCACCAGAAGCTTCGACTCGTCCGGGGGCAACGGGGACAAGCTGATGGAGGACGCGTTGCGGATCCCCCCGCCCCACGCCGGACGCGTGTCCAGGAACTCGGGCCGGGCGGTGCAGATGGTCAGCACGGCAGTGTCTTCGAGTCTCTCGGTGAGCTGCTCCAGGAGGTCGAGCAGCGGCTCCGACGCCCAGTGGACGTCCTCGATCGCCAGCACCGTGAGTCGCTCCCGGCCCAGAGCGGCTAGATACTTCGTCCACGCCTCGCGCAGTCGAGCGCCGACATCGGTCGTGTCCGAAGTGGACGTGCCCGGCAGCACCACGCCGATTGTCCACGCGACGGCCTCGAGCACACGCTCGGCATCCGTGCCAAGAAGTGGCTCGATCGCAGACCTGAGCTTTTCGAGCGCAGTCTCCGCCGGGTCGCTGTCGAGGACGCCGGCGTGGCCCTTGGCCGCCTCGGCAAGCGGCCAGTACGTGATGCCGTCACCGTACGGCAGGCAACGTCCCTGCAACATCCGCCCCTGCGGCAGCTGCGCAACGAACTCGTCCAGCAACCGCGACTTCCCGACTCCCGCCTGGCCGAAGAGCGTCACGAGCTGAGGTGCGCGCTCACGCTCGACTCGAGCCGTCAACGCGTTGAGGATGTCGAGCTCGTCGTCACGCCCGATCAGCGACGCGGTCAACCCTTCGTAGCCGCGCTGACCCGGCGCCGCAGACACCGACAACGCCTCCCAGGCACGCATCGGGTCCCGCTTGCCCTTCGCTGCGGCAGCGCCGACGTCGCGGTAGCGAATTGCCCGGCGCGTCGAGGCGACGCTGCGCTCCCCGACCAGGACCTGTCCAGGCTCTGCTCGCTGCTGCAGCCTGGCGGCCGCGTTGACGGCGTCGCCGCTGACCATCAGCTCCCCACGTGCGGCTGCCTCACGCCCGGCAACGACCTCGCCGGTGTTGACGCCGACGCGCAACCCGACCTCCAGCCCGTGGCGCCGGCTGACACGCGCTGCGAAGCCGGGGAATGCCTCTCGCACGGCAAGCGCCGCTCGCACGGCACGCTCGGCGTCGTCGTCGTGCGCCTGCGGGATCCCGAACACGGCCAGGATGGCGTCCCCGACGAACTTCTCTGTGACGCCGCCATGGCCCTCGACCTCGGCGTTGACGAGCTCGAAGAGCTCGCCCTGAAGCTCGCGCACATCCTCGGGGTCCAGGCGCTCGCCGATCGCGGTCGAGCCCGCGAGGTCGGCGAAGAGCACTGTCACGACCCTTCGCTCGTCCCTCTCGGTCGATGCCGCGGCGCGCCGAGCGCCCGCGACAAGAGTCATCCCGCAGCTCGAGCAGAACGCTGCGCTCGCGGGTTGCTCGGCGCCGCACCCCGGGCACTCTCGGAAGAGCGCCTCACCGCAGGAGCTGCAGAAACGGGCCTCGGGCCCGTTCCCCGCCCCACACGAAGCACAAGCGCCGCTCACGACCCGAGTGTACGACTGCCGCGCCCTCGGTCATGCGAGCCTGCCGTCGGTGGCCACCGCCACCCCCTCCTCGCGCAGCCTCTCGCGCACGAGAAACTGAAACGCCGCCCAGGGCCCCGCATCGATGTCGACCATCCGGTAGACCTGCCACTCGGAGAGCAGCGCCGGGTCGTCACGACGCGCGTTCTTCCAGTCGGCCATCTTCGGCAGGCGGCCGAGCCGGCGCGCGAGGATCGCTCCCTGTGCGACGGCGCGCTCGAGTCGCTCCTCCCCGATGGGCACGTCGAAGCCCGCCTCGCGCAGTGCTGCGGACAGAGAGCCGAACGTGTGCCAGATGAGCGACTTCGAGGCGACGCGCCCGCGGCTCGCCTGGACGTCGCGGGCGGTCGGCACCCGGCCGAGCTCCTCGCCCAGCTCGCGGAGCTGGCGCACCATCTCCTCCCGGCTGATGAAGCGCCTGGCGGTCAATCCCGCCGCCCGCTTGGCGGCGTTCCACGTGCCGAAGTGCTCGATCACCGTCTGCGGGTGCACTGTCGCCTCCGGATCTGCGGCAAACTCACGCATCGTCGGCGACCGCCCCAGGCGACCTGCCGACGCTCGCAACTCTCCGAGGATCTCCTCGTCCGTGTACCTGCGGCGCAAACCCGCGCGAAACGCGGCAAGCGCGGCCTCGTCGATGCCGGCGACTGCCGGGTGCGGACGTCGCCGTCGGCCCATGCAATGATACTAGATCATTCTGTGAAATGTGCAAGGATCCAGAACAACCCTTGGTCAGATCCCTGAGTCGACGGCCCTGGGTAGGCTCGCCGGAGTGAGCGCACGCCTCGCCATCGAGACCACCGCCGCCCGGCTGGCCGGTTCACTGTCCCGAGCGGCCGGACGCGGCGGCGGCACGACACTCCCCGGGAAGCTGCTCTGGAAGATCGACCCTGGCGCGGTCGACGCTCTCGCCCGCCGGCTCACGAGCGGCACTGCAGTCGTCTCGGCGACCAACGGGAAGACCACCACGACCGCGATGGCTGCTGCGATCCTCGGCCGCTCTCGACGCCTCGCGTGGAACAACTCGGGCGCGAACCTCGCCTCCGGGGTTGCCTCCACCCTGCTCCATGCCCGCGATGCCGAGCTGGGCCTGTTCGAGGTGGACGAGTTCGCATTGCCGGAGGTGCTGCGTCGGATCGCCCCGCGCGCAGTCGTGCTCGGGAACCTCTTTCGCGACCAGCTCGACCGGTACGGCGAGCTCGAGCACATCGCCGAGCGCTGGAGCGCCGCCGTCCGCCGGTTGCCCGCTGCGACGACGCTGATCGTCGACGCAGACGATCCACTTGTCGCGGGTCTGGCGGAGACGCGAAGCGGAGCGATCCGGTTCGGCGTCGACGACGCGCGCGTTGCGCGCCCGGCGCTGCAGCACGCTGCCGACTCGAAGTACTGCCTACGGTGCGGGACGCCGTACGCCTACGCCGCCGCGTACGTCGGCCACCTGGGCGACTACCGGTGCCCCTCCTGTGGGCATGCCCGGCCTCCGCTCGACGTCGCCGCACGAGAGGTCGAGCTACACGGGCTCGAGGCCACGTCGTTCCGGCTCGTCACTCCTGCCGGAGAGTCCCGCGTGCGATTGCCGCTACCGGGCGTCTACAACGTCTACAACGCGCTCGCTGCAGCGAGCCTGTGCCACGCGCTCGGCACGCCGCTCGATCAGATCGTCGCAGGCCTGACCGGGTTTCGAGCAGCGTTCGGCCGCTTCGAGCGCATCGACGCGGGCGGACGGCGGCTTCTCCTGCTGCTGATCAAGAACCCCGCCGGCGCGAACGAGGCGATCCGCACGCTCGAGAGCGGTGGCATCCCCGGCACGCTCGTCGTGGCACTCAATGACGCGATTGCCGACGGACGGGACGTCTCCTGGATCTGGGACGTGGACTTCGAGCCTCTCCTCGACCACGCGGAGCGCATCGTCGTCGCCGGTGACCGCGCCGCAGAGCTGGCGCTCCGCTTCACCTACGCAGGCTTCGCGCGCGACCGGATCGAGGTGATCCCCGACCTCGAGGCGGCGCTCGACCGAGGCCTCGAGCTCGTCGCGGAGGGCGAGGAGCTGGCGGTGCTCCCGACCTACACCGCCATGCTGCGGCTCCGCTCCGTGCTCACCGATCGAGGCTTCGTGCCGCCGTACTGGGAGACCATCCCGTGAGGATCCGCGTCAGCCACCTCTATCCGGACTACCTCAACATCTACGCCGACCGGGGCAACATCGCGGTGCTCTTGCGCCGGGCTGCGTTGCGCGGCCACGACCTCGATGTGACCGGTATCGGGGTCGGCGACCCGATGGAGCCGGACGCAGCCGATCTGATCTACATCGGGGGCGGTCAGGACCGCGAGCAGGCGCTGATCGCACCCGACCTCGCTTCGCGTGCGAGCACAATCGCCGCGGCGGTCGAGTCAGGTGCCGCGCTGCTTGCCGTCTGCGGCGGCTATCAGCTGCTCGGACGTGGCTACCGAGGTCGCGACGGGTCATGGATGCCCGGCGCGGGCCTCTTCCCTCACGAGACGGTCGCAGGGGAGCGTCGCATGATCGGCGACGTGCTACTCGACTGCGAGCTCGCGCCGGGTGAGAGGCACACAGCGGCGGGATTCGAGAACCATGCGGGGCGCACGATGCTCGACGCAGGCGCGGTACCGCTGGGCCGCGTCGTGGCCGGGTACGGAAACGACGGCGCCTCGGGCTTCGAGGGCTGCCGTGTGGGCAACGCGATCGGCACCTACCTGCACGGACCGCTCCTGCCGCGCAACCCCTGGCTGGCCGACTGGCTCCTCTCGGCGGCCCTCGGCCACGCGACCGGGACGCAACCGGAGCCACTGGAGCCGCTACCGGACGAGCTGGAGACGCTCGCGCATGCGGTCTCCGCGCAGCGCGCGAGAGATCGCGGCGGCCGCAGCTGAGCCCCGCCGCGGTTGCGTGGTCAGGCGACGAGCCGAGCTCGCAGGCGCTCGATATCGGCACCTGCCACACCTACCGCACGCAGGTACGCCTCCTCCCCGCCCCAGCGCTCCTCCAGCTTGTCGAGGACGCGGCGAAGACCTTCCGCCGGCGCAGCGCTGACGCGGATGCGGAAGACGCGCTCGTGCTCGTCCTCCGCTGCGGCGATCCAGTTGTCCACGAGCGGGCCGACGACGGGCCCACTCAAGGCGTAGTCCTCTGCAACCGCCTCCGTGGGCACTCCCGCGAGGCGCAGCAGGAGCGCCGACACGATCCCGGTGCGATCCTTGCCGACCAGGCAGTGGACGACGACGGCGCCATCCTGGGCGGACGCGATTGCCTGCATGGCGGCTGCCACGTGCTCTCCTCTCGACTCGAGCGTGTCCGTGTAGAACAGATCGATCGCATCGACGTCGTCGAGCGCGCGCCGGACGACGTCGTCTCGACGACTCAGCTCGGCCGGATCGTGGTCTCCGAAGAGCGACACCTGAACCAGGTCGAGATCCGCCGGTAGGTCGGCTTCGTCTGTTCGCTCGCGCATGAACCGCAGGTCGACGATCCGACGCACCCCGTAGGAACGCAGCTCGTCCCAACCGCGCGGCGAGAGGCGGCGCACGTTGTCGCTACGCACGATCCGACCGAAGCGTGTGGTGCCGCCGCCTGCGAGCGGAAGGCCGCCGAGATCACGGACGTTGACGCAGCCGTCCCAGGCCAGGTCTCGACCTGTCACTCCGCCCACAGCGAGCCCAGGTAGACGCACGGATCACCAGGCTGCCAGCGACGCAGGAACCGCTGCAAGGGCGGGTGCAGCACGATCGTGTCGAGCTCGTCCGGTTGGAAGAGCCGATGGCCGCGAACGGCCGCGTCATTCGACGTGACGTCGACGAGCGAGCCCGCCAGATCGCCCGCGAAGACCACATGGACGACGTGCTTGGACCACAGGCTCCGCTCCGGTGAGATCGACTCGACGATCGCGACAGGTCCCTCGACCGGGAGCTCGTCGCCTTCGTCGAGTAGCCCCGTCTCCTCTGCCAGCTCGCGGTAGAGCGCCTCGATCAGTGTCTCGCCGCTCCGTAGTCCTCCACCCGGTAGGAGCCAGTTCTCGCGGCCGCGCTTCTCGTGGCGACAGAGCAGGATGCCGCCGCGCCAGCGCAGGACGGCAGAGACGCGGATCCGAGGGTCGGGCCTCACGTGCCCGACGACCCGAGCCCGTCCACCCCCCGGGCCGAGCCGGCGAGCTCGGTCACCTCCACGAGCCGTGTGGCCGCCACCGGCACGACCACCAGCTGGGCGATTCGCATCCCCCGCTCGACGGTGAACGACTCGTGGCCGTCGGTGTTGAGCAGGATCGCCTTGAGCTCTCCGCGGTAGCCGGAGTCGATCAGGCCCGGGCCGTTGACGACCGAGATCCCGTGCCGCGCTGCGAGCCCCGAGCGCGGTGTCACGAGCCCGGCGTATCCCACCGGTATCGACACGGCGATCCCCGTCGGCACCACCGCGCGCTCTCCCGGGGCGAGCGTGACCTCCTCACAGGCGACCAGGTCGAGTCCCGCGTCGCCCGGGTACGCCTGAGACGGCAGCTCGGCATCGTCCCGCAGCCGCGCGACCTCGAGCTCGATCACGCGTGGTCCGCCGTCTCCGCCGACGCGTCGGCAACGAGATACGCGGCGAACCGCCGCACTTCACGGTGCGGCAACCGTGCCCGGATGACGACGCCCTCGTCAGTGTCGACACGCTCCGAGATGGGAGCTCCGAGTGCGTAGAGCGCCGCGAGAGCACTGCCCTCGTCGTAGGGGACGAAGAGGCGGACGTCTTCGAAGCGATCGGCGAACCGTTCGGCGATTCGCTCCCGCAGCTCGGCGAGGCCCTCACCGGTGGTGGCGGAGACGGCCAGCGCGTGCGGGAAACGGTTGGCGAGCCGTCGTCCGGCCAGCGCGTCGACGAGATCGATCTTGTTGAGGACGAGCTCGATGGGAATCTGGTCGCCGCCGATCTCGGTCAACACCGCGTCCACGGCGGCGATCTGCTCGCGCAGCCGGTCCTCTGGAAGCGATGCATCCGCGACGTGGAGCACGAGATCGGCCACCAGCGTCTCCTCGAGGGTCGACGCGAAGCCTTCGACCAGCTGCGTCGGCAGACGACGGATGAAGCCGACCGTGTCGGTGACGAGGTAGCGCTTGCCCATGTGCTCGAAGCCGCGTGTCGTGGGGTCGAGAGTCTCGAAGAGTCGGTTCTCGACGGACACCTCAGCCCCCGTGAGCGCGTTCAGGAGCGTGGACTTGCCCACGTTGGTGTAGCCGGCCAGCGCCACGGTCGGCGTCTGAGCCCGGCGCCGCTGCTTGCGACGGGTCGCACGTTGCGCACCGAGTGCCTTCAGCCGCTTCTTCATGAGGGTGATGCGGCGCCGCGCTATGCGGCGATCGCTCTCGAGCTGCAGCTCGCCGGGACCGCGTGTGCCGACACCGCCACCAACCCGCGCCGTGCCGCCGCCGCCTGCCTGACGTTCCAGGTGCTGCCACATGCCCCGCATGCGCGGCAGGTTGTACTCCAGCTGCGCGAGCTCTACCTGCAGCTTGCCCTCGGCGCTGACGGCGTGCTGCGCGAAGATGTCGAGGATCAGCTGCGTGCGATCGACGACGCGCGAGCTGAGCGCGTCCTCGAGCGCGCGCTGCTGAGGCGGGCTGAGCTCGTCATCGACGAGCAACACCTCGGCCCGCGTCTCCGAGTAGGTCGACTTCAGCTCCGCGAGCTTTCCCTTGCCGACGTACGTGCGCGGGTCCGGATGCACACGGTGCTGCACGAGCTCGCCGACCGGCTCCACCCCGGCGGTTCGCGCGAGCTCTGTCATCTCGGCGAGCTCGTCGGTCGCATCCGCTCCTTTCGGCAGCACGGCAACGACGAGCCCGCGCTCGGGCTCGAGCTCGCTCGAGGCTGCGGGACGTCGCGTGGTCATGCGGTGGAGTATGCAGATAGCCTCCGCTCGTGGCACCCCTCGCGGAGCGCCTGGCGGCGCGCACCCTCGAGCTCGTCGATATCTCCTCGGAGAGCCTGAAGGAGGAGCGGATCTGCGCGCACGTGCGTTCGCTGGTGCCGCCGGGCTGGTCTCCCGAGACCGAGCTGGACGACGCTGCCCTGTACGCGCCGCCGCGGCGAGAGGGTGCGGGTCTCGTCGTGCTCGCCGGTCACTACGACACGGTGCCGGCTCAGGACAACATCCCGGGCAGGATCGAAGACGGTGCGGTGTACGGGCTGGGCTCCACCGATATGAAGGGCGGGCTGGCGGTGGCTCTGGAGCTGGTGCGCGACCTTGCACGCGATGGGCATGGCGCCGCGGACGTCGCTCTTCTGCTGTTCGGGAAGGAAGAGCTGCCGCAGCAACACAATCCCCTCCCCGCGCTGTTCGAGCGATCCTCACTGGTGCACGAGACCACGCTCGCGCTGCTGCTCGAGCCGACCGACGGCGCCGTGCACGCCGGCTGTCTCGGGAGCATGAACGCGCGACTTACGTTTCGCGGGACGAGCGGTCACTCGGCCCGACCCTGGCTCGCGGACAACGCGATCGACCGCGCCGTGGCCGGGCTCTCCTCGATCTCAGCCATGGAGCCGCGCGACGTGATCGTCGGCGGGCTCACCTTCCGCGAGGTGCTGACCGCCACGCGGATACACGCCGGTATCGCGGACAACGTCGTCCCTGACGCTGCCGTCGCGCACCTCAACTTCCGCTACGCGCCCGACCGAACGAGCGCAGAGGCCGAGATGTACCTACGCTCGCTCGTCCCCGTCGACGCGGAGCTCGAGATCGTCGGCGATGCTCCGCCGGGCGCGGTTGTGACCGCGTCACCCTTCGTCGGTGAGCTGCTGGAGTCGGGAGCGACCGGGATCGAGCCGAAGCAGGCGTGGACGAATGTCGCGGACTTCACGGCCGCCGGCATCGACGCGGTCAACTTCGGCCCAGGGCACCCGGCACTTGCGCACACGCGCGATGAGCACGTGCGAATCGATGCGCTGGTCCACGCGTACGAGACGCTGCACCGGTTTCTCAGCCGGTAGCGTCTCGACGTGCCTCTGTCCCCGATCCTTCGCGGCCAGGCGACCTACCCGTTCGTGCGGCTCACTCAAGCGGCCAGCGACCGGCGCGCCCAGGGGCTGGAGGTCATCGATCTCGGCATGGGCGACCCCCGAGAGCCCACCGATCCGCGGATCATCGAGGCGCTCAAGGACGGCGTTCGAGAGCGGATGGGGTATCCGGCCGCGGTGGGCCTGCCCGAGTTGCGCGAGGCGATCGCAGCCTGGGCAAGGCGTCGCTTCGGGGTCACGCTCGATCCCGACGTGCACGTGATCCCGACGCTCGGCTCGAAAGAGGCGATCTTCACGTTCGCGCCGGTCGTGCTCGACCTGGAGGCGGGTCGTGACACGGTCGTGGTCACCGAGCCCGGGTACCCCGTGCCCGAGCGGGGCGCGCTGTTCGCGGGCGCCAATGTGCGCCAACTCCCGCTCCTCGAGAAGAACGCGTGGCTGCCCGACCTGGACGCCGTCTCGGTCTTCGAGTGGAAGCAGGCGGCGCTCGTCTGGGTCAACTACCCGAACAATCCGACCGGGGCGCCCGCACCGCTCGCCTTCTACGAGCGGCTGACGGCGCTCGCCCGTCAGCACGGCTTCGTCGTCGCGTCCGACGAGGCCTACACGGAGCTCTGGACCGATGAGGCGCCCGTCTCCGCACTCCAGCTCACCGACTGGACGAACCTCGTCGTTTTCAACACGCTGTCGAAGCGTTCCTCGATGACCGGCTTTCGCAGCGGCTTCGTCGCCGGCGACCCCGTCCTGGTGAAGGCTCTGAAGAAGTTTCGGCCAAATGTGGGCACCGCGCCGCAGGAGTTCGTCCAGCGTGCCTCAGTTGTCGCGTGGTCGGACGAGAAGCACGTCGTGCGGGCGCGCCAGTCGTACGCACGTAAGCGCCGGCTGTTCACCAAGCTCTTCGAGCGCAAAGGCGTTCGGCTGGCGGGTGGGAGCGCGACGATGTACCTGTGGTTCGCGGTGCCCGAGGGCGAGACGTCGGAGATGTTCGCCGCAAGGCTGCTCGAGCACGGCGTGCTCGTGTCGCCCGGCTCGTACCTCGGCCATTCAGGAGAGGGGTATGCGCGCATCGCCCTCGTGCAGACCGAAGAGGACTGTGCCCGGGCCGTCACGATCCTCGAAGGCCTTCTCTGACGGTGGCGCTCGGCGTGCTCACCCGCGGACATGGCGATACGAGATGATCTCCGCCGTGGACCTCGCTGCACGCATCAACGAGCTGTGGGATGCCGGTGGGGTCGAGGAAGAGCCGATCGAGGAAGCGATCCGCCTGCTCGATGGTGGTGAAATCCGAGTCGCCGAGCCCACCGGCGACGGATGGGTCGTCAACGACTGGGTCAAGAAGGCGATCCTGCTGTACTTCCGGCTGCGCAAGGTGGAGCCGCTCCACGTCGGCGGGCTGCGATTCCTCGACAAGATCCCGGTCAAGTCGGACTACGCGGAGCGCGGGGTACGCGTCGTGCCGCCGGGGGTCGCTCGCTACGGCTCGTTCCTCTCCGAGGGTGTCGTGCTGATGCCCGGCTTCGTCAACATCGGCGCGTGGGTAGGCCCACGCACAATGGTCGACACCTGGGCCACGGTCGGCTCGTGCGCGCAGATCGGCGCCGACGTCCACCTGGCGGGTGGTGTCGGCATCGGCGGCGTGCTGGAGCCGCCGCAGGCCTCCCCGGTGATCGTCGAGGACGGCGCCTTCGTCGGCTCTCGCGCCGTGATCGTGGAGGGGGTTCGCATCGGCGAGGGTGCAGTGATCGCGCCAACGGTGGTGCTCTCTGCGTCCGTGCCGATCATCGACGTGACCGGGCCCGAGCCGGTCGAGCACCGCGGCGTCGTGCCGCCGCGCAAGGTCGTGCTCCCGGGCGTCCGGCAGAAGGACTACCCGGCCGGTTCGTACGGCCTTCCGTGTGCGCTGATCGTGGGCGAGCGCAGCGCCTCGACCGACCTCAAGACCTCCCTCAACGACGTCCTGCGCGAGTTCGAGATCGCCGTGTAGGGCCGGATATATCCGGCCCTGTGTGACCGAGCAGCAGCTACCGCACGGTGTCGAACGAGCGCGCCACGGCGAGCGCGTTTGCGGCCGTCTTGACGGTTGCGCGATCACCCACCATCACGTTCACCTGATACGCGCGCCCCTTGACCGCGATCTGCGTCGACGCGCCGCGACCGTCGAAGCATGCGAAGTACTCGCGGCGAAGACGTAGCTCCGAGAGGTCGTCCGCCGTCGGCAGCCACTCGGGCGCCCGCCCGGCCCAGCGCAGCACGACCACGACGGCGCCCTCTGCGGGGACGCGGTACGCGGCCACCTGGCACTCCGAGCGCCGCGGCGCAGCGCCTTCGGTACCGGCGACGAGCACCGTGCGCGGATCGGTGATGGCTCCCGCGTCCGCTGTCGGCACGAGCTCCCAGCCTGCCGGAGCCTTGACGGACACGCCGCCGGTCTTGAGCACGACGAAGGCAGTGGCGGACGCGGTGCCGACTGCGGCGAGCATCGCCACAACCCCGAGCAGTGCCGCTGCACGCACTTTCATGCCCGTGATGGTACGAGCTGTTTGCTGTCTTGACTAGAGGCTTCATGTGACATGGCCGCACGCTCATGTCACCCCGAGCCTCAGATGTCCGTTTGGCCCTCGCCCAACTCGACGGCAGGCCCGACGAGCGTTGCGCGTCCGTCCGCGAACGTGACGGACAGCGCCCCGCCTGGAAGATGGGCGGTGACCGGGCTCACGCACCAGCCTCGGGTGATCGCCACTGCGGCCGCTGCGACGGACGATGAGCCTGACGACTGCGTCTCCCCCGCGCCGCGCTCCCAGACCAGCACCCGCAGGTCGTGAGCTCCCAGCGGCTCCACCAGCTGCACGTTCGTCCGCTCGGGAAAGCGGGGATGCCTCTCGAGTAGAGGCCCGAGGCGAAGCAGGTCATCCCGCGTTGCACCGTCGACGCGCACCACGGCGTGTGGGTTGCCGACCGAGACGGCGGTGAGCGTGATCGGCTCGCCGGCCGCGACGACCTCCTCGTCACCGACGCTGACGTCACCCATCTCCGTCTCGGCAAGGACGTCGCCGAGCATACGGACCGGCACGCTGCGACCCGCGCTCGTGATCACGACGTCGTCCGACTCGGTACGCCGGGCGAGCCAGCGGGCGGCGATACGAACCCCGTTACCGGACATCTCGGCGACAGAGCCGTCGGGATTCCAGATGACGATCTCCGCAGACGACGCGGCATGACGGACGATCTCGAGCACGCCGTCGGTGGCGAGCCCGCGGTCCGGATCACAGAGCAGCCGTACCCGCGCCGCGTCGAGCATGCCCGCGTCGGGTTGCTCGACGACGAGATACGCGTTACCGAGTGCGTGCCATTTCGAGAATCGCATCTGCCACCTCGTGCGCGGGGCCGGTTGCGTTCACGCTGACGAGCCCCGGGATCCTGCGCATCCACTTGCGCTGGTAGGCGGCATACTGCCGTGTTCGCACCACGAGCCGCTCGAGAGCCTCCGCCGGAGGGAGAGTCACGATCTCGTGGAGCCCGAGCGCCTTCTCAGCGGTGATCGAAACCGTTCCGCTGAGCGCAGCGCGCACCTCCTCGACGACACCTCTCTCGAACATCGCCTCCGTACGGGCGCGGATGCGCCGCTCGAGCTCTCCGGCGGCGACGTCGAGGCCGATGACGAGGGTCGGGCGCCGGTAGTCAGGCGACCAGAGGCGATCACGATCGGGTATGAGCGAGACCCCGGTCGATGCGAGCTCGAGCGCACGTACGACGCGACGGCGATCGTGTGGATGGACGGCAGCAGCGGCGGCAGCGTCGCGACGCGCGAGCTCCTCGTACGTCCCGTCAGGGTCGGCGTCGTACGCGAGCTCCCAGCGCTCGCGTACCTCCGAAGGGACAGCGGGCGGAAGCCGTAGGTCCACGAGTGCGGCGCGCACGTAGAGGCCCGTGCCGCCTGCAACCACAACCGATCCGTTCGCCGTGACGAGCTCGTCGACCGCAGCATGCGCGAGGCCGGCGTACTCGCCGACCGACATCGTCTCCTCGATGCCGCGGATGCCGATCAGGCGCGCGGGCCGGGCGGGCTGGTTGGTCAGGATGGGCAGTCCGCGATAGACCTGGAGCGCATCCGCCGACACGACCTCGGTGCCGAGGCGGTCCGCGAGGTCCTCGGCGACCGCGGACTTTCCGGAGGCGGTCGGGCCGAAGACGGCAAGCACCTCAGTGTCTGGAAGGGACACGTCCTCCGGCGTCATCCTCGGGCCGCCGGCCTCCTCCCCACGGCGAGAGCCTAACGCCGGAACCTCTACAGGGGTGATACCGGTCCGTGCCATGGGTGCGCCGATCGCTCCACCCCTGCCTACGCAGGTCGGCGCCGGTCGTCAGGCCGCGACCAGCGCCTTGACGCGACCGCGCAACGTCGTCGAGGTGGCGCTCTCGATCACGACGTCGACGAGGTCACCGGGAGCGGCGTCGCCGGCGAAGACGACCGTCGTGTTGCGGCGCGTACGGCCGCGCAGGAGCGACGAGGCTGTGCGGCTGGCCCCCTCGACGAGCACCTCCTCCGACCTGCCGACCCGGTCTGCGTTGCGTGCGGCTGCGACCCGTTGCACCGCGTCGACCAGCCGCTCGAGCCTCTCGTGCTTGACCGGCTCTGCAACCTGATCGGGCATGACAGCCGCTTCCGTTCCCTGCCTGGGCGAGTAGATGAACGTGAAGGCGCTGTCGAAGCCGACGTCCTGAACGGCGGCCAGCGTGGCGGAGAAGTCACGCTCGGTCTCGCCGGGGAAGCCCACGATGAGGTCTGTGCCGATCGCGAGGTCGGGGATCGCAGCACGAAGGCGCTCGACGAGACTCACGTACCGCTCGATCGTGTAGGTGCGGCGCATGCGCTTGAGCACCGTGCTCGAGCCGGACTGGAGCGGCAGGTGCACGTGCTCGCACACGCTTGCGCATTCCGCCATCGCCTCGATCACGGGGGCGCGGAAGTCCTTCGGATGTGGGCTCGTGAACCGGATCCGCTCGATCCCCTCGACGGTGTCACAGGCGCGGAGCAGCTCGCCGAACTCGGTCTCGAGCTCCGGTCGGAGATCGCGCCCCCACGAGTTGACGTTCTGGCCGAGCAGCGTGAGCTCTCGCACTCCCGTCCGCCGCCAGCCGAGTCGCTTCGGCCACGATCTCGCCGGGCCTCCGACTCTGCTCGCGACCCCGCACGGCCGGGACGATGCAGTACGCGCACGCGGAGTTGCAGCCCATCGAGACCTGCACCCATGCCTGAAACGGTCGCTCGCGTCGCATGGGGAGGTTGGCGGCGAAGTGCTCGTGCGTGCCGAAGCGGCCACGCGAGACTGCATAGCCTCCGGCGGCGATCCACTCGCCCAGGTGCGGAATCGACCCCGGCCCAAAGGCGACGTCGACGAACGGGTACAGCTCGAAGATCCGCTCGCGTTGAGCCTCGGCGTAGCAGCCGCCGACGGCGATCACCATGTCCGGGTGCCGCCGCTTGCGTGCCGCGGCGTCCCCCAGGTACGCGGCCAGCCGGGTGTCCGGCTTCTCGCGGATGGTGCAGGTGTTGAAGACCAGCACGTCTGCGTCGTCCGCTGCTGCCGTCTCACCGAGACCGAGCGACTCGAGCATGCCCTTGATGCGCTCGGAGTCGTGCGCATTCATCTGGCAGCCGAATGTGGTGACGTGGTAACGCCTCATCGACCGGCCATTGTAGGCGTCAGGCCCCGGGTATCCCCGGTGGCGGGCCACACCCTATGACGCGGCCCACTCGGGCAGCTCGTGGCGACCCGGCTGGCCGGCCCACACGTCCCGCTGCTCGACGACGAGGCCGTCGCCGCCGAAGCGGAGCAACGACGTGCCCGCGACCGTCTCCTCACTCCCGTCCTCGGCGGTGATGACCGCCCACCAGTCGACGGCGGCGCGGTCGCCCGACACGACCGCCTTGCCGAAGCGACATTCGGCGCGACGCTGATCCGCGAACGCCCAGGCCGCGTACTCGCCGGGCCCCTGGCGCTCCCGGAACGGATGCGAGTAGAACACGGCGTCGCTGGCGTAGAGAGCGGCCACGAGAGCTGCGTCGCCTACCGGCCAGGCGCGTGACCAGCCGTCCACCCACGCAGCCGCCGCCGAGCGCGGGTCCATCAGGCGCCCCGCTCGTAGGAGACGAACTCGAGCAGGCTGCCGTCCGGATCGCGGAAGTACACGTGACAACCGTCTCCCCCGGCGCCCGATGCGCCCTCGATCGGCCCGGCTTCGATCGCTACCCCGTGGCGCTCCAGGTGCTCGACCGCGCCTTCGATCGGACCCGGCCAGACAAAGCAGAGGTCGCTGTTTCCCGGCACGACCGGCTGCGCCGCGTTGATCCCCTCGAACCCGGGCCCGTGCACGTTCAGCTGCCAGTCGCCGAAGCGGTACTGGCCGAACCAGCGGTCACGTTGGTGTACCTCCGCTCCGAGCACGTCGGCGTAGAAGCGGTTCGAGCGTCCCCAGTCCGACACGGCGATCACGCAGTGGTCGATCCTGAGCCCCGGAGGGCCGGCCGCCTCATCACTCGGAGGTCGCAAGCTCGCCCCTACGTCGCCACTTCCACTGCTCTCGACTCCCGGATCACGATCACCTTGACCTGCCCCGGATACTCGAGCTGATCTTCGATCTCACGGGCGATCTCGTACGACAACAGTGCGGCTGCCTGGTCGTCGATCTCGGAGGGCTCGACGATGACCCGGATCTCTCGCCCCGCCTGGAGCGCGTACGCCTTGGCAACGCCGCGCTTCGTGGTGGCGATCTCCTCGAGTGCCTCCAGTCGCTTGATGTAGTGCTCGAGGCTCTCGCCTCGCGCGCCCGGACGCGAGGCGGAGATGGCATCCGCGGTGATCACGAGCACCGCCTCGACCGTCTGCGGTTGCACCTCGTAGTGGTGCGCCTCGATGGCGTGCACAACGCCGTCCGATTCGCCGAAGCGCCGGGCGAGTTGCGCGGAGACGGACGCGTGCGACCCTTCCACCTCGTGCGTCATCGCCTTGCCGACGTCGTGCAGCAGGGCCGCGCGCTTCGCCGTCTTCACCCCCGCGCCGAGCTCGGCGGCCATGATCCCGGCCAGGTGCACCACCTCGAGGGTGTGGCGCAGCACGCTCTGCCCAAAGCTCGTGCGGTACCGCAACCGCCCGAGGATCTTCACGAGCTCCTCGTGGAAGTCGCCGCAGTTCGCCTCGAACACGGCCTGCTCGCCCGCCTGCCGTACGTGCTCGTCCAGCTCCGCCTTCGACTGGTAGTACATCTCCTCGATCCGCGCCGGGTGGATGCGGCCGTCCTCGATCAGCTTCTCCAGCGTCAGGCGCGCGATCTCCCGCCGGAGGCCGTCGAACGACGAGAGCACGACGGCGTGCGGCGTGTCGTCGATGATGAAGTCGACGCCAGTGAGATGCTCCAGCGTGCGGATGTTTCGCCCCTCCCTGCCGATGATGCGGCCCTTCATGTCGTCAGACGCCAGTTCGACGACTGTCACCGTCGTCTCCGCTGTGTGGCTCGCCGCCACTCGCTGCAGCGCGTCAGCGACCAGGGCGCGCGCACGGCGCCGGGACTCGGCCCGCGCCTCCTCCTCGAGCTGGCGCACGCTCCGCGCGAGCTCGTGCCGAACGAGGTCCTCCGAGCGCTCGAGCAACAGCGCCCTCGCCTCCTGCGTCGTCATCGAGCCAACCCGCTCCAGCTCCTTCAACGCATCGTCGCGGGCGCTCTTGAGGTCCTCCTGCAGCTGGCGGGCGTGCGTCTCGCGATCTGCCACGCCCTGATCGCGCCGCGTCAGCTCGAGCTCCCTCGCCTCGAGCTCCGCTTCACGCTGCACCACCCGCTCGCCGATCCGCGCCGTGTTGACCCTCTCGTCCTGCAGCTCCCGCTCGATCGTCGCGCGGTAGCGGACGGCCTCCTCCCTCGCCTCGATGAGAGACTCACGGCGCAGCGTCTCCGCCTCCCGGTTGGCCGTCTCGACCAGCGCGCGTCGCTCCTCCTCGGCCTTGCGCACGCCGGAGCCGCTCGCAGCGCGGAGCCACAACGCTGCTGCAGCCGCGCCGACGACGACTCCAGCAACCACCGCGATGACCGTGAGCATGCCCGCTCCTTCGAGTGGGATTCGGTTGACCGCGACACACGTCGCGGCTGCTCACATCCGCATTTCGCCCGCAGGCGGGCACTCCGGCACGGCGCTGCTGCAATGCCCTAGGTGGGCGCGCCCTCCTCGACCGGTCCACGCAGGACCGGCGCCGGGGACAATCGGGTGGTCGTCATGAGGCTCACAGAAGATCGGCGATTCGGAAAAGCTCGTGTGCAGGGAAATGTCGGATGAAGCATTCTCATCCTAACGCGTCCCCGCCGGCGGCCGCAATGACGCCCTCGATGGTGTCCGCGCCGAAGCCCCGCGTCGCCAGCAGCCGAGCCGTCTTCGCGGTAGCCCCACGGCGTGCCACGATCACCTGGGCACGCTCCAACTCCGGCTCCAGCGCCGCGATCGCCTCCGTCACGAGCTCCACGTCGACGCCGTGACGCTCGAGATCGTCCGCGACCAGCAGGTCTCCTGCACCTCGCTCCGCGAGCGTCAGCGCGCGTCCGAAGGCGAAGCGCGCGTCGTCGACGTAGCCGAGCTCCTCGAGGCGGGCGACCGCCGCCGCCCGCTCCTCGGCCCCGATGCCGCGGCGTTCCAGGCGGGCGTCGAGCGACGCTGCCGAATGGTCGCGAAAGCGCAACGCACGGCATGCCAGCTCGACGGGGTCAGGCGAGCGCGGCGCACCCGGCATGAGCCATCTACCCGGCTTCGACCGGAGCTTCGGCTTCCTCCCGGTCGACGGCAGGCTCCTCGGGCACCGCCTCCTCCAAGCCCTCCGGCGAAGCCGGCATTGTCGGCAGCAGACGCGCGGAGACGATCTGCTCCGGCCCCGCGTCCGCCTGGATCCGAGCGAGGATCGTTTGCACGAGATCCGGGTTCTCGGCGAGGAAAGCGGTCGCGTTCTGACGTCCCTGGCCGAGCCGCTCGTCGCCGAAGCTGAAGTACGAGCCGGATTTCGTCACGATCTTCCGCTCCAGGCCGACGTCGAGCACCGTCCCTTCCCAGGAGATGCCGGAGCCGTAGATGATGTCGAACTCCGCCTGCTTGAACGGCGGCGCCACCTTGTTCTTGACCACCTTCACGCGAACGCGGTTGCCGAATGCCTCGACGCCGTCCTTGAGCGTCTCGATGCGCCGGATGTCGAGCCTCACCGAGCTGTAGAACTTCAGCGCCCGCCCGCCTGGCGTGGTCTCGGGGGACCCGAACATCACGCCGATCTTCTCGCGCAGCTGGTTCGTGAACAGGCAGATCGTGTCGGTGCGGTTCAGCGTGCCGGCGAGCTTGCGCAGCGCCTGGCTCATGAGGCGCGCCTGCAAGCCGACGTGGCTGTCGCCCATCTCGCCTTCGATCTCGGCCTTCGGCGTCAACGCTGCGACCGAGTCGATGGCGACGACGTCGAGCGCGCCCGAGCGGATCAGGAGCTCGCAGATCTCGAGCGCCTGCTCACCGGTGTCGGGCTGCGAGACGAGCAGGTCGTCGATGTTGACGCCGATGCGCCGCGCGTAGGACGGATCCATCGCGTGCTCGGCGTCGATGAACGCGCAGATGCCGCCACGCCGCTGCGCCTCTGCGATCACGTGGTAGACCAGCGTCGTCTTCCCCGACGACTCCGGCCCGAAGATCTCGACCACGCGGCCACGGGGGAGCCCGCCGATGCCGAGTGCAATGTCGAGGGAGAGCGATCCGGTCGAGACCGCCCCGACGGACACCTGGGCGGAGTCGCTCATCCGCATCACCGAGCCCTTGCCGAACTGGCGCTCGATGTGTCCGAGCGTGACTTCGAGCGCTTCGTCGCGATTCATGGCGTCGTCCCTCCTACTGCGATCGATTCGAGCACGTGGTACCGGGCGCCGGCCCGGTACAGGCGAGATAGGTAAGCAGCAGCGTCGGACGGAACGAATGTTCCGGTCGCCGGGAGCGGTGGTTCGAGTCGCGGGCGTGAGCGGAATCGCAACACCGTGACGTGCGGAAGCCACTTCCGAGCCTCCCGTCGATAGACACCCAGCGCCTCGAGTGAGTCGTGCAGCGTCTCGGCGAGCTCCGCCGCGTGCCCGGTCGGATCGTCCAGGACGATCATCCCGACGCTCGCGGTCTCTCGATACCGAACCGGCTCGAGCGGAGCCGGACGTGACGCCACGGCCGCATCCCGAAGCACCTCCACGATGCCGGGCAGGTCACCCGCCGGGCGCGACCCAAGGAAGGCAAGCGTCACGTGCACGCTCTCCCGGCTCACGATCCGTCCGCCGTGCAGGTGCTCTGCGCCCCAGCTCTCGAGGACGTCCAGCGTCGATGAGGGAAGCCTGAGGGCGAGGAAGAGCCGGAGGTCATCGCCACCGACGCTACCCACCGAGGTCATACGCCTTCGTGACCCCTTCGTGTCAGGAGCCCGCGCCGCCGCGACCGTCGTCCAATAGCCGTCGCACCAGGTGCAGCGCCACGACCGTCGAGCGTGACCGGATCCAGTCGCGATCGCCGGGAAGGTCGAACCGCAGAGCCTCTTCACCACCCGGCCCCGATGCATGGAAGAACACCAGCCCGACCGGCTTGTCCGCGGTGCCGCCACCCGGTCCGGCGATGCCGGTCACCGAGACGGCCACGTCCGCGCGGAGGCGCCGCCGCGCTCCCTCGGCCATCGCCGCGGCCGTCTCGGCCGACACGGCGCCATACTGGGCCAGCGTTTCCTCGGGCACCTCGAGCTCGCGTGCCTTGACCTCGTCCGAGTAGGCGACGACACCCCCGACGAACACGTCGCTCGAGCCTGGCACGTCGGTCAGCCGGGCCGCGACCATGCCGCCGGTGCACGACTCGGCGGTGGCGAGACTGAGCCCCTGCGCACGGCACTGGCCGAGCACGATCTCCTGCACCGAGCGCTCGTCCTCTGCGAACAGGTAGCGGGCCAGCGGCTCACGCAATCCGGCCGCGATCGCGTCAGCGCGCTTCTCTGCGCCGGGCTCGACGACGAGATCCACGTGGATCTCGAAATCGCGGGCGCAGATCGTCGCTTCGACGCCGCCGCCGTCGCCGCCCACGTCGGCCAGCGCCTGCGCCACTGCTGACTCACTCGCTCCGTAGAACCGCAGCGCACGACGGCCCGGAGGCTGCCCACGGCCGAGCACGCCCCGCACCGGGGCGGTCTCGAGCGCGAGCGGCCACAGCCGGCGCAGCTCGCTGGGCGGGCCGGGCATCACCACGACGACGCATCCGCCCGCGTCGACGACGAGCCCGGGAGCCGTGCCGGCCGGCCCGAGCACGATCGCACCCTCGGGAACCATGGCCTGCTTGCGCACGCCCGCCGTGAAGTCCGCGTACGGCCTGCGGAGGCGGTCGGCGATCATCCTCGAGATGTCCTCGATACGGTGCTCGAGCGCCGCGTCGACGACCAGCGCCCTCTCGGTCACTTTCGCCACCAGCTCGACGGTGCGGTCGTCGTGCGTCGGTCCCAGGCCACCGGAGACGAGGCAGAGATCCGCTTCCGCCACGGCGCCACGCAGCGCATCCTCGAGCTCCTCGGGATGGTCGCCGACGACGGTGATGCGTGCGGGCTCGAGACCGAGCCCGAGCGCTGCACGCGCGAAGAACGGGCCGTTCAGATCGGTGCGCTCGCCGCGGACGAGCTCGCTGCCGGTGACGACGATCGCCGCGCGGGGCCGGCTCACCCGACGGACGGAGCGGGAACGAGAAGCTCGCCGCCGCGCGACAGCAGGCCGGGGTTCCCGTTCAGCTTCACGACGACGTTCCGTGGCTTGGCAACGTAGAGGTACAACGCTTTGCGCGTGAACCGTTGCGACCTGCCTCGCTCGAGCGTGCCCGTGAACAACGGCGCGCCGCTCGGCGAGCCCGCACGCACCTCGACGAACGAGGGGCCCTTCGTCGCCCGCACCTCGAGCGTGTGCGTCTGTCCCGTCACGCCGGCGCCCGTGCCCACCTGTCCGTCAGGCGTGTTGACGCCTTGCACCAGCGGCTCGTCGGGCCCGCCGAAGCGCCACGCGGCGATCACGAGAGCCGTGAGCACGGCGATTGCCAGCACCGTGACGACCACGATGCGTGATTCACGCCGCTGCTGGCGGCGATGGCGAACCGGCGGCACGCGGCGCGTCCGAGGCGCGTAGTCCTCGTCACCGGCGACGAATCGCGAGTTGTACTCGTCGACGTAGAGGCGCCCGTCGAGCCCCAAAGCGTCCGCGTAGACCCGCAGGAAGCCCTTCGTGTAGGTGTGGCCGGGAAGCTGGTCGAACCGCTCCTCCTCGAGCATGCGCAGATACTTCGCCCCGCACCTTCGTGCGGGACTCCATCTCCTCGAACTCCAGGGCCTGACGGGTGCGGGCCTCGCGCAGGCTCGATCCGATCGCAAACACGAGCCTGGCATTGTAGAGACAGCCCGCGGCGCCGGTGGAAGCTAGCCGGTTGCCGAGGTACGTCAGCACGCCGTAGAAGGCGACCGCGACGAGCGCCGCACCCGCCAGCCAGAGCCCAGCCGAGGCCGAGCAGGCGGCCGGCCCGCGAGCGCGGGCGGCTTTCGAGCGGGACCGCACCGCGCGCGGCCGCCCGAGAGGCGCAGCGCGAGCAGCGCCGGTGACGAGGCCGACCGGGATCGCGAGCGCCGAGTGCACGAGGTCGTACGAGCCCGAGTACCGGGTCGACGACCACCGCCACGGGCATCGTCAACACCGACACGACGCCCGAGGACGACCGCCAGCACGTCGCGCGCCCCGAACGCCCCCGGGACGCGACGCTACTGCTTCTTGTAGGGGCGACCAACAGCGGCGGGCGGGATCGAGCGGCCGATCACTCCTGCGACCGCGATGAGGGTGAGGACGTACGGAAGCGCCTCGAACAGCGTCGAGATCGACGTCGAATACTCCTGCATGCTCCTCGCAAGGGCGCTCGAGAATCCGAACAGGAGGCATGCGGCCGCCGCGCCGACCGGCCGCCAGTTGCCGAAGATCAGGGCAGCGAGGGCGATGAAGCCGCGCCCCGCCGTGAGGTTCGGGGTGAAGCTGAGGACCGAGAACGAGAGGTACGCTCCGCCGGCGGCGGCCAGCATGCCCGACAGCGTCACGGCCCCGTAGCGCACGAGGTAGACGTTGATCCCGACCGTGTCCGCCGCGCGCGGCTGCTCGCCGACGGCACGCAGGCGCAGGCCGATCGGTGTCCTGAACACGACCACGTACGTGACCGGGATCAGCACGATCGCCGCCCAGATCATCCCGCTGGCGTTGCCGAGCACTCCGCTCTCCGCGTCGAACAGGAAGTTCCCGACGAGGGGGATCCCGTCCAGCGAGCCCGTATCGATCGTGGGGATCCCCTCGAGGTCGGTCGGCGTGCCTTCGGTCCCGTAGATGTCGATCAGGAGGTAGCCCGTCAGACCCAGCGCGAGCAGGTTCACCGCTGTGCCGCCCACGATCTGATCCGCGCGCAGCGTGATGGCGAAGAACGCGTACACGAGCGCCATCGCCCCGCCGGAGAGCATGCCGATCACGAGCCCGAGCTCCCAGGTGCCGGTCACGTCGGTGCCCCATATGGCGAAGAACGCGCCGGTCAGCATCATCCCCTCGAGGCCGATGTTCACGACGCCGGATCGCTCGGAGAAGAGCCCTCCGATCGCAGGCGAAGATCAGAGGGGTCGCAAAGCGCAGCGTCGACGCGAACAGAGCGCTCCAGACCACAACCGCCTCGAGATGGCCGACGCTCGAACGGGTAGCGAGATAGCCGATCACGAAGCCGAGCACGCCGGCCGCGATCGCGTAGCAACCGATCCGCCGCTCCCCGCGGATGAACGAGCCGATGCCGACCGTGAGCGCGACGAGCCCGATCACGACGGGCCAGACGGGGCTGCGGGCCCCCACCGGGGGCAACGCCACGAGCGCCGCGCAGACGCCGACGACGACGCCGACCCACGCGAGCGTGCGCCGGGTCAGGAAGCGACTCGTCACGGCGAGGCGCTCCTCAGCCGGGCGCGACGTAGCCGTCGGATGACGATCAGGACGATGAGGTCCGCGCCCACGAACAGGACGATCAGGCCCTGGATGATGAGCGTCAGGCTCGACGCGAGCTCGGGCGAGAACACGCTCGGGTCGAGGTTTCTCGTCGAGGTCCCCGTCTGCAGCGCCGCGAAGAGCAGCGCGGCCATGCCGACGCCGACGGCGGTGTTGCGCCCGAGCAGCGCGACGGCGATGCCGACGAACCCGATCGTCGACACCTTGATGTCCCCTGTGTCGAGGTGGGACTGCCAGCCGAGGATGTCGAGTGCGCCTGCGAGGCCCGCGAACGCACCGGCGACGCCCATCGCGAGAACGTAGTTCCACGCGACGCTGATGCCGCCGTACCGCGCGGCTTCGGGGTTGAAGCCGACCGCACGCACGCCGTAGCCGAGGGTCGTGCGATTGAGCATCACCCAGTACACGACGAGCGATCCCAGCGCGACGAAGAACCCGATGTGCAGGCCCTGCAGGATCGGATCGCCCCACCAGACGTAGAGCTTCGCCTTCTCCACGACGTCGTTCGACAACGGAAATGACGGGTCGACGTCCGTCTGGAGTGGGCCGCCGACGCCGAAGAGATACGACGCGACCCAGATCACGATCCAGTTGAGCATGATCGTGGTGATCACCTCGTGGGCACCGACGGTCGCCTTCAGTAAGCCGGCGATCCCAGCGAGCGCGGCGCCCGCAAGCATCGCGGCGACCACCGACAGGAGGATCAGCAGGACGCCGGGAAGGTCGACCAGCCTGGCGATCTCGGCGCCGACGACGACCGCCGCGACCGACCCGATCACGTACTGACCCGTGCCGCCGATGTTGAAGAGCCCGCAGCGGAAGGCGAAGGCGACGGCCAGTCCCGTGAGCACGAGCGGCGTCCAGTAGAGGAGCGTCTGCTGCAGGTTCGTGGCGGCGAGACAGTTCGTGCAGGTGTTCCAGGGCAGGAACCAGTTCAGCCCGGAACCTTCGAAGACCGCCTTGTAGGTCTCCAAGGGTTTCCCGATGTCACCCGTGGTGACCAAGCACCACGAGCCCTCCGATCAGGAATGCGAGCAGCGCCGTGACGACAGGTGCGATCACGCCCCCCGCGCGCGAGAGCGCGCCGTAGCGCTCGGCCACGTCACCGGAATCCGGTGTCCGGTCGACCGGGAGCTGGGTCTCGGGCTCGCTCACGCCGCGCTTCTCTGGCCGCCGCCCGTCATCGCGACACCGAGCTCCTCCTCGCTCACGCCGGGCGGGAACTCGCCGACGAACGCGCCCTCGAAGATGACGAGAATGCGGTCGGCGAGCGACAGCACCTCCTCCAACTCGAGCGAGACGAGGAGGATGGCCCGCCCTTCGTCCCGCTCCGTCGACGAGGCGCCGGTGCACGTACTCGATCGCGCCGACGTCGAGGCCGCGCGTCGGCTGCGCGGCGATCAGCACGCTCGGATCACGGTCGATCTCGCGCGCGAGGATCACCTTCTGCTGGTTGCCTCCCGAGAGACCCACGGCGGGTGTCTCCGGACCACCACCGCGCACGTCGAACTCGCCTGATCAGCAGTCGCGCCTTCGCGACCATCTGCTTCGGGAACAGCCACCCGCGTCGTGAGAACGGGCGCTTCCGATAGTCGTGCAGCGCGACGTTCTCCGCGATCTTGAAGTCGAGCACGAGGCCGCGTCGCTGACGATCTTCGGGGATGTGTCCCAGGCCCGCGTCGAAATGCTGGTGCGCCGTCTTCCGCGTCACGTCCTCGCCCGCGACCTCCACCGAGCCGTGCGCAACACGGCGGAGACCCGAGATCCCGTCGATCAGCTCCGTCTGCCCGTTCCCGTCGACTCCCGCGATGGCCACGATCTCCCCCGCCCGCACGTCGAACGAGACTCCACGCACCTTCTCGATGCCTCTGTCGTCGACGACGTGGAGATCGGCGACGCGTAGAAGCGTCTCCGACGGTGTCGAGGCGCCCTTCGCGACGCGAAGGAGAACGTCCCGACCCACCATCAGCCGCGCCAGGCCCTCCTCCGTTGCTCCGGCGGCCGTGATCGTGTCGATGTGCTTCCCGCGGCGGAGAACCGTGATCCGGTCCGCGATGTCGAGCACCTCGTTCAGCTTGTGGCTGATGAAGATGATCGACTTCCCCTGCGCGGTGAGGCTCCGCACGATCGTGAAGAGCTCCTGGGCCTCCTGCGGCGTGAGCACGGCGGTGGGCTCGTCGAGGACGAGGATCTCCGCGCCGCGGTACAGCGCCTTGAGGATCTCGACCCGTTGCTGCTGGCCCACGCTGATGTCCTGGATCCGGGCGTGTGGGTCGACCGCGAGCCCGAACTGCTCGGAGATCTCGCGCACGCGGCGTTCGGCCTCCGAGGTGTCGAGGAACACACCGGCTGTCCGGGGCTCGACCGCGAGGACGATGTTCTCGGCCACCGTCATCACCGGGATGAGCATGAAGTGCTGGTGCACCATCCCGATGCCGCGGTTGATCGCCTCGCGCGGCGAGCTCATGCGCACCGGCTCACCCTGCACCCGGATCTCGCCCTCGTCCGGGTGGTAGAGGCCGTACAGGATGTTCATCAGCGTCGACTTGCCCGGCGCCGTTCTCGCCGAGGAGCGCGTGCACCTCGCCCGCGCTGGAGATCGAACGTGACCCCGTCGTTGGCGACCACGCCCGGGAAGCGCTTCGTGATGTCGCGGAGCTCGAGAACCGGGACGCTGGCCATCGCTGCGGCGATTCTACGGCTTCGACCAGCCGAACCAAACCCGGGAAGACGAGAGGGCGGGTTGGCCCGCCCTCTCGATCCGATGCGACCCCTGTGGGTCTACTTGAACTGCGGCAGGATGTCGACGACCTTGATCTGGCCCTTCTTCATCTTGGCCGTGACCGCCGCGATCTTCGCGGTGTCCTTCGCTGTCAGCTTCGCGTTCTTGGCGATCGGGGCGTAGCCGACCGAGCCGCTCTTCACCGTGTAGACGATGTCGTTGCCGCCCTTGCGGTTCGGGTAGGCCTTGAGCAGCTTCGCCATGTTGACCACGGACTTGTCGACGCCCTTGAGGGCGCTCGTCAGCACCGTCGTCGGACCGAGGAAGGCCTGGTCGGCGTCGACGCCGATCGCCCACACCTTCTTCTCCTTGGCGGCGTTGATGACGCCGACGCCGCAGAGGCCGGCGACCTGGAAGACGACGCGCGCGCCCTTCTCGATCTGGTTCAGCGCCTGCTCCTTGCACTTCGGCTGGTCGGAGAACGTCGGGTCGTTGGCGAAGTTGATCAGCACCTTGATCTTCGGGTTGGCCCGCTTCGCGCCCTGGATGTAGCCGCTCATGAACTTCACGATCGGCGGCACGTTGTTCGCCCCCACCGCGCCGATCACGTTCCCCTTCTTCTCACGCGCGACCTCGAGGCCGGCGATGTAGCCGACGAGGTACCCGGCCTCCTGCTCGGCGAACTGGATGCCGTAGTAGTTCGGGTACCCGTTGCCCTTGTTGAGCAGGAACTTCGTCACGTCGATGCCTGCGAACTTCGTGTTCGGGAAACGCGGTGCGACCTTGTCGAGCCCGTCGAAACTGAGGAAGCCCGTAGCGATCACCAGGTCGTACCCGGCCTGGGCGGCCGCGATTTGGTTCGGCAGGCGATCGGCCGCCATGTTCGTCTGGTACAGCCTCGTCTCGAAGCCGTCCGTCGCGTCCAGTGCGAGCCTGCCCTTGTTCGCGAGCTCGTTGAAGCCGTGATCCTGGATGCTGCCGATGTCCGTCACCACCGCGACCCGGTAGTCCGCATTCGAGCGGGCCGAGCCCGCTGCGACGATGCTGGCGGCCAGTGCGACCGCAAGCACGAGCGCGCCGCCCAGCTTCCACTTCCGATTCCTCACATGCCCTCCTTGGAACGATGACCGCACCCTACCCCCGCTGCTCTGACGGGGGATTCAAACGAAAGTTGGCGTCCGTTGCCAACCGAGGAAGCCTACGGCTCCGTGTGAGCGATGTGTCAACGCGGTGGCAGCCGCATGCCGACGGCTCAGTCGTGCCCGATGACGGACGCGAGCTGGTGCTCGTCGAGCAGCACGCGGCGCGGCTTCGAGCCCTCGTAGCCGGAGATGATGCCGCGCCGCTCGAGCATGTCGATCAGGCGGCCCGCGCGCGTGTAGCCGACGCGCAGCCGGCGTTGCAGCAGCGAGACGGAGGCGGTCTGCGTCGTGCACGACGATCTCGATCGCGCGGTCGAGGCAGCGGATCCTCGTCCGGGTCGAAGTCGAGATCCTCCGTCGTGACCCTCGGGCGCCTGCTCCGGCGCCTCGAGCAGGGTCTCGTCGAGCTCCTGCCCGCGCTGCGCGCGGCACTGCTCGACGACGAGCGCGATCTCCTCCTCGGTCACGTACGCGCCCTGGACGCGCTGCAGGCGTGAGGTGCCGAGCGGCTTGAAGAGCATGTCGCCCTGCCCGAGCAGGCTCTCGGCGCCGGCCGTGTCGAGGATCACGCGCGAGTCCGTCTGGCTCGAGACGGCGAACGCGATGCGCGACGGGACGTTCGCCTTGATCATCCCGGTGATCACGTCGACCGACGGCCGCTGCGTCGCGAGCAGCGAGGTGGATGCCGACGGCGCGGGACTTCTGCGCCAGCCGGATCACCGCGTCCTCGACCGCCTGCGGAGAGACCATCATCAGGTCGGCCAGCTCGTCGATCACGACGAGGAGATACGGAAGCGGGTCCTCCCCACGCGCGCGGAAGGCGCGGTTCGCCTCGGGCAGGTTGCGCGCCCGCACGAGCGAGAGCCGCTCGTAGCGGCGCTCCATCTCCGCGACGACGTTGTGGAGGACCGCCGAGGCCTCCTTCGGGCTCGAGACGACCGGTGTCAGGAGGTGCGGGATCGACTCGTAGAAGTCGAGCTCGATGCGCTTCGGATCGATGAGAATCATTCTCACTTCGTCGGGGGTGGCGCGCAGCAGGATCGACGTGAGCAGCGCGTTGATGCAGCCGGACTTGCCCGATCCGGTGGTGCCGGCGATGAGCAGGTGCGGCATGCGCGCCAGGTCGGTCCAGACCGCGTTGCCGGAGATGTCCTTGCCCGAGCCAGACCGACAGCGGGCTGGCGCTCGCCGGCAGCGTCGTCGAAGATGTCACCGAGGGTGACGAGCTTCGGCGCCAGGTTCGGCACCTCGACCCCGACCGCCTGCTTGCCCGGGATCGGCGCCAGGATGCGGATCTCCGTCGTGGCGAGCGCGTACGAGAGGTCGTCCTTGAGCGCTGCCACCTTCGACACCTTCGTGCCCGGCGCCAGCTGGAGCTCGTAGCGCACGACGCGCGGGCCGGCGATCTGGCCGACGATCGTCGCCGTGACGCCGAAGTGCGCCAGCGTCTCCACGAGAGCCTCCGCCGTGCGCACGCTCACCGCGGCCGCGTCGTCGCGGGCCGGCGGTGACGTCTTGAGCACCGCGCGGTCCGGAAGGCGGTACTCGCCGCGCGACGGCGCCGTGTCGAAGGGTGCGTCGGCGTCCTCCTCGGTGGGCTCCTCCGCCTCGTGCACGAACAGCGGCGGCGGCTCCGCGCTCATCACACCCGCGCCGACGAGATCCGGGAAGTCCTCGGCGCCGTCGACCGGCCTCACCGAGCGGAGGCGGACCGGCGTCGCCGGTGCCGGCTCCTCGTGCAGCGGTGGCCGTGGCTCGAACGTCTCGAGCGTGCGACGCGCCGCAGACCCGGCTCGCCTCATCGCGGTGCCGGAGCGGCGCAGCAGCGCACCCGCCGAGGCGCCGCTGACGAGGAGCGCACCTGCGAGGAAGAGCGTCACGCCGACGATCACCGCGCCGGTCTCCCCCACGATCGTCGCGAGGCCACCGCCGAGCAGCGTGCCGACGAGGCCGCCGTGCTCCTTGCCGAGGGCGATCATCAGCCCGAAGGCACCGACGATGAGGCCGGTGCGAAACGGGCGTACGTCGATCAGCGCGCTGCGCACGAGCAGCAGCCCACCGATCCCGATCAGGATCAGCGGCAGGACGACCGCGGCGCTGCCGAGGCCGTCGTCGAGCCAGTCGCCGACGTAGGAGCCGACGGGGCCGCCGTTCCAGCCGAGCCAGAGGACGGTCGCGAGGAACAGGCCGACGGAGGTCATCGCGAGCCCCCAGAGCTCGGGGTGCTGGTGCGAGCGGGTCTTCCGCGTGCGCTTCTTCACGCGCGAAGGGGTGCGCGGCCGTAGCGTGCGCCGACGCTTGGTGCTTCGCCTCGAGGCCATCGCTCGAAGCTTCGGCGGCCGCGGACGGTGTCCTGCGGCGATCGCCGTCGCCGCACGCTCTCATTGCCGGCTCATCCACGTCTCATCCAGCGGCGCTATACCTGCCGGCGTCAGGCAGACCATGTTGAGGAGGTCACACAGTGAGGATCAACCGGAAGGTCATCGTCGTGGCAACCGCGACCGCCGCATTCGTCGCCGCCGGCGCGGGGATCGCTCGGGCGGTGGGTGTCGGCTCTGAGGAGCCTCTCGCCGGGTCAGAGGCAGAGCAGGCAAAGGGCGCGGCCCTGAGGGCGGCAGGAGGCGGCACCGTGCTCGAGGTCGAGCGCTCCGACGGCGACGGCGCGGGTGTCTACGAGGTCGAGGTACGGCGCGCCGACGGGTCGCAGATCGAGGTGCACCTCGACGGCGCCTACAAGCCTCTGGGGACGGCAGCGGACGACGACACGGGAGCCGAGCAGGAAGGAGACACCGAAGGCGCGGAGGGCTCGTCGTAGAGCCGCGGAACCGCTGCTCTACGAGCCGTCCAGCGTTGCGATCCGCTCCACGAGGAGCTCGAAGAAACGCTCCGCGTCGAGGTCGATACCGACGTGGGCGTTGGCCGGGCGCTCGGTGCGGTTCCACAGGTCGACCACGGTCCGTCCGCGGCACAGCGCCGAGTCGATCTCGATTTCGACGTTGCGGTACACCGTGGTCAGGAGCGTCGGGTCGATGACGTGGGCCACGGCCACCGCGTCGTGGATCGGTGCGCCTTCCCAACCGTAGGTCTGGCGGTGGTAGACGGCGAAGAAGTCGATCAGGTCGGCCACGAACGCTCCGACGGCCCCGCTCCCCTGGAGGCGCGCCTGGAGGGCCGGCGTCGTCACGGCGCGATGGGTGACGTCGAGCCCGACCATCGTCACGTCGAGACCGCTCGCGAACACCGTCTGCGCAGCCTCCGGATCGGCCCAGATGTTGAACTCTGCTGCGGGTGTCATGTTGCCCTCGGCGACCGCGCCGCCCATGAGCACGATCCCGCGCAGACCCTCTCCGCCGTGACGTTGCAGGTAGTCGGCGATGTTCGTGAGCGGGCCTGTCGGCACCAGCGTGATCGGTTCCGACGCGGCGGTCACGGCATCGTGGATGAACTCGAGCGCGTCTTCGTCGACGGGCTCGGCCGACGGCGCGGGCAGGACCGGCCCGTCGAGGCCGCTCTCTCCGTGCACGTGCGCGGCGACGACGAGCTCGCGCGACAGCGGGCGCTCTGCGCCGGCCGCGACGGGGATGTCGGTGCGCCCCACCAGCTCGAGCACGCGAAGGGCGTTGGCGGTCGTCTTCGGCAGCGTTTGGTTGCCGAACACGGTCGTCACGCCGATCAGCTCGACTTCCGGGCTCGCGAGCGGCGAGCAGGAGCGCGATGGCGTCGTCGTGGCCGGGGTCGCAGTCGAGAATGATCGGCGTCGCCATCTCGTTCCCGCGAGATATATCTCGTCCCTACGGGGCCGCGCGCAGGATGGAGTCGATCTCGGCCGCCGTCGGCAGGGACGGCTGGGCGCCGAAACGCGAGGCGGCGATCGCGCCCGCGGCGCACGCACGGTTGAGCGCGTCCTGGCGCTCGTGGCCTTCGAGCAGCGACACGAGGAGGCAGGCGGTGAACGCGTCACCCGCCGCGGTGCCGTCGACCGCATCCACGGTTGGTGGTGTGGCGCGGGCGACCTCCTCGCCGTCCTCGAACAGGACAGCGCCCTCGGCGCCGAGCGTCAACGCCACCAGGCCGTCGTCGCGCGACAGCGCCTCGAGCTCGAAGCGGTTCACCACGGCGAGGTCGGCGTCGACGGCAACGGGTCGTGCCGGTGCGGCATTGAGGCAGAACAAGCCTGCACATCCCTCCCACGCCGACAGCACGGCCACGTCGGGCACCTCGAGCTGGCACAGGACCGCGTCGTGGGGCGGCAGCTCCACCTCGCCGAGCACCGCGTTCGCCCCGGGCGCGACGGTGATGGTCGTCTCGCCGGCCGCATCGACGTGGATCAACGCCACACCCGTCGCCACGTCGGCCGTCAGCAGGTCGAGCTCGACGCCTGCGTCGCGCAGGCCCGCAAGCGCCTCGTCGGCGAACGGGTCACTGCCGACGGCGGCGATCAGCGTCACCTCGGCTCCGAGCCGTGCGCATGCCACTGCCTGGTTTGCTCCCTTGCCACCCGGCACACGCTCGAAGGTCGCACCCGTGACCGTTTCGCCTGCCCGCGGCAGGCGTTCCACGCGTGCCACGAGGTCGAGGTTGACCGAGCCGACGACGGTGATGCGCGGTGCCACCCGGCGACTCTAGGACGAAAGCGGTGCGTCAGGCCGCCAACGCGCGCAGGTCGTCGACGGTCGAGCCGAGGAGCGTGTCTCGCAGATCGAAGAGACCCGCCCAGAGCGACGACGGAGCCGGCCCGGCGTCCATGCGCGCCGCGTCGTCGAGCACCTGGAGCGCACGCACGAGCACCGCGAGCTCGAGGTACGCAGAGGCGACCCGGTTCGGGCAGGCGGTCACTCCGGCTCGATCGAGCACGGGGCGCCATTCGACGAGCTCGCCTGCGCCGGGCCCGCCGTACCACGACCGGCCTTCCGCGTCGTCCGCCTCGAGCTCGAGCAGGTAGCGGGCCAGCGGCTGCTCCAGCCCTGCGATCGCCGTCTCCGCCCGATCCGCCGCATGCCGTAGCGCCGCCTGTCGCGCGCCCGGCGTCGCCGGTACCGCCTCGCCGCGCCCCCACCGTTCGAGCAGCCGGCAGAACGCGAGCGCCGCCGCCTCGCACGCGCGAAGCTGCGACGTGAGCCGTCGCGCGGTGAGCTCGTCACCCACGTTGTCCGCGATCACGTCCGCCCAGGGCATCTAGACCTCGATCACCACAGGGAGGATCATCGGCCGGCGGCGCGTCTTGTCGTAGATCACCTGGCCGAGTGAGTCGTGGACGTGCTCCTGGAGGAGCTTGATCTCCGTCACCCCGTCCGCACCAAGCCGTTGCACGACACGGGCAGCCTCCTGGCGGAGCTCCTCGAGCAACTCGACGTCTTCCGCGAACCCGCGCGAGATCAGCTCCGGCGGGGCGATCTCGCCACCGTCGGAGAGCGCGACGGTCGTGACGACGATCAGCACGCCGTCCTCGGCGAGCCGCCGTCGGTCTCGGAGAGCAACGTCCTCGACGTCGCCGACGCCGAGCCCGTCCACGAACGTGACGCCCGCGTCGATCCTGTCGACGATTCGCGCTTCACCGCCGGAGAGCTGGACGACGGAGCCGTTCTCCGCGATCACGATCCGCTCGTCTGGAATGCCTGCGTCCCGCGCGAGCTGAGCGTGCGCGGCGAGCATGCGGTACTCGCCGTGGATCGGCATCACGTTTCGCGGCCGCACGAGCGAGAGGAGCGTGCGCATCTCCTCGGAGCAGGCGTGACCGGAGACGTGCACCGGCGCGATCTCCTGGTGCAGCACCTCAGCGCCTGCACGTGCCAACCGGTTGATCGCGTCGTGAACGCGGAGCTCGTTGCCCGGGACCGGCTTCGCAGAGATGATCACGGTGTCGCCGCGCTCGACCTCGATGTTCTGGTGGTCGCCGTATGCGATCCGCGTGAGCGCTGACATCGGCTCGCCCTGGCTTCCCGTGCAGAGGATGAGCACCTCGTCGCGCGGCAGCTCCATCGCCTCCTTCGGCGAGACGATCGCGTCCTCCGGCAGGTCGACGTAGCCGAGGTTGCGGGCGATGTTCATGTTCTTGCGCATCGAGCGCCCGACGACTGCGACCTTGCGCCCGTGTGCGATGGCCACTTCGGCCGCCTGCTGCATGCGGTGGATGTTCGACGCGAACGACGCGACGACGATGCGCCCGCTGCGCAGCGGGATGATCTGGCGGAACGCCTCCCCGACCAGGCGCTCCGAGCCAGTCATCCCCGGCCGCTCTGCGTTGGTGGAGTCGGCCAGCATGAGGTCGACACCCTCGTTGCCGAGTGACGCCAGCAGCCCGACGTCGGTCTTGAGCCCGTCGACAGGGGTGTGGTCGAGCTTCCAATCGCCCGTGTGGAGCACACGCCCGGCCACGGACTCGACGACGACCGCCACTGCGTCCGGGATCGAGTGCGCCATGCGCACGAAGCGCAGCGTGAACGGGCCGAGCACCAGCGGCCCGCCCTCCGGATCGGCCTCGCGCAGCTCGGTCACCGCTCCGAGCCCGTGCTCGTCGAGCTTCGACTTGATCAGCCCCAGCGTGAGCCGGGTCGCGACGACCTCGCCCACCTCGACCTCGCGCAGCACGTACGGCAACGCGCCGACGTGATCCTCGTGCCCATGTGTCAGCACGATCGCCCGCACCGGTCGGTCGTAGAGGTACGAGAAGTCGGGCAGCACGAGGTCGACGCCCAGGTGCTCGTCCCGCGGGAAGGCAAGGCCGGCGTCGAGCAGGATGCGCTCGTCGCCGAGCTCGTACAGCGTCATGTTCTTCCCGACCTCGCCGAGACCGCCGAGCGGGATGATGCGGAGGGCGTCAGGCACGCAAGGAGTCTATGCGCGCAGTCGCCTTGCTCTACCCGGGACTGTCCTGTGGGACTGTCCCTCTCGTTCTACAGGTGCCAGACCTCGGCGATCCAGGTCGTGCCGTCGATCCGCTCCGCAGTGAGCGCCACGTCGCCGTCCAGGCCGTCGAGCACGTGCTGCACCTCGAGCGGCGCGAGCGATGGAACGCCGTCGACGGCGAATGTGATCCCCTCCCCCACGCGGGACGCCTCGAGCGTGTCGCCGTCGACCGACGGAAGCTCGAGCAGCGTCGCGCGTGCGGCAGCGACCGCCCAGACGTCACCTTCCTTCCGGAGCCCCGCCGCGCGGTACGGTGGCTCGAGGAACTGCTCGACCGCTTCGGCCAGCGGTGTGACGGTGCCTTCGGGGACGTCCTCGTCGACGACCAGCGTCCGGTCAACGAGCGTGACGAAGGTCAGCTCGTCGCCCGGGAGGCCCGGCGCGCTCGTGCTCACGGCGACGTCCCACTCCCCGCGCGGCCGTGCGACGCCCGTGACGCCGGCGATGCCGAGCCCGGCGTCGCCGTCGAGACCGGGCGGTGCAGCGAGGAACCCGGCCGTCCCGGCGCCGAACAGGGCCACGAGGCTGGCGCGTGTCGGCTCGTCCACCGCTCAGACCGCGACAGGCGACAGCAGGCCGAGGCGTTCCAAGCAGCCGCGGACTGCGGCCGTCTCGGCCTCATCCGCCTCGACGAGGGGCAGCCGCACCGTGCCGGGAGCGAGCCCCAGCAGGTCGAGCGCGCGCTTGATCGCAATCGGGTTCGTCTGCACACGCAGGAGCTCGATCGCAGGCTGTAGCGCCTCGTTCAGCGCCCGCGCACCCACGATGTCGCCCTCGCGGAAGTGGCGGATCATCTCCTTCACCTGCGAGCCGACGACGTGGGTGTGCACGCACACCCCGCCGACGCCGCCGATCTCGAGCAGCGGCAGGACGAGATCGTCGTCACCTGCGTAGAGGTAGAGGCCGCAGTCGACGACGTGCCGCGCCGCGCCGAGGTCGGGCTTCGCGTGCTTCACGGCCCGCACGTTCGGGATCTCGGCCAACCGGGCGATCGTGGCAGGCTCCGCGTCGACCACCACGCGACTCGGGATGTCGTAGAAGATCACCGGCCGGTCGGTAGCAGCTGCGATTGCCTCGACGTGCGCCACGATTCCGCGCTGCGGCGGCTTGTTGTAGTACGGCGTCACGACGAGGAAGCCGTCGACACCGAGCTCGTGCGCCCGTCGGGTGAGGTGAATCGAGTGCTGCGTGTCGTTGGTACCCGTGCCCGCGACCACCGTGGCGCTGTCCCCGACCTCGTCCACGGCTGCTTCGTAGAGGCCGAAGCGCTCCTCGTCGCTCAGTGTCGGCGCCTCGCCGGTCGTGCCGGTGACCACGAGGCCGTCCGAGCCGTTCTCCACCAGATGACGTGCGAGGGCGCGAAACCGCTCCAGGTCGACGGAGCCGTCGGACGCGAACGGCGTAGCGATCGCGGTCAGCACCTCTCCGAGCATCGCTGAATTGTAGAACGTGGCCGGGCCGACGACGATCGGCCTGGATCACAGCAGCGCTTCGAGCCCGACGGTGAGACCGGGCGGCAGCCCACGCACGCGGTCGAGAGCCAGCAGCACACCGGGGACGAACGCGTCACGCGAGGTGATGTCGTGCCGGATCGTGAGCGTCTCTCCCGGACCGCCGAAAATCACGGCCTGGTGAGCCACGAGGCCGGGCAGCCGAACCGAGTGGATGGGCACGTCCCCGCCCATGCGCGCGGCCGTCGCTTGCGCCGTGCCCGACGGCGCGTCCAGCTTCGTCTCGTGGTGCAGCTCCACGATCTCTGCGCGATCGAGCACGCGGGACGCCTCCTCGGAGAAACGCATCATCAGCACTGCCCCGAGCGCGAAGTTGGGGGCAGAGAAGCACGGCACGCCCGCTTCGCGCGCCATCCGGTCGACCAGCGGGCTCTCGAAGCCCGTCGTTCCGATCACGATCGGGAGACCCACGGCGAGGCACGACTCGACCGTCGCCACGACCGCGTCGGGGCGCGTGAAGTCGACGGCCACGTCGCACGCCGCCGGTCCAAGCCTCTGGCCATCGACGACCTCGTGGCCGGCTTCGGTGAGTGCGGGCGCCAGCACCGTCCCCACCTTGCCCGCCGCGCCGAACAGGCAGACCTTCATGCGGCCACTGCGTGTGGGTTGAAGCGTGCGACCGCATCCCGAAAACGCTTCTCGCGCGGGCCGATGCCGGCCGCCGAGAGCGCTTCCGGCGCGATCAACACACGCGCCAGGGCCGCGACGTCGTCCGCTGTGACCGCGTCGAGCCGCGCGACTGTCTCCTCGACCGTCACGATCTCGACGTCGCTGATCATCGCCCGGCCGAGCCGCGTCATGCGGTTCGAGGTCGATTCCAGCGACAACAGGAGCCGCCCGCGAAGGTTTTCCTTGGCTCGTTCGAGCTCACCCGAGCGGAAGTTCCCCTCCCCCAGGTCACGGAGCTCTGCGGCGGTGACGTCCAGGCACTCGACCAGGTTGTCGGCGCGTGTGCCGATGTAGATCCCGACCTGACCGGTCTCCGCGAACTGCGCCCCGTAGCTGTAGACGCTGTACGCCATGCCGCGCTTCTCACGAATCTCCTGAAAGAGGCGGGAGGAGGCCGAGCCCCCCACGATCGCGTCGAGCAGCGAGGCCGCATATCTCCGCTCGTCCGTGCGTGAGACACCCGGACCCGACAGGACGACGTGGTACTGCTCCGTGTCCTTGCGAAGAAAGCGAATGCTCGGCGCGGGTACACGACGCAGCGGGCGGCGCTCGAGCCGTAGCGCAGCACCGATGCCGTCACGCCGCCGCGCGAGGAGCTCGACGAGGCGATCGTGCTGGACGTTTCCCGCGGCCGCGAGGACGACGTTCCCGCCCACGTAGGCGGCGCCGTGGTAGCCGCGCAGCGCCCGGCGGCTGATCGAGGAGATCACGTCGGCGCTGCCGATCACCGGCCTGCCGAGTGGGTGCGGGCCGAACACCACCTCCGCGGCGACGTCATGAACCAGGTCCTGCGGGTTGTCGTCCACCATCGCGATCTCCTCGAGCACCACCTCCCGCTCACTGTCGAGATCGGCGAACGACGGCTCGAAGACCATGTCCACCATCGCATCGAGCGCTCGCTCCAGGTGGTCGTCCGGCACACGCGTGTAGACGACGGTGGTCTCGCGCGACGTGGCAGCGTTGAGCTCGCCGCCCATCGCATCGAACAGCTCGGCGATGTCCTGCGCGCTGTAGCGCGAGGAGCCCTTGAACAGCAGGTGCTCGATGAAGTGCGACACGCCCGCCTTGGCGCGCGGCTCGTCGCGTGAGCCGGCGCCGATCCAGAGACCGAGAGCGACCGAGCGGACACCGTCGATGCGCTCGCTGACGACCCGCTCGCCCCCGGGGAGCGTCGACAGCTGGTGCTCGAGCATGGCGCGGATCGTACGCGTGGCCGCCGCTATGCGGCGACGACGTCGCGGGTGAAGTCCTCGACGACGTTCCACCAGCGCGACGTGGCCTGCACCTTCCAGTGGGACTCGACGACGGCGTTGGCGTTCACGGACTTCGAGCCCTTCGCAGAGACGGCGAGCAGGATATGTGGGCCCGAGGGCAGGAAGGAAACGCCCTTGAGCTCCAGCGGCGCAGTGGGCGGGTCCACCGCCGTCCTTGTGAAGATGACGAAGCGGTAGTGGGCTTCTGCGTCGTAGCGGGCGAACGGCTGGGCTCGAACCAGCTCGTCCAGTTCAGCCGTCCTGCGCACCATCACGTCGACGTTCGTCATGCCGAACGCCGTCAGCGCGTCCTCGAGCCGCGCCGCGATCGCCTCCGGCTTCTGTCGCCCCGCATCGAGGGCCACGTTCCCGGTCTGCAAGTGCGTGCGAACATCGCTGTACCCCGCGTCCTCCACGAGCGCGCGGAGGTCGGTCATGCGGATCCGGTTGTGCGCACCGACGTTGATCGCCCGGAGAAACGCTGCGTAGGTCATGCAGAGGCGGGGGTGTCACCCCTGCCGTCGGCAGGAATGACACCCCGATCGGTCCTAGCGCCGGCCGCGGTCGCGACCACCGCCGCGACCGCGGTCGCGGTCGCCGCGGGGCTCCCGCGGCTCGCGCGGAGGCGCATCCTTCGCCCGCTCGATCAGCTCCTCGGGCTGGACGAGCGTGCCGTTCTCGTGCTTGGCAACGAGCTTGAGGCCGATGCGGCCCCGCTCCTTGTCGACCTCCTGGACGACCACGTCGAGAACGTCACCGCGGCTCATCACGTCCTCGATGTGCGCCACCCGGCCCGGGCCGACGTTCGACACGTGCAGCAGGCCGTCGGTGCCCTTCTTCAGCTCCACGAAGGCACCGAACTCGGTCGTCTTGACGACCTTGCCGGTGTACGTGTCACCGACCTCGGGCTCCTTCGTCATGGCGCCGATGGCTGCGATCGCCCCGTCGGCGTTGTCGCCCTCGGTCGCGTAGACGAGGATCGTGCCGTCCTCCTCGATGTCGATCTGCACGTCGTAATCCGACTCGAGCGAGCGAATCGTCTCGCCGCCCTTGCCGATCACCATGCCGATGAACTCGGGGTTGATCTGGATGGTGGAGATCCGCGGCGCGTGACCGGCGAGCTCCTCGCGGGGCGCGTCGATCGTCTCGGCCATCTTCTCGAGGATGAACACCCGCGCCCGCTTCGCCTGCTCGAGCGCGGTGCGCATGATCTCCTGCGTGACACCCGTGATCTTGATGTCCATCTGCAGGGCGGTGATGCCCTCGGAGGTGCCTGCGACCTTGAAGTCCATGTCGCCCAGGTGGTCCTCCGCGCCCTGGATGTCGGTCAGGATCGTGTAGTCCTCGCCTTCCTTGACGAGGCCCATCGCGATGCCCGACACGGGCGCCTCGATGGGCACGCCGGCGTGCATCAGGGCCATCGTCGAGCCACAGACGGAGCCCATCGACGAGGAGCCGTTCGACTCGAGCGTCTCGGACACGACACGGATCGTGTACGGGAAGTCCTCGGTTCCGGGGATCACCGGCTCCAACGCCCGCTGTGCGAGCGCGCCATGGCCGATGTCACGGCGCTTCGGGCCACGCATGAAGCCCGTCTCCCCGACCGAGTAGGGCGGGAAGTTGTAGTGGTGCATGTACCGCCGCTCGTTTTCGAGCGACAGGTCGTCGATCCGCTGTTGCTCCTTGGCCGTGCCGAGGGTGCAGAGGGTCATGATCTGCGTCTGCCCGCGGGTGAACAGCGCCGATCCGTGCGTACGCGGTGAGACGCCGACCTCGGTGGTGATCGGCCTGATCTCCTCCGAGCTGCGGCCGTCCGGACGACGCTTGTCGATCGCGATCTTCTTGCGGACGAGGTCCTTGTAGATCGCATCCGCAGCCTTCTTGACGGCCGACCTCGTGACCCCGTCCTTGACCGGGAGCTCGCCGTCTGCAGGCGCCGGTCCGACGGGGAACGGCAGCTCGATCTCGTCCTGGATCCGCGTCAGCAGGATGTCGCGCTTGCGCGACTTGAGCTCCTTCGAGTCCTGCTCGGCGTCGGTGAGCCCGCGAAGCTCGCTCGCGAACTGGCCGCGCACCGCTGCCTCGACGGCCGCTGCCTTCTGCTGCTCGAGGGCCGTGACGAGCCCGTTGCGCAGCTGGAGCTCGCGGACGATGTCGTCCTCGGTGGAGTCCATCGAGATCGATGGGCCGATCTCGGCGAGCAGCTCGTCGACGATCGAGCTGGCCTCGCGAAGCCCGACCTCGTCGATGCGCGCTCGCATCGCGTCGCCATGACCGGCGGAGAGCTCTGCGTTGAGCTCGGGATCGACCCACTTCGGCTTGCCGGCCACCTCCCGCAGCTCCTCGATCGCGTCGCAGATGCGCACGATCTCGGCATGCGCGAGCTCGAATGCCCGGAGCATCGTGTCCTCGGGCACCTGGTCCGCGCCCGCTTCGATCATGGTCAGCGCCTCACGAGTGCCGACCACAATGAGGTCGAGCGTCGACGACTCCTTCGTCTCCTGGAACGTCGGGTTGACGACCAGCTCGCCTTCGACGAGGCCGATGCGCACCGCGCCGACCGGGCCGAGGAACGGCAGCGACGAGACCGAGAGTGCAGCGGAGGCGCCGTTGATGCACAGGATGTCGTGCGGCACGACGAGGTCGGCCGAGAGGACGGTGCAGATCACCTGCACCTCGTTCTTGAAGCCCTTGGGCCACAGAGGCCTGATCGGGCGGTCGATCATGCGCGCGGTCAGGGTGGCGCGCTCGGTGGCGCGGCCCTCACGCTTGAAGAAACCGCCGGGGATCTTCCCGGCGGCGTACATCCGCTCTTCCACGTCGACCGTGAGCGGGAAGAAGTCGGCATCGGGACGCGTCTCGTGGCGTCCCACCGCCGTCGCGAGGATCATCGTGTCCCCGCTGCGAACGAGGACAGCCCCGTCCGCTTGCTTTGCGAGCCTGCCCGTCTCGAAGGTGATCTCGCGACCGCCCACGTCGACAGAAACCGAGGCAGTGCGCTCGGTGATGGTGCTCATGGTGTATGTCCCTTCACTCTTCCGTTCGCGGAAGGTGGAGGTTTGAGCCAGCCTCGCGCCGCTCCGCGGGGCTCGATCAAACGTCCACCTCCCACACGTCCTGGAGCGCGCGTCCGCCTAGCGGCGGAGGCCGAGCTCCTTGATGAGGGCGCGGTAACCCTCGAGGTTCTTCCGCTGCAGGTAGTCCAGAAAGCGCCGGCGGCGGCCGACGAGCGTCAGCAGCCCCCTGCGCGAATGGTGATCCTTCGGGTGCGTGCGCAGGTGCTCGGTGAGGTCGTTGATGCGACGCGTCAGCATCGCGATCTGCACCTCCGCCGAGCCGGTGTCCTCGCCAGTGCGCCCGTGCTTGTCGATCAGCTCCTGCTTCACTTCCTTGGTGAGAGCCACGTATCTCCTCTCGACGATTCGTCTCCGCGATCCCCGCACGCCGTGAAGGAAGAACACGGGCGGCCGAGATCGCGGTCGTCGAAAGAGTAGCTGTAGACGCGGGATCCAGCCGTAGGATCGTTGCGATGCGTCGCCGACGACCGCCCCTCCGTCTGCTTCGCGTCGCCAACCCCGTCGTCCGGCTCGTGCTGCGCTCGCCGGCGCACAGGTTGCTGAGCTCGAGCCTGATGCTCCTCACCTACACCGGCCGTCGTAGCGGCCGAACATTCACGATTCCGGTCATGTATGCGCGGCTCGGCGAAACGATCGTTGCGCTGGCCGTCGCACCCGACTCGAAGCAGTGGTGGCAAACGTTCCGCACTGGCGCGCGCGCGACGCTCCGGATCGCGGGTGCCGACACCGTCGCACGGGGACGCCGCCTCGCAGAGCCTGAGGGACGGGCTGCGCTGTCCGCCTATCTTGAGCGCTTTCCCCGGGCGGCACGTGCGCTCGACACGGAGGTCTCGTCGCCGGACGAGAAGCTCGATGCCGCGCTCGCGGCCGTCGCCCTCGTCGCGTTCGTGCCGGAGTAGCGTCTACGACATGACCGGACGAAGCTCGAGCGCAGAGCTCCTTCGCACCACGCTGATCGAGGTGGTTGCCGCAGGCGCGCCCGGTGCGCTCGGCCTGATCGTGGACGGAACCGAGACGACGCGATTCGCCACCGGGGTTGCGACCGTGTCCGGCGAGACGCTGGCGCCGGCTTCTCGCTTCGGTGTCGGCAGCGTGACCAAGACCTTCGTCGCGGCGCTCGTGTTGCAGCTTGCGGACGAAGAGGCGTTCGGGCTCGACGACGGACTGGATGTCGCCCTACCCGGAGTCGTGCCCGGCAGGCCGGCTCCCAGCGTTCGCTCCCTCCTCAACCATACGAGCGGCCTGCCGGACGTCTTCGCGAACCCGTCCTTCCTGTCGGCGTGGATGGCCGACCCGGCGCTCGAGTGGGAGCCTCAGGAGCTCGTCAGGCTTGCACTCCAGCAGCCGGCGCAGCCCTCCGGCCGGTTTCGGTACGCCAATGTCAACTATGTCCTGCTTGCGCTCGCTGTCGAGGCCACGACAGGACGGGCGCTCGCTGTCTCGCTCCGCGAGCGGATTCTGGCTCCGCTCGGCCTCGACGACACCGAGCTGACCTCGGCAGGGCTCGGCGCCGCAGGGGGCATGGTGTCGACCGCTGATGACACCGCCAGGTTCCTCGCGGCGCTCATGCGAGAGGAAATCGTGACCACCGCGTCACTACAGCAGATGCTCTCGTGGGTGCCCACCGAGTGGGCGGAGTCGGAGGGGTACGGGCTCGGAATCGAGCGCCTCGATTCGATGGCAGGGCTGATCCAGTCGCCGTGCGGTGCAGCGTGGGGGCACATCGGCATTCTCGCCCAGTGCACGACCGTCGCTCTCACGACACGAGACGGCAAACGCCAGATCGTGCTCATGATCGCGTCGGGCGAGCTGACGGACGATGTCTGGCGCGCCATCGGCAGTCTGACCTGGTGCGCGCTGTGCCCGTGATCGGTGTCGCAGCCGGCCATCCGGCTACAGCGCGTGCCGGCGCCGAGATCCTCGCCGACGGCGGGACGGCCGCGGACGCCGCCGTCGCCATGTGCCTCGCCTCGTGCGTGGCCGAGACGCTCATGACCGGACTGCTCGGCGGGGGCCACGCCATCTGGTGGGACGGACGACGTGGCGCTTTGCTCGACTGCTTCGTGGCTGTCCCCCACACCGTCGGCGACATGATCGACCTCCCCGTCACGTTCGGCGACGAGGTCGTCGAGTACCGCATCGGGCCCGCCTCCTGTGGCGTCCCCGGCGTACCGGCCGGACTGGCCCTGCTCCACGAGACCGGCGGGCGCCTACCGTGGAGGCGGCTCGTCGAGCCTGCCCTACAGGCCGCCCGGGCGGGCGCCGACCTCCCGCCGCGCCATGCGGCGTGCCTGGTGATGCTCGAGGAGTTGATGACGCTCGAGCGCGGCGCTGCGCTCTACGCGCCGGACGGCCGATTGCTCGGAGCCGGTGACCTGGTGCGCCAGCCGGGGATGGTCGAGACGATGGAGTGCCTGGCCGACGAAGGGCCGCACAGCGTGTACCGCGGCTCGCTGGCGGAAGCGCTGCTCTCGATCGACGGCGTCACGCTGACGTGGGACGACCTGGCCGACTACCGAGCCGCGTGGGGCACGCCCGCCTGCGAGCGTTGGCAGGGATTCCAGGTGCACACCCGAGCCGGGCTGTCGGGGGTGCCCGAGGCGCTGGCGCGGATGCCACGGCTCGCGGGACGCCCGGAGACCGAGCGCCTGCTCGCACTGGTCACGGCGCTGGCGGCGCCATCCGGCCCGGAGACCCACACGACGAACCTGGTGGCCGTCGACGCCGCCGGCTGTGCGTGCGTGCTCACCACCAGCCTCGGCGTGGGAGCGGGCGTGTGGGCACCCGGCTTCGACCTCCATCTCAACTCGATGCTCGGCGAGAGGGATCTCGCCGGCGGGGGCCTCCCGCCGGGGAAGCGGATGGAGTCGATGATGGCGCCGACAATCGCCGTTGACTCTGACGGCCTCGCACTTGCGATCGGCGCCGCCGGCGGCACCCGCCTGCGTACGGCGCTCGTCTCCGTGCTGACCGGGATCCTCGACGAAGGCCTCGAGCCGCAGGTCGCGGTCGACCGGGCCCGCGTTCACCCTGCCGGACGCACCGTCCACGCCGAGCCGGGCGTGGACGACCGTGCGCTCGCCCAGCTGGAGGAGCAGGGCCGGGATGTGGTGCGCTGGGATGACCTCCACCACTACTTCGGCGGCGTCAGCTGCGTGGGCCGGAGCGGTGCCGCAGGAGATCCTCGCCGCGATGGTCTCGCAATCGTGCTCTAGCGACCGCCGCCGTTCACACGGTGGGGTCACACGGGCCGGGTGGCTGCCTTCGTCGCCTCGACGTCGCGCGCGATCTGTGCGATCAGCTCCTCTTCGTCGGCGAACGCGGCCTCGTCGCGCAGCCGCTGCCACAACTCGACGACGAGACGCTTCCCATAGAGGTCGCCGTCGAAGTCGAGCAGGTACGGCTCGATACGACGTTCCATGCCGCCGTAGTGAGGGTTCGTGCCCACGGAGACCGCGGCCCGGTGATCGAGCGCGGCGCCCGCGTAGATCCCGAACCCCGGACACGCGAGAGACGGGTCGAGCGCGATGTTGGCCGTCGGGTAGCCGAGCGTGCCCCCACGCTGGTCACCCGTCACGACGACGCCGTCGAGCTCGTACGGGCGCCCGAGCATCTGCGCAGCGGCAACGACATCGCCCTTGGCCAGGGCGGCACGGATGGTGGTCGACGACACACCGGCGATGGGCTTCACGTCGAGAACCTGGTAGCCGAGACGTCCGAGGAGCTCGAGGTCGCCCGAGCGCTTCGCACCGAAGCGAAAGTCTGGGCCTGCCGCGATCGCCTCGGCACCGATCGACGCAAGGTAGCTCTCGGCGAACTGCTCCGGGGAGAGTCGCATCAGCTCCGGGGTGAACGACAACACGATCGTCGTCTCGACCCCCAATCCCGCGAGCAGCTCGAGGCGCCGCTCGAGCGTCGTGATCAGCTCGACACGATTGCCGAGTGCGATCCGCGGGTGAGGATCGAATGTGATCGCCGTGGGGGCGAGACCGGTGTCCGTTGCGGCCCGCAGGACAGCGGCATGACCGCGGTGGACGCCGTCGAACGTGCCGATCGCGACGGCGCGGGGCTGCCGCTCCACCTGCGCGGGCGTGTGGGCGATCCTCATGCCGCAGGCCCTGGGGACAGTCCCCGTTCGGGGACAGTCCCCAGGCGCGCGAGAGCCTTCTCGATGTCGATCACATGCTCCGGATCGGCCTCCCCGACCGTGAACGGCCCGATCTCCGTGCGGCGCAGCTCGACGCAGTGACCGCCGAGCGCATCGGCGATCGAGCGAATGTAGGTGCCCGAGCCGACGAGTAGGTCGAGTCGTGTGATCCCTTTCTCGTAACCGAGCAGGGTCAACTCGTGGATCCGCATCGCCCGAACCGGCATCTCCACGACGGTGCCCTGGCGGTGGAGGCGGTAGGCGCGCTCCCCGTCGATCTTGACCGCGGACGCGGCCGGTATGGGCAGCTCGACGGTTCCCCGGAACCGCTGCAACAGGGCTTGGAGCGCGTCGCCGCTCGGCGGCTCGTGCTCGTCGACGAACTCGCCTTCGGGGTCACCGGTCGTCGTGCGCCCATGGAGGTCGATTGCCGTCGAGTAACGCTTGTCCAGCTTCATGAAGCGGTCCTGCAGGCTCGTGGCGCGGCCCGAGAGCAGCAGGAGCAGACCGGTTGCGAACGGATCGAGCGTTCCCGCGTGCCCGGTCCGCGCACCGGTGCGCCTGCGAACCGACGCAACGATCGCGAACGACGTCGGCCCGGCGGGCTTGTCGACGAGGATGACCCCCGTCGGGTCGACACCCCGTGGAATGGCCACTAGGTCGCGTCTCGCTGCACGACGAACTCGCGCACGATGAACTCGGTGATCTCGGCGATCGAGAGATCGCTGGAGAAGCCGGCCGCCTGGCGGTGACCACCACCGTCCGACAGCCGAGCGATCGCCGACACGTCGATCTCGTCCACGGAGGTACGCAGGGAGACCTTCCGCGCAGGGCTGCCGCCCCGCGGCGGCTCACGGATCAGCGCCGCAACCTTGGCACCTTCCACCGCACGCAGTGAGTCGATGATCCCCTCCGAGTACGGCTCGGCGGCGCCGACCTCATCGAAGTCGTCGCGGAGCAGGTACGAGACGACGACATCGCCGCCCTCGTAGACCTGCGCGCGCTCGAGCGCCCGGGCGAGGAGCTTCAGCTTCGCGAACTGGATCGTCTCGTACACGCCCTGGAACACCTTGTGCACGTCCGCCCCGGCCTCCACGAGGTCGGCCGCGAGCCGCAGCGCCTTCGGTGTGGTGTTCGAGTACTGGAAACGCCCCGTGTCCGTGACGATGGCCACATAGAGCGCCTCGGCGATGTCGGGCGATGTCGTCACACCGAGCGAGCGAACGACGTCACAGAGCAACTCGCCCGTCGACGAAGCCTGCGGGTCGACGAGGTTGACGTCACCGAAGCGTGTGTTGTCGTGATGGTGGTCGACGTTGACCACCAACGACTTGCCGTCGAGCAAAGTCTCGTCCGAGAGGCGAGTAGCCTGAGCGCAGTCGACAGTCACCAGCACGCGCTCGCAATGATCGTCTGGCCGCGCACGCTCGAGACCGCGTGCCTCGAGCTCGAGGAACCGGTACTCACCCGGGAGCGGCGCGACGCCCTCCAACACCATCACGCTGTCCTTCCCGAGCTGACGCAGCGCGAGGTGCGTGGCCAGCAACGACCCCAGCGCGTCGCCGTCGGGGTTCTCGTGGGACGTGACGAGGAAGCGCTCGTGCAACCGCAGCGCCTCAACGACCGCGTCGATGTCAGCCGTCTCCGCCATCCGCCTCTTCCGTCGCGTCGGGCGGCGCCAGCTCGTCGATCAACTTCGACATGCGCACGCCGTGCTCGACCGCGGCATCGTACGTGAACCGTAGATGTGGGGTCCGCCGCAGGTGCAGCTCGCGGTTGACGCGTGCCTGCAGCACACCGGCCGCCCCTTCCAGCGCCTCCAGGGCACGCTGACGAGCCTTGTCCGAGCCGAAGACGCTGACCCACACGGTGGCGTGCTCGAGGTCGTTGGTCACCTGCACCGCCGTGACGGTGACGAAGCCGATCCTCGGATCCTTCAGCTCCGCGATCCCCTCCGACAGCACCTTCCGCACGGCTTCGTCGACGCGTCGCAGGCGCTCAGGCCTCGTCATCGAGGCTCACCGTCCCTCGCTCGCACCCGAGCACTTCGAGATCCTGGCCGCGGACATAGCGCTCCGCCTCGTCGAGCAGCCTCCGCGCCTCACTGGCTTCGCGGGTCACACAGGAGAGCGTCAGGCGCGACCGCTGCCACGTGTCGTGGTGGTCGACCTCCGCAATCGAGCAGCCGACTCGGTTCTGGAGCTGCGCCTTGAGCGAGCGAAGGTGCATCCGCTTCTCCTTGAGTGAGTGGCTCTCGGGAAAGAACAGCTCGAGCGAGAGGATGCCCACGAAACCGCGCTTCATCGGGCAAGCCGATCTCGCTGCGCGCGACGCTACTCGCCGGCGGGCGTGGCGAGGTCGGTGCGCTCGACCTCACGCGTCTCGAAGGCCTCGAGCACGTCGCCTTCCTTGACGTCGTTGAACCCGTCGAGCAGGATGCCGCACTCGAAGCCCTCGCTCACCTCGCGCGCGTCCTCCTTGAAGCGCTTGAGCTGCGCGATCGATGTCTCGTAGATCACGGTGCCGTCGCGAACGACCCTGACGCGCGCGTTCCGGCGTACGACTCCCTGAGTGACCATGCAGCCGGCGATCGTGCCGAGCCGCGAGACCTTGAACAGCGCACGCACCTCCGCCTCGCCGAGGATCTCCTCGGTCTGGACGGGCGAGAGCATCCCGACGAGCGCCTGCTGGATGTCGTCGGTGAGCTGGTAGATGACGCGGTAGGTGCGGATGTCCACCCCTTCGCGCTCGGCCAAAGCCCTCGCCTCACCGCTCGGCCGCACGTTGAAGCCGACCACCAGCGCGTTCGAGGCCGCAGCGAGGTTGACGTCGTTCTCCGTGATGCCGCCCACACCGGTATGGATCACGTTGACGCGCACCTCGGCATGCTGGATCTTCCCCAGCTCACCCAGAAGCGCCTCCACCGACCCCTGCACGTCGCCCTTGAGCACGAGGCTGAGCTCCTGGACGGCACCCTCCTGCATCTGCTCGAACAACGTCTCGAGCGAAACACCCTGCTTCGAGCGCTGAGCCAGCTGCTCGCGGCGGAGCCGCTCCGAGCGCTTCTCGGCGAGGTCTTTCGCCTGACGCTCGTGCTCGACGACGCGCGCGAGCTCGCCGGCGCGCGGCGGGCTTTCGAACCCGAGGATCTCGACCGGCTCGCCCGGTCTCGCCTCTTTCACCTTGTCGCCCCGGTAGTCCATCAACGCCCGCACCTTGCCGGCAGCGTCACCGGCAACGATCGCGTCGCCGACCCGCAACGTGCCGCGCTGCACGAGCATCGTCGCGACGGGGCCGCGCCCGACATCGAGCCGTGACTCGACGATCGGGACCCGAGGCCTCGACCTTCGGGTTGGCGCGGAGGTCGAGCTCGGCGTCCGCGACGAGAAGGATCTTCTCCAGGAGCTCGGCGAGGTTCGTCTGCTCCTTCGCGGACACCTCGGCGAACTGCGTTGCCCCACCCCAGTCTTCCGGCTGCAGCCCTTCGGCGGCCAACTCGCTCTTCACGCGGTCGGTGTTCGCGTCGGGAACGTCGATCTTGTTGATCGCGACGACGATCGGAACCTCGGCGGCCCGCGCGTGCGAGATCGACTCCTTCGTCTGGGGCATCACACCGTCGTCTGCGGCGACGACGAGCACGGCGATGTCCGTCACCTTCGCGCCGCGGGCGCGCATCGCGGTGAACGCCTCGTGCCCCGGCGTGTCGAGGAACGTGATCTTGCGGCCGTCGATCTCGGTCTGGTAGGCGCCGATGTGCTGAGTGATGCCACCTGCCTCCGTCGCGACGACCTCGGTCGAGCGGATCGCATCGAGCAGCGTCGTCTTGCCATGGTCGACGTGCCCCATGATCGTCACCACCGGGGGCCGCGCGCTGAGATCCTCCTCCGCGTCCTCGACGACTTCGGGCTCGATGTCGTCGTCCGCAGCGTGCTTGATCACGACCTCGCGACCGACCTCGGTTGCGATCAGCTCCACCTCGTCGTCGGAGAGCGACTGTGTCGCCGTCCGCATCTGGTTGAGACCCATGAGGATCTTGATGATCTGGGACATCGGCACGCCGAGGGCGTGCGACAGGCTCTTGACCGTGACGCCCGACTCGACGGTCGCGGGACCGACGGGCTGCTGTGGCTCCTGCGCCCGCTGGATCTGCTGTGCCCCGCGATCGCGCATCGGACGTGCGTCGCGGCCGCGCACGTTGCCGCCCTCGATGACGACTCGGCGCTTGCGGCCAGACGGGCCGCCGCGTGGGCGGATGGGGCGGTTCGGCTTGTTGGGACCGTCAGCCATCGTCGTCAGTGTAGATCCGCACGAGCTCGGGCTCGACCACGACCGGACATCGGAGCGCGCGGGGAAACGCGCGCCGCGCAGTCGCCGCCTCGAAGCACGCCAACCGGCGGCATGTGTAGACGCCGCGTCCCGGCAGGGCTCGGCCCGCAGCCAGCCGTCCGTCGACTGCTGCGAAGCGCACGAGCTCCCGTTGAGGCGCTCTGCGACCGCAGCCCGCGCACGTCCTGACCGGCTCGCTCATCAGACCTCAGCGCGCTCGCCCTCCTCGCCGCCGTTGCCGGCGGGCTCCTCGAGCAGCTCCACCAGCTCCTCGCCGGCGGCGATGTCCTCCGAGATCGCCTCAGCCGCGGCCTCCTCGATCGCGATGTCGATCAGCGCGCCGTCCTCGGGTGTGATCTCACCGGCGGCAACCGCCTCCTCGACGGCATCCTCGAGGATCGCTGCTGCGGCGATCTCCTCGGCGACGACCTCCTCGACCGCGTCGACGATCTCGTCCTCGGCGTCGGCCAACGCGGCCGCGGAGGCAGGCTCGACGACGGCCACAGGGGCGGCGGGCCTGCTCGCGAGCTCCTGATGTGCGGGCACGCCGCAGTATTTCGACCCGGGTAGCGCGGTGTTCGGACAGCGCTTCCCGTTGGAGAGGATCGCCGCGCACCGGCCGGAGAAGTCCTCGCCTTCCTCCTCACCCGCGAAGGCGGCCTTCGCCTCCGCCTCTGCGAACTCGGTGTCCGACTTGATGTCGATCTTCCAGCCGGTGAGCCGGGTCGCGAGCCTGGCGTTCAAGCCCTCCTTGCCGATCGCGAGCGCGAGCTGGTCGTCGGGGACGACGACGGTCGCGTCCTTCGTCTCGTCGTCGATGTAGACCTCGCGCACGCGCGCAGGCGAGAGCGCCTTGGCCACGAACCGCGCCGGCTCCGTGTTCCACGGGATGATGTCGATCTTCTCGCCGCGGAGCTCGGAGACGACCATGCGCACCCGCGACCCGCGTGGGCCGACGCAGGCCCCGACGGGGTCGACGCCCTGCACGTGCGACTCGACGGCGATCTTCGAGCGGTAGCCCGGCTCCCGGGCGACGCCGCGAATGGTCACGAGCCCGTCGGCGATCTCGGGTACCTCGAGCTCGAAGAGCGTCTCGATCAGGCGTGGGTCACGGCGGGAGAGCACCACCTGCGGGCCCTTCGTGCCCGAGCGCACCTCCACGATCACGGCCTTGATGCGCGAGCCCTGCTCGTATCGCTCGCCGTCGACCTGCTCGGAGCGCGGCAGGAGCGCCTCGACCTTGCCGAGGTCGACGAGGACGTTGTTCCGGTCGCCGGCCTGCTGCACGATGCCCGTCACGACCTCGCCCTGCCGGTCGACGTACTCGTCGTACATGATTGCGCGCTCGGCCTCGCGGATGCGCTGCTGGAAGACCTGCTTGGCGGTCATCCCGGCGATGCGCCCGAAGTCCGTCGGCGTCACATCCGTGCGATCGATCTGTTGCTCGGGGACCTGCGACCAGTCGAGGTCGAGCTCGTCCGGGTTGATCAGGGTGTGCTGCTTCTCACCCGTCTCCTCCTCGAGCTTCTCGAGCTCGTCGATCTTGGCCTCCATCGCCTCCTCGAGCAGCCGCTCCTCGAGGTCGCCCGGGATCTGGATCGCGTAGACACGGAACTCCCCGTCCTCGTCGAGCACCACCTCCGCGTGGCGTGACGCGTCGGGCAGCTTCTTGTAGGCGGCGAGCAGCGCGTCCTCGAGTGCCGAGACGAGCGCCTCGGCCTCGATGCCCTTCTCCCGCTCGATCGTGCGGATCCCCTCGATGATCTCCTCGCTCATGGTTCCTTCCGTCCTTCGTCGATCAGGTTCGCCCGGACGATGTCCTCGTACGGGATCTCGAGCTCTGCGCCCGACGCGTCCACGACGACCGACTGGTCGCCGACCCGGAGCACCTCGGCGCGAAGCCGCCGTGCCCCCCCGGCCCCGGTCGTCCGGAGCCGGACCTGCTGCCCCACCACGTCCCCGAAGTGCTCCGCCGTGCGCAGCGGGCGTTCCGGCCCGGGTGACGAGACGTCGATCGCGTAGTCGTTGCGATACTCGTCGAGCAGACGTGTGACCCGTTCACAAAGCGCCAGGTCGACTCCACCGGGTCGATCGACATAGACGCAGATCCTGCTCGGAGAGAGGAGCTCCACGGCGAGCACGCGGACGCCGGGCAGGGTGTCCTCGACCGCGGGAGCGATCTCCCGGGCCAGCGTCTTCTCTCTCGCGTACGTGTCGCTCAACGTCGGTTCGCCCCTCTCAAGAAAAATGGGCGCCCGCGCGCCCATTTCGCCAACTGCAGGTGAAATGTGGTGTCGTAAGTCTAGCACCGCTGGTCGCGACCGGACGGCGACGAATCCCGGTGACCGGCTGGAACCTCTAGGCGTCGAGGACGATGGTCACCGGGCCATCGTTTACGAGGCTGACGGCCATGCGTGCGCCGAATCGGCCGGTCTCGACCGGCACCCCTTCGGCACCTAGCGCGTCGGCAAAGCGCTCCACGAGAGGCCCTGCGATCTCGGGTGACGCCGCGCCCGTGAAGCTCGGGCGGTTCCCTCTCGTGGTATCGGCGAGCAGGGTGAACTGGCTCACGACGAGCGCGCTCCCGCCCACGTCGACGATCGAGCGGTCGAACCGTCCCGCTTCGTCCTCGAAGACACGCAGACGTGCCACCTTCGCCGCGAGCCGGATTGCCGCGGGTTCCTCGTCGCCGTTCGCCGCGCCCACCAGGACGAGCAAGCCGCGGCCGCAACGGCCGACGACAGCTCCGTCGACGCTGACGGACGCCTCCGACACTCGCTGCACGACGACCCGCATCCCTATAACGATTGTCCCTCATCTCAGGGACGCTCTCTGCCGATAACGGGACTCGTGGAAGCCGCGCGGAATCCGTGGCCGGCACTCGGCACGCTGCTCGTTCGGGACGGGGTCATCAGTGCTGAGCAACTCGAGTTCGCGCTTGCGGTCAAGCGCCGCTCGCCTCAGATCCGGCTGGGTGAGATCCTCGTCGAGCACGGCTACTGCACGCAGGAGCAGATCGCCATCGTGCTCGCCGAGCAGCACGAGCTTCCGTACCTGCACGTCACGCTCGAGGCGCTCGACCTCGAGGCGGCATCGCTGCTGTCCGAGAACCTTGCGCGCCGCTACTGCGCCATCCCCTTGCGCTTCGAGGACGACGGCTCGGTGCTCGTCGCCGTGGCCGATCCATCGAACGTCGTCTTCTCGGACGAGCTCCGTCTCGCGCTCGGTGTCCCGGTCACGGTCGGCGTGTCCACGAAGGATGCGATCGAGATCGCGATCAACCGCCTGCACGAGGGTGCCACGGTCGAGTTCTCCGGCGTCTCCCAGGAAGACGAGGAGGGCGAGACAGTCGGCGAGGACATCGACGTCGACCACGAGACGCCCGCCGTGCTGTTCGTCAACCGCTCCATCGCGAAGGCCCTCGACCTTCGCGCCTCCGACATCCACTTCGTGCCACAGGGTCGACGGGTTGTCGTTCGAGCGCGCATCGACGGCGTCATGCGCGAGATCGCCTCGATCGCCGGCTCCCACACATCCGCCGTCGTCAGCCGGCTCAAGATCATGGCCGGGCTCGACATCGCGGAGCGGCGTGTGCCGCAGGACGGTCGTGTGGCCGTGAGGCGTGGCGCGGAGTCGATCGACGTCCGCGTCGCCGTCCTCCCGACCACGAACGGCGAGAAGGTGACGCTGCGCCTGCTCAGCCAGTCGAACGCTCCCGCTTCGCTCGACGATCTCGGCCTATGGCAGCGCAGCCGCGCTGCGCTGGAGCACGCGATCAGGCAGCCATACGGCGCCGTGGTCGTCGTCGGCCCGACCGGATCGGGCAAGACGACGACCCTGTACGCATGCCTCCAGGAGCTCAACGTGCCGGAGGTCTCGATCGTGACGATCGAGGATCCCGTCGAGTATCGGCTGATGGGCCTCGATCAGATCGACATCAACCCGCGTGCCGGCCTCACGTTCGCATCCGGGCTACGGACGATCCTCCGCTCCGACCCGGACATCGTGCTCGTCGGCGAGATCCGCGACGAGGAAACCGCCGAGATCGCGTTCCGTGCGGCGATGACGGGCCACCTCGTGCTGACCACGCTCCACGCCCAGACCGCAGCGGCGTCGCTGCAACGGCTGCTCGACATCGACGTCGACCGGAGCATCATCGCCTCGTCGGTCAACGCCTTCGTCGCACAGCGCCTTGTGCGCAAGCTGTGCCCGACCTGCCGCGAGCCCTACGCCGCGGACGGCGACGAGCTCCGCGACCTGGGCGTCCCGGACGGGATCGCGCAGATCACACTGCACCGCGCGGTCGGCTGCAGAGACTGCGGCGACATCGGCTACAGAGGCCGCGTCGCCGTGTTCGAGGTGATGACGATGAGCGACACGCTCGCGACGATGATCGGCGCCTCGTCGCGCGACATCGAGGCTCAGGCGGTCCGCGAGGGGATGCTCACCCTGCGCGAGGACGGTGTCCGCCTCTCGGTCGCCGGTGTGACCTCGATCGAGGAGGTCAGGCGCGTGGTCGGCAGCCTCGTGACACACTGACCCCGGGCGTGACTCCGACGGGGTCTCGTGTCGTATACAGGGGTATGAGAGCTCTCTCGCTCTGCGTCCTCGTCCTCTCCGTCGCTGCGCTTGCGGCGGACGCAACGCCGGCGAGGGCCTGCTCCTGCGCTGTTCCCGACCCACGCAGCGCGCTCGCTGCGGCGGATGGTGCCTTTGTCGGCACGCTGGTGTCGCGACGCGAGACCTCGGATCTCCGGGCCGTGCTGACATTCGAAGTGGAGCAGGCCCTGAAGGGGTCTCTGGGCGATCGCGTGGAGGTGGTCACGGCGCGTGACAGCGCCGGCTGCGGCCTCGAGCTGCCCGTCGGCACACGTACCGGCCTCGTCCTCGACCGGCGTGACGGCGCCTGGCACGGCCACCTCTGCGCGCAGTTCGCGCCGGCCGACCTGCTGGCGGCCGTGCAACCGCTTCCGGCTCCGAATGGCAAGGGCACGGTTGCGCTGCTCCTCGGTGGGCGCTTCGGGCCCGCTCGGCTGCTCGCACTCGATCGCCGCGGGCGGACGCTCGCGTATGGGATGGGTGGCGGCAACACGACTGAGCTTTCCGTCTGCCCCGGTCGAGTGCGAGCGGTCGAGCGTTTCTACTCCGACGCGGGCGCAAGCCTGATCGCGGTCCGGGACCTGCGCACCCTGCGGGTCGTACGGCGGCAGCGACTGACGTTCTCGCCACTGGATGTCCCGTACGGCCTGCGATGCCTCGATCAGACCGCGTCCCAGGTAGGCCTCTTCGTCTCGGGTGTGCCGCCGGGCGACAGGAATCGTGCCCGCCTCGTCCTCGTCACGCCGCAGCGAGCAAAGACGATCTGGCGCGGCGCCGCGTTCTTCGCCTCGCTGACGGGTCGCGTTGCGTATGTGAACAGTCTCCGCGGCAACGCGACGAGGCTTCTCGCGGTCGACCTTCGGACCGGAGCCGCCCGAGACCTGGGACGCCTCCCGGACGGCACGTACCCGCTCGTCCCGAACGCCCGCGGCACCCGTCTTGCGGGCATCGCGTCCGACGGGACTGATCCGCCGCGTCTCGTGTCTGTGAGCCTGGAACGGCATCCCGCCACGGTGCGATCCGTGCCCCTTCGAGGCGAAATCGCACAGAACGGGCTGTTCTGGCTTCCCGAAGGCAGGCTCGCGTACTTCGGGTCGGGCGAGGTCCGCGTCTACAGCACAGCGCTGCGCATATCGAGGCGGATCGCAGGCTGGAACGCCGGCGGCACGGCGCTGGTGGGCTCGACGGCATTCGGGATCGGCTGGGACGGCCGGTTGGTCCGGGCAGAGCTGCCCTCCGGCCCGGTTCGCGTGGTACGGCGCCTGCCGAGCCCGACGGCACGCGTGATCGTCGCGGCCTGACCGATCAGCGGTGCCCGAAGTGGTGGCTGCGCGGCAGCGCGGCGACGACGTCGGCGGTCTCGGCCACGCCACGAGCCAGAGGCGAGAGGCTCTCCAGCGAGGAGACGAGCACGTTGCGGTTGCGCTCCACCCGCTCGAAGCGGCCGTGGACGAGCAGGAGCGGCTCGGCGCGGACGATGGCCCGGTGCCGCTCGTACACCGGTGGGGGCACGATCAGGTTCACCTGGCCGTGCTCGTCCTCGAGCAACATGAAAACGATCCCGTTTGCCGTCGACGGGCGCTGGCGTGCAATCGCGAGCCCTGCGAACGAGACCTGCGCCCCGTGACGCGCCTCGTGCAACTCCGCGCTCGTGAGGGTGCCGGCGGGCAGGTGTGATCGCAGCAGCGCGAGCGGGTGGTCGCCGACGGAGAGCCCTGTCTCGCGGTAGTCGGCGAGCATCCGCTCCCAGCGGGTGAGATCGCGCAGCTCGGGGGTCTCCACGGTGGGGTCGAGCTCGAGTGGAAGCTGCTTCGCTCGCCCCTGCGTGCCCTCCACCGAGCGTGGGCGGGTCGCGAGCCCGATCTCCCACAGGAGGTCGCGGCGGCGGCCGAAGGCGTCGCAGGCGCCACCTCGGACGAGTGCTTCCAGAGCGTCGCGTGACACCGGCGCGCGCCGAGCCAGGTCACCGACGTCGCCGTAGAAACCGTGTGCGCTGCGTTCGGCGACGAGCGCCGCCGCATCGCCGGCACCGAGTGACTGCACCTGCGCGAGGCCGATGCGCACCTTGGGGGGACAGTCCCCACCCGGGTGGCGGCTGGCGTGGGGACTGTCCCCGCAGGGGACTGTCCCCGTCCCCACCGTGCAGCGCGCCCCACTCAGGTTGACATCGGGTGGCAGCACCTCCACCCCACGCCGTTGCGCGTCGCGGACGAGGGTGGCGGGTGGGTAGAAGCCCATCGGCTGCGCGTCGAGGAGCGCGCAGAGAAACTCGCCCGGGTAATGGTGACGCACCCAGGCGGACTGGTAGGCGAGCAGCCCGAACGCCGCCGCGTGCGACTTCGGGAAGCCGAAGCCGGAGAAGCCGACGAGCTTGTCGTAGACGAGGTTCGCGGTCGCACCGTCGACGCCGTTGCCGGCTGCACCGTCGACGAAGCGTTGCCGGTGCGCCTCGAGCGCGGCAAGGCTGCGCTTGCGGCTCATCGCCCGCCGCAGCCCTTCCGCCTCGCCGATCGTGAAGCCGGCGAGGGCGATCGCGACGTCGAGCACCTGGTCCTGGAAGACGACCACACCGAGCGTGGAGTGCAGCGCCTCTCGCAACAGCTCGTGATCGACCGGATAGGTGAAGGACGGATCGTCCCGCAGCCGCCTGCGGTGCTCGATGTACGGGTGCACAGCCTTGCCCTGGATCGGGCCGGGGCGGACGAGCGCCACCTGCACGGTGAGGTCGTCGATCGTCTCAGGGCGGGTGCGCAACAGGCTCTGCATCTGGGCGCGAGACTCGATCTGGAAGACGCCCACCGTGTCCGCGTCCTGGATCTCGCGGAACACCTCCTGGTCGTCGAGCGGGATTCGTGAGAGATCAATCGGGGCGCCTTGCAGGCGTGCGATCTGCTCCACGCAGTCCTCGATCGCGGACAGCATCCCGAGCCCGAGCAGGTCGATCTTGAGGAAGCCGGCGTCGGCGCACGAGTCCTTGTCCCACTGGCAGAGCTGGCGCCCGGCCATCGCCGCCGGCTGCACGGGGACGAGCTCCACGAGCGGGCGCGAGGAGATGACCATGCCGCCCGGGTGCTGCGAGACGTGCCGCGGCAGCCCAGCGATCTCGCCGGTGATGAACTGGAATGCCCGCCAGCGGCGTGAGAGCAGCTTGCGCTCCGCATCGGGGAGCGACGCCATCTCGTCGGCAACACGATGCGCGCTCCAACCGTCGGTGACCTTGGCGATCCGCTCGAGCTCGGCCTGTGGGAGCCCGAGCGCCTTGCCCACGTCGCGGATCGCTCCCCGTGAACGGTAGGTGGCGAACGTCGCCACGAGCGCCGCGTGCTCGCGGCCGTACTTCTCGGTGACGGCGACGATCAGCTTCTCGCGGATGTCGCGCGGAAAGTCGAGGTCGATGTCCGGCACGGACGCCATCTCGCGGTTCAGGAACCGGCCGAGCGAGAGATCGTTCGCGACCGGGTCGACGTGCGAGAGCCCGGTCAGGTAGCAGACGAGCGAGCCGACCGAGCTCCCCCGCCCTCGCCCCGGTGGCAGGAATCGCCGCGGGGAGTCGCGTCCCCGTACGTCGAGAGCGCATTCGCGCGCCAGCTCGAGCACCTCCCAGTGCAGGAGGAAGAAGCCGGCCAATCCGAGCTCGTCGATCAGCGCCAGCTCGCTCTCCAGCCGGGCACGGACCTTCCGCTTGTGGCCGTTGAGCCCGCTGTAGCGCTCCGTGAAGGCGACCTCGCAGATCTGTGCAAGCTGCCGAATGGCCGGATCTGCACCGTCCGAGAAGTCCGGGTAGCGGTAGCCGAGCTCCTCCGTGAGATCGAACTGCAGCCGCTCCGCGATCTGCACCGTTCGCTCCGCTGCGGTCCGGTCGATGCCGTCGAAGCGCTCGACCATCTCCACGGGCGGTCGCAGCACCGCCTCGCGGTTGCCGCGCCGCTCGCGCTCGCAGCCGTCGAGCGACGTGCAGCAGCGGATCGCGACCAGCGCATCCTGCAGCACGGCGCGGCGTCCGTTGTGCGCGTGCACGTTTCCCGTGGCGACCGTCTCCACGCCCAGTTGCTCCGCCAGGTGGCGCAGGTGCACGTGCCGCCGGGCATCCCCGCGTTCGTACGGCCGCTGCAGCTCGACGTAGAAGCGGTCGCGGCCGAACGCCTGCGCCAGCCGTGCGGTGCCGTTCGGGTCATGCAGGCCGAGCCCGTCGCGCGTGCAGCCGGAGAGGCAGACGAGGCCCTCGGTGAGCTCCGCCACCGTTTCCAGCGCGACGGCGGGTGGCAGCGGCCGGTCCTCGCGGCCCGGCGGACGGGTCCCCGCGTGCGCCGCGGTGAGAATGCGGCACAGGTTGGCGTAGCCGCGCCCGTCCTCGCACAGCAGCGTCACATGAGCCGTGCCCCGGGGCGCTTGCTCGACCGAGCCGCCGGACGGAGCAAGCGTCACTTCAGCACCGGTGATGGGTCGCACACCGAGTGCCTTCGCCGCATGCGCGAGCTCGAGCGAGCCGTAGACCCCGTCGTGGTCGGTGAGCGCCAGTGCCTCGTAGCCGAGCTCCGCCGCTCTCGCTGCGAGCTCCTCCGGCAGCGAGGCCCCGTCGAGGAAGGAGTACGCCGAGTGACAATGCAGCTCGACGTAGCTCATCTATCTACGCTTGCCTGCATGACATCCCTGACCGAGCCCGAGACGATCACCGACCGCCCAGGACGGCGGGTGACGCTCCTCGTGGACACGGTGGAGCTCGCGGTGACCGAGACTGTCTACGGCCCCGGGGAACAAGGTCCCGACCCACACGTGCACCACGACCACGCCGACGCCTTCACCGTGGTCGAGGGTGAGCTGACGTTCAGGCTGCGCGGCAAGACGCTGCGCGCGCCGGCCGGGACGTTCGTGCTCGTGCCGCCTGACGTCGTGCACTCCTTTGCGAACGAGGGCGAGGCGGCTGCTCGCTTCTTCAACCTGCACGTCCCCTCCTGTGACTTCGGCGAGTACCTGCGCGGTCGCAACCCGGAGTTCGACCAGCACCCTGCCCCGTTCGAGACAGGGCTCGACCCGGGCAGCGTTGTGTTGCGGCCCTGGCGCAACTCCACCGAGCAGGCGGCCGGCTGAGCGATGAGCGGCTCCGACCCCATCGCGCTCAGCCCTGGCGAAGGCGAGCTGGTGCGGACGAGTGTGGTCAAGGCCGACCGCCCTGAGCTGACGCTGCTCGAGTTCGAGGTGTCTCCCGGCGGCGGGACCGACCTCCACTTCCACAAGCGGCACAGCGATTCGTTCTTTGTGCTCGAAGGCGTGCTCGAGATCCGGGTGGGTGAGCACACCGTGCCCGCGCCCGCGGGGTCGTACGTCCTGGCGCCCCCGGGTGTGCACCATGCCTTTCGGAACACCGGTACCGTGCCCGCGCGGGTCCTGAACCTGCACGCGCCCGGTGGCTTTGCCCTGTACATGCGTGAGCTCCACGAGCTCCGGGCCGCCGGGATCGAGCCGGACGACGCCTTCTTCGAACGGCACGACGTCTACGACGTAGACGAAGCACGCGGATGACGCGGGGTCAGACCCGTGGGGTCTGACCCCGACACGCGCCCGGGGCGAGAACGCTACGACGACATCGTCGACGCGATCACGGCCTGGCACGAGAGCTGCCGCGCGTCGAAGCTCTTCAGCATGCCGTGTGTGAAACGCGGTGGTCGCGTGGTGTTCGGCCTTTCCCGCACAGGGATGGTGTTCAAGCTGACCGACCCGGAGGCGCACGCCCGCGCGCTCGCCGTGCAGGGCGCGCACCTGTTCGACCCCTCGGGTCGAGGAAACACGACCTTCCGCCAGTGGGTGGTTGTCCCACCCGAGCAGGCGGATGAGTGGGAGACGCTTGCGTACGACGCAGTCGGCCAGGACCACGGCAGCGCGCCGTGAGCCGAGCGGGGACAGTCCCCTATGGGGACAGTCCCCTACGCGCGCTGCGTGAACCACGACTGGGCCTCGCGGTCGTGGTAGACCGCGGTGTTCCGACCGGACTCGAGCACGACCTCGAAGTAGCGCCGATCGACCGGCTCATCCGTCCACCAGCGGTCGACGACGCGCCACTCCTCTCGCACGAGGGTGACCTCCTCGCGATTCACGATCCGCGGCGTCCCTTCCACACTGGTCTCCACCAGCGCCGGTCGCGGCGGGTTCAATCGTCCCGCTCTGGGCGAGGTTGTCGGGGCGAGGCCAGCCTCGCCCACGTCCTACGCGTCCCTCGGGACCACGAGCGCCCGGGCCTCGGGGACCCGCGACCACGGCGCCACTTCCACCACCGCGCAGACCGAGCCTGCGCCCACACCTGCGCTCACCTGCTGTAGCCCCTCGCGCAGCCGCAGGTCTAGCTCCTCCCCCTCCGGCGCGACGAGGGTGAGCTGGTCACCGACGCGGTCGGCGAGCTGCACCGCCTCGAGGCGAAGCTCGACGACGGGCGCAGGGATCTCCATGAGCTTGGGCCCGAGCGCCGCCCGCAGACGGCTGCGATCGGCCGTCGCCTCGCGCAGCGTCGCCGTGCGCCGCCAGGAGCCACCGCCGACCAGCCGCGCGGTGAGCGCCACCTTGCGGAACGCCCTGCCTGCACGCTCCGGCCGGTTCACCAACCTGTCGAGCAGCGCGGCGAGCGCGCGTCGTAACGTGAGCTCGTTCGCGATCGCCTCGGGGAAGGAGAGCGCCTCGGCCAGCTCTGCCGCGGGAGATCGCCCACGCACGCGGCGGCGCTCCCCGCCGCGCGCGAGGCTCCACGCCCGCTTCCCCTCCGGCCCCAGCCGCTCCGCGACAGCGCCACCGGGCAACCGGGCAAGCTCGCCCAGCCTCCGGACTCCGAGCCCCTCCAGCTCGGCGTAGCGCTCCCGCTCCAGCGGCAGCAGCGTGAGAGGGAGTGGCTCGAGAAACGCCTGCTCCTCCTTCCCCTCGACGATCACCGCCTGCCCGGCGCGTGCCACGCTCGCCGCCGCAAGGGCGACGAACCGGCGCAGGCCCGCGCCTGCGCGTGGATCCCAGGCAGGACCGACGGAGGCGAGCGCCTTGCGCAGCGCCGCCTCCACCCCTCCGTAGAGCCTCTCCACTCCGGTCGTCTCGAAGACGACGATGCCCGGCTCGAGCGGCTCCACCGCGAAGCCTGCATCCTCCAGCCGGAGCAAGAGCCCCTCCCACTCCTGCTCCACCGCCGCGGGGTCGTGCTCCACGAGCACGAGCCCTGGGCACGTCGCGAGCGCCTCACCCAGCCGCATCCCCGGGGTCACCCCCGCCTTCTCGGCGGCCGTGGTGACGGCTCCGACGAGCTGCTCCGTCCCGGGCTCCGGCGCGAGTGCGGCCGACGTCAGCAGCAGCCGCGGCCGGGTCCGCAGCGCCGCCCTGAGCTCGAATCCTGGGACGACGATGCAGGCGACCATGGGAACGTCTGTTCTATACGAACATACGTTCTCCTGTCAAGGCGCTCACCTCGTCCGCCACCCGCCGGTTTCGGGCCGGATGTATCCGGCCCCTACGTGTCGAGCAGCGTCCAGACCTGCACGATCTGCTCGTACCGGACGTAGCGCACCCGGCGGCCGCCCTCCTGCACCTGGATCCACTCCCGCTCGAATTCGCCCTCGCGGTTCACGAAACGCTGGATGTCGCGATCCGGGTCGTCCGTCTCGACGTAGGCGTCGGAGCCGTCGGCCAGCTTCATGTTGATGCGTGCCATGCCTGGACGATAGGCCCCCCTCCGGCTGTCGTCGACAACCAGCTCGACGTTCCGCGAGGCGTGCGGTGGGCGTCCGCGAGAGCGGATGCCCACCTTGCAGGGCTAGAAGAGCCAAAGCTTTGCGGCCGCGAAGCGGACGCCTTTAGCTTGGGCTCGCCGCGAGGCGCGCGGTGGGCGTCCGCGAGAGCGGATGCCCACCTTGCAGGGCTAGAAGAGCCAAAGCTTTGCGGCCGCGAAGCGGACGCCTTTAGCTTGGGCTCGCCGCGAGGCGCGCGGTGGGCGTCCGCGAGAGCGGATGCCCACCTTGCAGGGCTAGAAGAGCCGCACGGCCCGGAAGCACTCCGTCAGGTACGGAAGCTCGATCAGCCCTGCCTCGGCGTGCTCGTCGAAGATGCGGCCTGCCTGCTCGAGCACCGGTGCACGCTCTTCCTCTGTGCGCACGGCGCAGAAGCTGCTCGAGAGCACCAGGTCGAGCAGCCCGGCCCGGTCGAGGCGATTGGCGAACGAGAACGTCGCCCGCTCCACCGGGCCGAACAGGCGACTGGCCGCGAGAGGCTCTGCTACGTCTCCGTCCTCGATCGTCTCGCTCCCCATCACGAGCTTCGAAAGCCTCGCCACCCAGGGCTCGCGGTCGTTGCGCATGTTCCACACGAGCGCCAGCCAACCGCCGGGTCGCAGCACGCGTGCGATCTCGGCCAGCGCCGTTGCGTGATCGAACCAGTGGAATGCCTGCGCGCAGGTGACGACGTCTGCGCTCGCGTCCGGAAGAGGCAGCGCCTCGGCGCTTCCCTCGAGCGCCGTTGCGTCCGGCACCGCCGCACGCAGGTGCTCGCGCATCTCCGCCAGCGGCTCCACGGCCGTCACGCGGTGCCCGAGCGCGACGAGGGAACGCGTCAGCTTGCCGGTGCCGGCTCCCAGGTCGACGACGTCGCACGGCTCGGCACCGGTGAGCCAGCGGACGGCATCGTCCGGATAGCCGGGGCGTGCCCGCTCATAGGCGTCGGCGACCTCACCGAAGGAAGACGCCCGCCCTCGCTTCTCGTCCCGATTCACGACCACCGCGCAAGCGTACGCACTCGATCGTCCTCAGCTGGTGCTTCCGGGAGCTCGCGCAGCCGTGGCACTGTGCCCGCCCCTACGAGATCTCGGCCGCTACCCCGTGCATCGCGACGAACCGGGGCACGACCTCGAGCACGCTCTCCTGGGCGCACCAGGCGATGTCGGCTTCGAGCTCCGGACCGTGGTTGATCAGGTTGCGCCCGCTGCGCGACTGCCGGAAGGCTTCCTCCGCGCCGCTGTAGGTTCGGACGAGCCTGACGGCCGCCTCGGCCGCGTCCGAGCGCTTGCAGTCCAGCGCCTCCGCAATGCGTCCCGCCACGTAGGCATCGTCGAGGGCAAAGGCGCCCTTCACGCCGGCGCAGAAGACGGCGACGTCCTCTCCATGTGAAGCCGCGTCGGCGACCACCGCGCCGAGGTTCAGGAGCGAGGCCACGACGACACGCTCGCAGCGCTCCGCCGCGGTGACGATCGCGCGCGTCCCGTTCGTCGTCGACATCGACAGCACCGTCGAGCGCGGCTCGAGGTACTCGCGGGGCGAGTTGCCGAGGTCGAAGCCGTCGATGCGTACGCCGAGACGCTCGCCTCCGAGCGTCACTCCGTCGAGCTCGTCACGCAGTCGCCGGGCGTCGTCGACCTCGGCGGCGCAGTACACCCGCGCATAGCCCGCAGCGAGCGCCTGGCAGATGGTCGAGGTGGCCCGGATCACGTCCACGACCACCCCTGTGGGCGCCGATGCGGCCTCGTCCGGTGTGAAGGCAACGTGAACGCGCACGCCGGTACGCTAGCCCCTCGTGTCCGGGACCCCTCATTGCTACCGGCACCCGAACCGCGAGACGCTCGTCTCGTGCTCGGAGTGCGGCCGCTACATCTGCGAGGACTGCATGAGCTTCGCGCCGGTCGGCATCCGCTGCCCCGAGCACGCGACCGTGGGCCCCGGAGCGAAGCCGTCAGCGAAGCGTCAGGTGCAGATGGCGCGGCGTCGAGCCGGCTCTCTCGCCGCGCCGGCGACGGTCACCCTCGTCGCGATCAACGTCGCCATCTACCTGATCGCCGTGTTCCAGGGTGCCGGTGTCAACAGCCCGGGCGGTACGCTCTTCGAGAAGGGGGCTCTGTTCATCGCCTCGCCGTTCTATCCCGGTGAGGGGCTGGCCTACGACCAGTGGTGGCGGCTCGGCACGGTGATGTTCCTGCACGGCTCACTGCTCCACATCGCGTTCAACATGTTCGCGCTCTACTGGCTCGGCACGGTCGTCGAGGAGGCGATCGGGACAGTGCGCTTCCTGCTCATCTACTTCGTGTCCGGGCTGGCCGGCTCCGCGGGAGCTCTCCTGCTCGATCCAGGCCAGGTCACCGTGGGCGCCTCCGGCGCCATCTGGGGCGTGATGGGCGCGCTGCTCGTGCTCGAGTACATGACGACCGGGTCGTTCGCCGGTCAGGCAGCCGGGCTGATCCTGATCAATCTCGTGATCACCTTCTCGATCCCGAACATCTCGGTCGGTGGACATCTCGGTGGCCTCGTCGGTGGCATCGCCGCCACCTACCTGCTGATGCGCATGCGGTACGTCCGCCCGGCATGGCTCGGGCCGACCGCAGTCGCCGGGATCGGCGCCGCAGCCGTCGTGATCTCCTACATCCGGGTCGAGAGCTACCTCTAGCCCGCCATGCGCCGCGAAGCGGCGCGCGCTAGCCGCCGATCGCGACGGCGACGACGCCGGTCTCGGCGAGCGCCGCCTGCGCCGCCGCGAGCCGGGCGAGTGGAACGCGAAACGGCGAGCAGCTCACGTAGTCCAGCCCCAGCTCGTGGCAGAAGGCGACCGACCTCGCCTCACCGCCGTGCTCGCCGCAGATCCCCAGCTTGAGATCCGGCTTGACACCGCGGGCGCGCTCGACGGCGATCCGCATCAGGTCGCCGACACCGTCCAGGTCGAGCGTCTCGAACGGGTTCCGCTCGAGGATCCCCGTCTCGAGGTAGTACGTGAGGAACCTGCCCTCGGCGTCGTCCCGCGAGAACCCGAGGGCGGTCTGGGTGAGGTCGTTCGTGCCGAAGGAGCAGAAGTCGGCCACTTCCGCGATCTCGTCGGCGCGGATACAGGCGCGCGGTAGCTCGATCATGGTGCCGCAGAGGTACGCAACCGTCGGCTCCTCCGCCGCGACGCGCTCCGTCAGCTCCCGCAGCCGGTGAAGCTCCTCCCGGAACGCGACGAGCGGATGCATGATCTCGACGAGCGGCGCCTGCCCGGTGCGCTCCGCCACGGCCCGTGCGGCACGCACGATGGCACGCACCTGCATCTCGTAGATCTCGGGGTACTGCAGCCCCAGCCGGCAGCCGCGCGTGCCCAGCATCGGATTCTGCTCGCGCAACTGGTCCGCCCGACGGCGCATCTCGGGCGATAGCTCCTCGTCTGCGCCCGGGAGGAACTCGTGCAGCGGCGGGTCGAGCAGGCGAATCGTGACCGGATAGCCCGCCATCGCCTCGAAGATCCCCTCGAAGTCCGCCTGCTGCACCGGGAGCAGCTTCTCGAGCGCGCCGCGCCGTTCTGTCTCCGCCCGCGCCATGATCATCTCGCGCACGATCGGAAGGCGGTCCTCGGCCATGAACATGTGCTCTGTGCGGCAGAGCCCGATCCCCTCCGCACCGAACTCGCGAGCCCGATCGGCGTCCGCCGGCGTGTCGGCGTTCGCGCGCACACGAAGGCGCCGCAGCCCGTCGGCCCAGCCGAGGACGATCTCGAAGTTCTCGTCGATCGCCGGTGGGACGAGCGGGACGGGGCCAACGATCACGCGACCCGTGCCGCCGTCGATCGTGATCACGTCCCCGACGCGTAGCTCTGCCTGCCCGATGCGAACGACACCTGTGGCGTCGTCGATCTCGAGCCCCTCACACCCGGCGACGCACGGCTTTCCCATCCCACGCGCGACCACCGCGGCGTGAGACGTCATGCCGCCGTGTGCGGTCAGCACACCCTGCGCCTGGATGAGGCCGTGGATGTCGTCCGGCGTCGTCTCCCAGCGCACGAGGATCACCGCCTCCCCCGCGCGGCCGCGCTCCTCGGCAGTGTCGGCGTCGAGCACGATCGCCCCCGACGCGGCGCCCGGCGATGCGTTGAGCCCCATTGCGGCGACCTCGATCGCGGCGCCGGGGTCGATCATCGGGTGCAGGAGCTGATCGAGCTGCCCGGGGTCGATGCGCGCAACCGCCTCTTCGCGGGCGATGAGCCCCTCGTCGACCATCTCCACCGCGACCCGAAGAGCCGCCCGGGCGGTGCGTTTCGCGGTGCGGGTCTGGAGCAGGTACAGCGTGCCGTCCTCGACCGTGAACTCGATGTCCTGCATGTCCCGGTAGTGCCGCTCGAGCAAGCCGATCGTCTCGACGAGCCGCTCGTAGGCCGCTGGGAGCTGCTCGCGCATGCCAGCGATCGGATCCGGGGTGCGGATCCCGGCGACGACGTCCTCGCCCTGCGCGTTGACGAGGAACTCGCCGTACAGGTGCGCCTCCCCCGTCGACGGGTCGCGGGTGAAACAGACACCGGTGCCGGAGCCCTCTCCCGTGTTCCCGAACACCATCTGCACCACGTTGACGGCGGTGCCGAGGTCGTCGGGGATGTCGTAGGTGCGGCGGTAGACCTGTGCGCGCGGCGAGTCCCACGAGTCGAACACGGCGCGGTACGCGCGCCGCAGCTGCTCGCGCGCATCCTGCGGGAACGATGACCCGGTCGACTCCTGATAGATCGCCTTGAAGGTATCGACGAGCTCTCTCAGGTCGTCGGCCCCGAGCTCGACGTCCTGGGTCGCACCGCGCTCGGCCTTCAGCGCCGTGAGGGCCCGCTCGAACAGGTGGTCGTCGACTCCTTCGACGACCTCCCCGTACATCTGGATCAGTCGCCGGTACGAGTCGCAGGCGAACCGAGGGTTGCCCGTCGAGGCGGCCAGCCCTTCGACGGCCACGTCGTTGAGCCCCAGGTTGAGGATCGTGTCCATCATCCCAGGCATCGAGACCGCCGCACCCGAGCGCACCGAGACGAGCAGGGGCTCAGAGGGGTCGCCGAAGCGCTTGCCGGTGTGCTGCTCGAGCCGCTCGATGTGCTCACCGATCTCCTCGTCGAGCCCGTCGGGTACCGCTTTGCCGGCGGCCATGTAGGCGCGGCAGGCGTCGGTTGTGATGGTGAACCCTGCGGGGACCGGGACGCCGAGCGCGGTCATCTCCGCGAGCCCGACGCCCTTGCCTCCGAGCAGCTCGCGGCCGCCCGAGCTCTCGTCGAAGTCGAAGACGTAGCGCACGTCGACGATCTTCTACCTGTTCCGCCGGGACCGTGTGGAAGGATGCCGTGGTGAGCGGGCATGTCGTCGCGATGGGCGGCTTCGACGAGACGCTCGTTCGTTTCGCGATCGGGCTTGCAGGCAGCGAGCGACCACGTGTCCTCTATGTGCCCACCGCGGTCGCGGAAGATCCCTGGTGGATCGCGGACTTCCACGAGAAGGCGTCTGCTCGCGGGATCGAGCCCGATCAGTTGCGGTTGTTCGGCAGCCCGGACGACCCACTGGGCCGCATCGAGCGCGCCGACGTGATCCTCGTCAACGGCGGCAACACGGCCAACATGCTCGCCGTCTGGCGGGTGCACGGCGTCGATCTCGCGCTGCGGCAGGCGTGGGAGCGTGGCATCGTGCTCGCCGGCTGGAGCGCGGGTGCGAACTGCTGGCACGAGAGCTCGGTCACCGACTCGTTTCGCACCGAGCTCGACCCGCTGCCCGACGGCCTGGGGCTGCTCGAGGGCAGCTTCTGCCCCCACTACGACGCGGAGGAGCAGCGCCGTCCTGTCTACGAGCGGCTCGTGCGCGAGCGCGTGCTCCCACCGGGCCTTGCCTGTGACGATGCCGCGGCGCTCCACTACATCGGCACGGAGCTCGTCGAGGCGGTCGCCGGCACCGCCGGCGCACAGGCCTGGCGGGTGACCGAGGAAGGCTCGGCGGCACTCGAGACACGACCGCTCGCGTGAGGCGAGTCGCCGTGATCTCGTCCGCGAGCGCGTGCGGCAAGACGACCGTCGGACGCGAGCTCGCCGGTCGGCTGGGCGTTCCCTTCGTGGAGCTCGACGCGATCCACCACCGTGCGGGGTGGAACGAGCTTCCCGCCGGCGAGTTCCGCACGATCGTCGAGCCGCTGGTGGCTCAGGAGGCATGGGTGATCGACGGCGGCTACCGCGGGAAGATCGGCGACCTCGTGCTCGCTCGGGCCGACACCGTGGTCTGGCTCGACCTGCCCCGGTGGGTGTGGCTCCCGCGACTTCTGCGACGCACGGTACGCCGGATCGTGACGCGCGAGGAGCTCTGGAACGGCAACCGTGAGACGCTGCGCGGCGCGTTCTGGGGTCGCGACGCGCTGATTCCGTTTGCGCTGCGCACCTTTCCCGGGCGGCGGCGGCGTTACCCGGTCGAACTGGCGCGATTCCCGGTGGTGCGCCTGCGCTCGACGGGGGAGGTGCGGCGCTGGCTCGCCTCCGTCACCGAATCGCATCTACCATCGGGCCGATGAGCCGCGCTCCGGGCCCTCGGGCGATCGCGGTCGTCGTGGCCTGCGGAGTCGCCGGCGCGGCCTGCGCTGGTGCCCTCGCGGCCACACACGCGCCCGTCACGATCCGCGTCGACGCCAAGGACTTCTCCTTCGAGCTCTCGCGGCGCTCGGTGCCCGCCGGCACGACCGTCAAGTTCATCGTTCGCAATCGAGGCAACGTGCCGCACGACTTCGTGATCGGGAAGAGGCGAACGCGCATCCTCGCCCGTGGACGCTCTCAGACGATCGCTGTCCGGTTCCCGAGGAAGGGGAGCATCCGCTTCCTCTGCTCCGTTCCCGGTCACGTCAAGCTCGGCATGAAGGGAACCTTCGCGGTCGGCAAGCCCCCCGCCCCGCCTCCCAAGCCGCCCCCACCCGTGGTGGACGTCAGCTCACTCGTGCAGCTCACACAGGTCGGCACGTTCAGCAGACCGGTGCTCGTCACGTCGTCACCGGGCGACACGAGCCGGCTGTTCGTGGTCGAACAGGCCGGAACCATCCAGGTGGTCGAGAACGGGACGCTGCACGCGCGACCTTTCCTCGACATCACCGACCGCGTTCAGGCAGTGAGCGAGACCGGGCTCCTCTCGCTCGCGTTCGCGCCCGACTTCGCCACCAGCGGGCTCTTCTATCTCTTTTACAACCAGCGCAAGGGCAACGGAGACATCGCAATCGTCGAGATGCGGGTGAGCGCGGCAAACCGGAACCTCGCCGACGTGTCGACCTCACGCACCGTGCTGGAGATCGTGAAGCCCTGGGAGAACCACAACGGCGGCATGCTCCAGTTCGGGCCCGACGGCTATCTCTACGCCAGCGTCGGCGACGGCGACTCCGGGGTGCGCAACCGACCCGGTGCGTTCGCCCAGCGCCGCGACGAGCTGCTCGGAAACATCCTGCGGATCGATCCCCGCAGCAGCACGCCGTACCGCGTCCCGGCGGACAACCCGTTCGTCGGCCTGACCGACGTACGACCCGAGATCTGGGCCTACGGGCTTCGCAACCCGTGGCGCTTCTGGATCGACGCCGCCACCGGAGCCATGCTCATCGGCGACGTGGGTCTTGGCAACGCGGAGGAGGTGGACGTGATCCCGGCCGGCGCCAAAGGCCTCAACTTCGGCTGGCCGTGCTTCGAGGGCACGATGCCCTTCGACGCGACCGCGCAGTGCGACAATCCCACCCAGCCGCTCGTCTCGATCGACCACTCGACCGGTGTGTGCTCGATCATCGGCGGCGTCGTCTGGCACGACCCTCGCGTGGCGGCGCTCGAAGGCCGCTACCTCTACGGCGACTACTGCACCGGTGTCGTGACGTCGATCGTCACCGCCGGCGACCGCGTGACCGACGCCGATGCGCTCGGTGTCAACGTGCCGCAGCTGTCCAGCTTCGGCGTCGATGGGCTCGACCGCGTCCACGTCATGTCGACGGCCGGCGGCGTCTACCGGCTCGACCCGGCGTCCGCCGCGACCGGATAGGAGGAGACTCTGCGCACGGCAGGGACGGCGAGCACTCCCAGCGCGGCCACGGTGTTCACCGTCGCGGCCAGCACGAGCGTCTCGGGCACGCCGATCGCGCCCGACAGCGGCCCGACGAGCAGGTAGCCGAGCGGGTTGAGCGCGACCGACCCGAACCAGTCGAACGAGCTCACACGCGAGATCGCGTGCTCGGGGATCTCGCGTTGCAGCGTGGACGACCACACCGCGTCGTCGAGGCTCAGGCATGCGCTCGCGACGAGCGTGAACGCGGCGAGCACGACGACGGGCGCCGGCACGGCGAGCAGGTAGAGCAGCCACGGAAGCAGCATCGCGAGCAGGATCGTCGCCACGAGCGGTTGCCGGAAGCGGATCCTGAGCGCGGCAACCCCGCCGACGAGCGAGCCCACCGCCTGGAAGGCGAGTATCAGGCCCCAGGCACCCGCGCCGCCCAGCTCCTCGTCCGCCACGAACGGACCGAGCACGAGGAGCGTCGGGAAGAGCGTCAGCTGATACAGGCCGAAGTAGACGATCAGCGTCCACAGCCACGTTCGCGAGGTGACCTCGCGCCAGCCCTCGCGAAGGTCAGCGAGCATGCTCTGGGCGGCCGGGCGGGTGACGGCGCCGATCCGGAGCGAGAGCACCAGCAGCGCGGAGCAGGCGAACGTTGCCGCGTCGCCCGCAAGAGCCCACGCGGGCCCGGCCGCGACGACGAGCACGCCACCGATCGCGGGACCCGCGACCCGGGTGGTGCTGCGGGCGAGACCGACGAGCGCGTTCGCCTCCTGCAGCTGCATGGCAGGGACGATCTGCTGGACGAGACCCGTGCTGGCAGGTCTCGAGAAGGCCCCGGCGGCGCCGAAGACCACCTGGAGGGCGGCGATGCTCCACACCTCGGCGCTGCCCGTGAGCAGCAGCGCAGCTGTGACGGCCTGGCTTGCGGACCGCAGGCCGTCACAGCCGGCCAGGATCAGCTTCCGCGGCAGGCGGTCGGCCCACACGCCACCTGCGAGCACGAGCACGACGAGCGGTATCTCGCGCGCCAGGAGGACCAGCCCGAGAGCGGTAGGACCGCCGAGCGAGAGCACGGCGAAGGCGAGCGCCACGTCGGCCATGCCGCCACCGAAGGTCGAGATGCCCGTCGCTGCCGCGTAGCGCGCGAGGTTCCGCTCACGCAGCAGCTCGAGCGATCGTGGCACGCGCACCGCGCGAGTCTAGGAAGGCGAGCGGCGGGACCGGCCGGCACGAGCGCGAAGCTCTGCCGCCCAGGCGGCGGCGCGCAGACCGAGCCAGATCGGGGTCAACACGACGTAGAAGAGGACGACAGCCACCGCGAGCGCGGCCCCCCACAGGGCCCAGTACCGCAGCGGCACCCACCCCTTGTCCGCGAGCGTGCGCCCTTCGGCTCGCCAGACGCTGCGTCCGCCGCTCATCGATCCTGCCGCCGGCGGTTGTCGACCACTTTGATGATCCGCATCGCGGTCTCCTCGACGGACAGCTCCGAGACGTCGATCACCGCGCAGCCCAGGCGTCGGTGGACCGCGGCGGCGGTTTCGAGCTCCTGGTACACGGCCTCGAGCCCTGCATAGCGTCGACTCGGCCCACCCATGGTGCGCACTCGTTCCTCGCGAATCTCGGCGAGGCGTTGTGCGTCGATCGTGAGACCGACGACCTTGGTCGGATCGATCTCGAAGAGCGCGGCCGGCGGCTCCACCCCCTTGACGATCGGGACGTTGGCTGTCTTGTGCCCCAGGTATCCGAGATAGATGGACAACGGCGTCTTGGACGTACGGGACACACCCACGAGCACGATGTCGGCCTCGTCGAGCCCTCCGCCGATGCCGTCGTCGTACTTGACTGCGAACTCGATCGCCTCGATGCGCCTGAAGTAGGTCTGGTCGAGCGGCGCACGAGCTCCTGGCTCCATTCGCGCCGCCACACCGGCGACCCGGGAGATCGACTCGATCGGATGGCCCAGGAGGTCGGCGTAGTGGACGCGCGCGCGTCTACAGAGGCGGCGCATCTCGTCTCGGAGGCCCCGCTCGACGAGCGTGTACACCATCACCGCTGGGCGGCCGCGTGCCCGCGCCACGGCGAGCCCGAGGTCGTCCACCGTCTCGACGCGTGGATGACGCACCTCCTCGAATGCGAGGTCGGGGAACTGCGCCTCGAGTGCAAGCACGAGCCGCGCGGCCGTCTCGCCGGTCGAGTCGGAGACGATGTGCAGCTCGACAGGAACCTGGCCGGTCACCGGCGGGAGGCTACCCTGAGCGACCGCGCGCATTCGCCGCGGCTCAGCCTCGCTTCACGTCGAGCCACCACGTCTGCGCGACACCGACAGATGTGAGCCCAGCTGCCGGTAGAGCAGCTCGCCCTCCGCTGTCGCGTGAGCGGCCGGGGACACGAGACGGGGCAACCCACCCACGGGTACGGTTCGCCGTCATGGCCGACGTGGTCACGATGGACAAGATCGTCTCCCTGGCCCGTCGGCGCGGGCTTCGTCTTCCCGTCGTCGGAGATCTACGGCGGCCTCGGCTCGGCGTACGACTACGGGCACTACGGCGTGTTGCTCAAGGAGAACGTGAAGGCGCGCTGGCTCGAGGCGATGGTGCGCGAGCGGGACGACATCGTGGCGCTCGACTCGTCGATCATCCTCCACTCGCGGGTCTGGGAGGCGTCGGGCCATGTCGGCGGCTTCACCGACCCGCTCGTCGATTGCCGTACCTGCAAGCTGCGGTTCCGGGCCGATCATCTCGAGGACCCGGAGCACGAGGAGCTGCGCTGCGGGCGCAAGCCGAGCAAGCGACCGGGCGAGACACCCGACTGCGACCTCACCGAGCCGCGCCAGTTCAACCTCATGTTCGAGACGAGTGTCGGGGCGGTCGAGGAGACGGGAACGAAGGTTTATCTCCGGCCGGAGACCGCGCAGGGGATCTTCGTCAACTTCAAGAACGTCGCCCAGCTGGCACGCCGCAAGCCGCCGTTCGGCATCGCACAGATCGGCAAGTCGTTCCGCAACGAGATCACGCCGGGGAACTTCATCTTCCGGACGCTCGAGTTCGAGCAGATGGAGATGGAGTACTTCGTCCCGCCCGCGGAGGCGGACGACTGGTACCGCTACTGGATCGATGAGCGCCGCAACTGGTACCTGCGGCTCGGCGTCCGGGAGAGCCACCTGCGTGTACGTCCGCACGATGCAGACGAGCTGTCGCACTACTCGAGCAGCACGAGCGACATCGAGTACCTGTACCCGATCGGATGGTCGGAGCTCGAGGGAATCGCGAACCGTGGCGCCTTCGACCTGACCGCACACACGGAGGCGTCCGGGACGAAGCTCGAGTGGGTCGACTCACAGAGTGGCGAGCGGTACACGCCGTACGTGATCGAGCCGGCGGCAGGGGTCAACCGGGCCATGCTGGCCTTCCTCTGCGACGCCTACGACGAGGAGGTCGTTGCGGAGCGCGACCGAACCGTCCTGCGTCTGCATCCACAGATCGCGCCCGTCAAGGCGGCCGTCCTGCCGCTGATCGCGAAGGACGCGGACATGGTCGCCAAGGCACGCGGGTTGCACGAGGAGTTGCGACGGTTCGCCGTCGTGGAGTACGACGACAACTCGCAGATCGGGCGGCGCTACCGGCGCCAGGACGAGATCGGCACACCGTTCGCGTTCACGGTCGACGAACAGACGCTCGAGGACGAGACGATCACGGTTCGCGACCGGGATTCGCTCACGCAGGAGCGGATCTCGCTGGCGCGCGCACGTGAGCACCTGCTCGACCGGCTCGCCGCGCCGTGGCAGTCGCCGAAGCGCGACTGAAGCGAGGTCAGCCCTCGACAGGCGGCGCGCCGCGCTCCATGAGGCGGTCGCTCGGCACCCGAAAGCCGGACTTCTCGTACAGGCCGTGGGCGTCGGCGGTGTGGAGCAGCCAGCGGGTGCCGGACAGAGGGCCGTCGTCGACGGTGAAGCGTAGGAGCCGGACCCCGAGCCCACGGCCGCGGTGGGCGGGCAGGACGAACACGTCGGCGAGGTAGGAGTGCACGTGGCCGTCGGACACCGTGCGCGTGAACCCGACGAGCACGTCGTGGTGATAGAGGCCGACGAGACGCGCCGCGCTCGTCACAAGCGCGTCCGTCACGTCACGCGAGCGCCCCGGGGCCCAGTAGCTCTCCTCGCTGACGTAGCGATGGACGACGTCGACGTCGATCCGCGCCGGGTCGTCGTCGAGCTCGTATCCCTCTCCGAGGATCACCCGCACGGGGTGATCCTGCCAGCCCACCGAGCGCCCGAGGCGGGTGCTACGGTCAGTTGGTGCGCGCCGCCGTCGCTCTATCGCTCGCGCTACCGCTGATCACCGCCGATCTCTGGCTCAAAGCGGAGGCGATGACCCCCGAGTGGGCGTACCACGAACGTTCCGCCGCCTGGGTGCTGATGTGCCTCGCTCTCGTGCCGGGGCTGCTACTCGTGACCCGAATCCCCGCTGGGCTCGTTCCACCCGCTGCCGGTGTGCTGCTCGCGGGCGTTCTCGGCAACGTCCTCTCGGCTGCGTGGAACAACCTCGAGGTCCCGAACCCGATTCTCATCCGCGGCGACAGGGCGCTGCTGGCGTTCAACCTCGCCGACCTCTACACGCTCGTCGGCATCGTGCTCCTCATCGCCGCCGTCGGCGCCTGGCTGGTGCGCAATCGCGCACTCCTGCCCGGCGAGGCTGCGCGCTCGAAGCGACGCCATGTCGACTGGGATTCCGAGGAGCGGCCCTTCAACTGACAGTCTGAAGAGCGCCGCGCTGCCGTCGGTGCTCGATCCGCGGTCTGAGCAGGTGCGTCGAATCCAGACCGGAAGCCGCAGCGTACCTCTTGTCTGTGGAGCGACAAACGATGACGACGACCCCCCGGCTGCACCTTCACGCGGTCGGTGGGCTGCCGGCTGTCGCGTTCATGGCGCGGGACCGCGCCGAGCAGGTCACGTAGAGATGGGCTCGCGCGACGAGACCGTTCGTGACGCACGTACCATGATTTCCATGCAGTCAACTGTGCCGTCGTTCGTGCCTGCGCTCGACTCGCTCGGTGACATCGTGCCGCATGGGGGGATCCTGGAGCCGGTGGAGCTCGAGCAGGTCGCGCGCGAGATCTCCGCGCGACCCGAGCTCTGGGAGCCGCTCACACACGCCGACCCGGAGCGGCGCCGCTACGAGCTCCTCTTCGAGGACGACCGCATGGACGCCTGGGTGCTCTCATGGATGCCGGATCAGGCAACCGGGTTCCACGATCACTACATCTCGTCGCTCGGGTTGTGCATCGCGCAGGGATGCGTCCGCGAGGACCAGATCCGGTACGGCGCCGCGCCGGTCGAGCGCCAGCTCTCCGCCGGTGACTCGCGCCACGGCGACCCGAGCTACATCCACCGCGTCCGACACCGGGACGGCATTCCCGCGGTGACGATCCACGTCTACTCTCCGCGCCTCGACTGGGTGGGGCAGTACCGCCTGGACGACGACGGTGTCGTGCGCCGCGAGCCCTCACCGGGCCGCAACGAGCTCCGCCCCCAGCTCGTCTCGGAGGGTGCCTTGCACGGTGCCCTGGAGCGCTTCTAGACCTGTCTTCTCGAGACGTGGCCGAGGTGAGCTCCCCCGGGGCCGCCATCCTCCTCCCCACGGCTCGAGCCTATCGGGACAACGCACTCACGGGTGTCACGGATACGTGCCACCTTCGTGTCGAGTGATGCCTCGATTCCCGTGTCTCATGACGCGATGGTCTTGAGTCGGAAGCCGCCGTGGTGCTCATACGTGGCGGTGACGACCGCGTGAGCATCGCGCCGCGCTCGCTCCGGCAGCGTCAAGCCGCGCGCGTCGGCGATCGGTGACCGGATGAGCGCGGCCATGCCGTGCAACCCTTCCCGCGACACCGCGATCCCACCCTGGTCGCAGTCGGCGCAGACCACCCCGCCGGCCGCGGGGACATACGCGACCAGCCCGTCGACCCGGCCGCACTCGACGCAGCTCTCCAGGTGCGGCAGGTAGCCAGACAGCCACAGCAGCTTGAGCTGGAAGGAGAGCACGATCGGATCGAGCTCCGGTCGCGCGGGGACAAGGCTTTCGGCACGATCGAGAGCGTCGAGAAAGCGTGTCAGAGCGAGGAATGCGCGCTCGTTCTGCTCCTGGTCGGTGAACAGGCGCAGCATCGCCTCCAGCCCGATCAGACCGACCCGAAGCCGGTAGGGCTCCGCGCGGACACTGTCGTGAGCACGCACCAGAGAAGCGCCGGTCACCGTCTGCAGCTCACCACGACCGCGGTGCAGAACGAGCTCCACGTGGGAGAACGGCTCCAGCCGGCCGCCGAACCTGCTCTTCGGCTTTCGGACACCCTTCGCGACCGCGCCGACACGGCCTTGATCGGACGTATAGACGTGCAGTACGCGATCCGCTTCGCCGAGCCGGAACGAGCGGAGCACGACCGCTTCCGTCGTGGTGCTTCGTGACACGCATGGGAGTGTAGGGACGCGGCCGACCCGGCCAATGACGCACGATGTCCGAACGACGGTCGAGTCGAAGCCTGCCCAGCTCGACTTCGTCCGATCGGCTCGCACTGCTGGCGGGCGTGGTCGTCGCTCGCCGCTGACCCGCGGCCCGAGCCCCGCTCAGGTTGGTGGCGCCTGGCACTCCGGGCAGAGCGTCGTCCCACGACCGCCCACGACGATCCGCTCCAGCGGTGTCCGGCAGCGGTCGCACGGCTCACCCACTCGCCCGTACGCGCGGAACTCGTCCTGCATCGCGCCGCTCGACCCGTCAGGGGCGGCGTAGTCACGGAGCGTGGCGCCCTGGCGGTCGATGCCGAGACGGAGTACCCGGCGGACTGAGCGGAAGAGACGCGCCGTCTCGTCGCCGTCCAGGGATCCCGCCGGCCGTCGCGGGTGAATGCGTGCGTGCCAGAGCGCCTCGTCCACGTAGATGTTCCCGAGCCCCGCGAGCCGCCGCTGGTCCAACAGGAATGCCTTGACAGGCGCGCGACGCCCGCTGAGGAGCTGCCCCAGTCGCGCCGCGGTCAGTCTCGGATCGAGCGGCTCCGGGCCGAGCCGCTCTGCAAGATGCGGCTCGATGTCACCCTCCTCGAGCAGCGTCCCAGGTTCCGAACCGCCGGACGTCCCGGTATGCGACATCCGATCCGTTGTCCAAACTGAGAACCGCCCGACGATGTGGATCCGCCGGCAGCAGCCCGCGGAGGGCGACACGGAACGACCCCGTCATGCGGAGGTGCACCAGGAGAGCTCGACCAGATGCAAATCGGACAATCAGATACTTGCCGCGCCGCTGGACGTCGGTGACGCGCTCGTTGACGAGGTCTGCCGCGACGACATCCGGGTCGAATGGCCGCGTCAGCCGTGGATCGAGGATCGTCGCGCGCTCGATAGCCGCACCCTCCAGTGCGGGCGCGATAGCGCGGCGTACGGTCTCGACCTCCGGAAGCTCGGGCACCGACCGAGCGTAGACGCCGGATGCCGATAGCCGCTTCGGTCGCCGAAGGGTCGGCCTGACGGATCTCAGGCGACGACGTCGAGCAGGATCGCTCCGGCGGGCACGGGCTCGTCGACCAGCTCGTACGCGCCGAGGACCGCGGCGACGGCCGAGTCGGCTGCGCGGTCGTCCCGTGCGTGCACCTCGGCGAGCACATCACCCGCCGTGAGCTCGTCGCCGCGCTTCGCCCGGCAGACGATGCCGACCGAGTGATCCACTGCGTCCGCCTTCGTGCGGCGGCCGGCACCCAGCTCCAGAGCCGCAACGCCGATGGCGAGCGCGCCGAGATGCCGGACCACGCCCGCGATCGGCGCGGTCACCTCCCGGATCACCGAGGCGCGCGGAAGCGCATCGGGCAAGGGGTCGCCACCCTGGGCTCGTACCCAGCGCTCGTAGGCCTCGAGTGCGGAGCCGTCAGCGACAGCCGCCACCGCACGCCGTCGCCCCTCGTCCACACGGACGCCGAGATCGGAGAGGGCGAGGAGCCGTGCGCTGGCGTCGAGTACGAGCTCCGTGAGGTCCGGGGGCCCGTTCCCGCAGATCGTCTCGACGGCCTCGCGGACCTCGAGCGCGTTGCCCACGGCGCGCCCGAGCGGCTGGTCCATGTCGGTCAGCAGGCACACGACCTCGCGTCCGGCACGCCGGCCCAGCTCGAGCATCGCCAGCGCCAGCACCCTCGCATCGTCGAGCGTCTTCATGAACGCGCCGTCGCCGACCTTGACGTCGAGCACGATCGCGTCGGCACCGGCGGCGAGCTTCTTCGACATGATCGAGGAGGCGATCAGCGGCACGATGTCCACCGTCGCCGTGACATCCCGGAGCGCGTAGAGCTTCTTGTCGGCCGGCACCAGGTCGGCGGACTGGCCGACGATCGCGAGACCGACGTCACGCATCTGTGCGACGAGCTCGTCGGTCGTGAGCTCGACGCGGAAGCCGGGGATCGACTCGAGCTTGTCGAGCGTGCCACCGGTGTGACCGAGCCCGCGGCCGCTCATCTTCCCGAAAGGAACGCCGCAGGCTGCCACGATCGGGCCGACCGCGAGCGACGTCTTGTCCCCTACGCCCCCCGTCGAGTGCTTGTCGACCACCTTCCTGCCGAGAGCTGCGCCGAGATCGAGGGTGTCACCCGAACGGATCATCGCGTCGGTGAGCGCGAACGTCTCGGCGTCCGAGAGGCCGCGGAAGTAGACGGCCATGCACCACGCGGCCAGCTGGTAGTCGGGCACCTCGTCGCGCGCGTACGCGAGGATCAGCTCCGTCAGCTCGGCTGCGCCGAGCTCCTCACCGTTTCGCTTGCGCTCGATCAGCTCGGCGGGCCGCATCATGCCTTGTCGGCCACGAACACCGTGACGCGGCGCCCCGCCCGCACCGACCCGATGTCGTCCGGGACCTTCGCCGCTTTCGCCTTCTCGCTGATCATCGAGCCGCTACAGCGTCGGATCGACTCTCCGTACTCAGCAGCCACTAGCTCGGGGTCGTCCAGGCTCACGACTCGACGATCGGACGGCCGGGCGCACCCCTACCGGGGTGCTTCCCGCCGAGCCAGGCGCAGATGGTTGCCCCGACGTCTCCGAACTCGCCGTCCTCGTGGATCCTGCCGGCGGCGTTCTTCCCTGCTGCATACGCGAGCAGCAGCGCGTGCTCGCGCGAATGATCCGTCGACGGCGTCGTCGGGTCGCAGCCGTGATCGGACGTGATGATCAGCAGGTCGCCGTCGCGGAGCGCCTCGAGGATGTCGTTGAGGCGGCGGTCGAAGTCCTGGAGGCAGCGATGGAAGTTGACCGGGTCGTTGCGATGTCCCCACAGCTGGTCGGTTTCGACAAGGTTGACGAACACGAGGCCCTTGTCGATGCTCTCGAGCAGCTCGATGGTGCGATTGATGCCGTCGACGTTGGATTTCGTCGGGAACGACTCGTCGATGTCGCAGCCGGCGAAGATGTCGTGGATCTTCCCCACGCCGTAGACCGTGTTCCCGGCCTCACGCATCGCGGTCAGGTAGTTCGGCCGGCGAGGCTCCAGCGAGAAGTCGTGCCGGTTCGGCGTTCGCTCGTAGTGGCCCGGGGGCCCGATGAACGGGCGCGCGATGACCCGCCCGACCGCGTGCTTTCCGGTGAGGAGCTCGCGGGCGACGCGACAGCCGTCGTAGAGCTCCTCGAGCGGGATCGTCTCCTCGTGCGCGGCGATCTGGAAGACCGAGTCGGCGGACGTGTAGACGATCCACTTGCCGGTCTTCTGGTGCTCCTCACCGAGCTCCTGGATGATCTCCGTGCCCGAAGCGGGCTTGTTGCCGAGCACGCCACGACCCGTGCGGTTCATGAACGGGTCGATCACCTCGTCGGGGAAGCCATACGGATAGGTGGGGAATGGCGTCGGCGTCACGACGCCCATCAACTCCCAATGACCAGCGGTCGTGTCCTTCCCCTTCGAGCGCTCGAGCAGCCGACCCGCGACGGCAGGCGCGTACGGCTGCGGCGGACAGCCTTCGAGCGGCTCGACGTTGCCGAGACCGAGGGCCTCCATGTTGGGCAGGTCGAGACCGCCCACCGCGCGGGCGACGTTCCCGAGCGTGTCCGAGCCCTCGTCGCCGTAGTCGGCCGCGTCGGGCAGCTCGCCCGCGCCGACGGCGTCGAGCACGATGACGCATGCTCGCGGCACTCGTGGAGCGACCACTATGTTCCTGGCCGGGAGGCGTACGTGCAGGGACGGTCGCGCGAAGGCGAACGCAGCGGCAGGCGACCGTCAGAGGCCTGAATCGGCACGTGCAGTGATGCCCGGGCAGGCACGTGGCTATCCTATGCGACTGATGAACGACGTCCTCGGCCTGCTGGAGCTCGCGCTCTACGTGATCGGAATCCTCTCGCTCTCGGGGGCGATCACATGGATCGTGGTCAAGGTGTCACCCTCTGCGAGCGCGAAGCAGCAGAAGGCACAGGAAGCACCCGACACGTAGTCGTGCCGTCGGCCGACGCTCCTCTCGGCCGATGTTCGCCGGGCCCTCCTAGGCCTGTCCGCAGCCCCCGCAGAACGCGACGCCAACGCGGCGCGGGTCACCGCACTGGCTGCAATCCGCCAGGACGTCGCGGCCGCAACCTTCGCAGCGATGGTTGTCGGCGACCGGAAACCCGCAAAAGGGACGCTCGTGCTTTCGCACCCGGCGCAATGGGATCCGTGCACGGAGGTAACGCTGAAGCCCCCAGAACGCCGCGACGGATCGCAACGGCGCCCGTGCCGACACGGGCGAGATTGCCCTCACGCGGAGGCAGCGCGTGTCGCCGCCGACGAGCTAGGCGGAGACTGCCGGAAGCACGTCCTCGAGCGGCGTGAACGGCATGCCGTGCGCGTCGGCTACGGCCTCGTACACGATCCTGCCGTCGGCGACGTTGACGCCCTTCGCGAGGGCCGCGTCGTCGGCGACCGCTCGCCGGACCCCCTTGTCGGCGATCGCCTCCGCGTAAGGGAGGGTCACGTTGGTGAGACCCTTCGTCGACGTGATCGGCACGGCACCCGGCATGTTCGCGACGCAGTAGTGAACGATCCCGTCGACCTCGTACACGGGGTCGTCGTGCGTGGTCGGATGGGACGTCTCGAAACAGCCGCCCTGGTCGATGGCGACGTCGACGAGCACCGCGCCGGGCTTCATGCCTGCGAGCATCTCTCGCGTGACGAGCTTCGGTGCGCGGGCGCCCGGGACGAGCACCGCACCGATCACCATGTCCGCGTCCGAGATCGCCTCCTCGATCTGCAGCCGGTTCGACTTTGCGAGCGTGATGCGCCCGTCGAGTGCGATCTCGAGCTCACGCATGCGGTCGACCGAGAGGTCGAGCACCCACACGTCGGCCTGCAGGCCGACCGCGATCAGCGCCGCGTTGTGCCCTACGACCCCGCCCCCGAGCACGACGACCTTGGCCGGCGGGACGCCCGGGAGGCCGCTGAGCAGGATGCCGCGCCCGCCGTGTGCCTTCTCGAGGGCCCACGCGCCCATCTGCGGCGCGAGCCGGCCCGCGACCTCGCTCATGGGCGCGAGCAGTGGCAGGCGGCGGTCGGCAGTCTCGACCGTCTCGTAGGCGATCGCCGTGATGCCCGACTCGACCAGCGCGCGCGTGAGCGGCTCGTCCGCCGCGATGTGCAGGTACGTGAAGAGCACGAGCCCTTCGCGAAGGCGCTGGTACTCCGGCTCGATCGGCTCCTTGACCTTCAGCAGCAGGTCTGCCTCGGCCCACACCTCGTCCACGGAGGCGAGGCGCGCACCGGCGGCGACGTACGCCTCGTCCGGGAACGCCGAGCCGACGCCCGCGGCTCGTTCGACGAGCACCTCGTGCCCGCGCTGGACGAGCTCGAGCGCCCCGGCCGGCGTCAGTGCGACACGGTACTCCTGTGTCTTGATCTCCTTCGCGACCCCGACGCGCATGGCGCGCGGGACGATAGCGGGAACGACGTCAGGTGACGGGAGTGAGCGGTGCCTCGCCACGCAGCACCGCGACGGCGTTTCGCGCTGCGAGCTCGGCCATCGCGTTGCGCGTCTCCACGGTCGACGAGCCGAGATGTGGCAGTAGAACGACGTTCTCGAGCTCGAGGAGCCCGGGATGCACCGCCGGTTCGCGCTCGAACACGTCGAGACCTGCGCCGGCGATGACGCCGTCTCGTAATGCTTCGACGAGCGCCTCCTCGTCGACCACCGGCCCGCGTGTGGTGTTGACGAGGAAGGCCGTACGTCGCATCAGGCGGAGCCGCCGAGCGTCGATCAGGTGCCGTGTCTCGGGCGTCAACGGGCAGTGCAGCGAGACCACGTCGCTCGCCGCGAGCAGCTCTTCGAGTGGCAGGAAGCCGGCAGCAAGCTCCACCTCGAGCGCCGAGTCTGCGCGATGTCGCTTCGTGTAGGCGACTTCCATCCCGAAGGCGCGGCCACGTCGCGCCACCGCAGTGCCGATCTGCCCCAGGCCCACGATGCCGAGGGTCTTGCCCTGGATCCCGGTGCCGAGGTGGAAGTCGAGGCTCCAGCTCCAGCGTAGCCCTGCCCGCACCATCCGCTCGCCTTCGCCGAGCCGCCGCGTCGCCATCAGGATCAGGGCGAAGGCGAGGTCGGCGGTCGCGTCGGTGAGCACCCCGGGAGTGTTCGTGACGATGACGCGCCGGCGGCGGCAGGCGTCCAGATCGACGTTGTCGTAGCCGACTGCGACGTTGGCGACGACGCGCAGCTGCGGCCCGGCGGCGTCGAGGAACGCGTCGTCGATTCGGTCGTGCAGCAGGGCGACCACACCATCGGCGCCCGCCACGACCGCGTGGAGCTCGTCCACCGGGAGCTGCCGGTCGTCGGGTGAGTGCCAGACCTCGCCCGCGCCCTCGAGCAAGGCGAGCGCCGATGAGGGAATGCGGCGAGTGACCACGATGCGCAGGGTCATGATGCACCTGCGATCCGAGACACGAGCGCGCGCTCGTCCGGGCCGAGCCAGGGTGGCTCTCCCGCTGCGGCGTTCTCGCTCGTGCGTGCGGGTCGGCTCGTGGCGGGAATCACCACATCGACGCGTGTGTCGCTGAGCGCCCACTTCAGCAGCGCCTGCGCCCAGGTCTCCACGCCGAAGGGACGCAGCGGCTCGAGCGCTACCGGGCCCGGATCGCGGCCGAAGAGCGCGCGGCGGCTCCCACCGAGCGGCCGCATCACGATCACGGCGACGCCCAGCTCCTCGGCCAGAGGCAGGATGCGCGACTCGCATTCACGCTCGAGCGGGTTGAGCGGGATCTGCACGGTGTCGAAGCGCCCGGTCCGCAGAGCCTGCTCGAGCTCGCCGAACGCGCCGGCGTCGTAGTGGGTCACACCGATTGAATCGACCCGCCCAGCCTCACGTTCTTCTTCCAACCAGGCGAGATGCTCCTGCCAGAGGACGAGGTTGTGCACCTGCTCGATCTCGACGCGCCCGAAGAAGCTCCGCTGCGCCTCGTACTGACGACGGCCCTCAGCCGTGTCAGATGTCCAGATCTTCGTCGCCACCGTTGTTCCGGAGCGCCGGTCGCGCAGCGCCGTGCCGAGGGATGCCTCAGCGCCGCCGTACATCGGTGACGAGTCGAACACCATCGTCCCGGCCGCAAGCGCGGCTCCGACCACGGTGGCGGCGAGCGCTTCGTCGCGGTCGAATGTGCCGTACGTGCCGAGCCCGACCACCGGGCCGAGCCGACGGCTCTCCATCAGGCCGTCCGCGCGAGGTCGACGAGCGCGAGAGTCACGTCGACCATGGACTCCAGGTCGGAGACCGCGATCCGCTCCTCCGGTGAGTGGATGTCCGCCATGCCGTTGGCGAGGTTGAGACACGGCAGGCCACGCTCGTTGAACACGTTCGCGTCGGCGGCGCCGCCGGAGAGCGCGGTGGTTGTCTCGAAGCCTGCGCGGACGAGGGCGTCGGTCGCGAGGCGCACCGGAAGGTCGTCGTGCCGGAAGCGGTAGCCGCGGTATTGCTCGCGCACCTCCGTCTCGACCGTGCAGTCCGACATGCTCGCCGCGAACGCGAACGCGTCGATCATCTCCTGCACGAGGTCGGCCAGCCCCGCATCGTCGTGCGAGCGGGCCTCTGCCGTCACGATGCACCACTCGGGCACGATGTTGCGGGCCGTCCCTCCGGTGATGAGACCGACGTTCGCGGTCGAGCGCTCGTCGACACGGCCGAGGCGCAGATCGGCGACAGCGCGTGCTGCAGCCGCGATCGCGGAGCGTCCCTCCTCGGGCGCCATGCCTGCATGCGCCGCGCGGCCGTGGAAGCGCGCCTCGATCGCACGCGCGGACGGCGCGCCGAGGATGATCTCTCCGATCGGCGCCGCCTGGTCGTAGACGAAGCCGAGCTGTGCCTCGAGCCTGGACGAATCGAAGGCATACGCGCCGACCAGGCCCACTTCCTCCTTCGGGGTGAACAGCAGCTCGATCCCCCCGTGCGGGCGGTGCTCCGTCACGACCCGCCGCGCGGCCTCGAGCATGACCACGACTGCCGACTTGTTGTCGGCCCCGAGGATCGTGTCCGCCGCGTTCCGCACGATGCCTTCGTCCACCACCGGCTCGATCGGCCCCGACGGTGGCACGGTGTCGAGGTGCGCGCAGAGCATGAGCGGGACACCCCCGTCCCTCCGGCCGGGGAGACGGCAGAGGATGTTGCCGGCAGTCGAGCCGATCTCCGTGCCGGCGTCGTCCTCGTCCCACGCGAGGCCGAGCTCGTCGAGGTAGGCGCCGACGCGGTCTGCGACGGCGCGCTCCTCACCCGGCGGGCTGGGGGTCGCGCACAGCTCGAGGAACAGGTCGAGAGGCTCGGTCACGCGCAGATCCTACGGTGACGGAGCAACCGGCTTCGAAGGCTCTACGCCTTGGCGGACAATGCAGAGGCGCGCGAGCGGGCGCGCTCGAGCGCGGCACCGACGAACTCGCGGAAGAGCGGGGCCGGTCGTGTCGGCCGCGACTTGAACTCGGGATGGAACTGGCTGGCGACGAACCACGGATGATCGGGCAGCTCCACGATCTCCACCAGGCGGCCTTGCTGGAACGTGCCGGAGAAGACGAGCCCGCCGTCGGCGAGCTGTTGCCGGTACTGGTTGTTGACCTCGTACCTGTGCCGATGCCGCTCGTGCACCACGGCGACGCCGTACGCCTCGGCCGCACGTGTGCCGTCCACGAGCTCGACCGCCTGAGCACCCAGCCGCATGGTGCCGCCCAGATCCTCGATCTCCTTCTGCTCGGGCAGCAGGTCGATCACAGGGTACGGGGTCTCCGGGTCCATCTCGGTCGAGTTGGCGCCTTCGAGCCCGCAGACGTGCCGCGCGAACTCGCTCACCGCAACGTGCATCCCGAGGCAGATACCGAGGTACGGAATCTCGCGCTCACGTGCGATCTGGCACGCGAGGATCTTCCCCTCCCAGCCACGGGAGCCGAACCCACCCGGGACGAGCACGCCGTCGACCTGATCGAGCTCGGCGGCGGCCTCTTCGTACGACTGGTGCTCCGAGTCGACCCAGCGCACCCGCACCCGGGAGCCGTGGTTGATGCCGGCGTGCTTGAGGGCCTCGTGCACGGAGAGGTATGCGTCATGCAGCTTCACGTACTTGCCGACCAGCGCGATCTCGACCTCTTCGCGGCGCTCTGCGATGCGATTGGTGAGCTCGCGCCACTCGGCCAGGTCGGCAGGCGGGCAGTCGAGGTCGAGGCGTTCGCAGACGAGCGAGTCGAGACCCTCGTTCATCAGACGCTCCGGCACGAGGTACACGTCGTGCACGTCCGGGCACGAAACCACCGCACCCACGTCGACATCGGCGAAGAGGGCGATCTTGTCCCTGATGTCGTCCGAGAGCTCGTCGCGGGAACGGCACACGACGATGTCGGGATGGATCCCGATTCGCCGCAGCTCGTTCACCGAGTGCTGGGTCGGCTTCGTCTTCAGCTCGCCCGCCGCTTCGATGAACGGGACGAGCGTCACGTGGAGGTAGACGACGTTCTCCTGGCCCACCTCGCGCCGGAACTGGCGGATGGCCTCGAGGAACGGCAGGGACTCGATGTCGCCCACCGTGCCGCCGATCTCGGAGATGACGACGTCAACAGGCTCGTTCGCGGCTCCGCGTCGAATACGGGCCTTGATCTCGTTCGTGATGTGCGGGATCACCTGCACTGTTGCGCCGAGGAACTCGCCGCGGCGCTCCTTGCGCAGCACGGTGTCCCAGATCGCGCCCGCGCTGTGGCTCGCGTTGCGAGAGAGGTTCTCGTCGACAAAGCGCTCGTAGTGACCGAGGTCGAGGTCGGTCTCCGCCCCGTCCTCGGTGACGAACACCTCACCGTGCTGGAACGGGCTCATCGTGCCGGGGTCGACGTTCAGGTACGGGTCGAACTTCTGTGCCTGCACGCGCAGCCCGCGCGCCTTGAGCAAGCGGCCCAGCGAGGCGGCGACGATGCCCTTGCCGAGCGCGGAGACGACCCCGCCGGTGACGAAGACGTACTTCGTCGCCCGCTCGCTCATGAGGTCACCCAGCGGCCTGAGACGCGTGCGGTGCAACGGGTCCACCCGAAGATGGCGACGGCGCGCCCGACTTCGACACACCTTCGCCCCGTGAACAGCTTCACGGAACCCCAACCTAGCAGGCCGCGGCCCGGCTCGGTGCGGAGTCGTGGTCGGTCGCCCATCTGTTTCGATCCTAGGGGCGGCTCAGGACGGCTCGGGGACTGGGGCTCCGAGCGCCGGTCGAGGCGGCACACATCCGGCACGAAGCCGGCACGCCCGCGTGACGGGTTGTGCGCGATCGTTCCGGTAGGGGGGCTCGCGCCCCCATGGGGGGTCGTGGCCCGGGGCGCTCAGGGCGAGGCCGGCCGTCGGCGCGACGGCGAGTGGGCGCGCCTAGCCTTCAGCTTCGTCGGCCGCCCGGGTGACGGTGACGAGGAACTCCTCGCCGCCGAGCATCCGCTCGATCTCGTCGCGCCGCTCGTCGTCGTCGAGCAGCGTGACGCGCGTGTGCGTCGGGTCGCCCTCGATCTTCTCCACGCGGAAGTGTGCGTCGGCCACGCTCGCGATCTGCGGGAGGTGGGTGATCGTCAGCACCTGAGCTCGCTCGGACAGGCGACGCAGCGTCGCCGCCACCGCGTGCGCGGTGACGCCGCCGATCCCGGCGTCGATCTCGTCGAACACCAACGTCTCGCCACCACCGACGGCTGCGATCGCAAGCGCGATCCGGGACAGCTCGCCACCGGAGGCGGTCTCCGCCACCGGAGCGAACGCGAGACCCGCGTTCGGCCGCACGAGAAACACGATCTCGTCGCGACCGGTCGGGCCGAGCTCGCGGTCGCGCATTTCGACGAGGAACTCGCCCTCCCCCATGCCGAGGCCTTGCAGCTCGCCTGCGACCGCGGTTGCGAACAGCGCCGCCTCGCCTGTGCGACGCTCGCGAAGCGCATCCGCGATCGTCTCCAGGCGAGCCTGCCCTTCCTCGACCGCCGTCCGTGCTGCCTCGACCGGGTCGGCGCCTCGATCGATCTCCGCCAGCTCCTGCTCGGCCTCGGCACGCCGAGCCAGCAGCTCGTCCGACGTTTCGCAGCGGTAGCGGCGGCGCACGTCGGACCAGAGCTCGAGTCGCTCTTCGATCGCCTCGAGGCGCACCGGATCGCCCTCGAGCGACGCGCCGAATCCTGCAAGCTCGCTCCCCGTCTCCTGCAGGCGCACGATGACGTCGCGAAGCTCCGCAGCAGCCGTCGCCAGCTCGGGCGCCAGGTGCGCGACAGGGGCGAGGGCATGCTCCGCCGCCGCGGCCTGCGCTGCAGCACCGCCGCCGTCCTCACCGTCGATCGCGTCACGGGCTGCAGCGACACCTGCGACCAGGTCGGTCACGTGCTGGATCCGGTCTCGCTCTGCGCGAAGCTTGTCCTCCTCCCCGGGCTCGAGGCTGGCTGTGTCGGCCGCCAGAGCCTCGAGGCCGGCGAGCCTCGCACGCCGCGCGTCGTCGGTCAGCGTCAGCTCGTCAAGACGCCGGCGCGCCGCCTCGAGAGCGCGCCAGGCCGCCCGCGCCTCGATCCGGCGAGCCTGCTGCTCGGGCCCGCATGCCGCGTCGAGCACATCGAGCCGGTACGACCCCCTGGCAAGGCGACGCTGCTCGAACTGACCCGACATCGCGATCAGTCGGTCGACCGCAGCGGCGAGATCGTCACGAGCCACCGCACGACCCCACGCGTACGCACGTGTGCGCCCGTCGGCGAACACACGGCGCGCGACGACCAGTCCCGCCTCGCCCTCCGGTCGCAGGTCCGCGAGGGGCCCGAGGCCGTCCTCGTCCTCGAAGCCGGGCGGCAGGTCGAGCTCCGCCTCGACGTAGGCTTCGTCGCTGTCCGGGCCGATCATCGTCGCGTCGGCGCGCGCGCCCAACAGCAGGCCGATCGCCTGAGCGAAGATCGTCTTGCCCGCGCCGGTCTCACCCGTGACGGCGTTCAGGCCGGTCGCGAGATCGAGATCCGCGTCGCGGATCAGGACGAGATTCTGGATCCGCAGGCGCCGGAGCACCGCCAGATCGTAGTGCGAGCGCGAGATCGCAACGACGTCCATCACGGACAGGCCCGATACGGACGATCTCAACCCATGCGATGCGGCGTCGCGGGCAATCGCCCGGGCAGGGACCGTTGCGGTCGGCCGCAGTTGGGCGCTCGACCCGCTCTAGGTGCTGAAGCTCTCGCGGTAGCGGCTCACGAACGTCGCCTCGGGCAGCGTCGCCAGGAGCGACCGCTCGGGAGCGAGCCGCACGTCGACGCGCTCACCCGCGCCTGCCTGCCCGACCTGGCGGCCGTCGACGAGCACAGCGGTCGACACCCCGGTGGTGCGATTCCAGACGAGCACGTCCTGCTCCCGGGGGACGACGAGTGGCCGCGCGTGCAGCGAGTGCGGCGCCACGAACGTGATTGCCATCGCGTCGATGCCCCAGACGAGCACGGGGCCGCCGTTCGAGAGGTTGTACGCGGTCGAGCCCGACGGTGAGGAGCAGATCACCCCGTCACACGGCACACGTCCCAGCGGCTCGCCGCCCACCGCCCACTCCAGCTCGACCATGCGACCGAGCGACGCGCTCGTGACGACGACGTCATTGACAGCGACGTGACGTTGACCGGACAGGGCTACTTCGATCGTCGGCAGCTCGACCACCTCGTACCCGCCTGCGAACACCCGCGCCAGCCCGGCCTCGAGGTCGGAGCGCGCTACGGCGCTGAGAAAGCCGACGCGACCGAAGTTGACGCCCACGACGGGGATGCCGGTGCCGAGGAAGCGCGCCAGCGCCCGCAGCATCGTGCCGTCGCCGCCGAGCACGACGGCGATGTCCGCCGCGCCCGCCTCGTCCGACGGCGCGACACCGTGCTTCTCCGACTCCTCCTGTGTGAGGACGAGCTCGACGCCCGACTCGCGAGCCACGGTCTGCAGGCGCGCGAGACCGGGGCCGATCTGCTCCACGCGGCCGTGCGTGATCACTGCCGCCCGCGTGACGACCTTCGGCTCAACCAACAGCGGAGTCGATCCAGCGGTCGACGTCATCGGGCTTCGCTCCGTGCTCGCTCTCTCGCATGTGGACGACGAACTCGCGGTTCCCCTTGGGCCCCGGCAGGCCCGAGTCTACGACCCCGAGCACCTCCGCGCCCCAGCCGACTGCGCCCGCGCACACCGACCGCAGGACCCGCCGGTGCACCTCCGGGTCTCGCACGACACCCTTCGGAGCGTCCGCCCGCCCGGCTTCGAACTGTGGCTTGACCAGGACGAGCGCGTCCCAGCCCGGCGCTGCGAGACGCAGTGCGGGTGGAAGGGCCGTGGCCACCGAGATGAAGGAGACGTCACACACCACCAGGCTCGGTACGAGCGGCAGCGCCCGGATCGCGCGTGCGTTCGTCCGCTCCATCACGGTCACGCGCGGGTCGTTACGCAGCTTCGGGTGAAGCTGTCCGTAACCCACGTCGACCGCAATCACGTGACGCGCTCCACGCTGGAGCAGGCAGTCGGTGAAGCCACCGGTCGACGCCCCGACGTCGAGACAGTCGCGCCCCGAGGGGTCGACACCCAGCGCGTCCAGTGCATGCGCCAGCTTCTCACCGCCGCGGGAAACGAACGGCGGCGGTTGCCGCACGGCGACCTCGACGGCGTCGTCGACCTGCTGCCCCGGCTTCGAGAAGCCGGGCACCAGGCCGGCGAGCACGAGCGCTTGCGCCTGGCTCCGGCTCTCCGCCAGGCCACGCTCGACGAGCAGGACGTCGAGCCGCTTCTTCACCCTGGCATTGTCGCTAGGAGCGGACGCGCCGCGCCTCGACCAGGCGGCGACCGTAGTTTCCGGCGAGACGCTCTATCCGTACCCGCTCGCCACTCTGCGGAGCGTGCACCATGCGACCACGGCCGACGTACATGCCGACGTGGCCGTAGCCGCGGAAGAAGACCAGGTCGCCCGGCAGCAGCTTCCGGCGTGGCACGCGTCGGCCCAGCTGGGCTTGGCCGGCGGCCTGGTGCGGGAGGGCGACTCCGAGCTTCGCGTACGCCCACATCACGAGCCCGGAGCAATCGAACCCGCGCTTCGACGAGCCACCCCACCGGTAGGGCGTGCCCACGGCCCGGAGCGCGATCCGCGCCGCACGACTCCCGAGCGGGATGGGCACGAGCCGCGGCCGGCGACTCTCGATGGTGTCGCGCGCAGCGAGAGACGGACCAGCGCGGTCGGCGTCGCCCGTGGGGCCGCTACCCGCCGCGTGACCGACGATGCCGATCGCAGCAACGAGCGCGAGCAAGGAGAGGGCGCAGAGGCGTGACATCACAGGAGGAGAAGACGGCGACCGGCGGCATCGGCGACGACCCGGTCACGGGTGTCTGGAGCGGGCATGGTAGCCAGCAGCGCCCGAGATTGCGCCAGTTCCGGTTGAAGCTCGGGTTAACTCGCCGCGCGCTCAGGTCGTGCGCACGGCGAGCTCGTCGACGAGCAGCCGCAGCACGGACGTGTCCGCACCGATGACCGCGAGCCGAGCGGATGCGCGGTCGGCTGCCTCGCCGGCGAGCGCACGCGCTGCGTCGGGGCCGTGCCGCGCTGCATATCCGTCGCCATCGAGGACGTCGTCCACGATCTGGAACAGGAGCCCCAGCTCCTCGCCGAATGCGCGCCACGGAGCCTGCTCGGCCACCGGCACGTCAGCCGCCCACAGACCCAGCCCGACTGCCGCCGCGAACAGGCGCCCCGTCTTGAGCCGGTGCAGCACGGCGAGGTCGACGTCGGCATCGGTGACGTCGAGGTACTGGCCGCCGATCATGCCGAGGGTTGCCTCGGCGAGCTCGCGCGCGGGCTCGACGCGACCACGTTCGAGGACGAGCCTGAACGCATCTGCCAGCAGCGCGTCGCCGGCAAGCAGCGCCGCCGCCTCCCCGTAGGCCACGTGCGCCGTCGGTCGCCCACGCCGTACGTCGTCATCGTCCATCGAGGGCAGGTCGTCGTGCACGAGAGAGAACGTGTGGACGAGCTCGAGCGCCACCGCAGTGGAGAGCGCATCCTCGACCGTCCCGCCTGCTGCCTCGGCGGTCGCGAGGCAGAGCACCGGCCTGATCCGCTTGCCGCCACCTGAGACGGCGTACTCGATCGGCCCGGCGAGCTCACCGAGCTCCGCGAACGGCTCGCGCTCCGCCAGCGTGCGCTCGACGAGCTCGCGCAGCGCGTCAGGCGCCTGCATCGGCGGCCCGGCGGGCCCGCTGGATCTCCGCCTCGATCTCCTTGGCGATCTCGGCGATAGCCGCGAGGTCGTCGACCGCGCGATCGACGTCGCCCTCCCCGGCGGCCAGTGCGTCCAACTCGTCGATCTTGACCCGCAACCGCTCGAGCAGCTCCTCCGCGCGTTGCAGCGACTCGTTCGACTCGCTCATCCGTCGCCACCCTCTCGCTGCACTCGCCCGAGGATGCCGTTCACGAGGCGACCGGCGTCCTCGGTCGCATACCGCTTTGCGAGCACCACGGCCTCGTTGATCGCCACCTCGGACGGCACCGTACCCTCCTCGAGCTCGTACACCCCGATCCGCAGGATGTTCCGCTCGAGCGTACCCAGACGATCGGCGGGCCAGCCCTCCGACGCGGCAGTGATTCGCTCGTCCAGCGCATCCGACCGGGCAGCCACAACCGAGGCGAGCTCGCGTGCGAAGACGTCCGGCTCGCCCTCGAACAGGCTCGCGAGCGGTTGCTGCGTGAGATCCCACTGGTAGAGCAGGAACAACGCCTGTCGACGCGCCTGCCGCCGCCCTACCGCGGGCGTTGCGCTCTCGCCACTCACGCCGGGAGCGGATCCGACTGGGACGGTTGTAGAGACGGGAAGACGTCCATCATCTCGTCGAGGAACCCGGTCGAGTAGTCGCCGGCCGCGAACTCCGGGGAGCGCAGGATGTCCAGCGCGAGCGCCTGCGTCGTCGGCACACCTTCGAGCTCGAGCTCCTGCAGCGCCCGCACGGCCCGCGCGATGGCGCCCGGCCGGTCGCCGTCGTGGACGATCACCTTGGCGATCATCGAGTCGTAGTAGGGAGTGATCTCACCACGCTCTACGACAGCGGTGTCGACTCGCACACCGGGGCCGAGCGGTGGACGAAAGCGCGTCACTCTGCCGGGGGCGGGAGCGAAGTCACGCGCCGGATCCTCGGCGTTGATGCGCATCTCGATCGCGTGACCGTGGCGTGGCGCCCGGCCGGTGATCGCAAGTGGCTCGCCCGCAGCAACGCGCACCTGCTCACGGACCAGGTCGATCCCGGTGACCAGCTCTGAGACCGGATGCTCGACCTGCAGGCGGCAGTTGACCTCGATGAACGCGGGCTTTCCATCCGGGCCGAGGAGGAACTCGAACGTCCCGGCGTTCACGTACCCGACCTGGCGGCACGCCCGTTCGACGGCCGACTCGAGCACCTCGCGCGTCTCCGCCGTGAGGGCCGGGGACGGTGACTCCTCGATGAGCTTCTGGTGGCGCCTCTGGATCGAGCACTCCCGCTCGCCGAGCGTGAGCACACCGCCGAGGGCGTCGCAGAGCACCTGGATCTCCACATGCCGCGCAGGCACGATGGCGCGCTCCAGGTAGAGCGAGCCGTCGCCGAACGCTGCGTCCGCCTCGGCGCTCGCCGCCGTGAAGGCGGCGTCCAGCTGCTCGGGCGACGTGACGAGCCTCATTCCCTTCCCGCCGCCACCTGCCGCCGCCTTGAGCAGCACCGGGTAGCCGACCTCCGCTGCCACGGCTCGAGCGTCATCGGCCGCTGCGATCCCGTCGCTGCCCGGCACCAGCGGCACGCCCGCGGCGCGCATCTCGTCCTTGGCTCGCGCCTTGTCGCCAAGCCGTTCCATCACGTCGGCCGGCGGCCCGACGAACACGAGGTCGTTGTCGGCACACGCGCGGGCGAAGTCCGCGTTCTCCGCGAGAAATCCATAGCCCGGATGAACCGCCTCGCAGCCGGTCGTGACGCCGGCCGCGACGATGCTCGGGATCTGCAGGTAGCTCTCGGACGCAAACGCCGGGCCGACGCACACCGCCTGGTCGGCGAGGCGGACGTGGACGGCGTCGCGGTCGGCCGTGGAGTAGACCGCGACGGCCTCGATGCCGAGCTCGTGCAGCGCACGGATGACACGCACGGCGATCTCCCCCCGGTTCGCGACGAGGACGCGGCTGAACACGTGCGTCAGAGGGCCGGCGGCCCTGCGACCGGCTCGATCTCGAACAGGAGCGTGTCGAACTCGACAGGTTGCGCGTTGTCGACGTGAACCGCGCGGAGTTGCCCTGCGACCTCCGCCTTGAGCTCGTTGAAGAGCTTCATCGCCTCGAGCAGGCACAACGTCTGCCCGACGCTGACGGGGTCGCCAACCTCCACGAACGGCGGCGAGCCCGGGTTCGCCGAGCGATAGAAGACACCGACCATCGGCGAGGTGACGCGCACGACGCCGTCTCTCGCGTCCGTGCCTGCGGTGGCAGCCGCCGCATCACCGGCTGCGATCATGGGTGCGGCGATCGTAGGCTCGTCCGCGCGGCGGACGGAGACCCGCATGCCCTCGTCCTCGATCTCGATCTCCCCGACACCCGATTCCTGCACGATCTTCACGATCTCCCGGATGCGGCCGGAGCGCTCGGCGTCGGCATCGTCGTCCAACAGGGAGGCCTCGCCGGTGTGGCGCTGGCGGATCGTCTTCAGGAGTGTCTCTGCCTGCTCGCCGAAGAGCGCCAGGAGGACGAGGTCCTCCTCGGAGGCCGCGAGCCCCCCCGCCGCCTCCAGCACGTCCTCCGGGCTGGGTGCGTCGTCGGCGAGCACGGCCGTGGTCGCCGGGAGCGCTTCCACCAGCGCTCGCAGGGAGTCTTCGATCGGTGCCGGTGTGGCTCCGTACGCGCCTTCGACGAGATGCCGGAACTTCTCGTGCAGCGTCCCGTAGCGACGTGCGGAGAGGACGTTGAGCATCGCCTGCGACCCCAGGATCTGACCGATCGGAGAGGCGAGCGGGGGCCAGCCGGCCTCGGCTCGGATCCGCTGTAGCTCGGAGAGCGTGTCGAGGAGCCGGTCGCCGGCGGCGTTTGCGCGCAGGTGTACGTCCAGCGCCGCCACGATCCCCGCGGGCAGGTCGTACTCCGCCGCGCGCACCGCGATGCGCGGGGCGACTGGAGCCACCGGCTCGTCGCCGATGTGCTCGTCCACGATGTCGGACACCTCCCACAGCGGCCCAACGTCGACACCTGTCTGGCGACCGAGCCCATGCAGCGCCTCGACGAGGGACTGCCCGGCGACACGGTGGAGCGTCAGCGCGAGCGGGTAGACCGCGGTGGCGATGAGATCGGCTCCGACCCGCGTCGCGACGACGGCGTTGAGGAGACCCGTGCCTGCCGCACCCTGCACGTGCAGGCCGACCGGCAGCCCGGTCGCCTCCTGCAGGCTCTCGACCAGCTCCTCTGTCTTGTGCGGGAGCAGAGCGTCGGTTGGGTCGTTGAGGATCACGCGGACAGCACCGAGGTCGGCCGCACGCTTCGCCTGCTCGACGAGGGCGTCGACCTCGCCCGTGCGCCCAGGGCTGTAGACGAGCCCGACGTGGAAGCTACGCCCTGCGGCGACGATCGCCTCTCCCGCCTCACGCAGGTTCGAGACGTCGTTGAGCGGGTCGTGCAGGCGAAACACCTCGATTCCGTTCTCGGCCGCGCAGGCGACGAAGCGGCGCGCGACATCTGCCGAGACAGGGTGCGAGCCGACGAGAAAGCGGCCGCGCAGCGCGATGCCGAGCGGCGTCGTCGTGCGGGCATCGAGGGCGCGGATGCGCTCCCACGGGCTCTCGACGCCCTTCCGCACCGCTGCCTCGAACGCGCCACCGCCCGACACCTCGAGGCAGGCGAACCCGGCACCGTCGAGGATCTCGGCGATCCTCAGGAGCTCGCCGGTCGGCACCTTGCCGGCCAAGGGCTCCTGGCTGAGCAGGCGAATCGTCGTGTCGACCAGCTGCGGCATCGGCCCAGGACCTTATCGACTCATCGCGGCGGGGTCCGCGCAGGACAGCTGTCCGAACGAACGCGGATCAGGCTCGGCTGATGTAGCGAGCTTCGCGCGGATCGACCTTGATGCGCTCGCCGATGTTCACGAACAGCGGCACCTGTACGACTGCGCCTGTCTCGAGAGTCGCGGGCTTCGTCACGTTGGAGACCGTGTCGCCGCGCACCCCGGGCTCGGTGTCGGTGACGGCGAGCTCGACGGATGCGGGCAGCTGGATACCGGACGGTGAGCCGTTCACATAGAGCATCTGCACCATGCCGGACGGGAGCATGTAGGCGAGCTCGTCCTCGACCTCGGCGTGTGCCAGCGCGAACTGCTCGAAGGTCTCCTCGTCCATGAAGTGGGCCTCGCCCCCGTCGTCGTACAGGAACTGGACGTTTCGCACCTGCGTGTGGACGCGCGCGAACTTCTCGCCGGCCCTGAACGTCTCGTCCACGACCGCGCCGGAGTCGAGACCCTTCAGCTTCGTGCGCACGAACGCGCCGCCCTTGCCCGGTTTCACGTGCTGGAACTCGACAATGCGCCACACCGAGCCCTTGTGCTCGATGTGCATGCCGTTCTTGAACTCGTTGGTGTTGACGACCTCGGCCATGCCGCGCCAGGGTACCTCGTTGCCGCAAGCGGCATCTCGCTTCGCGAGATCCCGGAATCCGCTCGCGCGGATTCCTTCCGCGCACAATCCCTGAAGGCGTCCGCTTCGCGGCCGGCAAGGCCACGAGTTTCACATCGGGGCCCTAGGCTACGACGACCGGCTCCTTCGACACCGTCGTCAGCCGCTCGGCGCCGTCGGGCGTGACGAGCACGAGATCCTCGATCCGAATGCCGAACTCGCCGGCCAGGTACACGCCCGGCTCGACCGTGACCACGTTGCCCGCCTCGAGCGTGTCCGTCGACTCGGGTCGCAGCACCGGCGTCTCGTGGATCTCGAGACCGACCCCGTGACCGAGGCCGTGACCGTAGGCGTCACCCAGCCCCGCAGCCTCGATCGCAACGCGGGAGGCGGCGTCGACGTCACGCCCGGACGCGCCGGGATGCACCGCCGCCAGCCCGTCGAGCTGCGCGCGCAGAACGAGGTCGTAGACCTCCCGCAGGCGTGCGTCGTCGCCGGTGAGAAACGTGCGCGTGCAGTCGGAGCAGTACCCGTCGACGACGCAACCGGCGTCGACCACGACGGTCGTCGAAGTGGGAATGGCGATGTCGCCGCGCGGGTGCCCGTGCGGGCGTGCCCCCATCTCGCCGAACGCGACCATGGTTTCGAAGGAGCTGCGACTCGCACCGAGCTCGCGGAACCGGCGGTCGATCCACCACACGAGCTCCGCCTCCGTGCGCCCCACGAAGCGCTCTCGGGAGAGCTCGTCGAAGACCCGGTCGGAGAGCGCAGCGGCACGTCGCAGCGCCGCGATCTCGTCGGCGTCCTTGACGGCGCGAAGGGCCTCCACGACGCCGGTCGTCGGCTCCGGCCCCACCCCGCCGCTGCGAAGCACCTCGAACGAGGCGTAGCTGAGGTGCTCCGCCTCGATCCCGATCTCACGTCCTGCGAGCAGCTCCGCGAGCGCGTGGATCACGTACCGGCTCGTCTCGACGAAGGTCACCCCGTCAACCTCACGTGCCCCCGCCGCGTAGCGGAAGTCCGTGTACAGCGTCGTCGCGCCACCCGGCTCCACGAGCGCTGCGGCGTTCGAGCTCTCGAGCCCGGTCAGGTAGCGGATGTTCGCGCTCTTCGTCACGAGCAGCGGACGCTCGAGACGTGCGGCGAGCTGCTCGAGCCGACTCACGCGTTTGCCTTCGCGATCAGGCCGAGCGCCTCGCGGTACCCGTCGATCCCCTTGCCCGACGACGCGGCTTGCCGCGAGCCCCTCGAGCACGGAATGCTGCCGCCAATCTTCGCGCTCGTCGACGTTGGAGATGTGCACCTCGACGATGGGGCCGCTGAAGGTCTCCACAGCGTCGCGGATCGCCCAGGAGTAGTGCGTCCACGCAGCGGGGTTCAGGACCAGGCCGTCTGCGCTGTCGAGCGCAGCGTGGAGCCACTCGACGTACTCACCCTCGTGATTCGTCTGTCTGCAGCGCACCTGGAGGTCGAGCTCTCGTGCCCATGCGTAGATCTGCGTCTCGAGGTCCTGCAGTGAGCTCTCGCCGTAGATGCCCTTGTCGCGCCGACCGAGGAGGTCGAGGTTGACGCCGTTGAGCACGTCGATGCGCACGAGCTCGACTCTACTCGCCGCCATCCGCGAGGACCGGCGAGGCCGATCCCTCCCGGTGGACGGGGAGGTCGTGGGGCAGCGATTCCCAGTCGGCCGCGCTGTCCGCATGGATGTGTCTCGTGATGCGCAGGCCGGTCTCGCCGTCGAGGGCTCCTGCGGAGACGGACATCCACTCCTCGCCCGGCTCGGCCCAGAAGAGCGCGCTGCCGCACGACACGCAGAAGCTCCGCTCGCGACCGTTGACGTCGACGTACACGCGCAGCGAGGCGGAGTCGATGAAGCCGAGAGCTCCTCGCCGGACTGACGTGTAGGCGGCGGCGTTCGTCCCGGCGCGCCGGCAGAGCGAGCAATGGCAGACGACGATGTCTCGCAGCGGCCCGTCGACCTCGAAGCGCACGGCTCCGCAGAGGCAGCCGCCGGCAACCGGCTTGCCGCTCATCCGGCGATCACCTCGTCCAGCGCGGCTCTCACATCCGCCTCGGGCAGCTCGACCCCCCACCGCGGCTTTCCCGGCGCGTCCAGCAAGACGAGGCGCGGCCGACCGTCCGCGGCCTTCTTGTCGCGTCCGAGCGCCGACCAGGCGGTGTCGCGGTCGACCGCAGGTCGCCGCGGCGACAGCAAGCGCTCGACGGTACGCCGCTCCTCGTCGAGACCCGACAGCCGGAGCGCGGCGAGCATCCCGAGCGCCACCGCCTCGCCGTGCGAGAGCTCGTAGCCGGCCGCGGCCTCGAGGGCGTGGCCGAAGGTGTGACCGAAGTTGAGCTGGTTTCTCGTGCCTCGATCATGTGGGTCACGAAGGCAGACGGCCCCCTTGAAGACAGCGCAACTGCGCACCTGGTCGTGCAGCGGGAGCTCCCAGAGAGGCTCCCCGGCGAGCAGTCCCGTCTTGACCACCTCGGCGAGGCCGTTGCGCCGCTCCTGCTCTGGGAGCGTCTCCAGCAGCGTCGGGTCGACCACGACGCGCGCAGGCCAGTGGAAGGCGCCGACGAGGTTCTTGCCGTGTGCCAGGTCGACGGCGGTCTTGCCCCCGATCGCGGCGTCCACCTGGCCGACGAGACTCGTCGGGACGGCCACCCATGGGACGCCGCGCATGTACGTCGCAGCGGCGAAACCCGCCACGTCCGTCGTCGTGCCGCCGCCCAGGGCGACGACGACGCCGTCGCGCCCGATGCTGAAGCTCGACCAGAGCCCTTCCAGAACGGCGGTCGTCTTGGCCGGCTCGCCCTGCGGCACCTCGTGCACGCCCACGTCCCGGGCACCCAGAGAGAGCTGAGCCCGCACTCCGTGGATGCCGGCCACGTGCCGGTCGGCCACGAGCTCCACCGGCCCGTCGCCGGGGACGAGATCGCCGAGCACGTCGATGCCGCCGAGCTCGACGTGGATCCCCGCAGCGGCGAGCACGACATCGTCGGCATCGCGTGCGAGCGCGTCGGCGACCTCGTCGTACGCCGGGCGGCGAGCCTCGTAGAGCTCGTGGAAGGCCTGTTCGTCACGAGCGAGCGGCCGGTCGGCGTGCCTGACGCGCTCCCAGGCGACAGCCGGGTCGACCTCCAGCAGCACGGTGAGCGCTCGTCCCGCGAGCAGCTCACGCGTCGTGGGAGCGAGCACGGCGCCCCCGCCGAGCGCGACGACGACCGGCTGGCGCCCCCGGAGCACGTCCGCTGCCGTCTCCTGCTCGACCGCGCGGAAGCCGGCTTCCCCCGAGGTGGTGAAGAGGTCGGAGATCGAGGAGCCCGTGCGCCGCTCGATCTCGTGGTCGAGGTCGACGAACGGCCGGTCGAGGCGGCTGGCGACCTCTGCGCCGACGGAGGTCTTGCCCGCGCCCATGAAGCCCGCGAGCGCGAGGTGACGGTCGAGCGCGTTCAGGTTGCGGGATGCCACCGGTCGGAGATGCGCTCGAGGTAGTGGCGATGCGCGGCGACCATGTCGCCGACGGAGTCGCCGCCGAGCTTTTCCCGAGCGGCCCGCGCGAGCTCCCACGCAACGGCCGCTTCGGCGACGACGGCGAGCGCCTCCACGGCCTGCACGTCGCTGCGCTCGACCAGAGCCTGCGCGGCCTCCCCCGTGGCCAGGTCGATCGAGTCGAGCGGCTTCATGAGCGTCGGCAGCGGCTTCATCGCGGCGCGGACGACGATCGGCTCGCCGTTCGAGACGCCGGCTTCGATGCCACCCGCACGGTTGGTGCGGCGGTGTAGGCCGGGGTCGATCTCGTCGTGCGCCTCCGAGCCGCGGCGGCGGGCGAGCTCGAGCCCGTCCCCGATCTCCACCGCCTTCACGGCCTGTATGCCCATCAGCGCCGCTGCAAGCCGGGCATCCAACCGGTCGGCCTTCTCGGCGTAGGAACCGAGACCCGGCGGAACGCCAGTGGCGACGACCTCGACGACGCCCCCGAGGGTGTCGCGGTCCGCACGTGCGCCGTCCGTGGCCTCACGCATGCCGTCGTCGCCGGTCTCGCCCCCGATCTCGACCGGGCTGCCCGCGACGGCGATGCCGATCTCCGCGAGCAGCGCCTTGGCGACCGCGCCTGCGGCGACGTGGACGGCCGTGTGCCGTGCGCTGGCGCGCTCGAGCGCGTTGCGGACGTCGTCGTGCGCGAACTTGAGGACGCCGGCGAGGTCGGCGTGACCGGGTCGCGGCAGCGTCACCGGCTTCGTCCCCTTGCCCTCCGGCTCGCCTTCGGGTGGCCACGGGCTCATGCCCCAGAGCCAGTTCTTGTGGTCACGGTTCGCCACGACGAGCGCCAGCGGCGTGCCCAGCGTCACGCCGTGACGGAGTCCGGCCAGCACCTCCACCTCGTCGGTCTCGAGCTGCTGCCGCGGGCTCCGGCCGTACCCCTGCTGGCGGCGACGCAGGTCCGCGTCGATCGCCTTCTTCTCGAGCCGCAACCCGGCGGGCAATCCGGTGAGGATCGCGACCAGCGCGGGGCCGTGCGATTCCCCTGCGGTTGCGAGGCGAAGCGTCATGGCGGACAGCCTAGTCAGGCAGGATGGCGCCAGCGATGCGGCCGGACGAGATGGGAGACGGGGGTCGGCCGACGGTCGAGGAGCAGCTCGACCAGATCTTGGCCGCGGTGCGTGATGTTCTCGGGCCGGACGTCGTTGGCGCGTATCTCCACGGCTCGGCAGCCCTCGGGGAGCTGCGGCCGGAAAGCGACCTCGACGTCTTCGTCGTGTCGGCGCGGAGCACCACGCGTGCGGAGAAGCAACGCCTCGTCGCACAGCTGCTTGCCGTCTCCGGACGCCGGGCGCCCGTGCCGGCACGTCCGGTCGAGCTGACCATCGTCGTGGAGTCCACGATTCGCCCTTGGCGCCACCCGGCCAGCTTCGACTTCCAGTACGGGGAGTGGCTGCGCCACGAGTTCGAGAGCGGCAACGTCGAGCCGTGGCCGACGACGACGAATCCGGATCTCGCGTCGCTGATCACAATGGTGCTGCTCGCCGACAGACCCCTCCTTGGGCCGCCCCCGGCCGAGGTCTTCGATCCGGTCCCGCGCGCCGACTACACCAACGCGATGGTCGGCGACGTCGAGGCGCTACTCCACGACCTCGACTCGGACACGCGCAACGTGATCCTCACCCTCGCGCGGATCTGGAGCACGCTCGCAACCGATGCGATCCGCTCAAAGGACGCCGCGGCGACCTGGGCGCTCGCCCGACTACCCCGAGAGCATCGCGCGGTGCTCGCTCGCGCGCGCTCTGTCTATCTGGGCGAGGAGGTGGAGCGCTGGGACGACCTCGAGCCGCTCGTCCGGCCTCACGTCGACCACGTCGTCGGCGAGATCGCATTGCTCGCGGGGGACGCCTCCTGAGCGCGTGCGACCCCGATCTCTACGGAAGCGTCTTCCAGAAGACGGTCGTGTCGCAGGGCCGCCCATCGGGGTAGAGGGCGTAGCCGGGGATCACGCCGACCTTGTTCCAGCCCATCCCCTGGTAGAGACGCTCTGCGGAGTCGCCGGTCGCCGTATCCAGTACGAGCAGCGTCCTGCCTTCCGCCAGCGCCTCTGTCTCTGCGCGCTCCATGAGACGTTGGCCGATACCACGCCGGCGTGCCGAGCGGTGAACGAGGAGCTTTGCGATCTCGGCGCGGTGCGGCTGGTTCGGCGGCACTGCGAGTATCACCTGCACCGTGCCGACAAGTTCGCCGGCGGCGAACGCAGCCAGCAGTAGCCGGCGGCCCTGCTCGACCTCGGCGGCGAAGGCCTCGAACACCTCGCGAGCTTGCTCGTGTGAGAACGGCGCCATGTAGTTGACGGACGCGCCTCCGGCGACGCAGTCCGCCAGGACGGCCGCCAGCCCATCGAGCTGCTCTTTCACCTCGGCCACGCCGAGACGGCGAATCTCGATCTGCTCGGCCGCGAACATCGGGTCAGTCTTGCATCAAGCAACGCGTACCCCGTCGATTGTGCTCGTGCCAGTCGCGCGTAGGCTTGAGCCTGGGCTCACCTCCGGAGGAGACGGTGCTCTTCACACTCAACAGCTGGCAGTTGGCCCTCGTGCTCGGAGGCATCATGTTCGGTGCGACGATCCTCGGGCTCTGGGCCGGACGGTCACTGAGCCATCACCGCGACACCTTGCGCGAGCCGTTCGGCGTCGTCCAGGCCGCGCTGCTGACCCTCGTCGGCCTCGTCCTTGCGTTCGGTCTCGCGATGGCGGTCGGCCGGTACGACTCACGCCGCGCGGCTGTTGTCTCACGACGCCAACGCGATCGGCACCGCCTACCTGCGTGCGCAGACGCTGCGTGAACCGGTGCGAAGCCTGTCCCTGCCGCTCTACGTTCGGTATGCGGACGCAAGCATCGACCTCTCGCAGACGGTGCCCGGTTCCTCTGCGCAGGCGCGCGCGATCGCGACGGAGTCGATGCTGCAGCGCCGCCTCTGGCACCTGGCAGGCGAGGCGCTCGACGGACGGCCGACGGAGTCTGCGCCCCGGTTGTACGTGGAGAGCCTGAACGAGATGATCGACATGCAGACGACGCGGGTGTCCGCGCTGAACAACCGTGTCCCGTCGGCGATTCTCTTCGTCGAGGTGATCGGGGCCGCGGCGGCACTGGGGCTCCTGGCGCTCTACCTCGCGATGCTCTCCCGCGGAGTCGTCACCGTGCTGCTCGCCGCCGGCCTACTCACGCTGCTCCTCTTCGTCACGTTCGACCTCGACCGGCCCGCGCGCGGGTTCATCAGGATCCCGACGGCGCCGATCGTCGCGCTCCGTGCCTCGATGGACCTACCGCCGGCCGCCACCGCACCACGCTCCCGCTAGGCAAGACCACGCGAACGGTGTTGTTCGCGTTGACTACCTCGGGCTGACCAGTTCCTCGAACGCGGGCTCGTTGCGGATCGGATCGAAGTCCGAATCGCCCTGTGCGTACGCCCGAGACCGCTCCGACATGTCGATCGCGCGCCGAAGGTGGTCGACCGCGTCGGTCGTTCTGCCGGCGAGGCTCTCGCAGCAGGCCAGGTTGTAGAGCAACTCGGGGTACTGCGGATGAGCCTCGACCAGCACTCTGCCGCGGTCGGCTGCCGCGGCGTACTCGCCTGCCTCGTACAGAGGCCTGAGCGGGCCCCAGACTTCCCAACCGTCGGGCTCGTACGCTTTCCCCGGGGTGCCGCCGAGCGCGATGATCGTCGTCTCGGGCTCCTCGGCGAACGCAGTTCGCTTCACGCCGGGGCGGGCAAAGACGAAGGTGCCCGCGGGCGCGTCCACCCGGTCGCCGTCGAGCTCGAACGTGGCGTGCCCCCGCATGACGAGGTAGAGCTCCTCGTTCGAGTCCGGCTCCGACTCGTCGTGCTCGTTGATGATGCGGTCGCCCGCGTCACGCGCCGTCCACGTGTTGACACCGAAGGACGTGATGCCGAAGTGGTGCCGGACGGGTCGCCATGGTTGGCGCCCGTCGTTCTGCTCGTCGATCTCGTCGAGGTGAGCGACCGCGTAACCACCCATGAGACCCCTCCCGTCGTCGTCGATCGCCGTCGAGTGTTACACAGAGAACGTGGGGGGCCGGCCTCGAATCCCTCGTGTGCCCCAGTGCGGGAATGCACCTGAGCGTCGACCCCGCCAACGAGCGTCAAGCAAGCGAGTGCACGCGCTTGGGAAGGGTTACGCTCGGGCGTGGTGCCCGAGGAGGTCATGTGATTCGCGTCTGCGTCGCCGGCATCACCGGCTGGACGGGTCGCGCCGTGGCCGACGCGGTCGAGGCGGAGAGCGATCTCGAGCTCGTTTCCGGTGTCTCGCGCTCCGACCCCGCTCGCTTTTCGTCGGTTGCGGAGGCGCTCGACGGTATCGCGACTGACGCGCTCGTCGACTTCACGCATGCCGCCGTCGTCAAGGAGAACGTTCTCGCGGCGATCGAGCGCCGTGTCGCGGTCGTCGTCGGCTCGAGCGGGATGTCGGCAGCGGACTACGAGGAGATCGACGCGGAGGCGAGAGAGAAAGGTGTCGGCGTGGTTGCGGCCGGCAACTTCTCGCTGACTGCTGCGCTACTTCTTCGTTTCGCCGTCGAGGCGGCGCGCCACCTCGAGATGTGGGAGGTGCTCGACTACGCGAGCGCCACCAAGCAGGACGCTCCGAGCGGCACGTCGCGCGAGCTCGCCGAACGGCTCGACGGTGTACGTGCGCCGGCGCTTCGTGTTCCGCTCGACGACGTGCACGGCGCGCGCGAGGCACGGGGTGCGACCATCGCGGGGACGCAGGTTCACTCGATCCGCTTGCCGAGCTTCACCGTGTCGACCGAAGCCGTCTTCGCCGCGGAGGGCGAACGGCTGTCGATCCGCCACGATGCCGGTGAGAGCCCGGCGCCGTACGTAGCAGGGACGCTTCTCGCGATCCGGGCCGTCACGGGTCGAGTCGGCCTGACTCGAGGCCTCGATCAGCTGCTGAGCTAGAAGAGTTTGCGGCGCTCCTGGTCAGGCCGCTTGCAGCGCCTCGATCGACGCTGTGGGGACGATGCCTTCCAGCCGGCGCGCCAGTTCTGCGTCCAGGGTGACAAACGCGTCTGCCTGCAGCTGAGTGAGTGCAACGTACTCGGCGTCGTAGGTCTCAGCCCACCCCAGCTGCTCGGCGAGATTCCAGGCCCGACGCCGGAGCACGGCGTCGCCGAGGAGGCGGATCGGCATAGCCCAGATGCGGGTCAGCCGATCGAGGGCAACATCCGGCGGGATCTCGCCCCGGTGCACGGCCTCGTGCAACGCCGACAGCGTCTGGGAGCGCAAGAGCGTTGGCGCAAGAAGCTCGTGCTCGGCCGGGACCTCGATCCCTTCACTCGCCAGGTGGAGTACGACGCCGCAGTCGACGACGAATCTGGTCATGCCCCTCCTCACGCTACCGCACTTCCAGTGATGGTCTCGCAGGCGGCGAGCCACTCCGACCTATCCCGAGAGACGTTCGGAGCCAACGTCTTCGTGGCCACACAGGGGAACGCGGGAGTCGCAGGTCGAGAATGTTGCTCACGCTGACGAGTCGTTGTAGACCTTGCGGACTAACCGCGAGCCGAAGACGTGTTCAAGGCCACGGCAGCCCGAATGAGAGCCTTCAGGGCCTCCTCGTCCAGCGTGTCGCCTTCGTGGAAGTCGATGGCGCGCCTGACGTTGCCTTCGAGACTGGAATTGAAGAGTCGAGAAGGGTCCTTCAGGGAGGCTCCCTTGGCGAAGGTCATCTTCACGACATTCTTGTACGTCTCGCCGGTGCAGATGATCCCGTTGTGCGACCAGACTGGAGTCCCTCTCCACTTCCACTCCTCGGCCACTTCGGGATCTGCCGCCTTGATCAGGGCGCGGATCCGGGAGAGCATCTCGCCCCTCCAGTCGCCCAGATCCTCGATTCTCGCGTCTATCAGCTCAGATGGATTCTCGGCTCCCTCCGACTGGCTCTTCTTCATGACCGCCTCTCCTTGGAGTCGCATTTCTCCCTTGTCGTGCGCGTACGACGAAACGCCAGGGAACATACAGACACGCTCGAACGCCCCAGCGGCTCTCGCTCGAAGGCGGGCACACTGCCGCTACGAGCCGCGGAGCGCTTCCCGCATGCTCAGGATCGGAGCGGGTAGGCCGGTCCAGCGCTCGAACGAGGCGACGCCCTGGAAGAGCAGCACGTCGAGCCCGTCGACGACGACGTCGCATCCTGCCTCGCGCGCCGCAACGACGAGCGCCGTGGGCGAGCCGTCAGTGTTGTACGCGAGATCGACCACCTGCATTCCGATCGTCGGAGGCACGAGCACCTCGTCCTTCACCGGCGTGCAGTTGACGAGCAGGTCGAAGCCGTAGCCATCCGGAGGCCAGGGGACGTCGCGGCGGCCCCGAACGACCACGTCGGCACCCACCACCTCGAGAGCAGCGGCGACAGCCTTTGCCGCTCCGCCGGTGCCGAGCACGAGAGCTCGGCGCTCCTCCGCCTCGATCTGGTCGGTGACGGCCTTGCCGTCGGTCGACGAGCCGAGCACGCGACCTTCCTCCACGACCAACGTGTTCACCGAATCGCCCCGCTGCGGCGGCTTCGTCGAGCTCGTCGCAGAGCGCGAGCACCGCTTGCTTGTGCGGGATCGTCACGTTCGCGCCGGCGAAGCCGGTCGCCACGAGACCGCGCACCGCGTCGCGAAGCGACTCCGGCGGAGTCGGCAGCGGCACGTACGCCCAGTCGAGACCCAGAGCTGCAAAGCCGGCGTTCTGCATCCGGGGTGAGAGCGAGTGCGATGTCGGACGGCCGAGAAGGCCGACGAGTGTGGTGGTGCCGCGGATTTCCATCACGTGGCGCAGCCTACGGCTGGGCACCCGGTCGCTCGCATGTCAGGGCCTGGCCAAGGTCAGCTGCACGCGTAGCCGAACTCGCAGACCTTGCGCAGGAAGGCCGACTCGCTCGCGGTGAAGTAGTGCCGTTTCGTGCCCGGGATGCGCACGTAGTAGAGGTAGTCGACCTTCGCCGGATGGGCGGCGGCACGTAGCGAAGCAAGGCCGGGGTTGGCGATCGGCGTCGGCGGCAGCCCCGGGAAGCGGCGGCTGTTGTACGGCGAGTCGCTGCGCAGGGCGGCCTTCGTGAGCGACTCGGTGCCCGGGATGCCGAGGCCGTAGCGGATCGTCGCGTCGATCCCGAGCGGCATCCGGTTGCGCAGCCGGTTGTAGATCACGGCCGCCACGAGCGGGCGCTCGCGCGGTACGACGGTCTCCTTCTCGATCATCGACGCGATCTTGAGCACGTCGTACGACGTCAGGTTCTTCGTCTTCGCGTAGCGCAGGTCGAGCGACCCGAAGCGGCGGCGAAAGGCCGCCAGCTGGTCGTCGACGAGCTCCTTGCCCGTCGTGTACTGGGAGAACTCGTAGAGCGCCGGGAACAGGAACCCTTCGACCGAGCCCGGCTTCCAGTCGGCAGGAAGGGCTTCGGCGGCCTGGCCCTGTCGGCCGCTGCCAGGTACGCCTTCTCGGTCAGCCTCGGCGTCACGCCGCGCTTCTCGCGCGCGATGGCCCGAACCGCGTCGACCCGGTCGCCCATCTCGGCCACCGAGAAGCCCTCGGGGAAGATGACACGCAGCCGCTCGAGCGGGGGGATCGTCTCCGTCGGCGGTGGTGTCGCCTCAGCTCCGCTGCCGCAGCCGGTCGCGGACAGCGCAGCCAGCGCGAGCAGGACGAGAATCGCTCTCATCCGATCCGTCGCCCGCCGATCGAGCCAGCCCTGGAGAAGATGCGCTGCGGCAAGCGCATCCTCGGGCGCGGTCGACTGCTCCCTCTGCGCGAGCGTCGTCGTGAAGCGCTCGTCGTAGGTCTCGACGGGAATCGTGAGCCGTGCCTCCAGCTCGGCGACGAACGCCTCGGTCTCCTGCGCCTGCGCCCCACGCTCGCCACTGAGCGTGAGCGGCAGACCGACGACGACCCACTCCGCCTCGTGCTCGGCTACGAGCGCGTCGAGCCGGTCGAGCCCCGGCCCGGTCGCGACCCGCTCCACGACGCCCACGGGCCGAGCGAGCGTCCCGGTCGCGTCGGAGACGGCGACCCCGGTCCGTGCGGCGCCGAAGTCGAGCGCGAGCACCCGCACGCTCAGAGCGCCTCGGGGAGGAGCCGCTCGGCCTCGGCGAGGGCGTCCGGGAGCCGCTCCGGGTCCTTCCCACCGGCGCGCGCCATCGTCGGCCGCCCGCCACCGCTCCCGCCGACGAGCACGGCGGCACTCTTGACGACGTCGCCGGCGCGACCTGCGTCGCGACGGCCTGGTCGAAGTTGGCCACGAGCTGCACCCGCCCGTCGTCGACCGTGCCGAGCACGACGGCCGCGGGTGCATGCCGCTGCTTGATGCGGTCGGACAGCTCGAGCAGCGCGTCACCGGCGAACCCGTCGACCTCCTGCACGACGACGCTGACGCCGTTTCGCTCGACCACGCGCGCCTCGGGGTCGGCGCTTGCGCCGTGGCCGCGGCGCTCTTGCGCTTCAGGTCGCGACGCAGCTCTTCGATCTCGCCGCGCACGTCGTCGAGCTCGCTCGAGCGCGCGTGCAGGTAGGCCCAGGCCTCACCCGAGGTGATCGCCTCGATCCTCCGTGCGCCCGAGCCGACGGAGCTCTCGGACAGGATCGCGAAGGCTCCGATCTCGGCGGTCGACCGGACGTGCGTGCCGCCGCACAGCTCCGTCGAGTAGCCGGGGACCTGCACGACGCGGACGATGTCGCCGTACTTCTCGCCGAAGAGCATCATCGCGCCGAGGTTGCGCGCCTCCTCGATCGGGGTCTCGAACGTCACCACCCGCTGGTTCTCGAAGATCTTCTCGTTCACGCGCTGCTCGACCTCGTCGCGCTGCTCCGCCGTGAGCGGCTGGTCGTGGGTGAAGTCGAAGCGGAGCTTGTCGGGCCGCACTGCCGAGCCCGCCTGCTTGACGTGCTCACCGAGCACGTCGCGCAGCGCCTGGTGCATGAGGTGCGTGGCCGTGTGGTTCGCCATCGTCGGAAACCGCGTCTTCCAGGACACGAGCGCCTTGACGCGGTCACCCGAGGCGAAGCCCGAGCCGCGGAAAGACAGCACCTGGTCGTCGCCGAACCGATGCGCCTCGACGAGCTCGGCACGGACGGACGGGTCGTCGTCGCAGCTCGATCCAGCCGGAGTCGGTCACCTGCCCGCCGCCCGCCGGGTAGAACGGCGACTCGCGCAGCTTGGCGAGGAACGTCCCGTCGCCGAGGTCTTCGAACGCACCAAGCTGCGTCAGCGCCTCGGTCTTCGTGTAGCCGACGAACTCGGTCGTGAAGCCTGTCGCAGCGTTGAAGTCGGCGGCCTGCTGATCGCTCCCCTTCTCGGCCCGTTCCGCGCGAGATCACCCGGTGGCGCTCCATCTCGTCGCGGTAGCCGTCGACGTCGACCTGCTGGCCGCGCTCCGCTGCGAGCTCGACGGTGAGCTCGATCGGGAACCCGTACGTGGCCGCGAGTCGGAATGCTTCCTCGGCTGTGATCCCCCCTGCCACGTCGAGGCCTTCGAACTCGCGGATGCCCCGCTCGAGCGTCTCGCGGAAGCGCTCCTCCTCCTGACGCACGACCTCCTCGATCGCGTCAGCGTGCGTCGACGACCTCGGGGTACCACGCCCCGACCTGCTCCACGACGATCCTCGGGAGGGGGTACACGGACGGCAGGCCGATGCGGCGCGCCTGCGACGATCGACCGCCGGATCAGCCGCCGCAGCACGTAGCCGCGACCCTCGTTGGAGGGCGTGACGCCCTCCGCGACGAGGAACGTCGTGCCGCGGCCGTGGTCGACAGAGGACGCGGTGCGCCTTCGTGGCGACCGCCGAGGAGCCGTACGCGACGCCGGACTCGCGCTCGATCCAGTTCATGATCAGCTGGAACCCGTCCGTGTCGAAGATCGAAGGAGCGTCCTGGAGGAGCATCGCGCCTCGCTCGAGGCCGAGGCCGGTGTCGATGTTCTGCTTGGGCAGCGGCGTCACCGAGCCGTCGGCGGCGAGGTCGAACTCCATGAACACGAGGTTCCAGAACTCGAGGAACCGTTCGCACCGCTCGCAGTCCGGGGCGCAGTCCGGCTCGCCGCAACCGAGCTCCTCGCCGCGGTCGTAGTGGAGCTCCGAGCACGGGCCACACGGACCGGTTTCGCCGGCTGGCCCCCAGAAGTTCTCTGCACGCGGCAGCGGCACGATCCGGTCGCGGGGAATCCCGATGCGCAGCCAGCCGTTGACGGCCACTTCGTCCTCGCCAAGACCGAGGATCGGGGTCCCCGGCGAACACGGAGGGCCAGATCCGGTCGCCGTCGAGCCCCATGTGCTCGGTCGACGAACTCCCACGCGAGATCGATCGCGCCGTCCTTGAAGTAGTCGCCGAACGAGAAGTTGCCGAGCATCTCGAACATCGACGCGTGGCGGGCAGTCGAGGCCGACCTCCTCGAGGTCTGTGGCCTTCCCGCCTGCCCGCAAGACCTTCTGAACGGTCGTGAAACGCGGCGCCGGCGGCTGCTTGACGCCTGAGAAGTACGGCTTCAGCGGCTGCATCCCGGCCGAGATGAACAGCGTCGAGGGGTCCTCGGGCGGCGGGATCAGCGACCACGACGGGAAGCGAAGGTGCCCACGCTCCTCGAAGAACGAGAGGAAGCCCTCGCGGAGCTCGGCGGTCGTGCGCATCGGCGCGATCGTAGCGGCGGTCTAGGCGATGCCCTGCGCGATAGAGCCAATCGACGACGATCTCGCCCGCCCCCGCGCCGAGATCCGCGAACACCGCGTGCCGGCAGCCGGGCCGACAGATCTCGGCGTGCGGCACGGCCTCCGCGAAGCGCGGGACGAGCTGCTCGTTGGCGTCTCTGACGTCGTCAGGCTTTGTTGCCAGAAGCAGCAACGTGGGGATCTCGGCCGCCGCGATCGCCGGCCACGCGGTGCTGGCCCGTCCATGGGTGAGCTCGTACAGCGCCGCCCCGCGCGCCGTCGTGTCGACCCGCAGCCGGACGCGGCCGTCCGGCTCGTATCTCGACTGCCTCACGACATGCGTGAAGCGTCCACGCCTGGACGAGATCGCTCGGCGCGCAGGAGGTCGAGCAATTCCTCCCAGCTCCCGAGCCTCGGTGTCCTCGGAGGCAGACACGATCAGCTCCTCGCGGGTCGCGGTCAGGTCTGCGCCCGGCCAGTCCGCGTAGTCGCAGTGCCCGCTGTCGTAGAGGATCAGCGCGCGGATGCGATCGGGCCGCAGGCCGCAGGCGGTGACGGCGACGGCGCCGCCCCACGAGTGACCCGCGAGGATCGGGCGCTCGAGATCGAGCGCGTCCGCGACCGCCCAGACGAGCCCGGCGAGGCGTTCGAGCGTGTACGCGTCGGCGTCGAGCGCACGGCGAGCGGCCAAAACCCGGCGCATCCAGCGCGATCGACGTGGAGGCCGGCGTCGGCGAGCGGCCCGGCAGCGGGGTCGAGCATGGCACCGCTGCCGAGCGGACCGACGGAATGCCAGAACAGGCACGGCGTCCCACCGGGCTCGCCCCATTCGCGAAGCGTCAAGCGCCGCGCCGCCGGCGACGACCTCGCGGAGGCGCATCAGGCTGCCTCGTCGGGTGGCTCCGGCACCGGGTCGGGCTTGGGCGTCGGCTCCGGACGAGGCCACTCCTCCGGCTTCGGCTGCGGCGGCGGCGGCGGTGTCGGCTCCGGCCGCGCGGCGCTGGGCGGCGTGCCCGCGCCGCGGAGGTCTTCGGCGAGATCGGTCTCGCGCTGCCGTGCGGCGTCCTTGGCGTCGGCCATCGCATCACCGACGCTCCCGGTCTTGCGCAGTGACGAGAACGCCGTGCGCGATGCCGGCGGCGAGCCCGGAGACCTTCTCCACCGGCTTGGCGATCGCGTAGCTGACGGCGCGCACCGCCGTGTCCGCGCTGTCGGCCATCGAGACGGCGCTGTCCGTTACCGCGTCTGCCTTGTCGAGCTGGTAGTTGACGCGGTCGACGGTGCCGCCCGTCTTCACGATCACCGGCAGCAGATCGCGCTCGGTTCCCTTGATGAACGACGAGATGTGGCCGAACAGCTGGCCGAGCTTGAAGAGCATGAAGAGCGAGCCGAGACCGAGGGCCACGAGAAACACCGCAAGGCCCCAGTAGGCCACGTCTCCGCCACTGACGGCGAGCACGTTCACGCGCGGGATCCTACCCGCTGCTCCCGGTGATCACGCCCGCGCCGACGACGGCCTCGTCCACGTAGAGCGCGGCGACCTGGCCGCGCGCGACGGCCTCGACGGGCTCGTCGAAGCGAACACGGAAGCCGCCCGGCGCCTCCTCGACGGTGGCGGGCACCGCGGCCGCGCGGTGCCTCACCTTCGCCTCGACGCGGTGCGCGGGGACATAGAGCCGGCCGGCCGCGGTCAGCTCGCGGCAGGCAAGCGGCACGCTTCGGGCCGACGACCAGCGGTCGCCGTGCTCGCCTCGGTGCGGATCGCGTAGAGCGGCTCGCGGCCGGAGACGCCGATGCCCGCGACGTTGACCCGGCGTGAAGCGCCAGACGCCGTCGTGCCGCCCGACGACGGCGCCGTCCTCGTCCACGATCGGCTCCGGCTCGTCCGACGACACCGGCGCGCCGGAGGAAGGCTCGGTAGTCGCCGCCACCGAGGAAACAGGCCTCCTGGCTCTCGCGCCGACGCGCAGCGGGGAGCCCGGCCGCCGCCGCTTCCGCACGCGTGTCGTCCTTCGTCTGATCGCCGAGTGGAAAGGCGACATCCGCGAGCACGCCGGGATCGACGGTGGCAAGCATGTAGGACTGGTCCTTCGCGGGGATCTGCTGCTCGTGCCACGAGCCTCGTCCCGTCTCGCTCCACGACGCGGGCGTAGTGCCCTGTCCAGAGCGCGGCTGCGCCGGCACGACGGGCGAAAGCGACGAGCTCGTGGAAGCGGAACGTGCCGTTGCAGCGGTTGCACGGGTTCGGTGTCAGCCCTGCCGCGTAGCCCTCGACGAACGGCGCCACCACCGACCGCCGGAACTCCTCGCGCAGGTCGAGCGTGACGTGCGGCAGCCCACGGGCATGGCATGTCTCCCGCGCGGAGACGACTGCCGCCGGCGAGCAGCAGACGCGGTCGACATCGGGACCGTGCGGGTCGACCCACAGGCGCAGCGTCACGCCGACCGCATTGGGAGCCGCACGGAGGAGCGTCACGGCGCTGTCGACGCCGCCGCTCATCGCAACCGCGACCCGACCCGGGTCGGGTGCGGCCAGGAGCGCCGGCCCGAGCGCATTGGCAAGCGCGTCCGCGGCCAGCGTCTCTCCCGGCACCGCGGCAGCTTCGAGCAGAGTGAGGCCGACGACGGGTCGCGCGAGCCCGGAGGCGTCGGCCTCGACAATCCGGTCGCCGTCGACGACGAGGCGCACCGCGGCGTAGGCGTCGCCCCGCGCCGAATCACCGACCAGCTCGACGGTCCCCATGCGCTGAGGCTAGCGTCAGCCGCCGCTCCGGGCACCGCCGCGACGACGCCGGGTCTCGGACCACCCGCGATCCGGGGTCGCAATCCGCATTCCCGGAATGGGGGGCCGGCGTCCCTGGAGTCACCGTACCGGCCGATCTCGTACGACTGTGCGCCGAGCTCGTGCCGCCTTCGTGCCGGCCATCGCGAGGCAGGCCGCGACCGTCGCGATCGCCAGACGCACGGTCGCGACGCCCGCGGCGAGAGGCGACGCGGCCCGTCAGCTGTCGGCGAGGAGCTCGAGCCGGTTGCCCCACGGATCGGCCGTGTGCAGGCGGTGCGCGACCGGGTATCTCGCTCTCGTCAGCCCAGTCGACCACCACGCCGGCGGCGGTCAGGCGCCCTGCCAGCTCGCTGAGGGTCTCCGGCGAAGCGACGCGCAGCCCCGGGTGGGCCTTCGCCGCCGGCACGAAGGCGTGCCGCAACGCCGACATGGAGCTCCTGCGGGCCGACGCGGAACCAGCAGCCGCCACGCGCTGCCATCAGCGGCGGCTCGTCGATCTCTTCGAGCCCGAGCAACTCGCCGTAGAAGCGGCGCGCGTCGTCCTCGCAGCCCGGCGGGGCAGCCACCTGCACGTGGTCGATGCCCACAATGCCGGCGCCCGGCCCGGCCGCTGCGCTCACGTCGCTCCGCACGCCGGTGAGGGCAGAAGTGCTCCACCCTGCCGATGATGCCCCGGGCCGGAAGCGAACCTTGCGCTCCCAGGTGGGTGCCGGGCGGGGTGTCGGCAACGCCTTGCCCCGACCCAAGCTCCCTTCGTGATCGTGTTGGTTCACGGATTGAGCCCGGGGCCACGCACAGGGTCGAGCACGAACGACTCTACCCGCTCGGACGCGGTGGCGAAGCGCCACTCGACCCGTTGGATGCCGTCGAGGCCGAGCCGGCGGGCGATGCCCTCGGTCAGCTCGAACTGGGTTCGCAGGGCTCTTGAGCTTGGTGTCGATCACCTCGGTGAACAGCGTCTGGTCGCCGTAGCGCACGAGGATCTTCGTGTGGCACGGCAGCACGGGATGGGTCACGCCGAGGGAGCGGCTCGTCAGAGTGAGACCGCAGGTCGTCCGCTCCGCGTCGCCGGCAGGCCCTCGCGTGACCGCGAGTGCTTCGTACCAGCCGCCGGGCGCCACGGCACCCTGCGTCTGCGCAGCCGGCGCCCTCGTCCGCCGCCGGCTCTCGAGCACCGCCAGGGCGACGAGCCCGGCCAGCAGCGCTGCCGCCGCGAGCGACAGCAACCGCGCTGCGACGGATGCGGTCAGCCTCCTCTTCGCCGACCAACGCGATGCCCGAGCTCGTGCGAGCTGCGCCTGCGGCACCTCGGACGGGGCTCCCGACATCGGGTCGAGCGCCGGCCTGGTTCTTCGGGAAGGCGATCACGTCGCGTAGGTTGGGCTCGCCGGCGAGCACCATCGTCATGCGGTCGATGCCGAGCGCGATGCCGCCGTGCGGCGGCGCCCCCATCGCCAGCGCGTCGAGCAGGAAGCCGAACCTCGCCCGCTGCTCTTCGGGGCTGAGCCGTAGCAGGTCGAAGACGCTCGCCTGGATCTCGGGCTCGTGGATCCGGAACGACCCGCCACCGAGCTCGTTGCCGTTGACGATCAGGTCGTAGGCGTGCGCGATCGCCTCTCCGGGACGTTCGTCGAACGACGTCGCCCATTCGCCGATGGGACGCGTGAACGGGTGGTGGACTGCGCCCCAGCGCTCCGCGTCGTCGTCCCACTCGAACATCGGGAAGTCGTCGACCCACAGGAACGTGAACGTGCTCGTCGTCGATCAGCCCCAGCTCTCGACCGAGATGCAGCCGCAGATGGCCGAGGACCCGCGACGTCGCCGCGCGGCCGTCGGCCGCGAAGAGCAGCGTCTCGCCCGGCTGCGCGGGCGAGCGTCGCCAGCTCGGGCTCGGACAGGAACTTCGCGATCGGCGAACGCAGCTCACCCGTCTCGGCGTCCCCGATCAGGTAGGCGAGGCCCTTGGCACCCCGCTCCTTGGCGATCTCCTCGAGCGCGGCCAGCTCGGTCGCGCGAGAAGGCGACGCGGGACACGGAGGAAGCGACGGCCTCGGCCCGGCGAACACGCCGAACTGCGGAGCCGCGCGTGATCGCGGTCGCGTCCTCGATCTCGAGCGCGAACCGCGTGTCGGGCTTGTCCGAGCCGAAGCGCCGGTCAGCCTCGTCGTGGGTCATTCGCTGGAACGGAGTCGGGATCTCGATGCCCAGGCACTCGCGCCAGATGGATGCGAACATCTCCTCCATCAGCGCGAACAGCTCCTCGCGGTCGGGGAACGACATCTCTACGTCGAGCTGCGTGAGCTCCTGCACCCGGTCGGCGCGCAGATCCTCGTCGCGGAAGCAGATCGCGATCTGGTAGTAGCGGTCGAAGCCGGCCACCATCGTGAGCTGCTTGAGGATCTGTGGGCTCTGCGGCAGCGCGAAGAAGCGACCGCGCTGTAGGCGTGTTGGAACGACGAAGTCGCGCGCGCCCTCGGGCGTCGGCTTGAAGAGGATCGGCGTCTGGATGTCGAGGTAGCCGGCGGCCTCCATGTGGCGGCGGATGATCCCGACCATCTGAGCCCGCAGCCTCAGGTTGCGCTGCAGCTTGTCGCGCCGTAGGTCGAGCCACCGGTAGCGCAGGCGAAGCGTCTCGTCGACGTTCTCCTCGTCGAGCTGAAACGGAAGCGGCGTCGAGCGGGAGACGATCACGAGCTCGTCGACCTGGAGCTCGACATCGCCGGTCGGCATCTTCGGGTTCACCGTCTCGGGCGAGCGCGCGGCGACTTCACCTCGCGCCTGCAACACGAACTCGTTGCGGATCTCGTGCGCGAGGTCGGCGGCGGCTGCTGAACGCTCGGGGTTGATCACGAGCTGCGTCAGCCCCGTCCGGTCGCGTAGGTCGACGAACACGAGCCCGCCGTGATCGCGCCGCCGGGCCACCCACCCGGCCAGCGCCAGGCTCTGCCCGACGTGCTCCGCGCGGAGCTCGCCGCACATGAGATCGCGCCAGCTCACGATTCCGACAGTCTGCCGACGACCTCGGCGTGGCCGACCGCCTCGTCGGCCTTGCCGGTCGCTCGCAGCGTGGCCCCCTCGGCGCCGACGACGACAGTCACGCGGGCGCCGAGCCGGCGACGCCTGCGTGAGCTGGCCCTTGATGGAGCGCCCTGCGTAGTCCGTGTCACACGAGACACCGCGCGCGCGGAGCGCCGCGAGCCAGCTCTGCACGATCGTGCGCGGGGCGCCGTCCTCGAGAGCGAAGAAGACGTCGACCACCGGCGCGTCAGCGGTAGCCACGCCCTCTTCCTCCATGGCGATCACGAGGCGCTCGATGCCGGCGCCGAAGCCCACGCCCGGTGTCGGCGGCCCGCCGATCTCCTCGACGAGGTAGTCGTAGCGGCCACCGCCCGAGATGGTCGAGTTCGCCCCCTCCAGCGGCCCGATGAACTCCCAGGTGGTGCGCGAGTAGTAGTCCAGCCCACGGACGAGCGTCGGCACGAGCCGGTAACCGACACCGACCGCGTCGAGATCGGCACGGACGGCGGCGAAGTGCTCGACGCATGCCTCGCACAGGGACTCGCCTATCGTGGGCGCCTCGCGCAGTGCCTCCTGGACCGCAGGAGGCTTCGCGCCGATGTTGTCCAGCGCCCGGAGAGGGCTGACACCGGCCTTGGCGCGCGTCTCGTCGTCGAGGCGCGCGTCGTTCGCCGCCAGCCATGCGGCCAGCCGCGTCGAGGTACGCGGGCCGGCAGGCGCGGCAGCCGATCGAGTTCAGCTCGAGCGTGTAGCGCGTGATGCCAAGCCGGGCGAGCAGCGTGTCGTAGAGCTGGACGATCTCGGCGTCGACCGACGGGTCGTCGCTGCCGATCGCCTCGACGGACGCCTGCCAGTGCTCGCGGTAGCGGCCTCGACCAGGCGCCCCGTACCGGTACATCGGCGCGACGGTGAACAGCTTCGCGGGCTGTGGCTCTCGGTGCATGCCGTGCTCGATGTAGGCGCGGCAGATCGGCGCCGTCCCTTCCGGGCGCAGCGTCAGCGACCGATCCGAGCGATCGGTGAACGTGTACATCTCCTTCTGCACCACGTCGGAGCCCATGCCCGACGTGCGGACGAAGAGCGCGGTGTCCTCGAACACCGGCGTCTGGATCGGGCGGTAGCCGTAGAGGTCGCAGAGCCGCTCGAGCTCGCCGGTGACCCGGCGCCAGACGGGCATCTCGGCCGGGACGATGTCGTGCGTGCCGCGCGGCCGCTCGATCTTCACCCGCTCACCGTCGCCTCGTGACACCGCGGCACAAGGCTATCGCCACCGGTGCCGGGCAGTCGGACAGGGCAGTCAGTCGGCGGCCGTCTCGCGGGCTGTGCGGAGCTCCGCGAGGAAAGGGTTGCCGCGGAGCTCGGCACCAAGCGTCGTGTCCGGGCCGTGACCCGGGTGGACGACCGTCTCGGGCGGGTAGCGGTCGAGGAGCGTCTCGATCGAAGCGATCAACGTCTCCCAGTCGCCGCCCGGAAGGTCGGTGCGCCCGACGCCTCCGGCGAACAGCACGTCGCCGGAGAACAGGTGCCCGCCCGCGTGGTAGGCGACGTGACCCGGTGAGTGGCCGGGAACGGCGATCACGTCGAATGCGATCCCCGCCGCCTCGACCGACTCGCCCGCCGGCCACGAGCGTCGCCGCTCCCTCGTATGCGGGCACGGAGACGCCGAGACCCTGGTACACGGTCGGCGGGGCTCCGGAAGACCTGTTCCTCGTCACGTGGCAGCCAGACCGGGGCACCGGTGCCTTCGGCGAGCTCGGCGAGACCGAGGAAGTGGTCCCAGTGGCAATGCGTGAGGAGAATCGCGGCGCAGCGCGCGCCGGACGACGCGAGGCGCAGCCGGATCTCGGCGGCGGAGCCGCTCGGGTCGACGACCACCGCCTCGGCCGATCCGCGGTCGGCGCGGACGAGATGGCAGTTCGTCCCGATCGGGCCGAGCTCGATCGTGTCGACGGCGAGCGGCACTCGCTTACGCGCCGCGGGTCTTGGCCAGGCGCTTCTGCTGCGACCGCCACATGATGCGATCCATGAAGTAGCTGAACGGCACGAACACCGCGACGAGCATCGAGGTCTGGACGATCGCCGTGGCGAGACGTCATCTTGTCGCCGCCGAGCAGCAGCACGGTGGCGAGGAAGATGGGTGCGAACAGCGCGCCGCGCTTCAGCACCCGGGGCCACGACGGGGGCTGCAGCGGGCCGCGCACACGTCCCGGCTTCGACGCCTGCGGCTTCTTCGCCGTCGATCCCTTGCCGCTCCCGTTCTCCGGCTTGAGCTCGCTCGCGCTGAGGACGGTCTCGTTGCCCTCCTCGTCGATCTCGACGAGCTCGTACTCGTGCCGCTTCTCCTTCTCGCGGCGCCGCCTCTGCTTCCGGTTCGCCATCGCTCCTATCGTGCCACGCGCGACCAGGCGACCGAGCCGTTCTCGATCACCGTGTGCACGACGTCGCCGGCGAGGTGATAGGCGAGATGGCGCCAGTCGGGTGCGTCGAGGAGCACGAGGTCGGCCGTGTACCCGGCGGCCAGCCGGCCCCGTGTATCGGAGCGCCCGAGCACGTAGGCCGCGTTCACGGTGACTGCGGACGAGCGCCTCGCCGGGCGTGAGCCGCATCTGCGTGCAGGCGAGCGTGCAGACGAGCGGCAAGCTCTCGCAGAACGCCGAGCCCGGATTGAAGTCGGTCGCGAGCGCGACCGCCGCACCCGCGTCGACCAGCGCACGCGCCGGGTGGCATGGGACGACCGAGGAAGAGCGCGCTCGCGGGCAGCAACACGCCGACCACCGCGCTTGCCGCGAGCCGCCGTACGCCCTCCGGGCCGGTCGCCTCGAGGTGGTCGACCGATCGCGCCTCGAGCTCGATCGCGAGCTCGATGGCGCCGCTCTCGGTGAACTGATCGCCGTGCAGGCGGAGCACGAGCCCGGCGTCCGCGCAGGCGCGGAGGTAGCGGCGAGCCTGCTCGGCGTCGAAGGCACCCTGCTCGAGGAACACGTCTGCGGCCTCGGCGAGCGGAGCCGCTGCGGGAAGCACGTCTGCGAGCAGGAAGTCGAGGTACGAATCGGCATCGGGGTGCTCGGGCGGCACGGTATGGGCGCCGAGCCACGTCGGCACACCGCCTGCCGCGCTCACGGCGCGCAGCTGATCGAGCTCGGTGTCGAGGTCGAGCCCGTAACCAGACTTCCCCTCGAAGGTCGTCGTGCCGTGGGCGCGCATCCAGCCCCGATGACGCTCGACGGCTTCGCGTAGCGCGTCCGGCACCAGCCGCCCGGGTGGCGCGCACGGTGGACAGGATGCCGCCGCCGGCGGCATGGAGCTCCTCGTACGTCGCGCCCGCCGCGCGCAGCGCGAACTCGGCCGCGCGGTCTCCGGCGAAAGCTGGATGCGTGTGGCAGTCGACGAGCCCGGGGATCGCCACGCGCCCACGTCCGTCGAGCTCCTCGACATCGCCCTCGAGGCGCGGCAGGTCGCGCATCCGGCCGACAGACGCGATCGCTCCCTCCTCGCAGAGGACGTAGCCGTCCGCGATCTCCTCTACCTGGCCGAGGTCGCCGCCGCGCAGCGGCGCGGCACGACCGGCGGGCGACACCACCTGGGCGAGGTCACGGACGAGCAGCCGGCTCACGTGACGGAGGGCAGGTCGAGCCCCTGCACGGCGGCGTGCTCGAGCGCGTCGGCATACCCGGCGTCTGCATGGCGCATCACACCGGTGCCGGGATCGGCGGTGAGAACCCGCTCGAGGCGCCGGTCGGCATCGTCGGTGCCGTCGGCGAGCACGACCATGCCGGCGTGGATGGAGTTGCCGATACCGACGCCGCCGCCGTGGTGGACGGAGACCCACGTGGCACCTGCCGCCGTGTTGAGCAGCGCGTTGAGGATCGGCCAGTCGGCGATCGCGTCGGAGCCGTCCTGCATGGCCTCCGTCTCGCGGTAGGGCGAAGCGACCGAGCCGGAGTCGAGGTGGTCGCGGCCGATGACCACAGGGGCCGAGACGGCGCCCGCTCGGACGAGCTCGTTGATCGCGAGGCCGGCACGTGCGCGATCGCCGTAGCCGAGCCAGCAGATCCGCGCCGGGAGCCCCTGAAAGGCCACCCGGTCCGGAGCGTAGGCAAGCCAGCGTTGCAGGAGGGTGTCGTCCGGAAACAGCCTCGCAAGCTCCGCGTCGATCGCGGCGATGTCGGCCGGGTCACCCGACAGCGCCGCCCAGCGGAACGGACCGATCCCACGACAGAAGAGCGGTCGGATATAGGCCGGGACGAAGCCCGGGTATGAGAAGGCATCCGTCAGGCCGGCGTCATAGGCCTCCCCTCGCAGGTTGTTGCCATAATCGAAAACGTAGCACCCGCCTCGGACGAGCTCGAGCATCGCCTGAACGTGCTCCACGATCGACCGACGCGACAACTCCAGGTAGCGAGCGGGGTCGAGCCGGCGCAGCTGAGCGGCCTCCTCGATCGGCACCTCGGCGGGCACATAGCCCACCAGCGGGTCGTGCGCCGCCGTCTGGTCGGTGACCAGGTCGAAGTGCTCACCACGCCGCGCCAGCTCGGTGAACACGATGGCCGCGTTGCCGAGCAGACCGACGCTCAACGGCTCACGTGCCGACGCCGCGGCACGCACACGCGCAAGCGCGTCGTCGAGATCGTCCGCCTGCTCGTCCAGGTAGCGCGTCTCCAGACGCCGCTCGATCCGGGTTGGATCGACCTCGACGCACAGGATCGCGGCGCCCGCGAGCGTCGCCGCCAGCGGCTGCGCCCCGCCCATGCCTCCCAGACCCGCGGTCAGAATCGTGCGGCCGCGCAGATCGGGCGAGCCGTAGTGCGCCTCTCCTGCGGCGCAGAACGTCTGATACGTGCCCTGCAGGATCCCCTGCGTGCCGATGTAGATCCACGACCCTGCCGTCATCTGCCCGAACATCGTCAGCCCCATTGCCTCGAGGCGGCGGAACTCCTCCCACGTCGCCCAGCGCGGCACGAGCAGCGAATTCGCGATCAACACGCGGGGCGCGCCCTCGTGCGTGCGGAACACTCCAACCGGCTTGCCCGACTGCACGAGCAGGGTCTCGTCCTGACGCAGACGGAGCAACGTCCGGACGATCCCGCGCAACGCGTCGTGCGAGCGGGCTGCCCGGCCTGTTCCTCCGTAGACGATCAGCTCCTCCGGGTGCTCTGCGACCTCCGCGTCGAGGTTGTTGAGCAACATCCTGAGCGGCGCCTCGGTCTGCCAGGACAACGCGTTCAACGCAGGCCCGCGCGGAGCGCGGATCGACGACAGGTCGCCGCACAGCCGCTCGACCAGCGTCTCGACGTCGCCGGTCACGACCCACCCTTCGCGTCGCGCCGCCCGTTGTCTTTGCTGCTGCAGCTCGGGAGGCGCGGATCCGCTGCGAGAACCGCCACCAGCTCCACGCCGTTGCGGCGACGAAGTACCCGGAGGCGACGAGCGCTGCCTTGCCGAGGTCGGTCCCCGTGAGAGCGGCGACGACGAAGAGCAACGTGCCGAGCACGCCGTGCAGGATTGCCGTGTCACGGTAGGGACGTGCCGGGATCGGCAGCGCGTCTCGTGAGGCGTTGCGACGACGTCTCGAGCTCGGCAGCAGCGGGCTCAAGCGAGGCTCCCGACCACGGCATGCACAGCGTCGTCCAGATCTCCGTCTCGCACCGCGCTCGCGACCCGCTCGATATCGGCTGACATCGACCGGTCCTCCTTCAAGCGCGGCGACAGCGTTCGCACGAAGGCGCGCGTCGCGACGACGCCTCGGCCGGGCTCGAGCGGCGCGAGAAACTCGACCCCCTGAGCCCCTGCGAGAAGCTCGATCGCGAGCACGCGCTCCGCGTTCGCGAGCACCTGCAGCGCCTTGAGGCCCGCGGCGTTCCCCATCGAGACGTGATCCTCCTGACCGGCGCTCGTGGGGATCGAGTCGACCGAGGCCGGATGCGCAAGCACCTTGTTCTCGGAGACGAGCGCCGCTGCGACGTACTGCAGGATCATGAAGCCGGAGTTGAGCCCCTCCGCGGCGGGCACCAAGAACGGCGGCAGGCCATCCGACAACGCCGGGTTGACGAGGCGTTCGACCCTCCGCTCGGAGATACTCGCCAGCTCGGCAATCGCGAGCGCAAGGGCGTCGAGCGCGAATGCCACCGGTTGCCCGTGGAAGTTGCCGTTGGACACGATCAGGTCCTCGTCGACCAGGACGAGTGGATTGTCGGTGGCCGCGTTGAGCTCGACCGAGACCGTGGCGGCCGCGTAGTCCAGCAGGTCGCGACTGGCGCCGTGCACCTGCGGAGCGCAGCGCAGCGAGTAGGCGTCCTGCACCTTGTCGCACCAGCGGTGCGACTCGATGATCGCCGAGCCCTCGAGCAGCGCGCGGATGTTCGCCGCGCTCTCGCGCTGGCCTCGCAGCGGCCGCGCGTCCTGGATCGCGGGATGAAAGCTCGTCCGCGAGCCCTGGAGCGCTTCGAGCGAGAGGGCGCACGCGACGTCCGCCGCACGCGTCAGACGCCGCGCCCGTACGAGCGCGAGGGCGGCCATGGCGGTCATGAACTGCGTGCCGTTGATCAGCGAGAGCCCCTCCTTCGCTGCCAGGCGCACAGGAGTCAGGCCTGCGCGCTCGAGCGCCTCGCCACCCGCGAGCAGCTCGCCGTCGAACCACGCCTCGCCCTCACCGACGAGCGGCAGGGCGAGATGGGCGAGCGGAGCGAGGTCTCCGCTGGCGCCAACGGAGCCGCGTGCCGGCACCCGCGGTAGCACACCGCGGCCGAGCGCCGCGAGCAGGAGCTCGACGGTCGCCACACGAGCGCCGGAGTACCCCTTGGCGAGCGCGTTCGCGCGCAACAGCATCGCGGCCCGGGTCACGTCGCGCGGGTAGGGCTCCCCGACGCCGCAGGCGTGACTACGGAGCAGCCGTAGCTGGAGCTCGTCCACCTGGTCGGCGGGAATCGTCTCGGACACGAACCGGCCAAAACCCGTGTTGACCCCGTAGGTGTGCTCGCCCCGGTGCGCATCGACGAGGGCGCGCGCCCGCGCCATCCGGTCGTGAGCGACTGGTGCGAGGGCCGCCTCTCGTCCTCCCACAGCGACGTCCCAGACGTCGTCGAGGCTGAGGTCGTCGCCGGTGAGGAGGAGCGGCTCCGGCACGGCCGCGAGTCTAGAGACTCGCGAGCGCCTCAGCCCTCCGGTCGGGGTCCAGCCGGACGCCACGGCCCGCACTCGGCCTCCCCCATGGGGGTAGCGAGGGCCCCTACAGACACGCTACCCGGGAACGTGTGCCGACAGTGTGTCGGCTTCGTGCCTCGTTCGTGACGGGTGCAGCTGGATCGAGTGACCGGAGCAGGTGCGTCTCGCTCCCGGCGGCGGCTACGCGCGTTCCCCATCTCGATCGACGAGCCGCAGCTCGAGCACGCGATCCGGCGCCAGTGACGGCAGGGCAAGTGCCGGCGCTGCGGCAGCTGCCACTACCGACCCCGGCAGGAGCCCCACCAGCTCGGCGCCCGCCAACTCGACACCGCGCACCGAGGCCTCCGAGCGAACCTGCGCCACGACGACGTGCAACGGCGTCGCCTCCACGTCGACGAGGTTCATCGACACCTGCGCCCGGCCAGTCGTCGCGAGCTGCAGGCCGAGTGCCTGCACGCCGGGGAGGCCGCCGCTCGACTCCCGCACTGCTGCGGCGATCGCTCGCGCGATCTCGACGTCGCTCGTCTCGAGATCGACGTTGAAGGCGACCAGGGGCCGCCGCGCGCCGACGAGCACCGCGCCGGCCGCCGCATCGAGCCGCGACGGGCCGAAGTCGGGGGCAAGCTCGCCGGCATCCACTCGTCGCTGCAGCTCTTGCGGCCCACCCTCGCCGGAAGAACATCGGGCGCCGCCCGCCGCCGCTCTCGGCGTAGAGGAAGACAGGCAGCGCGAGCTCCTCGCCCACTCGCTTCGCAACCAGTAGCGCGGCGGCCCTTGCGCGCTCCATGTCCGCGGTGAAAGCGGAACGAGAGGCACCACGTCCGCCGCACCGATCCGCGGATGCACGCCATCGTGGTGCCGCAGGTCGATCCGCTCCTGCGCGCGGCGATCCCCGCCACGAGCGAGTCGACGAGCGCGTCGTCGTCACCGACGAGCGTCAGGACGGAGCGGTGGTGATCCGCGTCCGAGTGCACGTCCAGCAGGGTTGCACCGCGGCTCGAGAACGCGGCGGCGAGTGCGCCGATCGTCGTGACGTCGCGACCCTCCGAGACGTTCGGCACCGATTCCAGAGGCAGCATCGCGCCTACTCTACGACCGATGCGAGAGCCGACCGCCCCCGCGTACTACGACCGTCGCGCGCCCGAGTACGACGACTGGTACCTCGGGGTGGGGCTGTTTGCGGAACGCGACCGCGCTGGCTTCGACATCGAGCTCGAGGCCGTCACGACCACGATCGCCGGCCTGCCGCCGGCCAATACGCTGGACGTCGCCTGCGGCACCGGCTTTCTCACCCGCCATCTGAGGGGCACTGTCACGGGGCTCGATGCGAGCGAGCGCATGCTGGAGATCGCCTCGCGACACATGCCGACAGCGACCCTCGTCCACGGTGACGGGCTCGCGCTGCCCTTCGCCGACGACACGTTCGACCGCATTCTCACCGGCCACTTCTACGGTCACCTCGATGCAGAGCAGCGCCAGAGGTTTCGCCGCGAGGCCGGGCGCGTCGCGAGGGAGCTCGTTGTCGTGGACGCGTCGCGTGGGCACTCGCCCGTTCCCGAGGAGTGGTCGCAGCGGACGCTCAACGACGGCTCGACCTGGGTGGTCTACAAGCGGTACTTCGATCCAGCCGACCTGCTCGACGAGATCGGCGGCGCGGGTGAGGTCCTTCTTTCAGGCCACTGGTTCGTGGTTGTCCGCACGCACCTGTGAGCGCACAGTCGATCGCGGCGCTGCAGCGCGAGAACCGGCGCTGTCGGCGGTGCGCGGACGCCGGCTATCCGATCGTGCCACCGCCTGTGGTCGCAGGACGCGCCGGCTTGCGCGCGTATCTCCTCGGCCTGGCACCCGGCTCGGTCGAGGCGTCGACCGGTCTGCCGTGGCAGGGACGTGCCGGCCGCACGCTCCGGGGCTGGCTCCGCATGGACGAGGAGGCGTTCTTCGCCACGTTCTACTGCGCGGCCGTGACACGCTGCTATCCGGGAAAGGCGGCGTCCGGCCGCGGCGATCGGACCGCATCGGCAGCGGAGCATGCGCTCTGTGCGACCTGGTCGGTCGACGAGCTGCGGCTCCTGAGGCCGCTGCTCGTCGTGACCGTCGGCCTGACACCCGCGCGGCGACTACTGGGCGTCCGGAGGCTGACGCAGGCGATCGGCAAGAGTTACGTCCTCGGCGACGCGATCGCCGTCCCGCTACCGCACCCCTCCGGCGCAAGCGCCTGGCCCAACGACTCGGCCAACCGGGCGCGGCTCGGAAAGGCACTGACGCATGTACGCCGCGAGCTGACGCGGCTGGGTCTCTCGTAGGATGCCCGCATGGCTCGTCCGCGCAATCGCCGCGATCCGGCCGTCGACACCGAGCCCGAGCATCTGATCGAGGAACCGGTCTCGGAGGAGGCGCTCCGCGAGACCCGGCTGACGCCCGCGGAGGCGGTGTCCGGCATGCAGATCCGGCTCCCGGTGCGAGGGAACCGCGCTCTTCGCCGTGCGCTCGAGCGTGCGAACGAGGACAACGAGCTCAAGGCCTGGTGGCACGTCTCGAACGTGAACGCGGTCGTGCGGCTCGAGATCAACGACCACTCGTGGGTGCACATCCAGATCGTGGCGAACATCGCTCTCAAGCTCCTGCGCGAGCTGGTCAAGCACGGAGTCGAGCCGTCGGTCGTGCGCGACTACGGGATGAAGAACGACGACGCCGAGGTCGTCGTCGTGCTCGCAGCGCTGACCCATTGCGTCGGCATGTCCGTGCACCGCCGCGGCCACGAGGACTTCAGTCTCTTCCTCGCCGAGCCGAAGCTCCGCGAGCTCCTCGACGGTATCTACAGCGAGCCGGATCGAACGGTGCTCGTGTCGGAGGTGCTCCAGGCGATCACGAGCCATCGCGCCGACGGCGAGCCGCTGTCGCTCGAGGCTGGCATCCTCCGCGTCGCCGACGCGCTGGACATGGCCAAGGGCCGCTCGCGCATCCCGTTCGAGAAGGGCCGCGTCTCGATGCACTCGCTGTCGGCGGCGGCGATCGACGAGGTGCGGATCGGCGATGGCGAGGACAAGGCCGTACGGATCGAGATCGTGATGAACAACTCGTCAGGCCTGTTCCAGGTCGACGGGCTGTTGCGTGCCAAGCTCCGCGGCTCCGGCCTCGAGCCGCACATCGAGGTGATCGCGCACATCGACACTGACAGCGAGAAGCGTCTCGTCCCGGTGTTCCGGCTCGATCCCTGACTTCCGCACCCTGCGGGCCTAGCTTCGCGGCCGCGCCGCGCAGGTTTTCAGGCCGGGGCGACGCTGCTTCCGCACAGGGGCATGCGAGCCGATCGTCTACGATGGCCCGGCCCGTTGCGGGGTAGTCTAATGGTAGGACGCCGGATTCTGGCTCCGGAAGTTGGGGTTCGAGTCCCTGCCCCGCAGCTCACGCGACGTCCCCGCTGGGGACGTCGCCCGTTTGCAGAGATGCAAACGATCGTGACGTCGATTCCAAAGGTTTTGTAAGGAATCGCACGTTTCTTCGTGTCACGTCCGAAAGCTCGGATACAGTGCGATGATCGAGTGACACGACCGGCGCCGATCCGGCGCGCCGCGCCCCTGTCCCCCCTCGGGAGGTTGGTCTGAAAGCCCTGTTGCTGGGTCTGTGTGCCCTGATCATCGTGGTCGTCGCCTCCGCCGCACAGGCACAGCCGACAGCCCAGACGCTGACGCGTCACGTCAACACGCTCGAGAAGGACAGGCAGGTGATCCAGTTCTTCGAGCACCACAAGTGGCTGCTCTCCGATCCCGTCGTCGGCCCGGAAGCACGTCGCCAGCTTCGCCTCCATCGTGCCAGCCTCGCCCGCGAGACCACACGCGTCGCACGGTTTCGTCAGAGAGCTCGTCGCGAACAGGCAACGCGAGAGCTCCAGGCGATTCAGAAGGCAGGCCCACGACGGGCGATCTGCCACGTGTTCGGCGACCGCTACTGCGGCCAGGCGCTTCGCGTCGCCCGCTGCGAGTCACACCTCCGGCTCAGCGCCCGGAACGGCCAGTACCTGGGTCTTTTCCAGATGGGCTCGTCCGAGAGACGGCGCTTCGGTCATGGCCGCACGGCCTTCCGGCAGGCCAAGGCCGCGCACCGCTACTTCGTCATGTCCGGACGTGACTGGAGCCCCTGGTCCTGCAAGCCTTGGTATTGATCCGAGCCCGCTACTGTGGACGGACCTGTGGACGGACCTGTGGACGGAACTGAGGACTGAGCATTTCGTGCGCAAAGTGCGGTACCCGGCCGGGCGGCGGGTTCCCAGGGCGCCGTCCGCGTGCTAGGTGTCCCCTAGTGCCATGGCTGCGGCGGAACACGGACCGCCTGAGGCCGCTCGACGAAGCGGCCGCGTATGCACGCTGCCACGGTGAGCGCGACGAGTCGGTCCGCATCGTGAAGCTGCCGCCGCGCCGCGCCCGATATGACCTGCTCGCCACCGGGGAGGAGATCCGGCGTCACTTCGAGCAGCGGATCGACGCGCGCGAGACGGACGAGCTCTCCCCGTCGCCCTCCTCGCCGTAGCGCCGATCGATCCCCGAGGCGGTCGGGTAGCATCCGGCCCGCCACGGCCCATTCGTCTAGTGGCCTAGGACACCGCCCTCTCACGGCGGCGGCACGGGTTCGAATCCCGTATGGGCCTTTCCTCTCCGCCTGAACCCTCACGATCCGCTCTAAACCGTGGGTCAGGTATGTCAGGGATGCCGGGACAGCGCGTGCGGTGCGTACGTACCCGGTGCCGACCTCGTGAGAAGCTCTGGCTGTGCATCAGCCGCGAGGCGTCCTCACACCAACGGTGGTCGCCTCCATGTGGGCCGTCGGGTTCGCCCTCAACTGCTTCCGCGAACGGCCGGGGGCGGCCGGCTGCAAGGTCGGGCCGAGCTCAGCCCGCGAGCGCCGCGCTCACAGCGGCGACTTCCTTGCCCTGAATGCGAACGCTGAGGCGGAACCGTCCGTTCCTCCCCTCGCCCGGATCGACGTTCCATCCAACGACGTAGGACGATCCTCCGTCGAGCTGCTCGCGCGTGCAGGCCTGCTTCGCCACCTGGTCGACGCAGAGCTGGAACGGCACCCGGCGGTCGCGCGGAAGATCGCGGCTGGAGACGATGACCAGGAGGTCGTCGCCGAGGGAGACGGTCGTGGCGGGCTCCTCCGGCGTCGTCTGTCATCTCGATCGCGTAGCGATACGCGAGGGGCTTCGTCGCCGGCTTGACGGACCGTGAGAGCGGGCCTGCCTTTTCGGCACGAAGGTGCTCGAACCGGACGTCCGCCGCCGCGCCGCCCGCAAGGACGACGGTCACGGCCGACCCGAACGAGTCGATCCCTGCCCGGTCGACGACGTCGAGCGCTCGGCGGCCGTCGACGTCCAGACGGAGCACCGTGCCACCGGACGCTCCAGAGCGGGTCGCGCCGGAGCTGATGGCGGTCGGCGGGATCGCTCGCGACATGCCGGAAGGCGACCCACTCGTAGCCGGTGGCGTCCATCCGCCAGATGGACGCTCCCCGCAGGAACGGCTGCAGGATGAACAGGTAGCCACGGCCGGGGTCGCCGGGCTCGGAGGCGTCACAGCCGATCCCGAACGAGCCGTCGCCCTTCTCCTCGCGGAGCTCGGTCGCGACCGCTCAGTCCTGCGACCAACGGCTGGAACCTGAACGGCACGTAGTGGAGGGGCGAAACCTCGGGCCTCGACGAGCTGCGCAACCGCCCCTCCACGCAGTCGACCGTTGCGACGTCGTCGTTCATCGTGAAGCCGCCGCAGTCGTCGAACAGCATGTCGAGCGGCAGCGCTTCACTGTTGATGCTGCTCCCGCACCCCGCTAGGCCCACCGTCGCTGCGACGAGCACTCCCACTACACAGACTCGAATCCGCATGTGCCGATCGTCGGCGCCCCGCCCACACGAAGCAGACACGCCGGTCATCGTTCGAGCGAGATCCCGAAGTTCGAGCAGGCGGCGATGCGGTGGCTCGAGCGGTATCTGACCGAGGGGGATCCGCGGCTGCGACTACGGCGCTCGGATGGGCATCACCGGCGAGGAACCCGATAAGCGCCGAACGAGGCCGGGCCGGCTGGCGAGGGGTCGCAGCCAAGCCCGGCTCGCCTGGCGCGTGTGCCCGCGCCCTGGGCCGAATACGAGACCCTCGAGGCGTTCTGAGCCGTGTCCACTCTGCACCTGGGTCGCAGCCCCAGGCCCGCCGGGGTGCTCTCGAGTCCCGCCGGGCTGGGGCCAGTCACCGAACGAAACCCTGTCGCTGGGTTCCGCCTCCGTGTGTCGCCCTCGCCCTGCGGCCTGGCGATGCAAGGCGACTCGAAACGACCAGGAGTGCTCCAAGCCGTCTCGTCGCCAGTCTTATCTCCTACCGACCGGCCGGGGAAGGGTGCTTCACGAGTCCGGCACCAACACTGCACCGGTTGCACGCGGCGGAGACTTTCTGGTCCCTCGGACAGCCAGCGCAGCACGCAAACGACCAGGATTCCCACACCAACCCAGAGCAGTACGCCGATGCCAAGCATCACCGCGCTGGTCAGATACGTGACCGAGAAGGACACGAGCCCGCCAGCAAGGTCGTCCGTGCTCGTTTGAACATCGCCGCTCATCCGCCGCAGAGGACCCGTTTTCCACAGGGTCCCCGGGCCACTTTTCCACAGGGATCGCAGCATTACCAGAGCCGAGTGGTATCGGTCTGACCAACGGCTAGCCGCCCACCATCCGACCACCCCGCGACGGGCTGCGCGACGCAGGCGCGCTGCCACCCGATGATCGTGGCGAACGTCCGCCGCGAGTCCGGGTGCGCCTCGGCCGCGAGGGTGACGAAGTAGCTCGTCGGCTCGCTCTCCCGCACGAGGCCACGCCCGGCCGGTCCTTCACGAGTTGCTCACCAGTCGGATGCCCATCGGCCATCAGGGCAATGTGATGCTGGGCGCCTCCGGGACCACGACAAAGATCTCACGTGGCGATCCGTTCGCCGGGATCACAGACAAAGGGGGACGTCGGTGCGGAAAGGTGTTGTTCTCACTGTGGCGGGCATCGTGGCTGTCGTCGCTGCCGCTGCCGGCGCGGGCACGACGTTGGCTGCGGGCAACGCGGCGAGTGCGTTCGTGACCAACTCGAACGACGACGGGCCCGGTTCCTTTCGCAAGGCAATCGAACGGGCGAACGCAGACTCGTCGATCGGCCACATCGTGTTCCGCGCCCGGTTGGCGCCGATCGTGCTCGGCACGCCAGTCGTGTACGACGGCGACCAGTCTCTCAACATCCTCGGCGAACGGCGCCGTGCTCGACGGTGGTGGGTTCCGGGCCGAGACGCCTGGGAACCTCGCCGCCTCATTCCTCACGATCCAGGACGCACCAGGCGAGGGGTTGACCTATGACGTGCCCGACGACGCAACCGGCACCAAGAATGTTGTTCTCGTCGGCGTGCAGATACTTCGCAACGGCGGCCACGGCGTGCTCGTCGAGGATCAGAAGAACCCCGAAAACATCGGTATCCCAGGCGACCCAGCCATTCCCGACCCAGCGGGGTCCGAGGGCATCGATCGACGTACTCGTCATCGGCTCGCGCTTCGACGACGACGGGTTCGCGGGTTTCGACCGAGACGGGCTGCGGGTCGACGAAGGCGCCGGCGGGAATCTGAGCGTCGTCGTCAGCCTGAGCACGTTCCACCACAACGGTGCCGACGGGATCGAGCTCGACGAGCGCGGCCCCGGCAACGTCGTGTTCAACGTCTCTGGCATCAAGCTGACCGCCAACGGGGACTTCGACACGACGGTGCCGATCGACAAGGACGACGGCATGGACGTCGACGAGTCACTGGGCGGCGACCTGATCGGGAAGGTCGTGGCGAGCGTCGCCAACGACAATTTCGAGGAAGGCTGGGATTTCAACGAGAACGATGCCGGTGACTTCAAGGTCGACATGACTCTGGTCGAGGCAAGCAGGAACGTCGAGGAGGGAGTCGACTTCGAAGAGGACGACGACTTCCAGGGCGGAGGCGACCTCGTCGCCACGCTGACCGGCCTGAAGGCCGATGGCAACGTCGGAGGCGATGGCGACGGCGGACTCAAGATCCGCGAGCGGGGTGACGGCCTGCTCAAGGCCACCGTGCGTGGCGCACAGACGGACGACAACCGCCGCTTGCTGGCGGACACGGACCCGCAGGATGGGATAAACGTGCGCGAGCAGGGCAACGGAGACCTGCAGGCAACGATCGAGCGCGCCGCAGCACGCCGGAACGGTCTCGCCGGGATCAGAGTTCGGGAAGACGACGCCGGAAGCATCACCTCGACGACGATCGATCGCTCGACCACCGACGACAACGGCTCGGACGGCATCCACTTCGACGAGAGAAATGCCGGCACCCTGACGGCGACCGCCAGCCGTGGCAACTCGGGGGACAACAACGGAGTGGGCGTACGGGCCGACCAAGGGCAAGGCACCCTGGACCTGGTGGCGATGACATTCAACCCCGCGAACGTGGGAGGCGACTTCTTCGCCAACGCGACGGTTACCGTCACGCAGACGCCATAGCGACGAACTGTCGGTCTCACCCATGGCCGCCTCCCACCGGGCGACGGCGGCCATGGGTGAGCTCCGTTTGCCCGGCGCTTTCGTGCTAGAAGGCGAGCTTGGCGTTCTTCGTCGTGCTCCGCCGCACCGGCCCTCAGTGGGACCCGACGCGGCCGCTCGAGGAGCAGTCGGAATGGCCCGCGCACGCATCCTTCATGGAAGGGCTCGTGGACGCGGGCTTCGCCGTCCTGGGCGGGCCGCTCGCCGACGAGCATCGCGTGGTGCTCGCCGTCGAGGCGGAGTCGGAGGACGCCGTTCGCGCCACACTCGCGCTCGATCCGTGGAGCGAGACCCATCTCCTGGTCGACACGATCGACGCGTGGACGATCCGGCTCGACGGTCGGCGCGCATAGCCGAGGCGACCGTCACTGGTGCCCGGTCACCGAACCTGCGCAGGTCGTGTACCGAATCGAACCACCGCGTGGCCTCGCTGCTGCCTAGCCTGGAATCGAACCACTTGCTGCGAGAGCCGACCGGATCATCGAGGGGAGGTGTCCCATGCACGAAAACCAGCACTTGCTGATCATGATCGAGCGGATGCAGCGCGACGGCTACCCGGAGCCCTTGATCCACGAGGCCATGCGCCAGGCCAGGAGGGAAGATCGATCACGGCCCAGACGCCGCCCGACGAGGTTCCGCCTCTTCCGCCGGGGCCGCCGCGGGTAGGTGCCTGTGGCGCGGACCGCTGAACGCCGGCGATCCGACACGCCGGTCGAGCGCGGCGCGTTACGCGATGACCACGAGGCGAGCCTGCAGCTGCTCGCGGAGGTTCTGCGCAGAGCCCTGGGGCAACGTGCCGCCCCACTCCCCGTCCTCGGCCGTTGCGATGAGCTCGAGAGCGGCCGCCGCCTTGCCGTGTGGCAGCGTCGACGTTCCGCCAGGGCGCCATCCGTCCGGCTGTTGGATCTCGAGGAGCTCGGCACGCTCGTCGTCGTTGGCCGTGTCGATCAAGCCGGCGAGCTTCCGTTGAAGGGCGTCCAGTTGCTTCTGCATGGCCGCTCCGTTCGATGGGGGCATCGAGCATAGCTGCGCCCGCCACATCCCGCCGTGCCCCGGACGAGCGAGTGTGAAAGCGCCCGCCGGCGGGAATACACAGCGGAGCCGCTGGGGCATGGATCCGACCGACGTCCCACGGCTCCCGGTGCTTCGCACTCAGGAGAACGATGTCAGCAGCCGATAGAGAGAACGTGACCGCTACGGACATGGATCCCTCCGTGCTTCCGGAGGCGGAGCTCGGCACGCTCCTGTCACAGCTCGAACAGGAGGAGAAGCAGCTTTCGAAGCGCCGCGACGCCCTCCATCGGCGGATCGACTTCGTCCGCGCCGGCGGCGGTGGTCACGAAACCGCGTCGGACGAGCTGCTCGAGTCGCTCAGCGGCGAGGAGAAGCACGTCTCCAAGGAGCGACAGTCGCTCCAGCGGCGCATCGACCTGCTTCGCTCCGAGCAGCTGCGGCGTCACGCCAGCCGCTAACCCGCCGGGACGGCGTCAGCGCGCGGTCCAGCCCAGGTCCATCACCAGCGGCGCGCCGGTCACCGCACGACCACCGGGGCCGAGCAGGAACGCGGCGGCATCCGCCACCTCCTCCGGCTCGAGCAGCCGCCTCACCGCCTGCGGCGCGAGCAGCACGTCCTCCAGCACGCGGTCCGGCGGCAGGCCGTGGGCCCGCGCCTGCGCCGCCACCTGCCCTTCCACCAGCGGCGTCCGGACGTACGAGGGACAGAGCGCTGAGACGGAGATACCCGCTTCCGCGCCTTCGAGCGCAAGCGTCTTGACGAGACCGAGCACGCCGTGCTTCGCTGCCACGTAGCCCGCCTTGTAGGGCGACGCGACGAGCCCGTGCACGGAGGCGACGACGAGGAAGCGCCCGTCACCGGACGCGCGCAGCGCCGGCCAGCCGTGCTTCGCGAGCAGGAACGGGCTGGTCAGCAGCACGGCCAGCAGAGCATCCCAGCGATCCTCCGGGAACTCCTCGATCGGCGCCACGTGCTGGAAGCCGGCGTTCGCCACCACCGCGTCGAGCCGGCCAAACCTGTGCAGTGCCTGCACGACGGCCTCACGGTTGCCGTCGCGCGTCGCCAGATCGGCGGCGAACGGCTCACCCGGGCCCGAGTCGTCCGGCTCGCGGTCGGCGGCCAGCACCGACCAGCCGTCATCGACCAGCCTCGACGCGATCGCACGGCCGATGCCGCTGGCCGCGCCCGTGACGAGCGCCGACTTCATCGCAGCAGGCGGACGACCAGCTCCGCCACGCAGACCGGCTTCTCGCCGCCCTCACGCTCGACCGTGGCGACGATGACCGCCTGGTCACCACCGGTGACCTCCTCGGCGGACTCGACTCGAAACTGCGCTCTGAGGCGAGATCCGACCGGCACCGGCGCCGGGAACCGCACCCGGTTGACCCCGTAGTTGACGAACAACCGGTACCCATCCACCTGCAGCACCTCGTAGAGGAAGGGCACGCACAGCGACAGCGTCAGAAAGCCGTGCGCAATCGTGCCCCCGAACGGCCCGCTCGCCGCCCGCTCCGGGTCGATGTGGATCCACTGTGGGTCGTCGGTCGCGGCGGCAAACGCGTCGATCCGCTCCTGCCCGACCTCCCGCCATTCGGTCGGCCCGAGCTCCACCCCCACCAGGTCGGCGATCCCGCTCACAACGTTGATCCGAGCTCTGCGACGAGCGGTGCGGTGTCGAGCGGGTCGTAGCCGATGCGCTCGGCCACGTCCTCGGACGAGGGGCGGGTTCCCTTCCGGAACAGCTCGGCGAGCAGCTCGCCCGTGCCCGACCGGCGCCACCAGTCCTGCGCCACCTCCCGCCGCAGCCACGCCCGTAGCTGCGCCGACCGCACCCACGCGCGCAGGTAGTCGGCGGAGTAGAAGCCGGCGTCCAGGTCGGCGAGGTGGTTCTCGTCCGGATACCTGATCCCCGTGGCAGCGGTCAACCGTGTCGAGTACCCGTCCGCGGTGCCGCCGTCACGCCCGAACCGGCCCCAGAAGTCGAGCTCGAAGCCGAGCTTCGCGCTGTAGCGCCTGAAGAGCAGGACGTTGACGAAGCTCGCGGCGGCGGCATGGTCACGCGCGGTCGGCTGGTCGAGCCCGAACTGCTCGGCATGCCAGGCCGGCTCGTGGACGATCGAGTCGAGCAGGAACGAGTAGATCTCCGTGAGCGCATGGTCCCGTGAGAGCCGCCGGAACGCGTACGGGAGTGCCGGGTCACACCCCGCGTAGTGCAGTGCGTGCCCTGCCTCGTGCAGGAAGGCCTCGTAGTCGTGCAACCCGCCCTGGGCGCGCGTGATCAGGTGCACCAGCCGTGGTGGGTCGGAGGGGATCACGCATGCGCGCGGCGACTTCTGCGGGCGATCCTCGAGATCGAGCCGGATCCCTCGCGCCGCTTCCACGTCGAGACCCAGAGCGCGGAGCGTGGCCACGCACACGGGGACCGAGCGCTCCCGCGTGTACGTGTCCGCGAGCGGCGACAGCCGGCGCAGCCAGGCCACGTGCGCAAACGACGGGACTCGCTCCCTGGTCTCGCCGAGGAGGCGGTCGAGCCAGCGCTCGCGCGCGGGCGTATACGCGGCGGTCGATTCGACCCGCGCGGTGTCGACGGCGTCGAGGAGCGTGCGCAGCCGTATCCCCTTCTCGGCCTCGCTCCGCGAGATCGGGTCAGCGACGCCGGTGAGATCGGCCGCGAGCTCCTCCCGGGCGGCGAGCAGCGTCCGGCGCTCGGGGTTGAACCCGGCCGAGACGGCGAGAGCGGCGCTCCCCAGCCCTTCACGCTCCTCGTACGAGGCGGTCGTGGCCAGCCGTGCCTGGGCCGTTCGCAAAGGCAGCTCCTCTCCCTGCCACGGCACGCGCGCGGCAAGCAGGGCGTTCTCGAGCGCATCGTCGCGTTCTGCGAGCTCGCGCACTGCGATCCCGTCCTCGCACGTCAGCCGCAGCCGGGTCAGGCGCTCACGCTCCTCCTCGAGTGCGGCGTCCTCGGCCGCGCGCAGCGACTCCAGCTGAGCCCGTGTGAACAGGCTCGCGTGACGCTCGACGATCGCGGCCTGCTCCGAGACCTCCTTCTCCCCCACACGCACCGCCCGGGACTCCTCCGAGCGCTCGAAGAGGTATGCGGCGAGACGCTCCTCGAACGCGTCGGCCGGAAGCGGAGACGTCATCGCGGCGAGCTCCGCAGCACGGCGTAGCCGCTCGAGGGCGACCTCCCGCCCGAGGAGCTCGAGAGACTCGTACAGGCCCGGCGAGATACGCGAGCCGGTCACGGCCACGCGGATCGGGCCGTACACCTGGCGGGGCTTCTGGCCGAGCTCCTCGCACAACGCCTTCAGCCTCTCCTCGATAGTGGCCGCCGACCAGGGCTCCACTCCCACCAGCGCGATCTCGGCCGCGGAGAGAATGCCCCGGTCCAGGAGCGCGGGATCGGGCTCCACGTCGTGGAAGAGGAAACCCGCGAACGCGGGAAACTCGCCGAGTCGTCCGATCTTCTCCTGCACGAGCGGCGCGGCCGCCCGCACACCCTGCTCGGGCCAGTCGCTGCCCTGCTCGCGCAGAAAGCCGACGAGCCGATCGGCGTACTCGGCCGGCGGCAGGTCGCGGAGGTAGACGCCGTTCATCCAGTCGAGCTTGTCGTAGTCGAAGGTGGCGGGGCTGGAGCCGACCCGCTCGAGCGCGAACCGCGCGATGAGCTCGTCGCGGGACATCAGCGTCGTCTCGCCGTCGGGCGCCCACCCCAGGAGCGCAAGGAAGTTGAGTAGCGCCTCCGGGAGATAGCCCGCATTGCGAAACTCGTCCACCGAGATGGCGCCATGCCTCTTGCTCAGCTTCTTTCCGTCGGGGCCGTTGACGATCGGCACGTGTGCGTACACGGGTGGCTCGTGGCCGAGCGCACGCAGGATCTGCACCTGCTTGGGCGTGTTCGAGACGTGGTCGTCCGCCCGGATCACGTGCGTGATCGCGTCGTCCATGTCCTCGACCGGCGAGGCGAAGTTGTACGTCGGGCGACCGTCGGAGCGGACGATGACGACGTCCTCGAGCTGGTCGTTCGGAAACTCGACGCGACCGTGTACCGCGTCCTCCCACCCCGTCACGCCTTCGTCGGGCATGCGGAAGCGGATCGCACCCTCGTCCTCGTAGGCCTTGCCCTCCTCGACGAGGCCGGCGGCGAGCTCGCGACACCTGTCCATGGCATCGAGCTGGAACGTGACCGGGCCGTCCCACTCGATCCCGAGCCACGACAGCGAGCGCTGGATCTGCTCGGTCGCCTCCTCCACCTCACGACTGGTGTCGGTGTTCTCGATGCGCAGCAGGCACTCGCCGCCGCGGCCACGCGCGAAGAGCCAGTTGAACAGGAAGGTGCGCACTCCCCCGATGTGGAGGAAGCCCGTCGGGGAGGGTGCCATGCGGACGCGGACGCTCACGGAGGCGCCATTGTAGGGCGGGCCCGCCCGGCACCTACGCTCCGACCGGTTCCGGCTCGGGCGCCCGAATGGCCCGTACCGACGGGAGGGCGACGATCGAGAGCTGGCAGACGAGCGAGATGGCGAACGCGGCCCAGAGCGTCTCCTGGATGCCGATCGCCGCCGCGACGGGACCCACGATCGCCATCCCGAGCGGAATGAGCACGAACGACCCCAGCGCGTCGTATGAGCTCACCCTCGACTGCGCGTGCTCGGGCACCTCCCGCTGGAAGACCGTGAACCAGAGCGCGATGTGAACCGCGATGCCGGCGGACGCCAGGAATGCGCTCACCGCCACCAGCCAGACGGGTGCGTAGACGGCCAGCGCGAGCAGCTCGAGCATCAGCGGGTAGGCGACCAGCACGGAGGCAAGCAGCGGACGCTTCGGCCGATAGCGCAACGCGATCACGCCGCCTACCACCGCGCCGACCCCGCCGCAGACGAGAATCGCCGTCCAGGCACCGGCGCCGCCGTACTGCTCCTTCGCGATCAGCGGCCCGAGCACCGCCCAGCAGCCGACGAAGACGAGGTTCGAGACGCCGAACAGCAGCACGCTCGACCAGAGCCACGTGTGCGCGGTGAACTCGCGCCAGCCGTCATGGAGCTCACGGAAGTAGCCGGTCCGCTCCGGGCCGCCTATCCGCGCCGGGACCCGAATCCGCGACAGGAGCAGCGGCCGCCGCGAGGAAGGTCACGGCGTCGAACGCCCAGCGCCACACCGGGGCTGCCTGCCACGACGAGCGCGCCCCCGACAGCGGGGCCGACGATGCCGACGACGTTGCGCGACAGGCCCTGCAGCGCGTTGGCCTGCTGCAGACGCTGTGAGCTCACGGTCTGCGGAACGAGGCCGATCTCAGCCGGGATCACCAGGCCGCCACCGAGGCCGTAGAAGACCGACAGCGCGATCAGTGACCAGACGGCGGCGTTGTCGGTGAGCACGAGCGCGGCGGTGAGTGCCTGCGCCGTACCCTGGACGAGCGACGCCCCGACGAGCACGAGGTTGCGAGGCAGACGGTCCGAGAGGACGCCGCCGGCGATGACGACGACCGACTGAAACAGCGATCGCGTTGCCAGTACGAGCCCGAGCTCTGCTGCTCCTGCACCTGGCAGGTCGAGCACGGCGAAGGCCAGGGCGATATGGCCCATGCTGTCGCCGAACGTCGTCACCGTCGTGGCGGAGAAGAGGAGCCGGAACTGGCGCTCCTGGAGCGGGCCGAGACGGCCGCGGTGGATGCGCAGCACGACCTTCAGCCTACGCAGGCGATGTGGCGGGCTCGGACGGCTCCCGCCTGATCGCCCACACGGACGGGATCAGGAGCACCGCGGCGAGACTGGCGAGACCGAGCGCCGCGGACGCCCAGAGCACCGCGTCCGTCCCGAACGCCTCGGCGGCCGGCCCGGCGACGACGAGGCCGACCGGTGCCAGCACGAGCGACCCGAGCGCCTCGTAGGAGCTGACGCGCGACCGTGTCTCCGCCGGGACGCGCTGCTGGAAGACCGTGAACCACAGGGCGATGTGGAGCGCGAGGCCGACACCGCCGACCGCCGAGACGCACACGATCACCCAGAGCGGAGCACCCAGGGCGAGGGCGATCATCTCGCCGACCCAGGGGATCAGCCAGGCGACCGACGCCACCAGCGGTCGCTGCGGGCGGATGCGGATCGCGATCAGCCCGCCGAGCACGGCGCCGAGGCCACCCGCGACGAGGATCGCCGCCCACGCCCTCGCGCCGCCGTACTCCTCCTTCGCCACCACCGGGCCGAGCACCATCCACGCCGAGTAGGCGAACACCGTGAGGCTGAAGAAGACGACGGCGCCCCAGAGCCACGAGTGCGCGGTGAACTCGCGCCAGCCGTCGTGCAACTCGCGGAAGAACGAGCGTGCTCCGCGCGGGCTTCGGCGCGGCGCGGTGTGCGGATGCGGACGAGCAGCGCACCGCAGACGACGAAGCTCGCCGCGTCCACCGCCAGCGCCACACCCGGGCTGCCTGCCACGACGAGCGCGCCACCCACGGCAGGGCCGAGCACCCGCGTCACGTCGCGGGTCAGTCCCATGAGCGCGTTCGCCTGCTGCAGCCGGGCCGGGCTCACCGTGTCGGGGATCAGCCCGATCTCTGCCGGCCACACCACGGAGCTGCCGGCGCCGTAGAGCGCCTGCAGCACGAGGATCGCGACGATCGAGCTCGTGTCGGTGAGGACGAGCGCCGCCGTCGCCGCCTGCGCGACCCCCTGCACCGTGCACGCGCCGGCCAGAACGAGATTCCGCGGCAGACGGTCGGAGATGACGCCGCCGAACAGGATGCCGGCGACCTCCATCAGCGCCCGTGCGGCGAGCACGGCACCGAGCGCGGCAGCCGAGTCGCTCACCTCGAGCACGGCGAAGACGAGGGCGATGTCGGCCACCGCGTCGCCGAGCGTCGACACCGCCGTGCCCGAGAAGAGCAGCCGGAACTCGCGCTCCGAGAGCGCGCCAAGACGAGCGCGGAGAGCGCCGGCCATCGGCGGATAGCGTACGCAGGTGCTGTTCGGGGCCCACGTCTCGTCGTCCGGGGGGATCTCGAACGCGGTCGACCGGGCCTCCGAGCTCGGCTGCAACGCGATGCAGGTGTTCACGCAGAGCCCCCGCATGTGGCGTTCCACCGTGCACACGCCGGAGCAGGTGCAGCCGCTTTCGCGAGCGCCGCGAGGAGACGGGCATCGGATCGGTCGTCTGCCATGCCGTCTACCTGGTCAACCTCGCGGGCAGCGATCGCGAGCTCCGCGCGAGATCGGTCACGGCGATGCGGGCCACGCTCGAGACAGCCGACGCGATCGGGGCCGAGGCGGTCATCTTCCACCCCGGCTCGCATCTCGGCGACGGGCTCGACGCCGGGATCGAACGCACCGTGCCGGCGCTGCGCGAGCTCCTGGAGCTGACCACCGACCGGCTCTGGCTACTGCTGGAGAACTGCGCGGGCGCCGGTGGCACGATCGGCCGCTCGCTCGACGAGCTCGCCGCGCTCGTCGACGCCGTCGACCGTCACCCGCGACTCGGTGTCTGCCTCGACTCCTGCCACTGGTGGGCCTCGGGCGTCGATGTCACCGACCCCGCGACGCTCGACGCGGCGGTTGCCGAGCTCGACGGCCGCATCGGGCTCGACCGGCTGCGCTGCCTGCACGTCAACGACGCGGCGTCGGCGCTCGGGTCGAACCTCGACCGCCATGCGTCGGTCGGTCGAGGGCTGATGGGTCGCCGGCTGGACGTCTTCCTTGCGCACCCGGCGTTTCAGAAGCTGCCGGCGATCCTCGAGACGCCCGGCCCTGACCGGGCACGGGCCCGACGCGGAGGAGGTGCAGCGGCTGCGCGACCTCCACCGCAGCGGCGTGCGGAACGCCCGGCGACGCGCTGCCCGCGCCTGACTCACGTTTCGACGCGAGTCGGTCGATACTGCAGGGATGCGCCGCCTCGCGCTCGCTCTCGTACTGACGGTTTCCCTGGCCGGCGCCACCGCAGCCACTGCAGCGGCACCCACAAGGACACTTCGCGTCGCCGATGTCAGGCTCTCCTTCGCGGTGCCGAAGAGCTGGGTCAGCCTGAACCCTCGCAACGTCGCAAGTGCCGCCGGCAAGGAGCTGCGCCGCGAGAACCCAGAGCTCGGCGCAATCCTCGACGAGCTCGCCAAGCCGGGATCGCCCGTCCGGCTCGTGGCCTTCGATCCCGGCAACGGCAGGCGGTTTCCTCACCAACGTCAACGCCGTCGTCAGCCTCATCCCCGGCAGCATCGACCTTCGACGTGTATCTGCAAGCCACGAAGGCTGAGCTCTTGCGCCTTCCGGGCCTTGTCGGCACCCCGTCCGTCAGGGCCGTGACGCTTCCGCCCGGACGCGCGGTGCGGACACATCTCCGCGTCGGGGTCGTCGTCAAGGGGCATACCGTGGTCGCCGACCTGAACCAGGTCGCGTTCCTACGCAACGGCCGCAGCATCGTGATCACCTTCACGACCTCCGCCGCAAACGCCAAGAAGACCGCGCCGGTGATCACCCGCACGTCGAAGTCGATCAAGCTCGGCTGAACCAGCTCGCAGGCGTGCGCCGCTCCCGCGGACGCTCACGCCGCGCGCTACCGCGGGTCGCGAAGCTCGGCGACGACGCGGAAGCTCGGCCGTTCCGCCATCTCGAAGAACTCGGGATTTCGGCAGCCGACCTCGTCCACGCGGTGCTCGTAGCAGGAGCTGACCTCGGCCCGGCACATCGGCAGCGGCGCGCGGCGGGCGCGCACTGCTCCGAAGCCGTCGCGGCGCTGCTCCGCAGCCTCGAGCAAGTCGAGGTCGATCTCGACGTCGAACACCTTCTGCAGGCACCCCATGTACGTGTGGCCCCAGGCCTCGTACGCGTACACGAACGGGCACGCCCGCTCGATGCAGGCACCGGGGTAGACGACCTTGTCGCAGAGCACGTCGCAACGGCGGCACTCGACCTCGTCCTGCGGCCGCAGCGGCAGCTGCGCGGGCTCGAGACGGGCCGGGGCGATGTCGCTCACAACGGGATCGTGGCAGGGCCGGAGCGCCCGCCGCAAGACTTGACATGCCGCGCGGATGAGGCTAGGCCGCTCGTGACTCGCTCGCACAAGCCTTCTACAGATGGTCGCAATCCGCGCCCGCGGCTGACCCCCGGAGGGCCCGGCGTCCGCCGGTAGGTTTCCGGCTCATGTTGCGCAAGGCCCTCTTCGCGACGCTCGCCCTTGCTCCGGTCACGATTGCGCTGCACTACTTCGCCGACCTCAGCTCCACGACCGAGTTCGTGCTCGCAGCACTCGCGCTCGTGCCGCTGGCCTGGCTGATCGGCGAGGCGACCGAGCATGCCGCGGAGCACACAGGCCCAGGGATCGGCGGCTTCCTCAACGCCACGTTCGGGAACGCGCCGGAGCTGATCATCGCCCTCCTTGCGGTGCACGAAGGCCTCAACGAGGTGGTGCGCGGCTCACTCACCGGCTCGGTGGTCGGCAATCTCCTCCTCGTCCTCGGCTTCTCGCTGCTCGCCGGCGGGCGCGGGCAGGTCGACCGCTTCTCGTGCTTCCTGTCTCTCGGGCTGGTCGGCGTCGCAATCGTGCTCTTCGCCATACCGGCCGTGCCGAGCTGGGACGGCGCCCCGGAGCGGGACCTGATCGTCTACCTCTCACTCGTCGTCTCCATCGTGTTGCTGCTCGTGTACGTCGCGACGACGTGGTTCTCGCTCCGGCGCCACCACGGGATGCACACCTCGAGCGGCGCCGAGATCGACGCGTGGCCCTTTCGCCTCTCACTCGCCGCGCTCGGAATCGCGACCGTGGCAACGGCCCTCGTGGCCGAGATCCTCGTCGGCTCGATTCACGACTTCGCGACCGATATCGGCGTGAGTGAGTTCTTCCTCGCAGCCGTGGTGGTGGCCATCGTCGGAAACGCCGCCGAGCACGGCGGTGCGGTGCTCGTCGCCTACCGCGGCAAGATCGGGCTCGCCGCCGAGATCGCGCTTGCGTCGTCCGCCCAGGTCGCTGTGTTCCTCATCCCGGCCGTGGCCCTGCTCTCATGGTTCATCGACCCGCTCGCGCTCGCATTCCGTCCGGTCGAGCTCGGTGCGCTGGCCGCATCGACAGCGCTGGTCGCCATCACGCTCGCAGACGGATGGTCGAGCCGGCTCAAGGGGATCGTTCTGCTCGCCGCGTATCTGCTGGTCGTGATCTCGTTCTACCTGGCGGGCGACCGCGCTCTCTGACGTTCAGCCGAACGTCGACGGATGCCGCGTGAGCGGGTAGGTCGCGAACGTCAGCTTCACGATGTCTCCCACATCGCCGCGCACCGCGAGCACGAGCTCGCCCTGCTCGCGCCCGTCGGTCACGCGCCAGCGGTCGTCTCCGTCGGGCTCGAGCAGCGAGATGCTCCGGCCCGCAGGCCCACCGACGAGCTCTGCCTGGAGGCGCCCGCGTACCCAGGAGAAGATCACCTCGTCGCCTTCCGTCCACCAGCGCCCGAGCAACGGCTCGACCTCGGTCGGCACGGCGGGGCCTACGCGCCACGATTCCGACATCCGGGGCAGCGCTTCGAGCGCGGCACAGGCGAGATCGAGCACCAGCGCCTCCACCTCCGCACCCGCGCCGCTGTTCGTGAGCACGGCCGCGCCGATTCGTTCGTCGCGTTGCACGCAGAAGGCGGCCAGGAAGCCGGGCATGGCGCCGGTGTGGCCGGTGAAGACACGGTCGCCGCGACGGAACAGCTCCAGCCCCAGGCCCCAGGCCGTCTCCCATCGCTCCTCGTCGACCATCGCGTGCACCCGGGACATCTCGTCGAGCACGCCCTTTTCGAGCACACCGTCGGCACCGGTGCAGATGAAGTCCGCCCAGCGGGCGAGGTCGCCGGTGGTCGACCAGAGCCAACCGGCGGCCCCGGTGAGCTCGGTGACCTCGGGGTCGGGCTCGACCCGCACGCGGTCTGCGTACGGCTCCACGAAGTACGGGGTCGCGTACGGCTCGTCCGGACGCAGCCGCGTACGGGACAATCCGAGCGGGTCGAGCACGCGCTCCCGCAGCACGCCCTCGTAGGAGCCGCCGTTGCGTGCGATCACCTCGCCCAGGAGGGCAAAGGCGAGGTTCGAGTAGTGCCACAGCCGACCCGGCCGGAGCACGAGCTCGGCGTCGGAGAGGCTTGCGAGGAGCTCCTCTCGGGTCGGAGCCTGCATCGTCTCCCACGCCGAGCCCGGCGCCTCGCGCTGCAGGCCGGACGAGTGCGTCAGCGCCTGGCGCACGGTTGGGCCGGCGGGCAGGCCGTACACGTAGCTCGCGAGCGGTGCGTCGAGGTCGACGAGCCCTTCCTGGCGAAGCTGCATCACAACGGCGGCCGTGAAGGTCTTCGTGATCGAGCCCACGCGGTACGCGTGCTCGGATGTCGCCGGCTCGTCGCGCTCGATATCGGCGAGCCCGAGGGCCCGCTGCCACAGGATCTCGCCGCGCGAGAACACCGCTGCGCTGACCGATGGGAGCCGGCGCGCGGCCTGGGCCTCACCGAGCCGCCGGTCGAGCGTGGCGCGCAGGGCCTCAGACACGGGCTGCGGCCAGCGCCTCGGGGACAAGGGCGCACGCCCTGTCGATGTCCTCGTCGCCGACGTCGAGGTGCGTGACGGCGCGAATCACCGTCGGATGAATGGTCGCTGAAAGCCCGACACCCGCCTCTCGCAGGCGACCGAGCGCCACGTCGCGCTCGAGCCCGAGCTTGCCGACGTCCACCTGCACGAAATTCGTCTCGACCTGCGCGAGATCGACCGGCAGCCCCTCCCCGTGCCACGCCTCGGCCAGCCGCCGAGCCTTTGCGTGGTCGTCGGCCAGACGGTCGATGTGGTGGTCGAGAGCGTAGACGCCCGCCGCCGCGACGATGCCGGCCTGCCTCATGGCGCCGCCGAACAGGTGCTTCTCGCGCCAGGCTCGCTCCACCAGCGAGTGCGATCCGGCCAGCACCGCCCCGAGCGGACAGCCGAGCCCTTTCGAGAGGCAGACGGTGACGGTGTCGAACCGCGCTGCGATTGCGGCGGGCTCGATGCCCTGCGCGACGGCTGCGTTGAAGAGGCGTGCGCCGTCGAGGTGCACCGCGAGGCCGAGTGCGTGCGCGGTGCCGACGACCGCCTCGAGCTCGTCGAGCGGCCAGCACCTCCCACCCGAGCTGTTGTGCGTGTCCTCCAGCGCGAGCACGGCCGGCACCTGGTCGGCCGCCTTCGTGCTCGGATGTGCGACCTCGCTCGAGCTGGTCAGGCGTGATCCGCCCGCCGACTCCCTGGATCGGCTCGATCATGAGCCCGGCGTGCGCGGCCGCGCCGCCGTACTCGTAGATGACCACATGCGCATGCCGCTCGGCGATGAGCACGTCCCCGGGGCGCGAGTGCAGCTTCAGGGCGATCTGATTGGCCATCGTCGCGGTCGGGAGGAACAGAGCGGCTTCGTGCCCGAGAAGCGCTGCCACCCGCTCCTGCAGCGCGGTCACGGTGGGGTCCTCGCGCTTCTGCTCGTCCCCGACGTCCGCGGCGGCGATGGCGGCGCGCATGCCCGCCGTCGGACGTGTGGCTGTGTCGGAGCGGAGGTCGATCACAGCCGGGACGCTACCGTGAGCGCGTGGACCTCGTCAGGCTGGAGGAAGAGCTCGTGTCGCGCGGTGAGCCGGCGTTCCGGGCCGGCCAGGTGTGGGGCTGGACCGCGCGCGGGGCAGCCGGGTACGAGGCGATGACGAACGTGCCGCGGTCACTGCGGGAGGCGCTCGCCGAGGCAGTTCCGTTCTCCACGCTCGACCTGGTCACCGAGGCGCGCTCGCATGACGGCACCGTGAAGGCTCTGTTCCGCACGGCCGACGGCCATCCCGTGGAGGCGGTGCTGATGCGCTACCGGACCGGCCGCCGGTCGGTGTGCGTGTCGTCGCAGTCCGGCTGTCCGCTCACGTGCACGTTCTGCGCCACGGGCGCGATGCGCTTCGGCCGCAACCTGACGGCCTCCGAGATCCTCGACCAGGTGCTGCACTTCAGCCGCGTCGAACCGGTCGACCATCTCGTGTTCATGGGGATGGGCGAGCCGATGATGAACCTGGACGACGTCGTCGACGCGGCGCGGCGGCTGCCGGACATCGGCATCACGCCTCGCCGGACGACCGTCTCCACCGTGGGCTGGCTGCCGGGTCTGACGCGCTTCGTGGACGAGGTGACCGAGCCGATCCGGCTGGCGCTGTCCCTGCACGCCGCCGATCCCACGCTTCGCTCGGAGCTGATGCCGGTCAACGACCGCTACCCGCTCGAGACCGTGCTTGCCGAGTGTCGGCGCTACGTCGCGCTGCGCCGCCGCCGGGTGTTCGTCGAGTACGTGATGCTCGCCGGTGTCAACGACACTCCCGCGCAGGCGCGCGCGCTGGGTCGTGCGCTCGGCCCGGACGCGTTCAAGGTCAACCTGATCCCGTACAACCCGACGGGGCGGTACGACGGCTCGTCGCGCGCCGCGATCGAGCGCTTCCGCGTCGAGCTCGAGCGGGCGCACGTGCCCGTCACGGTGCGGCTCACCCGCGGTCGCGACATCGCCGCCGCGTGCGGCCAGCTCGCCGCGGAGCCGAAGCGACAGCCACGCGTCGCGACGCCGAGCTGACGGCACGGGCCCGCCCCACCGCCCGAGGGATACCGGTTGTCACGGGTGGCACGGTAGATCGGCGGCTCAACCACAGGGAGGTAGACAGTGAGACGGATTCGCCGTCCATCGCCGTCCATGGTCATAGCCTGCGTGGCCCTCGGCGTTGCACTCTCGGGTACGGGGATCGCCGCAACGGTCGCGCTAGCACCGAACAGCGTCGGCACCCCACAGCTCAAGAACAACGCCGTCACAACACTGAAGGTGAAGAACGGATCGCTTCTCAAGGGCGACTTCAAGGCCGGGCAGATTCCCGCCGGGCCTGCCGGTCCCGCCGGCGCGGCAGGAGCCGCTGGGGCTGCTGGGCCTGCCGGTCCCGCAGGGCCAAGCGATGCCTTCGCTCGGTTCCTGAACGGACCGGTCGCAGTTCCCGCTGGGTTCTCGACGCTCGCCAACCTCTCGATTCCGCAGGCGGGTAAGTACGTCATTTGGGCGAAGGCGTACTTCACGGGCCTCGGAGCGACCTGCAAGCTCGTTGCGGGCACCGACACCGACGAGAGCGGTACCCCCGGTCACGGCGGAGCCATCAAGGATCCCCTCGCGATGATGGTGGTTCACGAGTTCGCGGCCGCGGGAAGCGTCGACTTCCAGTGCAGCGCCCCCGGTGCCACCTCGGCGAATCGAGATCAAGATCAGCGCGATCAAGGTCGCAAACCTGACCAACTCCGGCTAGACGCCGTCGGGCGGCCGGCTGCGCGAGACGCTGCCGGCCGCGCCCCCAGCTCGCGCGTCTCAGCTCGGCTGCGACGTGCTCGCCATCTCCCGGCGCGCAGCGTCGTAGCGCACGACGGGCTCCTTCGCGGCCTTCACCTCGTCCAGCCGCCGCACCGGACGGGTGACCGGCGCCTCGCGCGGCGAGCCCGGGCTCTCCGCGGCTTCGCGGGCGATCGTGCGCATCGCAGCGACGAACTCGTCGAGGCGCTCCTTCGTCTCGGTCTCGGTCGGCTCGATCATCAGCGCCTCGGGCACCACGAGCGGGAAGTAGATGGTCGGCGGGTGGATGCCGAAGTCCATCAGCCGCTTGGCGACGTCGAGCGCGGTGATGCCGTGCTCGCGCTTGAGGCCGCGTGCGGAGAGCACGAACTCGTGCATGCAGTGGCGATCGTAGGGCAGCTCGTAAACGTCCTTGAGCTGCGCGAGGAGGTAATTGGCGTTCAGCACGGCCATCTCCGACATGTCCTCGAGCTCCGGCCCGTAGGCGCGGATGAACGCGTACGACCGTACGAACACGCCAAACCGCCCGGCAAACCCGCGCACCCTCCCGATCGACTGGGGCCGGTCGTGATCGAGCCGGAAGACATCAGCGTCCCTGACGACCACCGGCGCCGGCAGGAAGGGC
>CAVRXC010000021.1:0-36001 GCA_963724995.1 uncultured Actinomycetes bacterium
CTCGACGAGCCGACGGCCGGCATGTCGCCGCAGGAAACCGCCGACACCATCGCTCTGATCGGCCGTATGGTCCGCGACCGCGGCCTGACGCTGCTGTTTACCGAGCACGACATGGATGTCGTGTTCAGCATCGCCGAGCGGATCACCGTGCTGCACCAGGGCGCCGTCCTGGCCGAGGGCACGCCCGAGGAGGTGCAGCGTAACGAGGACGTGCAGCGCATCTACCTGGGCGAGGCCGAATGACCCTCGAAGTCAGCGATCTCCATACCGCCTACGGCTTTGAGCCAGATCCTGTTCGGCGTGTCCCTGACCGTCGAGACGGGCGAGTGCGTGGCGCTGCTCGGCCGCAACGGGGTCGGCAAGACGACGACCCTGCGCTCGATCATGGGGCTGACGGCGCCGCACCGCGGCAGCGTGCGGTACAACGGCGTCGACATCACCGGCCGACCCGCCTACCAGGTGGCCAAGCTCGGCCTCGGCTTCGTGCCCGAGGAGCGGCGCATCTTTCCCGACCTGACGGTGCGGCAGAACCTGGAGGTGGCGCGAAAGGCCGCGGCCTCGCCGCATGGAAGGGAATGGACCATCAAGGCGGTGTTCGAGACCTTTCCGCCTTGGCCGCCCTGGCCGGCCGCAAGGGCGGCTTCCTGAGCGGCGGCGAGCAGCAGATCGACACCTCGACCTTGATCGGCGGGGTGGACCTCCACCAGCGTCTCGGCGTCCACTGACGTGCGATCGCGCGTGTCGGCGGCCGGGATCATCGCCCTGATTGCGACGACGCTCATCGCCCTGCCGTCTAGCGCCCCGCCTGCTGCGCCCAATGGCCCCGGCACGATCGTCGTCAGGGGCGGCATGCTGGTCGACGGTATGGGCCGTGAGCCGCTCCCGGGCGCGACGATCGTCATTCGCGACGGCCTCGTGGCCCAGGTGACGGCGGGTGCTGTCGCCGGCCTTCGCGCCGACACCGAGGATATCGACGCACGCGGCAAGTGGGTCGTGCCCGGCCTGATCGATGTGCACGTGCACTACCACCCGGGCTGGATGGACGGGCGCTGTTCCTGGCGCCATGGCGTCACCACGGTTCGCGACGTGGGCAGCGGGCTCGACTCCATCCTCCGGCTGCGCCAGGAGAGCCGCGTCACGGGCGTCGCGCGCCCCCGGATCTTCGCGTGCGGACCGCTGATCGACGGCCCGGCGCCCCGGCACGGCACGGGCATCAGCGTGTCCGTGCAGACGGTGCCCGAGGCGCGCGCCGTGGCGCGGCGACTGCTCGATCGCGGCGTGGACTGCCTGAAGATCTACGAACAGCTCACACCGCCACTGGTCGAGGCGGTCGTGCGCGAGGCCGAAGGCACGCGCGTTCCGGTGACGGCCCACCTACGCGATACCTGCTGCGCTGCAGGCCCTGGAGATCGGCGTGCGCGGCATCGAGCACGCGTTCGGCTTCGAGGCACGCGACGACGCCGTCGTCGCGCAGGTCGTACGCCGCGTGGTCCAGCGGGGCGCGTACGTGGTGCCGACCCTCGCGATCACCGAGCAGATCTCGCGCTTCGGGTCGCCCGAGCAGGAGACGATGCCGCTGCTGGGTGAGATCCCCCTGGGGCGGCGGCAGTACTGGCGCGCGACGGCGGCCGCCGCCTCCCCTGACCGGATTGCGGGGGCCACGCGGCGGCTCGGATGTCTCTAGCTGTTCGTGGCGCGGCTGCAGAGCGCCGGCGGCCGAGCGGCGGCAGGCAGCGACACGTCGAATCCGTACGTGGTCCCCGGCGCCTCACTCCACCGCGAGCTGGAGCTGCTGGTGGAGGCGGGGTTGTCGCCGCGCGAGGCGCTCGCCGCCGCGAACAGCACCGCGGCAGCGTTTCGGCCAGGCCCAGACGCTCGGCACGCTGGAGGTCGGCAAGACGGGCGATCTCGTCGTGCTCCGGGCGGATCCGCAGCGCGTCGATCGCGGCCATCCGCCAGATCGAGGTCGTCATCCGCGATGGACGCGTGGTGTGGAAGCGGTAGCCGCGTCCTACCCACTACGACCGGGCGCCCTGGGGCCGTTGACACCCGAGCCGGCGGGGGCTACGGCAAGAGGTCGGAGACGGGGATCCGCGCCGCCGGAGCGGCGAGGGGCGCGGCGGATGCTCCCGGCACCAGGACTTCCATCGACGCGTAGCGCCAGCCAAACGGGCTCGCCGGGTCGACGATCGGCTCTCGGTATATCTCTAGGGTTCAAGGAGGGGCGGAAGTAGCGCGCAGTTGCGAGGCGGGACATTGCAGATCGCGGCAGATCGCTGCGGGAGCCGCAACCCAGCCGCAACCAGTTCCGGCCTCAACTCGCGGGAAGCCGTAGGAGGTTCGGGCGAGTCCGAGCCCCTGGGTGACGATCCTTGAGATGACCGCCCTTCCGGTCGAAGAGGTGGCGCTCGGTCTTGGGATCTGCCGTCGTATCCCGGGTCGAGAGCACGTCATACCGGCTCGCCCGTTCTATTTCCCGCGTAAAGTAGACGGAGGCACTCGACGTTCCCCTTCTTTGACAACTTCTTCAAGGAAAAGCCTAAGGTGGGCCCCACGCGACGGGTCAAAGAGGCCGACGTCCCCAAGGTGAAGGTGCCGCTGCGGCTGTGCAGCCAGCGGCTTGGACTGAAGAAGCTTGATTTCTCCGCCGAGTTCGTCATGTATCTGGGCTGCTACGTGCTGCCGGATCAGCTGGCCTTTGCTCCGGTGAAGGAGCTTCGGTGGGCCGTGCGCGTCCAGGGCACGGTGGTCTATGACGCCAGTGACAATCCAACCTTCGTGCCCGGTCCTCACGCCAGCGTCCACGCGGATGCCGCCACCGACCCCACCGACAGCCCGATCCTGAGCGAGCCGCTGCCCAAGGATGCCATTGCGTTCCCAATTGCCTGCCCCTAGAAAATACCTGCCCTGGAAACCGTGTCCCGCGAGGTCACGGGCTCGTCGTCAACTCTGACGTCAAGACCGTGGAGCCGGACGGCTGTCGAGGGCGACGCGTGTGATGACGCGTGGGACCTCTGCAATTCTTGCGGTGTTGAGCCACGCCGGCTGCTCGCCCGCGTACGGCCGTGCTTGACGAACCGCTACATAGGCGTGTGGCATCCTTGCTGCATCTCGATCCTTGGCGCCGGCATGAAGATCCGTCAACTGGCTCCGCAAGAGCCCCAGGACTCGCGCAGGCCGGGGAAGCGGCCCTGGGGCGGCGCTTTCCGACCGTCCGAGAACTGGTGGCACCCGCACGCGAGCCGACACTGGTCAGGGCGGTGGTCGCTGGAGACGAGATCGTGGCGGCCGGTCTGGCAGACCTCACGTGCAGGGACGGGGTGCGCGTTGCGCGGATTTTCCTGTTGGCGTCGTTCCTCGGCGAGGACGAGCTGGATCGGCGCCTCAAGTGTGCCCTGGTCGTAAGTCTCCAGGCTGCATTTCGACGGTTCCAGGCAGAGCGGCTGGAGGTCTGGACCGATCAGGATGACGATCTCGCGCGCATGATCCTTCGGCGTCTCGGCCGCTCCCCGACGCCCGGGACGCTTCGAACAGGGGCGATGCCGCGTCCGCGTCTCGTGCGGCCGACGCGCGGTGAAGGGTTCACCGCGCGCGCCAGGCCCTCGCGTACCAAGGCGAGTGTTACAGTAGCGCTGGACCTAACGTGAGCGAGGAGTTCGATGAGGCGGCACCGCGTCGGCCGCCACGCTTGACCGAGGCCTGGACGGATGGCGGGCCGTGACCGGACCAGCGACAGACGCCCCGTCATTGGGAGCCCCATGGCATGTTTCGTCCGGGACATCCTCGATTCTCGCTCGGGCATGTCCCCGTCCGGTTGGCGCTCTCCGCGTTCGCGCTACTCGGCGCCCTCGTCGTGGCCGCGGCCGCTGTCGGCATCCAGTACGAGCGGCACCGGCTGCTCATCTCGGACGCTCCCGCCGCCGCATCCTCCAGCTTCATTCGCGGGCTGAGTTGCGCCAGGAGCTGGTTGCCACCTCCGCGGTGCTCCTGCTGACGGCCATCGGCCTCCTGCTGTTCGGGACCTACCGGAACTACCGCGCGGCCACCCAGACGTTTGAGCGCGCCAAATACCTGATGCGGAACATCCTCGAGAGCATCCCGACCGGTGTCCTGACGCTCGATGCCGGCGGCGCGGTGACGTCGCTGAACGGCCCGGGCGAGCGTCTGCTGGGGCTCCGTGGGGCGGCGATCAAGGGCGACCTGTGGGCAAACTGCCAGCTCCGCAAGCCGTCCCTGACCTCGCCGCGTGGGTCCTCGCTGCCCTCGCCGGCGATCGCCTGCTTCAGGAGCGCGACTTTGCCCTGACGGCGGAGGGAAGCCGCCGGGTCACCGCGCGCGCCGCGGCGGCGGACCTGCGCAGCGAGGCGGGCCAGACGGACGGCCTGGTTGTATTGCTCCGCGACATCACGGAAGTGAGCCGCCTCGAGGCACAGCTCCGGCGATCCGACAAGCTGGCGGCGCTGGGCACCCTGTCCGCCGGCGTGGCCCACGAGGTGAAGAACCCGCTCCACGCGCTGGGCCTCAACCTGCATTTGTTGCAGACCGAGGCGTGCCGGGGCCCCCGGACGCGGACGCGGTCCGTCGCTACCTCGACACTGCGATCCGAGCTGCAACGCCTCGGGCGAATCGTGGAGAACTTTCTCCGCTTCGCGAAGCCCTCAGTGCCCGAGATCAAGCTGGTCGATGTCGCGGCCCTTGTCGAGCGCGTCCTCGGGCTGGTCGCGTTCGACGCCGCGGACCACGGTGTCGAGATCGAGACCCACCTCGATCCCGAGCTCTCGAGCATCCCCAGCGACGAGGGCCAGCCTCTCCCAGGTCTTCCTCAACGTGATCATCAACGCGTTCCAGGCCATGCCGGACGGGGGCGTGCTCGTGGTGACAACGCGAAAGGACGGCGACTGGGCGGAGGTGGCCGTCAAGGATACCGGACTCGGGATCGCCGAAGCCGTCCTGCCTCACGTGTTCGATCCGTATTTCACGACACGTCCCAGCGGGGTCGGCCTCGGCCTGGCGATTGCGCACCGGATCGTCCGGGGTCACGCCGGCAGCCTCGACGTGGAGAGCCATGTCGGACGCGGGACCACGATGATCATCCGGCTCCCGCTCGGTGGGTCGGAGCAACAAGGCGAGGACGCGTGATGGCGGATCGCGTCCTCGTCGTCGACGACGAACGCAACAACCGCGCGGCGCTCGCCAAGATCCTGGAGAAGGCCGGCCACGAGGTGGTGGCCGCGGCCAGTGGCGAGGACGCCCTGGCGGCACTGCAGGATGCCGGGTTCGACCTCGTCGTCACCGATTTGCGCATGATCGGGACGAGGAGATCGAGGTGCTGAAGACGGCCAAGCAGCACGCCTCGGAACCAGAAGTGATTTTGCTCACCGCCTTCGCCACGCTCGAGACCGCCGTCGCCGCGATGAAGCTCGGCGCCTACGACTATCTGACCAAGCCCTTCAAGGTGGACGAGATCAACGTCGTCATCGAGTGGCGGGCGCTGGAGAAGAAGAAGCTCCACAGCGAGCAACCTGGAGCTGCGCGCGCAGCTGCAGGGACGCTTCCACCTCGATCGCATCGTCGGCAAATCGCTGGCCATGCAGCGCATCTTCGAGCTGGTCAAGAAGGTGGCGCCCGCCAAGACCTCGGTGCTCATCTCCGGCGAATCGGGCACCGGCAAGGAGCTGGTGGCCCGGGCGCTGCACACCTGGGCCGCCGGCCGAGGGGCCGTTCGTGACCGTGAACTGCGGCGCCATCGCCGAGTCGCTTGTCGAGTCGGAGCTGTTCGGGCACGAGAAGGGGGCCTTCACGGGGGCCACTGGGACGAAGGCCGGCCGGTTCGAGCAGGCCCATGGCGGCACCCTGTTCCTGGACGAAGTCGGCGAGATGAGCCCCAAGACACAGGTCGATCTTCTCCGCGCGCTGCAGGAACGCGAGGTCCGCCGGCTGGGAGGCGACCGAGCCGATCACGGTCGACGTCCGCTTCATTGCCGCGACGAACAAGGACCTGCTGGAGGCCGTGAAGGGAGGCACCTTCCGCGAGGACCTCTACTACCGGCTCGCCGTGGTCCCCATCACCCTGCCCGCCCTGCGCGACCGGCCCGAGGACATTCCGCTCCTTGCCCCGGTGTTTCTTCGGGAGCTGTGCGCGCCCAGTACGGGTGTCCCGAGAAGTCGTTCTCGGCGGCGGTCATTCAGATCTTGCGCGAGTACCCCTGGCCGGGCAATGTCCGCGAGCTGCGCAATCTGGTGGAGCGGCTGGTTGTCACCGTGGCGGCCCGCGTCATCCGCCCCGTTCACTTGCCATCCACCGTCATGACCGGCTCACCACCGGAGCGAAGCATTCACCGAATACTCCCCTCGGCCTCCCCCTCGGCGCCGTCGAGGAGCAGGTGATCAGAGCGACGCTCAAGGACGTCACCTCGCACCGCCAAGAGAGCCGCCGAGATTCTCGGGATCAGCGCGCGAGCCTTGCACTACAAGCTGCGCCAGTACCACATCGAGTAGGCGACGCCCCCGCCGAGCAGATCCGGAACCGCAGGCCGCACCGCGTGCGGCCGTTCGGCGATCGCGCGCGCTCAGACGCGTGGTCGGGGGTGGAGATCCCAGGCGATCGGGTGATGCTGCGCGAGCAGGCAGCGGATCAAGCCCGCGCGATGGCCCAGCTGTTCGTACGCCGCCATGAGGGCGAGGCGGACCATGGATGCCTCGAATTCGATGCGGAGCGAGTGAACCAGTGAGAGGCCGGGCGTCGGCGCGCGCTCAAGGAGCCCGAGGGCCATGGTGAGATGGCCCACTGCGAGCCGCGCATTCCCGGCGCGGGCGTAGCTGATCCCGAGCATGCGGTGCAGCGTGGGGTCGTCGGGCTTCCGCTCGAGGCAGCAATGAGAAGACACAGGCCGCCCGCACAGCTCGGCCCCCCACGAGATCCTCGAGGGCCGCGCGTACGCCGCTCCCCGCCGCTCGCACTCGGGCGAGAGCGAGTCGAGCGCGCGGGTGACCGCGTCGAGGTATTCCCGCGGGGTCACGACGGGGGAGATCGAGACGCCCCGTGCGAGGAAGCAGCCCATCAGCGCTCGGCCGCGCCGCCGATGTGCAGCCACGCCGCGATTTGGCCGTCACGGCGGACGCCGCCATCGCCGGGCACGACGCCCAGGCGGAGATGTCCCTGGTATCCGCAGAAAATGCAGCCGATCACCTGGCCGTCCTGCGCGGTCGTGCGCTGCCAGCTCTGCCCGCACATCCCGCAGGTGACGTCGTAGAGGAGCTTCCGTAGCCCCCGTTCGGCCGGGGGAGTGCGGGGCGGCTCGCTCATGGTCATGCGCCCCCCGTTGTCGGGGCACACCGCCAGCACCGGCATGGTGCGCGCCCAGAACGTCGGCCTGGGATAGAGGCCCAGCGCCGCATATTCGCGGCGGCCCGCGTCGCCGAAGACGCGCCCCATCGTCCACACAACGAGGAGGCGGCGCCACGTGCCGGCTGCGGCCAGCCCGGGCGAGAGGAAGGAGCTCTCGGGCGGGACGGCATCCTCACGCAGGGCCACGAAGATCTGGAGACGAGGGGTGCCTAGCGCCCGATAGACGGACATGCCGGCCACCGTGGGTTCGGCCGATGGCGTACGCGCTCGGTCCAGAACATCGGTGAGCGCGCCCTGCTCCTGGCCGGTTGCCGGCAACACTTCGAGGCTCCACCGGAGCAGCGCGGCAGGGGGAAGTGATAGAAGCCATCGACGAGCTCGAACGGCTGCGAGACCGGGCCCTCCACGAGGGTGTCGGCACAGATCGCGGCCACCTCCGCGTCGAGCACGCGCCCGGATCTCGACGCGGCGCGACGATCCTCGATCCAGACGACGCGGCCCGCGCCGTCGGCGTACCGGCAGATCTGCACGGCATCCAGGCGCTCCTGTTGGATCATGCGCGTCGCGATGCCTTGGAGCCTCCGGAGACACTCGGACTCCCGGCCCGGCCGAGTATCAAGATATCGCAACAACATGCTGGCGTACCTCCCGCCACCAGCGGAGCAAGGCGCGTGCCGAGTGCTCGAGGGGTCGAAAGCACGTCGCGATCGGACGGTTGCGGACTGCGGGCGGCCGGCGTTCGAGCATGTCGAGCCGAATCGCCGCAGGATTTGCAGCCAGGGATGCAAAGCCGAGCGTCCTCGCTGCCGCCGGGCTAGATCGCCGAACGCTTTCGGCGGAGTGGCACACGCCTTGCCAGATGCCTACATGGGAGCGAGCGTGGCGTCGGGGGATTGTTCACCACAACGCGCGGGCAGAGGAGAAGCCAATGTCAGCGAAGCGGTCGGACACCCGCCGTCGGAACGCACTCGCGCGGGCCCCCGAGTCGCTGACCGTGAACGCGTCCATCGTCCTGGTCGACAACGAACCAAAGTTCCTGGCGGCCTACGAGTGGCTTCTGCGTGGCCTTGGGTGTACGACCTTCTGCGCCCAGCGGCTCGGCGAGGCGATCCCGTACGTCGCGTCGCCCCGCGTCGCCTTGGTCGTCGTGGAGCCGCATCTGATTGACGGCGACGGGTTGGATCTGATCCGGATGGCCAGGAGACTGCGGCCGCCGGGCTCAGGGATCGTCATCACGGCCTTCCCATCTGAGATGGGAGCGCGCCAGGCTGAGGAAGCGGGCGCTGCCGGATACCTGGCGAAGCCGTTCTCCGGTCAGGTGTTCGTCGGGCTCGCCGCGAGGCTGCTCGGGACGTGGCGCGCCGCCTGTTGCGGGTTGCCGGTTGATGAGCATCCCTCTTCTGGAGGAGATCCCTCGAAGCGACGTGGCGCCGTCGCGCCTCCCGGAGAGGGAGTCGTGCAGGCCGATCCACCCAGAAGAGCCCGCGCCTGATGGCCGAGTCGCCGACACGTGCGGAAGCGCGGAGGACGGCCGAAGCCATCCGTGTTTGCCGTCCTCCTGCAAGGATTGCAGCCGATCTCGTCGGCACGATCTTGGGACGGCGATTCTCCCCGGGTCGGTCACAACATCGCACGTGGCACCCGAGTTGCTGTAGCCATCAGCGGCCACACCTGCCGCGCGGGACCGCGCCGAGTGGGTGGGGCGAGGCCAGAACTCCGCAGTCGCCGGGCGGCATGCCCATCGCAAGGAGGAACATGCGTGCGCCGTGTCTTCGGGCTTGAGACCGAGTATGGCTTCTTTTGCCGTGTGAACAGCGGTCGCGTCCCGTCGCGGGAGCACCTCATCCGCCATGTCTTCGAGCGGGCCGTGCCTGGGGCGCGGAACGGGAATGTCTTCCTCGAGAACGGCGGCCGCCTGTACCTCGATACCGGGCTGCACCCGGAGTACGCGACCCCTGAGACTGACCAGGTCAGTGATTTGGTGGCCCACGACAAGGCCGGCGAGCGCCTCATCGGGAACCTCCTCCTCCGCACCCGGCGTCTCTTCCGGGAAAAGGATCTCAAGGGATCCGTCCTCGCCTTCAAGAACAACACGGATACGGTCGGGAACTCCTACGGCTGTCACGAGAACTATCTGGCGCGCCGTGACGTCGCGCTCGAGGGCCTCGCGACCGGGCTCATCCCCTTCCTCGTGACCCGCCAGGTATTCGCCGGCGCCGGCAAGGTGCTGCAGACAGTCAGCGGCGCTCACTTCTGCCTCAGTCAGCGGGCGCAGCACATTACTCAGGACGTGTCCGGGGGCACCGCGAGCTCCAGGGCGATCATCAACACTCGTGACGAGGCCCTCGCCGACCCGCAGCGGTACCGGCGCCTGCACCTGATTCTTGGCGACTCGAACATGTCCGAGGTCGCGACGTATCTGAAGGTTGGGACCACCGCGCTCGTCATCGACATGATCGAAGACGGCTGGCTCAACGGCGATTACGCCCTCCACGGTTCCGTGTCCGCGTTGCGGACCATCTCCCGGGATCCGACCCTGCGCGCGACCGTCAAGCTCAAGGACGGGCGGCTCATGACCGCGCTCGACATCCAGGACGCGTACCTCGAGCGCGCCATCCAGTACACGCAGGCGTTCGGCGCCAGCCCCGAGCGCAGAGACATCCTGACCCGATGGACGCGGGCCATCGAGCGCCTCGCGTACGAGCCGCTCCAGCTCGATCGCGAGGTCGACTGGGCCATCAAGCTCCGCTGGATGACGCGCCTGATGGATCGGAGCGGGCGCTCATGGGACGATCCGCGGATCGCACTCCTCGACCTGCAGTATCACGACATGCGGCCTGACCGGAGCGTCTATCACCACCTCGCCGCACTCGGGATGGTGGAGCGGATCACGAACGACGCGGCGGTCGAGGGCGCCATGACCACGCCGCCTCAAACGACCCGCGCGCGACTGCGAGGCGAGTGTATCCGGCGCCTGCGTCTGAGCGGAAAAGACTACCGAGCGGACTGGACCTCCCTCAGGGTGTTCGGCGCGGATGCGCCAACGCCGCCCACCATGCATTGGCAAGACCCCCTGCAAGCGCACGATGAAGACACCGAACACCTACTGGCACAATTGTAGCGCCCCTCGCGCGGCCGGAACCGCCGCAGCGATCCTCCTCGTCATCGCGGCCGCGTTCGTCCCGGCTGGCCTGCTCTTGGGGCTCGCGAGCCTCTTCGATTGGCTCGGCGTCAGAGACTGGCACCCCCTTCTCGTGTTCGGTGTGGCCGTCGCCGTCGCGATCGTGAAAGGGATCTGCGCCAGGTACCGGAGGGGTCGCGCGGAGGTCCTCAACCCTCTCTGTAGACCAGGTCCTGAACGGCGCGAAGCCGGCGGACCTCCCCATCGCGCAGCCGACGATGTTCGAGCTGGGTGATCACCCGCCGACCGCGAAGGCGATCCGCTCGGGACTCGTCCTCGAGGAGCCGCATCGATGGACCGCCTGACCCTGGTGCTCATCCCGCGCGGATTCGACGACACGTACGCTGACGTCGCCCTGCTTCGCGCGCGACGCGATCGACCATGGCTTCCATGACGAGGGCGGCCACCGGGTGACCGACGGCGCGATACTGGGACATCGGCGTCTTGTTCTGCAAGACCACGCGGCCGCGGGCCTCGTAGTCGCGCAGGCGGTAGGGGCCGGGCGTCGTGCGCAGAACCTGGCCACACTCGACGACGCTCGAGCGCGGATACATCGAGAACGGACCGACGGGCGCCAGGTCGTCGAGGCGCATCGCGAGGATGGTCCCGTCGCGCTTGACCGCGACCTCCGCCGTGACGCGGTGGTCGCGCGAGTGGATGTCCGTCTGGAACGACTCGATGCGATCGGCGAGAAACTTCACGGGCCGGCCGAGCATGACCGCCAGCGCGCAGGTCGCGATCTCGTCGGGATACGTGTGGATCTTGAGCCCGAACGAGCCCCCGACGTCCTTGTTGATCACGCGCACCCGATGCTCGGGGATGCCGAGATGCCGCGACAGGATGTCGTGCAGCATGTACGGCGCCTGACCGGAGTGGTAGACGGTCAGCGTCTCGTCGGCCCGATCGTAGTCGGCCAGGATCACTCTGGGCTCCAGGCTCACCACCGTGTGGCGCCCGGTGTCGAAGGTGTCCCGGTAGACCGCGTCGGCCCCGCGGAACGCCGCGTCCACGTCGCCCGATTTCACCCGCGTCTCGAGCACGAGGTTGTCCCCGAGCTCCGGGTGGATGAGGAGCGCGCCGGGGGCGAGCGCCGCCTCGGCGTCAACGACCGGCGGCAGCGGCGCCCACGTCACGCGCACGCGCGCGCAGCCGTCCTCCGCGAGGGCGCGCGATCTCCGCCACCACCGCGACCACCGGCTCGCCCTGCCACACCGCCTTGTCCGAGGGCCAGCGGATACTGGGGCGCGGACTTCATGCCGGGATAGTTCTTCAGCACGCCCACCCACGGCTCGCAGCGCGCCGCCAGCTCGCGCCCGGTGACCACGGCGACCACACCCGGAAGGGCCGCCGCCTCCGTCGTCTCGATGGCGGCGATGCGCGCATGCGCGTGGGGCGACCGCACGAAGGCCGCGTGCAGGAGGCGCGGGATCACCACGTCGTCGGTATAGGTGCCGCGGCCGGCGACGAGCCGCGCCGTCTGGGGCCTGATCACCGAGCGGCCGATATAGCTGCCGTTCCCGGCCGCGGTCCGGCGTGGCCGGCGCGCCGGCACGGCGCTCCGCCGCGCGCAGGACGGCCTGCGACGATGGCGTGATAGCCCGTGCAGCGGCAGTAGTTGCCGCCGAGGGCCTCGCGGATGGCCGCCGGATCGGGATGGGGCTCTCGCGCGAGCAGCTCGTGCGCCGTCAGCAGCATGCCCGGCGTGCAGAACCCGCACTGCAGCGCGTTCTCCGCGCGAAAGGCATACTGAAGCGTCGGCGATCGCGCCGCTCTCGGCGAGGCCCTCGATCGTCTCCACCCGGCAGCCGTCGGCCTGGGCGGCGAGCATCAGGCAGCCGCGCACCGGCGTGCCGTCCACGCGCACGGTGCACGCGCCGCAGACGCCGTGCTCGCAGCCCACGTGCGAGCCCGTGAGCCCCAGCCCGTAGCGGAGGAAGTCGACCAGGTTCTGGCGCGCCTCGACCTCTCCGGTCACCGGCGCGCCATTGACGGTCAGCGCGATCCTCACGAGTCACCCTTCGTCAGTCGGCTCACGATGCGAGCGAGCAGCACGCCCGCCAGATGCCGGCGCAGCGCCGGGGAGCCGTGGATGTCGCCCGGCGGATCGAGATCGCCGTCGAGGGCGCGGCCGGCCGCGGCCAGCGCGCCGGCGTCCGCGCGCGAGCCCATCAGCGCGGCCTCGGCCGCCCGGGCGCGGACGGGCTTCGTGCCAACGCCGAAGAACACGAGCCGCGCCTCGGCTACCGCCTCGCGCTCGAGGCGCACACCCGCGGCCAGGCCCGCGAGCGCGAAGTCGCCGTGACGGCGCGCCAGTTCCTCGAACCCCCAGCACCATCCCGCTGCCGCGCGCGGCAGCGCGACCTCGGTGACGATCTCCCCCGGATCGAGCGCGGTCGTGTAGATGCCGCGAAAGAAGTCCGTGGCCGCGATATCGCGTGCGCCCCTGCGGCTGGTGACGCGGATCGTCGCCTCCAGCGCGACGGCGCAGGCCGGCAACTCGGCCGCGGGATCGGCCAGCGCGAGGCTGCCACCGAGGGTCCCGCGCGCCCGGATCGCCGCGTGCCCTACGTGAGGGACGGCCGCCGCGATCAGGGACGCGTGCTCGGTCACGAGCGCCGACCGCTCGATCGCCTCATGTCGGACGAGGGCGCCGATCGCCAGCCCTCCGGGCGTCTCACGGATCGCGTCGAGGCCCGGCAGCCGGTTGATGTCGATCACCGCCCGCGGCGTCACCAGGCGCATGTTGAGCGTGGGCACGAGGCTCTGACCCCCGGCGAGGATGCGGCCATCGTCCCCGTACCGATCGAGGAGATCGAAGACCTCCGCGAGGGAGGCGGGGCGGTGATACTCGAATGGGGCGGGCTTCATGCCGGCCTATCCTGCCTCAGCGGCGAGACCAGGTAAAGAGGCTTCCCGTGTGGGGGCGTGCCCTTGCCGGCCGTGGTTCCCGCGCCGTATCGGATGGCTGCGGCGCCGCTCGGCCTGTGGCAGGGCCGCGGACTGCGATTCGTGGCACGGCGACGCCGGCTCACGCGGGAAGCTGCGGTGGCGACGATCGGTCGGCGCGACCGGATCTATCTACCCGCACCACTTCGGAGCCATCGTTGATGATGGGCCGGGTTTTGTTAAAGTCACCTACGAGCGGGAGCTCGTTCCGAATCCGAAGGCGGCGGGAGTCAGAATCGCCGCTCCGCGCCGACAGGGCTTCCTCCCGTGAGGAGGGAGGTGCGCGTTGGACGCGAGACTCACACATAGGGCAGGCGATTCAGAAACGCAGGAGATTGCTCACGTCAATCGTGACGATGACGCTTGGCATCCTCGCCGGTCCGATCGAAGGCGCTTTGGGTGACGGTCCCGCCCTCGCTCCTGCGGCCAGCGGATCGTGTCATTCAGTGAGTATCGCAGACCGACGCGGAGACAGATAGAGTGAGAGAAATGGTCTGCCTCAGATCTCGACGAGTTCCGTACACTGCCAACTCAGATACCTTCACTTGAGCCCACGGATCACCACCATCGTCGCCGTTCTACTTCTTGCCGTGGCGCCGCTTGCCGCCGGGGCGCCGCGGACGGGAAAGGTCTGGCGCATCGGTGTTCTTTCGCTGAATTCCGATACCGAGCCGTACAAGCGCTGGCACGCTGCCTTTCGTGAGGGGCTTCGAAAGCTCGGATACGTGGAGGGCGACAACGTCATTGTCGAGCCGCGATACTCGGCGGGACAGGTCGGGCAACTCTCCACGCTAGCCGCGGAACTCGTTCGTCTGAAAGTCGATGTCCTCGTTACTTCGCCGGCCGGCAGCGCATTCTTTGCCAAGAAGGTCACGAGCACGATCCCCATCGTGTTCATCGGCGAACCGGATCCCGTTGGAACAGCACTCGTGGCAAGCCTTGCTCGCCCTGGTGGAAACGTCACGGGGTTGGCGGACGCTCACGCCGACCTTGTCCCGAAAAGGCTCGAGTTGCTGAAACAAGTCGCCTCGTCGGCCCGCCCAATTGCCATCCTGTGGAACCCGGCCAACCCCAGCACCGGGCCACAGCTGAAGATTGCCGAGGCCGCGGCTCCAGCGCTGGGCGCAACAGTTTTCCCGGTAGGGATCAAGGGACCACGACGTGACGATGTGGACCGGGCCTTCGAGACAATCGGTAAAGAGCGTCCCGGAAGTCTCCTCGTCGTCGGTGACGCCACGCTCGGAGTTCACCGCCATCGGATCGCGGAGCTCTCGATAAAGCACCGACTCCCGACTTCGGGCTCGCATAGCGCATGGGCAGAGGGCGGCTTACTCATGTCGTACGGCACCGATTTCGTCGACCTGTTTCGCCGCGGCGCGATCCTTGTGGACAAGATCCTCAAAGGTGCGCAGCCTGCCGATCTCCCCGTCGAGCAGCCCACGAAGTTCGAATTGGTGATCAATATGAAAACCGCGAAGGCACTGGGCCTGACGGTCCCGCCGTCGCTGCTGGCGCGCGCGGATCGCGTCATTGAGTGACTGACGGACGGTCTGACCCGGGAGAAGCCATGAAGCACGGGGCACGGCGAAAGACATGGTGCGCGCCGAGGTGCGGAATCTGGTCCGCGGCCCGTCCTACATGACCTTCGAGGACGCCGTCGCCGACTTCCCCTTGAAGCACATCAATACCCGACCGCCGAACATCGCGTACACCCCGTGCGCATCTCCTCGAGCACATGCGGCTGGCGCAGCGAGACATTCTCGACTACATCCGAGACCCCGACTACCGCCCGCCGACGTGGCCCGAGGACTACTGGCCCCCGGTGGACGAGGAGGCCGACGCGAGGGTCTGGAAGAAGACGGTGGCCGCGTTCGTGCGCGACCGCACCGCGCTGGAGAAAATCGCCGCGAGCCCCCGGACCCGCCTCTCGGCGCCACTCCCCTACGCTCGGAAGCACACGTTCATCCGGGAACTGGCCATCGTGTCCGAGCACAACACCTTTCACATCGGCGAGTTCGCGATTCTCCGGCAGGTCATGGGGACCTGGCCGGCGCGCCGCTGACGGACACGGGCGCCTCCGCCAGCGGCCTCCGCAACAGCCAGCTCCGGCAGGCTTGCCGGCCCTCAGGCGCGGACGGGGGCCCGCACCAGCACCGCCGCGGCCTGCTTCTCCACGGACGTCCCCTTGAAGAAGTCCGGGTTCACCTCGCCCCAGAAGCGCACGGCGTTGGTGAACATGAAGTCGCGGAAGTCGTCCTCGGTGATGAGGCCGCGCTCGACCAGCTCGTACCTCGGGCGCGACCTCGGTCATGGCGGGAACGTCGCGTGGCCGATGTCGCATGGTCACTCGATCCGCACGCCGTACTTCTCGAGCGTGTCCTCGCGCAGCTCGAGGCCGAGGCCCGGCGCGTCCGGCACCGCCATGAACCCGTCGACGATCTCCGGGCGCTCGCGAAACAGCTCGAACCACAGCGGGTCGCGCGTCGGATCGGCGAAGGATTCCAGGATGAACGTACTCGGACCGCGTCAGCTCCGCCGCCAGTCGTGCGTCCCCGGCTTCATCGTTCGTCGAGCGCGAGATGGTCGCCACGAACCCGAGCGCATGGAGCTTCTCCTGGACGGCAGCGGCGATCTCCGGATGCTTGCCGAACCCGAGGATGCGCCGACCCCTTCGACGTGAAGAAGAGGCCACCGACATGCTGGATTGCGGTTCCGCTGGCATCAGCATCGTCCTCCGACGGGAGGCCTCACTCGATCACCATATCGGCCCTGAGTAGCAGCGATGGTGGGACCGCGAGGCCTAGCGCCTTGGCGGTCCTCAGATTGACCGCCAACTCGAACTTGGCGGGCTGCTCTACGGCGATATCGGCAGGCTTGACGCCCTTGAGGATCTTGTCGATGAACATGGCCGCGCGATGGTACATGTACACGTCGCTCGCTCCGTAGCTCATCAGCCCCCCGAGGTCGACGTACTCCTTCGTCGCGTAGATCGACGGCAACCGGCCCTTGGCGGCCGCTCGGCGATCCCGGCGCAGGTCTCCCTGCGTGAGGCCGTCGAGCGCCACGACGAGTCCTTCGGCGCGCTCCGTCGCCGCCTTATCGAAGGCGCGCGGCAAGTCCTCGGGGTTACGCACGTCGAGTAGCTGAGGCTGGATACCGAGCGATCGCGCTGCGCGTTCCACCTCGTTCGATTGAAGCGGGAGAATAGGGTTGCCCATGTTGAAGAGCCCGGCGAGTCGCGTGAGCTCGGGTGCAGCTCTCTCAGGAGCTCGACCCGCTTGGCATAGATCTCGACGTTGTAGTTGCTGAGCCCCGTGAGGTTCCCTCCCGGACGTCCCAGGCTGGCAACGAGGCCGGTGCCGACGGGATCGCCGCTGGAGCCATGACCACCGGAATCGTTCGGGTCGCACCCTTCGCCGCCAGGGCTGCTGGAGTCCCCCTCGTCAAGATCAGATCCACCTTCAGCCGAACAGCTCGCTCGCCAGGGCCGGAAACCGCTCATCCCGGCCGTCCGCCGATCGGTAAATGATCTCGAAGTCCCGACCCTCCTTGTAGGCGAGTTCCTGCAGTCCTTGCCGCAAGCATCCATGTTGGCCGCGTTGAGGCCGATCGGCCTCACCTCTAGGATGCCAATGCGATAGGCCTTCCCCGCCGGCTGGGCGCCGGCGACGAGCGGCATGGTGAACAGCAAGACCGCGATCGGCCCCTGCGATCGGATGAGCCAACCGGGTCCGAGCGCGGCCCGGAGCCGACGGCGGCACCTGGCGGCCCCGCAGGCCGCTCCCTACAGCTTCCCCAGCGCGCGGAGGATCACCTCGGGGGTCATGGGCACGCGCGTGACGCGGGCGCCGAGCGGGCTCAGCGCGTCGTTCACCGCGTTCAGCACCGCGCCGGGCGCGCCCGCGACGCCGCCCTCGCCGGCCCCCTTGAAGCCGCCTTCGGAGTAGGCGGTGGGGGTCTCGACGTGGGTGACGCCGATGTCGGGCAGCTCCACCGCCATCGGGACGAGGTAGTCCATCATCGTCGTCGTCAGGAGCTGCCCCTGCTCGTCGTACACGCAGTGCTCGAACAGCGCGTCGCCGAGGCCGTGCGCGACGCCGCCGCGCACCTGCTCGTCCACCAGCATCGGGTTGATGATGCGCCCGCAATCCTCCGCGACCCAGTGGCCGAGGAGCTTCACGAACCCGGTGTCGACGGTCCACCTCGACGTGGGAGAGCCTGCACGCCGTTCGTGTAGGCGAGGGGCTGATGGCGGGGCACGTAGCTGCCGCGTCACCGTCAGCTCGGACTGGAAGTCCTTCGGCAGCGTATCGGGGCGGAAGTACGCGATGCGCCCCAGCTCGGACAGCGGCATCCGCGCCTCGCCGGTGCGCGCGTCGACGATCTGCCCGCCCCTCACGTCGAGGGCCAGCGCGTCCACCTCGAGCACGACCGCGGCGACCTTCAGGATGTTCTCCTTCAGCGCCTTGCCCGTCAGGAGCGTCGCCTCGCCGCCGATCCCCGCGCCGCGGCTCCCCCACGTGCCGCCGCCGTACGGCGTCACCATCGTGTCGCCCGTCACCACTCGCACGTCCTCGATCGCCACGCCCACCGTCGCCGCCGCCACCTGCGCGAGGATGGTATCGGTTCCCTGCCCCTGCTCGGTCACGCTGGCGAGCACGGTCAGCCGGCCGCTCGGCGGCGAGGCGGATCGTCGTGCCGTCCTGCGACGAGATGCGCGCCCCGCCCGTGCCGTACGTCTGGGCTCCCGGCACCGTCAGGTCGATGAAGACGCAAAGGCCGAGCCCGCGGTAGACGCCGCGCGCGCGGAGCCGGTCGCGCTCCGCGCAGGCCGCGATGGCCCGACAGCTCCAGCACCGCGTCGAGCGACTCCTCGTGCGAGAGCCGCTCGAAGAAGAGCCGGTGGGGGCGGTATAGGGGTACATGTCGGCGGTCAGGAGGTTCCGCCGCCGCACGTCGACGGGATCGAGCGACAGCTCGCGCGCGACGCGATCGACCATGGCTTCCATGACGAGGGCGGCCACCGGGTGACCGACGGCGCGGTACTGGGACATCGGCGTCTTGTTCTGCAAGACCACGCGGCCGCGGGCCTCGTAGTCGCGCAGGCGGTAGGGGCCGGGCGTCGTGCGCAGAACCTGGCCACACTCGACGACGCTCGAGCGCGGATACATCGAGAACGGACCGACGGGCGCCAGGTCGTCGAGGCGCATCGCGAGGATGGTCCCGTCGCGCTTGACCGCGACCTCCGCCGTGACGCGGTGGTCGCGCGAGTGGATGTCCGTCTGGAACGACTCGATGCGATCGGCGAGAAACTTCACGGGCCGGCCGAGCATGACCGCCAGCGCGCAGGTCGCGATCTCGTCGGGATACGTGTGGATCTTGAGCCCCGAACGAGCCCCCGACGTCCTTGTTGATCACGCGCACCCGATGCTCGGGGATGCCGAGATGCCGCGACAGGATGTCGTGCAGCATGTACGGCGCCTGACCGGAGTGGTGGAGGCAACCGTTTTCGAAGCCGGGATCGCCGGCGGCAGCTCGATCTCCCGTCGGAGCGCGTTGAACCGGGCGAGCCCGTAGGCGGTGGGCGCGGAGCCCCGACGCTGAGTCCGAGTAGGCGGACCACCATCACCACCGCCGCGGCCGACCCGCGGCGAGTCGGCGGGGGCGTTGTCGACGACGGCCAGCGTCGTGGGCGCCTGCACGAGCCCGAATCCCGCCCCGAGCACGGCGAGCTGGAGCGCCAGCACCACATACGAGGTGTCGGCCCCCCACGTGAGTCCCATCGTGAGATAGGCCGACGTGGTGAGCGCCATACCGAGCAGCACAGGCGGCCGGTACCACGTGGACTCTGCATAGCGTCCGCCTACGTACGACGCGATCGCCATCGCCACGGTGAGCGCCGACAGGACCCACCCGGCAATCACCGCCGATCGTTCGACATCGATCTCGACGGCGTTGACGAAGATCGGCACGTCGACCATCGCGATCACCAGCGCGGCACCGACCACGAAGTTGACGACCAGGGCGAGCCGCACGTTGCGACCGTCGAACAGACCGTGGGTCGATCAACGGGTCGAGCGGCATCGCCGCTGGTGCCAGACGAACGCGATCGCGGCGACGACTGCGACGCATACAGCCAGCGCAGATCGGTGGCCCACCTCCACCGGTGAGCTCGTCGAGGCCGGTGACGCTCTGGATCTCGGCGCTGCCGAGCAGCGCCAGGTTCAGCGAACGAGGAACACGGTGACGAGCACGGCGCCGATCCAGTCGACGCGACGACGAGCATCTCGGCCGGTCGTGGTCGGCGAGCGCCCACCACGTGACGACCATGCCCGACGATCGCGAGCGGGACGTTGAGCCAGAACTGCCACTGCCACGACAGGAACCGAACGAGCACGGCGCCGTACAGCGGCCCCCACACCCAGCCGAGCGTCTCGATCGCGCCGAGCGTGCCGAGGGCACGGGCCCGGGTCGCGCTCGGATACACGTCGCCGATCACGGCGAGCGCGACGGGCACCATCGCTCCGCCGCCGATCGCGGTGAGCACGCGGCCGACCAGGAACGGACCGAGCGACGACGTCGTCGGGATGATGATCGTGCCGACGATGAACAGCGCGTAGGCGCGCGACGAACGTGCGCCGGCCGACCGATGATGTCGCTGATGCCGCCCGGCGATCGGCATGACCGCGACGAAGGCGATCAGGTAGGCGTTGACGATCCAGGCCGCGTCGTCGAGGCCGTCCGGCAAGCACGAGGCCGAGGTCGCCGATGATCGGCCGCAGCATCGTCGCGACGACGGTGAGGTCGTCGGCGGCGACGAACACGGCGAAGCCGACGACCGCCAGTACGGCATGCGTGGCGAGGCCGCCCGGCGACAGCGGGTCCGCCTCCGTGGAGGCCGGACGCGGTCGTCGAATCCGATCGAGTTCGGTGTCGGCGCTTCAGCATCGACCTGCGGCGGGTCGATCTCGAACGTGTCGCCGTAGTCTCGAGCTCGAGCACCCAGTCGGTGGTCGGCGCCGTCGAACATCGTCGAGAACTCGGCGGCAGTCACGAGGCCGGTGTCGCGGGTCGATCCAGAAGTCGATCGCCACGTCCTGGTCGCGCACGAGCCCGGCGCGTGACGATCTCCATCTGCGCCGCCGGCGCCACGCCGCGGACGTGGTAGCGCTTGCCGCCACGGTCCTCGTCGCCGACGAGCTCGGCGTCCGTGCAGCCCGGCGATCAGCGGACGCCAACCGTGCTCGGGATCGAAGAACGTCGACGGGTCGAGCTCGTAGCCGGTCGGCAGTACGTTCGAACTCGCCGGTCACCGGGTTCGACAGCCAGACCGTCGTCGTCGAGGGCGACCGCGCCGAGCTCGGTCTTCAGCGATCCGTCGACCTCGACCGTCAGCACCGCGTCGGCAGCGGCGGGCGCCGAGAACCTGCCGTTGATCCGACTCGAGGGCGAGCGACTCGAACTGGTCGATGTACACCGGCGCGCCCGCTGCGGTCGACGTGCGAACCGCACGCTGTGACGTCGCCCATCGCCGCGGCCGACGCGGCGAGGATCGCCGGTCACCTCGGCCGGCAGCGGATCACCTTCCGGCTCGTCGGAACCTCCGCAACCCGCGGACCCGAGACCAGCGAGACCGGTGCCGACCACCACCACTACGCCGACAGCGGCCGTACGCCAAATCCCTGATCGCATCGCCTTCCTCTCGTCGAGCCGGCGTCGGGGTGACGCCGAACGTGGCTCCATCACTGGATACCAGTTCGTTGACCCAGCGACCCGCGGGTCCGGTCAGGATGCCCCACGCACGGCTCGTGCAATCTCACCCCACCGGTCGACCACCGGGGGATTGCGGCGGATCGACTCGGCCGCGAGGTACGACACGATGCGAGTGGCGACACCCGCGTAGCGCTCGACGAGCCGGTCGGCGATCTCGTCCCACGGCGCGATCACGGCGAAGTGCTCGAGCATCTCGTCGGTGATGAGCGCCGCCATCCCCGGTATGTCGCCGGCCCGCAGCCGTTCGCCGAGCTGTGCCGTCGTCCCCTCGAATCCGAGATCGTCGAACTGGAAGGCGTAGTTGGGTGTCGATCCGTAGAACGCAATCTGGGTTCTGGCCGTCTCGATCAATGTCGCCCGTTCCTCGTGGGTGTCGCCGGGGACGGCGAACACCGGGACGATGAGACAGACGTCGGCCGGGTCACGCCCTCCCTCGGCCGCACCTGCGGTCACCGCCGGGAGCAGGCGCTGTTGGATGTACTGCATCGAGTGGAACGGATGGACGTGGACCCCGTCGGCAACCTCGCCGGCCATCCGCGTCATGTACGGGCCGACGGCGGAGATGTCGACCTTGATGTCGCCGAACGCGTGACGCGGGGGCGCCCACTGGGGCGGGAGCAGGTTGAGGCGGTAGTACGGGCCCTCGTAGCTGAGCTTCTCGTCGCCTCGGAACGCACGGAAGCAGGCCTTCACGGCCAGCACGTAATCGCGCAACCGTGGGCCGGGTGGCGCGAACTCGGCGCTGTACCGGCGCTGGATGTGCGCCTTCACCTGGCTGCCGAGGCCGAGTCGGAAACGGCCCTCGGTGTTGTGTGCCAGCTCCCACACGATCGCGGCCGACACCATCGGGCTGCGCGGGAAGGCGACCGCGATGCCGGTGGTGAACGTGAGCTTCGGCGCCACGGTCGCGGCGGCGGCGATCTGCATCCATGGAACCTGGCTGGTCTCGGTGTAGAGCATGCCGGAGAACCCGACCCGCTCGAGCTCGGCCGCGAGGCGTGCGCTCTCGGTCCACGTGTTCCCACCGCTCATCAGGTCGAACTCCATTGCGCCTCCCGTTGCTCGGCGACGATCCGGCCCGGACCGTACCGTGCCGTCGATCATGGCCCGGAACCCGTGCTCGGTAGGGTCGCACCGATGTCAGGCGCAGCGCCGGTGGTTCACGTCGTGGTCGAGGTGGGCCGGAAGAAGTCGTTCGCTTCGGCGCTCGACTGGCCGGCTCACCGGATCGGGAGCGGAACGGATCGCCTCGCTCGTCCGCGCATCGTGGGATGTGTTCGCCGACGTCGTCGCCGCTGCACCGGCCGAGTTGCGCAAGGGGCCTCGCGGCGGTGGACGGGATCGCGACCAGATGGTGCTCCACGTCGTCGAGGCAGAGCAGGCGTACGCTCGCAAGCTCGGCCTCGACAAACCGAAACAGCGCCCCGACCTCCGGGGCGACATCGTCGCCGCGATCAGGACCCGCCCGACCGAGACAGCGTGGCCGGTGCGCTACGCCGCCCGCCGGATCGCCTGGCACGTCCTCGATCACGCTTGGGAGATCGAAGATCGCCGTCCAACGACATTGTCAGAGGGGTGATCCGGCGGGCGTCGAAGCCCCGCGCCCTTTTCGTTCAGGCGGTGACCGTGATCGTTCCGGTCATCGCCGGGTGCACCTCGCAATGGAAGGCGAACGTGCCTGCCTCGGTGAACGTGAACTCGAACGTGCCGCCGCCATCGATCAACCCGGAGTCGAACGATCCGTCATCGGCGGTCCATGTGTGGCCGGCGCTGTCGTCGTTGCGGACGACGACCGTCGTGCCGACCGGCACTGTGATGTCCTCGCTGAACGAGAAATCCGAGATCACGATCTCGGCGGCGCCGCCGGCGTCGTCGGCCGGAGCTTCGGTCGCGGGCGGTGACGTGTCGCCGTCGGACCCGTAGAGGCCTCCGGTGCCCGCGTCGGCCGGGGGACTGGTGGCGTCGGCGGCTGCAGGTTCGGTCGCCGCTGCGCCGGACGACTCTGTGTCGTCGTCACCGCATGCCGCGAGGAGGAGCGAGATGGCCGCAAGGGCGGCGATGGATCCACGTTTCATGTTCACGACTCAACAGTACGTTTCGAATCGGCCTGCGGTTCGCGGGCGATCGCCGCGAACGGCGACGGCGGCGGCCGCGGCCACGTTGAGCGAGTCGACGTCCGGGGCGATCGGGATCCGGACCGCGGTCGACGCGGCGTCCATCGCGGCCGGCTCAGGCCGGGCCCCTCGGCGCCGAGCAGCACGCGCCAACCGGTCGGGGACCGGCAACGCCAGAGGGCTCGGCGTCGCCGATCGCGGTGTCAGGGCCCAGACCTCGAAGCCGGCGGCTCGAGCACGTCGAGCCCGGCGCGGGCAGGTCGGCTGCCCGGGCGACGGGGATGAACAGGATCTCGCCCATGCTCACGCGAACGGTGCGCCGGTAGTACGGGTCGATGCACGTCGGGTCGAGCACGAGCGCCGTCGATCCCGAACGCCCGTGCCGATGCGGGCGATCGCACCGAGGTTCTCGGGATCGTTGAGCCCCTCGAGCACGGCGATGCGTGGCACCGCCGGCAGCACGACGTCGGAGTGCCGGCAACGGGCGGCGATCGGCGGCGGCGATCGCGCCGCGATGGAGGTCGAATCCGACGATCGCCTCCAGCACGCCCGCGGCGGCGACGTACACCGGCGCGGTCGAGGACGTCGAGCAGCGGCGCGAGGCGGGCCAGTACCTCTGCGACGAGACGAGCACCGAACGCACGCGGTGGTCCGACTGCAACAGTCGTTCGATGGCCGACCGGCCCTTCGGCGATGAAGAACTCGTCACCCTCGCGGCGCTGCCGGGCGACGACGTCGGTGAGGTCGACGTAGTCCGCCAGCCGGGGTCGGCCGGATCGTCGATCGGGACACGCACCGGCCCAGTGTTGCCGCCGCGACGCGGCGGCGGCTTGACGGCGTCTCGGATCGATCGCGTGATCATCGAACACATGTTCTTGCAGGGGTCGCTGTTCGGGTGTCTCGGCACCCGAGTTCGATGCCACGTTCGACGCCGTCGAGCGCACCCGGCTGGACGAGCACGAGCTGGATCGACTTCGCCCCTGGCTGGTTGCGTGGCGCTGACGCGGTGTTCGACGAGCTCATCGGTTCATTGCCGTGGCGGCAGCGCCGCAACGTCCGCATGTTCGACTCGATCGTCGACGAGCCGCGGCTCGTCGCGTGGTGGACCCAGACGAAGGGCGGTGGTCCGGAGCCGCTGCCCACTGCTCGCCGAGATGCGCGGTGTGCTCAGCGATCGCTACGGCGAGGTGTTCGACTCGATCGGTTTCAACCTGTACCGCGACGGCGACGACTCGGTGGCCTGGCATGGCGACCGGCACCGCCACAACGTCGTGAATCCGGTGATCGCGATCGTCAGCGTCGGCGCCGCCCGACCGCTGCGGATCCGTCCCCGCGGCGGCGGCCCGTCACGCGGGTGGGACCTCGGGCTCGGCGATCTGTTCGTGATGGGTGGGGCGTGCCAGCACGACTGGGAGCACTGCGTGCCGAAGGTGCGTCACGTCAGCGGCCCGCGCCTGTCGATCACGTTCAGGTACGGCACCGGTGACTTCTCCATGACGTGACCGACCCGGCGCGATGTCGGCGCGATGTCACGACGCCGTGTACGGCAGGGCGTACGTGCCCTGCGCGGTGGCCGTCGGCTTGTCGATGCGATCGTCGCACCACAGGTGCACCGTGCCGACCACGTTGCGGCGGCCGGCCGACTCGAGCGTCGCCTTCGCCCACAGCACCGAGCCGTGCGCCGGTCGCAGGTAGCGGATCGAGAGCTCCGACGTCAGCGCCATCGGCTCGATCCGACCGATCGCGGTGAAGACGAGGTACCAGAGGGCGGCGTCGGCGAGGCCGAACTGAGCAGGCCCGGAGATGAAGCCGCCCGGACGCAGTGCCGATTGATCGACGTCGTAGCGGGCGACCGCGTATCCGTCGCCGAGCTCGGCGCAACGGTTCGGGGTGGCCTTGAACTGAGCCGCGACCATGTCGTTGACGGCCTCGACCGTCACTTCCGTCGTCATCGTTTCGACGCTACGACATTGACGCGACGACACGGTTGGGTCAGGGGACCGGCGCGTCCTGATAGGCCATGCGGATGCTCGAGCGCATCGTCGTGGTCGGAGGCTCGCTGGCCGGGTTGCGCGCCGTCGAGTCGTTCGCGCGCCGGCGGTTATGACCGCGAGGTGATCGTCGTCGGCGCGGAGACACATCGACCGTACGACCGACCACCGCTGTCGAAGAAGCTGCTGGCCGGCGACTGGGAGCCCGACCGGATCGACCTCCGCAAGCCCGACGACCTCGACTCGCTCGACGTGACGTGGCGACTCGGCGTGCGCGGCCATCGGTCTCGACATCGGGCGCGGCGCCTCCTGATCGGCGACGGGACCGAGATCCCGTTCGACGCGATCGTGATCGCGACCGGGTCCGCACCGCGGCGCTTGCCCGGCCAGGAGAATTGGCCGCACGTGGTGGAGCTGCGCACGCTCGACGACGCCCTCGACCTGCGGGCCCGCCTCCGCGATGGCAATGCGCGCGTCGTGGTGATCGGCGCCGGGTTCATCGGGCTCGAGGTGGCGGCGACGGCACGCGGGCTGGGCAATGCCGTCGTCGTGCTCGAGGGCGCTGCCGGCGCCGTTGATCCGCGGGCTCGGTGCCGAGATGGGAGCTGCTTGCGCGGCCGTGCACGCCGACCACGGGGTCGACGATCCGCTGCGGCATCACCGTCGCGTCGATCGAAGCGGGAGGCGTTGTGCTGGGTGACGGTGAGTTGGTGCCGGGGGACGTGATCGTCGTCGGCATCGGGGTCGCTCCGGTCACCGACTGGTTGGCGGAGAGCGGGTTCGAGATCCGCGACGGGATCGTGTGCGACGCGATGCTGAACGCAGGGGCACCCGGCGTGTACGCGGCCGGCGACGTGGCGCGTTGGCCGAACCAACTCTTCGAGGAGGAGATGCGGGTCGAGCACTGGACGAACGCCGCTGAACAGGGTGCGGTGGCGGCGTCGAACCTGCTCGCCGAGGCGCGGCGGCGAGCCGGGCGAGCCGTACTCGCCGGTGCCGTTCTTCTGGAGCGATCAGTACGACCGCCGCATCCAGTTCCTCGGCCGGTCGGCGCCCGACGACGACGTGGTGGTCGTCAGCGGTTCGATCGAAGAGCGGTCGTTCGTCGCCTTGTATGGCCGCGGCGGGCGATTGCACGGCGTGCTCGGCATGAACCTGCCTCGGCTGGTCATGAAGTTCCGGCCCCTCCTCGCCCGACGCGCGGCGTTGGACGAGGGAGTCGCGCTGGCCGCCGCGCTCACCTGAGCTGGATGTCGGAGCCCGACATCTGCACGGTGGCGCCGATGATCCGGCCGCCGTCGACCTTCGAGCTGCTGACCTGGACGACTCCGTTCGGAGCGGCGATCACGCCGGACCACTCGATCTTGCTCCCCGACAGGTTGATGCCCGAGTTGAAGCACGAACCGCCCGCCGAGAACAGCGCCGGCATGTCCGGACGGGCCGGGCTGATCTTGGCCGATCCGCTGACCTGGATGCGGCCGGTCGCGACGATCGTCACACCGGTCAGCGCAGGCGCGTTGCCGGAGATCGTGACGTCACCGGCCACGTAGTGGATGCCGGGTGCCGCTCCGCCGCCGCTGACCGTCCACGAGCCGAGGTGGGCCGTGTAGCCGGGCAGCGACGACCACTGCCCGCCGGGCAGGAAGTCGGCGAGCAGCCATGGCACGACGGCGACGACGGGCAGCGGCGAATGGGTGACCGAATCGGCGCTCACGCCGGTACCGACGTGACCCGTTCCGCCGTACGAGATCGCGCCGTGCACGGCGATCTGGCTGCCGCTGATGTTGATGTTGCCGTTGGTCCGGACGTTGCCACTGATGTCGATCTGGGAGCCCGACAGCTGCAGCCCGTTGCCGCACACGGCCGTGGCCGTGGCGAGGATCGCGTATCCCTGGGCAGCGACGGGCAGCGTGGTGACCGGTGGCTGGGTCGTGGTCGTGGTCGAGGTGGTCGTCGACGTCGTGGTGGTAGTGGTCGACGACGCGGTGGTCGGTGGCTGCGTCGTGGTCGTGGTCGTGGAGGTAGTGGTGGACGACGAGGTGGTCGGCGCTTCCGTCGTCGTGGTCGTGGTCTCCGGCGGCGCGATCTCGCAGGTGTTGGTCGCTCCCGGGGTGCCGAGCTCACCCCACGTCCCGTACGTCGTCACCGAGGTGCACCAATTCGTTACGTCGGAGTTGTCGGCCGCGGGTTCGCGCAGCGACGCGCTCGCCCCAGGCACTGCGGGAAGCGGGCTGGACGCGGTCCACGTCACGCGATCGACCGGCACCAGGTCGGCGTCGAGGAGCGAGATCTCGTCGGTCGTGTCACTCAGCGGGAAGTCCGAGTCGAAGCTGTAGGTCACCGACGCCCCACCGTTGATCTTCGTCGAGAGATCGCGGCCGAGCGCGATCGCCTGTCCGGGCTGGATCAGCAACGAACCACCGGCCGCGATCGTGTGTGCGTCGTAATCGTCGTCGCGCAGCACCCAGCCGTTGATGTCGATCGGTCCGTCGGTCGCGTTGTACAACTCCAGCCATTCGCCGGCGGTGTCGCTGACCGCGTTCGGGTCGGTGTGGACCTCGTTGATGACGACGTCGCGATGCGGCAGTGGGGTGCAGTCGTTCGGCGCGCCGGGCGTGCCCCGGTCGCCGCTGCCGAACTGTGGGCCGGACTCGCACCAGCCGCCGTCGACGAGCGCCATCGAGGCACCGTTCGGTCGGATCCACGTTGCGCCGCGGTCCCAGCTGACCTCGTCGACCGATACGCCGTGGGCGTCGAGGAGAGCGATCGAGTCGGCGCCGTTGCCGAGCACGAACGAGCCCCCGTACGAGTAGTCGACCGGCACACCGCCGTTGCGGGCAGTGTCGGTGGACCGGCCGATCACGACGGAGTCCTCAGCGCCGACGACCAGGCTGCCGCGGATGGTGTGGAAGTCCGAGGCGCCGTCGTCGATCGCCCAGCCGTCGAGATCGACGTCGGTGGTCGTCGGGTTGTGGATCTCGATCCACTCACCGACGCTGTCGCCGACGACGGCCGGGTTGCGCATGATCTCGGAGATCACGATCTGGGGAGACGCGACGGGTTGTTCGCACGAGTTGGCCGTGCCCGGGCTGCCGAGGTCGCCGGCGCCGAAGCGGTCGACCGACTCGCACCAGTTGGCGCCGAGCGCGTTGTCGCCGGAAGCGAACCCGAGCGCGATCGAACTGCCCGTCGGGATCGGGAAGCCCCGCGCCGCGCTCCAGTCGACGCGATCGACGACGGCACCGGTCGGCGACTTGAGCACGACACGTCCGGCGTTGTTGTAGAGCGGCACGCCCGTTCCGTACACGTAGTCGGCCTCGACGCCACCGTTCACCGCCGTGTCGCCGTTGGCGGCCAGCACGGCCGACTCGCCGGGCGCCACCACGAGGCTCGAGATCGTGTGGGTCAGGTAGTCGCCGCCGGTGATCGTCCAACCGCTGAGGTCGACGGTCTGCTCGCCCAGGTTGGCGATCTCGAACCACTCCGAGTTGCGCTCACTCTTGGGGATCTCGGGGTCGAACATGATCTCGGTGATCACGATCGGTTGCTGCCCGGCCCGCGAGCACCATGTGGGAAGGCCGGGCGTGCCCCTGTCGCCGACCGCCCACGACGTCGTCGCGGTGCACCAGTTCTCGCCGAGCGCATTGTCGGCGCTCGGATCGGCGAGCGACATCGAGGCCCCGCTGGGATCGGGGAACGACCGACCGTCGTCCCAACGCACGCGATCGACCTGCACGCCGTCGCGGTCGGCGATGACGAGCTCGTCGCTGTCGTTGTAGAGGCGCATCCCGGCGCCGTAGACGAAGTCGAGCGCGACGCCACCGTTGTCAGCTGCCGAGGCGCCGAACACTGCGTACCCGCCGGCGGCCACGGTGACCGCGCCGTCGACGACGAAGTGGTCGTGGTCGTCGTCCTTGATCGTGTAGCCGGTCATGTCGACCGGCTCGGCGCCCGGGTTGTGCACCTCGAACCACTCGCCCGTGTAGTCGGACGTGGCGCCCGGGTTCTGCAGGATCTCGGTGATCACCAGTGGATGGACGGTCAGCGTGCACCGGTTCGCGGCACCGGGGCTGCCGAGGTCTCCCCGCGCCATCACGGTGGTCGACGCGCACCAGCTAGCGCCGTCGCCGTTGTCGAGCGCCGGGTCAACGAGCGCCATCGAGCGGCCGTCGGGGACGGTGAAGCCGGCGTTGCGATAGTCGACGACGTCACGCGGCATCCCTTCGGAGTCGCGCGAGCACGACGAGGTCGTCGCTGTTCCACAGGATGATCGCGTTGCCGTAGACGTAGTCGGCGGCGACGCCACCGTTGCGATAGACGTCACCGTTCCGGGCGAGCAACACGAACTCACCCGGTTCGACGACGATCGCCGGGAGGACGATGTCGTCGTAGATCTCGTCGCCGATCGTCCACCCCTCGAGGTCGGCGGCTTCGTCGCCACGGTTGTAGAGCTCGATCCACTCACCCGCGAGTCGTAGGTCCGTTGCGGGTTGATCATCAGCTCGTTGATGATCACGTCCGCCCCCTGACTCGCGCCGACGTCGGCGGCCTCGTCGAAGGCGGCCAGCGCGGCTCCCGCGAACAAGCCCGACACGATGATCACCCCGTACACCCGCGAACTCGCATGACGTTGTTATCGGGCGCGTTCTCATCCAGCCGGACTCAAGCTCTCCTCAACCCGTGACATGACCCACCCACCCACCCACCCCGTGACATGACCCACCCACCCAACCCGTTCTCATGAAGTTTCGGCGCCGTAGGGACGCCGGAACTTCACGGGATCGTGGGGTGCGTAGGCTCGCGGCCATGTCGCATCTGTCGAACGTGTGGTTCAAGGTCACCGACCTGCAGGTGGCATCGGGACGTGGGTGTCGGGTGACGACCGTCGACGGCGTGGAGTACCTCGACTTCGCCGCCGGGATCGCCGTCAACTCCACCGGGCACTGCCATCCGAAGGTGACGCGCGCCATCGCCGAGCAGGCCGAACGTTTCATCCACGCCCAGGCCAACGTGTTCACCCACGACCTGCTCGAGCCACTCGCCGCCAAGCTCGCCGAGCTGACGCCCGGCGCGATCGACACGTTCTTCTTCGCCAACTCCGGGGCCGAGATCACCGAGGCCGCGGTCAAGCTCGCCAAGCAGGTGACCAAGCGGCCGAACATCGATCGTGTTCAGCGGCTCGTTCCACGGACGCACCCACCTGGCGATGGCGATGACGACGTCGAAGACGGTGTACCGCGCCGGTCACGCGCCGCTGCCGAGCGGCGTGTACGTGGCCCCGTTCCCCGACCCGTTGGCGTCCGATGAGGACGCCGCGATCGACGACGCGCTCGACGGCCTCGACCACCTGCTGCTCACCCAGACCGCGCCCAACGAGACGGCTGCGATGATCCTCGAGCCGGTGCTCGGCGAGGGCGGCTACATGCCCGGCCCCGCAGAAGTTCCTCGAGGGTCTCGTCGAGCGTTGCCGCGCACACGGCATCTTGTTCATCGCCGACGAGGTGCAGAGCGGTTTCGGACGGACCGGGAAGATGTTCGCCGTCGATCACTACGACATCGAGCCCGACATCATCTGCATGGCGAAGGGCATCGCTTCGGGGTTCCCGTTCTCGGCGCTCGGCACCCGCCGCGAGCTCGACGACCAGTGGCCGAAGGGCAGCCACGGCGGCACCTACGGCGGCAACCCGATCGGCTGCGCGGCCGCGCTGGCCACGATCGAGGTGATGAGCGAACCGGGCTTCCTCGACAACGTGCGGGCGCGTGGCGAGCAACTGTCCGATGCGCTGCGCGAGCTCCAGTCGCAACATTCCGATCTGCGCCAGGTCCGCGGACCCGGCCTGATGGTGGCGAGCAGCTTCGCCGACCCGGCGCGTGTGCCGGCGATCATCGGGCACTGCCTGCGCGAAGGCCGGCTGATCCTGATGAACGCCGGCACGTACGGACGTGACATCCGGTGGATGCCGCCGCTCGTCGTCAACGCCGCCGAGATCGACGAGGCCGTGCAGGCGTTCGCGTCGGCGCTCAAGGCCACCGCCTGAGCGGATGCCGCGCCTCGACTCGACGCGAGTGCGCGCGTGGCGCGGACTGCAGACGGTCGCTGCCGAGCTCGACCCGCCGCATCGACGTCGACCTGATGGAGGAGTGGGACATCCCGCTCGGTTGGTTCGACGTCCTCGCCGCGCTCCAGCGACTCGGTGGACGGGCGCGGCCGCTCGACGTGGCGGCCGAGATGCGCCTGCCACCGTCGAGCCTCAGTCGCCGGCTCGACCGGTTGGAGGAGGAGGGATGGGTCAAACGGCACCGCGGTGTCGACCCCGACGATCAACGCGCCGTCGAGGTCGAGCTGACCCGCCGCGGTCGCAACCTCTGGCGCGAGATGAACGTCACCTACCGGCGGGCGGTGCAGCGACATTTCGCGATCCTGATGGCCGACGTCGACATCTCGGCCGTGCACCGTGTGATCGACCGGCTCACCGAACACGACGAGGTCGAGCTGGCCCCCGAGTGGTAACGGTGGGAAGGCGGTAGACCAGCGGCTCAGTCGAGGTCGGCGTACATCGCCTCGATCTCGGCCGCGTAGCGGATGTTGACGCCGCGTCGCTTCAGCTTCGACGTCGGCGTGAGCACGTCGCTGTCGGGGAGCCATTCCTCGCCCAGCAGCACGAACCGCTTGATCTGCTCGACCTGGGCGAACTGCAGGTTCATCTCGTCGACGCCGGCCTGCACCTCGGCGATCACGTCCGGATCGGCCGCCAGCTCTTCCAGCGGTCGCGCCGGGCTTCCCGTGCGCCGCCGCCCACACCGCGCACGTCTCCGGATCGAGCACGAGCAGCGCCGACACGAACTTGCGGTTGTCGCCGATCGCCGCCGCCTGGCCGATGAGCGGGATCATCTTCAGCGATGCCTCGAGGTTGGCGGGGCTGATGTTCTTGCCGCCCGACGTGATGATCAACTCCTTCTTGCGGTCGACGATGCGGAGGTAGCCCTCGTCGTCGAACTCGCCGATGTCGCCGGTGTGCAGCCACCCGTCGATGAGCGTCGTCGGCCGTCTTCTCCGGCTGCTCGTAGGTAGCCCTGGAACACGTTGCCGCCGCGGCAGATGACCTCGCCGTCGTCGGCGATCGTCACCTCGCATCCGGGGATCGCCTGCCCGACCGAGCCCGGCTTGTTCCTCTCGGGCGACCACGTCATCGGTCCGCTCGACTCGCTCATGCCGTAGATCTCCGACAACGGCACGCCGATCGCCTCGAACCATTCGAGGATCGTCGCCGGGATCGGTGCCGCGCCGGTGATCGCGGTGACGACCTCGTCGAGACCGACCAGCGCCCGCACCTGGCTGAACGCCACGGCGTCGAGGAAGGCCCACGTGTCGCAGTTGCTCTTGGGTGGCGGTCCCCTCGCGGACGGCCCGCTTGATCTCGACCGCCGCGGCGACGCCGTCGTCGAACTGCTGCTTGCGTTCCGGGTCGGCCGAGAGCGCAGCGTTGACGCCGCTGTAGATCTTCTCGTAGACGCGTGGCACACCGAACACGATCTGCGGGTGCACCTCTTTCAGGTAGTTCGTGAGCTGACCGGCGTCCGGGCAGCAGTACACGCTGAAGCCGACGATGAGGGGCTGGTAGTGGCTCGTCATCCGCTCGGCGATGTGCGCCATCGGGAGGTACGACACGACCCGCATCCCGGCGTAGTCATCGAGCTGAAGGCATTCCCGGAGCTGCTCGACCGTGTAGACGACGTTGTACTGGCTGATCATCACGCCCTTCGGCGGTCCCGTGGTGCCGCTCGTGTAGATCAGCGTGGCGATGTCGGCGGGGTCGGTCGCGGCGGCGAGCGTGGCGAGGTCGGCGCCGCCGTGCGTCTCGAGCTCAGACGCCGGTGCCACCCCGTCGGCCAGATCGCCATCCGCCTCGATGACGTAGATCCGGCGCAGCCGCGGCAATTCGCCGCGAACCTCGAGGAGTCGGGCGAGAAAGCGGGAGTCCTCGACGATCGCGACCTCGGCACCGGCGTGGCTGGCGAGGTATTGGACCTCCTCCGGCGACGACGAGTTGTAGATGCTGACCGGCGTCGCCCGCAGGAACTGGGCGGCCAGGTCGAAGCTGTGGAACTCCGGACGATTGCGCATCATGAGGAGCACGCGGTCGCCAGCGGTCACTCCGTCGGCCTGGAGTCCGGCCGCGATCCGGGACACCGCCGCCTCGACGTCGCCGACGCTGCGGACGTTCCAGCCGCCCCCGTCCGCCATCGAGTGCAACAACGGCAAGGACGGATCGGCCGTCGCCAGCTCGAGAAATCGTCGTGGCACCGTGCTGCCGGCCACGAGGGCGTCGATCTCGGCGATTGATGAGCGGGCGGTCATCCATCCATTGTTCCACCTGGCCGGGAACGACGTTCCATCTCGGTTCCATGCGACGGTCGAAAGCGGTGCTCCGGTTTGGGTTCGAGCCGAGCCGCAATGCAGACTCGATCCACCACACGTGGGTTGCGTGCGGCCCGAGCCCTCGAGGGAGTGGACATGACGAACGCAGTGATCGTGGATGCGATCAGGACACCGCTCGGCCGGCGGAACGGGAAGTTGAAGGAATGGCATCCCGTCGACCTCGCCGCCGAGACGCTGAACGCGCTCGTCGAGCGCACCGGTCTCGACCCGGCGACGGTCGACGACGTGGTGATGGGGTGCGTGATGCAGGTCGGCGAGCAGGCGGCGAACGTCGCCCGCAACGCGGTGCTCGCCGCCGGGTTGGCCCGAGACACGTGCCGGGCACCACGGTCGACCGGCAGTGCGGGTCGAGCCAGCAGGCGGCGCACTTCGCCGCCCAGGGCGTGATCGCCGGCGCCTACGACGTCGTCGTCGCCGCCGGTGTCGAGGTCGATGACGCGCGTGCCGATGGGATCGTCGATCGCCGACGGGAAGTTCGGCTACCCGTTCGGCCCGGCGATCGGGAGCGCGGTACGCCGAGCAGGGCGGGCTGGTGCCCCAGGGCATCTCCGCCGAGCTGATCGCCGACAAGTGGGGCATCAGCGCGCGACGACCTCGACGCGTTCGGCGCATCGCAGCCAGCAGCGCGCGGCGAGCCACCGCACGAGGGCCGGTTCGAGCGCGAGATCGTCCCGGTCGACGGTGCGCCGACGGCAGCACGCGTCACCGTCGACGAAGGGTCTGCGCGGACGACGACGGTCGAGACGCTCGCCAAGCTCAAGCCGTGCGTTCCGATCCGAGGAGGACGGCGGCCGGGTCGACGCCGGCAACTCGTCGCAGATCACCGACGGCGCCTCGGCGCGTGCTGATCATGAGCGAGGAACGGGCCGGCCGCTCGGGCTGACGCCCCGCGCCCGGTTCGACGACGTTCGCCGTGGCCGGCGACGACCCGGTGCTGATGCTCACGGCACCGATCCCGGCCACCCACAAGGTGCTCGAGCGGGCCGGGATGTCGATCGACGACATCGACCTGGTCGAGGTCAACGAGGCGTTCGCGTCCGTCGTGCTCGCCTGGGAGAAGCGAGTTCGACCCCGACCTGGACAAGGTCAACGTCAACGGCGGCGCGATCGCGCTCGGGCATCCGCTCGGCGCCTCGGGCGCCCGGCTGATGACGACGCTGCTCAACGAGCTCGAGCGCACGGGCGGCCGCTACGGCCTGCAGACCATGTGCGAGGGCGGCGGGATGGCCAACGCCACCATCATCGAACGCCTGGGCTGAGCGTCCGCCGCTACCGGAGTTGGTCCGGCCACGCACTGTGGATATCTGTCGCTAGGTTGGGGATGTGGAGCTGTCGACGGTTCTGTGGACGCTCGCCGGGCTGTTGATGGCGGTCGTGTTGTGGAAGGTCGGGATCGGTATGTTCGCGCGCCCTCAGCCGGCCGCTGCCGCCGCCTCCACCTGCCGGTGAGCTGCGCCGCGTGAACGTGAGGTATCGGTGTGGTGTCTGCGGGGTGGAGCTGAGGTTGACGATGGCTCCGGATGAGGATCCACCACCTCCGAGACACTGCCTGGAGGACATGGACGTCGTCGCCCCGCTCTACGAGTAGTCGGCGTGGCGGGCCGCGATCGGCACCTTCGCACCCTCCACACCCTGTGGATAACTCTGTGTGAGAATGACAGAGATGTGATTCACGTCATGTGGAAAGGTGGGCGCGCATCCACGGCGCTGGCGTCCGTCATCGCCACTTGGTGGCGGTGTAGAGCCCGCCCAGGATGCATCCGAGCCCGAGGAGCGTCAGCCAGTTGTTGCCCGAGAACGCGAAGTTGCGGGCCATGATGATGACGGCCCCGAGGACCAGCAGGACGATCATCACCACCGGCACCCATGGCTTGCCCACGCCGGATCTCACGGGGGACGGGCGGCGTGTAGCGAGCCGAGGAATGAACTCCCGCCTTGCTCTCGTCTGGGTTCACCAACGGCCGCTCACCGCGCCGCGTGGTCTTGGGGGTCGTCCGACCACCGGTCTTGCGTTTCGGGGGTGCCACGGCGCTGGAGTCTAGGTCTTCGCAAACCGCGCGACATCGGCGCCGGGGCTCTTCCGACATCGCCGAGCGAATCTCGACGTGTCCGCAACCCGTTCGACAGCGATGCCGGTCGACGGGCAGTCTGTCGAGTGCCGCGGATCCTGGTGATCGACAGCTACGACAGCTTCGTCTACAACCTCGT